>NZ_LT594324.1:2644782-3967174 GCF_900089605.1 Micromonospora narathiwatensis | reverse complement strand
GTTGCCACCACGCCGCGCTGCCAGGCTCTGCGGGAGACCACGTTGTCCTCCTATCTGCCAGCCGGGCTCGCCGGATCGATCGACCCGGCGAGCCCTGGGAAGTCCGGTGAGCATAGCCACGGAAGTGATGTTCCGCACGCCCCCGGAACCTGGAGATTCCCTCCACTCAGGCCGGGCGACGGTCGGGCGACGGCCGAGCCGGCGGCGCTCAGCAGGCCGCGAAGACCTGATCGCTGATCAGGCGGGCGCCGCCGATCAGGGCGGCCCGGTCGTCCAGGTCGGACAGGACGATCGGCATGCTGCCGGTGGCCAGCGGCGTCGAGCGTCGGTAGACCGCGCCACGGATCTCGGCGAGCAGGACCGGCCCGATGCCGGGGGCCGCGCCGCCGATGATCACGATGGCCGGGTTGACGAAGCTGACCAGATCGACCAGCACCTGGCCGAGCCGGCGGGCGGCGTCCCGGACCAGGGCCTGCGCGGTCGGGTCCCCGGCGATCGCCGCGCCGGCCACGTCGGCGATCGTCAGGGCGCCGGCCGCGGCCAGCCGGTCGCCGAGCGCCGTCGAGCGTCCGGCCCGCGCGGCGGTCACCGCCTGCCGCACCAGGGCGGAATCCCCGCAGTACGCCTCGACGCAGCCGGTGTTGCCGCACACGCACAGCGGCCCGTCCTCGGACAGCGGGAGGTGCCCGATGTCGCCGGCCCCGCTGGTCGCGCCCCGGTACAACGCGCCGCCGAGCATCAGCCCGCAGCCGACCGCGTTGCCCAGCTTGACGTAGAGGAAGTCGTCGAACGCCCGGCCGGTGCCGGCGTGTTGCTCGCCGAGCGCCATCACGTTGGCGTCGTTGTCGACCTGCACCGGGCAGCCCAGCTCGGCGGCGATGGTGTCGCGGACCGGGAAGTGGTGCCACCCGGGCAGCGCGGGCGGGGAGACCGGGGCGCCCTCGCGGACCGCGACCGGCGCGGGCAGGGCCACGCCGACCCCGGCCAACCGGGCCAGCCCGGCCTCGGCCCGGAGCTTGGCGAGCAGTTCGACCACGCGGTCGACCACCGCCTCCGGCCCGAGGCGTACGTCGACCGGCTCCGCCTGCCGGGCGAGGACGGTCAGCTCCCCGTCGGTGAGCGCGACGTCGAGCCGTCCCTCGCCGACGGTCACCGCGCCGAACCGGACCTGCTCGGCGATCCGGAGCAGTGACGAGCGGCGACCGCCCCGGGACGCGGCGGGGCCCGCCGTCTCCACCAGGCCCTGCCCGGCGAGCCGGTCCACCTCCGCGCCGAACCGGGCCCGCGGCAGGCCCAGGGCATCGGCCAGTTCCACCCGCGAGCGCGGGCCGTCGTCACGTAGCAGGCGCAGCAGCCGCGCCTGGTCCGCGTTCTCCGGTCCGATCATCGTCATTGCGACCACCTCCCTTCGAAATGTGCCATACCGCCGTCACGGCCGTGTGACGCGAGGGGGCCGCCCCCGGTAACCGGGAGCGGCCCCTGCGATCGGTCGGGTCTGTCAGCCCCGCAGACTCGACATGTGCTGGTAGCTGATCTCCGCGAAGCGCAGCGACCGGCCCGGGTCGGCGGCGCCGCCCGGCGCGGTGTCCTGCTCCCACATCGGGTTGTGGTACCCCTTGGCGCCCATGTTGGCGAAGAAGCCGCCGTAGTCGATGTCGCCCTGGCCGAGCGGCACCATCTCGTACCCGTTCGTGGAGGCCGGGTTGTACGTGCCGTCCTTCGCGTGGAACAGCGGGAAGCGCTTGGTCCGGACCGCCACCGTGGCCAGCGGGTCGAAGACGTTGGTCTGCGTCACGCCGTCCGGGTCGGTGTAGCTGCGGTACCGGTGCTGCGCCACGTGCGCCCAGTAGATGTCCATCTCGAACCAGACCCACTCTGGGTTGGTCAGCCCGAAGAAGTACTCCAGCTTCCGGACGCCGGAGGACCGGGTCGGTCGGCCCTGCCCGTCCAACGGCCCGCTGTCCAGCAGGAAGTTGTACGCCGCGTCGTGGTTGTGGGTGTAGAGCTTCAGGCCGCGCGCGGCGGCCATCTCACCGAACGTGTTCCACCGGTCGGCGGCGGCGTCCCAGTCCGCCTTGTAGTTGCTGCCGGTCGGGTCGCTGCCGGTGCCGATGTGGGTCATGCCGAGGATCTCGGCGGTGTCGAGCGTCTGCTCGAACTGGGCGATCGTGGTCGGGTTCACGGTGCTCGGGACGGAGGCGTGCGAGCCGTTGGCGCGCAGCCCGTTGTCGTCGAGCACCTTGCGGATCTCCTGCGGGGTGATCTGCCGGCCGAGGATCGAGGTGTGCTGGGTGTAGCCGGCGAACTCGACCTCCTTGTAGCCGATGTTCGCGAGCCGGGCCAGCACCCGCTCGAACCCGTACGGCACGCCGGTCTCGTCCGGTGCGGCGCTGATCCGGTCGCGGACGCTGTAGAGGATGATGCCCCGCTTGCCGCTCGGGACGAGCACGCCGTTGCCCGCGAAGGCGGGCGACGGCGCGAGGCCGGCGGCGCCGGCGGCGACGGCGCCCGCCGCCCCGGCGATGGTGCCGAGCATCCGGCGTCGGCTCATCCCGTGTGTGCTGTCGTTCATCTCGGTACTGCCTTTCTCGGGTGATGGGTGGTGTGGGAAGGGGAGGGCGCGGGCCGGTCGGGGCCGCCCGGTGGACGGCCCCGACCGGGCGTCACGGGGTGACGCCGATGCCCTGGCCGTTGAAGTCGACCCAGTTGAGGTTGCCGAAGCCGCTGGCCGGACCACCGGCGACGGTGGTGAGGACCAGGTAGAGCTTGCGCGACCCACCGGGGTCGGTGATCGGCACGGTGGTGCTGGTGAAGTCGTTGTTACCGGTGGTCGCCCTGATGGTCGCGGTGGTCAGCAGCGGTCCGTCGGGTCGGTCGAGCCGCAGCTCGATCGCGAACCGGGGCTGCCCGGCCGTGGCGGCGCTCCCGCCCGAGGTACGGAACGTCACCGACGACATGTTCACCAGGTTGACCTTGTTGTTGACGGCGATCCAGTCGCCCGGATCGAGGCCGCCGCGCTGCTGGCCGCCGCCGGTGTCGGTGGTGGTGCCGACGGTCGTGCCGGACTGCTCCCGGGCGAACTCCACCTGTTGCCGCTTGTCCTGCACGATCTGCTGGGCCACGGTGGTCAGCGGCGGTTGCCCGTTCGCGCCCTTGTCGGTGTAGGACGCGCTGATGACGCCGTAGATGTAGCCGCCGTGCGAGGCGTCGTCGGCCTCGGTCGGCAGCACGCCCGAGCAGCCGAACTGGTTGGCCTCGCCGTGGCCGTGCTCGTCATGCCCGAGGACGAAGGTCACCTCGACCTTGTTGCAGTCGATCGGCCCGTCCTCGGGGTCGGTGACCGTCACCGACCAGGGGATGTCGTCGCCCCAGCTGAAGAAGCCACCCTCCACCGGCGTGTTGATCCTGACCGTCGGCGCGGTGTTGCCCACCGTGATGACGGTGTTCGCCGAGGCGCTCTTGCCGCTGGAGTCGGTCACCGTCAGCCGGGCCGTGTAGACCCCGTTCTGGGTGTAGGTGAACGTCGGGTTCGGGTCGATCGAGTCGATCGTGCCGTTGCCGTCGAAGTCCCAGGCGAACGAGATGGAGTCGCCCGGGTCCGGGTCGTTGGAGCCCTCGCTGGAGAACTGGACGGTGAGCGGCGCCCGGCCGTTGGTCGGGGTGGCCGCCAGTACGGCGGTGGGTGCCCGCAGCCCCTTGACGTAGCTGAACTTCACCATCGCCGCGTCGGGGTTGATGTTGAAGAACCCGTCGCCGTAGGTCAGCAGGTAGAAGTTGCCGTCCGGACCGAACTTCATGTCCATCGGGTTGTCGCAGAGGAACGGCTCGGCGGGGGTCACGGGACCGTCGCCGCAGTTGAGCAGGGAGTTGATCTTCAGGATCTCGCCCTGGTCGTCCAGCCGGATCTCCTTGAGGTAGTCCCGGGTGAACTCCCCGAAGAAGATGGCGCCGTCGTAGTACGCGGGGAACTTCGTCTCCGACCTCAGCTCCGGGTCGTAGTCGTACTTCGCCGCGCCGTGCGGGCCGACGCCGCCGGTGCCGAGCTCGGGGAAGAGGTTCGGGCAGGTCTGGGTGGGGGTCGACAGGTACGACTCCGGGCACGGGGTGGGTGCCTGGAACGAGTACCACAGCTCGGACTTCTTTGTCGGCAGCAGGTCGACCAGGCCGGTGTTGTGCCGGGAGGTGTTCTTCGGCGCGGCGCAGTCGAACGGCGCGACCGGCGAGATGGGGTTGGTGGTCCAGTTCATCTCGATGTACGGCAGGTTCGGCTGCACGCACATCGGCCAGCCGTAGTTCGCCGGCTTGTCGACCACCATCATCCGGCCGGTGCCGGCCGGCCCCCGCCCGACCTGCGCGGTCGAGGAGTCGGGGGAGTAGTCGGTGATGTAGGCGACGTCGTTCTTGTCCAGGGTGATCCGGAACGGGTTCCGGAAGCCCATCGCGTAGACCTCCGGCCGGGTCTTCTCGGTGCCGGCCGGGTAAAGGTTGCCCGCCGGCACGGTGTACGAGCCGTCCGCCTGGACGGTGATCCGCAGGATCTTGCCGCGCAGGTCGTTGGTGTTGGCCGAGCTGCGCCGGGCGTCCACGAACGGCGCCTGGTAGACACCGCTGGCGCTGACCGAGTCGTTGTGCGGCGAGAAGCCGCCGGAGCCACCGCCGCCGGCCGGGGTGTCGTCCCCGGTGACCAGCCAGAGGTTGTTCTTCGAGTCGAACGCGATGTCGCCGGCCACGTGGCAGCAGGCGCCCCGGTCCACCGGCACCTGGAGGATCTTCTGCTCGGTGCTCACGTCCAGCGACGGGTTCGCCCCGTCGACGAACTTGAACCGGGAGAGCTGGAAGTAGCCCTGCCACTGGTCCCAGGCGCGCGGGTCGGTGCTGGTGGTCGGCGCGCTGCCGGCGGGGGTGTTCAGCGGCGGCGCGTAGTACAGGTAGACCCACTTGTTGGTGGCGAAGTCGTTGTCGATCGCCGGCCCGTACATCCCGTCCTCGCTGTGGGTGTAGACCGGGATCTGGGCGAGCACGGTGGTCTGGTTCGTCTCCGGGTTGTGCAGGCGTACGCCGCCGCGCCGGTCGGTCTGGATCACCCGGCCGTCGGGGAGCACGTCGAAGCCGATCGGCTCGTTGACGTTGGGCTGCGCCCCGATGACGGTCATCTGGTAGTTGGCCAGCACCGTCGCGCCGCAGTCGCCGTCGGTCACGCCGGCTGCCCACTGGATCGCACCGCCCAGGTGGGCACGCAGGTCCCGGCTGTCGTAGCTCTCCGGGGTGGCGCCGAGTCCGGTGTAGAACGACCGGCCGCCCTGGTAGTCCTTGCACCAGGTGATCGGGTGGTCGAAGCCCATGGTGCCGCCGGAGTAGCTCTTCTCGTCCACCGTGGCCAGCACGTGCGAGACGCCCCGGACGTTGGCCTTGAAGTTGTACCACCGGTCGGTGGTGCTCCAGCGCTGCGGCAGCGACTCGGACGCCGGGTGGACCCGGTCGGCGACGGTGACGGTGGCCGCGCTGGCGGCCGAGGGCGCGCCGGTGGCCCGGGTACCGAGCACGTTGGTGAGGAAGGACCAGTCGGGCTCGGCCTCGATGGCCGAGTGGACGCCGACGAAGCCGCCGCCGTCGCGGTAGTACTTCTCGAAGGCCGTCCGTTGGGCGTCGTTGAGGATGTTGCCGGCGGTGTTGAGGAACACCACGACGCGGAACTGCTTCAGGTGTGGTGCGTCGAACTTGCGGGCGTCGCCGGTGACCTCGACGGTGAAGCGCTGGTCACGCCCGAGTTGCTGGATGGCCTGCACACCGGCTGCGGTGGCTGCGTTGTCTCCGCTGGCCGAGCGGGTGAAGACGAGCACCTTGTACTGCATGCCGTTGCTGTGGGGGGCCGGCGCGGTGAGCACCGGTGCAGCCTGCGCCGGGGTCGGAGCCTGCGGCGCCGTCGCGACGAGCGTCGCGCCGACGAGGGTGAGCAGGCTGAGGTGGGTGGCGGCCCTGCGGCCGAAGGGTCTACGCATCGAACCTCGCTCTGGTCGGGCGGGTCCGCCTCAGCGCCGGGACGAGGCTGAGGAGGTCGCTGGGGTTGGACGAGAGCCTGGCCAGGATCTACGCGAGACGATATTTGTGCGGGCGACCAAAGAAAAGAGGTTGGAGCCAAAAGTTTTCTATGAATCACTCCGACTTTCGTTCGGAATCAGCAAAAGAGGTGGACCGGTGCTCTTCGGACAGACGACAGCGGGCCGGTCGCCCCGTGGGGGACCGGCCCGCTGCTCGGGTGGCGTCAGGCTTTGCTGCTGCTGCTGCTGCTGCTCGTGCCGGACGGCTTGCTGCTCGATCCGCCGGACGACGAGGGCGTCGGGCCGGTCGAGCCCGAACCGGACCTGGTGCCGGCGGTGGCCGGCGTGCCGGCGAACGGCTTGTCGGCCGGGGTCAACCCGTGCCGGCCGTTGCCGCTGGTGAGCTTCTCGCCGAGCTTGGTCTGGCCCAGCCGGTCCTTGCCCTCGGCGTAGAGCCGGGTCGCCTGGGCCTGTGCGACGCCCGCCGCCTCCTGGACCGTCGGATGGTCGAGCACCTTGCGGCCCCGGACCATCAGTTCCTCGTACTTCTCCCGGCCGGCACGGGCGCCCAGGACGAATCCCGCAGCCAGCCCGCCAAGAAACATGATCTTTCCGCGCATGGCGGCTCCTTCCGTACCTGGCGCGCCGCCGTCCCGGCCGGGTGTTGCCCGGCGGGAACGACCATCTCGCGCCCGTATCCACTGTCGGCGGCTAACTACCCATCTTGCTCCTCGCTCATGCCTCCTTGTGTCGGGATGGCGATTTGCCGGAATTGCGGGCCGCTTCCGGTGCGCCGGTCCGGCCGGTGGCGGCACCGTGATCGGTGGGGCAACCCCCTGGCGCACCACCCCCCGATGTCCTGTACTCTTGTGCCGTCGCACGGCGCGGAGAGATCCGCAACCGGGTGATCTACGGTCCCCCGTAGCTCAATTGGCAGAGCAGCCGGCTGTTAACCGGCAGGTTTTTGGTTCGAGTCCAAACGGGGGAGCTCAGCTCCAACAGCGCGCCCGTCGGCCCAGGCCGGCGGGCGTTTCTCGTGCCTGCATTCCCGTTCTCCCGCACAGCGCCCGGTTTCGCCCACCCGTGGCCGTTTTGCCCGGCAGGATGGGCGGTGTCGACTCGGACTCCCGCTGAGTCGAGAGGGTGTATCGGTCCAAGGGTGGGTGGACATGGCCGGGGGACCGAGCCGCCGGACGGCGACGCTGGTCGCGGTGGCGGTCGTGCTGGGCTGGCTGGTCGTCGGCGCGATCGCCGGACCGTACGCGGGTCGGCTCGGCGACGTCGCCACCAACGACAACACCGCCTTCCTCCCGACGAACGCCGAGGCGACCCGGGCACAGGACCTCTCCGCCGGCTTCGAGACCCGGCAGACCACTCCGGCCCTCGTCGTCTACGAGCGCACCACCGGCATCACCCCGGCCGACCAGCAGCGCATCCAGGCCGACGCGGCCCGGTTCGCCCAGGTGTCCGGCGTGGTCACGCCGCTGCCGCCGCCGATCGTCAGCCAGGATCACCAGGCCGTACAGGTGATCGTCCCGATCGAAAGCGTCGGGGGCGAACGGATCCGCCAGGTCGTCGCCCAACTGCGCGACATCGTCGGCGCGGACCGGGACGGACTCACCGTGGACGTGGCCGGTCCGGCAGGACTGCTCGGCGACCTGATCCAGGTCTTCACCGCCATCGACGGGCCGCTGCTGCTGGTCACCCTGGTCGTGGTGCTGGTCATCCTGCTGATCGTCTATCGCAGCCCGGTGCTCTGGATCTTTCCGCTGCTCGCCGCCGGCATGTCGTACTCGTTGGCCGCGATCTTCGTCTACCACCTGGCCGACCACGGCGTCATCAAGCTGAACGGGCAGGCACAGGGCATCCTGACGGTGCTCGTCTTCGGCGCCGGCACCGACTACGCGCTGCTGCTGATCGCCCGCCACCGCGAGGAACTGCATCGGCACGAGCGCCCCTGGGACGCGCTGAAGGCGGCCTGGAGGGGCGCCGCCCAGGCGATCATCGCCTCCGGCGTCACCGTCATCCTCAGCCTGCTCTGCCTGCTCCTGTCCAGCCTCAACTCCAACCGGGCGCTCGGCCCGGTCGTCGCCGTCGGCATCGCCGCCACCCTCCTGGTGATGCTCACCTTCCTACCCGCGCTGCTGCTGCTCGGCGGACGGTGGGCGTTCTGGCCACGGCGGCCCCGGTTCGACCACGCCGACCCGCAGGCCGAGCACGGCGTCTGGGGCCGGGTCGCCGGCTTCGTGGCCCGGCGGGCCCGGGCCGTCTGGCTGGTCACCGCCGTGGCGCTGGCCGTACTCACCCTGGGACTCACCCAGCTCGACATCACCGCCCTCGGCCAGTCGCAGCAGTTCACCAGGAGCACCGACTCGGCCGCCGGGCAGGAGGTGATCGCCCGGCATTTCCCGGCCGGCACCGGCAGCCCCGCCACGATCTTCACCAACCAGGCCACCGCCCAGCAGGTCGCCCAGGTGGCCCAGGGCGTACCGGGGGTGTCCTCCGTCCGCCCGGTCACCGAGACCGGGCCGGGTGGACCGCCCGCGCCGAACGCCCCGCCCAAGGTGGTCGACGGGCGGGTGCAACTGGAGGCCACCCTCACCGACCCGCCCGACAGTCACGCCGCCGAACGGACCATCCGTAACCTGCGCGAGGCGGTGCACAAGGTGCCCGGCGCCGGCACCGTGGTGGGCGGCTTCACCGCCGTCGACGTGGACACCGCCGACGCCGCCGCCCGGGACCGCAACGTCATCATCCCGGTGGTGCTGCTGGTCATCGCGGTCATCCTGGCGCTGCTGCTACGCGCCCTGGTCGCCCCGATCCTGCTGATCGCCACCGTGGTGCTGTCGTTCCTGGCCACGCTCGGCCTCTGCGCGTTGATCTTCCGGTATCTCCTCGACTTCCCCGGCGTCGACCAGTCGTTCCCGCTCTTCGCGTTCGTCTTCCTGGTCGCCCTCGGCATCGACTACAACATCTTCCTGATGAGCCGGGTACGCGAGGAGTCGGTCCGGCGGGGCACCCGGGCCGGGGTGCTGGCCGGGCTCGCCGTCACCGGTGGCGTGATCACCTCCGCCGGCATCGTGCTCGCCGCCACCTTCTCCGCGCTCGCCGTGCTGCCGTTGGTGGTGCTGGTCGAGTTGGGCGTGGCGGTCGCCGTCGGGGTGCTGCTCGACACCATCGTCGTCCGGTCGCTGCTGGTGCCCGCGCTAGCGTACGACCTCGGGCCGACCCTCTGGTGGCCGAGCAAGCTGTCCCGCGTCGTCCGCGACGGCGACCGGAGCGGCACCGAGGTGGGCCGTGCCCGGTGACACCGACGTCGTCATCGTCGGCGGCGGCCTGGCCGGCCTCGCCGCCGCCCGCCGGCTGCACCGCGCCGGCGTACCCTGGCGGCTGCTGGAGGCCGCCGACCGGGTCGGCGGCCGGGTCGCCACCGACGAGGTCGACGGCTATCTGCTCGACCGCGGCTTCCAGGTGCTCAACTCCGGGTACCCGCGGCTCGGCGGCCTGCTCGACCTGGCCACCCTCGACCTGGGCTGGTTCACCCCCGGCGTGCTGGTCCGTCGCGGCGACCGGCTGCACCGGCTGGCCAACCCGCTTCGCGACCCCGCCGGCACGGCAGGCACGGTGGCCGCCGGCATCGGGTCGCTGCTCGACCGGCTGCGCCTCGCCGCACTCGCCACCGGCTGCGCCACCCTGCCGGTCGGCCGGCTGCTGACCGCGCCGGAGACCACCAGCGAGGCGGCGCTGCGCCGGGCCGGGCTCTCCGACCCGATCATCGAGGAACTGCTCCGGCCGTTCCTCTCCGGCGTCTTCATCGACCGGGAGCTGGAGACCTCCAGCCACGTGCTGGCCGTGACCCTGCGCGCGTTCGCCCGGGGCCGGATCGGCCTGCCCGCCCGGGGGATGGCCGCGCTGCCCCGGGCCGTCGCCGCCCCGCTGCCCACCGAGTTGATCGAGGTGAACACCCCGGTCGCCGAGGTCGCGCCGGGCCGGGTCCGCACCCGGACCGGCGACATCTCCTGCCGCGCCGTCGTGGTCGCCGTGGACCCGCCGGCGGCGGCAACGCTGCTGCCCGGGCTGCCACCGGTACGCATGCACGGATTCACGACCTACTACCACAGCGCGGACCGCCCGCCCCTGGACGAGCCGATCCTGCTGCTCGACGGGGAACGGCGGGAACTCATCACGAACACGGTGGTGCTGAGCCGGGCCGCACCCACGTACGCGCCGGCCGGGAAGCACCTGGTGGCCACCTCGGTGGTGGGCCCGCAACCCCTGCCCGAGCCGGTCGTCCGGCGGGAGCTGGACCACCTCTACGGACGGTCCACCGCCGACTGGACCCATCTCACCACGGTCACCGTGCCGGCCGCGCTGCCGGCCGCGCCGCCGCCGCAGGGCCGGCTACGCAAACCGGTCGCGCTCGGGAGCGGGCTCTTCGTGGCCGGCGACCACCGGGACAGCCCTTCCATCCAGGGCGCGCTCGCCAGCGGCTGGCGGACCGCCGGTGCTGTTCTCGCCACGCTCCGCGGCGGCCGGGGCGGTCGTCCCTAGCTGGACGCGCTGTTATCCTCGCGTTGCCCATCGTGTCGACCCGGCGGCGGCGACGCTGAGTTTCGTGGTGGCCACTGATCGACTCGCCGGGTTACGATCCGGCGCGGTAGCGGGGCGGTAGCTCAGCGGGTTAGAGCAGTCGACTCATAATCGATCGGTCACGGGTTCGAGTCCCGTCCGCCCCACCGGCAGCGCTTGAGCTGGGAAAACGTGAAACCGGATGTGGCGGTACGAGAACCGCCTTCGCGATGTGCGCCTTGACCTGTCCGGGCGGCTCCGTTGGCGACCGGCTACCGCTGTTGGGCTACGCGGCTGAGGCGGTGACCGGCGTGGCGCGGTTCACGGGCGGGCCAGCTGGTCGCGGCGACGGATGAGGTACGCCGTCTCGGCGGTGTTGCCGGCCAGTCCGATGGCCCGGTCGTACGCCGCCCGCGACTCCTCGCTCCGGCCCAGCCGGCGCAGCAGGTCGGCGCGGGTGGCGTGGTAGGCGTGGTAGCCCTCCAGCGGCAGACCGTTCACCTCCGCCAGCGCGACCTCCGGGCCGTCCAGCTCGGCGACCGCGATCGCCCGGTTGAGCCGCACGATCGGCGAGGGGTCGAGGCGGACCAACTGGTCGTAGAGCGCGACGACCTGCGACCAGTCGGTGGCACGGACGTCGCGGGCGTCGGTGTGGACGGCGTTGATCGCGGCGAGGATCTGGTAGCGCCCCGGCGCCTGGCGGGAGGCGAGGCGGGCGCGGACCAGGGCGTGGCCGTCGGCGATCAGCTCGCGGTCCCAGGCACCGCGGTCCTGCTCGTCGAGGGCGACGAGCTCACCGCTCGCCGACACCCGGGCGGCTCGGCGGGCCTCTGTCAGGAGCATCAGCGCCAGCAGTCCGGCGACCTCGCCGTCCGTCGGGATCAGGGCATGGACCAGCCGGGTCAGCCGGGTCGCCTCGGCGGTCAGGTCGCCGCGGACCGGCTCCTTCTCGGGGTTCGAGGCCAGGTAGCCCTCGTTGAAGATCAGGTAGAGGACGGCGAGCACCCCGGTGACCCGGGCCGGGAGGTCCTCACGAAACGGCACGCCGTAGGGGATCCTCGCCGCTTTGATCTTCTCCTTCGCGCGGGTGATCCGCCGGCCCATGGCGGCCTCCTGGACCAGGAACGCGCGGGCGATCTCGGGCACGGTGAGCCCACCGACCAGCCGCAGGGTCAGCGCGACCCGCGCCTCCATGGCGAGCGCGGGGTGACAGCAGGTGAAGACGAGGCGCAGCCGGTCGTCGTCGATGGCGCCGAGCGGCTCGGGGGTGTCGAACAGCATCAGCGCCTCCCTGTGCCTCTCCTCGCGTCTGACCTCGCGTCGGAGCCGGTCGATGGCCTTGCGGTGGGCGGTGGTGGTGAGCCACGCGCCGGGACTCGGCGGGACGCCGTCGACCGGCCAGCGCTCGACGGCGGTCGCGAACGCCTCGGCGGCCATCTCCTCGGCGATGTCAAGGTCCCCGAGGCGCCTGGCCAGGGTCGCGACCACCCGGGCCCACTCCTCGCGGTGGACCCGGGTGATCATCTCGCCGACGTCGGTCATTCGCCCAGGAACGGCCGGAGTTCGACCCTCCGGTTACAGCTCTTCGACCCCTGAGCGGCGAGCCGGAGCGCCACGTCGAGGTGCGGGGCCTTGATGATCCAGAAGCCGACGATCCACTCCTTCGACTCGATGTAGGGCCCGTCGGTGAAGACCGGCTCCCCGTCCCGGCCGTCGACGACGGTGGCCGTGCTGGGCGACGTGAGGCCGCCGGCGAAGACCCAGTGGCCCTCGGCCACGAGCCGCTCGTTGAAGACGTCGATCGCGGCCATCTCCTCAGCGGTGGCCGGGTCGCTCGTGTCGTGAAGAACGGAAATCAGGTACTGCGCCATCGGGAACATCTCCTGTCGTCGGGTGGCCGCCTTTCACCCCTGCTACGAACGCCGCTGCCTCGATCCGACACGCTCCGCCGAGGTTTCGCCGCCATTTTCCGGACGGGGTGGACCGTACGCCGGCGGCAACCCGTTCATTAATGGGTGGCGTGAGCGCAGGGCGGCCGGCAGGCTCCAGACCCATGACGAGTAGCGACCTGTGGGACGAGGACACCGCGGAGGGGTACGACGACATCTCGGCCGAGAGGTTCGCACCTCGGGTGCTCGACCCCGCCGTGGACTTCCTCGCCCGGCTGGCGGGTTCCGGCCCCGCGCTCGAGTTCGCGATCGGCACCGGTCGAGTGGCGATCCCGCTCGCGGCCCGAGGCATCCCCGTGACCGGGATCGAGCTGTCGCAACCGATGGCCGACCGGCTGCGACGCAAGGTGCCCGCGGAACGGTTGCCGGTCGTCATCGGTGACATGGCCACGACGACCGTCCCCGGCCAGTTCTCGCTCGTGTACGTCGTGTGGAACAGCATCGGAAACCTGCGTACGCAGGACGAGCAGGTGCAGTGCTTCCGCAACGCGGCCCGGCACCTGTCGCCCGGTGGCCGCTTCGTCATCGAGCTGGAGGTGCCGGCTGTCAGGCGATTCCCGCCGGGGCAGTCGGCGGTGCCGTTCGAGGTGACCGACCGGCACGTCGGCTTCGACACCTACGACATGGTCACGCAGCAGGCGACCTCTCACCACTACCGGCGCCTGGACGATGGGAGCGTACGGTACGGCTACTGCAACTTCCGCTACATCTGGCCCGCCGAGTGCGACCTCATGGCGCGGCTGGCCGGCCTGGTGCTGGAGCAGCGGGTGGCGGACTGGGCCGGAGCGCCCTTCACGTCCGACAGCGAGAGCCACGTTTCGGTCTGGCGTAAGCCGCTCGACGCCGCTGCTCAGGGCTAACCGGCCGCGTCTGCTGGTGGTGCTGGTATCGAGGTGGCGATGACGGGTCGCCGGGGAGTCTCCCGCGGATCATCTCGCCGGGCTGTGAACCTCGGACAGGTGTATGGGCATGCTGGTGATGACGACGCCGGGTAGGCGGCGCAGGGCCTTGCGGAGGCGATGCTCGATCCGTGAGTGCAGGATCCTCTGCCAGGGATGCTCCGCCACCACCTCGGGAATGACCACCGTGAGAGTGATGTCGGGACTCCGTTCGCGCAGTTGGGCGATGTACTGGGCCAGGGGTTCGAGGATCTCGCGGTGCGGCGACACCACGGTCTCCAGCCGGATGTGGTCACCCCAGGCCGTCCACTCGTCGCGGAGCCGGTCGGCTTCCTGATCTTCGGGGCTGACGTGCACGGCGAGTGACGGCTGGCCGAGTGACACCACGTAGGCGAGCGCCCGCAGGGTCGTTTGGTCGAACCGGGCGACCGGGACGACGAGCAGGTGGCGTACGCGTTGGGGCAGGAATTCCTGGGCCATGTTCCGTTCTCTCCCGCCTTCGGAGGGCAACTGGGTCGGCGCGGGGGCGGGGCGCAGGGACACCGCCTGCCGTACTCGGTCGTAGTGCCGTCGCACGCGTAGGCACAGCAGCACCAGCACCGGCACGGCGACGACCACCACCCAGGCGCCTGAGGTGAACTTGGTGATCGCGGCCGTCACCAGCACGATCGACGAGAGTGCCGCCCCGAACGCGTTTATCCCGGCCCTGCGCCGCCAGCCCGACTCACGGTGCCGCCGCCAGTGGTTCACCATGCCGACCTGCGAGAGCGTGAACGCCAGGAAGACACCGACCGCGAAGAGCGGGATCAGGGACTGCGTCCGGCCCCCGAACGCGGTGAGGATCACCGCGGCGGCGACGGAGAGGGCGACCAGCCCGTTGCTGAGGGCCAGCCGGTCACCCAGGTGCAGGAACCGGCGCGGGACGTAGGCGTCGCGGGCCATGAAGTACAGCAACCGGGGCAGATCGTTGTACGCGGTGTTCGCGGCCAGCAGCAGGACCAGCGCGGTGGCCGCCTGGACGATCGCGTACCACGGTCCGTGAGGGAAGGTGCGGTGCGCGAGCTGGGACAGCAGGGTCTCGTTCGCTCGCGGCACCAGGCCGTTGAGGTAGATCAGGAACATCAGGCCCGAGAAGAGGAGTACCAGGATGCTGACCATCCAGGTGAGCACGGTGCGGGCGTTGCGCCACTCGGTGGGGCGCAGGGCCGGTACGGCGTTGGACACCGCCTCGATGCCCGTCATCGAGGTGGCGCCGGAGGCGAAGGCACGCGCGATGAGCAGCACGCTCACTGCCTCCGACGCGGGCACCGGTGGCGCCGGGACCACGGCGAATCCGCGCGCCCCGGCCTGCGCGAGCCCGACCAGCGTCATCCCCCCGATCGCGATCAGGAACAGGTAGGTGGGGGCGGCGAAGATGTTTCCCGCCACCCGGATCCCGCGCAGGTTGCCGGTCAGCAGGGCGGCGATGACCAGCAACGACAGCGGTACGGCCAGTGGGGACAGCGCCGGCAGCGCCGACGTGATCGCGGCGATTCCGGCCGCCACCGACACGGAGACGGTCAGTACGTAGTCGAGGATGAGTCCGGCCGCCGCGGTCAGCCCGGCCCGGGGTCCGATGCTGTCGCTGGCCACCAGGTAGGAGCCGGCGCCGTGCGGGTAGGCGCGCACGGTCTGCCGGTACGACGCGCCGACCGCCACCATCAGCACCACCAGCGCGCCGGCGATCGGCAGGGACAGCCCCAGGGCGGCACTGCCGGCGAGGACCAGGATGGTCAGCAACGCCTCCGGCCCGTACGCCACCGACGACAGCAGGTCCGACGAGAGGATCGGCAGCGCGATCAGTTTGCGCATCCGTTCCCGCAGCATCGACGTGCTGGACAGGGGCGGCCCGAGCAGCACCCGACGTACCCGGACGGCGAGCCGGCCGAGGAGGCTGTCGGGCTGCTCCGCCGCCGGCGTCGTGGTGAGTTCGCCGGGTTGGTCCGGCCGGAACTCCTCGTTCGGCCCTCGGGCGTGGGCAGCGCCCGGCCCGGAGGGGCGAAGCTCGGGATCCACCGGCAGCGCCCGCACCGGTTCCCCGGCCCGCCAGTGTTCACCGAGCCGGCGCAGCGCCTCGACGTCCTGCGCCGACAGGGGCGGGAACTCCGCGGACGGGCTCAGGGACGTCGTCGGCCGCTCCGGGCCCGTACCGTCCCGCTCCTTGCCCAACGCCCGCTCCTACTGCTCAACCCTGACCAGCCGTACCGACGATCCCAGGAACACCGGGCCCGGCGGCGGCGATCCGGCGCATTGGTGCCACCCCGTCGCACCGTCCGACCATGAGCCGGCGGAGCGGGAACCAGGATCCCCACCACGGTGAACCAGCGCCTCGCCGAGCGGCGCGTGCGCCCGGCCGGGCGACAGGTTCGCCAGGGCCCGGGACGCGATGTGAACCTGCCCGGCATGGTCCGCGACTGAACAGGCGAAGGAGGGCAGATGGCCGATGAACTGTTGGTGGTTCGCTGTCAGTTGGGCGAACGTGAGGCCTTCGCCGAGTTGATCCGGGCATGGCATCCGGCGGTCGAGCGGTACGTCGGGCGGATGCTGACCGGGCCCGACGACGATGTGGTGCAGGAGGTGTGGCTGGCGGTCTTCAAGGGGCTGCCCCGGCTGCGGCAGCCGGACCGGTTCGCCCCCTGGCTCTTCGCGATCGCTCGCCGGGCGGTGATGAACCGACTGCGTGACGTCTACGCGCGCCCGGAGCCCGAGTCGGTCGACGACCTGTCGGGAGCCGACGTGCCGGGAGTCGACGAGGCGGAAGCGGTGGTCGATCGGGAACTGCTCGGTGGCGCGTTGGCGGCGCTTCCGGCCAGGGAACGGGAGGTGCTGCTGCTGTTCTATCTCGAGGATCTGCCGCTGGACGCCTGCGCACAGATCTGCGCTGTTCCGGTCGGCACCATCAAGTCGCGGCTCAACCGGGCGAGGAAGTTGTTGCGCCGCGAGTTGGCGCGGAAGGGGTACGAGGCATGACGCCCGAAGACCTGATCAAGCGGCTCGACGCACCGTTGTCGCCGCGCAGGAGGATCGGATACGTGGCGCTGGCGCTCACCGGGCTCGCGGGCAGCGGCCTGATCGGGCTGCTGTGGGCGACCGAGCCCGGGCTGCCGCCACGGACGGTGGTGGCGTTCGCGGTAATGATGGCGATCGGGCTGTGCTGGGCGGCCTTCGGCGGCTGGGCCGTGACCCGCAGGACGCCCATGTTCGCTCACGATCGCGTCGTCGCCGGCTGGCTCGGAGTGGCCGCCTGGCTGCTGTTCACCGTCGGTGCGTTGGTCATCACCACCCTGCGGCACAAGCTCGAACCGTCGTTGCTCGTCGTGGTGCTGGCGTTGGGTGTCCTGGCCATCGCCCATCTGCGCGCCGCCCGCCGGGCGAGGGCGGCTCTGCTGCGACGCAGGGAAGAGCTGAGCCGGGCGTGATGACCATGAAGAAGGGGCAAGCCCGACCGCTGGGCGGCGTCCGGTCCGTCCACCGGACCCGCCGCGAATATCCGGTGGCGGGACCGGCCGGCCGCACCGAGGATCGCGGCATGCCGGTCTTCCTGGAAACCGAACGGCTCGTGCTCCGGCCGTTCACCGACGACGACGTCGACCACCTGTTCGCGCTGGACAACGACCCCGACGTCATGCGATTCATCAACGGCGGCCGGCCGACGAGTCGGGACACGATCCGGGCGCGGACCCTGCCCCGGCTGCTGCACGACCACGCGTGCCTCGGCACCCGTGGCTACTGGGCGGCCGAGGAAAAGCCCACCGCGACCTTCCTCGGCTGGTTCGAGTTCCGCCCGCTGGACGAGCACAGCCGCGCCGTGGTCGAACTCGGCTACCGGCTGAACAAGACCGCCTGGGGCAAGGGCTACGCCACGGAGGGAGCTCGGGCCCTGATCGGCAAGGGGTTCACCGACCTCGGAGTGGAACGGGTCACCGCGAACACCATGGCGGTCAACACCCGGTCCCGGCGGGTGATGGAGAAGGCGGGCCTGTCCTTCCTCCGCGACTTCACGGGGGACTGGCCCGACGCGATCGAGGGCTCCGAACACGGCGAGGTCGAGTACGAGCTCACCCGTACCGACTGGGAGCAGCGCCGGTAGCCGCCAGCCGTCCCGGTCGGTGCGTGGCCTGACCCTGGGTACGGATGCTCATCCGCCCACCCGCGGCGACCCGGAGGATCGGATCATGACCAAGACGATGCGTACCCCGCTCGGGGCGCTGCTGCTGGCGGCGGCCACGGTCGGCGCGTGGTGGGCCTGGCTCGGCTGGGAGACCGGCTACCTGGTCGACCCGGAGACCGGCGCGATCAGCGGGCCGTACTCGGGGTGGCAGGTGGCCGGGTGCGTGCTCACGCTCGCCCTGCTCGCGGCCGTCGGCGGTTGGTGGCTCAGCCCGTGGCTGGTGGCGCCGGTGATGACGGTCGCCTTCACGGTCACCTGGGCGGCGCACGCCGCGTCGACCGACGCCAGCGGTCTCTGGGCGGTGGGTGCGGTGCTGGTGCTGGTCGGCACGGCGGTGGGCACGACGGTGGTGAGCCTGGCCGCCCGGTTGGTGCGCCGCCGCACGGCCCGGCCGGCCACCTGACCCGGGCGGCCGGCCACCGGCTGTTCCGAAATCTCGCTCACCTACGATGACCTGCGGCGACGGGGAGGTAGGGCGATGAGCGGGATCCGGTGGGGCGTGGTGCTGCCCCAGGGCTGGCGGTCGGACCTCACCCACCTGGCCGACCCGGTGCAGCAGTTCGAGGCGATGGTCGGGGTGGCCCGGGAGGCCGACGAACTGGGCTACGACTCGGTCTGGCTCTACGACCACCTGCAGGCCGTCTCCGGCGAGCCGGACACCACCTTCGAGTGCTGGACCAGCCTGGCCGCCATCGCCCGGGAGACTCGCCGGGTCCGGCTCGGCCAGATCGTCACCTGCAACAGCTTCCGCAACCCGGCGTTGCTGGCGAAGATGGCCGCCACCCTGGACGTGGCGAGCGCCGGCCGCGCGTTCCTCGGCCTCGGCGCCGGCTGGGACCAGCGCGAGTACGACGCGTACGGCTACCAGCAGCCGTACCCGTCGACGGGGGAGCGGCTGACCCGGCTGGACGAGGCGGCGGCGGTGGTCACCGCGATGCTGCGCGAGCCGGTCGCCACGGTCGAGGGCCGGTACCACTCGGTACGGGCGGCGCAGAACGTGCCGACCGGGGTGCAGCGGCCCCACGTACCGCTGATGATCGGCGGCAGCGGCGAGAAGCGCACGCTGCGGACGGTGGCCCGGTACGCGGACGCCTGCAACCTGACCGACCACACCGATCCGGCCTTCTACCGGCACAAGCTGGACGTGCTGGCCGGGCACTGCGCCGACCTCGGCCGTGACTACGACGCGATCCTCAAGACCGCCGCCCTCTCGGTCGTCACCGGCGCGACGGACGAGGAGGTGACGGTACGCCTGCGCGGGCGCGACCGGGCGGAGGCGGCCGTGGGCAGCGCCGTCGGTACCCCCGCCGAACTGGTCGAGGTCTTCGGCCGGCTGGTCGAGGCCGGCATCGAGTACGTGATGCTCTACTTCCACGAGCCGACCGACCTGGCACCGATGCGGCTCTTCGCCGGTGAGGTCGTGCCCAAGCTCGGCTGACGCGCGCCGGGGCCGGCCGCCGAAAGCTCCTCGGCGACCGGCCCCGCGCGGACCGGCGGGCCCCTCTCCGCGCCGGTCCCGGGCCGGGGGACCCCTCCACCCACCGGCCCGGTCAGGTCAGGTCAGTACGCCAGCGCCGCCGGCCGGCCCAGCAGCCGGGCGCCGTTGTTGCCCAGCCATCCCTCCGCGGCCGCCGCGTGCTGGGCGAAGGTGTGGATGTCCCGGAATCGGCGCTGGATCGGTGAGGAGTCGCGGGCCGCGCCGCCACCGGCCGCCCGGTAGCAGGTGTCCACGGCGGCGATCGCCTGCTCGGTCACCCACGGCAGCGACGCGGAGATGGTCGGGTGGAGGACCGCGATCCGCTCCGGGTCCCGCGTGCACGCCGTCCAGAGTTCGTCGGCGAGCGAGGCCAGCAGGGCCCGGGCGGCGCGGACGTTGAGGTCGGCGCGGCCGAACTGGACCCGGAAGGCGGGCGAGTCGGCGAGTGGCTGTCGGGCGTAGAGCCGCTGCCGACCGTCGCCGAGCAGCGCGGTCATGTCGTCCAGCGCGCCCTGCGCGATGCCGACCGCGACCGCGCCGAGGTGCAGCACGAAGTGCGCCAGTGGCGCCACGAACCCCGGCCCGGGTACGCACGGCGTGCCGGTGAACAGGTCGAAGCTCTCCTCAGTCGGGCAGAACGCCGACTCGACCAGCACGTCGTGGCTGCCGGTGCCGCGCAGGCCGAGCACGTGCCAGGTGTCCTCCACCGTCACCCGGTCGGCCGGAAAGAGCATCGACCGGGTCTCCGGCGGCTGTCCGTCCGCCCCGGGGATCGGCTGTCCGTCGGCTGTGACCAGGCAGTTGCCGAAGATCCAGTCGGCGTGCCGGCAGCCGCTGGCGAACGCCCAGCGTCCGCTCACCCGGAACCCGCCGTCGTCCAGTTCGGCCCGGCCCTGCGGGGCGAAACCGCCGGCCACCACCAGGTCCGGCCCGGCGGCGTAGAACTTGTCGAACCGGTCGCGGGAGAGCAGCGCCAGCAGGTGCGGCGTCTCCGACCCGATCATCACGGTCCAGCCGGTCGAGCCGTCCGCCCGGGCCAGGGCCTCCAGCACCGTCATTCCGGTGCGCAGGTCCACCTCGTACCCGCCGTGGCTGCGGGGCACGAACATCCGGAAGCAGCCGACGTCGCGTAGCCGGTCGAGCAGGTCGGTGGGCAGTTCCCGGGCCCGCTCGATCTCCTCGGCCCGCGCGGTCAGCTCCGGGGCCAGCTCGCGTACGGCGGTCAGCAGGTCGGGGCGGTGGTCCATGGCGGCCTCCTCGGGCGTCGGTGCGGCGGATCCACGGTGCGGCGGATCCACGGTGCGGTACGGGATGTCCCGGCCGCCAGGGACACCGGCCCCGACCGGCCGGGACGGCGAGGCTTCCCACGCGGCGCCCCGCCGCGCCCCTGACCATGACCCGCCGCGCTCGGGGTCAGCTTCGGCCGGCGTGGAACTCGTCGGTGACGATGCGCAGCGCCCGGGTCAGTTCCTTGGCGGACGGGGCCGCCTGCGGATCGACGAGCCACTGGGAGGCCAGGCCGGCGAGCAGCGCCTGGTGGAACGCGCCGAGGGCGAGCGCGGTCGGTTCGTCGACGGCCGGGTCGAGCCGGTGGAAGACCTCGGCCAGACCGAGCCGGGCCTGTCGGTTGGCGGTGGCGAACGCCGCCCGCAGCTCGGGCACGCGGTCCATCTGCGAGATCAGCTCGAACTGGATGGCCCAGAGCGGCCGTAGCCGGTCGAAGGATTCGATGATCCGCTCCCAGGCGGCCTCGAACCGTTCGGCCGGCGTGGCGTCCGGGCCGGCGTCGTCCGCGAGCGCGCGTCCCAGTTCCTCGCCCCACTCCGCCATCGCCTCGATGAGGGCCTCGTTGAGCAGCGCCTTCGTCGTGCGGAAGTGGTAGCCGATGGCGGCCAGGCTGGTGCCGGCGGCGGTGGCGACGTCGCGGGCCGTGGTGCCCGCATAGCCCTTCTCCATCAGGCAGCGCTTGGCCCCGGCGAGCAGGTCCTCCCGATTTCCCATGGGAGCAGCGTAGCAAATTCCTTGCACGAACGTCTTGCACAAACGTATGAGACGTTTGTACCGTCGATGGCATGACCGATGTGCTGATCTCCGGTGCCGGCGTCGCCGGCCCTGCGCTCGCCTGGTGGCTGCGCCGCCACGGCTTCCGTCCGACCGTCGTCGAGCGGGCCCCGGCCCGCCGGGACGGGGGCTACAAGGTGGACATCCGGGGCGCGGCCCTGACCGTGGTGGACCGGATGGGCCTGCGCGAGCAGGTTGGCCGGCACGACACCGGGATGCGGCTGGCCCGCTTCGTCGAGGCCGGCGGGCGGCAGTTAGCCACCATGGACGCCGCGCTCTTCGGCGGCCGGGAGGGCGACGACGTCGAGATCATGCGCGGCGACCTGGCCCGCATCCTGATCGAGGCCACCGACGACGTGGAATATGTCCACGGCGACTCGATCGCCGCGCTGGACCAGTCCGCCGACGGGGTCGAGGTCGCCTTCGAGCGGGGGCCGAACCGCCGATTCGACCTGGTTGTCGGCGCCGACGGGCTGCACTCGACGGTCCGGCGGCTGGCCTTCGGGCCCGGCTCGGCGCACCTGCGTACGCTCGGGTACCACATCGCGATCTTCACCGTGCCGGCCGAGTACGGCGAGGAGCGCGTCGAGCTGATGCATCCCGCCCCCGGGCGGTCGGTCGGTGTCTACCGGACCGCCGGCGCGCCCGACGCCCGGGCGCTGTTCCTCTTTCCGTCGCCGGCCGAGGAGCCCGACCACCGGGACGTCGCCGCTCAGCGGGCGGCGTTGGCCACGACGTTCGCCGGTGCCGGCTGGCGGGTGCCGGAGTTGCTCGCCGCGATGGCCGACGCGCCGGACTTCTACTTCGACGCGATGAGTCAGGTACGGATGGACCGCTGGTCGACCGGGCGGGTCGGGCTGGTCGGCGACGCCGGGTACGCGGCCTCGCCGGCGTCCGGGCAGGGCACCAGCCTGAGCCTCGTCGGGGCGTACGTGCTGGCCGCCTCGTTGGCAGCGGCCGGTGGCGATCCGGCGGCCGGGTTCGCCACCTACGAGCGGCGGATGCGCCCGTTCGTGGCGGCGAACCAGCAGCTCGCCGAGCGCAACCTCAAGGGCATGGTGCTCGGCTCGGCCGCGCAGATCCGGTTCCAGACGCTGATGCTGCGGCTCATGCCGCGGCTGCCCGGCCGGGAGGGGATGATCCGCCGGGTGACCGAGCCGATCCGTAAGGCCGCCACCGCGATCGCCCTGCCGGACGTCCCGGCCACGGCGGGCTGACCCCGGCGGAGGCGCGGAGGTGGCGTCGTGCCGCCCCGCGCCGTCCGCGTCAGGAGTCCAGCCGCTCGGCGTACGCGTCGCGGAGCCGCTCCCAGCCGAACTGCATCGCCTCGCCGCCCCGGATCGGGCCGACCGGGTCGCCGTCGAGCAGATGGCCGGCGACGTCCAGGCAGAGGTGCCAGCCGGCGGCCATCATCGGAGCCTGGTCGGCCTGCCCGATCCGGTGCCGCAGGGTCAGCCGGGTGCCGGTGTCCGTCGGCGTCAGCTCCCAGCGCAGCAGGTCGCCGCCCCAGGTGTATTCGAGCAGGGTCGGTCGCTCGGCGCGGCGTACGGTCGCGGGCGCGTCGAGGCGCTGGTCGCCGTCCACCATCCTGAGCGTGGCGTCGCCGGGCGTGCCGAGGTCGCGGCTGGCGAGGAAGGGCGCCCACTCGGCGAGCTGGCCGGGCTCGGTCAGCGCCGCCCACACCTTCTCGGGCGGGTGCCGCAGGTCGCGGACGAACACCAGGTCCCACCGGTCGCCGGCCGGTACGCGGGCGACCTCGGCGAGCGGGCCGGGTCGGAAGCTGTCGCGGTCCATCGTCACTCCTGACTGTCGAGATGGCGCTCCAGGGCGTCGAGGTGGTCCACCCACATCCGTCGGTAGGGCCCGAGCCAGTCGTCGACGTCCCGCAGCGGGCGTGCGTCGATCCGGTAGATCCGCTGCTGGGCCGCGGTGCGGCAGGTGACGAGGCCGGCGTCGCGGAGCACCTTCAGGTGCTTGGAGACGGCTGGTTGGCTCATCCCCAGCGCGTCCACGAGGTCGCCGACGCTGCTCTCGGCCCGGCGTAGCCGGTCGAGGATGCGGCGCCGCGTCGGCTCGGCCAGGACGGCGAAAGCGTCGATGGACACTTACCTAATATGCCTCGCTGCTCATATGCCTGTCAAGGAATATTGCGAGGTGGTGGCCCCTGCGGTTGGGCGAGGCGGGCTCAATATGCTCGGGCCATGGAACTGCGGATCTTCACCGAGCCCCAGCAGGGCGCCAGCTACGACCAGTTGCTCGCCGTGGCGCGCCGCGCGGAGGAGACCGGCTTCGGCGCCTTCTTCCGCTCCGACCACTATCTCAAGATGGGCTCGGTGACCGGCGAGCCCGGCCCGACCGACGCCTGGACGACCCTCGCCGGCCTGGCCCGGGACACCACCCGGATCCGGCTCGGCACCTTGATGACCGCGGCCACCTTCCGGCTCCCCGGACCGCTCGCGATCACCGTCGCGCAGGTCGACCAGATGAGCGGCGGCCGGGTCGAACTGGGTATCGGCACCGGCTGGTACGCCGAGGAACACACCGCGTACGGCATCCCGTTCCCGCCGCTGGCCGAGCGCTTCGACCGGCTGGAGGAGCAACTCGCCGTCATCACCGGCCTCTGGGAGACCCCGGTCGGCGCGACGTTCGACTTCCCCGGCAAGTACTACCCGGTCAGCGACTCACCCGCGCTGCCCAAGCCGACGCAGCAACCACGCCCGCCCATCCTGCTCGGCGGGACGGGTCCCCGACGTACGCCCCGGCTCGCCGCCCGGTACGCCGACGAGTTCAACCTGCCGTTCGCCTCGGTCGAGGACTCGGCGGCACAGTTCCAGCGGGTGCGGAACGCCTGCGGCGAGATCGACCGGGATCCGTCCACCATGGTCTGGTCCAACGCCCTGGTGCTCTGCTGCGGGCGGGACGAGGCCGAGGTGGCCCGGCGCGCGGCGGCGATCGGCCGGGAGCCCGCCGAGCTGCGCGAGAACGGCCTCGCCGGCACGCCCGCCGAGATCGTCGAAAAGCTCGGCCGGTATGCCGCGATCGGCAGCAACCGGGTCTACCTCCAGGTGCTCGACCTGGCCGACCTGGACCACCTGGAGCTGGTGGCCGCCGAGGTCATGGGACAGCTCTGACCCGTCGGCGGTGGGGCCGGCCGGTCCCACCGCCGACGCCCGCGGTCGGCCGTGCCTTGACAGGTTGGTGGATGATGCACCCGGACCACGGCACGGGAGCGGGGGTACGACATGGAGCTGCACCGCAGCCGGGGGGCGCTGCCGCTGGCCGTCGCCTGCGTGGCCGGCGGAATACTGGTGCTCGCCGTCGCCGGCGAGGGCGCGCTGCTGCGGATGCTGGCGGCCCTCGGCGTCGTCGCGGTCGGCGGCGCGGTGCTGGTCGGCGCGGTGCGGCCGTTCCGGTTCGTCATCGGGCCGGAGGGGCTGGAGGTGCGCCGCCCCGGCCTGCGCGGGACGTACCGGTGGGAGCAGTTCGACGCGCTCGCCCTCACCGACGCGGCCCGGCTGGTCGGGGTGCCCGCAGCCGGCCTGCCGCCGGGCCCGCCGACCACCGCGCGGCACCCGCGCGACGGCCGGCCCGCCGTCGAGCTGCTCGACCTCGCCCAGGTACGGGAGCGCCCCGACGACGTGGTGGCGGCGCTGACCCGGTACTCCGGTGGCCGCTTCACCGACGCGCGTACCGCCCCGGGCGGCTGGTCCGCCGGGACGGCGATCGTGTTCGCCGTCGGCCTGCGCGGCTATGACAAGAGGCAGGTGGACGGGCTGGTGGGTCGCGCCGAGGAGGCGCTGGCCACGGGCGACGCGGCGGCGCGGCGGGCCGCCCGCGCGGAGATCGAGCAGGCCCGGGCCGCCGGCATCGAGGTCGCGCTGCGCGGGTACGACGTCGGCCAGGTCGACGCCACGCTCGACGCGCTCCGCGCCGCACTCACCGACGAATCCTCGACCGACCGGGAGGCCACGGCATGACCGGGGTAGGCAGCAACTGGGCCGGCAACGTCCGGTACACCGCCCGGGCGCGGCACCAGCCGTCCAGCGTCGACGAGCTGCGCAAGCTGGTCGGCGCGGCGGACCGGATCCGGGCGGTGGGCACCGGGCACTCGTTCAACCGGCTCGGCGACACCACCGGGGAGCTGGTCTCGGTGGCCGGGCTGCCGCCCACCGTCGCGCTGGACCGCGACCGCGGCACGGTCACCGTCGCCGCCGGCCTGCGCTACGGCGACGTCGCCACCCGCCTGCACGCCGACGGGTACGCGCTGGCCAACCTCGCCTCGCTGCCGCACATCTCGGTGGCCGGCGCGGTCGCCACCGCCACCCACGGATCGGGGGCGGTCCACGGCAACCTGGCCACCGCCGTGGCCGCCCTGGAACTGGTCACCGCCGACGGCGACCTGCTCACCGTGGACCGCGCCGACCCGCGGTTCCCCGGGATGGTGGTCAACCTCGGCGCGCTGGGCGTGGTCACCCGGGTCACCCTCGACGTGGTGCCCACCTTCGACGTCCGGCAGTACGTCCGGTTCGGGCTGCCCCGCGCCGCGCTCGACGCCGCCTGCGACGCGGCGTACAGCGTCTCCGTCTTCACCCGCTGGCGTTCGTCCCGGCTGGACCAGGTGTGGGTCAAGCAGCGGGTCGACGAGCCGCCGCTGCCGGCGGAGTGGCTGGGCACGGTCGCCGCCGACGCGCCCTGCCACCCGGTGCCCGGGATGCCGGCGGAGCACTGCACCGCCCAGCTCGGCGAGCCCGGGCCGTGGTACGAGCGGCTGCCGCACTTCCGGCTCGGCTTCACCCCGAGCAGCGGCGACGAACTCCAGTCGGAGTGGCACCTGCCGCGCGCATCGGCCACCGACGCGCTCGCCGCCCTCGACCCGGCCGCCGAGCGGATCGCCGCGGTGCTACAGGTCTGCGAGCTGCGTACGGTCGCCGCGGACACGCTCTGGCTCAGCCCGAACCACGACCGGGACAGCCTGGCGATCCACTTCACCTGGATCGGCGACCCGGTGGCCGTGGCCCCGGTGCTGGCCGAGGTGGAGGAGCGGTTGGCGCCCTTCGCGCCGCGCCCGCACTGGGGCAAGCTCTTCGGGCGCGACCCCGCCGCGACGTACCCCCGGCACGACGACTTCCGCGCCCTGCTGCGCGACCTCGATCCGGCCGGGAAGTTCCGCACCGAAGAGCTGGACCGCTACTTTCCGCAGTCCTGACGGTCGGGTTCCGTCCACGGTCCGCGCCGGGCGCGGACCGTCGGCGGGACCCCCGTCCGGGGCCGAACTGACTACCCTGAACCGGCCATCCATGATGGACCTTGGGGAGGGGACGTTGGTGCAGGAGTTCGCGGCGGACAGGCTGGTGCGGGTCGACAACCGTCAGCTGTCCCGGATCAGCGTCGTCGCTCAGTGCCTGGACAACCAGTGGGTCACCCGCGACCTGCTGGAGCACATGGTGACCCGGCGGCTGTCCTATGCGGAGGTGGAGCGCCGCCGGCGGCAGGACGCGCGAGCGGAGTACCTGCGGTCGATCCTCAACGCCCAGCAGGTGATCGTCAACCGGGCGTACTTCTTCAACAATCCGGTCGTCTACCAGGACTTCCGCGCGCCTGGTCCGCAGCGGGAGGCGTTCCGGGCGCTGCTCGACGAGAGTGTGCTGGTGCCGTTCCTGCTGCGGGAGGGCTCGCCGGCGGACGAGCCGAGGTTCACCGTCGACGCGGCCGGCTGGTCCGCCTGGCGGACGCTGCTCGGCGACCTCGACACCATCCGCTGCCTCCGACTGAGCTGGGACGACGCTGAGAACGAGCAGAGCACCCAGCGGCTGATGTTCGAGGAGTTCCACCGCTTCCTCCTGCAACTGCGCGGCTTCAACCTCGACGCCCTGCGCCGCGACCTCGGACTCGAGGCGGAGAGCATCCCGACCCTGCGGCAGAAGCTGCGGGAGGTGACCCTGTGGGCCGCGGACACCGACCGGGCCGACCGGGAGGGCTTCTACCGGCAGTTCCTCGTCGAACCGGGCAGCGACCCCGCACAGGGCCGCTTCCGCTCCGCGCCCCTGGTCGCCGAGCTCAAGCACCTCGTCGACCTCCGGTACAACACGACCGTGCCGGACGCGGTGGAGCGGTTCGCGCTGATCCCCACCGACTCGCTGCGGCGTACCGCCCTCCAGGAGCGCCCCCCGGTGCGGGCCAGGAAGCCCACCGAGGAAGGCGGCCCACGGGCCGAGTTGACCCGGTTGGTCGAGCTGCTGCGTACGCTGCGACCGCAGGCCTTCGACCTGGCCCTGTCACCGCTGCGGATCGACCTGACCGGGCTGGACCTGCACCACGTACGCCAGGCGCGGGACACCGACGAGTGGCGCGGCTACCTCCTCGCCCTGGAGTCCCTGCTCGACGACCCGACCGACTTCGTGGCCCGTGGGCAGGTGGTGTACGACCGGTACATCGCCCTCGCCCGCCGGCTGGCGGAACTCGTCGGCGAGCGCCGGCAGGGCCAGATGCGGATCTGGGAACCGGTCGTGCGCGTCACCATCGAGGTCCTCGGCGCCTCCGCCTCGCTCATCTACGATGGCGATCCTCGGCTGGAGATCGTCGGAGACGTGGCCACCGAGGTCGCCGCCCGGGGCGCCGAGGCGGTGCTCCGCTTCGCGGTCGTCGGGCGCGACCAGCGCCGGGCCGAGAACGAGCTGGCCACCGGCATCGACGTGATGCGGGTCCGGCTGGAGCGGGCCCGCGAGGACTGGCGGGAACTCGTCGCCCGGCTCCAGGAGGGCGGCTTCCCGTTGACCGGCGGCGACGTCGGGCGGGACTCCGAGCCGAACATCGACCGACCCCGGGAGGAAACGTGAGCGAGGGGCCCGACGACCCGCGCTACCGGGAGTTGCGCGCCCGACTGCCCGAGCTGTTCGTCAACCCGCCCGGGGCCGCCGTGGAGATCCTCGCCGACCCGGTCGAGGTCGCGGCGGCCGAACGGGCCAAGTCCACGGCGCTGCGCGCCCGCGGGCTGCCGGTGGAGTGGGGCCGGACCGGCGTCGTGTACCAGGACGAATGGCTCACCCTGCTGCGCGATCCGGTCCGGTTCCCCGGCGGCGGGCTCGGCACGTACATCCGGTCGGTCTCGATGGGCGGCGCGCCCGGTGTGGTGCTCCTGCCGGTGCTCGACGGCGCCGTGGTGCTGGTGGAGCACTTCCGGCACGCGACCCGGCGGTGGCATCTGGAGGCCCCGCGCGGGTTCGGCGAGCCGGGCGTGCCGGCCGAGGAGCAGGCAGCCCGGGAGCTACGCGAGGAGATCGGCGCGGACGACGTGCGCCTGGTCGACCTGGGCGTGCTGAATCCGGACACCGGGGCCTCCACCGACGAGGTCCGGCTGTTCCTGGCGGAGGTGCGGGCGATCGGGGAACCCGAGGCGCGGGAGGGCATCCGGGCGGTACGGCTCTGCCGGCCGGCGGAGGTCGGTGCGCTCATCCGCGACGGGGTGATCAACGACTCGTTCACCATCGCGGTCTGGACCAGGGCGTTCCTGCGGGGCCTGGTGGGCGGGGCCGGGACCGGCGACTAGCCGCGCCCGGCGGTCATCTGGTCACGCATGCTGCCCCGCTGCACGGCCCGGCTGATGTCGCTGGGCGAGACGATCCCGACCAGTCGCTGTTCGGTCACCACGAGCGCCCGGCCGTCGGCGCACCCGCTGAGCCGGGGCAGCAGGTCGGTGAGCTGCTCGTCCGGGTTGGCGAGCACCAGGTCGCCGGCCTGGCACGACACCTCGGCCAGCGTGGTGGACTCCCTCCGGTCGGCCGGGATGCCGCGTACCCGGTCGAGGGTGACCAGGCCGACCGGCCGCCCGTCGTCGGTGAGCGGCAGCGCCGTGTGCCGGTACGCGAACAGGTAGTGGTCCACGAAGTCGGCGACGGTCATCTCCCCGGAGGCGGTCTGCGGCTGCGGGGTCATCACGTCGGCGACGCGTACGCCGCGCAGCGCGCTGCCCATCCGGGCCTGGCGCTCCTCCATGCCGGCGGCCCCGATCAGGAACCAGCCGATCAGCGCCAGCCAGAGCCCGCCCACCCCGGCGCCCCTGAGGAACTGCCAGAGCCCGACGGCGATCAGCACGATGCCGAGCCCCCAGCCGGCACGCGCGGCCACCACCGACGCCTTCGTCCGGTCCCCGGTGGCCTTCCACACCACGGCGCGCAGCAGCCGCCCGCCGTCGAGCGGGGCGGCCGGCAGCACGTTGAAGATCGCCAGCAGCACGTTGATGCCGGCCAGCCAGGACAGCGCCCCGACCAGCAGGCCGCGCGTACCGCCCAGGCTGATCAGCGCCGCGATCCCGCCGAAGAAGATCCCGATCAGCAGGCTCACCAACGGCCCGATCCCGGCGATCCGCAGCTCGGCGCCCGGGTCCCGGGCCTCGCCCTTCAGCTGGGACACCCCGCCGAAGAGCCAGAGCGTGATGCTGTCGACCTCGATCCCGTTGCGCTTGGCGATCACCGCGTGCGCCACCTCGTGCGCGAGCAGGCCGACGAAGAACACCACGGCCGCGGCCAGCCCGGCCACCACGTACGCGAAGGTCGAATGACCGGGGTACGAGTGTGGGAACAGACTGGCCGACAGCGCCCAGGCGATCAGCACGAAGATGACCAGGACGCTCCAGTTGACCCCGACGGGTACGCCCGCGATCCGGCCAAGTCGGAAGCTCGCCCTCATGCTCCCCGTCATACCCGCCAATAGCGGACCCATGCCAGGGCGGAAGGTCCCGTTCAGGGGCGTCGGAGCCCCGGTGCGCTCGGCTATCGGGTCATGGCATCGGCCTCGGTGAATCAGATTTCCGACTGGATCGAGGTGGTCCGTCGGGGATAGTGACGGGCGTGGCGACGTTGATCGACGAGGGTGACGACCCGTACCTCTGGCTGGAAGACCTGGCGGCGACGGACGCCACCGGATGGGTCCGGGACCGCAACGCGGAGAGCGTGGCCGCGTTGACCGGGGGCGAACGGTTCGTCGCCCTGCGGACCGAGATCCGGCGGGTGCTCGACGCCGAGGACCGCATTCCCTACCCCGGGTGGCGCGGCGACCACTTCTACTACAACTTCTGGATCGACGCGGCGCACCCGCGCGGGATCTGGCGGCGGACCACGCTCGACCAGTACCGCCGGCCTGAGCCCGAGTGGGACGTGCTGCTCGACGTCGACGCGCTGGCCGCCGAGGAGGGTGAGAACTGGGTCTGGCAGAAGGTGACGGTGCTGCGCCCCGGGTACGGGCGCTGCCTGATCAGCCTGTCCCGGGGCGGCGCGGACGCGGTGGTGGTGCGCGAGTTCGACCTCGACCGCCGGGCCTTCGTGGCGGACGGGTTCACGCTGCCCGAGGCCAAGAGCGGGGTCTGCTGGATCGACCCGGACCGGATCTACGTCGCCACCGACTTCGGGCCCGGGTCGCTGACCGAGTCGGGGTATCCGCGCGTCGTCAAGCGGTGGCGGCGGGGCACGCCGCTGGCCGAGGCCGAGGTCGTCTACGAGGCGGACGTCGAGGACGTTTCCGCGTACGCCTCGCATGACCCGACACCCGGTTTCGAGCGTGACTTCGTGGGGCGCAGCCTGGACTTCTACCGGTCGGAGGGCTTCCTGCTGACGGAGGCGGGCGAGCGGATCCGGATCCCCGTGCCGGAGGACGCCCACTGGGAGGTGCACCGGGAATGGCTGGTGATCCGGCTGCGCTCGCCGTGGCCGGTCGACGGCACCACCCACCCGGCGGGCACCCTGCTGGCAGCCCGGTTCGACGTCTTCCTCGCCGGCGGGCGGGAGCTGACGGTGCTCTTCCGGCCCGACGAGCGCACCGCGTTGAGCTACCACCTCTGGACCCGTAACCGGCTTATCCTGGCCACCCTTGCCGACGTGCGGAGCCGGTTGGAGGTGCTGACGCCCGGCGAGACGCGGTGGCGGCGGGAGCCGCTCGCGGGGGCGCCCGAGTACGACCACAGCGCGGTCGTGGACACCGACCCGGACGTCGGCGACGACTACCTGGTCGCCTCGGAGGGCTTTCTCCAGCCGGCGACGCTGCGGCTGGGGCGGGTCGGTGGCGCGGTCGAGACCCTCAAGCGGCAGCCGGCGTTCTTCGACGCCGACGGGCTGGTGGTACGCCAGTTCTTCGCCACCTCCGCCGACGGCACGCGGGTGCCGTACTTCGCGGTGGGGGATCCGGCCGCGACCGGCGGGCCGACGCTGCTCACCGGGTACGGCGGTTACGAGATCCCGATGACCCCGCACTACAGCGGCGTCATCGGCCGGGGGTGGCTGGCCCGGGGCGGCACGTACGTGGTGGCGAACATCAGGGGCGGCGGGGAGTACGGCCCCGGGTGGCACCGGGCCGCGATCCGGGAGAACCGGCCCCGGGCGTACGAGGACTTCGCGGCGGTGGCGGCCGACCTGGTGACCCGGGGGATCACCACACCGGCGCGGCTCGGCGTCGAGGGCGGCAGCAACGGCGGGCTGCTGATGGGCGTGATGCTGACCCGCTACCCGGCGTTGTTCGGCGCGGTCGTCGCGCAGGTGCCGGTGCTGGACATGCGGCGCTACCACCGGCTGCTGGCCGGCGCGTCGTGGATGGCCGAGTACGGCGACCCGGACCGGGCGGAGGACTGGGCCTACCTGCGGGAGTATTCGCCGTACCACAACGTCCGGGGCGGGCCGGCGTACCCGCCGGTCCTGTTCATCACCTCGACCCGGGACGACCGGGTGCACCCCGGGCACGCCCGCAAGATGGCGGCCCGGCTGCGCGAGCACGGCCACGACGTGTCCTACTACGAGAACGTCGAAGGCGGGCACGGCGCGGCGGCGAACAACGAGCAGCGCGCGTTCATCTGGGCGCTGACGCTGGAGTTCCTGTGGCGGAGGCTGGAGGGGAGCGCGACCCGGTAACCGCTCAGTCGCCCGGCCCGGCCGGACGTACGCCCAGTGCCGTCGCCCGCAGCTCGTCGGCGCCGAACCGGCCGGTCGGGAACCTCACCTGCACCGCCACCCCGGGCTCGACCAGCCAGAACGCCTCGTTCTCGCCGATGAAGCCGGCTGCCTCGCCCGGCTGGAACTCGCTCAGTGCCCAGGCGTCGGGGTCGCGTTCGTGATATTCGGCCAGGAAGTCCCGCAGGGCGGCGGCGGTGGCCAGGCGCGGCCCGCGCAGCACCAGCACCTGAAGGTCGACCTGGTGTCCGCCGTCGATCTCCCGTTCCCAGACCCGGGAGTTGAACGCCACGTCGTCCCACTCGTAGGTGAAGTCCTCGACCAGTTCGCCGGTGCCCGCCGGCAGGTGGCCGAGCACGAAGCCGTCCAATTGCACCTGATCACCTCACTGGTCTGGGCGGGTGGTCGCGACACAGTTGACAAATAATCGACAGCCGTTAATCTTCGGTTCGATCTTTCGCTGGACCGGGCGGCCAGTGTCCTGGGCAGTCCATCACAGTTCCTCGCTAGGAGACACATGGTACGCATGTCCCTGCGCCGCACCGTCGCGGCGCTGTCCGCGCTGGTTGCCGCCACGGCCCTCGTCGTCGGGCTGGGTGAGCCAGCCTGGGCCGCCCTGCCGCCCGGCATCCCGACCAAGGCGACCGCGCAGTCCCAGCTCAACAGCCTCACCGTCCGGGCCGAGGGCGCGTCGTCGGCGTACGACCGGTCGCTGTTCCCGCACTGGATCACGATCGAGGGCGCCTGCGACACCCGCAAGTACGTGCTGAAGTACGACGGCTCCAACGTCACCGTCGACTCGCAGTGCAAGCCCACCTCCGGTTCCTGGTACAGCGACTACGACGGCGTGACGACCACCGACTCGTCGACGTTCGACATCGACCACCTGGTCCCGCTCGCCGAGGCGTGGAACTCCGGCGCGGACACCTGGACCACCGCCAAGCGCCGGGACTTCGCCAACGACGTGTCGTCCCCGCAGCTCTGGGCGGTGAGCGCGAGCACCAACCGGTCCAAGGGCGACAAGGACCCGGCGAAGTGGATGCCGCCGCGTACCGCGGTCCACTGCGACTACGTCAAGGGCTGGATCAACGTCAAGTACCGGTACGGCCTCGCCGTCGACTCGACCGAGAAGACGGCGTTGCAGAACACCCTGAACACCCGCTGCTGATCCGACCCTCCGGTGGCCGGCGCCCGCCACGGGTGCCGGCCACCGGCCTAAGCTGATCGTGCTACCCGCCGGCGAGAATGGTGTATTCGTAGTTGCCGGCACCCACCGAGCGGTCGAGCGTCCGGATGACGCGGCCGACGTCGTCGTGCGGACCCTGGATGAACAGCGGTCGGCCGTTCCGGCCGAACGCGATGCGGCCGGGTGGCTGCCACAACCCGAGGTGGCCGACGGCCGAGTGGTAGTCCTGGTGCGGCTCGAAGCCGAGCCGCCAGGCGAAGTCGACGGCACCGAAGACGAGGTTTCGGGCCAGGTCGATGGGCGCACGCATCGGCGGATCAGGGTAGGCGCCGAAGAACTCCGCGACGAAGTAGGGCATGTCGTACTGGTCCAGCATGGTCGGCGGCACCGCGTTCTTCGCCCCGAGGCAGTAGGTGTCGACCAGGAAGCCGGCCAGACTGACCCCCCGGTCATCCCGCCGCGCGACCATGACGCCGGTCAGGCCGTCGAAGTCGTCGCCCGGGTCGTCGGCGTCGACCCAGTCGGCGGGCCGGTCCTCGATGATCAGGCCGCTGCTCCACCCCGGATTGACCCAGCAACCGATGAGCGGCAGATCTCCCAGCCCGACCAGGCCCGGCTGGCTGACGGCGACGCTTCGGACCAGCGGACCGACTGTGGCTCGGGCGACGCCCGGTTCCCGGGTGACCTGCTTCGGGGTCCGTCCGTCCGCGCGGAACGCCTGCGCCCGAGACTTCGACTCGTCGGAAACCATCGGTCAATCCTGTTGTCGAGGGTGATCGCTGTCAAACTCTCCGGTCGCGAGTCTCGACCCGTCCGGAGCCGCGTGCGGTAGGTGCTCCGCCGACCTGGGCGGGGATGGCGCCGCCAGCCGGGTGTTGGGTTGAAAGTGGTATGCCTGTGAGTCATTTTGATGACTCAGAGGCATATCGCTTTCGAGCGGACTCTCGTCTCGGCCGGGTAGGTCTGCTGGCGTCCGCCGGCGCACCGCCCCGGCGGGTGCCTCTCAGTGGAACGACTCTCGCTTGACGGCGGCGACGAAGCACGCCCAGGCCCCGGGCCCGAAGGTGAGGGCCGGGCCGCTCGGGTCCTTGCTGTCGCGGAGCGCGACGATGCCGGGCAGATTGTCGGCGACCTCGACGCAGTTGCCGCCGTTGTTGCTGCGGGTCGACTTGCGCCAGATGGCGCCGGTGAGGTCAGGCACGGGAGTACTCCTCTGCGACTTCATGAATCAAGCTCTTGGAGCGGGACTCGTTCAGGGCACGGCCCGCGATGTCGGACCAGATGCTGTTGTAGGCGGCCGTCTCGTGCGGCTTGTCGAGATAGATGGCTCCGGTTGCCGCCTCTAGGTACGCCACCGGTGGCTCCACCTCCTTGCCGTGGTTGTCTTCGGGGAACTCCATGATCGAAAACGATCCGGACATCGCCCCTGCGTGCAGCCCGGCAGAAAAAGCCAGCACCTGGACGGTTACGTTCGGTAGTTCAGCGGCCTTCAGGATCTGGTGAAGTTGTTCGGCCATGATCGTGGCGTTGCCGACGGGGCGGCGCAACACGGCCTCGTTGATTATCACGCTGAGTTGTGGAGCGGAGAACCGGGTGAGGAGCGCCTGCCGTTCGACGCGGAGTTGGATCGCCCGCCGCTGCTCGTCGCTGTTCTCGGTGTCGATCGAACCGCCGGGCATTTTGAAGATCCGCTCGGCATAGGCGCGAGTCTGCAGCAGGCCCGGGACCAGTTCGGGCTCGTACTGGCGGATGTTCGAGGCCGCGGCTTCGAGCCCGATGTAGAGCTGGAACCACTTCGGCAGCCCCGAGCCAATGTAGTCGTGCCACCAGTTTTTGTTCTCGCGCGTGGCGGCGGTCATCGCCAGCAGCAGTTCGCTGTCCTCCACCGAAGCGCCGTAGAGCTTCAACATCTCCTTGACGTCTGCCTGGCGAAAGCGCACGTGCTCGGCCCCGTTCTCGATCCGGTGCATGGTGGCCCGCGCCCGGTCGAGTTGTTCCGCCGCCTGTTCCATGGTCAGCCCGGCCGCCTTGCGGAGGGCCTCGAACTTACGGCCGATTTGGCGGCGGAGCATGGTCGAGCCGGTCACAGCGTGTGACACCCGGTGCCTCCCGTGGAGTTCATGCATTGACATGGCTTCGCCCAATTAAAGCGACCCGATGTATCACAAGCAATAGACAAGTTACCCATAGTGCATAGCTGTAGATCAAATGCCGAAGCGATGCCTCTGTTGCGACATTGCAAAAGCGGTTGATCGGTGCTCTACTGCCTCTGCGGCCACTGTGGATTTGCCCAGGTCAGCGGGCCGTTAGCTGCCCTGCTGACGTACTGCTGATCGAAGGCTGCGGTGGCAGGTGCGGGTGGGTCCGTCGATACGCGGCGGGTCGACGGACCCACCATCCAGGCGGCACCCACGTTCGAGAGGCGGGTATCCCATGCGTGTGTTCTTCCGGCGGCGCGGGCGCAACCAGCGGTCGTGGTCGGTCGGCGGCTCCACCTGCTACCGGTCGGCTTCCTACCGGCCGTTGCGCCCGTGGCAGGTGCGGGAACGCCGGTTCCGCCCCAGCCGGTTCGGTCGGCGTGGCCTGGACCCGGACGAGGTGGCGGAGTTCCTCGACCGGGTCGCCGACGATCTGGCGGCCGTCTACGACGCGCTGGCCCGCAGCCGGCAGGAGAGCGACCGGATCCGGGACGCGTTGCGCCGCTGGCAGTCCGAGCAGTTCCGGGCCCGCCTCGCGGGGCGGCAGCGGGCCGAGCGCGGGGGCGTGCGGTGACCGCGCGCTGGGTGGTGCACCTGCCGGTGGCCGCCCCGGATCTGCCCGCGGCGCAGCGACTCGCCCGGGTGCTGGCCCGGTGGGCGATGCTCCTGCCGCAGAGCGACCCGGGTGAGACCACCGTGTCAGCCGAGGACGAGCAGGGCGTACACCATCGGGTCTTCTGTGATCTGTTGCTGCCCGGCGGCCGGCGGTGCCTGCTCCGGGCCGACCACGACGGACCCTGCGCCCGCCGGCTGGTGGGGCGGTGAGCGCGCGGCGGGCCGTTGACCTGGAGGTTATTTCTCCGAATAGTCCACCGGAAGATCGTTGGACTTAGATCGCTTGGTGTCGGTCGGCGACGCATGCCAGCGTCTTGCGCAACCACCCACAGTAGAAAGGGAACTTTCATGCGCATTTCGCGAAAGATCGCCGCGCTGGGCGTCACGGCGGCCGCCGTGACGGCGGGCGCCCTGGTCAACGCCGGCCCCGCGTACGCCGCCCTCTACGGCGGGCAGTGCGGCTCGGGCTACAACATCGTCAACCTGGCCGACTTTCCCGACCTCCGCGGCACGGTGTACCTGACCTACAACGCGTCCACCGGGAAGAACTGCGTCGTCACCATCCGGGAGAAGCCGGGGACCGCCACGCTCATGGAGGCGTACGTCCGCCGTTCCGGCAACACCGCCTGGATCAAGGAGAGCGACAACTTCACGACCTACGCGGGACCGGTCTACGTGTCGGCCGCCGGCTCGTGCGTCGACTGGGGCGGCACCATCGGGACGGCCTCCCAGACCCGCTACGGCACCAACTGCGGCTGACCGGACACCGAGCACCGGAGGAAAGTGCATGAAGCTCGTCAAGATCACCGCCGTGACCGCCGCCTTCGCCGCCACCGCCCTGGCCGGGACGCTGGTCGGGGCGGCCCCGGCGTACGCGGCCACCTACGCGGGTGAGTGCGGGTCCGGCTACAGCGTCGTGAACTCCGCCGCGATCGGCACCAAGGGGACGGTCTTCCTCGCCTACAGCTCGTCCACGGGCAAGAACTGCGTGATCGCCAAGCGGAACACCGCCGGTTCGGCCGTGCTCGTCGAGGCGGGCCTGGGGATCAGCCCGGTCGGAAGCCACTGGCCGGCCTACGAGGGCGACTACTTCACGTCCTACGCCGGTCCGATCTACCTGTCGGCGGCGAACCAGTGCGTGGACTGGATGGGCCGGATCAGCGGCACCGAGGGCGGTAAGCGCGGTACCAACTGCGGCTAGCTGAGTGCGAAGCCCTGCCGGTGCGCTGCCGCACCGGCAGGGCTTCACCCTTCGCGTGCAGCTACGAGCCACCGACCCGTACGTCCAGGAAGATCGGCCGCTTGAGCGGGAAGAACATCCGACCGTCCTCGTCGGCCATCTTCCAGTAGATCTTGCAGCTCCCGGGCGTACCGGGGGTCCGGACGGACACCGCGATGTCCACGGCCTCGCCCGGCATCGTCTGCGGGATGGCCACCGTCTTCGGCGCTTGGCACGGTTCGTCGTTTATCCGGGCCAGCGAGCGGTTGGCCCAGACCACCGTGCCCGTGTTGCGGATCCGCCAGATCTTGGTGAACGAGGTGTTCGGCGGCACCAGCGTCCCATCGGGATAGGTGATGTCGCCTTCGAACCGAGAGTCATCATGATCGTTAACGGCGATCGCCGGGGACTTTCCGCCATCGTTCGCACCCCGCCGATCAAGCGCGACGAACGCGAGGACGACGACACCGCCGAGTACGGCCACGTGCGCGGCCAGGCCGGCGATGCCGACGCGCCGGCGGCCGGGCAGCCGGGCTGGTGCGGGCTCGGCGGCGGCCGGAGCCGCCCGGCCACCCCGGCGCGCACCGCTGTCGCCACCGGCCGGCCTGGGTTCCTCGGTCTCGCTGGTCTCGGCGGTCGGCGTCCCGTCGGACACCGTGGACGCCTCCGCTGCCCCGCGCGGCTCCGGCGCCGCGTCGGCCGCCGAGGCGGTGCCCGCCGAATGCCCGGCGGCCCTGGCCTGCATCCAGCGCTCCCGCCACTCCTTCTCGGTGTCCGACGGGTCGCGGCCGAGCCGGTCGACGGCGAGCACCCGTACGAACTCCCACGTCGTCTCCCAGCTGGGAAGACTCCGGCCCTGGGCCGCGGCGGCCAGCGACGACTTCGAGGCGGCCGCGCCCAGCCGCGTGGACATCTCCTCGTACGAGGGATCACCCGCCTCCTGTCTCAGGCGCGACAGGCGGTCGGCGAAGGCGCCCACCGGGCCCGAATCAGGATTGGGACGCGTGGGCCGTCGCCCCCGCCGCCGCGGGACCTGATGTCGACCTTGCGTTACTTCGTTCACTTCCCCTACCTTGTCAGAACCGAACACGGGGGCACATCTGCCCCATATGGCGCATCCGGCGCAGGGGTGACGATATCCGTGTTGATCAAACCTTGGTGGGGCGCCATGACGGCGCGGCGACCCGCGCGGTCAGCGGCGGCCGGGAGCCTGGCCGACGACGGTCGGCGAGAACTCGTTCGCCGCCTCGACCGCCCACTCCAGCGCGAAGTCGGCCTCCTCCTCCCAACCCGGCTCGCCGAGGGCGAAATGCGACCGACCAGGGTTGCAGCGGTACCCGGTGATCGCGGTCGAGCCCCGATAGAGGCTGGCGTTGGCGGAGACCACCGAGGGCGGCACGACGTGGTCGGCGCCGCCGGCCGTCAGCAGCAGCGGTGCCCGTTCGTCCCGCTTCTTGTCGATCTCGGCGGCCGATTCCGGGTTCAGGTTGGCGAACGCCATCTCGAACAGGACGTGACCGGCCCCGGGCACGGCGTACCGCTCCCAGGCCGCGTCCGACTCCTGCTGGCTCATCGTGTTGCCGAAGGCGTACCGGAAGTCCTCGGCGGTGAACGGCACCGCGCGGTGCCGGTTGACCGGGCTGTGCAGGATCGAGAACCCGGAGCGCAACGTGCTCAGCGGCAGCCGCAGCACACCCCGGACCGGGGCGGTGTGTACGCCGACCCCGGCCGCGCCGAGCTTCCGGTCGACCAGCAGCTGCGTGATCAGGCCGCCGATCGAGTGGCCCATGATGATCGGCGGTCGGGGCAGGTCCCGGATGATCCGGGCGTAGTGGTCGGTGATGGCGGCGATGCGCTGCCCGGCGATCGGCGTCGGATCCGCCCGTAGCTCCTCGACCTCCCGGTCCATCCCGGGCCAGGCCGGGGTGAGCACCCGGAAACCGCGTGCCGCGTACCGGTCGGCCCAGTTCTCCCAGCTACGTGAGGTCATCCAGAGCCCGTGGATCAGCAGGATCGTGTCGACCCGTCCCGTCGGTACGCCCATGCCTGACCTCCCGGTGCCGCGACGTCTGACGCGGCGTTGGTTACCCGGCCGGGCCGGGCTCACTCCCGGCGGGCACTGACCACCCCGCCGGGCGGGCCTGACAAATGTCATGGCCCGGAGGTGACGCGCGCTCCGGGCACCCGGCCCCCGCGCGCCGGAACATCTTTGTCATGACCGACATCCCACCGGCCGTCGAGCTGGCCGGACTCACCAAGACCTTCGGACCGGTGACCGCCGTCGACGGGCTCAGCCTCCGCGTCCAGCCGGGCGAGGTGGTGGCCTTCCTCGGCCCCAACGGCGCCGGCAAGACCACCACCGTGGACATGCTGCTCGGCCTGGCCCGCCCGGACGCCGGCACCGTCCGGCTCTTCGGCGGCACGCCGGCCGACGCCATCCGGCTCGGCCGGGTCGCCGCCGTGATGCAGACCGGCGGCCTGCTCAAGGATCTCACCGTCGCGGAGACGGTACGGATGACCGCGCACTTCCACGCGTACACCCGGCCGGTGGCCGAGGTGCTGGAACGGGCCGGGATCGCCGACCTCGCCGACCGCCCGGTGGGCAAGTGCTCCGGCGGCCAGCAGCAGCGGCTGCGCTTCGCCCTGGCGCTGCTGCCGGACCCGGACCTGATGGTGCTCGACGAGCCCACCACCGGCATGGACGTCGAGGGGCGGCGGGACTTCTGGCAGGCGATCCGGGCCGACGCCCGGGCCGGCCGGACCATCATCTTCGCCACCCACTACCTGGACGAGGCCGACGCGTACGCGGACCGGATCGTGCTGGTCCGGCAGGGTCGGATCATCGCCGACGGCACCACCGCGGAGATCAAGAACCTGGCCGCCGGCCGGATCGTCCGGGCCACCCTGCCGGGCGCCGACCAGGCCGTACTCGCCGCGCTGCCCGGCGTCCAGACGGTCGAGGTACGCGGCGACGTGGTGCTGGTGCGGACCGACGACTCGGACACCGTCGCCCGGCACCTGCTCACCCGCACCGCCGCCCGGGACATCGAGATCACCTCCCGCAACCTTGAGGACGCCTTCCTCGCCCTCACCACCGACACCCTCGCCGCCGACGCCCTCGCCGCCGACGCCCTCGCCGCCGACACCTTGACCGCCGATTCCGCGCAGCCCATCGGAGCCTGAGATGACCGTCGCCGCCCCGTCCACCACCACCCCGGCCCGGCCCGTCGACCGCCGTCCGCCCGCCCTGGGCGGGTTCTCCACCGCCGTACTCGGCATCGAGATCCGCCGCGTGCTGCGCAACCGCCGTACGCTGATGTTCACGCTGGTCATGCCGGCGGTCTTCTTCCTGCTGTTCGGGCTGCCCCAGCGCGGTGAGGAGCTGCCCAACGGCCACCCGGTCACCGGCTGGATCATGATCAGCCTCGCCGTGTACGCGGCCATGGTCGCCACCACCAGCGCGGGAGCGGCGGTCGCCACCGAGCGGGCGCTGGGCTGGAGCCGTCAGCTCCGGCTCACCCCGCTGCGCCCGGCCGCGTACGTGGCGATCAAGGTGGCCACCGCGATGGTGCTCGGCCTGGCCGGCGTGCTGGTCGAGTTCGCGGTGGGCGCCGCCGCCGGGGTACGCCTGCCGGTCGACATCTGGCTGCTCTCCGGCCTGGCCGCCTGGGTGGGGTCGCTGGTGTTCGCCGCCTTCGGGCTCTTCGTCGGCTACCTCGCCCCGGCCGAGAACGTCATGCAGTTCATGGGCCCGGTCCTGGCCATCCTCGCCATGTTCGGCGGGCTCTTCGTCCCGCTCGAGATGCTGCCGCACGCCTTCCAGGAGATCGCCAAGTTCACCCCGGTGTACGGCGTCGGTCAGCTCGCCCGGGCCCCGCTGACCGGGGACGGCCTGGACTGGGCCTCGGTGGGCAACCTGGTCGCCTGGACGGCGGTGTTCGGCCTCGGCGCGGCCCGGCTGTTCCGCCGCGACACCAGCCGCGTCTGACCCGTCCGGGCGGAGGCTAGCGTGTGCGTCGTGAACCTGCCGTCGGAACGCAGCCAGCCGAGGACCCACTGGCGGGTCACCGGCTGGCTGCTCGCCGCGGTCTGGCTCTTCTTCCTCAACATCCCGCTGCTCACCGCCCTGCACCAGGCCGAGGTCTGGCGTCGGGTGCTGGGCGCGTCCACCCTGGTCGCCTTCGGCGTGACCTACGTGTGCGTCTTCCAGTGGGCGCGGGCCCGCCGGCAGGCGCACCTGGGCGTCCCGCGCGGCCGGGCCTGGGCGTTCCTGGCGTTGCTGCTCGGGCTCGGGCTGGCCGGCATTCCCGGCACCTCGGGAGACTGGCTCACCACACTCGTCTTCGTCGCGGCGGCGGCGGTGTTCCTGATGCCGACGCGCGAGGCCGTGGTGGTGGTCCTCCTCACCGCGCTGACCCCGCCGGTCACCGCCGCCCTGGTGCCCGGCTGGGAGGCCGAGGGCACCGTGGTGTTCGCGGTCCTGCTCGCCTCGTTCGCCATGTTCGGGGTGACCCGGCTGGCCCAGCGCAACGCCGAGCTTCAGGCCGCCCAGCAGGAGATCCGCCGGCTGGCGGTGGCCGAGGAACGGGCCCGTACCGCCCGCGACCTGCACGACATCCTCGGCCACTCGCTGACCGTGGTGGCGGTCAAGGCCGAGCTGGCCGGCCGGCTGCTGGAACTGGACCCGACCCGGGCGGCCACCGAGATCGCCGACGTGGAGCGGCTGGCCCGACAGGCACTGGCCGACGTGCGGGGCACCGTCGGGGCGTACCGGGGGGTGAGCCTCGCGGCGGAGCTGGCCGGCGCCCGCTCGGCGCTGGCCGCCGCGGGCGTCGCCGCGGAACTGCCGGAGACGGTGCCGCGGCTTCCGGCGGAGGCGGACGAGCTGTTCGGCTGGACGGTACGCGAGGGGGTGACCAACGTGGTCCGGCACAGTGGTGCGCGGCGGTGCGAGATCCGGGTGGACGGCTCGGCCGTGGAGGTCCGCGACGACGGTCGGGGGCCGGTCGGGGAGCCCGGCGCGGCCGGGCACGGGCTGGTCGGGCTGCGCGAGCGGGCACGGCGGCTGGACGCCACGGTCACCGTCGGCCGCCGTCCCGGCGGGCGCGGCTTCCTGCTGCGCGTCGCCCTGCCGGCGGGGTCCTGATGGGCGGCGGGGCCACGACAGGCCGCCGGGTTGCGATGGACGGCCGGATTCGGGCGGGTGGCGGGCGACGGGACGGCCGGGCCCGGGAGCGGAGGACGCGCGGATGACCGGGCCGATCAAGCTGCTGCTCGCCGACGACCAGGCGCTGGTCCGGGGCGCGTTGGCCGCGCTGCTGTCGCTGGAGCCGGACCTGACGGTCGTCGCCGAGGTGGGCCGGGGCGACGAGGTGGTGCCGGAGGCCCGCCGTACCCGGCCCGACGTGGCCCTGCTCGACGTGGAGATGCCCGGCCTGGACGGGATCGCGGCGGCCGCCGCGCTGCGGGCGGCGGTACCCGGCTGCCGGGTGCTGGTGGTGACCACCTTCGGCCGCCCCGGCTACCTGCGCCGGGCGATGGAGGCGGGCGCGGGCGGGTTCGTCGTCAAGGACACCCCGGCCCGCCAGCTCGCCGACGCGGTCCGCCGGGTGCACGCCGGGCTACGGGTGGTCGACCCGACCCTGGCCGCGGAGACCCTGGCCACCGGGGCGAGCCCGCTGACCGAGCGGGAGACCGAGGTGCTGCGGACCGCACGGTCCGGCGGCACGGTGGCAGAGTTGGCCGCGACCCTGCACCTCTCCGAGGGGACGGTCCGCAACCACCTGTCCTCGGCGATCGGCAAGACCGGCGCCCGCAACCGGGCCGACGCGGTCCGCGTCGCCGAGGAGAACGGCTGGCTGCTCGGCCAGTGAGCCGGGTCAGGCGGTCGCCGGCGGGGTGGTGAGCTGGTCGACCACCACCACGCTGGTGCCGGCGGGCACCTCGGCGAGCAGCTTTCGCTGGCCGCTGCGGGTCAGCCGGATGCAGCCGTTGGTGACGTTCTTGCCGAGCGGGTCGTCGGTGTACCAGCTGTGCAGTCCGATGTGCGCGCCGCGCAGGCCGGTCGGCACCGCGTCCGGGTCGTCGGGGATCGCGCCCAGGGCGAAGATGTCGACGCCGCCGTAGACGGACTGGGGCGGGGGCGTGCGGCCGAGGATGAAGGTGCGGCCGAGCGGGGTGGACTGCCCCGGCCTGCCGAGACTGACCTCCCAGGACCGCACCGCACGGCCGTTCCGGTACCAGGTGAGGCGGTGCGGCCGGCGCTCCACCACGATCTGGTCGGGCAGGTCGACCGTGCTCCAGCCGCCAGCCGGGAGCCAGGCGATCCGCCGGTTCGCCGAGGGCAGCAGCACGGCGGTCCAGCCGACCCGCCGGTCGACGATCGGCATGGTCAACTTCACGCCGCTGATGGTGGGGGCGAGGAAGGCCAGCGGCCGCCCGCCCGGCGCGTCGTACGCGGCGACGGCGCGGGTCGGCGTGAGTCCCGCGGTGAGCGGCCGGGTGTCGCCCGTGCCCGGGTCGGCGGGGAACCCGCGGGGTGCCGGGTCGTACGTGACCACCGGCAGGTCGTCCGGGGCGGGTGCCGCCGGTGGCACGGACTCCTGCGGCGTCGGGCTCGCCGTCGGTGACGGCGGCGCGGTGACGACGGGCGCGGCGGCCGGGACCGGGGCCGGGGCCGGGCTGCCGGTCAGCGTCCGCCCGACCAGCAGCGTGGCCACCAGCAGCAGCGGTACGCCGAGCGCGGCGATCAGCCAGCCGAGCGTCCAGCGCGAGGTCAATCGGTCAAACAGCACAAACGAGACTTTAATCGATGGCAGGCGGACGGCCCCGCGAATGAGCGTGCGCCGGTGCGGTGACCCGCCGGCCGGATTCGTCCCCGGCCGGCGGGTCGCCGGGTCGGTGGTGTCAGGGCAGCTTCGCTCCGACGTGGATGGCGACCGCGTCGTGGGCGTTGACGTTGGCGGCGAACCAGCCGCTGCCGTCCACGGTGATCACCGGGCCGCTGCACGAGCCGTTGCTGAAGTCGCCGTGGATGACGTCGCAGTACCGCCCGGCGGGCAGCCCGGTGTAGTACGAGCGGCCGGTGATCGCGAAGTCCTCGTCGTTGATGGTCAGGTAGCCCTTGCCGGCCCGGCTGAACGCGATGTGCTGCCAGCCGTTGTCGTACCAGTTGGCGACCGCGGCACCCTGGGTGGCGTTGTTGAAGGCGACCATGTTGGCGATGACCCGCCAGCGGTGCTCGCACTCCCAGCCGGAGTAGCAGGTGGTGTTGAGGGTCCTGTTGCCGGCGTCGGAGGGCGGACCCTGGTCCCGGTTGCTGTACGTGAAGCTGGACATCACCGCCGGGGTGCCGTACGGCCAGGCCAGCATGAAGGCGTTGGCCAGGGCGTACTCGCCACGGTCCCGGTAGGTCAGCACGCCGCCGTCGCGCTGGGTGTCGTGGTTGTCGGTGAAGACCACCGCCTGGCCGCCGGGCAGGTAGCCCCAGGACTCGCCGAAGTTCTTCAGGTACGCCAGCCGCTCGCTGTTGAACATCCGGGCCAGGTCCTTGCCGTACCGGAACTCGTGGACGTCACCGTTGCCGGTGTACTCGGTCGGCTGGATCGGCTCACCGGCGCCCCAGATGACCTCCTGCACGATGTACGCCGAGCGGGACAGCTTGCTCTTGATCGCGGCGATGTCGGCGGCCGGCATGTGCTTGCTGGCGTCCAGCCGGAACCCGTCCACGCCGAGCGAGAGCAGGTCGTTCAGGTAGCCGGCGAGCTTGGTGCGTACGTAGTCCGACTCGGTCTTGAGGTCGGCGAGGTTGACCAGTTCGCAGTTCTGCACCTCGTACCGGTCGTTGTAGTTGACGATGTCGTTGTTGCCGTTGCGACCGCAGTAGTGGAAGTCCTGCGAGCCGTAGTTGCCGGGGTAGTTGTAGTGGCCGTACGTGGTGCCGGCCCAGCCGGTGCCGCCGTTGTCCTGGCCGGACATGTGGTTGACGACGGCGTCCACGATCACCTTCACGCCGGCCGTGTGGCAGGTGTTCACCATGGACTGGAACTGCGCCCGGGTGCCCTTGCGCGACTCGATCCTGTAGCTGACCGGCTGGTACGCCAGCCACCACGGGTTGCCCGTGACGTGCTCCTGGGGCGGGGAGACCTGGACGTAGCCGTACCCCTTGGGGCCGAGCACGGTGGTGCACTCGTTGGCCACCGAGGTCCAGTTCCACTCGAAGAGCTGGACGATGACCTTCTTGCTGCCGGGGGTGGCCGCGGCGGCCGGGGATGGCGCCACGCTGGTCGGGACGAGCAGGCTGGCGGCCAGGCCGAGGGCGAGGACCGCTGAGCGGCGTCGACGTCGTTGCATCGGGGGACTCCTGCGGGGGATGGGGGACGGCGGTGTTGCGGCGCGGGAGCGGGACTTTCGGGTGCCGGCTTCTTGCAGCAACGGCTTGAAATTTTCGGCAAGATTACAAGCGCGTTGCAACGGCTGTCAATGTATGGAAATGCGTCGCTGCACTGCCTCGAAGTTCGGCCCGGACTGATCCGTCCGCGCCGTCCGTCCGTACTGGAGAAGGGAGCAGGGTCGGCCGGTGGGGCGCCGCCGCGAGACGATCGAGGAGCAGATGGCCCGGGCAGAGCAGAACCAGAAGGCCACGAAGGTCCGGACCACCAGCAGCAGCCGTGGTGCCCGGACGAGGTCGCGACCCGCGATGGTGGCGCTGGGCGCGTCCGCGCTCGCCCTCGGGTGGGCCGGCCTGGAACTCGCCGGCGCGGGTGGCGTCATGTACACGTACGGGTTCTTCTTCACCGAGTTCTTCGCCGGGGTCGTCGCCCTGGTCTCGCTCAGCCTCACCGTGATGCTCGGGCTGCTCGCCACCGACCGGCTGGTGCTGCTCATCCGGCACCGGGTGCTGCTCCAGTCCGCGCACCGGGCCACCGGAATCCTCGGCGCGGCCGGGCTGGCCGTCCACATCGTCACGAAGATCGCGATCGGCCGGGCCGCACCGACCGACGCCGTGGTGCCGTTCATCGGCGGCCGGGGCCTCTACGTCGGGCTGGGCACCGTCGCCGCCCTCCTCATGGCGAGCGTGCTCTGGACCGGTCTGATCCGGGTCCGGTTCGCCGGCGTCGGCCCCAAATGGCTCTGGCGGGCGCTGCACTCCATGGCGTACGTGTCCTGGCCGTTCGCCCTGCTCCACGGGCTCAACGCCGGCCGACCGGCGGCGTCCTGGGTGGTGCTGAGCTATCTCGCCTGCGTGCTGCTGGTGGTGGTGGCGCTGCTGGTCCGCCTCTCCGTCCACCTCGGGCGGCGCAGCCGCGAGCAGCACCAGGCCGCCGCGCTGAACCAGGCGATGGCCGGCCGCCCGGCGGAGGAACGTACGGGCCTCCTCGCCGGGCTGGGTCGTGGCCGCGCCGCCGGCCGGCAGGAGAGCCGGGCCGGCCGGGGCCGGGAGAGCGGCTGGGGCGAGGGCGGCGTGACCACCTGGGCCGCGCCGGCCGGTACCGCCCGCCGCCGCGACCCCGAGCGGTTCGCCGTGCCGGTGGTGCCCGAACCCGGGTCGCTGCGCGAGCCGGTCCGGGCGGCGGCCGAGGCCCGGCGGCGACGTACGGAGGTCCCCGCCGAGCGGGTGGTCGTGGGCTCGGCGGGCCCGGTCTCGGGCAGCTCGGTCTCGGCGGTGCCGCGCAGCGGCGGCGGCCGGCACAGCGCCGAGGAACAGGTGCCGGAAGAGCCGGACTACTGGCGCCCACCCGCCCGGTACGCCCCCGAGGAACTGCCCGTGGACGACACGCCGACCCTGGTCGACCTCGCCTCCCGACGGGCGCGGCGAGCGGCGGGGGAGAGCCGGTCGGCCCGCCGGCGGCGGGCCAGCGCCGAGGCGGTGGACGGGGCGTACTGGGCCGGTCTGCGGGGTGAGGCGAAGTGACCCGGACGACCGTGCCCCCGGTGGCCGGGGTCGGCGAGCCCCGGCTCACCGCCGGCTTCGCCGAGTACGGCCGGCTCGACCTGGCGGCCCACGAGGACGTGCACGGGCCGATCGGGCCGATGGAGCCGGCCGCGCTGCTCCGGCTCGCCGAGGCGATCGACCTCAAGGGCAAGGGCGGGGCCGGCTTCCCGTTCGCCCGCAAGCTGCGTGCCGTGCTCGAATCCTGCGAACGGCAGGACCTCGGCGCCGTGGTGGTGGTCAACGCCACCGAGGGGGAGCCGGCGAGCTGGAAGGACAAGGTCCTGCTCACCCGGGCCCCGCACCTCGTCCTGGACGGCGCGGCACTGGCCGCGTACGCGCTGGACGCCGAGGAGATCGTGATCGGAGTGGCCGAGGACGACGTGGGCCGGCCGTCGCTCACCGAGGCGCTGCGGGAACGCGGGATGCCGGTGCCGACGAGCATCGTCACCGTGCCGCACCGGTTCATCTCCGGCGAGGGCGGTGCCCTGGTCAACGGCATCAACGGCCTGCCGCACATCCCGCCCGGCACCAAGAAACGTTCCAGCGACTCGGGGGTGAACGGGCTTCCCACCCTGCTCTCCAACGCCGAGACGTACGCCCAGCTCGCCGTCGCCGCCCGGCTCGGCCCGTACGAGTACGCCGCCCTCGGCACCGACGACGAGCCGGGAACGGTGCTGCTCACCGTGACCGGGGCGGCGGCGCGACCGGCGGTGGTGGAGTGCGCCGCCGGCACCCCGCTGCGGGACATCCTCGACCTGTGCGAGGTGCCCGACGGACCGGGCATCCTGATGGGCGGCTACCACGGCAAGTGGATCACGTCCGAGGCGGCCGACCGGGCCGAGGTCTCCCGCAAGGGTCTCGCCGCCGTCGGCGGCACTCTCGGCGCGGGCATCATCGTGCCCCTGGCTCGGGACACCTGCCCGCTGGGCGAGGCCGCCCAGGTCGTCCGCTATCTCGCGGGCGAGTCAGCGGGGCAGTGCGGGCCGTGCAAGATGGGCCTGCCCGACCTGGCCCGCGCCGTCGATCTCGCGGTCGCCGGCAGCGCCCCGGTCGAGGTGGTGCGGGCCGCGGCCGGCGACGTGAAGGGGCGCGGAGCGTGCAGCCACCCGGACGGCACGGCCCGCTTCGCCCTCTCCGCCATGGAGGTCTTCGCGGAGGACCTGCGGCTGCACGCCACCGGTGAGGGCTGCGGCAAGCGGGTGAAGGGCGTGATGGGCCTGCCCGGGGCGCCCGACGCCAACCCGCGGAAGCTCACCCTGGACTGGTCCCGGTGCGACGGGCACGGGCTCTGCGCCCACGTGGTGCCGGACTTCATCCGGCTCGACGGCAACGGCTACCCGGCGTTCCCCGCCACGCCGGTGCCGACCTGGCTGCGGGAGGGTGCGCTCAAGGCGGTCAAGGTCTGCCCGGAACTCGCGCTCCGGCTGGTCAAGGCCGAGTAGTCAGACGACGGCGGGGGCGGGGCGGCGACCCCGCCCCCGCCGTCACTCGTCAGCGGTCAGCGGACCGGGGTGAGCCGGTCGGTGCCGAGCTTGTCGCGGAGCACCTCCGGCACCAGCACCGACCCGTCGGCCTGCTGGAACTGCTCCAGGATGGCCGGGAAGAGCCGGCTGGTGGCCAGCGCCGAACCGTTCAGCGTGTGCACGAACCGGGTCTGCTTGCCGCCTGGCTCCCGGTAGCGGATGGCCGCCCGGCGGGCCTGGTAGTCGCCGGCCCAGGAGACCGACGACACCTCCTTGTACTTGCCGGTGCTCGGCATCCAGACCTCGATGTCGAGGGTCTTCTTCATCGAGGCGCTGGCGTCGCCGGCCGCGAGCAGGCTGGTCTGGTAGTGCAGGCCCAGCCCCTCGACCAGGCTCTCCACGTGGGCGACCATCGCCGTCAGTGCGGTGTCCGCCTGCTCGGGCAGGGTGAACTGGAAGATCTCCACCTTGTTGAACTGGTGGCCCCGGACGGTGCCCCGCTCGTCCGAGTGCGAGCCGGCGGCCTCCCGCCGGTAGCACGGGGTGTAGGCGAACGCCTTCAGCGGCAGCTTCGCGGTCTCCAGGATCTCGTCCTGGAACGCCCCGAGGATTGCCGTTTCCGCGGTGGGCAGCAGGAACTGCCCGCGCGGTGCGGACTGCCGGTCCAGGTGGTAGACGTCGTCGTAGAACTTGGGGAACTGGCCGGCGGCGAAGCCGGCGCTGTCCAGCAGCAGGTGCGGCGGGAGGAGGAACTCGTACCCGGCCTGGATGTCCTGCTCGATCAGCCAGTTGAGCAGCGCCCACTCCAACCGGGCGCCCATGCCGGTGTACATCCAGAAGCCGGAGCCGCCCAGCTTCACACCGCGCTCGTGGTCGACCAGGCCGAGGGCGCGGCTCAGCTCCACGTGATCCCGGACCTTCTCGATGGCCGGCGGCCCGCCGAAGGTCCTGACGACCCGGTTCGCCTCCTTGCCACCGGCGACGACGTCGTCGGCGGGCAGGTTGGGCAGCTCGCTCATCGTGGTACGCAGCCGGGACTGCACCTCGTCCAGCTGGGACTCCAGCTCGGCGAGCTGCTTGCGCTCGGCCTCCGGCGCGGCCGGCTCCGGCGCGGTGCCGGATCGCTTGGCCTGCGCGTACGCCCGCGCCTCGGCCTTGCGGCGCTGCCGCTCGGCGTCGATCTCGCTGATCAGCGCGCGACGTTCCTGGTCGAGCCGCTGGATCTCGTCCAGCGCCCGGTTGACCTCGGCGGGATCCAGACGCTTCGCCAGCGCGGTCGCCACCGCCTCGCGATCCTTCCGGATCAACTCCATGTCGAGCATGCTGCTCCGTACGCCTCCGTCCAGGCAGTCAGGTAGGACTCTCAGATGCTACCGTCGCTGGCCCGTCGGCCCGGCTCCGCCCGGTGTCGGCCCGGCCGGCGATCGGCTCCCGCATCCTCACCGTCAGAGCCGGACCGGCATGAGGATGGAGAAGGCGTCCTCGTCGTCCGGCCGGCGGACGGCCAGCGGGGTGATCGGCCCGTCCAGCTCCAGTACGAGTTGCCCGCGGTCCCCGGCGTCCAGGGCGTCGAGCAGATACTCCCGGTTCACCCCGACCCGCATCCCGTCCGTCGTATCCGCCGTGGCCTCGTCCGGCGCGACGACGCGCAGCCCGCCCCGGTCGTCCAGGCCGAGCACGGTCACCTCGGCGGACACCCCGGCGTACTCGCGGAACAGCACCGGGGCGTCGTCGGCGGTCAGCGCGGCGCGCAGCGCGGCCACGTCGACCGGAATCCGGTACGTGGGCAGGCCGCCGACCTGGCCGTGCAGCAGCCGACGGTAGTCCGGGTAGTCGTACCGCAGCGCCTCGGCGGCCGTCGCGCGGCCGGCGACCGAGACCTCGACCCGGTCCGGCGCGACGGTCAGGTGCGCCTCCGGGGTGATCCCCGCGCCGGTGTCGAGCAGGGCGCGCAGCTCGTCCACCGCGTCCGCCGGCAGCAGCGCGTGGACCGCCGGGCCGTCGACCCTCCCGACCGCCCGGGCCACCGCCAGCCGGTGCCGGTCGGTGGCGACCAGCCGTACGCCGTCCGACTCCACCTCCAGCAGCACGGCGGACAGCGCCGGCAGTTCCGGGTCGGCGCCGACCGCGAACCGGACGGCGTCCACGGCGGCGGCCAGGTCGGCGCGGTCCAGCACCAGGCGGGTGGTCATGGGGATCTCCTCGGGATCGAGCAGGGCACGGATCCGGGAGAGTTCACGGCGGGCGTCGGCGAGGCCGTCCTCCAGCCGGCGCTGGTGCGCGTCCAGCAGCCGGTGGACCACCGCCGGCTCGTGCCGGTGCGCCAGCGCCTCGGCGATCCCGGCCAGCGGCATCCCGACCCGACGCAGCCCGGCCACGAGCCGGGCCGGGGCGACCTGGTCGTCGGTGTACCAGCGGTAACCCGTGGCCGGGTCGACCAGCGCCGGGACCAGCACGCCGGAGCGGTCGTAGAACCGCAGCGCGCTCACGGTCAGCCCGCTGGCCCGGGCCAGCTCGCCGATGCTGCGCAGTTCGCTCTCCACGTTCGGTGATCCTGTGGCCTCAACCCGGTCGAGGGTCAACCCCGACGCTCCACCACGCGGAAGGTGATGCCGGCGCGGGTGAGGCGGTCCAGCAGGGCGTCGCCCATCGCGGTCACCGTGGTCACCTGCCCGGCGGTGGGCGGCAGGTCGTCGAAGGCCAGGCAGAGGGCGGACTCGGCGAGCATCTTGGCGGTCTCGTCGTACCCGGGGTCGCCGCCGGCGACCTCGGTGACCACGGTCCGACCGCCACCCGTGCCGACGAACCGGACCCGGAACCACGACCTCGCCCGCCGCTCGGCGCTCGGCCCCTGCCCGGAGGAGAGCCGGCCGAGCAGCCAGCGCCGGGTCGGCGGCAGCCTCACCAGCCCGACCAGGCCGGCCAGGCCCACCCCGGCGGCCAGTACCGTCGGCAGCCGCTTCACCGCGGCGAAGTGGCGGTAGCGGAAGTCCGGGCCGTACTCCGGGCGGGCCGCCGCCGAGCGGCGGACGATCTGCGGGTCGATGGTGGGCAGCGGCACCGCCCACCGGCCGGTCTCCTTCGCCCGGCCCACGCGCCCGGGCACCGCGCGGACCCGGCGGCCCGCCGGCCGGGGCTCGACGGCCCGGCGCTCCTGCGCCGCCCGCCTCGTCTGGCCGCTGCGGGAGAACGCGAGCAGCGCCGAGTGGTACGTGCCGGCGGAGAAGCCGCCGCCGGCCCGGACGTGGCCGTCCACGGTGACCGGCCCGTCGGTGGGCAGCTCCTTGACGGTGAACCAGACGCCCAGGTCGTGCGGGACCGAGTCGAAGCCGCAGGCGTGCACCAGCCGCGCGCCGGTACGCACCGCCTCGGCGTGGTGCCGCACGTACATCAGGTCGACGAACTCCGGTTCGCCGGTGATGTCGACGTAGTCGGTGCCGGCGGCGGCACACGCCGCGACCACCGGCTCCCCGTGCCGGATGTACGGACCGACGGTGGTGGCGACCACCCGGGCGCGCTCCGCGACGGCCCGCAGCGACGCCGGGTCGGTGACGTCGGCGGTCAGCAGTGGCAGCTCGGACAGGCCCGGGTCGATCCCGGCGAGCCGGTCCCGTACGCCGGCCAGCCTGCCCGGATTCCGGCCGGCCAGGGCCCAGCGCAGCCCGGCCGGGGCGTGCCGGGCCAGGTACTCGGCGGTGAGGCCGCCGGTGAACCCGGTGGCACCGAACAGGACGAGGTCGTACGGGCGGTCGTCGCGCACCCGCCGAGTGTGCCACCCGCGGCGGCCCGGTTCACGGCGAGAAGACCGCCCGGACGCACCCGTCGGCCCGGTCGCGGAACAGCGCGTACCCGTCCGGGCCCCGCTCCAACGGCAGGTGGTGGGTGGCCAGGTGCTCGGTACGCAGCTCGTCGCGGGCCATCCGGTCCAGCAGCATCGGGATCCAGCGCTGCCCGTGCTGCCGGGCGCTGCGCACGGTCAGCCCCTTGTTCATCACCGCGCCGAGCGGGAACGTGTCGACGAACCCGGTCCAGGTGCCGAGCACCACCACCGTGCCACCCTTGCGGCAGGCGTGCACCGCCTCGCGTACCGCCAGCGGCCGCTCCGCTCCGCCGAGCCGGCCGGCCAGCAGGCCCGGCGGCTCGGCCGCCATGCCGACCGCCTCCACGCACACGTCCGGGCCCCGGCCGCCGCTGCGCTCCCGCAACTCGGCGGGTACGTCCACGTACCGGTAGTTGAGCGGTTCCGCGCCGACGTGCCGCTCGACCATCCGCAGCCGGTCGTCGTGGCCGTCGACGACGATCACCCGGTCGGCGCCGCGCAGCAGGGCGGCCCCGGCGGTGAGCTGGCCGACCGCGCCCGCACCCCAGACCGCCACCACGTCACCCGGCGTCACCCCACCCAGCTCGGTGCCCAGCCAGCCGGTCGGCGCGGCGTCCGAGGCGAACACCGCCCGGTCGTCACTGACCTCGTCCGGCACGGTGAACGCGCCGACGTCGGCGTACGGCACCCGCACGTACTCGGCGTGGCTGCCGGCGAAGCCGCCCAGCGGGCCGGGGTGGCCGTAGCAGCCGGCGGTGGGCTGGCCCCACGCCGACTCGGCCGCCGCCGCGTCGGTCGTGCCGTTGTCGCAGCAGGCGAAGAGGCCCTGCCGACAGAACCAGCACGCCCCGCAGGCGATCGTCGCGCAGACCACCACCCGGTCGGCGACCCGGTGCCGGCGTACCTCCGGCCCGACCTCGACCACCTCGCCGAGGAACTCGTGCCCGAGCACGTCCCCGGCGGCCAGGTACGGGATCCGCCCGGCCAGCAGCGGCAGGTCCGCCCCGCAGGTGGCGCTCCGCCGGACCCGGACGATCATGTCCTGGGCGTTGCGCAGCTCCGGGTCGGGAACCTGGCGTACCGCGAGCGCGTCGACACCCTCCCAGCACAGCGCCCTCACCCGGCGACCCCCGGGCGGTCCAGCCGGGAGCGGTCCGGCCGCAGCACCTCCCCGGTCTCCGCGAGCTGCTTGGCCGCCCGTAACGCCTGCCGGATGAACCGGCCGGGATCGTCCCCGACCAGGTGGGCGGCCAGGCCGGGCAGCCGTAGCTCGCCGCCGAGCGGCCGGGCGGCCAGCTCGGTGCCGCGCCCGCCGGGCGCCGGTCGGGCGTGCACCTCGACCGCCCCGTCGAGCCGGCGCAGCGGTTCCGGCCAGCGCCCGCGCGGCAGCACCTCCTCGGGCCGGCCCGCCACGGTCACCACCTGCCAGCGTCCGGGCCGCGGATCGGCGCCGGCCGCGTGCGGCCAGCGTTCCCGTCGGCGTACGAGGACGCGTGCCGCGCCCGCCGCCGCGAGGGCGAGCCCGCCACCGGCCAGCCGTGCCATCCGTGCCACCTGCCCCTCCCGTCGTCGCCGCCCGGCGGGCAGCCGGCCACGCGCCGCCGGCCGCCCGCGTACGTCCAGGGTGGGACCGGGCCGGGTGACGGGGGTTCGCCCCGAAGGGGTGAACCGGTTCGGGCGGGGTAACCGCAGCCCGCACCGACCGGGGGAGCGGGGCACGACGGGGGAGGGCCGCATGCCGGAGGAGGCTGACCGGGTCGAGGTCGCCGAGGCGCCGAGCGACGTCGCCGTGCCGTCGGCCGCGGCCGCCCGGCCCGGGGCACCGCCGCTGCTGGCGTCCCGGCTGGCCCCGGCCGCCCTGCCCGAACCGGTGCTGGTGCGGCCCCGGCTGCTGGACCGGGTGGAGCAGGGCGTGACCGGGCCGGTCACCCTGGTCTGCGCGCCGGCCGGCTGGGGCAAGACCACCCTGCTCGCCTCGTGGGCGCGGGCCGGCCGAACCGAGCCGCCGCCGGCCTGGGTGGCGGTGGAGGAGGGCGACACCGGGGAACGGCTCTGGTCGTACCTGGCGGCGGCGTTGCGGGCCGCCGCGGCGGGCGTACCGGACGAGGGGCCGCAACCGCCGGTGCCGGACAGCCCGCCCCGGCCCGACCAGCTCGAACTGCTCGCGGCGGCGCTCGCCGCCCGGGACCGCCCGGTACGGCTGGTCCTGGACGACCTGCACCGGATCACCGATCCGGCCGCGCTGACCGGGCTGGAGTTCCTGCTCCGCCACACCGACGGGCGGCTGCTGCTGGTGGCCGGCGTCCGGACCGATCCGCCCCTGGCCCTGCACCGGTGGCGGCTGGCCGGGGAGCTGACCGAGGTCGGACCGGACGACCTGGCGTTCACCGACGACGAGGTGGCGGACCTGCTGGTCGCGCACGGGGTGCCGCTGCCCGCCACGGCGGTGCCCCGGCTGCGGGAACGGACCGGCGGATGGCCGGCCGGGCTGCGCTTCGCCGCGCTGGCGCTGCGCGCCCAGGCCGACCCGGCCCGCGCCGTCGAACGGTTCGGCGGCGACCAGCCGGACGTCGCCGCGTACCTGCGGGACGAGGTGCTCGCCCCGCTGGATCCGGACGCCCGGGACGTGCTGCGGCGCAGCGCGATCGCCGCCGCCGTCTGCGCCGACCTCGCCGACGCGGTGACCGGACGGCCCGACGCCGGGCAGGTGCTGGCCGACCTGGCCCGCGCCGGCGGCTTCCTCCAGCAGGACGGCGGCACTCCGCCCTGGTACCGGTGCCACCCGCTGCTGGCCGACCTGCTCCACGACGAGCTGGGCCGGCTCGGCGCCGAGGAGCTGCGCGACCTGCACCTGCGGGCCGCCGGCTGGTACGCGGGCAACGACCGGCCGGCCGAGGCGCTGCGGCACACGCTGGCCGGGGGCGAGTGGAACCGGGCCACCGAGCTGCTGATCGCCCGGTGGCCGGAGCTGGCCCCGTACGAGCGGGAGGCGCCGGCGGGCCGACCGCCGCCCGAGCCACCCGCCGACGCCGTCCGCCGCGACCCGGAGCTGGCGCTGGCCTGTGCCGCCGAGCGGGCGTACGGCGGGGACGTCGAGGCGGCCGAGCACCACCTGCGGCGCGGCGTCGAGCACGCCCGGGGTCTGCCCGCCCCGCGTCGGGACCGGTTCCGCCGGCTGGCCACCGCACTGGAGCTGACCCTGGCCCGGCTCACCGGGGACCCTGCCGAGGTACGCCGTGCCGCCGGCCGGCTGCTCGCCACCCGTACCGCCACCGGGCCGGGGGACGATCCGCGGGCCGGGACCGGGGAAGACGCCGACGTCCGGGCGGTCGCCGACACCGCGCTCGGTCTGGTGGCGCTGGCCGAGGGCGAACTGCCCGCCGCCGGGGAGCGGTTCGCCGCAGCTCGGGCCGCCGCCCAGGTCGCCGGGCGAGGGCGTACGGAGTTGGTCGGCGCCAGCCGGTCGGCGCTGCTGGACGCGGCCCGGGGCGGGTTGCGGGCGGCCGAGGGGACCGCGCGGGAGACGCTGGCCACCCCGGCCTGCCAGGGCTGGTCCGCCCGGCTGGACTGCGGGTACGCGTACCTGGCGCTGGCCCTGGTGGCGTGGCACCGGGACGAACCGGCGGAGGCGGCGGCGCACCTGGCCCTCGCCGGCCCGGCCACGGCGGAGCCGGCGGCGGCGGCGCTGGCCGCGCTCTGCCGGGCCGAGCTGCTGGCCGGGGACGGCCGGTCGGCCGCCGCCCTGCGGACCCTCGCGGAGGCCCGGGCGCGGGTGCCGGGCCGGGAACTGGCCGCCTGGCTGACCGCCGCCGAGGCGCAGCTACGCGCGGGCGTCGGTGACGTGGACACCGCCCGGACGCTGCTCACCGAGGCGCTGCGCGGGTTCGACGCCGGGGACGCGGAGGCGGCGGCGCTGGGGGTGGCGCTGGCCCGGGTGGAGCTGCGCGCCGGCGGTCCGCGCGCCGCCGGGCCGGCGCTGCCCGACTGGGCCACGCCCGGCGCGGAGTCCTGGCCACTGCCGGTCCGGCTCGCCGCCGGCCTGCTCGACGCGGTGCTGGCCGCCGACGGCGGCGACGAGCGGCGGGCCGGGCGGGTCCTGGAGCAGGTGCTCGACCTGGCCGAGCCGGACGGCTACCGGCGGGTGTTCACCCGCGCCGAGCCGGGGGTACGCGACCTGCTCGCCGCGCACCTGGACTCCGGCACGGCGCACTGGGCGACGGTGAGCGACCTGGTACGCGGCGCGGACGAGCGGCGGGCCGACGAGCCGGCCGACCGGCGGGGCCGGCCGGAGCGGACGGGCCGGCCGGAGCGGACGCTGGACGAGCCGCTCACCGAGCGGGAACTGACGATCCTGCGCTACCTCCAGAGCATCCTGTCCAACGTGGAGATCGCCGGCGAGCTGTCGCTGTCGGTCAACACGGTGAAGACCCATGTCCGCAACATCTATCGCAAGCTCGACGCGACCCGCCGGCGCGAAGCGGTCCAGCGGGCCCGTGAGCTGCGGCTCATCTGACGGGTCAGGCGTTCGCGGCGGCGTCCACCGCGGCCAGCAGGTCCGCCAGGTCGTAGCCGCCGTCGTGGCGGACGTCGTTGACGAACAGGGTCGGGGTGGCGGTCACCCCGCTGCGGATGCCGCCGACGAAGTCCCGCCGGATCCGGTCGGCGTGGGCCTGCCGCCCCACCTCCGCGCCGATCTCGTCGGCCGGCAGCCCGAGCTGCTCGACGCCGAGCGACAGGTGCACCGGGTCCAGTTGGTCCTGGTGGTCGTAGAGCCAGTCGTGCATCTCCCAGAACCGGCCCCGCCGGGCGGCCGCCTCGGCCGCCTCCGCCGCGCTCTCCGCGTACGGGTGCACGTTGGCGATGGGGAAGTGCCGGTAGACCAGGCGTACGGTCTCGGCCCGCTGGCGCAGCACCTCGGCCAGGTTCGTGTGGGCGGACCCGCAGTACCGGCACTGGAAGTCGGCGTACTCGACGATGGTGACCGGCGCGTCGACGGGTCCCCGGGTGTGGTCGGCGTCGGTCACCGGTGCGCCCAGCCGCGCGGTGGTGACCTGCAACGGGGTGGTCATCGGGTGACCTCCCCGCCGGGCCCCACGGTCACGTGGTTGTGCACCTCCCGGATGCCGGGGGCGGACCACACCACCCGCTCGATCTCCTCGCGTTCCGGTACGGAGTGGACCAGCCCCGCCAGCACCACGGTGTCGCCGTGCACCCGGACGCTGATGCCCTCCGCCTCGGTGGCGCCGTTGCGGGCGAGCGCGTCCACGATCCGTTCGGCCAGTTGGTGCCCGTCGGGGCGGGTGCCCGGCCGGACGGTGATCCCGTTGCTCACCCCGCGTACGCCCTTGAGCCGGCCCACCGCCCGCTCGGCGGCCCGGCGCTGGTACTCCCACTCGACCTCGCCGTGCAGGGTGACCCAGCCGTCGGAGACGGTCACGTCCAGCGTCTCGATCGGCACGAAGGCGTCCCACTCCAGGGCCCGGCTGGCCGCCGTGGCGATCTCCGGGTCGCTCTTCTCGGCGGAGGTGGCGATCCGGACGGCGAGGTCGTTGGCGACCGCCCGGACCCGGGCCACCCGGTGCGCCGCCCGTTCGGCGGCCCACTTCTTGGCGTAGCTGTCCACCCAGCCGGTCAACGTCACCACGCCCTCGGAGACGGTCACCCCGATCTCGTTGGGGCGTACCCGGGGTTCCCAGGTCAGCTCGTCGAGGACGTCGGACTGGATGTCCTGGTCGGTGCGCGTGATGGTCGCGGTGGCCATCGGTGGCCTCCCTCTCGGGTCGGTTCGGGGCACGGGCGCTCCGTCACCGGCACGGGCGCCGCCATCCGTGATCCTGTCCCGACCCCGGGTGACCTGCCCTCACCCGGCCGGGGTGACTCGAATTAGTTGGGAGCGCTTCCAAATTCGGCGGCCCAGCGGTTAGGGTGAACATCCCTCGGCTGCGGGAGCCCGACATGCCGACGGGGAGCCCGGGCAGCTCCCCGATTCCCCCGTCCCACCACGGGCAACCGAGAGGAACCCGCCCATGCGCAGAAGTCTCGCCGGCGCGGTAGCCGCCGCGCTGGCCGCCACCGCGGCGGCCGTCGTCGTACAGTTCGCCGCCACCCCCGCCACCCCGGCCGCCGCCGCGGCGGCCGACCCGTACAGCTGGAAGAACGTCCGGATCGACGGTGGCGGCTTCGTCCCGGGCATCGTCTTCAACCAGACCGAGAAGAACCTGGTCTACGCGCGCACCGACATCGGCGGGGCGTACCGCTGGGAGCAGTCGACCCAGTCCTGGACGCCGCTGCTGGACTGGGTCGGCGCCGACAAGTGGGGCTGGAACGGCGTGGTCAGCCTCGCCACCGACCCGGTGCAGACCAACCGGGTGTACGCCGCCGTCGGCATGTACACCAACAGTTGGGACCCGAACAACGGCGCGATCCTGCGCTCGACCGACAAGGGCGCCACCTGGCAGGCCACCGCGCTGCCGTTCAAGAACGGTGGCAACATGCCCGGCCGGGGCATGGGGGAGCGGCTGGCCGTCGACCCCAACAAGAACAGCGTCATCTACTACGGCGCCGAGGGCGGCAACGGCCTGTGGCGCAGCACCGACTACGGGGTGACCTGGGCCAAGGTGGCCAACTTCCCGAACGTCGGCAACTACCGGGCCGACCCCAACGACAGCACCGGCTACCAGAGCCAGAACCAGGGCCTGACCTGGGTCAGCTTCGACAAGAGCACCGGTACGTCCGGCAACGCCACGCAGACCATCTACGTCGGCGTGGCGGACAAGCAGAACCCGGTCTACCGCACCACCAACGGCGGCACCACCTGGGAGCGGATCGCCGGCCAGCCCACCGGCTACCTGGCCCACAAGGGTGTGGTCGACCCGGCCGGCGGCTACCTCTACATCGCCACCAGCGACACCGGCGGCCCGTACGACGGCGGCAAGGGTGACGTGTGGAAGTTCAACCGGGCCACCGGCGCCTGGACGCAGATCAGCCCGATCCCGTCGTCCAGCAGCGACGCGTACTTCGGCTACTCCGGCCTGACCATCGACCGGCAGAAGCCGAACACCCTCATGGTGGCCACCCAGGTCTCCTGGTGGCCGGACGCGATCTTCTGGCGTAGCACCGACGGCGGCGCGACCTGGACCCGGATCTGGGACTGGTCCAGCTACCCGAACCGCACCAAGAAGTACACCATGGACATCAGCTCGGTGCCGTGGCTGACCTTCGGCGCCAACCCGCAACCGCCGGAGGAGACCCCGAAGCTGGGCTGGATGAACGAGTCGCTGGAGATCGACCCGTTCGACAGCAACCGGATGATGTACGGCACCGGCGCGACCATCTACGGCAGCACCGACCTGACCAAGTGGGACACCGGTGGGCAGTTCACGGTCAAGCCGATGGTCAAGGGCCTGGAGGAGACCGCCGTACTCGACCTGATCAGCCCGCCCTCGGGCGCCCCGCTGGTCAGCGGGCTGGGCGACATCGGCGGCTTCCGGCACACCGACCTGAACACGGTGCCGGCCATGATGTTCACCCAGCCGGTCTTCACCAGCACCACCAGCCTGGACTACGCCGAGACCAAGCCGGCGGTGATGGTCCGGGCGGGCAACTTCACCGCCTCGGACCGGCCGAACGACCGGCACGTCGCGTTCTCCACCGACGGCGGCGCGAACTGGTTCCAGGGCAGCGAGCCGGGCGGGATCAACAACGGCGGCACGGTGGCGGCGTCCGCCGACGGCAGCCAGTTCGTGTGGGCGCCGGGCGACGCCGGCAAGCAGGTGGTCCGCTCGGTCGGCTTCGGCAACTCGTGGACCGCGGCGACCGGCATCCCGGCCAACGCGATCATCGAGTCCGACCGGGTCAACTCGAACAAGTTCTACGGGTTCAGCGGCGGGAAGTTCTACGTCAGCACCAACGGCGGGGCCAGCTTCACCGCCAGCGCCGCCACCGGCCTGCCGACCACCGGCGTGAAGTTCAAGGCGCTGTTCGGCGTGGAGGGCGACGTCTGGCTGGCCGGCGAGGGCGGCCTCTGGCACTCCACCAACTCGGGGACCAGCTTCACCAAGGTCACCGGCGTTAGCACCTCGATCAACGTCGGCTTCGGCAAGGCGGCGCCCGGGCAGACGTACCCGGCGCTCTTCGTCATCGGCACGGTCGACGGCCAGCACGGCGTCTACCGTTCCGACAACTCCGGCGGCAGCTGGGTGCGGATCAACGACGACCAGCACCAGTACGGCAACGCCGGCGAGGCGCTGACCGGGGACCCGCGCGTCTACGGCCGGGTCTACCTCGGCACCAACGGTCGGGGCATCCTGGTGGCGGACCGGCTCGGCGGCACGCCGCCGCCGACGACCGCGCCGCCGACCACCGCGCCGCCGACCACCCCGCCGCCCACGACCGCGCCGCCCACGACCGCGCCGCCCACGACTGCGCCACCCACGACTGCGCCACCCACCACCGCGCCGCCGACGAGCACGCCGCCGCCGGCCGGCGGCTGCACGGCGACCTACCAGGTGACCAACTCGTGGGCGGGCGGCTTCCAGGGCGAGGTGACGGTCCGCAACAACGGGTCGCCGACCAGCGCCTGGTCGGTGGCCTGGAACTTCGCCAACGGGCAGCAGATCACCCAGCTCTGGGGTGGGACGTACACCCAGAACGGCAGTCTCGTGGTGGTCAAGGACGCCGGCTACAACGGGGCCCTCGGTACGGGGGCCACCACCAGCTTCGGCTTCCTCGCCAGCTGGACGGGTACCAACTCGGTGCCGTCGTTGAGCTGCACCGCGACCGTCGCCCGCTGACCGGGCCCGTACGCGGTGGCCGTCCCGTACCCGGGGCGGCCACCGCCGCGTCCGCGCCGACGGCGGTTCCCCCGGCTCGCCGGACCCGCCGTCGGCGGGTGCGGATCAGCCGTCCCGGTCGGCCGGGGAGTTCGGCCGGTCCACGTCCACGAACTCGATCTCCTCGACGTCGGACAACCGGCTCCCGGCGGCCCGGGCAGCGGTGCCGGCGGCCCAGCCGATCGCGGCGCCGACCAGCGCGGCACCGACCAGCAGCGCCCAGGGCAGCGCCGGCCGCCGGCCGGCCAGCGCGTCGAAGGCGAGGGTGGCCCGGCGGCGGGCCTCGCCGGCGGCGGAGCCGACCAGTTCGGTGGCATCCTCGGCCAGGCCCGACCCGTTGCGCCGGGCGGTGCGGGCGGCATCGCGGGCACCGTCCCCGGCGGAGCCGGCGGCGTCGAGCAGCTGCCGCCACGCGTGGTCCGTGATCCGCTCGGGCTTGCCGCGGCGGTCAAGCAGGGTCGTTCCGAACATGTGTTACCTCCTCGGGGGGTGAAGCCCGGCGGCCACTTCGGACTTCGACGGTCATCCTGCGGGTGACGTTTCGCTCACTCGGGCAGTGCCCCGCCCGCGGTCGCCGCAAACCCTCCCAGGTCAGGCGCGATCGATGGGGCGGTACGGGACCAACCGCCCGAACGCGCCGGGACCGGGTGCGAGCCGGACGGGCGGCGGGCCGCTACCCTGAGTCGGCGGATCGGCCGGCCGTGGTCGGTCGTTGGACGGTGTGAACCCGTCGTCCGGAAGAAACAGGAACTGGAGGATCCGGATTGGGATGCCCAGGTGTGCCCAGTCCGCGAATTGCCCATCCCGAGGGGTGGCGACCGAGGCCATCAGAGGAATACTCTCGGTCGCGGCCCGCGTACTGATGAGGCGCCCGTACGGGCGAGTGGAGGTGCTCGCGTGAGCCTGTCGATCGTGCAGTCGGTGTTGCCGGGTGGTGTCATCCAGATCGCGCCGCGAGGCGAGATCGATGTCGACACCGCGTACGAGGTGCGGGAAGCGATCGCCGAGGTGCTCGCGAAGGGCCGTCCGTCCCGGATCGAGCTGAACATGCGGCTGGTCACCTTCATCGACTCCGTCGGCATCAGCGCGATGGTTGCCGGTTTCCAGACCGCCGAGGTCAGCGGTGTGAAGCTGGTGGTCACCGAGCCGAGCCGGTTCGTGCACCGTCAGCTCTGGGTCACCGGACTGCTGGGCCTCTTCGGCGCACCCGAGCCGTACTTCGCCGACAGCACCCCTCAGGTGCTGCCCGGCGCCTGAGCCGGCCCGGTTCCGGGACCGCCCGTCGACCGTTGCCAGCCGGCCCCGGTTACGGGACGATCATGCGGACCGCCGACGGCAAGGGAGTACGGCGTGCTCAGCAGCGACAGTTTTAGCTACACCGTGCAGGCCCGCTGCACCCGGGCGGACGCGGTGGCCCTGCTCAGTGACCTGACCCGCCAGGGCGAGCTGCACCCGCTGATCGTCCGGGTCCGCCAGTTGCCGCCCCGACCCGGCGCGCTGGCCAGCTACGCGATCACCGACCGGCTGGAGCTGGGGCCGCTGCACTTTCCGGTCACCTACCAGGCGGACGTGCTGGTCGCCACCGAGGACGAGGTGGTGACGGTGGCCCGCCAGCAGCCCGCCACCACGGTGCGTAACCACACCCGGCTGCGGGACGAGCCGGGCGGCGTGGTGCGCATCGACGTCGAGATCACCCTCTCCGCCCCGGCGCCGCTGTTCGGGTACGCCTTCCGGCAGGCCCGGGCGGCCCACCTCGGCCTCGCCAGCCGGCTCGGCGCCACCCTGGAGGAACAGGCGGGCTGAGTCAGCGCCGTCGCCCCGCCGCCACCGGACGGCGGGCCGCCGGGTTGGCCGGGCGCAGCTGTCCCCACGGCTTGTAGGTGGACAGCACGGTCATGACGATCAACAGGGTGCTGGAGACCGTCGGCGGGATGATCAGGTCCAGCCGGTCCCGGGTGGCGAGGTCCGGCCCCAGTTCGCCGAGCCGGCGCACCGTCGGGGTGAGCAACAGCAGCACCAACCCCAGCATCGCCGTGGTGATCGCGAACTTCACCAACACCCAGCGCCAGCGCAGCAGGCCCCACGGGGTGAGCAGCGCGCTGGTCAGCCCGACCAGCCAGACCAGCACGCTCAGCGGGGCGAAGAGCCAGGTGGCCAGCAGGCCCGCGGCCGGGTAGACCACCTCGGGGTCGGCCCCGCGCAGTCCGGCCACGCCGAGGGCGAGCAGCACCAGATCGGCGCCGAGCCAGCCGAGCGAGGTGACCAGGTGCAGGGTGAGCAGGGCCTTGCGCCCGGCGGGAGAGAGTCGGCTCATACCCCGATGCTCGGTCGTCGCCGGCCCGGCGTCGTGGGGCGCGCGGCGACATCCGGCGTACGTCGGTGGGCGTAGCCGGTCCGCCGGCGGCGGGCTCAGTACACCGACAGGTGCACGTGGTTGGTGTGGTCGCTGGACGGGTCGCCGTTGCCGCCGCTGTACGCCTTCCACCCGCTGCTGGGCAGCCAGATCTGCTTGTACCAGATCACGTAGAGCACGGCGAGCGGGTCGGCGTTGCGGATGAAGTACGCGGCCAGGTTGTTGCCGTACGTCTTGTCGCCGCCGGTGGCCACCCCGCCGAAGCCGTCCTTCTGCGCGGCGAAGTCGCAGGCCCGGCCCTTCGGGTGTTCGCCGGAGCCACTGGGCCGGTAGCAGGAGACGTACCGGGTGAACCCGGCCGCCTTGGCCTGCTGGAGCGCGTGCAGCATGCGCGGGGTGATGCAGCCGTTGGCCGGGGTCGGGTCGTTGACGCTGCACGACTCCGCGGGCCAGGAGCCGTCGGCGTTGCGCGGGGCCGGGGTGGCGTTGGCGCGGGACGTGCCCTGCACGCTGCCGCCGTTGGCGGTGGTGCTGGCGGCGGCCCGCCTGTTGGCCACCTCCAGCGCGCGTTCGGCCTGTTCCTTGCGCTTGGCCATCACCGCGACCTGCCGGCGCTGCTCCTGGATCTCGCCGTTCAGCGCCGCCTGGGTACGGGTTGCCTGGTCCCGGGTGTCGATCAGGTCGCGCAGTGCGCGGTCCTCGTGCGCGGCGACCTGTTGCAGGGTGGCGGCCCGGTCCATGAAGCCCTGCGGGCTGCTGCTGTCGAGCAGCGCCGCGGCGGTGCCGAGCCGTCCGCTCCGGTACGCGACCCCGGCGATCTCGCCGACCTTGGCGTCGCGTACGCCCAGCTCCTCGTTGATCGTCTTGAGCTGGGCGGCGAGCTGCTGCTGCCGCTTCACCGACTGGTTCAACGCCGCCCGCGCCTCCAGCCAGCCCTTGCTGGCCGCGTCGAGCTGGGCGCGCAGCGCCGGGGTGCCGCCCTCGTCGTCGCCGGGCGCGGCGGCGAGCAGGCCGGTCGGGGCGGTCGCCGAGGCGGGGGAGACCGGCGCGGTCGCGATGCCGAGGGCGAGCGCCGCGACGAGCAGGGCCGCCAACCGGGCGGCCGTCCGTCGTGCAGGTGGCATTCCAGGTGTCCTTCCGTCAACCGCCGACCGGGTTAGCTGACGGGTTCGGGACGGAAGATCCCTACCGCTGACGCGGATGCACCCCAGGAACGTGGTTCCCCGGCTCGCCGAGCTGTGGCGATTAGGCGACGGCCGCCACCGGCGACGCGCTGCGCCACCTGCGGAGACCGCGACTGAGCCTACCGGCCGGGCGCCGATCGGGCCGCCAAGGCGGGGACCGAAAATCGGAACGAAGCCGGCACAGATGAACAATAGCCACTTGGATTTAAGTTTGCCCTAATTACCACTCGACCGGGCCGCACGCTCCGGCCGACGCTCCGGGTTCGATCTGCAACGTGGCGTGATCGATCCGGAAGTCCTCGTGCAGGGCGGCCCGTGCCGCGGCCAGCACCTCGCCCACCTCCGCGTCGGGAGCCACGGTCAGGTGCGCCGACGCCACGTCCATCCCGGAGGTGAGCGTCCAGACGTGCAGGTCGTGCACCTCGGCGACGCCGGGCACCGCGGCCAGCCGGTCGCGTACCGCGGTGACCTGGAGGTGTTCCGGGGCGGCCTGCACCAGGATGCGGACCGCGGCCCGCCCGAGCCGCCAGGTCCGGGGCAGGATGAACAACCCGATCGCGACGGCGACCAGCGGATCGGCCCACCACCAGTCGGTGAACACGATGACCAGCGCGGCGGCGATCACGCCGAGCGAGCCCAGCAGGTCGCCGAGCACCTCCAGGTACGCCCCGCGCAGGTTGATGCTCTCCTGCGCGCCGGCCCGCAGCAGCGCGAACGCGACGATGTTGGCGAGCAGGCCGAGCACCGCCACGGCCAGCATCGGCCCGGCGAGCACCTCCGGCGGCTCGCCGAACCGGCGTACCGCCTCGACGAGCACGTACGCGGCGACCGCGCCGAGCAGGATCGCGTTGGCGAGCGCGGCCAGCACCTCCAGCCGGTAGAGCCCGAAGGTGCGCTGCGGATCGGTGTTGGCGCGCCGGGTGGCGGTGATCGCGGCGAGCGCCATGCCGATGCCGAGCACGTCGGTGAACATGTGCCCGGCATCCGAGAGCAGGGCCAGTGAGCCGGTGGCGAACGCGGTCACCGCCTCGACCAGCATCAGGGCAGTGAGCAGCCCGAACGCGGCCCAGAGCCGACCTTGGTGGCGGTGTGCGGCGTTGGTGACCGTGCCGCTGTGGTCATGACCTGCGCCCACGCCCACACCCTTTCGTCCCGCGACCCGCCCGGGCACAATCTATGCTCACATCGCTATGTATGCAAGTGATCGTCCGGGCGACGGGAAGCGCCGGCTCGGGCGCCCGCGGCCACGCCGCGACCGCAAGCCGTCGTCAGCGCACCGGGTCGAGCGTGGTGAGGCGCTGGGTGGCCCGGGACAGCGCCACGTAGAGCGTCCGTACCCCCGAACCGGGATCGGCCCGGATCTCACTCGGCGCCACCAGCACCACCCCGTCGTACTCCATGCCCTTGGCCTGGAGGCTGGTCACCACCTGGAGCCGGCCGCCGCCCAGGTCGCCCAGCCAGCCGGCGACCTCGTCCCGGCGCGGCACCGGCGTGATCACGCCGACCGTCCCCTCGACCTCGGCCAGCAGCGCGTCGGCCGCCGCGACGGTCGCGGCGGGCAGCTCGGCGACGGGCACGGTCCGCTCCACCGGCGGCACCCCGGTGGAGCGCACCGCGGTCGGCAGCGCCAGGTCCGGGTAGCGCCGGCGGATCTCCGCCGCCGCCACCGCGAAGATCTCGGCCGAGTTGCGGTAGTTGGTGGTCAGCTCGTAGCGGGACCGGCGCCGCCGCCCGAGCGCCTGGTCCCGGGCCCGGGTCAGCTCCTCCGGGTCGCCCGTCCAGGCGGTCTGCGCCGGGTCGCCCACCACCGTCCAGGAGGCCAGCCGGCCGCGCCGGCCGATCATGCGCCACTGCATGGGCGAGACGTCCTGCGCCTCGTCGACCACCACGTGGGCGTAGTCGCGGTAGTCCTCCGGGCGTTCCCGGGCGGCGGCCCGGGCCGCCCGCTGCCGGTCGGCGAACGTGCTCAGCTCGCGGACGCCCCCGGCGAGCTGGAACGGGTCGCGCTTCGGCTTCGTCCGCTGCACCGGCTTGCCGAGCAGCGCGTCCAGCTCGTCCAGCAGGGCGATGTCCGCGATGGTCAGCCCCTCGGTGTCCAGGGTCCGGTACGCCTCGGTCAGCAGCCGGATCTCGCCGGCGGCGAGCACGCCGCCCGCGTACCGGCGCAGCCGCTCGGGGCGGGCCAGCCAGCCGAGCACGTGCCGCGGGTGCAGCCGTGGCCACCATGCCTTGAGGAACTCCCGGAACTCCGGCCGGTCGATGATCTCGTCCTCGAACGCGGGCTGCTCCGGCAACCGGCCGATCCGCAGCCCACGGGCCTGCTTGTACAGGGCGGCGAGGACGGCGTCGAAGCCGGCCCGGCGCACCTCGTTGCGGCGCGCGCCACGGGACAGCGTCCGGTCCCGGATCGCGTCCAGCTCGGCCCGGCCCAGCCGGAGCAGTTCGCCCCGGTAGAGCAGGCGCAGCTCGGTGGGGGAGTCCGGGACCGCGTCCCGGACCGCGCGTTCCAGCACCCGGCGCATCCGCAGCGACCCCTTCACCGCCGCCACCTCCGGCGGGTCGGTGCGGGTCGCCGACATGCCCCAGAAGAGCGAGCCGAGCGAGTGCAGGGTGGCGGTCTCCTCGCCGAGCGAGGGCAGCACCGAGGCGATGTACTCGACGAACACGCCGGACGGGCCGACCACCAGGATGCCGCCGCCGGCGTACCGGGCCCGGTCGGAGTAGAGCAGGTACGCGGCCCGGTGCAGCGCCACCGCGGTCTTGCCGGTGCCCGGGCCGCCGGAGACGATCGTGACCCCCGAACCGGGCGAGCGGATCGCCTCGTCCTGCTCCCGTTGGATGGTGGCGACGATGTCCCGCATGCCCCGCCCGGTGGCCCGGGACAGCGTGGCGAGCAGCGCGCCGTCGCCGACCACCGCCAGGTCCGGCGGCGCCGCCTCCGGGTCCAGCAGGTCGTCCTCGATCCGGGTGACCCGCTCCGCCGACGACTGGATGGTGCGCCGGCGTACCACGCCCATCGGGTCGGCCGGGGTCGCCTGGTAGAAGGCGGCGGCGGCCGGCGCCCGCCAGTCGACCACCAGCGTCTCGGCGTTCTCCCCGCGTACGCCGAGCCGGCCCACGTGCAGCACCTGCCCGGTACGCAGGTCGAGCCGGCCGAAGACCAGCCCCTCGTGCTCGGCGTCCAGCACGTGCCGGCGCTGTGCGGCGTGGAACACCATCGCGTCCCGCTCCACCAGCGCGCCGAAGTTGCCGACCCGGGCCAGCCGGTAGCCCTCCCGCTCGGCCTCGGCGGCCGACCGGCGCAGTTCCGCCAGGCGGGCGTACACCCGGTCGAGATGTCGCTGTTCGACGGCGATCTCCCGGTCCAGGGTGGTTTGGTCGCTCAAGGCGGGGGCTCCTGTGGTCACGCGGCGGGTACGACGGGCTGAATGAGGGTACGGGCCGTCGTCGCGGCCGTTGTCGCGGCCATGCCGGTGCCCGGGCTCCGCCGGTGCCGGATGCCCGTTATCCGGGCGTTCCCACCCCGTGGTCGGCCGTTCCCCTCGCCGCCACCGACCGCGCGGTCAGCCTGTCCGGCCCGGCCGGCGCGGTCAGCCGGACTGGCCCGGCCGGCTCGGTGAGAGCCCGGTGGAGCACCGCGGCGAGGGCCTGGTTCACCTCGTCCGGGCGCTCCATCATCAGCATGTGGCCGGCGCCCGGACAGACGGTCAGCTCGGCGGTGGGCAGCGCCGCCGCGATCGACCGGGCGCACGGCGGCGGGGTGAGCCGGTCCCGGTCGCCGACCAGCGCGGCGGCCGGCAGGTGGCCGAGCGCGGTCAGGGTGTCCAGCCGGCGCTGGGCACCGATCGAGGCGCGGAACCCACCGATCGACCGGAGCGAGGCGTGTGCCACCGCCGAGGTGACCAGCCGGATGTCGGCCGGGTCGCACCGGTCGCCGAAGAGCAGCCAGCGGATGCTCGGACGCAGGGCGCGCAGCAGCGCGTGCGGGGGACGCCAGGAGCCGCAGCGGGCCAGCACCCCGGCGCCGGTGGTCTCGGCGAGCCGGATCAACCGGGCGATCCGGGGCGAGATTCCGTAGACCGTGTGGGTGTGCCCCTCGGCGGTGGTCGACACGAACAGCAGCCCGGCGACCCGGTCGGCGAAGTGCCCGGGGTGGCGGTGGGCGTACTCCATCACGGTCATCCCGCCCATCGAGTGCCCCACCAGCACGACCCTCCCACGCGGGGCGATCTCGTCCAGCACCGCGGCGAGGTCGTCGCCGAGCTGGGCCAGGGTGGCCGTACGCAGCGCCATGCAGCTCGACCGGCCGTGCCCACGGGCGTCGTACGCCACCACCCGCACCCGGTCACCGAACCGTGCCCGCAGCCCGGCGAGCTGGCGGTGCCAGCTACGCCCGTCCAGCGTCCAACCGTGCAGCAGGACCGCCGTGATCTCGGCGTCGACCGGCCCGGACGCCGCCACGTGCAGGCGTACGCCGTCGGGTAGCCGTACCTCAAGTTCCTCCGGCATCGGTCCACCTTCCCAGGCCCACCGGTGTCGCACACCGGGTAACCCGGCGGTGACGATCCGGCTACCCGCCAATCACAGCACGGCAACCGCTCAGGTGAAAGATTCCCGCGTGCCGTGCCGGCCGAACCGGCGGCGGAGACGACGAACCGCCCGCCAGGCGACCTGGCGGGCGGTTCGGGTGACGCGGTGCGGGGCTCAGCCCTCGAAGACGCCGGCCTCGACGAGACGCTTCTCGGCGGCGTCCCAGCCGTGCTCCGGGTAGGCGGCGGCGAGGCTGTTGAGCTCGGCGCGGACCTTGGCGGCGTGGCCGGCCGCGGCCAGCGTCCGGATCTCCTCGACGAAGGCCTCGGAGTCGGTGCGCAGGTGCGCGGTCTTGCCGTTGGTCAGGTTGCGCACGTAGGCGTGCTTGCCGCCGTTGAGCGGGATGAGGTACTTGAACTCGCCCAGCACGCTGAGGGCGCCACCCTGGCCAGCCTGGCCGGCCCGGACTGACGCGCGCGCGGTCTTAGAGGTGTTGCTCGCCACGGAGGTACTCCTTGCAGACGTACGGGAGGACTGAAACGTCCGGGGGCTTGGTGCGGGTGACGTCCGGGTGGGCGTCGGCCCGCGAAGATTGTGCGGCGGCACAGAACCGCCCAGAGAACTGTACACGACCTCGACGCCTGGCTGGTCGTCGCGCCGTCACGGTGGTCAACGGGGTCAGCCACCCGGGTATTTCCCGCCGACCGGTAGCGGCGAATTTTCCGATTCGCTGGCGTACCATCCGTCACACCGGTCATCATGTGTTGCGGGTGCCACTCTGGTGGACGAGGTCGTAGGGGAAGACGCACCTCGCTCTCCGGGAGGTCACCGTGCAAACGCGTGGCGTCGTATACGTCCACTCAACCCCGCTCGCCGTGTGCTCACACGTCGAGTGGGCGATCGCGCGCGTCCTCGCCGCGCCGGTCAACCTGCACTGGACGGCACAGCCCGTCGAGCCCGGCGCGCGCCGGGCCGAGTGCGGGTGGACCGGTCGCCCGGGGACGGGCGCCGAGCTGGCTGCTGCCCTCCGGCAGTGGCCCATGATCCGTTTCGAGGTGACCGAGGAGCCGAGTCCGGGCGTCGACGGCGAGCGGTTCATGTACGTCCCGGGGCGGGGCCTGTTCCGGGCCACCGTCGGCGCGGCCGGCGACATTCAGCTCGGCGAGGACCGGCTGCGCGGCATCCTGGCGTCCGCCCGTGCCCCGGAGGCGCTCGCGCACGCCCTCGACAAGGCGCTCGGCACCGCCTGGGACGCCGAGCTGGAGCCCTACCGGTACGCCGGCGACGGCGCGCCGGTGACGCTGCTCACTCGGGTGGGCTGACCAGAGGTCAACTTGCCCCGATACGCGGATAACTGGTGGGATGTTCCGTGTGTCGACCACCCCTCGGCGTACCTTCGTCGCGCTCGTCGTACTGACCGCGCTGCTCGTCTCCGGGTGCGCGGGCGAGCCCGACGGGTCCCGCCCCGAACCGATCCCCACCGACCCCGCGGCCCGGGCCGCGGCGCTGGTACGGACCCTCGCCGACGAGGACCTGGTCGGCCAGGTGCTGATGCCGTACGCGTACGGCAGTTCGGCCACCCAGGTCTCGCCCGCGTCGGCCGCCGGCAACCAGGAACTGGCCGGGGTCGACACGCCCGCCGAGATGGTGGCGAGGTACCGCCTCGGCGGGGTGATCCTGGTCGGGTTCAGCGCCGACGACCCCACCGCCGGCAACCAGGTCACCACCAACGTCGACAACCCGGCACAGGTCCGTGAGCTGACCACCGGGCTGCGCGAGGCGGCCGGCAAGCTCGCCGCCGGCCCGGCGCCCTTCCTGATCGGCACCGACCAGGAGCACGGCGTGGTCACCCGGATCGCCGACGGCGTGACCCTGCTGCCCAGTCCGCTGGCCGCCGGCGCGGCCGGCGACCCGGCGCTGACCGAGGCCGCCTGGCGGGCGGCCGGCGCCGAGCTGGCCGCCATGGGGATCAACATGGACTTCGCCCCGGTCGCCGACGTGCTGGCCACCCGCAGCGCGGTGATCGGTTCCCGCTCCTTTGGCGCCGACCCGGAACAGGCCTCGCCCCAGGTGGCCGGCGCGGTCCGGGGGTTGCAGGCCGAGGGGGTGGCGGCCAGCGTCAAGCACTTCCCCGGGCACGGCCTGAGCGCCGACGACTCGCACAAGGAACTGCCGGTCGTCGGCCAGTCCCGCGACGTGCTGGACCGGACCGCGTTCCCGCCGTTCCGCGCCGGGATCGACGCGGGCGCCATGGCGGTCATGTCCGCGCACCTCGACGTCCGGGCGATCGACCCGGGCACCCCGGCCACCTTCTCGCACAAGCTCCTCACCGACGTGCTCCGGGGCCAGCTCGGCTTCCAGGGCGTGGTGATCACCGACGGGATGAACATGGCCCCGGCCATGCGCTGGTCGCCGGGGGAGGCCGCGGTCCGGGCGCTGAACGCCGGCAACGACCTCATCCTGATGACCCCGAACGTGAGCCAGGCGTACGACGGGCTGCTCGCCGCGCTCCGGGACGGGTCGCTGCCCCGGGCCCGGCTGGTCGATGCGGTCACCCGGGTGCTGACCATGAAGTTCAAGCTGGCGGACCGGCCCACCCCCGACATGTCGACGCTGGGCGACGCCGAACACGGCCGGGCCGCCGCCGACCTGGCCGCCGCCGCGGTCACCATGCTGCGCGGCCGGTGCGACGCCCCGGTGGCCGGGCCGGTCACGGTGACCGCCGCCGCCGGGCGGGACCGCGCCCGCGCCGCGCTGAGCGAGGCCCTCACCGCCGCCGGGGTCGACGTCGCGCCGAGTGGTGGCCGGATCGTGCACCTCGTCGGGTACCACGACGGCGCCGCCGACCTGCGGGACGACGCGGCCGTGACGGTGGCGATGGACACCCCGTACGTGCTCGCCGACGCGAAGTCGCCGACCCTGCTGGCCACCTACTCGTCCAGCCCGGCGTCGATGACCGCGCTGGCCGGCGTACTCGCCGGCAAGGCCCGCCCGACCGGCCGCTCCCCGGTCCCGGTGACCGGCCTGCCGGCCACCGTCTGCGGCACCTGACCCGTGCCGCCGGGGCCGCCCGGAGGGCGGACGGCCCCGGCGGATCCGCGGCACGAGTTCAGCCGGCCGCCGGCGCCTCGGGCCGGGCGCGCAGCGCGGCGATCAGCCACTCCATGGCCGGCACGGCCGCCGGGAACGGCGGTTGGCGGCGGAGCACCCCGACGAGCTGCCAGTACCGCTCGACCCGCTGGTCGGTGAAGGTGGCCAGCCGGGCGGCCAGCGCCCTGCGGTCCGCGTCGGAGCAGGCCGGGTCGACGATCCGGTCGAGGACCTCCCGACCGGCGGGGGAGTCCGGGGCGATCCCGGCGGCCACCGCCTCCCGGGCCGGCTCGACGCTGGGCAGCGGCTCGGGCGGGGGCTGGTCACCGGACGCCCCGGCGACCGCCATCTCGCGTACCCGGCGGCGGAAGGCCGGATCCTGCACCAGGGTGGCCAGCTCCACCCAGGCGTCCACCTCGGCGTCGGTGGGTTCGTCGGGCAGCTCGGCGGGGAGCGCCCGCATGGCGTCGGCGAGCCCGGCCCCCGGTGCGTCGCCCGGCAGGCCGGCGAAGACCTCCGCCACGAAGTCGTCGATGATGCGTTGCCGCTCCCGGGCGGAGAGCCGGGCCAGATCGTTCACGAGTCTCAACTCCTCGGTCGTACCACCACGTCTCGTGATCGACCGCAGCACCGCCCGGTGCAGCCGCAGGGCCCGGATCTCGGCGTCCAAGGCCCGTACGTGCGCCGCCGCCACCTCCGTCACCGTGGCCTGCCGGTCCAGGATGGCCCGGGCCGGTTCCAGCCCGATGCCCAGCTCGCGCAGGGTGCGCAGCAGCTCCAGCCGGGCGACGGCGGCGGCGTCGTAGAGCCGGTGCCCACCGGCCGAGCGGACGGTGGGCGGCAGCAGACCCTCGTCGGACCAGAACCGGATGGTGCGTACGGGCAGTCCGGCGCGGTGGGCGAGCTGCCCGATGGTGAACATGCGGTCGTCCACGGCCACAGCCTGCCTCCTCCAGCCGCTGGAGATTCAAGCCCGGAGGTCGCCCCTGGGTCGAGCGAAATGGGCTGCGGGACCGGGCGACCGCTGGCAGGGTGGGCGTCCATGGGACAGCACGCGCAGGGTTTCGACTACGTAGAACGGGCCGACGGCTCCGTCGTGATCCGCCACCACGGGCGGACGGCGGCCACGCTGCGCGGCGGCCGGGCCGCGGAGTTCCTCGCCGAGGTCGACGACGACCCGCAGCCGGTGATGGCCCGGTGGACCGGCAACTACCGCCGGGGCAACGAGCGGACCGCCCGGCAGCACCCCCGCAACCGGGCCTGAGACGCGTCAGGGCCCGCGGCCCCGGGTGGGCGCGGACCCTGCGATGCGTTGATGCCTACAGCGGGATGTTGCCGTGCGCGCCACGGGCGGCGGGTGCCGCCGCGAGCGCCTCGGCGATCCGCCGCCGGGTCTCCTCCGGCTTGATCACGTCGTCCACCACGCCGATCTCCAGCGCCCGGTTGACGCCACCGGCGACCTTGATCTGCTCCTCGATCAGCTGGGCGCGCAGCGCCTCCCGCTCCTCGGCGGGGGCAGCGGCCAGCCGCTTGCGGTGCAGGATGTTGACCGCCGCGCTGGCCCCCATCACCGCGACCTCCGCGTTCGGCCAGGCGAAGACCGCGGTCGCGCCCAGCGAGCGGGAGTTCATCGCGATGTACGCGCCGCCGTACGCCTTGCGGGTCACCAGCGTCACCCGAGGCACCACCGCCTCGGCGAAGGCGTGCAGCAGCTTGGCCCCGCGCCGGACCACGCCGTCCCACTCCTGGCCCAGGCCGGGCAGGTAGCCGGGAACGTCGACCAGCACGACCAGCGGCACCCCGAGCGAGTCGCACATCCGCACGAAACGGGCCGCCTTCTCGGCGCTGGACGCGTCGAGGCAGCCGCCCAGCCGGAGCGGGTTGTTGGCGATCACGCCGACCGTCCGGCCGGCGAACCGGCCGAGCGTGGTGACGACGTTCGGCGCCCACTTGGCGTGCAGCTCCACGCCCGGCTCGTCGAGCAGCGCCTTGACCACCGGTTTCACGTCGTACGCCCGGCTGGCCTCGGCCGGCATCTTCGCGGCCAGGTCGTGCCCGTCCCCGGCGTCGCCGGCCACGTCGTCCGGGCAGAGCCGGCCCTGGCGGCCGAGCAGCGCGGCGAGCCTGCGCGACTCGGCCAGGGCCGTCTCGTCGTCCTTGCACGTCACGTGCACCACGCCGGAGCGCCGGCCGTGCGGCTCCGGGCCGCCGAGGCGCTCCATGTCGACCTGCTCGCCGGTGACGCTGCGGACCACCTCGGGACCGGTGACGAAGATCCGGCCGGTCCCGCTCATCACCACGATGTCGGTCAGCGCCGGCCCGTACGCCGCGCCACCGGCGGCCGGACCGAGCACCACCGAGATCTGCGGCACCCGGCCGGAGGCCCGGACCATGGCGGCGAAGACCTGACCGACGGCGTCGAGCGCGACCACGCCCTCGGCCAGCCGGGCGCCGCCGGAGTGCCAGAGACCGAGCACCGGCACCCGTTCCCGGACCGCGGCGTCGATCGCGTCCACGATGTGCCGGCACCCCTCGGTGCCCATCGCGCCGCCCATCCGCGTGGCGTCGGTGGCGTACGCGATCGCCGGCGTACCGTCGATCTCACCCCGCGCGCAGAGCACGCCCGAGGTGTCCCGCGGCGCCAGCAGGCGCAGCGAGCCGGCGTCGAACAGCGCCCGGAGCCGGACCTCCGGATCCCGGTGGTCCACAGTCGCGCTGTCCGCGTTGACGGCGGTTGAGGTCACTGGTGCCTCCCTGGCAGTGGTCTCAGGCCCGCGTGAAGACGAGGGCCACGTTGTGGCCGCCGAAGCCGAACGCGTTGTTCAACGCGGCGGGGATCTCCATGTGGCGCGCCTTGTGTGCGGCCACCTCCAGGGTGAGACCGTCATCCGGGTCGTCGAGGTTGATCGTCGGAGGTACGACACCGTCGCGGATGGCCAGGATGGCGGCGATCGACTCCAGCGCCCCGGCCGCGCCGAGCAGGTGCCCGGTCATCGACTTGGTCGCCGACAGCACCGGGTGGTCACCCAGCGCCTTGTGCAGCGCGCCGATCTCCAGCATGTCACCGACCGGCGTGGAGGTGGCATGCGCGTTGACGTGCACGATGTCTCTCTTGGCGATGTCCGCGTCCGCGATCGCCTTCCCGATCGCCCGGATCGCGCCCTCGCCCTCGGCGTGCGGCTGCACGATGTCGTACGCGTCGGAGGTGATCCCCGCGCCGGCCAGGCGCGCGTACACCCGGGCGCCGCGGGCGGCGGCGTGCTCGGCCCGTTCCAGGATCACCACGCCCGCGCCCTCACCGAGCACGAAGCCGTCGCGGCCCTTGTCCCACGGCCGGGAGGCCTTCTCCGGCTCGTCGTTGCGGGTCGACATGGCCCGCATCGAGGCGAAACCGGCGATCGGCAGCGGGTGGATGACCGCCTCGGTGCCGCCCGCCACCACCACGTCGGCCCGGCCGGAGCGGATGATGTCCAGGCCGAGCGCGATCGCCTCCGCGCCGGTCGCGCACGCGCTGGCCACCGAGTGCACCCCGGCCTTGGCGCCCAGCTCCAGCCCGACCCACGCGGCCGGGCCGTTCGGCATCAGCATCGGCACGGTGTGCGGGGAGACCCGCCGCGGGCCGGACGCCTCCAGGATGTCGTCCTGGGCGAGCAGGGTGGTGGCCCCGCCGATGCCGGAGCCGATGCTGACCGCCACCCGCTCCGGGTCCGGCCCGGAGCCGGCCAGCCCGGCGTCGGCCCACGCCTGCTGGGCCGCGACGATGGCGATCGCTTCGGACCGGTCCAGCCGGCGCAGCTTGACCCGGTCCAGCACCTCGGCGGGCTCCACGGCGAGCTGGGCCGCGATCCGGACCGGCAGTTGCTCCGCCCACTCCTGGGTGAGGGCACTCACCCCGGAGCGGCCGGCGAGCATGGCGTCCCAGGTCGACGCGACGTCCCCGCCGAGCGGGGTCGTCGCGCCGAGCCCGGTGACGACGACGTCGGGGCGACTCATGATCAGGACTGCGCCTCGATGTAGCTGACGGCGTCCCCGACGGTCTTCAGGTTCTGCACCTCGTTGTCCGGGATCTTGACGCCGAACTTCTCCTCGGCCGCCACCACGACCTCCACCATGGAGAGCGAGTCCACGTCGAGGTCGTCGGTGAAGGACTTCCCCTCGGCCACGTCGTCCGGGTTCACCCCGGCAACCTCTTCGAGGATCTCGGCGAGGCCGGCGGTGATCTCGTCACGGGTCATTGCGGTTGGTTCCTCTCATCGGGGGTTCACGACGGTCGGCGTCGCCGGCCGTCACTCCTCGGCGCACTCGCGCCCGAGGGGGTCTTCTCTTCAGGGGCAGCGGACGACCTGACCGGCGTAGGTCAGGCCGCCGCCGAAGCCGAACAGCAGCACCGGGGCCCCGGCCGGCACCTCACGCCGCTCGACCAGCTTGGACAGGGCGAGCGGGATGCTCGCCGCCGAGGTGTTGCCGGACTCGACGATGTCCTTCGCGATGATCGCGTCGGGGATGTTCAGCCGCTTGGCGATGCCGTCGATGATCCGCGCGTTGGCCTGGTGCGGCACGAACGCGGCCAGCTCGGCCGGGGTCACCCCGGCCTTCTCGCAGGCCTGGAGCGCGAGCGGCGCCAGCGCGGTGGTGGCCCAGCGGAAGACGGTTTGCCCCTCCTGCGCGACGTACGGGCGCCAGCCCTCGATGCGGACCGCGTCGCTCTTCTCCGGCACCGAGCCCCAGACCACCGGCCCGATCCCGGCCGGCTCGTCCTCGGCGGTCGCGGTGACCACCGCCGCCCCGGCGCCGTCGCCGAAGATGATGCAGGTCGAGCGGTCGGTCCAGTCGGTGAAGTCGGAGAGCTTCTCCGCGCCGATCACGATCGCGTTGCGGGACGCCCCGGCCCGGACGGCGTGGTCGACCGTGCCGAGGGCGTACGCGAAGCCCGAGCAGGCGGTGTTGACGTCGAACGCGCCCGGGGCGTTGATGCCCAGCTTGGCGGCGACCCGGCAGGCCACGTTCGGGCTGCGGTCGACCGACGTGCAGGTGGCGACCACCACGAGGTCGATGTCGGCGGCGGTGAGGCCGGAGTTGGCCAGCGCCTTGCCGGCGGCGGCCGCGGCCATGTCGGCCACCGTCTCGTCGCCGGCGATCCGCCGGGTGGCGATGCCGACCCGGTCCCGGATCCACTCGTCGTTGGTGTCGACCAGTTGCGCGAGGTCGTCGTTGGTCACCACGCGGGAGGGCTGGTAGTGCCCCATCGCGACAATCCGGCTGCCCGCCATCAGTACTTACCTTCCGTTCGCGGCTGCGGGACTCGCAGGCCCGGCTCGTTCCTCGCGCTCACGCGTGTCCTCCGATCCGGGCGAGGGGCTGGCCCGGGGCGACCGGGTCGTCGTGGTGGGCGAGCCACTCGGTGAGCAGCCCGCTGCCGTGCGCGGTCACCTCGACCGGCCCCTGCCGGGTGGCGACGTGGCCGATGACCTGGCCGGCGTGCAGGTCGACGCCCTCGGCCAGCTCGGCCAGCGGCTCGAAGGTGCCGGCGGCGGGGGCGACCACCACCCGGAACTGGATCACCGGCTCGTGGCCGCTCAGGCCGCTGTGCCGGGCGATCAGGTCCCGCGCGGCGGGCAGGTCGTCGGGGGTCTTCAGGGTGACGATCTCCGGCGCGCCCTCGCCCTTGAGCTCCCGCTTCACCAGCCCGGCCAGGGTGCCGGCCGGCGGCAGCTCGATCACGCCGGTGACGCCGAGGTCGGCCAGGGTACGCATGCACAGGTCCCAGCGGACCGGGGCGGTCACCTGGCGGACCAGCCGCTGGACCATCTCCCGCCCGTGGTTGACCGCCGAGCCGTCCAGGTTCGACAGGAGGATCCGGGCCGGGTCGGCCGGGGTGATGCCGGCGGCGACGGCGGCCAGGGCGGCCTCGGCCGGGGCCATGTACGGGGTGTGGAAGGCGCCGGCCACCTGGAGCCGGGTGACCCGGGCCCTTGCCGGCGGCTCGGCCGCGAGCTTCTCCAGGCCGGCAACCGGACCGGCGGCGACGACCTGGCCGGTGCCGTTGCGGTTGGCGGGGTGCAGCCCGTGGGCCTCGATGACGGCGACCACCTCGTCCGGGTCGCCGCCGAGCACGGCGGCCATCCCGGTCGGTTCGAGCGCGCAGGCGGCGGCCATCTCCCGGCCGCGTACGCCGGCGAGGGTGACGGCCGCCTCGGCGGGGAGCACCCCGGCCAGGGCGGCGGCGCCCAGCTCGCCCACGCTGTGCCCGGCGACCAGCGCGACGTCGTGCATCGGCAGGTGCTCGGCGGCGAGCAGCGCGGCCGCGACGAGCAGCGGCTGCGTGCGGGCGGTGTCCTTGATCTCGTCGGCGTCCGCCTCGGTGCCGAGGTGGAGCAGGTCGACCCCGGCCAGCGCGGACCACCAGCGCAGCCGCGCCTCGGCACCGGGCAGGGCGAGCCATGGAGTCAGGAAGCCGGGTTTCTGGGAACCCTGTCCGGGTGAGAGTACGGCGAGCACGTCTACGACTCTGACGGATACTCGCGGGTCGCGCTGTAACGCATGGCACCAAGCCGTACTAGGAGCTTTGGAGGAACCCTACAAAGATCGGCGACGATCATCACCCGTCTGCGAGGTTTTCCGACCCCCTGGGCTCAATGTCTGACTCGGGACGGGTGTGCCCCCCGGGACCACCGGGTCGAGCCGCCCCACGGTCAACGCCACCTGCAGCGCGAACGAGTCCCGGGGGACCAGTGGCGAGAAGCCGGTCACCTCGGCGACCCGCTTGAGCCGGTAACGCACGGTGTTCGGGTGCACGTAGAGCGCCCGGGCGGCGCTCTCCAGCGTCCCGCCGGCGGCGAAGAAGGCGTCCAACGTCTCCAGCAGCTCGCCACCGGCGCGGGCCAGCACCGCGTACACGTCGTGCCGCAGCCGGCGACGGGCATCGGCGTCGCCGGCCAGGGCCCGCTCCGGCAGCAGGTCGGCGGCGGGCACCGGGCGGGGCGCGGTCGGCCAGGCCGGCGCCGCGCGGAACCCGGCCAGCGCGGCCCGCGCCGACTCCGTCGCCTCGTCCAGACTGGGTACGGCCGGACCGACCACCACCGGCCCGTCCCCGAACGCGGGCAGCAGCTTGTCGGTGGCCGCCAACAGGTCGGCCGCCCCGCCGAGCACGATCACCAGCCGGTCGCCGTGCACGCCGCCGATCACCTCGACCCCGATCCGGCGGGCCTGCCGGTAGACGGTGTGCAGCACAGCGGCCACCTCACCGCCGGGGGACCGGCCCACCGCCACCGCCACGGGCGGCGCGTCCGTCCAGCCCAGCGCCGCCGCCCGGCTGGCCAGCACGTCCGGCGAGTCGCCGCGCAGCAACGCGTCCACCAGCAACGCCTGGAGCCGGGCGTCCCACGAGCCGCGCGACTCGGCGGCGCGGGCGTACACCCGGGCGGCGGCGAACGCGATCTCCCGGGAGAACCGCAGCACGGCCTCCCGCAACGGCTGCTCCTCGCCCTCGGCGGCCAGGTGCGCCACCTGCTCCTCGACCACCTCGATGGTCACCTTGATCAGCGCCACGGTCTGCTGGAGGCTGATCGAGCGGGCCAGGGCCTGCGGCGCGGCGGCGAACACCTCGTCGGAGACCTCCTGGGTGCTGTCGGCCGCGCCGCCGCCCTGACCCAGCCACTGCACCAGCGACCGGACGCCGGCCTGGGCGACCAGCATGACCCAGGCCCGTTGGTCCGCCGGCAGCTCCCGGAACCAGGGGAGGGCCTCGTCCATCCGGGCCACGCTGGCGGTGGCCAGCGCGCCCGCCGCCCGTTCGATCCGGCGCAGCGTGGCCGACAGGTCGGTCCCGCCCGGTTCACTCACCGCCTCAGCCTGACACGCCCTGACCAGGGTCTCCACACCGAGGTGGTCAGGTGCGGCCCGGGACGGCGCAGCGGGTTGCGTCGGGCCGGGAACGATCGGTGAGAATGACCTCTCGTGACCGACACCCGGAACGCCCAGGCCGACCTCGCTCGCGACCTCTCCGCCACCTGCCGGCTCACCGGCCGGTTCGTGCTCCGGTCCGGCCGGATCGCCGACGAGTACTTCGACAAGTACCGCTTCGAGGCCGACCCGGTGCTGCTGGACCGGGTCGCGGCGGGGCTGGCCGAGCTGGTCCCGCCCGGCACGCAGGTGCTGGCCGGCCTGGAACTGGGCGGCATCCCGGTGGTCACCGCGTTGGCCCGGCACGTCGGGCTGCCCTGCGCCTTCGTCCGCAAGACCGCCAAGGCGTACGGGACGGCCCGGCTCGCGGAGGGCGCGGAGGTCGCCGGCCGGCGGGTGCTGGTGGTCGAGGACGTGGTCACCTCGGGCGGTCAGGTGGTGATCTCCACCGGTCAGCTCCGCGAGCTGGGCGCGCAGGTCGACCACGCGCTCTGCGTGATCGACCGCGCGGAGGGCGGCGCGGCGGCGCTGGCGGCGCACGGGATCGCATTGCGTGCCCTGGTCACCCGCGCCGACCTGGACGGCGCCCGCTAGCCGGACAGCGGGTTCGTTCCAGGGCCGGCCGACCCGGTACGCGCTGGACACCCTGTCGGGCCCGGCCAGTACGGTGTCAGGTGGCACGCCGGGGCGACCGCCCGACGGGCGACAGCGAACGTGAGGAGACCGGGATGGCGCACGGGGAGGCCGAGCACGGCTGCGCCCAGGACGAGCCCTGCCGCCCGGGCCACCACGAGCAGCCGGCGTCCGCCAAGCACCCCCGCCGGACGGGGGTGGCCCATCCGGCCGAGCCGCCGGCCGGGCGAGCGGCCGAACGCGGCGACGACGACCCGCCCGCGCCCCGGCAGCGGGCCGCCGAGCCGCTGCTGCCGGCCGTGCCCGACCCGGTCAGCGGCCAGGGCTGCCGCAGTGACCTGCCCGGGTGGGCGGGCGCACACCAGCACGGCGCCGTCCGCCCCCGTAGCCGCGCGGTCCGCCGGGAACGACCGCCACGGCGCTGGTGCTGACCCCGGGGCGCGCCCGGGGCAGGGTGGTGCCGGTGGGCTGAGGCCCGCCGCCGGCGCCCGGCCTCAGCGGGTACGCCGGCGGACCAGCAGCGCGATGCCGGCGAGCCCGACGGTGATGACCACCATCACCCCGGCGTTGAGCAGCAGCAGTCGCTGGAGTTCGTTCATCGTCGCGTCGAGGTCCTGCTTCGGGACCAGCGAGTCGTCCGGAATGACCCGTCCGCCCCCGCCGGCGCCGCCGCTGATCGTGTCGAACTGCGGCTCCAGCGGCACACCGGCGGAGCGTAGCGTCTCGGACATGTTCAGCCGGCCGAAGAACCAGCCGGCCAGGGTCTTGCTCCGGTCGGGCTGCTTCGCCGGCCGGTAGATCCGGGGACCGCCCTTGGCGAGCGGGTAGAGGTCGTAGGTGTTCTTCGGGACGTCACCGGCCAGCACCACGACCGTGTACTTCGGACCGAGGTCCGCCGCCTGTGGACCGCGCTGCTGGCCCGTACGCCCCAACCAGTCGACCTGGTCGAGGACCGCGTTCACCTCGGTGGGGCGGGTGTCGGCGCGCAGCCGCAGGGGCTCGTCCAGCTCATCGCCGGTGATGTCCACTCCGGCCACCGGGGGCTTGGGCGTCGTCGCGTGGGCCGCGGTCGTGCCCGCCAGGGTCAACGCGCAGGCGGTCGCGAGCACCGCCCCGGCCACGGCCGCCAGCAGCCGCCTCACCCTCCGGACCATAGCCGCCTCCTCGCCCCGTTCGATGGCTGGCTTCCGCTGCAGGTCACGCTTGATCGGCCGACGGTGGTGGCCGCCCGGCGAAACCGGTGCCCACCTGAAAGACTCCGTGGAACGTCGCTCGGTTGCAGCTGCTGGAAGAGTATTTGGAACTATTTGCGATCTGAGACCGACTAATGAACGGCCGATGATCAGCGGCCGGATCGTACCCGGACGGAGGGGTTCATGGGGGGCAGGGTCGCTCGCGTGGCGCGTACCTGGTTGGTGGTTCTCGGCGTGGCGTTGGGTGGTTCGGTGCTGCCGGCCAGCCCGGCCGCCGCGCACAACTCACTGACCGGCAGCAGCCCGAAGGACGGGGCGCGGGTGGCGACCGCCCCGAAACAGATCGAACTCCGTTTCCTCGCCACCCCGGCCCCCGATGCGACCAAGATCACAGTGACCGGGCCGGACGACGCGCCCGCCTCCGGCGGCGAGCCGACCATCTCCGGCAAGCGGGTGAGCGTGCCGTTCACCCCCGGGCCGGCCGGCGAGTACACCGTCTCGTACCGGGTCAGCTCGACCGACGGCCACCAGGTCAGCGGGAAGATCACCTTCACCCTGACCACCGGCGTGACCACCGCCACCCCCTCGGCCGAGGCGCCGCCGACGACCGTGCCGCCCACCTCCCCGGCGGCCGAGGCGACCACCCCGCCCGCGACCTCGACGGCGAGCCTCGAACCGGCCGCGTCACGCTCGGCCGACGGCGGCGGCGCCGGGCTGTGGTGGGCGCTCGGGGCGGTGGTCGTGCTCGGCGCGCTGGGCGGTGGGCTGCTGCTCTTCCGCCGCTCCGCGCGCCGCGGCTGACCGTCGCGGCCCGCCGCGACACGCCGGGACGTGACGGGGGCCCGCCGGTCGAACCGGCGGGCCCCGTCACGCGTACACGGTCAGACCAGGCGTACCCGGGCGGCGCGCAGCCGGGTCAGGGTGCGCTCGCGGCCGAGCACCTCAAGGGACTCGAAGAGCGGCAGGCCGACGGTGCGACCGGTGATCGCGACCCGGACCGGCGCCTGCGCCTTGCCCAGCTTCAGGCCGCGCTCCGCACCGACCGCCTCCAGCGTGGACTTCAGCGACTCGGCGGCCCAGGACTCCAGCCCCTCGTACGCGGCGATTGCCGCGTCCAGCAGTTCGGCCGCGCCCTCCTTCATCGCCTTCGCCCAGGCCGCCTCGTCGATCAGCGGATCGGCCAGGAAGAGGAAGTCGACGTTCGGCACGATCTCGCTGAGCACCGCGATCCGGGTCTGCGCCAGCGGCGCCACCGCGGCGAACGCGGCCGGGTCGAACTCCTGCGGCTGCCACGGCGGCGGAGCGATGGTGCCGGTGCCGGTCAGCCACGGCTGGCACTCCGTGATGAAGTCCTCGACGGGCAGCGCCCGGATGTAGTCGCCGTTGAACGCGCGCAGCTTCTTCTCGTCGAAGAACGCCGGGGAGGGGTTCACCTCCTCCAGCCGGAACTCCTCCTCGATCACCGACCAGGGCACGATCTCCCGGTCGCCGGAGGGCGCCCAGCCGAGCAGCATCAGGTAGTTGCGCATCGCCTCGGCGAGGTACCCCTCGTCGCGGTACGCCTCCAGGGCGACCTTGTCCCGCCGCTTGGACAGCTTCTGCCGCTTCTCGTTCACCACCACGGGCACGTGCGCCCAGACCGGCGGCTTGACCCCGAGCGCGTCCCAGAGCAGCTGCTGCTTCGGGGTGTTCGGCAGGTGCTCCTCGGCCCGGATCACGTGGGTGATCCCCATGGTCATGTCGTCGACCACGTTGGCGAGCAGGAACACCGGCGAGCCGTCGCCCCGGGCGATGACGAAGTCCTCGATCAGCTTGTTCTCGAAGGTCGGCTCGCCACGGATCAGGTCGACCACCACGGTCTCGCCCTCGTCCGGCGTACGGAAGCGCAGCGCCCGGCCCTCACCCGGGGGCAGCCCCCGGTCCCGGCAGAAGCCGTCGTAGCCGGCGTACTGGGAGCCGGTGCGGGCCTGCACGTCCTCCCGGGTGCAGTCGCAGTAGTACGCCCGGCCGCCCACGTGGAGCCGCTGGGCGGCGGCGCGGTGCTCGGCCGCGTACGACGACTGGAAGTGTGGGCCTTCGTAGCTGCCCCGCGCGATGCCGATCCAGTCCAGCGCCGACAGGATGCCCTCGGTCCACTCCGGCTTGTTGCGGGCCGCGTCGGTGTCCTCGATGCGGAGCACGAACACTCCGCCCTGCTGCTTGGCGTAGATCCAGTTCTGCAGGGCCGAGCGGGCGCCGCCGACGTGGAACATTCCGGTCGGGGAAGGGGCGAAGCGTACACGTACCGTCACGTCCCCCAGCCTACGGCCGCCGGCCAGCGGATTCCGAAAGGGGGCCGGTCAGGGTACCGATCTGATCTTCAACACCAGGGCGCTGCCGAGCAGGGTGACGACCGCGGTGGCCGCGTACAGGGTGGGGTAGCCACCCAGGTGGACCACGATCGGGGCGGAGAGCGCCGGGCCGAGCACCTGTGGCGCGGAGTTCGCGATGTTGATCACCCCGAGGTCCTTGGCCCGGTTGGTGGCGGCCGGCAGCACCTGGGTGATCAGCGCCGCGTCCACCGCCAGGTAGACGCCGTACCCGGCGCCGAGCAGCAGCGCGGCGGCGACCGCCATCGGCCAGACCGGCGCCGCCGCGAGCAGCAGCGCCGCGACCGCCATGATCAGCCCGGAGACGATCACGAAGACCTTGCGCCGCCCGGACCGGTCCGACAGCCGTCCGGCCACCACGGCGGTGAGCATCATGCCCAGCGTGTAGAGCAGGATCAGCACCAGCAGCGCGCCCTGCGGGTCGGGCACGCGCACCCCGTCGGCGAGGAAGTACAGCAGGTAGAGCGTGCCGAGCGCGTTGCCGGTCTGGACCAGGAACCGGGTGAACCAGGCCCAGGCGAAGTCGGGGTGCCGGCGCGGGCTGATCCACAGCGAGGCGAGCAGCCCGCGCAGCCGCAGCGCCGGCCGGTGCTCCCGGGGCAGCGGGTCGTCCGCGGTGAGCAGCGTGAACGGCAGCGACAGCAGCAGCACCGCGAGCGCGACGGCGGCGTACCCGGCGGCGTTGCCGGTGACCACGGCGGTGACCAGCACCGCCCCGACCACCAGGCCGAGCGCCTGCGGGATGCCCACCCAGCCGGAGACGCCGCCGCGCTGGGCGACCGGCACCCGGTCCGGGAGGGCGGCGGTGAGGCTGGCCAGCATCGCGTTGAAGCACACCTGGGCGGCGACCCAGGCGAGCGCCACCCCGGCGATGCTGTCCTGCCGGGCCAACAGCACCAGCGCGAGCGCGCCGAGCACCGCGCCGGAGGCGGTCCACACGTGTCGCCGGCCGAGGTGCCGGCCCGCCAGCCGGAGCACGGTCCGGTCGGACAGCGCCCCGGCGAGCGGGTTGGCCAGCACCGCGGCGAGCGCGCCGAGGCCGGTGACGACGGCGAGCATCGCCTCCTTGTCGCCGGGCGCGATCCGCGCGACCTGCTCGGGCAGCAGCACCTGGATCGGGGTGAAGAAGGCCATCCAGACGCCGAGGTTGGCCGCGAAGATCAGCGCGATCCAGCTCCGCCGCACCGGCACGGTCGGTTCGGCCAGCGCCGCCGGCAGCGCGGCCGGCGTCGGGTTCATCGTGGTCATGGCCGGACGACCCGGTCGCGGAACCAGGCGTACGACGACTTCGGGGTACGCCGCTGGGTGGCGTAGTCGACGTGCACCAGGCCGAACCGCTTGGTGAAGCCCTCCGCCCACTCCCAGTTGTCCAGCAGCGACCAGACGAAGTACCCGGTCACCTCGACCCCGGCGTCCATCGCCTCGCGGACCGCCCGGATGTGCCCGTCCAGGTACGCGATCCGCTCCGGGTCGGGCACCCGGCCGTCGGCGTCCGGCGCGTCGTCGTACGCGCAGCCGCTCTCGGTGACCTGGATCGGCGGCAGCGCGTCGCCGTACCGGTCGCGTAGCTGGACGAGCAGGTCGCGCAGCCCGTCCGGGACCACCGGCCAGTCGAACGCGGTGCGCGGGTACCCCGCCAGCGGCACCATCTCGAACGGCAGCGGGGACCCCTCCTCGGCGGCCCGGATGCCGGTCGGGTTGTAGTAGTTGACCCCGAGCACGTCGAGCGGGGCGGCGATCACCGCCAGGTCCCCGTCGCGGACCACGCCGGGGTCGAAGCCCAGTCCCTCCGGGTAGCCGAGGCCGAGCAGCGGGTCGGTGAAGAGCCGGTTGTGCAGCGCGTCGTACGCCGCCCCGGCGGCCCGGTCGGCGTCGGTGTCCCCGGCCAGCCGCACCGGGGAGTAGTTGTTCGCGATGGCCACCGGGCCGCAGCCTCGGGCGCGCAGCGCGGCGGCCGCGAGACCGTGTCCGAGAAGCTGGTGGTGAGCCACCGGGAAGGCGTCGAAGAGCAGCATCCGGCCGGGGGCGTGTACGCCCATGCCGTGCCCGAGGCTCATGTGGATGAACGGTTCGTTGAGGGTGATCCAGAGTTTCACCCGGTCGCCGAGGCGGCCGGCGACCAGGTCGGCGTACTCGGCGAAGCGGTGCGCGGTGTCCCGGTCGAGCCAGCCGCCGGCGTCCTCCAGGGCCTGCGGCAGGTCCCAGTGGAAGAGGGTGGCCACCGGCTCCACGCCCCGGTCGAGCAGCGCGTCCACCAGCCGTTCGTAGAAGTCCAGCCCGGCCGGGTTGGCCGCGCCCCGGCCGGTGGGCTGGATCCGGGGCCAGGCGATCGAGAACCGGTACCCGGACACCCCGAGCCCGGCCAGCAGCGCGACGTCCTCGGCGTACCGGTGGTAGTGGTCGCACGCCTCGTCGCCGGTGCTGCCGTCGACGATGCGGCCCGGGGTGTGGGCGAAGGTGTCCCAGATGGACGGACCCCGGCCGTCGGCGGTGGTCGCTCCCTCGATCTGGTACGCGGAGGTGGACACCCCCCATCGGAAGCCGGCGGGGAAGTCGGGCATCGGCGCGGTCGTCATTCGCCCTCCCAGAAACGCGAAGCGTGTTCGCGACTCTAGGGGTCGACCCGGTGATGCGCCATAGGTCGAGGGTGGACGGTCGCGCAAGGGTTTTCGGCGTGTCTTTTCCGAACACGTCCAGTTAAGTCCGAATTTGCGCATACAGTGCGGAATATCGCGGATGTCCTTAGTGGGAGAAAGACAAATGATCCTCGTGGAACGCAGTGCGCACGTGATGGCGCCGGTGGAAGCGGTCTGGGACGTGGTACAGCGGGCCGAGCAGCTGCCGGCCTGGCTGGCGGGGGTCCGCGCGGCCGAGGTCCTCTCGGGAGAGGGGTTCGGCCGGCGACAACTGGTCCAGGCCGGGCGCGGCGCGGCGCACGAGGCCGAGGTGATCGCCTATCAGGAGCCGACCCTGATCGGGTGGCGGGAGCGGGCCAAGGGCGCCGGCGCCCGGGCCGAGGCACGCACCGAGATCTACGTACAGCTGACCCCGGACGAGGAGGAGGGCGGGACGGTCGTGCGGCTCATCGTCGTACGGTGGCCCGCCGGGCCGGTCAAGGCCGCCCTGCTCCGGCTCGGCCTGCGGCGGGTCGGCGCCGACCTGGAGGACTCGCTCGCCCGGCTGACCGACCTGGCCGCCGTCGGTTGACCGAGCCGGTCCCGGCTCCGCCCGCGATGGTGATGGTCCGGCGTTCCCGCCAGGAACGCCGGACCATCGTCGACTGCGGCGCCGATCAGGCGGGCCGGCCCCGGCCCGCGCTGCCCGCTGCGCCCGCGCCGGTGTGACCCGGAGACCGCCCAAGATCGTGCTGCATCCTGGCGAGGGGCCCGGCGCGGGTAGCGCCGGGCCCCTCGTCACGGGTGGATCAGCTGTCGCCGCCGGTCTCGCCGACCGGGGCGGCGTTGACGTCCTCCAGCGCGTACTTCTTGGCGGCCTCGGCCGGCACGTGGGCCGGCACCGCGCCGCGGAGGGCGAGCTGGCGCAGCGCCGCGACGGTCACCGACTCGGCGTCCACATGGAAGTGCCGGCGCAGCGCGTGCCGGGTGTCCGACATGCCGAAGCCGTCGGTGCCGAGCGAGGTGTAGTCGCCGGGTACCCAACGGGCGATCAGGTCCGGTACCGCGCGCATCCAGTCGCTGACGGCGACCTTCGGCCCCTCGGCGTCGGCCAGCTTCCGCTGGATGTACGGCACCCGCTGCTCGGCGCCCGGGTTGAGCAGGTTGTGCTCCTCGCACTCCACCGCGTCCCGGCGTAGCTCGGTCCACGAGGTCACCGACCAGACGTCGGCGGCTACGCCCCAGTCCTCGGCGAGCAGCTGCTGGGCCCGCAGCGCCCACTGCATGCCCGTGCCGGAGGCCAGCAGGTTCGCCTTCGGCGCGTCGCCGCCGACCTGCGGGGCGGGGGAGTAGCGGTAGATGCCCTTGAGGATGCCCTCGGCGTCCACGCCCTGCGGCTCGGCCGGCTGGAAGATCGGCTCGTTGTAGATGGTGAGGTAGTAGAAGATGTTCTCCTGCGCCTCGCCGTACATCCGGTGCAGGCCGTTCTCCACGATGTGCGCGATCTCGTACGCGAACGCCGGGTCGTACGCGACCACCGCCGGGTTGGTCGCGGCGATCAGCAGCGAGTGGCCGTCCTCGTGCTGGAGGCCCTCACCGTTGAGCGTGGTCCGGCCGGCGGTCGCGCCGAGCAGGAAGCCCCGCGCCATCTGGTCGGCCGCGGCCCACAGCCCGTCGGCGGTCCGCTGGAACCCGAACATCGAGTAGAAGATGTACATCGGGATCATCGGCTCGCCGTGGGTGGCGTACGAGGTGCCGGCGGCGGTGAACGAGGCGACCGAGCCGGCCTCGTTGATCCCCTCGTGCAGGATCTGGCCGCCGGTGGCCTCCTTGTAGGACAGGAACAGGTCCCGGTCCACAGAGGTGTAGCGCTGGCCGTGCGGCGAGTAGATCTTCGCGGTCGGGAAGAGCGAGTCCATGCCGAAGGTACGGGCCTCGTCCGGGATGATCGGCACCCAGCGCTTGCCGAACTCCTTGTCCTTCATCACGTCCTTGAGCAGGCGGACGAAGGCCATGGTGGTGGCCACCTTCTGCTTGCCCGAGCCGCGCTTGACGTCGGAGAACCGCTCGGTGCCCGGGATCTGGAGGGCCTTGCCGGTGGTCTGCCGGGACGGCAGGTAGCCACCGAGCTGCTGGCGCCGCTCCTTGAGGTATTCGATCTCCTCGGACTTCTCCCCCGGGTGGAAGTACGGCGGGAGGTACGGGTTCTCCTCCAGCTGCTTGTCCGGGATGTCCAGGTAGAGCCGGTCGCGGAAGAGCTTCAGATCCTCCAGCGTCAGCTTCTTCATCTGGTGGGTGGCGTTGCGGGCCTCGAAGTGCGAGCCCAGCGTCCAGCCCTTGATGGTCTTGGCCAGGATCACCGTCGGCTGGCCGGTGTGCTCCATCGCCGCCTTGTAGGCCGCGTAGAGCTTGCGGTAGTCGTGGCCACCCCGCTTGAGGTTCCAGATCTCGTCGTCGCTGAGGTGCTCGACCATCTTGCGGGTGCGCGGGTCGCGGCCGAAGAAGTGCTCCCGGACGTACGCCCCGGACTCCGCCTTGTAGGTCTGGTAGTCGCCGTCGGGCGTGGTGTTCATCAGGTTGACCAGGGCACCGTCGGTGTCCGCCGCGAGCAGCGGGTCCCACTCCCGGCCCCAGACCACCTTGATCACGTTCCAGCCGGCGCCCCGGAAGAACGCCTCCAGCTCCTGCATGACCTTGCCGTTGCCCCGGACCGGGCCGTCCAGCCGCTGGAGGTTGCAGTTGATCACGAAGGTGAGGTTGTCCAGCTCCTCGCGGGCGGCCACGCCGATCGCGCCGAGCGACTCGACCTCGTCCATCTCACCGTCGCCGAGGAACGCCCAGACGTGCTGCTGGGAGGTGTCCTTGATGCCCCGGTGGTGCAGGTAGCGGTTGAACCGGGCCTGGTAGATCGCGTTGATCGGCCCGAGGCCCATGGAGACCGTGGGGAACTCCCAGAAGTCCGGCATCAGCCGCGGGTGCGGGTAAGAAGGAAGCCCGCCGCCCGGGTGCGACAACTCCTGCCGGAAACCGTCGAGCTGGTCGGCGCTGAGCCGGCCCTCCATGAACGCCCGCGCGTACATGCCGGGGGAGGCGTGACCCTGGTAGAAGATGTGGTCGCCGCCGCCCGGGTGGTCCTTGCCCCGGAAGAAGTGGTTGAAGCCCACCTCGTAGAGGGACGCGGAGCTGGCGAAGGTGGAGATGTGCCCGCCCACGCCGATCTCGGGACGCTGCGCCCGGTGCACCAGCATGGCGGCGTTCCATCGGATGTACGCCCGGATCCGCCGCTCGATGTGCTCGTCACCCGGGAACCACGGCTCGCGCTCCGGCGGGATGGAGTTGATGTAGTCGGTGGTGGTCAGGGAAGGCACCCCGACCTGGCGCTCTCGGGCCCGCTCCAGCAGGCGCAGCATGACGTAGCGGGCGCGCTTTGTCCCGCGTTCGTCGATGACACCGTCGAGCGACTCGACCCATTCGCTGGTCTCTTCAGGGTCGATGTCCGGAAGCTGGCTCGGCAGACCAGCGGTGATCACCGGGCGCTTGCGTTCCGTAGCCACAGGCGTTCCCTCGGTTCTGTGTGGGATAGGTCTCTAGCGCCATCCTGCCCCCTCGTGGCTCGTCCCGTCACGCCTCCCTCCCTCAGACGCGACGCTCAACACAGGTACCGGCCAGTAACATTGCGATATCGGGCCGCCCGTTACCCGCGGGAGCGCCGGCCGGGCCAGAATGCGGGTGTGCGCAGTGAGGTGATCAGCGTCCAGACCGGTTCCCGGCCGACCGTTCGGGACATCACCGCCGAGGCCGAGCGGTTCGTCTCCGACCAGGGGGACGGGCTGCTGCACGTCTTCGTGCCGCACGCCACCGCCGGACTGGCGATCATCGAGACCGGCTCCGGCTCCGACGAGGACCTGCTGCGCGCCCTGGACGACCTGCTCCCCACCGACGACCGGTGGCGGCACCGGCACGGCTCACCCGGTCACGGCCGCGACCACGTGCTGCCCGCGTTCGTCCCGCCGTACGCGACCCTGCCGGTGCTCGGCGGCCGCCTCCAGTTGGGCACCTGGCAGTCCCTCTGCCTGGTCGACACCAACGGCGACAACCCCACCCGCAAGGTCCGCTTCTCCTTCCTCCCCGGCTGACGCCCGCAGGAGGCGGTGCCGGGTCAGCCGAGCAGTCGGCGCAGTTGGCCCGGGGTGTGTCCGAGTTGCGCGCGGACCGTGCGGGTGAGGTGTGCCTGGTCGGCGAAGCCCAGCTCGGCGGCGAGCCCGGCCAGGCTGTCGACCCCCTCCTCCAGCCGGTCCAGCGCCCGCCCGACCCGCAGCCGGTTGCGGTAGCGGTCCTCGGGGAGGTCCGCCGCGCCCGGCGCGGCCGGGATCCGCTGCTCGACGTGGCGGTGCTGCGCCGGCCCGGGGTGGCGGTCGGGTTGGCGGCCTGCTGCGTGGTGATGGGCTGCTACGCCGGGTTCCTCTTCGTGCTCACCCTGCGCCTGCAGGACGGGCTGGGGTTCACCGCCCCGGCGGCGGGACTGGCGTTCCTCCCGTACGCCTCGGGTTTCGCCCTGTGCGGCCTGGCGGTGCCGCGTCTGCCGGAGCGGATCCGGGGTGTCCTGCCGGTGGCGGGGCCGCTGGTCCTGGCAACGGTGGTGGCGGCGCTGGCCTGGGCGTCGCGGGCGGCCTGGCCGTGGGTGCCCGCCAGCGGGCTGCTGCTGGTCGGCGGCGCGGCGCACGCGGCCTCGTTCAGCCCGCTGATCGGCCGGCTCACCGGAATCGTGCCGGTCGCCTCCGCGGCGGCGCTCTCCGCCCTGGTCTCCACCGGCACCCTGCTCGCCGCGGTCCTCGGGGTCACCACGATCGGCGGTCTCCACCTGGCGCTGCCCGGCGCCCCGCAGGCCCCGGCCGCCCTCACCGTCACCCTGCTGCTCCTCGGCGCGCTCGCCGCCCACCGCACCCTTCGTCCTTCCTCCTCCCCGGCCCGCGTTGATCATGAAGTGGTCGCCCGCCCGGCCGGCGTGTCGGAGCCATGACTTCGTGATCAACAGGGTGGGGCGGAGGTCAGGCGGCGGCGAGTTGGGTGACGCGGATCTTGGTGGCCAGGGCGTCGAGGAGGGTGCGGAGCAGGGCCTCCGTGGTCTCGTCCCGGACCGTGCCGTCCTGGGCGAGCTTCTCGTGGGCGTTGGTCACGATGATCTCCGGCTTGGTGACCACGGCGGAGTCGGTCCAGAGGAAGAGCTGGCGGAGCTGGAGCTGGGCCCGGACCGTGCCCATCCCGGTCGGGGCCGCGCCGACGATGGCGATCGGCTTGTGGGCGAGGGGGGAGACCCACGAGGTGATCGGGAAGCTCGGCCGGGAGGCCCAGTCGAGGGCGTTCTTGAGTACGCCGGGAACCCCGTAGTTGTACTCCGGGGTGGCGATGAGCAGGGCGTCCGCGGCGGCGATCCGCTGCCGCAGGTCCACCACGGCGGCCGGCGGCACCGGCTCGACGTCCTCGTTGAACGGCGGGATGGCGCCGAGGCCGGCGTACGGCTCGATGGTCAGGTCGGCCGGCGCGAGCCGTTGCGCCGCGCGGATGAGGGCGGTGTTGAACGACGCCTCGCGCAGGCTGCCGGAGAGGGCCAGGACGGAGAATTCGGACATGGGTGCGCCTCCAGTGACGGCGCTCGACGCGACTTGCGTGAGCTGCTCAATAGTGGAGCACCTCCACTATTGATTCGCAAGTACGATGTGAGACATGGCGCATCCCACCGTTCCCACCGCCGGCCCCGACACGGGCGACCGCACCGGCCTGGCCGGGGACACCGTGCGCCGGATCCTGCACATCGCCGCCGCGATGCGGCACCACCAGGACGAGGAGATCGCCGGGCTGGGGCTCACCCCGGCCGCGGCCCGGGCCCTGCACGCGCTCGACCCCGACCGTCCGCTGCCCGCGCGTGATCTCGCCGAGCAGCTCGGCTGTGACCGGTCCAACGTCACCGCGCTTGTCGACCGGCTGGAGCAGGCGGGGCTGGTCGAGCGGCGGGTCGACCCGGCCGACCGGCGGCAGAAGACGCTGGTGGTCACCGGGGCCGGCCGGCGCGTACGGGGCCAGGTGTGTCAGGTGATGTCGGACTCCCGACTCCTCGGCGGCCTCACCACCGGGGAGCTGGCCACGCTGCGCGAGCTGGTCTGGAAGGTCTCCGACGGCGGCTGCCCGGAGCCGTGCGGCGAAGGTTGAGCCCGATCGGTCCGATCGTGTCCGACTGGGCGACCTGAGCCTCCGTCGGTAATGCTGTCCGACGTGACCACCCCGCAAGATCTCGACGACCGGTTCCGGGAGGCGCTGGGCGCGCTCGGCGGGCCGGCCGAGCGCCGTGACCCGGCCGAGTGGCTGCCCGACGGCGGACCGTTGACCGGAGCGCAGGCACTGGCCCTGTTCGACGCCCAGGCGACCAGCCGGCTGCTGGACCTCGCCGCCCGGTGGCTGCGCACCTTCGGGGAGAGCTACTACACGATCGGCTCGGCGGGCCACGAGGGCAACGCCGCGGTCGCCGCCGCCCTGCGGCCGACCGACCCCGCCCTGCTGCACTACCGGTCCGGCGGCTTCTACTGCGTCCGTGCCGCCCAGGCGGCGGGCGGCTTTCCGGCCGCCCCCGCCGAGGGAAGGCCGGCCGGCGACGCCGACCCCGACGACGACCCCGACGATGCCGAACCCGAGGCGCCGGGCCCGGACGGGGCGGAACCCGCCGACCCGGACCACCAGGTGCCGTCGTCGCCCGCCGGCCCGTCCCCGGCCGCCGACCCCGACCGTCCGACGGGGACCCCGGCCGCCGATCCGTCGCCCGGGCCGGACGGCGAGGTGGATGTCGCGCCCGACGCCGGTGAGCCGGCCCTGGGTGCCACACCCGCCAGGTCGGGCGAGACGCCGGACGACCCCGAGCCGGTGCCCTCGCCGGCCGCTGCCGGGGTGGCCGTGGCGGCCACCGGCGAGGCCGGGCCGGCCGGGCCGGCGCTGCCCGCACCGGATCCCGGCGACGGGTACGCGCAGGCGGCGCGGGACGTGCTGCGCGGCATGGTCGCCTCGGCACGGGAACCGATCGCCGGCGGGCGGCACAAGGTGTTCGGCCGGGCCGACCTCGCGGTCATCCCGACGACCTCCACCATCGCGTCCCACCTGCCCCGGGCGGTCGGCATGGGGCTCGCCCTGGAACGGCTGCGCCGCGTCGGCGGCGGCCGGCGGCCCGGCGCGGCGGTGCCCGAGGCCGGCGGGGACGCCGCCGCCTCGCCGTGGCCGCCGGACGCGATCGTGGTCTGCTCGTTCGGGGACGCCTCGGTCAACCACGCCACCGCCGCCGCCGCGTTCAACACGGCCGGCTGGTACGACCACACCGGACTGCGTATCCCGGTCCTCTTCGTCTGCGAGGACAACGGGCTCGGCATCAGCGTGCGCTCGCCGAAGGGTTGGGTCGAGTCCACGCTGCGGTCCAGGCCGGGCATCCGGTACTTCGCCGCCGACGGCACCGATCCGGTCGAGGTGTACCGGGTGGCGGAGCAGGCGGCGGGCTGGGTACGCCGGCACCGGCGGCCGGCGGTGCTGCACCTGACCACCGTACGGCTGATGGGCCACGCCGGGGCCGACGCGGAGAGCGCGTACCGGAGCCCGGCCGAGATCTCCGCGGACCTGGCGCGTGATCCGTTGCTGGCCACGGCGCGGTTGCTGGTGACGGCGGGCTACGCCACCGGCGAGGAGTTGCTCGCCCGGTACGACGAGCGCGGCTGGCAGGTCCGCCGGATCGCCGAGGAGGTGCTCGACGAGCCGAAACTGGCGTCCCCGGCCGAGGTGGTGGCGGAGTTGGCCCCGCGCCGGCCGGTCCGGGTCTCCCGGGCGGTGGCCGACGCGGCGGCCCGTGCGGCCGGGCCGAACGCGGGCGCCCGGGCCGAGGCGTTCGGCGGCAAGCCGCCGGAACTGGCCGGGCCGCTGACCCTGGCGCAGAGCATCAACGCGGCGCTCGCCGACGGGATGCTGGACCATCCGGGGATGGCCGTCTTCGGCGAGGACGTCGCCGCCAAGGGCGGGGTGTACGGGGTGACCAAGGGGCTGCGGGACAGGTTCGGGGCGGCCCGGGTCTTCGACACGCTGCTCGACGAGACCTCGATCCTCGGGCTCGGGCTGGGCGCCGGCGTCGCCGGGATGCTGCCGGTGCCCGAGATCCAGTATCTGGCGTACCTGCACAACGCCGAGGACCAGCTCCGGGGCGAGGCCGCGACCATGCGGTTCTTCTCCCGGGGGGCGTACCGCAACCCGATGGTCGTCCGGGTGGCCGGGCTGGCCTACCAGGAGGGGTTCGGCGGGCACTTCCACAACGACAACTCGGTGGCCGTGCTCCGGGACGTGCCGGGCCTGGTGATCGCGGTGCCGGCCCGGCCGGACGACGCCGCGCCGATGCTCCGGACGTGCCTGGCCGCCGCGGCGGTGGACGGGACCGTCTGTGTGTTCCTGGAGCCGATCGCGCTCTACCACACCCGGGACCTCTACGCCGACGGCGACGGCGAATGGCTGGGCGAGTACGCCGAGCCGGGCGCCTGGGCCGCGCGCCACGTGCCGATCGGCCGGGCCCGGGTGTACGGGGTCGGCTCCGCCGAGGACCTTACGATCATCACCTTCGGCAACGGGGTGCGAATGTCGCTGCGGGCCGCGGCCACCCTCGCCGACGAGGGGATCGGCAGCCGGGTGGTGGATCTGCGCTGGCTCGCCCCGCTGCCGGTGGCCGACATCGTCCGGGAGTCCTCGGCCACCGGACGGGTGCTGGTCGTGGACGAGACCCGTCGCTCGGGCGGGGTGGGCGAGGGGGTGATCGCCGCGCTGGTGGACGGCGGATACGTCGGTGCGGCGCGACGAGTGGCCGGGCTTGACTGTTTTGTACCATTAGGTCCGGCAGCCCGTCAGGTTCTGGTCTCCGAGGAAGCCATTACCCAGGGTGCCCGTACGTTGCTGGCACGGTAAATTCCGTTCCACCCGGTGCGCCACTTGCGCGGGGGGCCACAAACTGTGTGGACTTGGCGCGACGGCGTCGGACGACGCCGCGAGCAGGTATGAAGATGAGGAGGCACGCGACAGTGAGCGCGACCGCTGGTCAGGCCGCCGACGGGGTACGCAGCCTGGCGGACCGGTTCGGTATCGAGCCGGGGATGGTCGTCATGGAGATGGGCTACGACGAAGACGTCGACCAGGATCTCCGGGACGCCCTGACCGACCGCTGTGGAGAGCTGGTCGACGAGGACACCGACGAGGTGGTCGACGCCGTTCTCGTCTGGTACCGGGACGGCGACGGTGACCTCTTCGAGCTCCTCGTTGACGCACTCGGGCCGCTGGCCGACAACGGGGTGGTCTGGCTCCTGACGCCCAAGGCCGGCCGGGACGGTCACGTCGAGCCGAGCGAGGTCGCGGAGAGCGCCCAGACCGCCGGCCTCCAGCAGACCTCGACGATCAACGCGGGTCGGGACTGGAGCGGTGCCCGCCTCGTGCTCCGGCGCGGGTCAAAGAGCCGGAAGTAGCCCCGTATGCCACCCGGCGGCGCCCGTCGCCGGGTGTGGCAGGCTGATCAACCCAGACTCGACCCAAGGAGTTCGCATGCCCATCGAGGTTGGCGCCGAGGCGCCGGACTTCGTGCTCAAGGACCAGAACAACCAGGAGGTCCGGCTCTCCGACTTCCGCGGCAAGCGGACCGTGCTCCTGGTGTTCTACCCGCTCGCCTTCACCGGCATCTGCCAGGGCGAGCTCTGCGAGGTGCGGGACAACCTCAACGAGTACGTCAACGACGACGTCCAGGTGCTGACCGTCAGCGTCGACTCGGTGTACGCGCACAAGATCTGGGCCGACCGGGAGGGCTACGAGTTCCCGATGCTGGCCGACTTCTGGCCGCACGGCGCGGTGGCCCAGGCGTACGGCGTCTTCAACGACGTCGCGGGCATCGCCAACCGGGGCACCTTCGTCATCGACAAGGACGGCGTGGTCCGGTTCGCCGAGATGAACATGCCGGGCGAGGCCCGGGACCAGCAGGGCTGGCGCAAGTCCCTGGCCGAGGCCGTCGCCGCCTGATCCCACCCCAGGCACGCCGTTCGACCGGGCCGGAGGCCGGCAGGTAAGCTTGCCGAACTCCGGCCCGCCGTACGGGCGTTCCGGGCGCGTAGCTCAGTGGGAGAGCACTCGCCTTACAAGCGAGGGGTCGCAGGTTCGAAACCTGCCGCGCCCACCACGTATCACCTGAACAGGCAAATCCGCCCGCACCCGAGCGACTTTGCTGGGGCGGGCGGAGCGCCTGACATCCAACTCTGACATCAGTTGCTCGGATCGAACGCTTCGCCCAGCCTCCGCAGGGCCTCCGTCTGTTCGGACATCCCGGTATGGGCGTAGACCATCATGGTGGCGTCTACGGGTGAGTGGCCGGCGACGGCCTGAGCGATGTGGGGCGGTGTCCCGAGGCTGAGCAGGAGCGTCAGGCAGGTGTGCCGAAGATCGTGGAACCGGATGCCTGGCAGTCCTGCCCGATCACGAACACTGTAGAAGTGCCGGGTCAGGTTCCCGGGCGAGAGGCTGTGCGAGTCTGATCAACGAGGTGATGGGGGATCGCTGGTGGGACAGCGGCACGTGCGGAAGATGTTGCGGAAGATGGCCGGCGGGCAGCCGGTGGAGGTCGAGCAGGTGGCCACGTTGCGCTCACTCGCCCTAATGGCCGCTGTTGCCGAGCAGTTCGGTTACGCGTACGCGGACACACGGCAGCGACACCGCAACGGGCCGCAGATGTTCTTCGTACCCGACCCCCATCCGCAGGCCCGCGAAAGGGCCGAGCGGAACCGAGTGCGGTACCCGGATGCCGCCACCGGGGGCGCACTGCCCCCCGTGCCTGCCGACGTGCTGGAACTGTTCAAGGCCCGTATCAGCTACGACCTCGAGGGCTGGCACACCGACAAGCAGCGAACGATGCTCCTCTATCTCGTCCTCACCGTGCTGTGCGTGATCCTCGGTGTGCGGCTCGGGCTAGGAGGGACGTCCCCCACCGTCGCCGCGACCGTCGCCGCCGTCGCCTGGGCGGCGCTGATGGCTGTCACCCTATTTTTGGTCTCCGTTCGTCGACGCAAACGGGCTAGGTTCGCCGCGATCCTGGAGGCGGCCGGGTTCACGCAGACGACTGAGCAGAGCGGCCGGGAGCGGTATCTGCCGCTGACGTACCAGTAGGCCGCACAACCGAGACAGGGCCATCGAGGCACATGACCTCACGATCATGCCGCTCCGTCGGCCGCGCCAGGACGTGGCGCGGTGATCTCCTGCTTGACCGCGCAGTCGCCGATGCGGGGGGCCGCGGCGGGAGAACGCGGCGAGGTTGTCGGACTTGTCGACGGCACCGACGGTCAGCGCCGCGTCGGCCGTACCCGGGGGTGCCGATGCTCGTCTCCCTGGGGCCCGCGTTGCCGCAACCGCCGCTCGGCGTGGCCCGATTTCCCGTACGCTCCGGCGACGCATCCGTCCCGGCACCCGAGTTGACGGGCTCCCTAGGGTGTAGGCGGGAGGTCGGCGATGCGGAGAGAGGTGGGCGGGACCCTCGCGGGTGTCACCGCGCTTCTGGTGGTCACCGGTTGCACGCCGGAGGGCCGCGCCGACCGGCCGGCCGTGGCCGTGACCAGCCCGGCGGCGTCCGCCAGCACGACGGTTGACGCGGCCACCCTGGCGACCGGCCCCGAGGCGGACGAGGTTCCCCGGCCGGTCCGCTGCGTGCCCGGCGAGGCGCACATGTCCGAACCGACGCCGACCCCGTCCGGCCCCGACGACGTGGTCGTGGGTCCGGTGGTCTGGCGGGGCCTGAAGGCGATGGCGACCGGAGATCCGGCGGCCTTCGGTTACCAGGACACCGACGGCGGCCACTACAAGATCGGGGTCGGGATCCAGGCCGGTGCGACCGTGACGGTCATGATCGGCCCCGAGGCCCGCGGCTACGCCGGCCTGAAGTACGGCCAGGCATGGGGGTACCGACCGGTGGCGGGGGTGCGGTTCTCCGCCTGCCCGGACGACGACACCTGGTTCGTCGGCGGCTTCTTCGTCAAGGGGCGCCGCTGCGTGCCGCTGGACGTCACGGCCGAGGGTGCCCCGCCGGTGCGGGTCGTCGTCTCGCTCTTCGCCGGCCCCTGCCCCGACTGACCGGCCCGAGGTCGCCCCGGCGTCGGCACCGGGCGTGACCTTGCCCACCCGCCCTGCGCTGGTAAGGGCAGGGGCCGGTCATCTGTCGTTACCCGGCGGTTAAGCTGGAGGCGCGAAGTCGCTCCCCGACCGGGGTGCGGCTTCGTAGTGCTTCACGGGGATCCGTGGAGCCCAGCCGTTCCGACGTTCTCCGGGCCAACCGAATCGGGACGACTGCACCCCCACCGCCCGACCGGCGCGTCCGGCGGGCCAACCCGGAACGGAGTAAGGCCACGCCATGAGCGTGTCTACGCAGGAACCCGCTGCCCCGGTCGAGTCGGCGGAACCCGCCGAGCGCGGCCGCCTCGACCGCTTCTTCGAGATCACCCGCCGGGGCTCGACGGTCAAGCGCGAGGTGCTCGCCGGGATCACCACCTTCGCGGCGATGTCGTACATCGTCGTGCTCAACCCGCTGATCATCGGCACCGCGCCCGACAAGGACAACAACCTGCTCGGCATGGGGCCGGTCGCCGGGGTCACCTGCCTCGTCGCGGCGGTCATGACGATCATGATGGGTGTCGTCGGCCGGGTGCCGTTCGCCGTGGCGACCGGCCTGGGTTTGAACGCCTTCGTCGCGTACGCCGTCGCCTCCCAGATGACCTGGGCCGAGGCGATGGGCCTGGTCGTCATCGAGGGGCTGATCATCACCGTGCTGGTGCTGACCGGCTTCCGGAAGGCCGTCTTCCGGGCCATCCCGGCCCCGCTGAAGGCGGCCATCGCCGCCGGTATCGGCCTGTTCATTGCCATGATCGGCCTCGTCGACGGTGGTCTGGTCCGGGCCGGCGAGGGCGTGCCGGTGCAGCTCGGCGCCGACGGCACGCTGCGCGGCTGGCCCACGGTCATCTTCCTGGTCGGCCTGCTGCTCACCGGCATCCTGGTCGCCCGCAAAGTGAAGGCCGGCATCCTGATCGGCATCGTGGTCACCACCGTCGCCGCGGCGATCGTCAACGCCTTCGCCAAGCCGGGCGGGGCCTTCCTCCCCGACGGCACGCCCAACCCGGGCGGGTGGCGGCTCAACGTCCCCACCCTGCCGGACCCGCTGATCAAGGCGCCCGACCTGCACCTGCTCGGCAACGTGTCGTTCAGCTCGTTCGCCCACGTCGGCGTGATGACCGCGCTGCTGCTGGTCTTCACCCTGGTCCTCGCGGACTTCTTCGACGTGATGGGCACCACCGTCGGCCTGGCCAAGCAGGCCGGCCTCACCAACTCGGACGGCACCGACATGCCCCGGCTGGGCAAGGTGCTCTTCGTCGACGGTGTCGCCGCGGTCGCCGGTGGCGCGGGCAACGCCTCCTCGGCCACCACGTACGTCGAGTCCTCCTCGGGCATCGCCGACGGTGGACGTACCGGCCTGACCAGCGTGGTCACCGGCGTCCTCTTCCTCGGCGCGCTGCTGCTCACCCCGCTGGTGTCGCTGGTGCCGAGCGAGGCCGCCGGCCCGGCCCTGGTGATCGTCGGCGCGCTGATGATCCGCCAGGTCAAGGACATCGACTTCACCGACGTGGGCGTCGCGGTCCCGGCGTTCCTGACCATGACCCTCATGCCCTTCACCTACTCGATCACCAACGGCATCGGCGCCGGCTTCGTGAGCTGGGTGGCGATCCGGGTGGCGCAGGGCAAGGCCCGGACGATCCACCCGCTGATGTGGGCGGTCTCCGCCGCGTTCGTGGTCTACTTCGGGATCAACCTGGTCAAGGCGGTCACCGGCGTCAGCTGACCGGATCCTCGTCGCGCCCCCGCTGCCCCTTGGCCCGAGGCAGCGGGGGCGCGGCGTATCTGGATCATGGGCGCTAGAGTGCCGTCGTCGCGCGGGCACGCGACCGCCGTGGGCGCAGGGGAGATGAGGTCATGGACCGCCGATCGCCGCGCTCGGAAGTGGTCATCGGTGGACCGATGGGTACGACGCGGCGTCGACGTTCCGCCTCCGAAGCGGCCACCGACGGTTGGCGGGTGCGGGAAGCTGGTCCGAACCGACGGAGGTGACCCGGATGAGCTACGCGGACGTCAACGGGGTCCGGCTCTGGTACGAGTTCCACGGGACCGGCCGGCCGCTGGTGCTGCTGCACGGCGGCTACGGGTCGGTGGAGATGTTCGCCCCGATCCTGCCCGCGTTGACCGCGCGCCGGCAGGTGATCGCGGTCGACCTCCAGGGCCACGGCCGCACCGCCGACGTGGACCGCCCGCTGCGCTACGAGTCGATGGCCGACGACATCGGCGCGCTGCTGCGCCACCTCGACCTGCCCGAGGCCGACGTGCTGGGCTACTCGCTCGGCGGCGGGGTGGCCCTGCGTACCGCGATCCAGCATCCCGACCGGGTCCGCCGCCTGGTGCTGGTCTCCACCGCGTTCCGGCGGGGCGGCTGGTATCCGGAGGTGCTGGCCGCGATGGCGGCCCAGGACGAGCGGGTCGGCGAGCAGATGCGCGGCACCCCGCCCCACGAGCTGTACGAGAAGGTGGCGCCGCGCCCGCAGGACTGGCCGAGGCTCTGGGCCAAGACCGGCGAGCTGCTGCGCCGCGACTACGACTGGTCCGCCGAGGTGGCCGCCCTCGCCCTGCCGGTGCTGCTGGTCTTCGCCGACGCCGACTCGATCCCGGTCAGCCACATGGCGGAGTTCTACGGGCTGCTCGGCGGCGGGCACCGGGATGCCGGCTGGGACGGCAGCGACCGGCCGGCGTCCCGGCTGGCCGTGCTGCCCGGCCTGACCCACTACGACATCGTCGGGTCACCGGCGCTGCCCGCCGCCGCCCTGCCGTTCCTCACCCACGAGGTCCGCGCGCCCGCCTGACCAACCGACGTATCCCCAGGTACCCGAGCAGCGCCAGCGCCGCCAGACCGCCCCACCACCAGGACCGGCCGCCCAACCCCCAAGGCGGGTCGGCGGCGCGGACCCGGCCGGCTTGCACCACGTTGTCCGCCACGTCGATCGCGAGCACCTGCTCCGGGGCGGTGAGCACGGTGGTGGGCGCGGCGGCGCCCGGCGCCAGGGCGAGCACGCGGATGCTCCGCACGTTGCCGTACGAGGTCCGCTGGCCGATCTCCAGCGGCTGGTCGAAGCGGGCCGGCGAGTTCGGCTCGGGCCGGTACGCGACCACCAGCGCGGAGCCGTCCGGCCGCCAGCCGAGCAGCCGGATGGTGGTGACGTCCTCGACGGCGGGCAGTTCCAGCCGGCCGAGGTCCCGGCCGCTGGCCGGGTCGACCCGGCGCAGCCGCCAGCGGTTGCTGTCCGGTTCCCGGGTGACCAGGGCCAGGCCGCCGTCCGGCAGCCAGGCCCCCTTGCCGGCCAGCCCTTCGTCGATCGACACCGGGAAAGCGGCGAGCCGGTGCCCGTCCACGCCGGCGACGACGACCTCGTTGCCGACCTGGTAGGCCAGCCGGGTCCCGTCGGCGGTGAAGGCGACCGGGGTGCCGAAGACCGGCTGCTGCTCGCCCTCGGCCAGCCGCACCGCGCGTCCGGTGTCGAGCCGCACCAGGCTGAGCACGTCCCGGTAGGCGCTGCCCTCTGGGTTGGCCCGGACGACGTCCCGGACCACCAGCGACTTCCCGTCCGGGGCCCAGCCAGCTGGCAGCGTGCCGCTGCTGTCGGGCACCACGCTGGGCAGCGGCCGTACCGCCCCGTCGACCAGGTCCACCAGTTCGATCCGGGAACGCTCGGTCGACCAGCGGTAGCGCGGCACGGCGATCCGCCGGCCGTCGGGGGAGAGCAGCACCTCCTCGCCGACCGGCGTCTCGTACCCCACCTGGTGGGTCCGGTAGCGATCCGCGTCGGCCCCGACGATGCCGATGGTGCCGTTCTCGTCGATCAGCCCGGTGAGCCCGCGGGCCTGGCCGCTGAAGATCACCGACGCCGGACCCAGTCGGGGCCAATCGGTGGCGTGCAGCGCGCCGATCGCCGGCAGACCGATCCGGTCGGGCAGCGCCGGGCCGTCCGAGCCGGCCGGCGCCGCCGATCCGCCCGCGCCGGCGCCCAGCGGCACCAGCGCCACCAGCACCAGCACCGCCGCGATCCCCGCCGCCATCCGCCGCCGTGTGCGCCGCGCCGTCCGCACGGCCCGCTCATGCACCTGGTACGCGGGCACGTCGGCCGCCGTCTCCCGCAACGCCTCCCGCAGTCGTACGCTCACCGCGCGCTCCTCTCCGGCAACCGCTCCACCAGATCGGGGACGAAGTCCCGGAGCCGGCGCAGGGCTTCGTGCCCGTGCCGCTTCACCGTGCCCAGCGAGCAGCCGAGCGCCTCGGCCACCTGCGCCTCGGTCAGGTCCTCGTAGAACCGGAGCACCACCACCGCCCGCTGCCGTGCGGTGAGCCGGCGCAGCGCGTCCACCAGGCTGAGTCGCAGCGCGGTGGTGTCCGCGTGGTCGCCGCCGCCCCGCTCGACCGGCTCCGGGGCCAGCCGCTCCACCACCCGGCGGCGGCGCCACCAGGAGACCTGCTGGTGGTACATGGCCCGGCGCACGTACGCCTCCGGGTCGCCGCCGCGGATCCGCCGCCAGTGCCGGTACGTCCGGGCCAGCGCGCTCTGCAACAGGTCCTCGGCGAGCTGGTGGTCCCCGGTGAGCAGGTACGCGGTCCGCGACAACGCGGCCGACCGCTGCACCACGAACTCGTGGAACGTCTCCGACATGCCCACCCCCTCGCCATGTTCAAACGCACCCCGTACGCGCAATGGTTGGGGGCGAGTCTCCCGGGCGGACGGTCAGGGGAGCCGGCGGGGCTGCCGGGCGGCGGCGGGAGCCGGGATCCGTCGAGGAGGAAGCCGATCAACGCGCCGCGGCGGCGTAGCGGAGGATGACGAGCCCGCTGTCGAACGGGCGCGCCTCGACCAGGGTGAACCGGTGCGGGGCGAAGCCCCGGTCGGCCAGCGGGATGCCGCTGCCAGCCACGATCGGGTTCAGCTTGACCACCAGCACCGCCTCCAACTACTTCCCGTCGCGGGCCGCGCTGCTCGCCGCCCTCGCCGAGCGGATCTTCGACCGGATGGCGCCCGACCCGGTGGTGCTGGCCGACCTCGGGCGGCGCGAACCGTCGCTCGCGCTGATGACCGACTATCTGCGGTACGTCGTCGAGCGCACCACCCGTGAACCGGACCTCACCCGGGCGCTGTTCGAGCTGCGGCTGGAGGCGTCCCGCCGGCCCGAGCTGCGGCGCGCCCTCGGCGACGTGCTCCGCCGGGGGTACGCCGACGACGTGGCGTTCCACGTCGCGGCCGGGCTGCCCGGCGGGGCGTTCGAGGTGTCCCTGCTGCACTACGCGGTGGACGGGCTCCTGCTCGACCAGCTGACCACCTCGATAGACGCCGGGTTCGACATCGACCAGGTGGTTTCCGCCCTGGTCACCCGTCTGGTCGGCGCGGGCGGCTGACCGCTACCCCAGGTATGTCCACCGGCGCAGCGGGAAACCGGCACGGAACGCGTCTGGGGAGGGGCGACGGATGACGGATGACGCCGGACTGACCATCGGCGTGCTCGGCTCGTACGGCGGCCGCAACCTCGGCGACGAGGCGATCCTCACCGGTCTCCTGTCCGACCTGCGGCACCTGGAGCCGAATGCCCGGATCATCGTCTTCTCCCGGAACCCGGCGCACACCGCGCTGGCCCATCCGGACGTGGAGGCGGTGCCCTGGGAGGGGGTCAGCCGGGCCGACTCGTCGCTGATCCTGGCCGACCTCGACCTGCTCATCCTGGGCGGCGGCGGCATCCTCTACAACCGTGAGGCCCGCCGCTACCTGCGGGTGGTCCGGGTCGCCCAGGAGCGTGGCCTGCCGCTGCTCACGTACGCGGTCGGCGTCGGGCCGCTCAGCGACGGCGTGGACACCGGGATGGTGCGGGAGACCCTGGCCGGGGCGACCGAGGTGACCGTACGGGACCAGGAGTCCCGGATGGTGCTGGAGGAGGCCGGTCTGCTGAACCCGATCACGGTCACCGCCGACCCCGCGTTCCTGCTCGAACCGGAGGACTTCCCGGCGAGTTGGCTGCGCGAGGAGGGCGTCCCGTCGGGAAAACGGCTGGTCGGGCTGAGCGTACGCGAGCCGGGCCGGGCCGCGGAGCGCCTCGACATCGACGGCTATCACCGGTTGCTCGCCCAGATCGGCGACTTCCTGGTGCACCGGATCGACGCGTACGTGCTCTTCGTGCCGATGGAACGCGACGACATCCGGCACTCGCACGGGGTGATGTCGCACATGACCGCCGCCGAGCGGGGGCGCATCCTGCACGGCGACTACACGCCCCGGCAGGTTCTCGGCCTGATGCGCCACTTCGACCTGGCGGTCGGCATGCGGCTGCACTTCCTGATCTTCGCCGCCATGGCCGGCACGCCGTTCCTGCCCCTGCCGTACGCCGGGAAGGTCTTCGACCTGGCCCAGCGGCTCGGCGTGCCGGCGCTGCGCGGGGTGGAACGCGAGGTGGAGGGCCCACTGCTGGCCGAGGTGGACCGGCTGTGGGACGAGCGGGACTCGCGGGCGGAGCAGACCGCCCAACTGGTGGCAAAGGCGTGCGACCAGGCCCGGGCCACCTCCCAGGTCACCCGGGGCGTGCTGGAGAGCATCCGTTCGCGGGCCCTGTCCCGGGCCGCCGAGGCGCAGGTCCCGCACTGACGCGATGGCGCGGTGGCGTCAGCCCGGTCGGTTCCGGCTCAATCCGGGCGTCAGCCCGGTCGGTTCCGGCTCAATCCGGGCGTCAGCCCGGTCGGTGCCGGCTCAGACCGCCGGGCCGCGCCAGGTGTAGATCCAGGGCCGGCCCCGGTGGTCGGCCGCCTCCAGCTCGTAGATCTGCGCCCCGGCCAGCCCCTCGGCGCCGAGGTGGTGGTGGGTCAGCGGCGGGCGACCGTTGCTGTCCAGCTCGACGGTGACCGTCTCGCCGTCGGCCGTGCCGCCCACCAGGGGGATCTGCACCGTGGAAGCCATGGGCTCATCCTGCCCCGGCGCAGGGCGGGCCGCAGCGGATAGCGGGGCAGCGGGCCCGCCGGCCCCCGACTAGGGTCCGGGAATGGCGGACCCGACGATCGACCCCACGCTCGGTCCGGTCCTCGCCCGTACGGGCGACGAGCGGGCCGTACTCGAATCGTTCCTCGACTTCCACCGCGCCATCGTGCTGCGCAAGGTGCGGGGCGTCAGCCACGCGCAGGCGAGTCGCCGGCTGGTGCCGTCCCTGACCACCCTGGCCGGCCTGCTCAAACACCTGGCCCTGGTGGAACGGAACTGGTTCCCGGCGCTGTTCGCGCCCGGACCGGACGACGTCTACCTCACCAGCGAGGAGGAGGCGGCGGCCAGTTTCACCCTCGAACCGGGCGAGACGGTCGAGACGCTGGCCACGGCGTACGCGGCGGCCTGCGCCCGGTCCCGGGAGGTGGCCGCCCGGTTCGACCTGGCGCACGTCGTGCCGCACCCGCAGCTCGGCGAGGTGTCGCTGCGCTGGGTGCTGATCCACCTGGTGGAGGAGACCGCCCGGCACGCCGGGCACGCCGACATCCTCCGCGAGCTGACCGACGGCGAGACCGGGGTGCTCTGACCGGGCTCAGTCGCCGGGCAGCAGGCCGGGCGGATACTCCATCCCGTCGTGGGTGCAGGCGGCGGCGGCCACCCGGGCCGCGTACCGGGCCGCGTCGAGCGGGGACGCGCCGCGCAGGCGGGCGGCGATCAGGCCGGCCGCGAACGCGTCGCCCGCGCCGTTGGTGTCCACCACCGGGGCGGGCGGAGCCGCCGCGGGCACCCGCGCCGGCGGGCTGTCCGGCCCGTGCAGGGTCGCGCCGGCCGCCCCGCCGGTCACCAGCACCGTCCGTGGCGCCAGCCCGGCGGCGACCTTCCCGGCCCGGTCGCCGAGCCGGACGTCGCTGACGAAGACCAGGTCGGCCGCCTCGGCGAAGGGGCGGTGGTAGTCGTTCTCGCCGTCCCAGTCGTGCAGGTCGGTGGAGAGGGCCGCGCCGGCGCCGAGGCCCGCGCGCAACGCCGGCAGCGCGTCCCGCGCCCAATCCATGATCGATACGTGTACGTGCGCCGCGTCCCGCACCAGCGCGGTCAGCTCCGTCTCCGCGAACGGCGTCGGGCCGGTCCAGGGGCGCGGGTCGTAGAGGGACATCCGGCGGCCGGCCGGGTCGACCAGGTTCACCGACCGGCGGGTGCCGGCCGGGGCGTCGGCCAGCACGGTCCGTACCGAGGTGCGGGCCAGCGCCGCCCGGACCACGTCGCCGGCCGGGTCGGCGCCGAGCACGTCGACCAGCACCACCCGTAGGCCGAGGGCGTGCGCGGCGAGCGCCACGCCGGCGCCGGTGTTGCCGATCCGCAGCTCGATCGGGGGTACGGTCAGCGAGTCGGCGGCTGGCAGCGGTAGCGCGGCGACCCGGGCGCGGATGTCGACCCCCAGGCCACCGATCACGAGCAGATCGACCACGCCGCCGAGACTAGCCGTCCGGGGCGGCCTATCCTGGCCCCGGGCGTCGTCGAGGGGGAGTGCGTGCTGGTCATCCACGGGCTGTGGCTGTCCGGTGTCGGGCTGGCCGTCTGGGCCGAGGACAACACCCGGCCGTCCCGCGTCCCCCGCCGCCCCGGGCGCCCCCCGCGCGAGCGCCCGCACCCCTTCGCAGCCGACCACGGCAGCCTCGCCGCCGCGCTCGGCGACCCGCCCGCCGAACCGGCGTCGGTGCTGCTCACCCTGCCCACCCGGGCCGGCTCGCCGGTCGATTCGCCGGAGCTGGTCCGGGCCGCCGTCGACGAGCCGGTGCGCGGCCCGGTCACCCTCGCCGGGTGGCGGGTGCCCGCCCTCGCGTACGCCCCGGACGCCGCGTTCGCCCTGCTCCGGACGCTCGACCCCAAGGACGCCGTGGCCGGCGCGAGCCTGCGTCACCTGGCCGAGCTGGCCGACTTCGCCGCCGACCTGGTCGCCCGCGGCCGGGTTCTGCCCGGCCTGGCCGATCCGGCTCCCGGCTCCGCCGATCACGCGACCCCCGCGCCGCCGCCGGATGTGTTCGCCACCGCCGGGGCCGGCCCGGGCTCACCGACCGGGTGGGCCGAATTCACCGGCCGGAGCCGGACCGGGCGGGGCGTGGCGGACGGCGGGCGGTCCCGGCGTCACCTGCGCCCGGTGGGCGACGCGGACGTGGTGACCGCCTGGACGGTCTGGCGGCCCCTGCTCACCGGCACGGACGCGGCCTGGGCGCGCTCGCTCGCCCTGGCCCTGCCTCCGGCAGCCCGCGCCGCCGTCGACTGGACCGTCACCCATGCCGACGCTGACGGTGCCGCCCGGGCCGTCACCCGGGCCGACGCGCTCGGCGGTGACCGGGCCGTGACCGGGGCCGGCGAGGCGTCGGCCGTTGCCGAGCCGGGGGAACTGGTCGCCGCCGCGCTGGACGCGCTGACCGACGCCGCCGCCCGGGCCGCCCTCGCCGACGTCTCGCTGCACCGGGGCATGCGGCCGGGCGGGCCGGTGCCCCGCTGGCTGGCCGCGCTCGCCGGGCCGGAACGCGGCTTCGCCGCCGAACCGGCCGCCCTGGCCACCCTCCGCACCGAGCTGGACGCCTGGCAGCGGGATGCCGCCGGCGGCGCGGTACGGGCCGCCTTCCGGCTGGTCGAGCCGGACGTCGACCCGGTGGCCGAGCTGGTCGAGGGGGGTTCCTGGCGGGTCGAGTTCGGTCTGCACCCGGCCGACGAGCCGGGCCTGGTGGTCGACGCGGCCCAGGTCTGGCAAGGGCCGACGCCCGCGCTCGCCGGGCGCGGGGTCGACCCGCAGGAGACGCTCCTCGCCGAACTGGGCCGGGCCAGCCGGCTCTGGCCGGAGCTGGAGGACGCGCTGCGGACCGCCACGCCGGAGGGCACGGACCTGGACGCGGACGGGGCGCACCGGTTCCTCCGCGAAGGCGCGCCGGTGCTGCACGCGGCCGGTTTCGGGGTGCTGCTGCCGTCCTGGTGGCGGCGGTCCTCGGCGCGCCTCGGCGCCCGGCTGCGGGCGCGCAGCCGTACCGCCCCGGGTGCGGTCGCCGCCGCCTCCGGCGGGCTCGGGCTGGACGCCGTGGTGGACTACCGCTGGGAGGTGGCCCTCGGCGACCAGCCGCTGACCGCCGAGGAGCTGGCCTCGCTGGCCGAGCTGAAGTCCCCGCTGGTCCGGTTGCGGGGCCGCTGGGTCGAGCTGGACCCGCAGCGGCTCGCCGCCGGGCTGCGGCTGCTCCGCTCGGCCGGTGAGCTGACCGTGGCCGACCTGCTGCGGATGGGCCTGGCCGGCGCCGAGCGCCCCGACGAGCTGCCGGTGCTGGAGGTGACCGCCGACGGCGCGCTGGGCGAACTGCTGGCGGGGGAGGCGGAGCGGCGGCTCATCCCGGCCGACCCGCCGCCCGGGTTCGTCGGGACGCTGCGGCCGTACCAGCGGCGCGGGCTGGCCTGGCTGGCGTTCCTCCAGTCGCTCGGGCTGGGCGGGATCCTCGCCGACGACATGGGGCTGGGCAAGACGGTGCAACTGCTCGCCCTGCTCGCCGGGGACCTGCCGGAGGCCGGGCCCACCCTGCTGGTCTGTCCGATGTCGCTGGTCGGCAACTGGCAGCGGGAGGCGGCGAAGTTCGCGCCGGGGCTGCGCGTACACGTGCACCACGGGGCCGAACGGGCCCGGGGCGCGGAGTTCGCCGCGGCCGTGCACGCGGCGGACCTGGTGCTCACCACCTACTCGGTGGCCGGGCGGGACGCGTTCGACCTGGCCGGGATCGACTGGCACCGGGTGGTCGTGGACGAGGCGCAGGCCATCAAGAACGCCGCGACCCGGCAGGCCGAGGCGGTCCGGTCACTGCCCGCGCGGCACCGGGTCGCGGTCACCGGTACGCCGGTGGAGAACCGGCTCGCCGACCTCTGGTCGATCATGCAGTTCGCCAATCCCGGCCTGCTCGGCCCCGCCGCCACGTTCCGGAAGAGGTTCGCCGAGCCGATCGAGCGGCACGGTGACGCCGAGGTGGCCGACCGGCTGCGCCGGATCACCGGCCCGTTCGTGCTGCGTCGGCTCAAGACCGACGCGTCGATCATCTCCGACCTGCCCGAGAAGCTGGAGATGGAGGTGCTCTGCAACCTCACCGCCGAACAGGCCGCGCTCTACCGGGCGGTGGTCGACGACATGATGGCGAAGATCGAGTCCAGCGACGGGATGGAACGCCGTGGGCTGGTGCTGGCCACCATGACCCGACTCAAGCAGGTCTGCAACCACCCGGCGCAGCTGCTGCACGACGGATCTGCCCTGACCGGCCGTTCCGGCAAGCTGGAACGCCTTGAGGAGATCGTCGACGAGGTCCTCGCGGCGGGGGAGAAGGCCCTGCTCTTCACCCAGTACGCCGAGTTCGGCGGGATGCTGCGCGGCCACCTGTCCGCCCGTACCGGCCGGGAGGTGCTCTACCTGCACGGCGGGGTCGGCAAGGCCGAGCGGGACGCCATGGTGACCCGGTTCCAGTCGCCGGACGGGCCGCCGCTGTTCGTGCTGTCGCTCAAGGCCGGCGGCACCGGGCTGACCCTGACGGCGGCGAACCACGTGGTGCACGTGGACCGCTGGTGGAATCCGGCGGTCGAGGACCAGGCCACCGACCGGGCGTTCCGCATCGGCCAGCGCCGCCGGGTGCAGGTACGCAAGTTCGTGTGCGCCGGCACGGTGGAGGAGAAGGTGGCCGCGATGATCGCGGACAAGCGCAGCCTGGCGCAGCGGGTGGTGGGCAGCGGCGAGCAGTGGGTCACCGAGCTCTCCACCGAGACGCTGCGGGAGCTGTTCGCGCTGGAGGCCGGGGCGGTGGTGGAGTGACCACTCCGGACGAACGACCGGCCCGCCGGTTCGACGAGTTCGGGCCGCCCCGGCGGGTGGAGGGCGGCCTGCGGGCGCGCAGCACCCGGGGCGCGATCGGGCGTTCCTGGTGGTCTCGGCGGTTCCTGGAGGTGCTGGAGTCCTTCGCGCTCGGCACCCGGCTCACCCGGGGCCGGGCGTACGCGCGCCGAGGACAGGTGCTTCGGCTCGACGTCGCCCCCGGGCTGGTCACCGCCGACGTGCAGGGCTCACGGCCGAAGCCGTACCCGGTGCGGATCGGCTTGGCGGCGTACCCGGACGAGGTGTGGGAGCGGATCGAGGCGGACCTGGCCGGGCAGGCGTTCTTCAGTGCCCGGCTGCTCGCCGGCGACCTGCCGGCCGAACTGGAGGAGCTGTTCGTCGCGGCGGGCGCGCCGCTCTTTCCGACCGACGTGGCCGAGCTGGCACAGCACTGCGGCTGCCCCGACTTCGCGGTCCCGTGCAAACACCTGGCGGCCAGCTTCTACCTGCTCGCCGAGGCGTTCGACGCCGACCCGTTCCAGCTCCTGCACTGGCGTGGGCGGAGCCGGGCCGAGCTGCTCGCCCGGCTGCGTACGCTGCGCGGCGCCGCCGTCCCAGCCGGCGGCGCAACCGGCGGGTCGGTCGTCGCCCGGGCCGGCAGGTCGGTCGACCGGACGGCGGCGGGCGGACCGGCTGGCCCGGCGGTCGACCGGTCCGGAGCCGACGAGCGCGCCGAGCGCCACCACCAACCTCCCGTCGCCGGCGCCGAGCGGGTTCTCGGCGGGCTGCCGCCGGCCCCGCTGGCCGACGCGGTGGATCGGTTCTGGCTGTCCCCGGTGTCGTTGCCCGACCGGCCACCCACCCTGGCGACCGGGCCGGAGCTGCTGCTGCGCCAGCTCGGGCCGCCGGGGGCGGCGATCGGCGGCCCCGGCCTCGTCGAGCGGCTCCGCCGGGCGTACCGGGAATTCGGCCGCCGCCCGACGGCGGACCCGGACCCCTCGGCGCGTTGACCCCGGTCGCCCGGTGTCCCGGCGCGGACGGGACGGTCGGCGCGGTCATAGCCAGCGCCGCCTGAACCGCCACATGAATCCGGCGTTGGCCAGCAGCACCACCGCGCAGATCGCGCCGGCCAGCCGCCCGGCGAGCACGGTCATCGCGGGCAGCGAGGCCCACAGTACGATCGTCAACAGCATCAGGTACCGGCCTCGGCGGGCCCGGGCCCGGTCGTCCAGCCGGGCGAAGAACTGCGGGTCGCTCTCCCGCAACTGACGGGTGATCTGTTCGAACCTGCGCTGATCCTCTTTGCTGAGCATGGCGGGTCCTTCCCCTCACGGCTTCAGCGGTTCGGCGGCATACCCGAAACGGCGGCGGGTCACGCGCCGCTGCTACCGCTACTTTCGATTGAGTCGGGCAGCGCGTGCCCGGTGCGGATCTTCCGGACGGACCGCCTCAGCACGGGCTTATCCGCGCCTTAAATTTGCCTGAGCCCTCGAAGGGCGCGAACAGCGCCGAGAGGGGCGAAAACGTTACGCACCGGTGCCCGCTGTCCGTGTTCGGCCTGGTTGGGGCCCCGCCGCCCGGACCGGCCGGTACGGGCCGCCCGGCACCCGGCCTGAGCATCGTCTTAAGTGCCCTCGGCGGTGCCGTTCGCGCACCTTGAGTGCTCTGGAACCCGTGGCTACCTTCCCGTAGCAACTCCTTCGGCAGCCGTCGCCGTCTCGCCGTCCTACCTGGTCGCGGGGCGTGGCGGCGCTCGCAGAAATCGGGATTGGTAGATGGCCGAGCTGAACCCGCCACCGCGTCGACCCCGGGACGACCACGGCTGGGACCGACCTCCGCGCTCCTTCTCGGACGGATACCGCGACCCGGATCCCGTCTCGCCGTACGCCGTCACCCACGGCCACCCCGGCGGGCCGCCCGCCCCGGGTCCGCAGTGGATCGGGCCCGACGGCTTCGCCCGTACCGGACACGCCCCACCCTCCGGGCCGGGACTGCCGGACCTGGACGATGAAAACCCGCCCCGCACCGGCCGGCGCGGGGCCCTCGGCGTGCTCGGTGGCGTCGCCGCGGTGGTCGCCGGAGGCGCCGCCCTGGCCAGGACGCCCCAGGTGCGCGGGCTGTTCCGCGACGAGCCGGCGGCCGGCGACGCCACCGGCACGGTGGTGACCGACGGCACCGCCGCCCGGCCGAGCGGGCAGCAGCCGAGCACCGTGCGTACCTACACCGAGCAGAACGAGAGCTACATGGGCTCCCGGGCCGGCGCGGTGCTGAAGCGGAACTCCCCGGCCACCGGCCGGGTGTTCGCCAGCCCGGCGGCCGCCGCCTCGGCCACCCAGGTGACGGTACGGACCGTCCTCGCCAAGGACCCGATCCGGCACCTGGCCAGCCGGGCCACCTTCGGCGCGACGCCCGGCGTGCTGGCCGACATCAGCCGGCTCGGCATCGACGACTGGCTGCGCCAGCAGCTCGAACCGGAGAAGATCGCCCCGACGAAGGCCGAGCTGAAGCTGGCCGAGCTGCCCACCCTGAAGCTGACCCCGACGCAGCTCCGCGACCAGCGGGACCAGCTCAACGAGCGGGGCGCCCAGCCGGAGCGGGAGACGATCGACGCCACCATCGCCCGGCAGATCTGGTCCGACCGCCAGCTCTACGAGGTGATGGTCGACTTCTGGAACGACCTGCTGCACGTCGCGGCCGAGTTCGACGGCGGCGAGATCTACCGCAACGCCTTCGACCGGGACGTCATCCGCAAGCACGCCCTGGGTAGTTACCCGGACATGCTGGTCGCCGCGAACCGGCACCCGGCGCTGCTGATCTATCTGAACCAGACCGACTCCCGTAAGGACGCGGTCAACGAGAACCTGGCCCGGGAGAACCTGGAGCTGTACTCGGTCGGCGTGGACGGCGGCTACACGGAGAAGGACGTCCGGCAGGCGGCGCTGCTGCAGACCGGCCGGGGCGTGGCGGACGGGAAGTACATGTTCTTCCCCGACCGGCACTACCTCGGCAAGGTGAAGATCCTCGGGTTCAGCCACCCGAACAACTCGGCGGAGGCCGCCGACAAGGTCATCGACCAGTACGTCCGCTACCTCGCCCTGCATCCGTCGACCGCCGGGTACGTGGCCCGCAACCTGGCCACCCGGTTCGTCTCGGACACCCCGCCGAAGTCCCTCGTGGACCGGCTGGCGAAGGCGTACTCGACCAACAAGGGCCAGATCAGGCCGGTGCTGGCGACCCTGTTCAGCTCCTCCGAGTTCTGGGCCGCCGTCGGCCAGAAGGTACGCCGTCCGATGGAGTACCTGGTCGCCACGTACCGGACGCTCGGCGTCGGGCCGGACGCGTCCCCGGGCTTCCAGGGCGACGCCAAGCGCACCCCGTTCGCCCAGGGCCTGCGGCAGATCCAGGACAAGCTACGTGAGCTGGGCCAGTACCCGATGGGCAAGCCCACCCCGGACGGGTACGCGGACGTCTACGTGGCGTGGACCTCGGCCGGGACCATGGTCGACGGCTGGAACGAGGCCGGCGACCTGATCACCGGCGGGCGCAAGCAGTTCACCTACCCGAGGCCGGAGCGGCTGGTGGCGAAGCCGCCCGCGACCGCCGGGGCGTACGTGGACGCGCTGGCGCTGCGGCTGGTGCACCAGAAGCTGAGCGCCCGGGAGAAGGCGCTGGTCCTGGGCGTCGCCGGGGTGTCGGCGAGCACCCGGGTCGACGCCACGTTCAACGGGGCCGTGGCCGCCGTCGCGCGCACCATCCTCGCGTCCCCCCAGCACCACCTCCGGTGAGGAGATGACCGTGAACCCGTACCCCCTGCACCCCGAATGCCCCGACCTGCGGCGGCTGGCCGACAACCCGGCCGAGGCGCTGCTGCGCGCGGAGGCCGACATCGTCGCGGCCGAGAACGCCGCCGAGGCGGACCGGTACCGCCGGCTGGAGGAGCTGGAGGAGGCCCAGCGGGACGGCCGGGGCGTCACCCGGCGTACCTTCGTGGCCGGCGCCGCGGCGACCGCCACCGCCCTGGCCACCGCCCAGTTCGTCAGCGCCTCGGCGTCCTTCGCCGCGACGCGGACCGGCACCCTGATCCACGTCTTCCTCTACGGCGGGCTGGACGGACTGAGCCTGGTCGCCCCCGCCGACGATCCGGTGCTCACCAGGGTCCGCCCCGACCTGCTGCTCGGTGACGACTCGCTGCCGCTCGGCCGAGGCTTCAAGCTGACCAGCGCCTTCGCCCCGCTGGAGCAGTGGCTCAAGGACGGCCGCCTCGGCTTCGTCCCGGCGGTCTCCGATCCCCGGCTGTCCCGCAGCCACTTCCAGGCCGCCGACGCCTGCAACCTGGGCGGGCTGCCCGGCGAGACCGGCGGCCGGGGCTGGCTGGACAGCCTGGTCGACGCCCTGGGCAAGGGCACCGCGTTCCGCAGCGTCGGCATCGGCAGCACGCTGCCCCGCTCGCTGGTCGGGGTGAACGGCGCGCTCTCCCTCAACAGCGTCGGCGACCTGCGGCTCAACGGCGACGAGAAATACCGCGCCGCGACCGAGAAGGCGATCCGGGGGCTCTTCACCGGGATCAACCACCCGGTCGAGGAGGCGGTCGTCGAGGGAATGGGGGCGCTGGCCACCGCGCAGCGGCTCGCCGCGAAGCCGTACCAGGCCGCCGCGGGGGTGCGGTACGAGGGCGTCGGCCACGCCTTCCAGCAACTCGCGCAGTTGATCAAGGGTGGGGCGAACGTCCGGGTCGCCACGGTCGGCATGGGCGGCTACGACACCCACGAGAACCAGGGCACCCGCGACGGGGGCCAGCTCTGGCGGCGGCTCAACGAGCTGGCCAGCGCGATGGCGGCGTTCTTCACCGACCTCGGCGACCGGGCCGCCGACGTGACGATCATGGTGTCCAGCGAGTTCGGCCGGCGGGTCGCCTCGAACCAGGGCGGCACCGACCACGGGCACGGCGGGGTTGTCACCATCCTGAGCGGGCGTAAACTCGCCGGATCCCTGCTCGGAGCGTGGCGCGGATTGAACGATCTGGACAGCGGGGACGTACCGGAATACAACAACATGTTCAACGTCTACGGGTCCGTCGCTCAGGGGCGATTCGGGCTGACGACGGCGCAGGTGGACAAGGTGTTCCCCCGGCAGAAATTCACCCCCATGAAGTTGTACGCGTGACATACCAGGACATTCATCCAATCGGCCGCCGTACCGGGGCAGACCCCCCGTACGGCGGCCGTTCCGTGCCCCCGTCACCGGGGCTGCCGCGCCGCGGACCCGGCGGCCGGCGGACCCTGGCCGGGCTGTTCTGGCTTGGCCTGGTCGCCGCGGTGCTGCCCTGGTGGCTGGACACCCCGGCCGGCTCGCTGACCGGGACCACCGACCTGCTCACCGCCGCCGGCCGGATCACCGGCCTGGTCGCCGGCTACCTGCTGCTCGTCCAGGTGCTGATGATGAGCCGGCTCGGCCCGCTGGAACGCGGGGTCGGCGGCGAGCGCCTCTCCCGGGTGCACCGGGACCTCGGTGCCACCCTGCTCGTGGCGGTCCTCGCGCATCTCGCCCTGCTCGTGGTCGGCTACGCCGGCCTGGAGCGCAAGTCGGTCCTCGGCGAGGTCGGCTCCCTGCTCAGCGACTACGAGGACATGGTCTCCGCGTTCGTGGCCGCCGGGATCCTGGTGGCGGTCGGCCTCACCGCCGTCCGGGCGGTCCGCCGGCGCCTGCCGTACGAGCTGTGGCACCACCTGCACCTGACCAGCTACCTGGCGCTGCTGCTCGGCTACGGGCACCAGTTCAGCAACGGCGCGCAGCTCTTCGATCCCGGCCCGGTCCGCACCGGCTGGATCGCCGCGTACCTGCTGGTGGTGGCCGCCCTGGTCTGGGGCCGGGTGATCGCCCCGCTGCACTTCAACCTGCGGCACCGGCTGCGGGTCGCCGAGGTGGTGGCGGAGGCCCCGGACACCGTCTCGATCTACCTGACCGGTCACCGGCTCAACCAGATCGACCTGCTCGGCGGGCAGTACTTCCGCTGGCGCTTCCTCAACCCCGGCTGCTGGTGGCAGTCGCATCCGTTCTCGGTCTCCGCGGCGGGCAACGACCGCTGGCTGCGGCTGACCGTCAAGGTGGTCGGCGCGCACACCGCCGAGCTGCGGGACCTGGTCCCCGGCACCCGGGCCTGGGCGGTCGGCCCGTCCGGCACGTTCACCGCCGCGCACCGGACCCGGCACCGGGCGCTGCTGATCGCCGGGGGCAGCGGCATCGCTCCGCTGCGGGCGATGCTGGAGGAGTTGCCGCCCGGCGCCGCGCTCATCTACCGCGCCCGGACCCCGGCCGACGTGCTGCTGCACCAGGAACTGGACGAGCTGGCCCAGACCCGGCACACCTCGGTGTGGTACGTGATCGGCTCCCGTGACGACCCCGGGCCGCGCCAGGTGATGAGCCCGGAGGGGCTGCGCCGGCTGGTGCCCGACCTGACCCGCCGCGACGTCTATCTCTGCGGGCCGGGCGGCCTGGTCGACGAGGCCGTCCGGGTGCTGCGCCGGGCCGGGGTCCCCCGACGGCAGATCCACCTCGCCACCTTCGAGCTGTAGAAAGGCCACCGCCCATGCGTCGCGCGCTGCTCGCGATCACCGGCCTCGCCGCCGGCACCACCGCGCTGGTGGTGCTAAAGGGGTCGCCGGGCGCCACCCAGGTCGCCCAGGACCGGCCGGTCGCCGAGGCGCCCATCGCCCCCGACGGCCCGTCGGCGCCGACTCTCACCCCCGGCGCGACCGACCCGGCGGGCGGGTCGGTCGCGCCGAGCGCCTCGACGACGGCGAGGCCGAGCCCCAGGGCCGGCGCCAGCCGTACCCCGGGCACCGCCGCCAGGCCGACCACGGCCGCGCCGAAGGCCACCACCAGCGCACCCAGGCCCGCCACCCGGACGGTCACCGGGCCGGTGGTCGGCTACAAGTACGGGTCGCTCCAGGTGCGGATCACCCTCAGCGGCAGCCGGATCGTCGACGCCACCGCGCTCGGCCTGCCCCAGGGCGGGCAGTCCGGCCTGCGCAGCGACGACGTGCAGGCCCGCTACAGCGGCACCTCCGGCCAGGTGGTCGCGAAGCAGAGCGCCAACCTCGACACCGTCTCCGGGGCCACCTACACCAGCGACGCGTACCGGCAGTCGTTGCAGGCCGCGATCGATCGGGCCTGACCGCGATGGCCTCCCGCGACCGTCGGCCCGGCCTGCGCCGGGTCGAGCAGATCATGGGTACGGCGATCAGCCTCGACCTGGCCGACGACCTGCCCCCCGCCACGCTGCACGAGCTGGCCGAGCAGACCTTCGGCTGGCTCCGCGAGGTCGACGCCCGGTTCAGCACCTACCGCGACGACAGCGAGGTGTGCCGGTTCGACCGGGGTGAACTGCCGCTCGCCGAGGCCTCGGCCGACCTGCGGGCGGTGCTGGAACGCTGCGCCGACCTGTGGCGCGCGACGGACGGCTTCTTCGACGTGTACGCCACTGGACGGCTGGACCCGTCCGGTTACGTCAAGGGCTGGTCGGCGCAGGTCGCCTCGGACCGGCTGGTCGAGGCCGGCGCCCCCAACCACTGCCTGAACGCCGGCGGCGACGTCCGGGTACGCGGCCGTTCGGCCACCGGCGAGGCGTGGCGGATCGGGGTGCGGCACCCCTGGGACCCGATGGCCACCTGCCTGGTGCTGGCCGGCACCGACCTGGCGGTCGCCACCTCCGGCGTCTACGAGCGCGGCCACCACGTGGTCGATCCACGTCAGGGCACCCCGGCCCGGGGCCTACGTTCGGTGACCGTGGTCGGCCCGGATCTCGGCCTGGCCGACGCCTACGCCACCGCCGCCGTGGCAATGGGCCCCGCCGGCACCACCTGGCTGGCCCACCTCCCCGACCACCACCACGCCACCATCACCGACCACGCCCACCTCTCCCACTCCCCGTCCCTCCCCGTCCCTCCCCGTCCCCCTTTGGCTCCCGGCGATCTTGCAGGTGCTGTCGGAGACATGCGTCGAACGCCGGACTTATCCGGGCAGTAAGTGCAAGATCGCCGGGAGTCAAAGGGGGACGGGGGAGGGAGGGGGGTTAGCGGAGGGGGCGGTGGGTGGTGTTGGGGCGGGGGCCGGGTGGGCGGGAGCCGGTGGGGCGGGTGCCCCAGGGGCGGGTGCCGGCCCAGCGGTGCGGGCGGCGGTGGTGCCGTGATGGTTCGGTGCCGCCGGTGTGGCGGGCCGCGTCGTCCCTGGACATGCCAACCCCCGCTCTGGCGTGAACGCGCCGTCACCTGGCCTAACGAGTTCGGTGGCGGGGAGGACGCTGTCGGGGAACCGTCGGTCAGCGGCCGCGGCGGGGCAGCGGGAGCTGGCCGGGGAGCAGGTCCGAGGTGAGCGTGACGCCGGCCGCCCGCAGCGCCTCGATCAGCGCGTTCTGCACCAGGTAGGAATCGGGCAGCTGCCAGCGGGCCTGCTCGGGGGCGACCGCCCAGCGCACCGTCCCCTCCGGCAGCCGGGTGGGCGGCGCCGGGATCCATGAGCCGACACCGTGCCGGATCACGTGGAAGCAGTGCCCCAACTCCGGCCGGAGCGGGTCGCCCGGGCGGACCAGGAACATCCAGCGGCCGGTGGGGGTGACCAGCACCGGCCCGCGTACGCCGAAGCCGGCCGGGTGGGACGCGACGGCGTCCAGCACCGGGCGGCCGAGGTGGGCGGCCACCTCCAGTACGTCGAAGGAGCGCCCGGTGGGCAGCAGCACCCCGTGCGGGCGGCTGCGCCACCAGGTGGCGACCCGGGCCGGGTCGGCGCTGGCCCCGTGCTCCCAGTTCTCCAGCGCGGGGTGGCAGCCCACGGTGGGACAGCCGGCCCGGCCGCAGACGAAGCGGCGGTTGGCCAGGCAGGCGCCGGGCGTCACCTCCCAGCCGTGGACGGCGTACCGGACGGCGACCCGGCGCAACCGGACCCGTTCCAGTGGCGACAGGCGAGCCACGCGCGGTCCGACGGTCCCCCACATCTGCGCCATCCCCTCTGGCCCGGACCGGACGGTGTCCACGTCGGACGTCGAACGCCGTCACTGCCGTAACCCACGTTCGTTGACCTGACGAACGGCTGATGCAACTTGCACGGAAACTACGAGGGCTGGCCGTAAGGCTGACGTACAGACTGTGCGACCAGAGGGAGACCGCGATACCGACGGGCCGCCGCGACGGCCGCCCGGAGGAGATCAGCCGGACGTGGCGAGGGGGAGGGATGGCGAGATGGACGAACTGCCCATAGGCCGCCGGGTGGCGTACTGGCGCAGCCGGCGCAAGATGTCCCAGCAGGTCTTCGCCGACCGGCTCGGCAAGTCCAAGAGCTGGGTCGACAAGGTCGAGCGCGGGGTGCGGCGGCTGGACAAGTTCTCCGTCCTGTACGAGATCGCCGACATCCTCCAGGTCGACGTGCAACTGCTGCTCGGCAAGGACCCGGAGCGGCGTACCGATGCCCTCAACTGCATCGACCAGGTCGAGGTCGAGGAGATCCGGGCCGCGCTGGAGCGGTACGACTCGATGAGCGCGTACTTTGACGCGGCGCCGTACCCTCCGCCGCTGGGCGACATGAGCAAGGCGGTCAACCATGCCTGGCTCACCTACCAGTACGGCCGCTACGGGATGCTCACCCGGGCGCTGCCGAAGCTGCTGCGCGACGCCCAGGCCGCCGACGCCGGCTACCGCGGGGATCAGGCCATCGAGGCGGCCCACCTGCTCGGGCAGGTCTATCAGATCGCGTCCTCGGTGCTGCGCAAGCTCGGCGAGTGCGACCTGGCCTGGCTGGCCGCCGACCGCTCGATGGCGGTCGCCCAGCGGGCCGACGACCAGCTGCTGGCCGGCATCGCCACCACCCGGGTCTCCAACGCGCTGGTGGCGATGGGTCGGGCCCGCCCCGCGCTCGAACTCAACGTGAACATCGCCAACCGGCTCGCACCCGGCGGCGGCAACGAGGCCACCCCCGGCCAGCTCTCCGTCTACGGCATGCTGCTGCTCCAGGGTGCGATGGCCGCCGCCCGGATCGGCGACTCCGCCACCGTGGACGACCTGCTCACCGGCGCCGAGGAGGCGGCCATCCTGGTCGGCGGTGACCACAACCACTACTGGACCTCGTTCGGCCCGACCAACCTGGAGCTGCACCGGGCCGCCGCGGCCGTGGAGCTGGGCGACGGCGGCCGCGCCGTGGAGATCCACCACGCCATCTCCGAGGCCGCGTTCAACGCCCTGCTGCCCGAGCGGCGCGCGCATCACCTGCTCGACATCGCCCGCGGCTACGCGCAGCTCGGCGACGTCGCGAACGCGGGGGAGATGCTGCTGCGCGGCGACCGGCTCGCCCCGTCCGAGATCCGCTGCCGGCCGATCGCCCACGAGGTGATGTCGGACGTGCTCCGTCGCACACGGGGTGCGCCGCCTCCGCCGATCGCGGAGTTGGCTGAGCACATGGGAGTTGGAATATGAGCGAGCGCCAGCGAGCGAATCATCAGCGGAGTGCCGGCATGAGCGCGGTGCCGGTCGGATGAAGGGTCCGCACATCAGTCACGGGCGCCGTCGGGTGCTCTATGTCGTCGCCTGCGGTTCGCCGCTGGCCCGTAACGTCGGCCGGTTGGTCGACCTCGCCCAGCAGGACGGCTGGGACGTCTGCGTGGTCACCACGCCGGACGGTGCGAAGTTCGTCGACCGGACGGCGCTGGCCCGGCAGACCGGTCACCCGGTACGCACCCACTACAAGAACCCGGGCGACCCGGACGTGCTGCCGCCGGCGGACGCGATGCTGGTCTGCCCGGCGACGGTCAACACGGTCAACAAATGGGCGGTCGGCATCGCCGACACCCTCGCGCTCGGGCTGCTGGTGGAGGCGCAGGGGCTCGGGTTGCCGATCGCGGCCGTCCCGTACACCAACGCGGCGATGGCCGCGCATCCGGCGTTCCAGGCCAGCCTGGACCGGCTGCGCGAGTGGGGGGTGCGCGTCGTGTTCGGCGACCACGTCGTACCGCTGCATCCGCCGGGCACCGGCGAGCGGCACCTGGACGCCTTCCCCTGGGCGGCCGGCCTCGCGGCGCTGCGCGGCACGCCGCGCCCGGCCACCCCGGTCGGCTGACCGCCCCGGTACGGCCCGGTGGGGCGGCCCCCGCCGGGCCGGCCGGGCGTGCGGCGGCCCGGCTCGCCGGGGGTGACGCGCCCGGCCCGTCCCCGCGGCGGCGCACGGCGGTCGGCACCCCGGCCGGGGGATGGTGGTCGGTTCGCCGTCCGGCGCTTCCGTCCGACGCCCTGACCCGGCCCCGACGCCGGTAAGCTGGCCGGCCGTGAGCACAACCGGATCCCCACCCACGGTCGCCGACGTGGTGGCCGCGCTGGACCGCCGCTACCCGCCCGCCTGGGCCGAGGAGTGGGACCGGGTCGGCCTGGTGCTCGGCGAGCCCACGAACCCGGTACGTCGGGTCGCCTGCGTGGTCGACGTGGTGCCCGAGACGGTGGACGAGGCGCTCGCCGCCGGGGCCGACCTGATCGTGGCGCACCACCCGCTGCTGCTGCGCGGGGTCTCCTCGGTCGCCGCCACCACGTACAAGGGGCGGATCGTCCATCGGCTGATCAAGTCGGACGTCGCGCTGTACGTGGCACACACCAACGCCGACGTGGCGGACCCGGGTGTCTCCGACGCCCTCGCGGCCCGATTCGGGCTGACCGGGCTGCGCCCGCTGCACCGGCCCCGGCCCGGGTCGCCGGCCGACGCCCCCGGGCGGGGCATCGGCCGGATCGGCGAGCTGCCCACCCCGATGACCCTGGCCGAGCTGACCCGGCGCGCCGCCGCGGTGCTCCCCGCCACGGCCTGGGGAGTTCGCGCCGCGGGCGATCCCGGGCGTATGGTTCGTACCCTCGCGGTCAGCGGCGGCTCGGGGGACAGTTTCCTCGCCGAGGCGACCGCCGCCGGGGTGGACGCGTTCCTCACCGCCGACCTGCGTCACCACCCCGCCGGTGAGCACCTCGCCGCCGGTGGCCCGGCCCTGCTGGACGCCGCCCACTGGGCGACCGAACGACCCTGGCTGGACGACCTGGCCGCCCACCTGCGGGACGAGCTGGGCGTCGAGACCGTGGTGTCCGACCTGGACACCGACCCGTGGACCGTGCACGCCGCCGCACCCAGACCGGACGACAAGGAGCCCCGACCGTGAAGGCTGACCCGAAGGTGCAGCGCCGCCTGCTCGACCTGCAGGCGATCGACACCGCCCTCGCCCAGCTCGCCCACCGCCGCCGGTCGCTGCCGGAGCGGGCCGAGCTGGAGGCGCTCGCGCGGGAACTCTCCGCGCTGGAGGACGAGCGGGTCCGCGCCCAGGTGGCCGTCGACGACCTGGATCGGGACATCGCCCGGCTGGAGAAGGACATCAACCAGGTACGCGCCCGCAAGAGCAAGGACGAGGCGCGGCTGGCCGCCGGCACCGGCCCGGCCCGCGAGCTGGAGGCGCTCCAGCACGAGCTGGCCTCGCTCAACCGCCGCCAGGGCGACCTGGAGGACGCCGAGCTGGAGCTGATGGAGCAGCGCGAGACCGCGCAGGGCGTGCTGGACGGCGTCGAGCGCCGGATCGCCGAGGCCCGGGACCGGCGGACCGCCGCTGAGCAGCGCCGCGACGAGAGCCTGGCCGAGATCGCCAAGGAGGAGGAGTTCAAGCGCTCCGCCCGCCAGCCGCTCGCCAACGACCTCCCGGCCGACCTGGTCGCCCTCTACGACCGGATCCGCGAGGACAGCGGGCTCGGCGCGGCGCTGCTCACCGCCGCCCGCTGCGGCGGCTGCCGGCTGGAACTCTCCGGCGCCGACCTGGCCCGGATCCGCAAGGCGGACCCGGACGAGGTGGTGCGCTGCGAGGAGTGCCGGCGGATCATGGTCCGTACCAGCGAGTCGGGGCTGTAGCCGTCGTGGCGGTGCGCGCGGTGGTGGTCGAGGCCGACGGCGGGTCGCGGGGCAACCCCGGCCCGGCCGGCTGCGGCGCGGTGGTCCGTGATCCGGAGACCGGCGAGGTGCTGGCCGAACGGTCCGAGGCGATCGGTACGGCCACCAACAACGTCGCCGAGTACCGGGGCCTGATCGCCGGGCTGGAGGCCGCCGCCGAGCTGGGCGCGACCGAGGTCGAGGCGCGGATGGACTCCAAGCTGGTGGTCGAGCAGATGTGCGGCCGCTGGCAGATCAAGCACCCGGGGCTGCGGCCGCTCGCCGCGCAGGCCGCCGGCCTGGTCGGGCGGTTCGCCGGCGTACGGTTCACCTGGGTGCCCCGGGAGCGCAATCGGCACGCGGACGCCCTGGCCAACGCGGCGATGGACGCCGCCGCGGGTCGGGCGCCGGCCCGGCCGACCGTCGAGTCGCCGCGGATCGTGGAGCCGCCGCGCGAGGTGGCCGCCGCCGACTCGGCCGCCCGGGCCGCGGCCCGTGAGGTGGCTGCCCGGGCCGCGACCGGCCGGGCCACCGGCACCGACCCGGCCACCACCCCGGCCTCCTGGGAGCCGCGCCCCACCGAGACCGCGACCCGGCTGATCCTGGTCCGGCACGGCGAGACCGGGCGGACCGTGCAGAAGCGCTACTCGGGCCGCGACGACGTGCCGCTCACCGACCAGGGTCGGGCCCAGGCCCGGGCGACCGCCGCCCGGATCGCCGCCCTCGCACCGTCCGTCGCGGCCGTGGTCAGCTCACCGCTGTCCCGGTGTACGGCGACCGCCGAGACGATCGCCGCCGCCGTCGGCAACCCCCCGGTACGCCCCGACGACGACCTGATCGAGTGCGACTTCGGGGCCTGGGAGGGACGGACCTTCGCCGAGGTACGGGAGGGCTGGTCGGGGGAGTTGGACGCCTGGCTCGCCTCCACCCGGATCGCCCCACCACAGGGCGAGTCCTTCGTCGCCGTCGCCGAGCGCACCGGCCGGGCGGTCGAGCGGCTGCGTACGGCGTACCCGGGGGAGACCGTCGTGGTGGTCTCCCACGTCTCGCCGATCAAGCTGGTGCTGCGCGACGCGCTCGCGGCCGGCGACGCCTTCCTGCACCGGCTCTACCTGGACACCGCGGGCGTCTCGGTGCTGGACCTGTACCCGGACGGCGGGGTCGCGGTGCGTTCGGTCAACGACACCGCCCACCTGACCGACCGCTGACCCGGCGGCTCGCTCCGTCGCGCTGTGGACTGAAGCCGCCGCCGCTGCCCCGGTAGCCGCTGCTGAGGCCGTCACTGGCCATCCGGCCGCCCGTGCCCGCCGTTCGGCGCAGCCGGGCGGCCGCTCGGCGCATCGTCGCCACCCGGACAGACGTGACCTGGGTCACATGGCCGTAACCTCCGGCCGTTACCTGGCGAGTCACGACTTCCCGGAGGTGTGTCACATGGCAGCACCCGAACCGGAGGCGCCGAGCCCGGCGCGGTCCAGGGCCACCGACCGTAGCCCCTGGAACTGGTTGCTCTTCATACCGATCGTGGTGCCGTTGATCCCGGCCTTCTTCAACGCCGACTCACCCCGGCTCTTCGGGTTCCCACGCTTCTACTGGCTGCAACTGGTCTGGATCCTGCTCGGCGTGAGCACCACCACGCTGGTCTACCGGCTGACCAGGAAGCGGGGTGACCAATAATGTGGCGCGACCACCTGACCGAGATCATCGTCTTCACCCTGCTCTTCCTGCTGGTCAGCGCGATGGGCTTCGTGGCGGCCCGGTGGCGGGCGCCGCGCGACATGGCGCACCTCGACGAGTGGGGGCTGGGCGGGCGCAGCTTCGGCGGCTGGATCACCTGGTTCCTGGTCGGCGGTGATCTCTACACCGCGTACACGTTCGTGGCGGTGCCGGCGCTGATCTTCGGGGCCGGGGCGGCGGGCTTCTTCGCCGTGCCGTACACGATCGTCATCTACCCGCTGGTGTTCCTGGTGCTCTGCCGGCTCTGGTCGGTGTCGCACCGGCACGGTTTCGTCACCCCGGCCGACTTCGTCCGCAGCCGGTTCGACTCGCCGATCCTGGCGCTGCTGGTCGCGATCACCGGCATCGTGGCGACCATGCCGTACATCGCGTTGCAGCTCGTCGGCATCGAGGCGGTGCTCAAGACGATGGGCGTCACCGGGGACAGCGCGCTGGCCCGGCACCTGCCGATCATCATCGCGTTCGCGATCCTCGCGGCGTACACGTACCAGTCCGGGCTGCGCGCGCCGGCGCTGATCGCGTTCGTCAAGGACTCACTGATCTACGTGGTGATCCTGGTGGCGGTCGTCTACCTGCCGTACAAGCTGGGCGGCTGGGGCAGCGTCTTCGACGCGGCGGACGCGAAGTTCCAGGCGACTCCGGCACCCGGCGACGGCATCCTGCTCAACGCCAACAACCAGCTCCAGTACGTCACCCTGGCGTTCGGCTCCGCGCTGGCGCTGTTCCTCTACCCGCACAGCATCACCGGCGTGCTGGCCAGCCGGAACCGGGACGTGATCAAGCGGAACATGTCCGCGCTGCCGGCGTACAGCCTGCTGCTCGGGTTGATCGCGCTGCTCGGCTACATGGCCATCGCGGCCAAGGTGACGCCGCTGCCCGGGGCCAAGGCGGGCAGTGTGGACACCAACACCATCGTGCCGAGGCTCTTCGACCAGCAGTTCCCGGGCTGGTTCGCCGGGATCGCGTACGCGGCGATCGGCATCGGCGCGCTGGTGCCGGCGGCGATCATGTCGATCGCGGCGGCGAACCTGTTCACCCGCAACATCTACAAGGAGTACGTCAGGCGGGACGCCACCCCGGCGCAGGAGGCCAACGTCTCGAAGGTCACCTCGCTGGTGGTGAAGGTCGGCGCGGTCGCCTGCATCGTCTTCCTCGACCCGCAGTTCTCCATCGATCTCCAGCTCATCGGCGGCGTGATCATCCTCCAGACGCTGCCGGCGGTGGCGCTGGGCCTCTACACCCGCTGGTTCCACCGGGGCGCGCTGATCGCCGGCTGGGCGGCCGGCATGGCGATGGGCATGTGGATGCTCTACCAGGTCGCGAACCCGGCGACGGGGAAGAAGCACTTCGCCGGCTCGGCCTTCCCGCTCTCCGAGTTCGGCTTCGACACCAAGAAGACGATCTACGTCGGCATCGTGGCCGTACTGGTCAACCTGGCGGTGGCGGCGTTGCTGACGCTGGTGCTGCGGGCCGCCAGGGTGGCCGACGGGGTGGACGCGACCACGCCGGACGACTACTTCGCCGACGAGGGCGACGCCCGCGTCACCCCCGGCCCCGACCGCGGCGCCGACTCCGCCCGCGAACCGGTCGCCTGAGCCTGCCCCGAGGCCCTCGGTCGCCCTCCGGCGGCCGAGGGCCTCGTCGTGCGGTCAGCGGCGGCGGTTGCGTACGTCCAGCGCCTCGTTGAGGCGGTGCAGCAGCTCCGCCAGGGTGTCCCGGTCGTCGGGCGACCAGGCGGCGAGGATGTCGCCGTAGAGCCGGGTGCGGGCCGCCCGGACGGCGGCCATCCGTTGCAGCCCGGCGGGGGTGGCGGAGACCACCGTGCCGCGCCCGTCGGCCGGATCGGGGGTACGGGTGATGAGGCCGTCCCGCTGCATCGCGGAGACCTGCCGGGTGACCGTCGAGCCGTCCAGGCTCAGCCGTGCGGCCAGCGCGGACACGTTCTGCGGGCCGGCAGTGTCCAGGTACCGCAGGATCACGTACGCCGCCCGGTCCAGCAGGCGGTGCTCCATCGTCCCGGTGCCCCGCCGGGTGGCCTCGCCCAGCCGCATCAGCAGGGCGACCTCGGTCTCGATCCGGCCGAGGGTGACCTCATCGTGACCGGTTTCCTGGCTGTGGTCGTCCGTCATAGCTGTATGATACAACCGAAATAACTGTAAGATACAGCTATCTGGGAGGCGGAGTGGATCGGCGATCCGAACCCAACCGCAGTGCCATCTACGCCACCACGCTGGTGGCCTTCCTCGCCATCGCCGGCATCGCCGTGGTGGACCCGATCCTGCCCGCCATCGGCGCGGCGATCGGGGTCACCGCCTGGCAGGTCGAGCTGCTCTTCACCGCGTACATCGCGGTGATGGCGGTCGGCATGATCCCGGCGACCCTCGCCAGCGGGAGGTTCGGCTTCAAACCCGTGCTGATCACCGGTGTCGCCGTGGTCGGCCTCGCCGCGATCCTCGCCTCGTTCAGCAACGACATCGTGCAACTCTCCGTGCTGCGCGGCGTGTGGGGGCTGGGCAACGCGATGTTCTTCGCCACCGCGATGGTGGTGCTGGTCAACCTCGCCAACGACCGGGAATGGGTGGTCGGCCTCTTCGAGACCGCGCTCGGGCTCGGCTTCGCCGTCGGCCCGCTGATCGGCGGCCTGCTCGGCGAGGTGAGTTGGCGGCTTCCGTTCTTCGTCTGCGGCGTCTTCATGGTGCTCGCGCTGGCCGTCGCCGCGCGCAAACTGCGCGAGCCCGCCCGCCGGCAGGCCCCGGTACGCGTCGGCCAGATCTTCTCGACGTACCGCAAGCCGGCGTTCATCACCCTCTGCGTGGTGACCGCCGCCTACAACTTCGTCTTCTTCGTGGTGCTCGGCTACACGCCCCTCTACCTGCACCTTGACGTGATCCCACTGGGGCTGGCCTTCACCGGCTGGGGCCTCGGCCTGGCCGCCGGCATCCTGCTGATCGGCCACCGGCTGGCGCACCGGATCGGCGCGGTGCAGACCGTCGGCGTCGCCATCGCCGGCCTGCTGGTCTGCATGGTGCTCTTCGCCACCTCCTCCGGCACCGCCGAGTCGCTGGTGGTGCTGGTGCTCGCTGGCCTGTTCATGGGTCTGGCCAACGCCAACCTCACCGACCTGGCGCTCGGCCTCGGCTCCGCCGACCGACGGGTCGCCACCGGCGCGTTCAACCTGGTCCGCTGGGGTGCCGCCGCGCCCGCCCCGATCATCTCCGGCAAGCTCGCCGAGCACGGGCTGGCCCTGCCGTTCTGGGTCGGCTTCGGGGTGCTCGCCGTCGGCGTGCTGATCTACCTCGCCTTCGCGCACCTGATGGCCGCCGGCTACGGCGAGCGGGTGCTCTGGTCGAGGTGGAACCGGGCCGCCCGCGGCGCCGAACACGCCCCGGAGGAACCGGTCGGCGAGGCGTACTGACCCCTACCTGGTCGGACCGCCCGGGCGCGACGCCGCGCCGGGGCGGTCCGGCGTCCCGGGGCGCTCAGCGCAGCGCACGCCAGAGCAGGTAGAGGCCGATCGCCGTGCCGAACACGACGATGACCGTCTTCAGCACCATCGCCGGCAGTCGGCGGACCAGCCGGGCACCCAAATATCCGCCGGCCACCGTGGCCGGTGCGACCACCACGGCGGACGCCCAGTCGACCGGCCCGAAGAGCGCGAACACCACCAGCGTGGTCAGCCCCACCGCCGCCGAGAGCAGGTTCTTGACGGCGCTCACCCGGGCGAGAGTGGTGTCCAGCACCAGCGCCAGGCCGGCCACCAGCATCACCCCGAGCGCCGCGCCGAAGTAGCCGCCGTACACCGAACCGAGGGCGACCATGGACTGCACCGCGACCGTACGGCGGCGCGGGCTCAGGTCGGCCGGATGGCCGACCAGCCGGCGCAGCGGATCCTGGAAGGCCAGCACGGCGGTCGCGCCCAGCACCAGGAACGGCACCACCATCTCGAACGCCCGCGCCGGGGTGGCCAGCAGCAGCAGGCAGCCCACGATCGTCCCGGCGATCGTGGTGGGCAGCAGGCTCCACAGCTGCCTTCCGCGCGGCAGGTCCATCCGGCTGCCGGCGACGCTCGCCACGTACCCGGGGAACACCGACACGGAGTTCGTGACGTTGGCCGGGACCGGTGGCAGGCCGGTCGCGATCAGGGCCGGGAAGGTGATGAGCGAACCGCCCCCGGCAACCGCGTTCACCGTGCCCGCGGCGAGGCCGGCGGCGACCAGGAGCGCGGCGTCGGAGAGGTTCATGGCCCCCGAGGCTAGCCGTCGCGACTCGTCGACGCAGGGATGGACTCCTGCCTCGATCGACTCCACGTCGGGGATATGGGGGTGCTGGAGTTGGATCGAAGCCGCGATATCGCCGATCCGCAGCGAAGCTACCGGCCGGGAAATGGACGGGCCACGGGGATCGTTAGGATGAGGGCGCGACGGACGAGTCGACCGGGCGGTCGCGTCGACGGGCTCCGGCCCGTCGCCGAGGAACGTCCGGACTCCACAGGGCAGGGTGGTTGCTAACGGCAACCCGGGGCGACCCGCGGGACAGTGCCACAGAAAACAGACCGCCGGCCCGATACGGGACGGTAAGGGTGAAACGGTGGGGTAAGAGCCCACCAGCATCCCGGGTGACCGGGATGGCTCGGTAAACCCCACCCGGAGCAAGGCCAAGAAAGGGCCGTCACCGCGAGGCGACGGTCCGCGCAGACGCTTGAGGGCTGCCCGCCCGATGTCTGCGGGTAGGCCGCTGGAGCCTGCCGGCGACGGCAGGCCGAGATGGATGGCCGCCGCCGACGCGCCTTCGGGCCGCGTCGGTCACAGAATCCGGCGTACAGGTCGACTCGTCCGTCGCCCACCAGGTCAGAGCCACGATCAAGGCTCTGGCCTGGCCGTATGTTCAGGCGTCGATGGTCGCTGGTGGTCAACATTGGTCGGCGTTCGACGCCCTGGCGACGCCCTGACGCCCTGGCGACGCCCTGACTTGAGCTGCGGAGCTTCAGGTTGGAAGGTCGAAGATCACGGCCGAGAAGGACCTGGTGGGGCGTGCCAGCTGCAGGACGGGGGGACCGTTCACGCCCGTTCGTGACCGCCGCAGGTACGGGCTACTGGCACGTGGATGGGCACGGCGAGCTGCCCATCACTTGATCACGTTGCCCGCCCCGCGTAGTTTCGTCCTTGTGACTGATGGGGATACTCCGGCGACCGATGCCCGGCGTTGGTTGCCATCGGTGCTCAAGCTGTCCGGCCTGGCGCTTGTGGTCGCGGTCACGGTGGCGGTGACTCTGCTGGCTGTCGACAGACGCAGAGAAGCGGACGCACACGATGGGGTGCGATGGTGCCACCAAAAGGTCATCGAGCGGGCACTGGAGAACCAGAAGGCCACCTCGTCAGCTGAGGTCCGGTTCCTGGGAGAACAGTTTGTTGTCGGCCAGAACCATGCCGGACAACGCGCCATCGAGGTTGATGGTGGCGTGGCGATCGCCGGGGTGGAGTCACGCTACTCGTGCGGCCGGGAGTACACGGGCGACGCGCGGTTCGGCTACCTGACGGTGCACTGGGCCGATGATGAAGGGACTCGACAGTCCTAGCTGTGGCAGTGATCGGACGGCAGACAAGCGGATCTCCTCGTCTGGCGACTGCCCGACGAGGAGATCTGCGGCGGCATCTCTGAGGAGGGCCGGTGTTCGGGGCGGAGCCCCGAGGTCTTCTGATCGTGTCGTCCCCAAGCGTGGCCGGCCGGAGGTCGCCAGCAGGCCGAGGCCGGGCCGGCGCGGCCAGCTTGCGGGCCGCCTTGACCTGGACGGCGGCTGGGTGCATGTCGTTCGGCAACTCAAGCTCGTCCGGTCACGCCTGGTCTTCGGGCTGCCCAAGAACGACCGGGACCGGCGCATCCCGCTGCCCGTGACGGTGGTCGACGCCCTGCGGGAACACCTCGACTGGTGCAAGCCGGTAGAGGTCACCCTGCCGTGGGAGGACCCGTTCAGCGACGAGCAGGTCACCGTACCGCTCGTGCTGACCACGCCACGCAACGGCGCGATCAACCGCGCGACCTTCGACGCCAAGACCTGGAAGCCCGCGCTGACCGCCGCAGGCATCGTGCCGACCAGGGCGGCGGGCATGCACGCGCTGCGCCACTTCTACGCCTCGGCGCTGCCCGACGCGGGGGAGAGCATCAAGGCGCTGGCGGCGTACCTCGGCCACGCCGATCCCGGGTTCACGCTCCGGGTCTACACCCACCTGATGCCCGCCAGCGAGGAACGCACCCGACGGGCGATCGATGATCTGTTCCGGGATACCCGGCCGGGGCCGGACGCCCTGGAGACGCCCTGAGTGCGGTCGAGGGCGGCGTTTGCGCAGCTCACAGCGGTTTTCAGTGAGAGAATCCGGCGTACAGGTCGACTCGTCCGTCGCCCACCAGGTCAGAGCCGTGATCAAGGTTTCTGGGCTGGGTTCTGTATTCAGGCGTCGATGGTTGTTCGTGGTCATTGTTGGCAGACGTTTGCCGGCCTGGCGACAGCCCGCCGGCCCGGCGACAGTCTGATCTTGGCGCGGCGCCAACACGGATGGCTGGCGCTCGCCGGTCATCCTGAAGCAGTGACCGACCGCCAACCGCGCCCCACCGCATGGGCATCGTTCGCTCGTGACGTTCTGGTGAACCTCGTCGCGAACCTCATAGCCGCCGGAATCATCTACCTGGTGGCTGCTGCCGCTGGCTACATCAAGGCCAAACCGGCGGTAACGTCCACCATCGTCGGATTGCTCCTGGGACTACCTGTCCTGTATCTCGGAGCGCGGATCAGTCAACGGCTGGCCAGGAGGGGAGCGGACAAGCAACTTGTGGAGGCGGTTGAGTTCGGTGGGTTGGTTGCGTTCGTCGTGGTGATGTTTGTCGCGGGCTATATCACCATGGAACTTTTGTTCTGAGCCGTAACATCCCAGCTCCTGCTGCCATCCGATGCTCCTATGAATTCCAGCTCCGCCGCCCGGTGGCACTCACCATCCTCACTGTCCGCGGCCGACCCACACCTCGATGGAGTGGGCCCTGGTCTACTCGGCTTGCCCGGGGCGGCGACCATGAGCTACGCCACCGTCCCGCCGACCAGCCGCCGACCTTGCGCCTTGCGTACGCGGTGGACCTCCGGCAGGCCGAGCCAGGACGCCAGCGCCGTCAACTCCCCATGCACGGCCGTCGAGACCTCGGGAGCGAACGGGACGTCCTCGTGGATCGCGTCCACGCGCAGGATCCCGGCCTTGCGGTCGGCCGTCGCGTCGACCTTGCCGACGAGCCGATCGTGGTGCAGCACCGGCAGCGCGAAGTAGCCCCAGCGTCGCTGCGCCTTCGGCACGTACATCTCCAGGCGGTACTCGAAGTCGAAGAGTTCCAGGGCGCGCTTGCGGTCGTGCACCAGCCGGTCGAACGGGGACAGCAGCGCGGTCCGGCCGGCGAGCGGTGTGCCGTCCAGCGCGGCCGGATCGACCCGCCACAGACCGGACGTACCCTCGATCTCGGCCGGCTCGCCAGCCTGGCCGACCACCGTTGGGCGGGCGACGCCGAGCGAGCGGAGCAGCCGCTCGTCGCGGATCCGGCGGGCCTCATCGGCGGGCGCGGCGGGCGTGCCGGGCGGGTAGACCCGCTCGGCGATGTCCCAGGTCCGTTGGCGCCCGATGCGGCCGGAAATGGCGATCTCGCCGCGCGCGGCGAGGAACTCCAGCATCTGCGTGACGTTGCGGTTGTTGGTCCAGCCGGTCGACGGCCAGGGTACGACGCTGCGGTCCGGCACGGCGCGGCTCAGCAGCGGGCCGGAGTCGCGCAGCAGGTCCAGCACGTACCGGCGGAACGCGTCGTTGGCCGCCAGCCAGTCCCGGCGGCGGGCGTCCTCCGGCCAGGTGGCCATCTCGGCGAGGTGCAGCCCCAGGTCGGTCATCGGCCGCACCATCGCCCGGTGCTCGAACAGGGCGCGCTCTGTCTCCAACGCCCGGGTCAGGTGGCTCGGCCGGTACGCGGCGCCGAGCCGGCTCCAGGCGACCAGGTCGGCGTTGGGCGCCACGGCTGCGGTCGGGTCGATCTGGAGGAACGTCAGCCGGTCCACCACCGCCAGCAGGCCGGTGGGCCGCTCCGCGTCGAGCAGTTGGGCGCGGACGGCGACACGGCGGGCGGTGGCGCGGTCGAGCCGGTGCGGGGTCATGCCGAGAGGCTAGTGCGGCAGACCGACACCGCCGTCACGGCCGGCGCCGTCCACTCTGGAAAGGGCCCGGCCAGCCGGCGTGTCCCGCGACGGGACCGCACCCTATGTAGAGTTCCAATACAGTACCGCCATGCGGATGACGATCCCGGTGGCGAAGGTGCTCGCCGCGCTCCTCACCGACCGCGAGGCCCCGCGCTACGGGCTCGACCTGATGAGACTCACCGGCCTGGCCAGCGGCACCCTCTATCCGGTGCTGCACCGGCTCCAGGCGGCCGGCTGGCTCGCCGCCGACTGGGAAGAGGTCGACCCGGTCGCGGCCGGTCGGCCCGCGCGCCGCTACTACCGGCTCACCGCCGAGGGGGTACGCGCCGCCCGGCTGGCGCTGGCCGAGCTGCGGGCCCTTGCCTCGGACGGCCCCACGCCCCGGGGCGGCGCCGCGCCGACGGGAGCCCCGGCGTGGTGACCCGGTGGCTGGCCGGTTTCCTGCTGCTGCGGTCGGCGGTGCGGCGCTGGCCGGCGGAACTCCGCGACGAACTGTCCCGGGAATGGCACGCCGAGCTGCATGTGCTGGCCGAGCGCGGAGAGCGCTGGCGGATGTTGCGCTTCGCCGCCAGCCTGGCCGCCAGCCGGCCCGGCACGCCCGTCGTCGACCGGGCCCGGTTCGACGCCCGGTCCCGCCGGACGGTCGCCACCCTGCTGTTGGCCCCACTGGCCTGCCTGGTGACCCTGGCGGTCGCCGTGGTCGCGTCCAGCGTGCTGGTTGGGCCGGTGGGCCACGCCGGGAACCTGAACGTCCCGCAGGCGCCCGTGGTGAGCGCCCTCACCGCAGGGCTCGCGGTGTGGTTGGCCCGCCGGATCGGCCGGGGCGCCGCGCGTGGCGCACTGCGTGGGCGGCTGCGTGCGGCGCTCGGCGTCGTGCTGCCCGTCGCCCTCACTGCGGTCTCCGCCGAGTACGCGCTGAACGAGACCACCGACGACCTGGCACGCGTCGCACCCGGCCTGGTGGTGTGGCTGACCGGTCTGGCGTTGGTGCTGTGGGGCGCCGGGTCGCTGGCCGGCCGGGGGCGGGTCCGGGTCGCCTGGTGCCTGGGCGTGCTCGGCGTGCTGGTCGCCGCCGACGCGGCGGTGGTGCTCACCGTGGTCAACCACATCCCGGCCGGGCCGCCCACCGTCATCGACGGGGTGGCGCAGGGCGACACCGTCGACCGGATCTCCGCGCCGCTGTGGCTCTTCGCCTGCTGGACCGACTGGTCGTTCGGGCTGCCCCGCCCGACGGGGGAGGAGTTGTTCCTGATCGGCGATCTGGTCGACCTGCAACCCTTCCTCTATCTGGCCTGCACCCCGTACGCGCTGGCGTATGTCATCGGTGCCGCCGGCCCGGCCGGCGTCGCGGCGGTGGCACCGGTCGCGTCGACCACCTGAGGGCAGCCGACCGGGAGTCAGGCGGACCAGCTCACCATCCGCGCCGCCTGGTCGTAGTGCCGGGCCAACTCGGCGTCGATCCGTTCGGCGCGGGCCTCGCCGAGCACCAACCCGGGGTCCTGCCACGGCCGGGCGCCGAGCATCCGGTGGCGCAGGCCCGCCGGTGGATGGGTGGCGAACAGCGACGCCTCCTCCCGGATGGAAAGTTGGCGCACCAACGGCTGTCGCTCGGCGGTCCCGGCCAGCGAGCGCCGCAGTCCCGCCCGCCACCCGGCCGGTCCCTGCCCGCCCAAGGCACCCTGGCGGACCACCAGCGCCACCGACTCGTGGCTGAGCAGCACGTCGAGCAGGCGCGTCGCGCCCGTGGTGCCGGCCACCCGTGCGGACAGTTCGTCGGCCAGGTACTCGGCCCGCTGGCTGTCCCGCAGCGCGGTGCAGACCAGCACCAGGTGGCCGAGGAAGAGCAGGCGGGACACGAGCCACGACAGGATCCGGCCCAGCCACTCGCCGATCAGCTCCAGCAGCCCGCTGCCCTGCGTGCCGCGCATCGGGCGGAACAGGTCGGCGGCGTTGCCGAGCATCGTCAACGCCGGGTCGGTCACCAGCAGCCGCCGGATGTCACCGTTGACGAAGTGGCCGAGTTCGTGGCCGAGCAGTGCGACCCGCTCCTGTCCGTCCAGCGCGCCCCACAGCGGCAGCCCGAGGCAGAGCACCCGGCGCCGACGCAGGCCCACCGCCGTCGCGTACGCGTTGATGCGGCTGTCGACGCCGATCACGTGCGGCACCGGCGCACCGATCGCGGTGGCCACCTCCTCGACCAGGGCGTGCAACTCGGGCGCATCCTCCCGGGAGAGCACCTCCAGGTCGGGGTCGATCCGACCGAACCGGGGCCGCAGCGCCACCGCCAGCCCGATCAGCGCCAGCCCGAAGACGATCGCGAGGTTCGGGAACGGGTACGCGAACACCAGCCACGCCCCGAGCACCGCCAGCGCCAGCACCCCGACCAGGAGTAGCAGCGAGACGACGACGGTCACCGTGCCGGCCAGCCCCAACCCGGCCGACTCCAGCGGGCGGCCGACCAGCGCGGCGTACTGCTGGCGGGTGAGCCGGGTGGCGAGCCGGTGGGTTCGCCGGTCGACCCAGGACCACCCGAACTCGGGTGTCTGGTGGGCACGGTCGTAGCCGTCGAGGTTCCACTCGCACCGGGCGCACCAGGGCATCGCCTCGCGGATCGACACCGTCGGCGTACCGCACTCCGGACAGGCCCCCGTACCGGCCGTCGTGATGATCATGAGCGTCGATCCTGCCGGGAGCCGTGCCTCGGCGGTACCGGCCGTTCAGCGGAACCGCGCTCCGGGCGCGGCAACCGTTGCCCGACAAACCGCTGCCCCTTCTTTCCGTTTCGGCCCCGGACCGGCCCGGAGCGCGTCTACATTGGAGAACGTCGGTGCCTATTTGTGGCGTTCCGGTGGCGGCCGGGCGTTTCGCGTTGCACAGTGATCGCATGAGCGACAACGGAAGTGGCGGGCACTACTACTGGTGCACGCGACACCACCGGGTCGAGACCGATGCCGACGTGTGCCCCGCGAAGCACGTTCTCGGACCGTACGCCTCAGCCGCCGACGCGGAGAACGCCCTGCAACAGGTGCGGGAGCGCAACGAAGCGTGGGATGCCGAGGACGCCCGTTGGGCCGGGGAGGACAGGTAGACGGCGCGGGACGGCCCGCGTCGAGGTACTCGTGCTCCGCGACGGCGGCGCACGTCCCCAAGGAGGGAACCGAGATGGCCGAAGCACAGCAGGCCACCACCCGCCCGGCCGCCGCCCCCAGGACCCGGAAGCAGACCAGCGCGGCCCGCCGGATCACGGGCGCGGCCGGCACGACCACGGTCACGAAGGCGTCGCCGAACGCCTCGGGGGCCGGTGCCGGCCGGGTGCCGGCGACGAAGGCGGTCGCGAAGAAGGCGGCCGCCAAGAAGGTCGTGTCGGCGGCGCGGAAGGCGCCCGCGAAGGCGGCACCGGCCACGAAGACCACCGCGAAGAGAGCCCCGGCCACCAGGGCCACCGCGAAGAAGGCGCCAGCCACCGCGAAGAAGGCCCCGGCCACCAAGGCCACCGCGAAGAAGACGACGGCGAAGCAGGCCGCCGCCGGGAGGACCACGGCGGCGGCGAAGAAGGCTCCCGCGAAGACCACGGCGGCGAAGAAGGCGCCGGCGAGGAAGACCACGGCCGCGGCCACGGGAGCCCCGGCGAAGCGGACCACCACCGCCGCGGCGAAGAAGGCGCCGGCCCGGGCCACCGCCGCCGCACGGAAGGCCACCTCCACCACGACGAAGGCCACCGCCGCGGCGAAGAAGGCCGGCACGGCGGCGAAGAAGGCCGCCGCGAAGACGACGACCAAGCGGGCTCCCGCGAAGCGGACCACGGCCGCGGCGAAGAAGGCACCGGCGGCGAAGAAGGCTCCCGCGAAGAAGACCACGGCCGCGGCGAAGACGGCTCCCGCGAAGAAGACCACGGCGGCGAAGAAGGCTCCCGCGAAGAAGGCCACCGCCGTGAAGGCCGCCGGGACCCGTCCGGCCGGTGGCGCCCGCAAGGCGGCGGCCAAGAAGGCTCCGGCGAGGAAGACGACCGCCACCTCCTCGACCGCCGCGCGCAAGGCGGCGGGCGGCCGGAAGGCGACCTCCGCGGCGTCCGGCGTGAGCGCCATCGAGGCCAGGACGAGCACCTCGACGGGTACGCACAAGCGGCTCACCGCCGCGCGGAAGCCGGCCGGTACCAGGGTCGTCGCGGGCCGCTCGACGGCCAAGCCGGGGAGCGCCCGCCGGGCGACCGGCTGACCCGGGTACGCCGGGCCGGCCACGCCGGTGACGGCTCCGGCTCGGCGCGCCTGACGGTGCGCCGCGACCCGGAGCCGTCGGCCGATGGGCGGATGGTGCGCCGCGCTGTCAGGATTGGCGCGTGGTGATCCGACGTGTACTGGCGCCCCGCATCGACTTCGGCGCGCTGCGCCGCGAGCTGGGACTGCCCGAGGGCTTCCCGGCCGCGGCGCAGCGCGAGGCCGAGGATTCGGCCGCCGCGCCGCTGCCGGCCGTCGCCGACCGGACCGACGTACCCCTCGTCACCCTCGACCCGGCGGCCTCGCGCGACCTCGACCAGGCGATGCATCTCGCCCGCCGGCCCGGTGGCGGCTTCCGGGTCCGGTACGCGATAGCCGACGTCGCCACCCACGTGCGTCCCGGCGGGGCGCTGGAGGACGAGACCTGGCGCCGGGGGCAGACCGTGTATCTGCCCGACGGCAACGTGCCGTTGCACCCGCACACGCTCAGCGAGGGGGCGGCCAGCCTGCTGCCCGACGCCGAGCGGGCGGCCGTGCTGTGGACCATCGACCTCGACGCCGACGGCGGCACGGTGGGCGTCGCGCTGGAACGCGCCCGGGTCCGCAGCCGGGCCAAGCTCGACTACGTCGGCGTGCAACGCGCCGCCGACGCCGGCCGGCTGCCCGAGCCGATCGCCCTGCTGCCCGAGATCGGCGCCCTGCTCATCGCGCGGGGATTGCGCCGGGGCGCGGTCAACCTGCCCCTGCCCGAGCAGGACGTCGAGCCGGACGGCGACGGCTGGCGGCTGGTGCTGCGCGGGCCCGGCCCGATGGAGGAGCACAACGCGCAGATCTCCCTGCTGACCGGGATGGCGGCGGCCGACATCATGCTCGCCGGCCGGATCGGGCTGTTGCGGACGATGCCAGCCCCTAAGCCGGAGGCGGTCGACCGGCTGCGGCTGGCCGCCGGGCCGCTCGGCGTGCAGTGGCCGGCGGGGATGTCGGTCGGCGAGGTGCTGGCCGGACTGGACGCCTCCCAGCCCCGGGCGGCGGCCTTCATCGACCAGGCGGCCGAGCTGATGCGCGGGGCCGCGTACACCGCTTTTGACGGGCAGTTGCCCGAGCGGCCGGCGCACGGCGGGGTGGCCGCCGCGTACGCGCACGTCACGGCGCCGCTGCGCCGGCTGGCCGACCGGTACGCGACCGAGGTCTGCCTGGCCCTGCACGAGGGCCGGGAGGTGCCCGACTGGACCCGCGCCGCGCTGCCGAGGCTGCCGGAGGTGATGACGAGCACCGACCGGACCGCGTCGGCGGCGACCCGGGGCGCGGTCGAGCTGGCCGAGGCGGTGCTGCTGGAGCACCGGGTCGGGGAGACGTTCGAGGCGGCCGTGCTGGACGTGGACGCCCCACGGCCGGCGGCCGAGGTGCCCCGACAGCCCGGCGACGGCCCCGGGCCGGATCGGCCGTCGGGGAACGGGGCCGCGAAGCCGGGACGCCGGCCCGGCGGCACGGTGGCCCTGGACCAGCCGCCGGTCCGCGCCCGTTGCCTCGGCGAGCTGCCCCTCGGTGAGCGCGTACCGGTCCGCCTGGTCTCGGCCGACCCCGTCCACCGCAAGGTCCTCTTCGAACGCGCCTGACCCACCCGGTACGCGTACCCGACGCCCGGGGTGGGGTGCCGGTCGGGTTTGCGAGGATGACCGCATGGCTTACGACGCGACCACACTGCCCGACGTCTCCGGGCTGACCGTCGGCATCATCGGGGGCACCGGTGACCAGGGGCGGGGACTCGCCTACCGGTTCGCCCGGGCCGGGCAGACCGTGCTGATCGGGTCCCGCTCCGCGGACCGGGCGGCGCAGGCCGCCGCCGAGATCGCCGCGCTGCCCGGCGTCGCGGCCGGCACGGCGGTTTCCGGCGCGGCCAACGACGAGGTGGCTCGCCGCAGCGACGTGGTGATCATCGCGGTGCCCTGGGACGGGCACGCCGCCACCGTCGCCGCCCTGGCCGAGCCGCTCACCGGCAAGATCGTGGTCGACTGTGTCAACCCGCTGGGCTTCGACAAGCAGGGCCCGTACGCGCTGCCCGTCCCGGAGGGCAGCGCCGTGCAGCAGGCCGCCGGGCTGCTGCCCGAATCCCGGGTCTGCGCCGCCTTCAACCACGTCAGCGCGCCGCTGCTGGCCGACCCGGAGATCGACCGGATCGACCTGGACGTGCTGATCTGCACCGAGGACCGGGAGCTGGTCGGGATCGTCGCCGCGCTCGCCGCCCGGATCCCCGGCATGCGGGGCATCTACGCCGGCCGGCTGCGCAACGCCCACCAGATCGAGGCGTTCACCGCCAACCTGATCGCGATCAACAAGCGCTACAAGGCGCACGCCGGAATCCGCGTCACCGACCTCTGACGCCGGTCCTCACGACTGAGATCTTGGTAGGAGACGGCCCCTCAAGGGCCCACTTCCTACCAAGATCCATGGCGAGCCCACCGGATGCGGTCGGCAGCCGGCGATGCCGAAGTCGAACATCAGCCGAGTGTGGCCGGCGGAACGTGGCGGTGGGGGCCCGGTCCACACCCGGTCCTGTCCTACCCGTGTCTGGGGGGCGACCCACCGCCGCGAACCGTGCTAGAAGGTGTGCTCGGCGGCGGGGAACTCGCCGTCGCGTACCTCGTCGGCGAACCGGCGGGTGGCGTCGGTCAGCGCGCCGGCCAGGTCGGCGTAGCGCTTGACGAAGCGGGGCGCCCTGCCGGTGCGCAGCCCGGCCATGTCCTGCCAGACCAGCACCTGGGCGTCGGTCTCCGGGCCGGCGCCGATGCCGACCGTGGGGATCCGCAGCTCGGCGGTGATCCGCTTGGCCACCTCACCGGGCACCATCTCCAGCACCACCGCGAAGGCGCCCGCCTCGGCCACCGCCCGCGCGTCGGCGATCACCTCCTCGGCCGTGTCGCCCCGGCCCTGCACCCGGTAGCCGCCCAGGGTGTGCTCGCTCTGCGGGGTGAAGCCGATGTGCGCCATCACCGGGATGCCGGCCCCGACGATCGCCTCGACCTGCGCCGCGCAGCGCCGGCCACCCTCCAGCTTCACCGCGTGGCAGCCGCCCTCCTTCATGAACCGCACCGCGGTGCGCAGCGCCTGTGTCGGCCCCTCCTCGTACGAGCCGAAGGGCAGGTCGCCGACGATCAGCGAGTGCTTCGTCGCCCGTACCACCGCGCGGACCAGGGGCAGCAGCTCCTCGGCGGTCACCGGCAGGGTGGTCTCGTAGCCGAAGACGTTGTTCGCCGCCGAGTCGCCGACCAGCAGCACCGGGATCCCCGCCTGATCGAAGATCGAGGCGGTGTACTGGTCGTACGAGGTGAGCATCGCCCACCGCTCGCCGCGCTCCTTGGCGGCGATCAGGTCGCGGGTGCGTACCCGTCGGGTGGCCGGCCCGCCGTAGAGGGCGGTCACCTCGGTCGGGGTGGACTCCACCATGACTATCTCCTTCCTCGAGGCCGCGCTCGCGGTCCCCGGGTTCCGCCGCGATCGTCGCACCGGACGACCGGCCGACGGCAGGGCGGAGTGGAGGATTTCACTCCCCGGCCCGCGCTCGGTGGGGCCGGGGACGTCGGCCGGTCAGCCGTGCTCGCGCCAGCGGTTGGTGATCGGCAGCCGGCGGTCCCGCCCGAACGCCTTCATGGAGATCTTCGTGCCGGGGGCGGACTGCCGTCGCTTGTACTCGGCGGTATCCACCATCCGCAGCACCCGGTCCACGATGGCCGGGTCGTGGCCGGACGCGATCAGGCCCTCCCGGCCCAGGTCGCCGTCGACGTAGCCGATCAGGATCGGGTCGAGGACGTCGTAGTCGGGCAGGGTGTCGCTGTCGAGCTGGCCGGGGCTCAGCTCCGCCGAGGGGGGCTTGCCGATCGAGTTCTCCGGGATCGGCGGGGTCTCACCGCGGCGCTCGGCGTCGGCGTTGCGCCACTTGGCCAGCCGCCAGATCAGCGTCTTCCAGACGTCCTTGACCGGGTTGTAGCCGCCGACCGAGTCGCCGTAGAGGGTGGAGTAGCCGACGGCCAACTCGCTCTTGTTGCCGGTGGTGAGGACCAGGTGGCCCTCCTGGTTCGACAGCGCCATCAGGATCACGCCGCGTACCCGGGCCTGGAGGTTCTCCACGGCCACGCCGGAGAGCGACATGTTGGCCAGGAAGGCGTCCACCATCGGCTGGATCGGCTGGATCCGGTAGTCCAGGCCGGTCCGCTTGGCCAGGTCCTCGGCGTCGGAGCGGGAGTGCTCGGACGAGTGCTGGCTGGGCAACGACACCCCGACCACCCGGTCCGGGCCGAGCGCGTCCACCGCGATGGCCGCCGCCACCGCCGAGTCGATGCCGCCGGAGAGGCCGAGCACCACCGACGGGAACCGGTTCTTGTTGACGTAGTCGCGCAGGCCCAGCACCAGCGCCTGCCACACCTCCGCCTCGTCGGCGACCGGCTCGATGATCCCGCCGACCGCGGGCTCCCCGCCCGGGGCCGGCGGCAGGTCGTCGACCTCGGCCCGGACCACCCGCATCGCGTCGGCCAGCTCCGCCTCGCCGCCGACGGGCTCCCGCGCCGCGGGCAGCTCGACGTCGTGCAGCAGCAGGTGCTCGACGAACTGCGGGGCCCGGGCCAGCAGGGTGCCGTCCGCGCTGACGATCATCGAGTCGCCGTCGTAGACCAGCTCGTCCTGGCCGCCGATCATGTTCACGTACGCGATGGTCGCGCCGGCCTCCGCGGCCCGGCGGCGGACCAGCGGCAGCCGGATGTCGTCCTTGTTCAGCTCGTACGGCGAGCCGTTGATGTTGAGCACCAGCCCGACGCCGGCCTGCCGGGCCACCGCGAACGGGCCGCCGGCCTGCCAGAGGTCCTCGCAGATGGTCAGCGCGACGGCCACCCCGCCGATCCGCACCACGTTCAGCGTGTTGCCGGGCACGAAGTAGCGGTCCTCGTCGAAGACGCCGTAGTTGGGCAGGTGGTGCTTGAAGTAGCGGGCCACCACCCCGCCCCCGTGCAGCAGCGCGGCGGCGTTGCGGGCACCCCGGCCCGGCTCGGCGTCGGAGCTGACCTGCGGCGGGCCGTCCGCGTCCAGGTAGCCGACCAGGACGGGCAGCTCGCCGAGCCCGTCGGCGGCCAGGTCGGCGGCGAGCCGCTCCAGCGCGGCCTGCGACGCGGCCACGAAGGAGCGGCGGAAGACCAGGTCCTCGACCGGGTACCCGGTCAGCATCAGCTCCGGGAAGAGGGCGAGCTGGGCGCCGGCGTCGGCGGCCTTGCGGGACCAGGCGCGGACCAGGTCGGCGTTGCCGGCGACGTCGCCGACGGTCGGGTCGACCTGGCACAGGGCGAGACGCAGGGTGGGCATGTCCCCAATCTTGCCCCAGCGGGCCGGGTCGAATCCGAGCGGACGGGGAGACCGCGGCCACCGCGTCCCCGCGCGCGGGACACGGCGGGACGTACGCCGGGTGGTCGCGTAACGTCGGCGTAACGAGGCCGGTGGAGACTGGGCGGTCAGGCCGGGCCGGCCCTGACCGGTTCCGGACGTACGTGTCACGAGGGGTGGAAGTGGACCGTCAGCAGGAGTTCGTCCTCCGTACGCTGGAAGAGCGGGACATCCGGTTCGTCCGGCTGTGGTTCACCGACGTGCTCGGCACGCTCAAGAGCGTGTCGGTGGCCCCCGCGGAGCTGGAGGCGGCCTTCGACGAGGGCATCGGTTTCGACGGCTCGGCGATCGAGGGTTTCGCCCGGGTCTTCGAGTCCGACATGGTGGCCATGCCCGACCCCACCACCTTCCAGGTCTTCCCCTTCGAGGGTGGGGTGAGCGGCGAGAGCGCCCGGATGTTCTGCGACATCCTGCTCCCCGACGGCAGCCCGTCCTGGGCCGACCCGCGGCACGTGCTGCGCCGGGCGCTGTCCCGGGCGGCGGAGAAGGGCTTCACCTTCTACACCCACCCCGAGATCGAGTTCTTCCTGCTGGAGAACGGGCCGCAGGACGGCTCGGTGCCGATCCCGGTGGACACCGGCGGCTACTTCGAGCACACCACCCACGCGGTGGCCCGGGACTTCCGCCGGCAGGCCGTGCTGGCGCTGGAGCGGATCGGCATCTCGGTCGAGTTCAGCCACCACGAGGTGGCCCCCGGCCAGCAGGAGATCGACCTGCGCTACGCCGACGCGCTCACCACCGCCGACAACATCATGACCTTCCGCCACGTGGTCAAGGAGGTGGCCCTCTCCACCGGCGTGCAGGCCAGCTTCATGCCGAAGCCGTTCACCGACCAGCCCGGCAACGGTATGCACACCCACCTGTCGCTCTTCGAGGGGGAGCGCAACGCGTTCCACGACGCCGGCGACCCGATGAAGCTGTCCAAGGTGGCCAAGTCGTTCATCGCCGGGCTGCTCACCCACGCTCGGGAGTACACCGCGGTCACCAACCAGTGGGTCAACTCGTACAAGCGGCTCTTCCCGCTGGCGCTGCCGGACCGGATCACCGAGAGCCCGGCGTACGTCTGCTGGGGTCACCTGAACCGGTCCGCGCTGGTCCGGGTGCCGGCGTACGGCAAGCCGAACTCGGCCCGGGTGGAGGTGCGTTCGCTGGACTCGGCGACCAACCCGTACCTGGCCTTCGCGGTCATGCTCGGCGCCGGCCTGAAGGGCATCGAGGAGGGGTACGAGCTGCCCCCGGGCGCCGAGGACGACGTCTGGTCGCTCAGCAGCGCCGAGCGCCGGGCGATGGGGTACGAGGCGCTGCCGGAGAACCTGGCCGAGGCGATCGACGTGATGGCCGGCTCGGAACTGGTCGCCGAGATCCTCGGCGAGCACGTCTTCGACTTCTTCCTGCGCAACAAGCGGGCCGAGTGGGAGCAGTACCGCCGCGAGGTCACCCCGTACGAGCGGCAGCGCTACCTCTCGCTCTGAGCCGGTCTGTCGTACCCCGGGCATAGCCTGCCGGGGTGAACCGGACCGACCGTCTCTACGCCCTGGTGGAGGAGTTGCGGGCGGTGTCGCCCCGGCCGCGCAGCGCCCGCTGGCTGGCCGGGCGCTTCGAGGTCAGCGCCCGCACGATCGAGCGGGACATCGCCGCGCTCCAGGCCGCCGGGGTGCCGATCTGGGCCGAGCCGGGCCGCACCGGCGGCTACGTGGTCGACCGGGCGCGCACCCTGCCGCCGGTCAACCTGACGCCGGGCGAGGCGGTGGCGATGGCCCTCGCGCTGCACCGCCTCGGCGGCACCCCGTTCGCGGCGGCAGCCGGTGCGGCGCTGCGCAAGCTGGTCGCCGTGATGCCGGCGGCCGACGTCGCCGAGGCGCACCGCCTCGCCGGCCGGGTGCACCTGATCGGCGACGGGCCGGTCATGCCCGTACCGGCCGCCGTCGCCGACGCGGTCGCCGCCGGGCGGGTGCTCCGCCTGACGTACGCGGACCGCGCCGGCGCGGACTCGGTGCGCGACGTGGAACCGCTCGGCTACCTGGGCAACGCCCGGCACTGGTACCTGCTGGCCTGGTGCCGGCTGCGCGACGGGCTGCGCTGTTTCCGCACCGATCGGATCAGCTCGGTACGCCCGCTGGCCGAGGCGGTGACCCGGGAGCTGCACCCCGGCGATCTCGACATCCCGCACGAGCGGGTGCGCCCGCTGAGCCTGGTCTGAAGCCCGGCCGACTCGTCGGCTGGTTTTGACCGGCTGACGGCGGTGGTGCCGGTGCCACCCGTGAAACACCGACAGGACGCTGTCGCGGAGGACCCCGAGGCTTACTCCTGACGGCGCCGGCCGACCGGCCGGCGCGGAGGAGGAGGCAACATGTCCAGCACGCCCGTCACCTGGTTCGAGATCGGCTCCGACCGGCCGGACGAGGTCGAGCGCTTCTACGCCGACCTGTTCGGCTGGCGCTTCGGGGAGCAGGGTGCGTCGGGGGCGTCGTACCGGCAGACGGCGGCCGGTGGGGAGCGGGGGATCGGCGGCGCGATCCGGGCCACCAGCGGCGACTCGCCGAACTACGCGATCTTCTACGCCGAGGTGGCGGACGTGGCCGAGACCTGCCGGCGGGCCGAGGCGGCCGGCGGCAAGGTGCTGGTGCCGCTGCGGAGCGCGCCGACCGGGCTGACCTTCGCGCACCTGCTCGACCCGTCCGGGAACCACCTGGGCGTGTTCACCCCGCCGCCCGCCGGGTGATCCACTCCACAACGGCGACATGGCGGCATCCCGGAACCGGGATGCCGCCATGTCGCCGATCAGCAGCCGTGCAGGTGGCCCCGCCGCGGGTGCCGGCCGGGAGGGAGGTACGGCCGGTGAGGAGACGGCGGGGCCACCCGGGTCACTTGCCAGTGCGCTCCCACCCGCCGTGGTGGCCGCGAGCGCCCGGGCCCGGGAAGACGCCGGCGTCGACGGCCTTCAGCACCGCGTCGGCCTCGTCCTGGGTCAGCTTGCCGTCCTTGACGGCCTGGTCAAGCCGCTTCTTCAGCTGCTCCTGCCGGTTGGCCTGCCAGTCCTTCTGCTTCGCCTGCCGGTCCTCGGTCGACGGCCGCTCCGGCCGGTCGCCCTTGTGCTGCTCCTTGAGCTTGTCTAGCGCGGCGGTGACCTTGTCGGTCGAAACGCCCAGCTCCTTGGCGAGGGCGTCGGCGAACTCGGCCTGCCGGTCGGCCCGCTTCTGCTGACGGTCGGTGCCCTGGTCAGCGCTCGCGCTGGCGCTCGGGGCGGGGCTCTTGTCGTCGGCGAGTGCCACCGTGGGGGCAGCGATCCCCACGCCGAGCACCCCGGCGGCGGCCAGGCCGACCAGCACGTTCTTCCTCGACATCTTGCGGATCATGCGGTTCTCCAGTTCCGGTGGTGGTGCGTTGACGTGACCGACAGTGACCGCCTGACCTGGGGGCAACCCGTGGCGGACCTGTCAACGCGCTGAAAATCCGACTGCAATATACGGACAAACTAGTTGCAAATGCCACACCGGAGGGGTCACCGGACGGCGGGGGAGACGGTCAGGGTGCCGGCGTCCGCGTCCAGGACGGCGGGAGTGCCGACCGGGACGGTGAGCTGGCCGACGCCGTGACCGATCGGGAGGCCACCGAGAACCGGCACGCCGAGGTCGCCCAGGCGCTCGGTCAGCACGTCGGCGACGGTGGTGTCCCAGTCGTCCGCGCACCCGGTGAACTGGCCCACGGCCACCCCGGCGACCCCGGCCAGCGCGCCGCAGCGGCGCAGCTGGGTGAGCATCCGGTCGACCTTGTACGGCGGTTCCTGCACCTCCTCGACGAGCAGGATCGCCCCGGTCAGGTCCGGCATGTCCGGGGTGCCGATCGAGGCCGTGATGAGGCAGAGGTTGCCGCCGAGCAGCCGGCCCTCCGCCCGGCCGGCCACCCGGACCGGGTGGGTCCCCTCCGCCTCGACGGCGGCGACCGTGACCGGTTCGGTGGTCATCAGCGCGGCGTGCAGCGACTCCGCCGAGTGGAGCGGGGTGCGGTCGTCCAGCCACGCCGCCCCCGGGCCGTGCACGCCGGCCAGCCGGGCGCCCCGCCAGAGCGCGAACTGCAACGCGGTGATGTCGGAGAACCCGGCCACCACCTTCGGGTCCCGGCGGACGACGTCCATGTCGACCAGGTCCACCATCCGCTGCGCGCCGTAGCCGCCCCGGGTGCAGATCACCCCGCGTACCTCCGGGTCGGCGAACGCGGTGTTCAGGTCGGCGGCCCGCAGTTCGTCGCCGCCGGCCAGGTAGCCCCGGCGGGCGTACGCGTTCGGCGCCAGCACCGGGCGCAGCCCCCAACCGGTCAGCAGCTCGATGCCGCGGGCTACCCGCTCGGGCCGGGTCGGACCGGAGGGCGACACCAGCATCACGGTGTCGCCGGGGCGCAGGACCGGTGGGCGCAGGCAGTCGTCGGTGGGCACAGCGGCAGCCTAGTGGGCCGAGCCGTTCCGGCCTGCCCGTCACCTACCGGATAGCCTCGACGTCGTGGCGACCGCGCTGGTGATCGAGAACGACCCGACCGACGACCTCCGCCGACTGGGGGAATGGCTCACCGAGGGGGGCGTCGACCTGCGGGTGCTGCGCCCGCACGCCGGCGACCAACTCCCCGCCGACCTGGACGGGTACGCCGCGCTGGTGGTGCTCGGCGGCGAGCAGCAGGCGTACCCACGGCCCGACGGCAGCCCCGACGCGCCCTGGTTCCCCGCCCTGGAGGGGCTGCTGCGCAAGGCGGTCCGGCAGCGTATCCCCACCCTCGGGGTCTGCCTCGGGGCGCAACTGCTGGCCACCGCGCACGCCGGCGAGGTGGAGCGGAGCCCGTCCGGGCCGGAGGTCGGGCCGGCCGTGGTCGGCAAGCGGGACGCCGCCGAAACCGATCCGCTCTTCCGGTACGTGCCGTTGATGCCGGACGTGTTCCAGTGGCACTCCGACGAGATCACCGGGCTGCCGCACGGGGCCACCCTGCTCGCCGCCTCCACCCGCTACCCGCACCAGGCGTTCCGCCTCGGCGACCGGGCCTGGGGGCTGCAGTTCCACATCGAGTGCGACACCGCGATGATCGCCGACTGGGCCCGCGACTCGATGCTCCTCGCCGAGCTGGGCTACGACCCGGAGCTGGTGGTCGCCGCGTGCGACCGGGTGATGGCCGACGTTGAGGAGGTGTGGCAGCCGTTCGCGATCCGGTTCGCCGCCCTCGCCCTCGGCGAGCTGGAAGACGACGCCCCTCGCCGTAGCCTGCCCCTGCTCGGGAACTGAGGTGACCCGCCCGACCAGGGGACGCCTCGCCCGGTACGGCTTCGCCGAGGGCGACGGCCGGGCGCGGGCCGCCGACCTGCTCGGCCCGGACGGGCTCGGGCTGTGGCGGCCGGACGTCCAGGAGCCCGCCGACGAGCGGGCCGGCGAGCTGCTGGCCGCCCTCTCCCGGGCCGCCGACCCGGACCTGGCGCTGCGCCAGCTGCACCGCCTCGTCGAGGCGGAACGCCGTAGCGCGGCGAAGCCGGCGGTGCTGGACGCCCTGGCCGCCGACCCGGGGCTGCGCCGGCGCCTGGTCGCGGTGCTCGGCGCGTCCGCGGCGCTCGGCGACCACCTGGTGGCCAACCCCGGCCAGTGGGTGGTGCTGGCCACCGATCCGGACGGGCTCGCGCCGTCCGCCGACGGCCGCCTGGACCTGGCCGCCGCCGCCCGGCTGACCGGCGCCACCGGCCCGGTGCCGGTGCTGCGGCAGGCGTACCGGCTGGCGCTGCTGCGGATCGCGGCGGCGGACCTGACCGGCGGGCGCGGGCTGGAGCAGACCATGGCGGCGCTCTCCGGGCTCGCCGACGCCACCCTCGCCGCCGCGTACCAGTTCGCCGTCGACGAGCTGCCGGAGGGCACGGCCCGGCCCCGGCTGGCCGTGGTGGCGATGGGCAAGTGCGGTGGCGAGGAGCTGAACTACGTCTCCGACGTGGATGTCATCTTCGTCGCCGCCTCCGACGACGACCTGGCCGCCGCGACCCTGGTCGCCACCCGGCTGATCCACGTCTGCGGGCTGGTCGCCTGGCCGGTCGACGCCGCGTTGCGGCCGGAGGGCAACCGGGGGCCGCTGGTGCGTACCCTCGCCAGCCACCTCGCCTACTACCGCCGCTGGGCCCGGACGTGGGAGTTCCAGGCGTTGCTCAAGGCCCGGCCGGCGGCCGGCGACCTGGGCCTCGCCCGGGAGTGGATCGAGGCGCTCGCGCCGCTGGTGTGGACCGCCGCGGAACGGCCGGAGGCGGTCGAGGACGTCCGCGCGATGCGCCGGAAGATCATCGACAACATCCCGCCGAAGGAGCTGGAACGCGAGATCAAGCGCGGCCCGGGCGGGCTGCGCGACATCGAGTTCGCGGTCCAGTTGCTTCAGCTCGTGCACGGCCGGGGCGACGAGTCGCTGCGGGCGCCGGGGACGATCCCCGCGCTGCGCGCGCTGGTCGCCGGCGGCTACGTCGGCCGGGCCGACGGGGAGGCGCTGCTGCTCGGCTACCGCTTCCTGCGCGGCGTCGAGCACCGGCTCCAGCTCCAGGGCCTGCGCCGGACCCACACCGTGCCGGCCGAGCCGGCCGCGCTGCGCTGGCTGGCCGCCGCGCTCGGCCACGTGGCCACCCCGGGCCGCAGCGCCGTCGAGGAGTTCCGCGCCGAGTGGGTCACGCACGCCACCGAGGTACGGCGGCTGCACGCGAAACTGCTCTACCGGCCGCTGCTGGAGTCGGTGGCCCGGGTGCCCGCCGAGGGACTGCGGCTCACCCCGGAGGCGGCCCGGCACCGGCTGGAGATCCTCGGCTTCGCCGACCCGGCCGGGGCGCTGCGCCACCTCCAGGCCCTCACCGGCGGGGTGAGCCGGACCGCCGCGATCCAGCGCACCCTGCTGCCGGTGCTGCTCAGTGAGTTCGCCGACGCGCCGGAACCGGACCGGGGGCTGCTCAACTACCGGCAGGTCTCCGACAAGCTCGGCAGCACCCCCTGGTATCTGCGGCTGCTCCGGGACTCCGGCCCGGTCGCCCGCCGACTGGCCCGGGTGCTCTCCTCCTCCCGGTACGCCGCCGACCTGCTGGCCCGCGAGCCGGAGGCGCTGCGGCTGCTGGCCGAGGACGGCGAGCTGACCCCGCGTAGCCGCGAGGTGCTCGGCGAGGGCTTCGTCGCCGCGGCGGCCCGGCACGCCGACCCGGTCGAGGCCATCCGGGCGGTGCGCGCCCTGCGCCGCCGGGAGCTGGTCCGCCTCGCCTGCGCCGACGTGCTGAGTCGGGCCGGCTCGCTCGCTCCCACCCTGAACCGCGTCGAGCCGGACGGGCGGGCCGGGCTCGGCCTCGCCGACGTCACCGCCGTCGGCACCGCCCTCTCCGACGTCGCCGACGCCACCCTGGCCGCCGCGCTGCGGACCGCCCGGGCCGCCCAGCCGGCCCCGCCGGGGCTGCGCTTCGCGGTGATCGGCATGGGCCGGCTCGGCGGGTACGAGTCCAACTACCTCTCCGACGCCGACGTGCTCTTCGTCTACGACCCGCCGCCGGGCGCGGACGAGTCGGCGGCCAGCGCCGCCGCCCATGCGATCGCCGAGGAGCTGCGCCGGCTGCTCTCCGCGCCGGCCCCCGACCCGCCGCTCGGGGTCGACGCCGACCTGCGCCCGGAGGGCCGGCAGGGCCCGCTGGTACGCAGCCTCGCCGCGTACGCCCAGTACTACGCCCGCTGGTCGAAGGTGTGGGAGGCGCAGGCGCTGCTGCGGGCCCGGTTCGTGTGCGGTGACGCCGACCTGGGCGCCGAGTTCGAGGCGATGATCGACCCGGTTCGCTACCCGGCCGACGGGCTGACCCGCGAGCAGGTGGTGGAGATCCGCCGGATCAAGGCCCGGGTGGAGACCGAGCGGCTGCCCCGGGGCGCCGACCCGGCGACCCACACCAAGCTGGGCCGGGGCGGCCTGGCCGACGTCGAGTGGGCGGTGCAGCTGCTCCAACTCCGGCACGCCGGCCGGCGTGCCGAGCTGCGCGGCACGCGTACCCTCGACGCCCTCGCCGCCGCCCGCGACGCCGGGCTGGTCGAGGCCGACGACGCGGCGGAGATGGCCGCCGGCTGGACCCTCGCGGCGCAGGTCCGCAACGCGCTGATGCTGGTCCGCGGCCGGGCCGGGGACCAGCTCCCCCGGCACGGGGTGGAGCTGGCCGGGGTGGTACGCCTGGTCGGCCGCGACGACCCCGGCGAGTTCCTGGACGAATACCTGCGCACCGGCCGCCGCTCCCGCGCCGCGATGGAACGGGTCTTCGGTGGCTGACGTGCTGACGCGCCCGGCCCGGCCCGCCGCAGGCCCACGCGCCAACCGCAGGGCGGTCCCCGGCTGGCTGCCGGCCCCGGCGGTCGCGCTGCTGCTCGGTGTGGCGTTCCTGCTCGCCCCGCCGATGGGCACCGACCTGGCCGCGCAGGTCGCCCGGGCCGGGTTCGTCGAACGCCACGGCGGCACCCCGATCGACCTCGGCTGGTACGGCGGGGTCAACCAGTACGGCTACAGCCTGTTCACCGCCCGGCTGGGCGCGTGGCTCGGGGCGCGACCGCTCGGTGTCGTCGCGGCCGTGCTGGGCGCCGCGGCCCTGGGCTGGCTGTTCGTCCGGCACCGGGCCCGCCGGCCGGTGCTGGCCGGGGCGCTCGGCGCGGTGGTGCTGGTCGGCAACCTGGCCAGCGGCCGGATCACCTTCGCCGTCGGCCTGGCGTTCGGGCTGCTCGCCCTCTGCGCGGTCGGCGTCGGGCGGCCGGGCCGACCGATACGGCTCTCGCTGGCCGCCGCGCTCGCCGTGGCGGCCACCTGGGCCAGCCCGGTCGCCGGGCTCTTCACCGGCCTGGCCGGCGCGGCGCTGCTGCTGGCCGGGCTGCGCCGGGGCGGCGGCCCGGGTCGGGCGCTGCCGGGCGGCTGGCGGGCGGATCGCCCGCTGGCCGAGAGCCTGGTGCTCTGTCTCGCGCCCGCGTTCGCGCTCGCCCCGATGGCCGTGCTGTTCGGCAACGGCGGCACCCAGCCGTACTCGGCCGAGTCGATGCGGATCAACGTGGCGCTGGCCGTGCTGGTCTTCGCCGTCGTACCCGGGCGGTGCCGGGCACTGCGGATCGGCTCGGCGCTCACCGTGCTGTTGCTGGTCGCGGCCTTCTACCTGCCCAGCCCGATCGGTTCCAACGCGCTGCGGCTGCCGATGCTGTTCGCGCTTCCGGTGCTCGCCGGGTACGCCCGGCTGCCCGGCCCGTGGCTGGCCGGACTGCTCGCCGCCACCGTCTGGTGGCAGAACCCGGTGATGGTCAGCGACGTGACCCGCGCCGGCTCGGCGGAGAGCGCCGCCGCCTTCCACCGCCCGCTCGCCGACGAACTGGCCCGACGGCAGCCGGTGGGCCGGGTCGAGGTGGTGCCGCTGCGGGACCACTGGGAGTCGGCGTACCTGCCACCGACCGTGCCCCTGGCGCGGGGATGGGAACGGCAGGTGGACACCGACCGCAACGCCCTCTTCTACGGCGACGCGCTGACCGCCGACTCCTACGCGGACTGGCTCCACCGGGAGGCGGTCCAGTACGTCGCGGTCGCGCCCGACGCCCCGCCGGACCGGTGGGGGCGGGCCGAGGCCGAACTGGTCCTCGCCGGCCAGCCCTACCTGCGCGAGGTGTGGCGCAACCCCGACTGGCGGTTGTACGCCGTGGCCGACCCGACGCCGCTGGTCGGCGCGCCGGGCCGGCTGGTGGCCGCCGACCAGGCCCGGGTGCGGCTCAGCACGGACCGGGCCGGGAACGTGCCGGTCCGCGTACGGTGGTCGCGCTGGCTGTCCCTTTCCGGGGCGGACGGGTGCCTGCGGCCGGGGCCGGACGGGTGGACGGAGGTACGGGCCGACGCCCCCGGTGAATTCTCGGTCTCCAGCAGCCTGCTGCCGGAGAGGCACTGCTGAACACGCCACCCGGTCCGGTGCCCACCGTCGGTCCCGCCCGGCACGGCTGGCAGCATGGCGGGGTGTCTCACCACCTCTCACGCTGGACCGGCCTGGCGGGATCGGTGCTGCTCGCCGTGGCCGCCTTCCTCGGCGGCGCGTTCCCGCACGGCAACCTGCGCCCCACCCCGGTCAACATCTGGCAGGGCCCGCACGGGCCGTTGATCCTCGGTAGCTGGCTGGTCGGCACCGCGCTGCTGGTGTGGGCCTGGTGGTCGCTGCGTGACCGGGTGCCGTCGGTCCGCTGGGCGTTGGTGACCGCCGGGCTGTGGCTGCTCCCGATGCTGGTCGCGCCGCCGTTCGGCAGCCGGGACGTGTACGCGTACGCCTGCCAGGGCGCCAGCTACGCCGCCGGGATCAGCCCGTACGAGCAGGGGGTGTCGGCGCTGCCCTGCCCGTGGCTGGACACCGTCTCGTACATCTGGCGGGACACCCCGGCCCCGTACGGCCCGCTCTTCGTGGTGCTCGCCGGCGCGGTGGTCAAGGCGACCGGTTCGCTGACCGCCAGCATCGTGCTGTTCCGCCTGCTCAGCCTGGTCGGCGTGGCGCTCACCGCGTACGCCGTGCCGGTGCTCGCCCGGCGGTGCGGCGTGCCGGCCGAGCGGGCGGTCTGGCTGGCCGTGGCCTGCCCGCTGGTCGCCATGCACCTGATCGGCGGCCCGCACAACGACGCCCTGATGGTCGGGGCGCTGGTCGCCGGGCTGGCCGTGGTGGCGTCCCGGCCGGGCCGGCCCGGTCCGCTGCTGGCCGGTGGCGCGCTGCTCGGCGTGGCCGTGGCGGTCAAGGTGACCGCCCTCGTCGTGGTGCCGTTCGCCGCGCTGGCGGCGATTGTCGGGCCGTACCGGATCCGGGCGCTGGTGCGCGACGGCGGGTGGGTGGTCGCCGGTGCCGTCGCCGTCCTGATCGGGGTGACCTTCGGCGGTGGTCTCGACTTCGGCTGGGTCGGCGGCCTGTCGCAGGGTGGGGCCGCGGTCGCCTGGACCTCCCCGCCGACCGCGGTCGGCCAGACCGTCGGGTATCTCGCGGTGCTGTTCGGCGCGCACATCGACGCGCTCCCGGTGACCCGGGGGATCGCCGTGGTGCTGCTGGCCGTGCTGCTGGTCTGGCTCTGGTGGCGGGCCCGGAACCGGGACCCGCTCTACCACGCGGGGCTGGCGCTGGCCCTGACCGTGGCGCTCTCCCCGGTGGTGCACCCCTGGTACTGGGTCTGGCCGCTGGCCGTCCTCGCCGCGACCGCCGCGCTGCGGGAGAAGTGGTACGTCGTGGTCGCCGCCGTCGCGTCGTTCCTGATCCTGCCGGACGGCACCGGCCTGCCCCGGTGGAGCAAGATGCCCGGAGCGCCCCTGATGACGCTGTTGGTGATCGTGGTGGCCGTCCGGTTGGTACGGTCGGCTCGGGCGGCCCGTCGGCCGGCCCCCGCCGACTGAGGAGAGGTGCCGGTGAGCGAGCCCGGCGCGGTGCCCGACGCTCCGGTCCGGCCCGTCGCCGCCGCCGTCGCCCGCTACGCCGGCCTCGCCGGGGCCGTGCTGCTGTCCGTCGCCGCCTGGCTGGGCGGGGCGCTGCCCGGCGCCTCCGCCAACAGCGAACTCCCCGACCTCTGGCGGGCCCCGCACGGCCCGGCGGCCCTCGGCTGCTGGCTGGTCGGCACCGTCCTGCTGGTGTGGGCCTGGTGGTCGCTGCGCTGGGGCGCCCCGTCGGCCCGGTGGGCGTACCTGACCGCCGGGCTCTGGCTGGTGCCGATGCTGGCCGTGCCGCCGATGGGCAGCCGGGACGTCTACTCGTACGCCTGCCAGGGCTGGTCCTGGACGCACGGCGTCGATCCGTACCGGGTGGGGGTGGCCGCCGCGGGCTGCCCCTGGACCGACACGGTGTCACCGATCTGGCGGGACACGCCAGCGCCGTACGGGCCGTTCTTCGTCCTGCTGGCGGGCCTGGCGGTGCTGCTCGGGGGCGGCCTGGCCGGGACGATCGCGCTGCTGCGGGCGATCGCGGTGGCGGGGGTGCTGCTGGCCGCGCTCTGCCTGCCCGGGCTGGCCCGGGCGGTCGGGGTGCCGACCCGGCGGGCGGCCTGGCTGGCGCTGGCCTGCCCGCTCGTCGGGGTGCACCTGGTGGCCGGCGCGCACAACGACGCGGTCGGGCTCGGGCTGCTCCTGTTCGGCCTGTTGGTGCTGGTGCGCCGCCCCGGCAGGCCGTGGGCGCTGCTGGCGGCCGGGGTGCTGCTGGGGCTGGCGGTGGCGGTGAAGGCGATCGTGGTGGTGGTGCTCCCGTTCGCCGCGCTCGCCGCCGTGCTGGGCCGCTACACCGTGCGGGCCCTGCTCCGTGACGGCGGCTGGCTGGCCGGGTCGGTGGTGGTCACGCTGGCGGTCACCTCGCTGGCCACCGGGCTGGGCGTGGGCTGGGTGGGTGGCGTGGCCCGCAGCGGCGAGTCGCAGCAGTGGACCTCACCGCCGACCGCGGTGGGTTTCGTGATCGACTACGTGGGCGAGTTGTTCGGCCGGGAGCCGGGGGCCGTGGCGGTGGTCCGGGTCGTCGCGCTGGCGGTGCTCGCGGTGCTGCTGGTGGCGCTCTGGTGGCGGTCCTGGACGGCGCTGCGCCGGCTGAACGACGTCCAGCAGCGGGTGGTCCGGCCGGCCGTGGCCCGGCCCCGGGTGACCCTGGTCGGGGCGGGCCTGGCGCTGGCCGCCACGGTGCTGCTCGCTCCGGTCTTCCACCCCTGGTACGCGACCTGGCCGTTGGCGGTGCTGGCGGTGGCGACGGTGTCGGTGGCCCGGACCGTGTGGTTCGTGGCGCCCTGCGCGGTGGCGTCCTGCCTCACCCTGCCCGACGGTGCCAACCTGGCCAGGTTCACCAAGGCGCCGGGCGCGGTCCTGATGACCGCGCTGGTCGTGGCGGTGGCGGTCTGGGCGGTCCGGGCGGCCCTGGCCCGACGCGCCAGCGTCCGGTGAGGATCCCCCGATTCGATATGTCGGACGCGAAGGAACTGCGGGGCCGCTACAACCGGCCGGGCCGGCCCCCGCGGTCGCGGAGCCGGCCCGGCCGGTGCTGCTGGAGCGTGTGCTCAGCAGTCGAAGTACATCGCGAACTCGTGCGGGGTCGGGCGCAGGCGCACCGGGTCGACCTCGTTGGCCCGCTTCCACCCCACCCAGGTGGAGATCAGGTCCGGCGTGAACACGCCGCCGTCGAGCAGGTAGTCGTGGTCGGCCTCCAGGGCGTCGAGCACCTCCGGCAGCGAGCCCGGGACCTGCTTGACGTCGCCCCACTCCTCCGGCGGGAGGTCGTACAGGTCCTTGTCGATCGGCGCCGGCGGCTCGATCTTGTTCTTGATGCCGTCCAGGCCGGCCATCAGCATCGCGGAGAAGGCGAGGTACGGGTTGCTGGACGGGTCCGGCACCCGGAACTCGACCCGCTTGGCCTTGGCGTTGCTGCCGGTGACCGGGATGCGGGTGCAGGCGGAGCGGTTGCGCTGCGAGTAGACCAGGTTGACCGGCGCCTCGAAGCCCGGCACCAGGCGGCGGAACGAGTTGACCGTCGGGTTGGTGAAGGCCAGCAGCGACGGTGCGTGGTGCAGCAGGCCGCCGATGTACCAGCGGGCGGTGTCGGAGAGGCCGGCGTACCCGGTCTCGTCGTAGAACAGCGGCTCGCCGTTCAGCCAGAGGCTCTGGTGGGTGTGCATGCCGGAGCCGTTGTCGCCGAAGAGCGGCTTCGGCATGAACGTCGCGGTCTTGCCGTTGGCCCAGACCTCGTTCTTCACGATGTACTTGAAGAGCTGGAGCTGGTCACCGGCGTGCAGCAGGGTGGAGAACCGGTAGTTGATCTCCGACTGGCCGGCGGTGCCGACCTCGTGGTGCGAGCGCTCCACGGTGAAGCCGTTGTCCACCAGCCGGCGGACGATCTTGTCGCGCAGGTCGGCGTAGTGGTCGACCGGCGGCACCGGGAAGTAACCACCCTTGTACGCGGTCTTGTAGCCGCGGTTGCCGCCCTCCTCCTCGCGGCCGGTGTTCCAGGCGCCCTCGATCGAGTCGATGTAGTAGAACGACTGGTGCGCCGACGTCTCGTGGCGGATGGAGTCGAAGATGTAGAACTCGGCCTCCGCGCCGAAGTACGCGGTGTCGGCGACGCCGCTCGCGGCCAGGTACGCCTCGGCCTTCTTGGCCACGTTCCGCGGGTCGCGGGAGTATGCCTCCCGGGTGAACGGGTCGTGGATGAAGAAGTTGAGCGCGAGGGTCTTCTGCGCGCGGAACGGGTCGATGAAGGCGGTCGCGACGTCCGGGAGCAGGAGCATGTCCGACTCGTGGATCGCCTGGAAGCCGCGGATCGACGAGCCGTCGAACGCGAGGCCGTCGGTGAAGACGCTGTCGTCGAAGGACTCGACCGGCAGGTTGAAGTGCTGCATCACGCCGGGCAGGTCACAGAAACGTACGTCGACGAACTTCACGTCCTCGTTCTTGAGGTATCGCAGGAGTTCCTCGGGATTGGCGAACACGTGTTCCTCCTGGCAGGCTCACTCCGGTGGCTGGCTCCTGGCGACGGTATGGCTGTGGGGTTGCTCGGCCGTGTCTCCTCTGTTTCCGCCGTGTTACGTCCCTCGCGGAGCGTCATCTACCCCGCTGAGCCACCGCCAACCGCCCTTGGCGTGACGCAATCCGTGCCCCAATCGGCCAGGTTGATCGCTTCTGTCCGATTCTTCGGTAGGTGCCGAACCGCCGTACCCGGGCCGTGACCGACACCCCTGCCCACCACGGGCGCCAACGGCCCCGCCGAGGGCGGGACTACCCTTGACCGCTGTGACCACCACCGCCACCGTGCCGGTCCCACCCGCCACGGACCCCACCTTCACACCGCCCGGCCTCGGCCGCCGGTTCGGCGCGCTGATCATCGACTGGGTGCTCTGCCTGCTGGCATCCGGGCTCTTCGCCAACCCGGCCCGGGACGGCTGGCCGCCGGTGGCGGTGCTGATCCTCGAATACGCCTTCTTCCTCGGCTTCTTCGTCCAGACCCCCGGCATGTACATCACCCGGATCCGCTGCCTGGCCTGGTCGGACGGCGGTCGGATCGGCCCGCTCCGGGCGCTGCTGCGTGGCGTGCTGCTCGCCCTGGTCGTACCCGCCCTGATCATGGACGGGCACCGGCGCGGCCTGCACGACCGTCTCACCGACTCGGTCATCGCCGACGCCCCCCGCCCCGCCCGCGCCTGATCCGCCCGGCGGCATCCGCCCTGGTGGGGGACGGATGCCGGCCGGCGCCGGTCAGCCGAGCGTGACCTCGGTGCCGTCCACCCGTACCCGGGTGGTGGTGGCGGGGAGTAGCGCGGCGTGGCGGCCCGCGCTCTGCCATCGGCCGTGCTGGTCCAGGTAACTGAGCGTGGCGTCCTTGCGGGCCACCAGCCAGCCCCGCTCGTCCGGCAGCCGTACCGCCACCGGCAGCGTCGCGGTCGCGTCCACCTCGTCGCCGTACACCGAGATGACCGGTCCGAACCGCGGGTGGGTCGAGTCCAGCGGCTCGATGTAGACGACCGTGCGGGTGGGGTCGCCGACGAAGCGTACGTCGGCGGCGACGAACAACTCGCCCCGCTCGGTGCGGCCGTACGCCATCCAGTCAAGTCCTGTGGCCGGGCCGATCAGCTCATGCTCCCCGCCGTTGTCGCCCTTGCCGAGGAACATCGGCACGGTTTCCTCCAGATCCAGCCCGGCGCCGTGCGGGGCGACCGGGAAGAGAGCTGGTCTGGATGCCGGCCAACCGCCCCCCGGTGGGGTGTGCCAGCCGAGGCCGGGATCGTTTGGGATCACCGTGGGGTCGGTCAGGTTCCCGATCCTCAGATATGTGCCCGAACCATCGCGAATCGCCACACTGTACCGATTGCGTTGCGGCGGCACCTTGACCACGGCGGCCCCGTCCGCGAACGTCACCGGTCGCCAGTCGGTGCGGGTGACCCGGTCGGCGAGATAGGTCCGCTCCCGGGACCACTCCACGTCGTCGCCGACGTCCAGTATCACGAGCACGGACCGGTCCGGACCGGTCAGGAACGCCCAGCTGTCGAAACCGGTCGCGAAGATGCCCGCGCCGACTGGTTCCGGCCTGCCGGCGCGGTCCGTACCGATGAACCGGATGAACACGGACAACTTGCCGCCATCGCCCCGCATCCGCTGCACCACGGCGGCGGCCGGACCGGCCGGGGTGTTCCCCGCCCACGTCACGTGCGGTGGCCCGGCGGGCGAGCGGGTCAGTCTCAACCCCACCAGCGGGGTGTCGTCGCGGGTCCGTTCGTAGGTGGCGACCACCCGGTCGAGGTAGGCGCGGTCGTGGGCCAGGTCACCCCGGGTCGGCTGATCGAGCAGGAGTTCCGGCACGTCGGCAAGCTGGGCGGGGGCGGGAGCACGGCCCCACTGGACGGCTCCGGCCAGGCCGGCCAGCAGCAGCACGGCGAGCGCACCCGCCAGGGTGCGGCGCCGGCGGACCCGGCGCCGGCCGCCCCGCCGGACCCGGTCCACCAGGTCGGCCGGTGGGCGTACCCCGTCCGCGGTCACCGTCAGGGCCCGTCGTACCGGGTCGGTGTCCAGGTCGTACGTCATGGAATCCTCCGGATCATGGGAGAGGTGCGGGCGCCGGTGGCGGGCAGCGCGTCGCGTTCGACGGGCCCGAGGTCGGCCAGTTCCCGCAACCGGGTGAGGCCCCGCGCCGTGTGGCTCTTCACCGCGCCGACCGAGCAGCCCATGGCCTGGGCGGTCTCGGCTTCGGAGAGGTCGTCGAGGTAGCGCAGCACGACGGCCGCACGCTGCCGGGGCGGCAGGGCGCGCAGCGCCCCGAGCACCGCCTGCCGAGTGGCCACGTCGTCGGCGTGGTCGGCGGCCGACGGGCCGGCCCCGTCGGTCAGCGTCGCCTCCGGCCGTCGGCCCCGCAGCCGCCAACGGTCGATGGCGCGGTTCACCATGATCTTTCTGGCGTAGGTGTCCGGCGCGGCGCGGGCTCGCCGCCACTTCGCGTACAGCCGTTCCAGGACCTCCTGGAGCAGATCCTCCGCGGCGTGCCGGTCCGTGGTCAGCAGGTACGCCGAGCGCAGCAGGGCAGCCGAGCGGCTACGGACGAAGTCGTCGAACGAGTCCGTCGAGGTCGGGGCGTCGTCGTCTTTCATCGTGGGTACAGACGACGGCCGGCGGCGCGAGGTTTACCGGGACACGAGAAAGCCGGGCCCGTCGAGGACGGACCCGGCTCCTGCTCGCGTACGACGGGGGTCAGCGACCCCGGGTCTGGCGGAACGCGCCCCGCGGCGGCCGCATGTTCTTCGGGATCGCGCCCTTGGGCAGCTGCGGGCGGGCGGTGAGCGCCTTCAGCCGCTTGTCGAGGGCGTTGACGTCCTTCGGGGAGAGGGTGCGGGGCAGCCGCATCAGGGTCATCCGCAGCTTGCGGATGGGCAGCTCGTCCTCGCTCTGGCCGATCACGAAGTCGTGCAGCGGGGCGGAGCCGATCACCTTGGCCAGCCGGCGCTTCTCCTGGCCGAGCAGACCGCGTACGCGCTGCGGGTTCCCCTCGGCCAGCAGGATCACGCCGGGACGGCCGATCACCAGGTGCACCATGTCCATCTGGGTGGTGGAGCTGACGGCCGGGGTGACCCGCCAGTCGCCGCGCATGCTCTCCATGATCTGCGCCGCCGCGCCGGGCTGCCCCTCGGCGGCGTTCATCATCGCCTTGTTGGAGCGCAGGTTGAGCACGATCAGCACGGCGAGCAGGATGAGCAGGATGCCGATCGGCAGCCAGATCCAGCCCAGGAGAATGACCGCGACCACGGTGAGCGCGAGCGGGATCAGCACCGCCGCGGCCACCAGCGGCGCGAACCACCGGTCCTGCTTGGCGGTGAACCGGAAGACCATCCCGATCTGCTTCAGCCGCTGGCCGAACGAAACCTTCTCCTGGGGCTTTGCCATGCCGCAAGTCTAGTGGTCGCCCCGCAACCGGTTGATCCGTGGCCGCCCCCACGCCGCGCGGCTGAGTACCTTACGTCGCCGCCGGGCGGCTGAGGCCCCCGGGTAAGGAGGCGACGGGGTCGAAGATCGGGCGGCGGACCCATGCCCCGAGGCCACCTTCGAGCGGAAAGTCGGTATCGACAACGACACGAGCCGCACGACAGGGGAACCGGACATGTTCGCCAACAACGCAGACCTGCTACTCGCCATCCACCGCAGCTACGCCTCCGAGCTCCAGGCCGACGCGGCCCGCGACCGGCTCGCCCGGTCGCTGCCCCGCCGCCAGCACCGAAGCTGGGTAGGGCGCCGGCAGCACGCCGCCCGTACCGTCGACGGCCGGTGACCACGCCGGCCGCGCCGCCCGCGCCGTCGGTGACCGGCGGAGACGGGAGCGCGACGACGGCCGCCCCGGCCGGCGAGGACGCGACCGGCCGGGCCGCGCCGCACGGCACCGGCCCGGCCGGCACGGGGGCGGCCGGGACGGCGGGAGACGGGCCGGTCGGCCGGGACGGTACGAGCGCCCGTCATGGCATGCTCGACGGCGTGACCGTACGCGCCGCCAGCACCGTCCTCGTCGGCCGGCAGCAGGAGCTGGCCGGGCTGCGCGAGGCGCTCGGCCGGGCCCGCGCCGGGGAGGCCACCACCGTCCTGGTCGGCGGTGAGGCCGGCGTCGGCAAGACCCGGCTGCTGGAGGAGTTCGCCGTCCTGGCCGGCGGCGCCGGCGCGCGGGTGCTGGTCGGCCAGTGCCTGGAACTCGGCGAGGCCGGCCTGCCGTTCGCGCCGTTCGCCGCCGCGCTGCGCGAGGTGCTGCGCCGCGACGGGCCGGCCCGCTTCGCCGGGTACGAGGCCGAGTTCGCCCGGCTGCTGCCGGAGCTGGCCCGGGTGCCGGCCGGCGTCGCCACACCCGCCGGGCTGACCGCCTCGGACACCCCGCGCGGCTACCTGTTCGAACTGGTCGCCGACCTGTTCCGGCGGATCGCCGAGGACCGGCCGCTGGTGCTGGTCATCGAGGACCTGCACTGGGCCGACCGGTCCACCCGGGATCTGATCGGCTTCCTGGTCCGGGGCGCCCGCGCCGCCCGCCTGCTGCTGGTCTGCACCTTCCGTACCGACGAGCTGCACCGCGGCCACCCGCTGCGCCCCTTCCTCGCCGAGCTGGACCGGGCGCGCGGGGTGGACCGGGTCGAGCTGGGCCGGCTGGACCGGGACGGCACCGCGGCCATCCTCACCGACCTGCTCGGCGCCGAACCCCCCGCCCGGGCCGTCGACGACGTGCACCGCCGTACCCAGGGCAACCCGTTCTTCATCGAGGAGCTGGCCGCGGCGGGCGACCCGGTTGGCTGCGCCGTCCTGCCGGAGACCCTGCGCGACCTGCTGCTGGCCCGGGTCGACCGGCTGCCCGAGCCGGCCCAGCGGGTGCTGCGGATCGCCGCGGCCGGCGGGACCCGTTTCGCCCACCAACTGCTGGCCGAGGTCGCCGCCCTGCCCGAGGTCGAGCTGGAGGACGCGCTGCGCGCGGCCGTGGCCGGCCAACTGGTGGTGGCCGACCCGGACGGCGACTACGAGTTCCGGCACGCGCTGGTCCGCGAGGCCGTGCACGACGAGCTGCTGCCCGGCGAGCACGCCCGGCTGCACGCCCGGTACGCCGCCGCGATCGAGGCGCAGCCGCACCTGGTGGCCGCCGGTCGCGCCCCGGCCGAGATCGCCCACCACTGGTACGCGGCACACGACCACCCGCGCGCCCTGGTCACCGCCCGGGTGGCCGCCTGCGCCGCCGCCGACCGGTACGCGTACGCCGAGCAGAGCCGGCTGCTGGAACGGGTCCTCGAACTGTGGGAGCTGGTGCCCGACGCCGCCGACCGGCTGGACATGGACCACCTCCGGGTGCTGGAGGAGACCCTCGCCGCGGCCAACACCGCCGGCGACCTGAGCCGGGCGCTCACCCTGACCCGGGCCGCGCTGGCCGAGGTGGACAGCGCCGCCGAGCCGCTGCGCGCCGCCCGGCTGCTGGATCAGCGGGGCCGGCTGCTGGCCCTGCTCGGCAAGAGCGACGGCGCGGCCGAGCTGGGCGAGGCGTACCGGCTGGCGGCCGGGGTGCCGGACGGGCCGGAGCGGTCGGGTCTGCTCGCCGACATCGCGGCACACCTGATGAAGGTCGATCCGAGGCAGGCCGCCTCGGTGGCGGCCGAGGCGACGGCCGGCGCCGAGGCGGTCGGCGGGGACCTGGCCCTGCTGCCCACCCGGATCGCCATGCTCCGCCGTACGGACCGGACACCCGACCTCGGGCTGGCCGAGCTGCGCCGGGCCGAGGCGCGGGCCCGGGCCACCGACAACGCGCCGGCGCTGGTGAGCGCCCTGGTCTACCTCTCCGACGTGTTGTACGAGCTGGGCAGTTACCAGGAGTCGGCCGAGGCGGCCGCCGCCGGGGTGGCCGAGGCGCGCCGGGTCGGGATCAGCCGCTCGATCGGGGCGTACCTGCTGTCGAACCGGGCCGAGGCGCTGATCGCACTGGGCCGCTGGGACGAGGCCGACGCGGCCTGCTCCGAGGCCGCCCGGATCGACCCGCCGGGCGTCTCCGGGCTGCACTGGCTCCAGCTCCGGGCCGGGCTGCGGCTGGCCCGGGCCCACCCGACCGCCGACGAGCTGGTCGGCCGGGCGCTGGCGTTCCTGGGCCGCCCGTACCTCTGGCCGAGCCACCGGCTGCCGCTGCGCGAGCTGCGGATCGAGGCCGCCCTCGCGGCGGACGACAAGGAGGCGGCGCTCGGGGCGAGCCGCGCCGCCCTGGCCGACGAGCGCCTGGCCGACCTGCCCCGGGAGGGCTGGCCGGTGCTCAGCGCCGCGGCGCGTACCGCCGCGCTGGTCGGTGACGCCGAGCTGGCCGGTGCGGTGGCCGCGATGGCCACCGCCCTGCCCGCCCGCTATCCGGCCGAACGGGCGCACGCTGCCGAGGTCGCCGCGATCCTCGCCGGTGCCGGTGCCGGTGCCGGTGCCGGTGCGGTTGCCGGTCTCGCTGCGAGTGCGGGTGGCGGCGCCGGTGGCGGTGGCGGCATGGGTGCGGGTGGCGGTGGCGGTGCGGGTGGCGGTGGCGGTGTGGGTGGAGGTCTGTCTGAGTGGCGGGCGGTCGTGGACGCGTGGCGGGCGGCCGGGCAGCCGTATCCGCTGGGCCGGGCGCTGCTCGGGCTGGCCGAGGCGGCGGCCTCGGCCGGCGAGCGGGACGTCGTGGCCGCCGCGGTCGGCGAGGCCAGCGACATCGCCGCCCGGCTCGGGGCCACCCCGCTGGGCGAGCAGGCGGCCACCCTGGCCCGCCGGGTCGGGCTGCGCGGCGGTGGCCGTCCCGGGCCGGACCTGCTCACCAGCCGGGAACAGGAGGTGCTGCGCCTGGTCGCCGAGGGGCACAGCAACAGCCAGATCGCCGAACGCCTCTTCATCTCGCCGAAGACGGCCAGCGTGCACGTGTCCCGGATCATCGCCAAGCTGGACGTACGCAACCGGGTGGAGGCCGCCGCGCTGGCCCACCGCCTCGGCCTGCTCGACCGCGACCCGGTGTCGCAGCCGAACGCCCGCTGACCGTTCCCCGCCGCGCGTCTCGGAGCGGGTGGATCAGCGCCGGGGCAGGTAGATCCGCCAGCCGTCGACGGTGACCACGTCGAGCGCGCCCCGGTCCGGGCCGAGCCGCCGGTCTAGCCTGGCGGCCAGCGGCGATCCGACCGGCGCGACCCAGCCCGCGTCGGGGTCGGCCGCCACCGCCCGCCGGTACGCCGGCCGGCGGTCGAAGCCGGGGCGCAGCTCGTCGTCGACCACCGCGCAGACCACCTCCTCTCGGCTGGCGAAGGTGAGCCGGTTGCAGGTCCAGTAGCCGCCCCGCACGTGCCGTACGCCGAGGTCGCCGAGGGTGTCGACGAGCACGCGGTGCCGATCCGCCTCGGCGCGGGTGGCCGGCACCGTACGGATCGCGCCGGCGGTGGCGACGGCCGCCGTACCGAGGATGGCGGCCAGCACGGCGATCGCCGCCAGGGCCGTCAACCGGGCGCGCCGGCCCCCCGCCGCCGGTTCAGGTCCGTCGGTCGGGTGAACATCGGCGAGGTGGTGGTGTCCGACCGACCCGGATACCGCCAGGTCGCCGACCCGGCGTCGAGAGAACTGCCACAGCGGCCACAGCAGAGCGGGCGTGGCGACCGCGAGGCAGGACAGGTAACGCGAGCTCTCCACCGGGGTCCGGCCGGCCGCGCTGCTCACCGTGTACGCGAGCAACACCGCCGCCGCCCCGGCCAGCAGCGCCAGCCGCACCGCCGCCGACCCGCGCCGGTCGTCGTCGCCAACCGCGTGTTCGCCGGCTCTTGGACACTTACCGTCTCGTCCGAGCGGCAGGTTTCCAAGATCTGCGGCGGTTCCACGCGGCGGCAGCGGTGTGGGGGACGGGTCGGGCGTGGCGGGCAGCGGGGCCGGTGGCGAGTCGGGGGCGGGTGGGGTCGGCATTCGGAGGGTGCGCCAGGCGGTGAGTGCGGCGAGGAGCAGCAGGGCCGGGAAGGCGACCGCCCACCAGAGCTGCCAGCCGGCGCAGTGGCCGGGTGAGCAGAAACCCATGCCCAACGGCGGCCCGAGCACCAGGCCGCCGTACAGCCGCTCACCCCAGCTCGCCGCCTCCCCGCCGCTGGCGGCCAGGACCGCGGCGAGCGGGTTGCGGCCGTGCCGGAGGCTGTCCAGCAGCATCGGCGCCGCGCCGAGCAACAGTGTGCCCGCCACGACCAGCCCCGCCCGGCCGGCCAGCTCCCGCCGTCGCCGGGCGATCAGGACCACACCGGTGCCGAGGACGTACGGCAGCAGCAGCGGGTCGACCCAGAGCATCAGCCCGGAGACCAGCCCCCAGGCCGCCCAGCGAAGCAGTCGCGCCCCCGATCGGCCGGCGCACAGCCCCACGGTGAGCAGGGCGAGCGCCACCCCGGCCGGGTTCAGCTCGGGGTAGCCGCCGCCGGCGATGAGCTGGTTCTTCACGACCCGGTCCGAGCCGAGCGCGAGGAGAGCGACGACCAGCAGGCCGAACCAGCCGTCGCCGCCGAGCCGTCGGGTGAGCCGCCAGGACAGGGCCAGGAAGAGCGCGTACAGCGCGAGGGTGGGCAGCCGCATCGCGAGCACCGACGGCCCGGTCAGCGCGACCAGCGGCGCGGCGAGGTACGCCTCCAGCGGCCCCATGTACGCCTGGCCGTAGAACCAGACCGGGAAGTCCTCGCCCCGGGCGATGTGCAGGGCGGCCAGCCCCATCGTCGCCTCGTCGCTGTTGGTCGGCGGGGCGTCGGCGAGCAGCAGCGCCAGCCGGTACCCGACCCCGGCCAGCCCGACGAGCAGGGCGAGCAGCGCGGGCAGCCGGGGCCGCCGGGGCGTACTCGCGTGAGCGCCCTCGCGTGGCTCCTGGCGTACCCCGGCGGTCATGCCTGCGATCATGGCATCCGGGCGGCGGCCGACGGTGGGTGACGCGGCCGGAGAGCCGGCCTCAGCCGGCGGCGACCGCCCCCTCGCGGGCGGAGAGCGCCTGCTGGTAGAGCCGCCCGGCGCGGTACGACGACCGGACCAGCGGACCGCTCATCACGCCGGCGAAGCCGATCTCCTCGGCCTCCTCGCGCAGCTCGACGAACTCCTCCGGCTTGACCCAGCGGGTGACCGGGTGGTGCCGGGGGGAGGGGCGCAGGTACTGCGTGATGGTGATCAGCTCGCAGCCGGCCTCGTGCAGGTCGCGCAGCGCCTGGGAGACCTCGGCCCGCTCCTCGCCCATGCCGAGGATCAGGTTGCTCTTGGTGACCAGGCCAGCGGCCCGCGCCTGGCGGATCACGTCGAGGGAGCGCTCGTAGCGGAACGCCGGCCGGATCCGCTTGAAGATCCGCGGCACGGTCTCCACGTTGTGCGCCAGCACCTCGGGGCGGGCGCCGAACACCTCGGCGAGCTGCTCCGGCACCGCGTTGAAGTCGGGGATCAGCAGCTCGACGCCGCAGCCGGACCGGAGGGCGTGGATCTGCCGGACCGTCTCGGCGTAGAGCCAGGCGCCGCCGTCGGGCAGGTCGTCGCGGGCGACGCCGGTGATGGTGGCGTAGCGCAGGCCCATCGCGGCGACCGACTCGGCGACCCGGCGGGGCTCATCGGCGTCGAACTCGGCCGGCTTGCCGGTGTCGATCTGGCAGAAGTCGCAGCGCCGGGTGCACTGGTCGCCACCGATGAGGAAGGTGGCCTCCCGGTCCTCCCAGCACTCGTAGATGTTGGGGCAGCCGGCCTCCTGGCAGACCGTGTGCAGCCCCTCGCGCGAGACCAGCCCGCGCAGCTGGGTGTACTCCGGCCCCATCTTGGCCTTGACCTTGATCCACGGCGGCTTTCGCTCGATCGGCGTCTCGGCGTTGCGCGCCTCGATCCGCAGCAGCCGCCGCCCCTCGGGTGCCACCGTGCTGCTGCGGTTGGCCTGCGGGGTCGTCGGCGTGGAGTGCTCGATCGTCACGAATCCGAGCCTACGCCGGACGGTGCCGGTCGATGAACGTCGGGCGACCGCCGTCACGCCGTAGATGTCGTGACGCTGAACACCCAACCACGGGAAAAGGCTGTCACACGGCCCGGAACGGGGTGTTACCCTGCCCGACAAAGCTGCGACGGAGCCGAGTAGCGCGCCGACCCGCCAGCCAGAGAGCCGCCGGTTGCTGAGAGGCGGTCTGGCGCCGGCCCGCGAAGACCCTCCCGAGCTGCGGGAAGAACGGCGTCCTGCGCCCAGTAGAGCCCGCCGGCCGGCCCCCGTCACCGGGCGACGAATGAGGCTCCCGCTCCGGTGGGGGCGAAGGTGTGGTGGCACCGCGAGGATCCCGCTCGCCCACACCTCCCGGGGCTGAGGCGATGCTTCGCCGCCCCAGGGCGGCGAAGGCGTTGCGATTGATCAAGGAGCAGCCCACCATGCCACGCATCCTGTCCTCCCAGCTCCACGGTTACGTCGGCGACACCGTCCGGATCGCCGGCTGGGTGCACCGCCGCCGGCTGCTCAAGTCGGTGGCGTTCCTGATCGTCCGGGACGCCGCCGGCCTGGCCCAGGTGGTGGTCACCGACCCGGCCGTACGCGCGGCCGTGGAGAAGCTCACCGAGGAGACCGTGGTCGAGGTCACGGCCACGGTGGTCGCGAACGACACCGCCCCCGCCGGGGTCGAGCTCACCGAGCCGACCGTACGGCCGCTCGGGCCGCCCGCCGTGCCGCCGCCGTTCGACCTGTACCGGCCGGCGCTCACCGCCACCCTGCCCACCCAGCTCGACCACGCCCCGGCCGCGCTGCGCCATCCGACCCGTTCGGCTGCGCTACGGATCTCGGCGGCGGCGGTGGCCGGCTTCCGGGCCGCCCTGGACGCCGGCGGCTTCGTGGAGATCCACACGCCGAAGGTGGTCGCCTCGTCCACGGAGAGCGGGGCGAACGTGTTCGCGCTGGACTGGTTCGGCCGGCCCGCGTACCTGGCCCAGTCGCCGCAGTTCTACAAGCAGCTCATGGTCGGCGTCTTCGAGCGGGTGTACGAGGTGGGGCCGGTGTTCCGGGCCGAACCGCACGACACCGTCCGGCACCTGGCCCAGTACACCTCGCTCGACGTCGAGCTGGGCTTCGTCGCCGACCACCGGGACGTGATGGCCGTGCTCCGGGACACCCTCGCCGGGATGCTCGGGGCGGTCGCCGACCGGGCCGGCGGCGCGCTCGCCACGCTCGGGGTGACCCCGCCCGAGGTGCCGGCCGAGATCCCCGCCGTGCACTTCACCGAGGCGCTGGCGATCGCCGGGGCACCCGCCGACGAGCCGGACCTCGCCCCGGCGCACGAACGGGCGCTGGGCGAGTGGGCCCGTGCCGAGCACGGTTCGGACTTCCTCTTCGTCACCGGGTACCCGATGGCGAAGCGGCCCTTCTACACCCACCCGGACCCGGCCCGGCCGGCGTACTCCAACGGTTTCGACCTGCTGTTCCGCGGCATGGAGCTGGTCACCGGCGGGCAGCGGCTGCACCGGTACGAGGACTACCTGGCCGCCCTCGCCGCCCGGGGCGAGCCGGTCGAGCCGTACGCCGGCTACGTCGACGCGTTCCGGCACGGCATGCCGCCGCACGGCGGGTTCGCGATCGGGCTGGAACGCTTCGTGGCCCGGCTCACCGGCGCGACCAACGTCCGGGAGGTGACCGCCTTCCCGCGCGACCTGCACCGGCTCACCCCCTGACCGCGTGATCACGCCCGGACATCGGGCGTGATCACGCCCGGACATCGGGGTATCCCGCGCCGACGGCGACGAGGGGTGCCCCGACGGGGCTGGGAGCGGGATGCGCGAACAGGTGTGGGCGACGCTGCGGGGCGTGCTGCACGTCCGCCCGACCCGGGGCGCCCACCGGGTCGCGCTGCGGGCCGGGATCAGCGTGCTGGTCCCGCTGCTCGCGGTGCTCGCGCTGGGCCACCCCGGCTGGTCGGTGTACGCGGTCTTCGGTGCGTTCACCTCGCTCTACGGGCGCAACCACGTGCACCTGTCCCGGGCGGCGATGCAGGCGAGCGCCGGAGCGGCGCTGACGGTGTCGATCGTCCTCGGGGTGCTGGTCGGCTCGCTGGAGGCCCGGGCGTGGGCCGCGGTGCCGGTCACCGCGGCCGTCACGGCGCTGGGCTCGGTGCTCGCCGCCGCGCAGGACTGGCACCCGCCGGGACCGCTGTTCCTCGTCTTCGCGGTCGGCGCGGTCGCCTCGGCCCCGCACCGCGCCTCGGACGTGCCGGTCGCCGCGGCCGTGGCCGGGCTGAGCAGCCTGTTCGCGCTGCTGGTCGGGAACGTGGGCGGCCTCGTCCGGCGGCAGCGGAGCCGGCCGGCCCGGCTGGCGCACGGGTGGACCTGGGAGCCGGTCCGCTACGCCCTCGCCGTGGTGCTGGCCGGTGGCACGGCGACCGCCGTCGGGATCGGCCACCCGTACTGGGCGATGGTGGCGGCGGTCGCCCCGCTGACCGTCCAGGGGGTGACCGCCCAGCTCGTCCGCGCCGCGCACCGGATCCTCGGCACGCTGCTCGGGCTGATGACCAGCGCGCTGCTGCTGACGCCGCACCTGTCGCCGTACGCCACCGTGCTGGTCGTGGCGGGGCTGCAGATCGTCACCGAGCTGCTGGTCGGCCGCAACTACGGCCTGGCGCTGTTGTTCATCACCCCGATGGCGCTGCTGATGGGGCAGCTCGCGGCACCCCGGCCGACCGGCCAACTGCTCTTCGACCGGGGGGTGGAGACGGTGATCGGCGCCGGCATCGGCGGCCTGATCGTGCTCGGCGGAGCGTGGTTGCGGGCGCGGCTCAGCGCTGGGCGAGAGCCGCGGCGGTGACCGGGTCGTCCGCGTCTGCGCTCACCGGGGGCGCGATGGGGAGGCGGCGCTTGTGGTCGGTGCCCCGGTAGCGGGCCACCAGCGCCGCCGCCACCGCCGCCGGGACCGGCCGGCCCTCCAGGTAGTCGTCGATCTGCTCGTACGTCAGGCCGAGCGCGTCCTCGTCGAGCTTGCCCGGGGCCAGGCTCTCCAGGTCGGCGGTGGGCGCCTTGTCGACCAGTTCGGCCGGGGCACCGAGCACCCGGGCGAGCGCGCGGACCCGGCGCTTGGTCAGCCCGGTCAGCGGTACCACGTCCGCCGCCCCGTCGCCGTGCTTGGTGAAGAAGCCGGTGATCGCCTCGGCGGCGTGGTCGGTGCCGACCACCAGACCGCCGATCGCCCCGGCCACGGCGTACTGGGCGATCATGCGCTGCCGGGCCTTGACGTTGCCGTGCAGGAAGTCCTGCTGGGCGGCGTCGGTGAAGGTCAGCCCGGCCGCCACCAGCGCGTCGAGGGCGGCGTCGCTGGCCGGCTGCACGTCGACCGTGAGCACCCGGTCGGGCCGGATGAACGCCAGCGCCGCCTGGGCGTGGTGCTCGTCGGCCTGCACCCCGTACGGCAGGCGCATCGCCAGGAAGACCGCCGGGTGGCCGGCCGCGCGGGCCCGTTCGACGGCGAGCTGGCAGAGCCGCCCGGCGGTGGTGGAGTCGACCCCGCCGCTGATGCCGAGGACCAGCGCGGTCAGCCCCGTGTCGACCAGGCGGTCGGCGAGGAAGACGACCCGGCGTTCGATCTCCTCGGCGGCGTCGAAGGTCTCCGCCACCTGGAGGTCGGCGGTGATCCGCCGCTGGGTCGACATCGGGTCGGTCATCGGGTCCCTTCCGGGTCAGGCGGGACCGAGCAGATCCCAGGGGTTGCCGGCGAGGTCGCGGAAGACGGCGACCCGGCCGTACGACTCGGTGCGCGGCGGCCTCACGAACTCGACCTTCGCCTCGACCATCCGCCGGTAGGTGGCGTCGAAGTCGTCGACCTGGAGGAAGAAGCCGACCCGGCCGGCGGTCTGGTCACCGACCGCGCCCTCCTGCCGCTCCCCGTCGGCGCGGGCCAGCAGCAGACCGGTCCCGCCGCCGGGCGGGCGGACCACCACCCAGCGCTTCGGTCGGCCGTCGTTGGTCAGGGACGGCTTGTCCTCCACCAGCTCGAAGCCGAGCACCTCGGTGAAGAACGCGATCGCCGGGTCGTACTCGGCGACGACGAGGGTGACGAGGTCGATCCGCACCCGGTCAGCCCTCGACCCGGACCAGGGTCGGCAGGTGCCGCTCGACCACCGGGAGCACGTCGGCGACGGTGACCGGGCGGCCCAGCTCGGCGGTGAGCGAGGTGGTGCCGGCGTCCCGGATGCCGCACGGCACGATCCGGTCGTAGTACGTCAGGTCACAGTCGCAGTTGATCGAGAAGCCGTGCAGGGTGACGCCCCGGGCCACCCGGATGCCGATCGCGGCGACCTTGCGGGCCGGGCCACGGTCGTCCTCCGGCACCCAGACCCCGCTGCGCCCCTCGACCCGGCCGGCGGTCAGCCCGAACTCGGCGCAGACGTCGATCAGCAGCTGCTCGGTGCGCCGGACGTACGCGACCACGTCCACCGGGTCGGGCAGCTTGACGATCGGGTAGCCGACGAGTTGCCCCGGCCCGTGCCAGGTGATCTTGCCGCCGCGGTCCACGTCGATCACCGGGGTGCCGTCCATCGGGCGGTCCCACGGCTCGGTCCGCTTGCCGGCGGTGTAGACGCTGGGGTGCTCCAGCAGCAGCACGCTGTCGCCCTGCTCGCCGGACACCACGGCCTCGTGCAGCCGGCGCTGCTCGTCCCACGCGGCCTGGTAGTCGAGCACACCGGCACGGATGGCGGTCAGCCCGGAAGTCGTCACGCTCACCCGCCCAGCCTAGTCCCGGGACCTCCCGGTGCGCGCCGTGAGCCTCGTCGCGTCAGGGGGGCGGGACCTTCCAGAGCCAGACGTCGTCCACCCGCTGCGGCTGACCGAGCAGGGCGGTGGCGGTGCGGTGCACGGCCTCCTCGTGGATGTCGTACTTGGCGCCGTGCACCCGGTCGGCCAGGATCACGGTCTCGACCCGCCAGTGGTGCAGGTCCGCCAGGGACTCCTTGATGCTGCCCTCGGTGATGATCGGCACCAGCCCGGTCCGCCCGGCCTGGTCCATCAGCGAGTCGAAGGTCCGCGGCACCGGCCCGATCCGACCCCGGCCGCCGGGTCCGCCGGGGCCGAGGAAGAACCCGGCCGGGATACGGAACTCGCCCTGCCCGTGGGCCAGGGCGTACGCCTGCCAGCGCTGGCCGTCCGGGGTGACGTCGACGGTCAGCGGCAGCGGGGTGAGCACCCCGCGGGGAGAGACGTACTGCTGCCAGTGGCCGCTGGTGATGAACTGTGGGATCGGTTCCCGGACGCTGGTCAGCAGCGGGGTCGGCAGCAGCGGCACCAGCGCGACGGCGAAGCCGAGCGCCCAGGCCGCCGTGGTGGCCCGGTGCCGGGGCGGCCGGGCGCGGAGCCGGTCGACGGTGTACGCCAGCAGCAGCCCGATCACCGGGGCGACCACCAGGGCCAGCCGGGAGGGCAGCGCCGCGTTGATCACCGGCAGGTTGTCCAGCACCCCGAACGGGAGGATCTGGTGGGTCCGCCGGCCGTTCCACCTGGCCCGTGGCCCCCAGGAGAGCACCGCGAAGGCCAGCGCGGTCACGCCGAGCGCGGTGAGGGTGGCCCGGAACGCCCGCTCGGCGCGCCACCAGAGCAGCCCGAAGCAGGCCACGGCGAGCAGCAGCAGCGGGATGCCGAAGAACGAGTTCTCCTCGGTCGGGTTGGGGGCCAGCGAGGTGCCCAGCCCGGCCCAGCCGGCGAGGGAACGGCGCGGGTACGACCCGTACGCGGCGATGTCCTCGGAGTGGATGAGCGGGTCGAAGCCGGTGCCGTGGAAGCGCTGCGGCCCGGCGAAGTGCAGCCACAGCGGGTACGCCAGCAGCACCCCGGCCACCAGCGCGGTCACGCCCAGCCCGCCGGCGAGGCTGGGCAGCGCGGCGCGGACCTCGGCCCGGCGGCTCGGGTGCAGCGCCCACACCACCAGGAAGAGGGCGACCCCCAGGGCGGTGAAGAAGAGCCCCTCGGCGGCGATCGAGAAGGCGAGCGCCACCAGCAGGCCGAGCACGATCCCGCCGCGTACCGCCCGGCCGGGGCGGCGCAGCCGGAACACGCCCCAGATCAGCAGCGGCACCAGCCAGCCGGCGGTCCAGTTCAGGTGGGCGTTGGCGTGCGAGACCATCGCCGGGCAGAAGCCGATGAACAGCGCCCCCACCCCGGCGGCCAGCCGGCTGCCCACCAGGTGCCGGCTCAGCAGCCAGTACCAGGCCACCGCGGTGGCGACCAGGTTGAGGGTGAGGATCACCAGGAATGTCGCGGGCGGCCCGACCAGGTACGTCAGCGGCGCGAAGACCACCGCGTACACGGTGATCGAGGTGTTGACCGCGAGGTTCACCCCGTCGGGGACGTTGAGCAGGTGGGTGAAGAACGGGTTCTCCCCGTGGGTGACCGCGTTCCCGCCGAAGGCCAGCAGCCATTCGAAGAGCGCCTGGTCGCTGGAGTTGACGGTGATCGCCCGGGTGTTCGGGTCCCACCACATCCCGCTGGTGACCCAGATCGCCAGGGCCGCCGCGGCGAGCACCACGACCAGGTCGGCGCGCCGGTTCCGGGGAACGGGCGCGGGCGACGGGCCGGTGGCCAGGGACGGGGAGGTCGGCACGCAGCGGACGTTACCAACCGGACCGGGACACGCCGGTCAGACCCGAAACCTTGCCGACCTGTGGGTGGGGGAGCGCGGCCCCGCCGGCCCCGTCCGGTCGGGGACACACTTCGGCGTTCGTGAATGTGTGAGCGGCGGCCATGTCGGGCGACGAAACACGGCCGTAACGTCGCGGCAAATCCGGGTGACCCAGTTCACAATTCGTCCTCAGGAGGTCGCCGTGCGCCGATCCTCATCCATCCTCACCCGTCTCGCCGGGGCGGCGGCCGGGGTCGTACTGGCCGCGGCCACGGTGCTCACCGTCGCCCTGCCCGCCCAGGCCGCCACGCTCACCCAGGTCACCGGCTTCGGCTCCAACCCGGGCAGCCTCGCCATGTACGCGTACCGGCCGGACAACCTGCCGGCCAACGCGCCGGCCGTGGTGCTGCTGCACGGCTGCACCCAGAACGCCTCCGGCTACTTCGCCAACTCCGGCTGGCAGAAGTACGCCGACCTGTGGAAGTTCGCGCTGATCGTGCCCCAGCAGTCCTCGGCCAACAACTCCAGCACCTGCTTCAACTGGTTCGAGACCGGGGACACCGCGCGCGGCCAGGGCGAGGCCCTGTCGATCAAGCAGATGGTCGACTACGCCAAGACGAACTACGGCACCGACGCCGGCCGGGTGTACGTCAGCGGCCTGTCGGCCGGCGGTGCCATGAGCGCGGTCATGCTCGCCACCTATCCCGACGTCTTCGCCGCCGGCTCGGTCATCGCCGGTATCCCCTACCGCTGCGCCACCAGCAGCACCACCGCGTACAGCTGCATGAACCCGGGCGTCGACAAGACCCCGGCGCAGTGGGGCGACCTGGTCCGGGCCGCCTACTCCGGCTACCCCGGCCCCCGGCCGAGGGTCGCGATCTGGCACGGGACCAGCGACTACACCGTGGCGGTGGCCAGCGCCACCGAGTCCCGGGACCAGTGGACCAACGTGCTCGGTGTCTCGCAGACCCCGACCAGCACCGCCTCGCTGCCCGCCGGCACCAGCCTGGAGACGTACGGCAACGACGCGGTCCGGGTCTACCGGGTCTCCGGGATGGGCCACGGCACGCCGGTCGACCCGGGCTCGGCCGTCGACCAGTGCGGGACCGCGGCGGCGTACTTCCTGGACACCATCTGCTCGACGTACCGGGACGCGCTCTTCTTCGGCCTCGACGGCGGCTCCACGCCCAGCCCGACCCCGACGGCGTCCCCGACCGTCTCGCCGAGCCCGACCGGCTCCCCGTCGCCGTCCCCGACGACCCCGCCGGTCTGCGTCACCGCCAGCAACTACGCGCACGTGGCCGCCGGCCGGGCCTACCAGTCCCTCGGCTACGCCTACGCGCTGGGCAGCAACGAGAAAATGGGCCTCTACAACACCTACTACACCACCGCCCTCAGGCAGACCGCCCCCAACTACTGGGTCATCGGCTGCTGACCGCCCCGCCGCCGCCCTCGCCGGGTCACTCGGTGAGGGCGGCGTGCAGGGCCGTGGGAAGGTGGGGGTGGGTCCAGGTGAAGCCCGCCTTCGTGAGCACGCCGGGGAGGACCCGGGTGCTGGTCAGCGCCTCGTGGGCGAAACCGCCGAGGGCGATCTTCAGGGCCACCGCGGGGATCGGGATGATCGCCGGCCGGTGCAGCTCACGGGCCAGCTCCCTGGTGAACTCGGCGTTGGTGACCGGGTTCGGACCCACCACGTTGACCGGGCCGGCGAGGTCGTCGCGGGCCAGCAGCAGCGCCACCGCGTCCAGCCAGTCGCGCATCGAGATCCAGGGCAGCCACTGCCGGCCGCTGCCCAGCCGCCCGGCGATGCCCAGCCGGAACGGCAGCAGTTGCGGCTTGAGGAGGCCGCCGTCGCGGTGCAGCGGCAGCCCGGTACGCAGCCGCACCACCCGTACGTCGGCGTCCTCGGCCGGACGCGTCGCGGCCTCCCAGACGCGGCAGACGTCGGCCAGGAAGCCCTCGCCCGCCGGGGAGTCCTCCTCCACCACCCGGTCGCCGGTGTTGCCGTACCAGCCGACCGCCGAGGCGTTGAGCAGCACCGTGGGCCGGTCGGCGGCGGACATGCCGGCGATGGTGATCGCCAGGGTGGTGCTGGTGTCCACCCGGCTGGACCGGATCACCCGCCGGTACTCGTCGTTCCAGCGCTTGTCGCCGACCCCGGCGCCGGCCAGGTTGACCACCGCGTCGGCGTCGGCGACCACCGCCGGGTCGAGCTGCGCGGCCGACGGGTTCCACTGCCGCTCGTCGGGGGTACGCGGCGCGCGGCGGACCAGGCGGGTGACCTGGTGCCCGTCCGCGGTGAGCCGGTCGACCAGCCGGGTGCCGAGGAAGCCGGACACGCCGGCCATGAGGATCCGCATGCTCATATCTTCGGATACGGACGTGGCGCCGGAGGCGTTGAGCGGTATGAGTCACTCGCCGGCACGGTGACCGGGTCAGCGCGCCACGCCGGCCGGGCGCAGGTCGGCCAGGAGTCGTTCCACCTCGGCGAACGCCTCGGCGGGCAGCGGGCCCAGCGAGAGCGTCGCGAAGTTCTCCGCCGCCTGTGCCACCGTCCGGCAGCCGGGGATGGGCACCGTCCGGGGGCTGCGGGCCAGCAGCCAGCCCAGCGCGCCCTGGGCGAGGGTACGCCCGTCGGCGGTCAGCGCCGCCCGGATCTCGGTGACCCGTGCGGACCACTCCGGGGTCGGACGGCCGTCGGTGAACCACACCAGCCACTCCGGGGCCACCCCGCGTACGTCGTCCTTGCCGACGGCCCGGGTCGACCCGGTGAGCAGGCCCATCGCGAGCGGGCCCCGGTTGAGGCTGGCCAGGTCGAGCGCGTCACAGACCGCCAGCACGTCGGGGTTGTCGTTGAGCACCGACTCGTCGTGCTGCACGGCGGCGCAGTGCGGTCCCGCCTCCGCGAGGGCCCGGGCCGACGACGGGTTGTCGGTGCTCCAGCCGTACGCCCGGATCTTGCCCTGGGTGACCAGGCCCTCCAGGGTGTCCACGAGATCGAGCGCGGCGGACGCCGGCAGGTCGTTGATGTGCAACTGGTAGAGGTCGACGTGGTCGGTACCGAGCCGGCGCAGCGACTCGTCCAAGCTGGTCACCGCGTACGCCGGGCTGGCGTCGGTGCCGATCCATCGCCGGCTGGCCTCGTCGGAGCGGTTGCCGAACTTGGTGGCGATCACCGCGCCGTCGCGACGGCCGGCGAGGGCACGGCCGAGGATCCGCTCGCTGTGGCCGGCGCCGTAGTTGCTGGCCGTGTCGAAGAGGGTGACGCCCAGGTCGAGCGCCTGGTGGATGGTGCGGATCGACTCGTCGTCGTCGACCTCGCCCCAACCGAACGGCTGCCCGCCGTCGCCCCAGAGTGGGCCGCCGATCGCCCAGCACCCCATGCCGATCGCGCTGACCTCGATGCCGCTGCGGCCGAGGGTCCGTGTCATCGTCATGGCGTTCAGTGTTCGACTTCGAGTGCTCTCGAAGTCAAGTGGCGACACCAGTACGCCGATGTGGGGGTGTCCGGGCGGGCGGGACACCCCCACATCGGCGAACCGGAGTCGGTCAAGGTCGCAGGAGCGGGGCGATCGCGTCGACGGCGTCGGCGCGTACCACGAAGCGGGTGATCCCCCAGCGGCGCTGATGGTCCGCGACCGCCGTGACGATCTCCTCGACCGTGCCGATCAGCACGAACGGCGTGGCGAGCACCTCGGCGGCGGTGATTCCGGTGCGGTCGGCGAACCAAGCGGCGGCGGCCTCGGCGTCGTCGGTCACGGTGACCTGCTGGACCAGCGCCTCCAGGGCGGGCGGCTCGGCGCGGCCGGCGGCCCCGGCGGCCACCTGGGCGAGCTGCGCCTCGATCTGGTCGGCCCGCCACCGCACCTCGTGCGTGTGGCCGTCGGCGCGGGTACGCCCGAAGCCGGTCAACCCGACCACGTCGGCGTGCGCGCCGGCCCAGCGCAGCAGGGTCGAGTTGGCCGTACCCATGGTGAGCGGGACGTGGGCCTGGACCGGCCGCAGCTCGGTGAGGCGCGCGGCGTGGGCGACCAGATCCGGGCTGTCCACGGTGACCTCCTCGCCCGCCAGCAGGTCGCGGACCGCTTCGGCGACGGCGATGCAACGGCGTACCCGCCCGGCGACGTCGGGGCGCTCGCGGCCGACGGCCCGCCACTCGGCCGGGGTGTGGCCGGCGCCGACGCCCAGCCGGGCCCGCCCACCGGAGATCACGTCGAGGGTGGCCACGTCGGTGGCGAGCAGGATCGGCTCCCGGACGCCGGCGTTGGAGACGTACGAGCCGAGGCCGAGCGTCGAGGTCACCGCCGCCGCGGCGGCCAGGGCCACGAACGGCGACGCGCCGTGGCCCGGGTGGTCGGCGGCTGTCAGCGCGTCGAAGCCGGCGGCCTCGACCCGGCGGGCCAGGTCGAGCCAGCTCGCCGCGTCGGTGGGCCGGGCCTGTACGGAGAAGATCGGCATCGCCCCAGCATGTGCGCCCGCCCTCGCCCCGGCCACCCCGCGCCCGCCGATTCTGCCAACGGGCGAATCCCCCGCGCCAACCCTCGTTCGGGAGGCAACTTCGGGGATGCTGCTGTCTGCCGGCGCCCGGAGGCAGCAACATCCCCGAAGTTGCGCGGATCTTGGCGCGGGGCGCGGGCGCGGGGCGCGTCAGGTGCCCTGGTGCACCGGGTCGAGGCGGGTCAGGTCGGCGTCGGTGAGGCGCAGGGCGCCGGCGGCGATGTTCTGGGTGAGGTGGTCGGGATTGCCGGTGCCGGGGATGGCCAGCACGTTCGGCCCCTGGTGCAGCGTCCAGGCCAGCCGCACCTGGGCCGGGGTCACGCCGTGCTCGCCGGCGACCGCGCGTACCTCGTCGTGCTCGACGGCGGTCGCGCCGGCCTCCCGTCCGCTGGTGGCCAGCGAGAAGAACGGCACGAAGGCCGTCCCGTGCGCGGCGCAGTCCCGGATCAGCGCGTCGTTGCGCTGCCGGTAGCCGAGGCCGTACGAGTTCTGCACGCAGACCACCGGGGCGATGGTGCGCGCCTCGGCGACCTGCTCGGCGGTCACGGCGGAGACGCCCAGGTGCCGGATCAGCCCGGCGTCGCGCAGCTCGGCGAGCGCGCCGAAGTGCTCGGCCAGCGGCTCCGGGCCGTACACCCGGAGGTTGACCACGTCGAGGTGGTCCCGGCCGAGCTGGCGCAGGTTCTCCTCGACCTGGCCGCGGAGCTGGTCCGGCCGGGCCATCGGCAGCCACTCGCCGGACGGGTCCCGGCCCGGCCCGACCTTGGTGACGATGACCAGATCCTCCGGGTACGGCGACAGCGCCCGATTGATCAGCTCGTTCGCGGAGCGCAGCGTCGAGAAGTAGAACGCGGCGGTGTCGATGTGGTTGACGCCCAGCTCGACCGCCCGACGCAGCACGCCGAGGACGCGCTCCCGGTCGCTCGGGCCGCCGTCGGCGTTGCCGGTCAGCCGCATCGCGCCGAAGCCGATCCGGTTCACCGTGCGATCGCCGAGCCGCCAGGTGCCCGCCGCCGCCGCGTTGATCGTCCCCGTGGTCACGTTCTCTCCTCGACTGTCGGGTCCCCGTCGGGGACATCGAGGCCGAGCAACTCCTCGGCCGTGCCGCCGGACACCGCGTCCAGCGCGGCGACCAGCTTCCTCTCCTCGTAACTGAAGTGCGACTCCAGCAGCGCGGCGAGGCCGTCCAACTCGGCCCGGACGGTCGGGCCGGCGGCCTGACCGGTGACCAGCTCCTCGACCCGGGTCAGGATCGCGGCGACCGCCCGGTGGTCCTCGCTCAGGGTGGCGAGCACGGGTCGCAGCTCGGGCACCTGCTCGGCGAGGACGCGGAACGCGCCGCCGTCCTCGCTGGTGTGGTGCCGGTCCAGCGCCGCGCAGAAGCCGAGGCAGTGCGCCCGCAGCTCGCGGGACAGGCCGGGGCCGGCGCCGTCGGGGGAGTCGAGGCTCGCGCGGAGCCGGGCCAGCTCCTCGCGGAGCCAGTGGTGGATCTCGATCAACTGGGTGCCGAGGGCGGTCAGCCGCCCGGCCGGTGACTGGGATGGGTGCACATGTCCCCTGCCGTCCCGCGCCTCCATGCCCACGGCGGCCATCGAGCCGGGTGCACCGCGACGCTACGCCGCACCCTACGGGATCCCGCCGCCGTACGCCGCCTCGCGTCACTCGCCCTCGTCCGGGTCGGTCGGCTCGTGCCAGCGGGCCCGGTAGGCGGCCTCGTGCGCCTCGTGGCTGGCCCGCTCCGCAAGGATCAGCCTGTGCAGCGCGGTCCGGCCCTCCTCGAAGATCACCACCTCGGCGGCCACCATGCCCACGCAGATCGCGGTCAGCAGCGCGAGGGCCCCCAGCGCCGGCAGCCGCTCGGCCAGCGGGATGCAGACCGCGAGCAGCCCCACCGCGCTCACCCGGGTCCAGCTCAGCGTGCGCAGGGTCCGCAGTTGGAACAGCATGTTGCCGCAGAGGTAGAGGATCACCCCGCCGAAGAGCAGCGGCACGGCGGGACCGGTCGCCGGTTTCCAGTTGGGGACCTGCGGGTTGGTGATCCCGCCGACGATGTCCTCGGCGCCGAGCGCGAAGAGGATGATGCCGGCGATCATCGGCAGGTAGCAGTACGCGTACGCGTCGCGGGCCATGGTGATCCGGGGGCCGTCCTGCGCCGCGTGCAGGGCGATCCGGGCGGACGGTCCGATCATGTCGTAGTGCGCCCACCAGAGCGCGGCGGTGAAGAAGATGCCGAGCACCGCCGCCGCCACGGCCGCCGGGCTGGGCGGCTGCCCGATCAGGTTGCTCCCGACACCGACCGAGATGACCGACTCGCCCAGCGCGATGATCAGGATCAGGTCGTACCGCTCGGTCCAGTGTTCGGCCGAGGCGAGTTCCCCGGTCCAGGTGCCGGTGAGCTGGCCGGTGGTGTACTGGAGCAGCACGACCAGGGCCCACAGCCCGTCCCGGACGAGTGGCGCCGCGTCGGAGTCGTGCATCGCCGGGGGGATCAGCGCGGCGGCGAGCAGCAGCAGGGTGCTGCCCGCCATCTCCGGGAGGAACCGCCTGAACTGCCGGCGCTCCTTCGGGCTGTCCCGCACCGCGTGCAGGTAGAGCTGTACGTGCACCAGGCGGACCACGATGTAGCTGATCGCCGCCACGATCGGCCCGGCGGCACCCCGCACGTCCTGGAACGCCTGGGGCAGCGACAGGGCGAAGGTGAACAGCGCCGCCATGCCGACGGTCATCAGCACCGGCACGAAGCCCTCGCCGAGCCGGATCCGGGCGGCGACCACGCTGTGCACCACCCACGACCACCAGAGCACGGCGAGGACCAGCAGTGCGTGCAGCAGCGCCCCGCCGCTGAAGTCCCGTGCGGTGGCCCGGGTGATGATGAAGAACGAGAAGACGAAGACCAGGTCGAAGAAGATCTCGAACCGGTCCACCCGGGCCGCGGGGGCCATCGGCACCGCCGGCCCGAGGCGTCCCCGCCACCCGAAGCCGCTCACCGGACGAGTCTTTCAGCGGGCGGTCGGTGGCGGGTCGGATTCCGGTCAGCCCGGACGGTGGCGCAGGCCGTCCATCAGCAGGTCGAGCAGGCGGCCCGCCTGCTCCCGCTGGTCCGGCTCGCCGGCGACCAGACAGACGCCGCTCAGCCCGGCCAGCACGTCGGCGGGTGCCACGTCGGAGCGTACGGCGCCGGCGGCGGCGCCGGCCGCCAGCAGGTCGCCCAGCGCGGCCAGCAGCCGGTCCCGGCTGTGCGCGTACGGGTTGGCGCCGGAGGCGATGGCCAGCCGCAGCGCGTCGGCCATGCCGCGCTTGGTGGAGAGGTAGTCGACGAAGCGGTCCATCCAGGCACGGAACGCCTGGTCGGCCGGGAGCGTCGCGAGCAGCTCCGGCACCGCGTCGCAGAGCTTGGCCAGCTCGTTGCGGTACGCCGCCTCGATCAGCGCCTCCCGGGTGGGGAAGTGGCGGTAGAGGGTGCCGATGCCGACCCCGGCCTCCTTGGCGATCCGGTCGAGTGTCACATCCGCGCCGGCGGTGGAGAACGCGTGCACCGCGGCGTCCAGCAGCCGCTGCCGGTTGCGCAGCGCGTCGGCGCGCAGCGGTCGGTCGGGCACGTCTCCTCCTCGGGTGACCGGCCGGTGGGCGCGGTCGGTTGGCAACCGGAGGCTCCTCCGGTTAGGCTGGCCGTAACGGAGGATCCTCCGCTTCTCATCGTACCGGCCGGACGACCGGTCCGCGCCGACGCCGACAAGGATGGATCATGACCACCAGCGCACCCGTCCGTACCCCCTTCTCCCGTGCGACCACCGCCCTGGAGGTGGTCCGCGACCTCGACCTGACCGGTCGGCGGGCCGTCGTCACCGGCGGCGCCTCCGGGATCGGCGTGGAGACCGCCCGCGCCCTCGCCGCCGCCGGAGCGGACGTCACGCTCGCCGTCCGCGACCTCGACGCCGGCCACCGGGTCGCCGCCGAGATCAGCGGCAGCACCGGCAACGACCGCGTCCTGGTCGCCCCGCTGGACCTCGCCGACCTGGGCGCGGTGGCCGCGTTCGTGCGCACCTGGGACGGGCCGCTGCACATCCTGGTCAACAACGCCGGCCTCATGGCCTCGCCCGAGCTGCGTACCGGGCCGGGCTGGGAGATGCAGTTCGCCACCAACCACCTCGGGCACTTCGCCCTGGCCACCGGGCTGCGCCCGGCCCTCGCCGCCGCCGGGGGCGCCCGGATCGTCTCGGTCAGCTCGGCGGCGCACCTGCGTTCGCCGGTGGTCTTCGAGGACATCCACTTCCGCGAGCGGCCGTACGAACCGTGGCCGGCGTACGGCCAGTCCAAGACCGCCAACGTGCTCTTCGCGGTGGACGCCACCCGGCGCTGGGCCGACGACGGCATCCTCACCAACGCGCTGATGCCGGGCGGGATCCGGACCAACCTCCAGCGCTACGTCAGCGACGAGGAACTGGACCGGATGCGGGCGCAGAGCGGCGGTGGCGCGGCCGCCTGGAAGACCCCCGAGCAGGGCGCGGCCACCTCGGTGCTGGTCGCCGCCTCGCCGCTGCTCGACGGGGTCGGCGGCCGGTACTTCGAGGACTGCCAGGAGGCGGGGCCCAACCAGCCGGGCACCCGCACCGGCTACGCCGCGTACGCCCGCGACCCCGAGGCCGCCGAGCGGCTCTGGGCGGTCTCGGAGGCGCACCTGCGCGGCTGACCCGGGCCGGACCCGGCCAACGGCCGGCCACGACAGGGCCGGACACGACAAAGGGGCGCGCGGTGTGAACCGCGCGCCCCTTTTCGCGTCAGGGTGTCAGAGCCCCAGCTCGGCCTCGAAGTTGCCGGCCTCCAGCCGCTCCTTGACCGCGACGAGGAAGCGGGCCGCGTCCGCGCCGTCGATCAGCCGGTGGTCGTACGACAGGGCCAGGTAGACCATCGAGCGGATCGCGACGACCTCGCCCAGCTCCGGGTCGTTGACCACGACCGGACGCTTCACCACGGCACCCGTGCCGAGCATCGCCGACTGCGGCGACGGCACGATCGGGGTGTCGAAGAGGGCGCCCCGGCTGCCGGTGTTGGTCAGCGTGAAGGTCGCCCCGGCGATCTCGTCCGGGCTGATCTTGTTGGTCCGGGTCCGCTCGGCCAGGTCGGCGATGCGCTTGGCGATCCCGCCCAGGTTGAGGTCGCCGGCGTTGTGGATGACCGGCACCAACAGCCCGCGCTCGGTGTCCACGGCGATGCCGAGGTGCTCCGCGTCCGGGTAGGTGATCGTCCCGCCGGCCAGGTCCATCCGGGCGTTGACGATCGGGTACGTCTGGAGGGCCTCGACCGCGGCGAGGGCGAAGAACGGCAGGAAGGACAGCTTCACGCCGTGCCGCTGCTGGAACGAGTCCTTCGCCTGCGCCCGCAGCTTGGCGACCCTGGTGACGTCCACCTCGATCACCGTGGTGAGCTGCGCCATCTCGTGCAGCGACTCCTGCATCCGCTTGGCGATGGCCGCGCGGATCCGAGGCAGCTTCTCGGTGGTGCCCCGCTTCGCGCTCGGCTGCGGCTTCGCGGCCGGCTTGGCCGGGGCCGCCGCGGCGGGAGCCGGCTGGGCGGCCGGCGCGGCCTTGGCGGCCTTTGCCTTCTCGGCGGCCTCCAGCACGTCCTGCCTGCGGATCCGCCCGCCGACGCCGGTGCCGTTGACCGTGGACAGGCTCACCCCGTGCTCGGCGGCCAGCTTGCGGACCAGCGGGGTCACGTAGCCGGCGGCCTCTTCGCCGCCACCCTGCACCGGTGCGGTCGGGCGCTGCGGGGTGGGGGCCGGCGCGGCCGGCTGCGCGGCCCGCTCGACCTTCGTCGGCTGGGCGGCGGTCTCCGCCTCGGCCGCCGGCTCGTTGTACGACACGCCCGGGGTCGGCTCTTCGACCTTCGGCGCCGGCGCGGGGGCCGGGGCGGGGGCTGCGGCCGGAGTGGGAGCCGGAGCGGGAGCCGGAGCCGGGGCGGCACCGGCCGCACCGACGATCGCCAGATCCGCGCCGACCTCGGCGGTCTCGTCCTCGGCGACCTTGATCTCCAGGAGCGTGCCGGCGACCGGCGAGGGGATCTCCGTGTCGACCTTGTCGGTGGAGACCTCCAGCAGCGGCTCGTCCACCTCGACGCTGTCGCCGACCTGCTTGAGCCAGCGGGTCACCGTACCCTCGGTGACGCTCTCGCCCAGGGCCGGCATCTTGACCGGGGTGCCCGCGCCCGACGGCGCCGGGGCCGGGGCAGCCTGCACGGCCGGCTGCTCCGCCTCGGCCTGCGGCGCGGCGGCGGCCTCCGCGGCCTGCTCCGCCGGGGCCGCCTGCTGCGGAGCGGCCGCGCCGGCCGCCTCGCCCTCGCCGGCGATGACCGCCAGTTCGCTGCCGACCTCGGCGGTCTCGTCCTCGCCGACCACGATCCGGCTCAGCACGCCCGCCGCGGGCGACGGGATCTCGGTGTCCACCTTGTCGGTGGACACCTCAAGCAGCGGCTCGTCGACCTCGACGGTGTCGCCCTCCTGCTTGAGCCAGCGCGTGACGGTGCCCTCGGTGACGCTCTCGCCGAGCCGGGGCATGGTGACCGATACCGGCATGTTCTCCAGACTCCTTCATTTCCCTGGTGGGATCATCGCCCGTCGCCGGACGCCGCGGTTGTCGTGGTCAGGCGTGCGCGTGCAGCGGCTTGCCCGCGAGGGCCAGGTGCGCCTCACCCAGGGCCTCGTTCTGCGTCGGGTGGGCGTGCACGAGCTGCGCCACCTCGGCCGGGTACGCCTCCCAGTTGTAGATGAGCTGCGCCTCGCCGATCAGCTCGCCGACCCGGGCGCCGACCATGTGCACGCCGACCACCGGGCCGTCCTCGACCCGGACGAGCTTCACATGGCCGGCGGTCTTGAGAATCTGGCTCTTGCCGTTGCCACCCAGGTTGTAGTTGTAGGTCTTGATCTTGTCAGCGCCGTACTGCTCCTTGGCCTTCGCCTCGGTCATGCCGACCGACGCCAGCTCGGGGTCGCAGTAGGTGACCCGCGGGATGCCGGCCTCGTCGATCACGGCCGGGTTCTGGCCGGCGATCTCCTCGGCGACGAAGATGCCCTGCTGGAAGCCGCGGTGGGCGAGCTGGAGGCCGGGCACGATGTCGCCGACCGCGTAGACGTTCGGGACGCTGGTGCGCAGCCGCTCGTCGGTCAGCACGTAGCCGCGGTCCATCTTGACGCCCTGCTGCTCGTACCCGAGGTTGGCGGTGTTCGGGCCGCGACCGACGGCGACCAGCAGCAGCTCGGCCTCGACGGTCTCGCCGCCCTGGATGGTCAGCTTGACGCCGTTCGCGGTCTTCTCGACCTTCTCGAACGGCTTGCCGACCTTGAAGTTGATCTTGCGCTTGCGGAAGGCCCGCTCCAGCGCCTTCGACGACTCCTCGTCCTCGGCGGCGACCAGGCGGGGCAGCGCCTCGACGATGGTCACGTCGACCCCGAAGGACTTCCAGACGCTGGCGAACTCGACGCCGATCACGCCGCCGCCGAGCACGATCGCCGACGCCGGGACCCGGTCCATGACCAGGGCGTGGTCGCTGGTGATGATCCGCTCGCCGTCGACCTCCAGGCCGGGCAGGCTCTTCGCGTACGAGCCGGAGGCCAGCACGACGTTGCGGCCGGTGTAGCGCTTGCCGTCGACCTCGACGGTGTTCGGCGCGACCAGCTTGCCGGCGCCCGCCACGAAGGTGATGTTCTTCGCGCCGCCCACCAGACCCTGGAGGCCCTTGTAGAGCCGGGCGATCACGCCGTCCTTGTACGCGTTGACCGACGCCATGTCGATGCCGACCAGCTCGGCCTTGACGCCGAACTGCTCCGACTCGCGGGTCTGGTCGGCGATCTCGGCGGCGTGCAGCAGGGCCTTGGTCGGGATGCAGCCGTTGTGCAGGCAGGTGCCCCCGAGCTTGCCCTTCTCGATCAGGGCGACGGAGAGGTTCAGCTGGGCAGCGCGCAGCGCGGTCGCGTAGCCGCCGCTACCACCTCCGAGGATCACGATGTCGAAGGTTGCGTCGTTCGGCTCGCTCACGTTCCAACTCCCAGGTCGCGTCACTGCATCGGGGGTTACGGGGGAGTAACAGGCACACCCCACCTCGGTCATCTTGTCACCACCGGGGACGGAGCGCGTAGTGAGGTGCCCAACGACACGTCGTCGCCACGTACGCTTGGCACCGTCTTCGATGACGTACGGGGGAGGAGTTGGGTGCGGTGGGGCTGTTCCGACGACGCAAGCGCACGGACGCGGTGGGCCGCGACCGGGGTGCCGAACGCGCCGATCTGGAGCATCTTGAGAATTTTGTCCGAACCCGGCGTGGGGTCGAGGCGTATCTGGAGCCCCGGACCACGGTCACCGAGACCACCGTCATCCTGATCGCCCACGACGGGGAGTGGACCCGGCGGCGGGTCGGCAGTCCAGCGGCGGCCCGCCGCTTCGCGCACCAGATCGCCATTCCCATCTACGACGTGGGCCTGATGGGCTATCCGCAGCGGATGCGCGACTACAACGAACGCCGCAAGCGCCGCCCCGAACTCTTCTGAGCAACTTCGGGGAGGCTGCTGTCTCCCGGCGTGCCGAGGCAGCAACCTCCCCGAAGTTGAGTGGATCCAGACGTCAGCCGTTGGCGGCGATGTCGTCGACCAGGTGGAGCAGCGTACGGACCGGGACGCCGGTGCCGCCCTTGGTCCAGTAGCCGGTCGGCTCACCCGAGTGGTAGCCGGGGCCGGCGATGTCGATGTGCGCCCAGGCCACGTCATCGGTGACGAACTCCCGCAGGAAGACGCCGCCCTGCAGCATGTGACCGGCCCGGTCCATGCCCGCGTTGACCTGCGAGATGTCCGCGACGTCGGAGTCCATCCCCTTGCGTACGTCGTCCGGCAGCGGCATCGGCCAGGCCGGCTCGCCGGTCGCCTCGCCGGCCACCTTCACCCGCTCGCACAGCTCCGGGGTGCCCATCACGCCGGCGATCTTCTTGCCCAGCGCGATCACCTGGCCACCGGTCAGGGTGGAGGTCTCGAACAGGTAGTCGGCGCCGTCCTCGCAGGCCCGGGCGATGCCGTCGGCGAGGATCATCCGGCCCTCGGCGTCGGTGTTGAGCACCTCCACCCGCTTGCCGTTGTACATGGTGATCACGTCGCCCGGCCGGTAGCTGGTGCCCGACGGCATGTTCTCCGCCATCGGCAGGTAGCCGGTGACCGCCACGGACGGCTTGAGCGCCGCGACCGCCAACATGGCCGCGCCGACCGCCGCCGCGCCGGCCATGTCGGACTTCATCTCCCACATGCCCTGGGCCGGCTTGATCGAGATGCCGCCGGTGTCGAAGGTGATGCCCTTGCCGACCAGCGCCACCCGCTTGCCGGTGCCGCCGCCCTCGGGCGTGTAGGTGAGCTTGACCAGCCGCGGCGGGGCCTCCGAGCCCTGCCCGACGGCGAGGATGCCGCCGTACCCGCCGGCCTTCAGCGCCGCCTCGTCCAGCACCTCGACGCCGAGCCCGGCCTCACGGGCGGCGGCGGCCACGGCCTCGGCGAACGCCGGCGGGCGCAGCTCGTTCGGGGCGGTGTTGACCCAGTCACGGCTGGTCCGCACCGCGCCGGCCACCGCCTGGGCCCGGGCGATCTCCGCCTGGGCGGTCGCGTCGCCGGCGTCCGGCACGGCGACCAGCACCTCGGCCACCGGCTCGCGCCGGGTCGGCTGCGGCTTGGTCTTGTAGCCCGCGAACCGGTAGCCGCCGAGCAACGCGCCCTCCGCGACCGCGCGCAGCGCGGCCGGGGCGTCCGCGTCGTCGGGCAGTGGCAGGGCGAGCGCGACGCGCGGCGCGCCGGCCAGGGCGCGTACCGCGGCGCCGGCGGCCCGGCGCAGGGTCTCCGGGGCCGGGGCGGCGCCGGACGGCTCCGCGCCGAGCCCGACGGCGACGACGACCGGGGCGGTGACCGTGCCCAGCGTGGCCAGCTTGATCACCTCGCCGGCACCGCCGGTCGCGCCGAGCAGCGCCAAGGTCTCGGTCAGCTTGCCGTCGAACGCGGCGGCGATGCTCTCCGCGCCGCTGGCCAGCAGCAGGGCGCCGGCGGGTACGCCGGACTCCTGCTCCGCGGTCTGGCTGTGCACGCCGATCACGATCGCGTCGACGGCGAGTTCGGCGGGGTCGGTGTCGACCAGGCTGAGGGTGGTACGGGGCGATGTCACTGAAGCTACTCCGGGCGGGCCGGGCCGGCCGCGTCGTCGCGTGCCGGCGATGAAGGTCTCCGGCGGCAACCTACCCGCCGGAGGCGTGGCTGTCCCGCCGATGGGTTCCGGCGGGGTCCCGCCGATGCTAACCAGCCTGTCAGCTGGCGGTAAGTTGCCACCCATGACCGAGGTGACCTCCGCCGCCGCCGCGACCCGGCTGCGCCGTTCCCCGCTGCACGACCGGCACACCGCGCTCGGCGCCAAGTTCGCCCCCTTCGGGGGTTGGGAGATGCCGTTGGAGTACGCCGGTGGCGGCGTGCTCAAGGAGCACACGGCCGTGCGTACCGGGGTGGGCGTCTTCGACGTCTCGCACCTCGGCAAGGCCCGGGTAACCGGGCCGGGCGCCGCCGACTTCGTCAACGCCTGCCTCACCAACGACCTCGGCCGGATCGGCCCCGGCAAGGCGCAGTACACGCTCTGCTGCGACGACGCGACCGGAGGTGTGGTGGACGACATCATCGCCTACCTGTACGCCGACGACCACGTCTTCCTGATCCCGAACGCGGCCAACACCGCCGAGGTGGTCCGCCGGTTGCGCGTCGCCGCGCCGGCCGGGGTGGTCGTCACCGACGAGCACGAGGAGTACGCCGTCCTCGCCGTGCAGGGGCCGCGTTCGGCGGAGCTGCTCGGCGCGCTGGGCCTGCCCACCGACCACCACTACATGAGCTTCTCGGCGGCGACGCTGGACGGCGTCGAGTTGACCGTGTGCCGCACCGGCTACACCGGCGAGCTGGGCTACGAGCTGGTCGTACGGGCCGAGCACGCGGTCGCCGTCTGGGACGCGCTGTTCGCCGCCGGGGCCGCGTACGAGCTGCGGGCCTGCGGGCTGGCCGCACGGGACACGCTGCGCACCGAGATGGGGTACCCGCTGCACGGGCAGGACCTCTCGCCCGAGATCACCCCGGTGCAGGCCCGCTCCGGCTGGGCGGTGGGCTGGGGCAAGCCGGCCTTCTGGGGCCGGGACGTGCTGCTCGCGGAGAAGGCCGCCGGCCCTCGGCGTACGCTGCGCGGCCTGGAGGCGGTCGAGCGGGCGATCCCGCGCCCCGGCATGGCGGTGTACGCCGGTGACGCCCGGATCGGCACCGTCACCAGCGGCACGTTCAGCCCGACGAAGAAGCAGGGCATCGCCCTCGCGCTGATCGACACCGACCGTGAGCTCGCCGACGGCGAGACCGTCGAGGTCGACATCCGCGGTCGCCGCGCCCCGCTGCGCCTGACCCGCCCGCCCTTCGTCCAGCCCTCCGTCCGCTGACCGACGGGGACGGTCGGGTCAGTCGGCGGTGGGGGATTCGCCGGCGTCCAGGACGGCCTGGGTCCAGCCGCCCTCGATGACGCCCGTGCTGTCCAGCAGGGCCCAGTCGACGACGTCCGTCGCCACCACCACCACCGGGGCGCCGATCCGCACCGTGGGGTCGGTGGCGGCGTCGCTGGCGCTGGCGCCGACGATCCGTTCCGGGATCTCCCACGAGGTCACCCCGGCCCAGACGTACTCGGGGCCGTCGTCGCCGGGCAGGCCGTACTTGACCACCAGCTGCGACTCGGTGGGCAGCCCGCCGGCGAGGAAACGGGCCCGGATGTCGCCCAGCCCGGCCCGGGCCGCCGCGATCGCCTTGCTCATCGCATCGCCCGGCCGGGTGTACCGCACGTCCGGCTGGATGCCGTTGAACAGGGTGGCGCAGGCCGCGGCGAAGTAGCGGCCGGCCGGGCCGGGATGCCCCGGCGGCGGGCTGAGGGTGAGGAACGAGTCGGCGTCTGGGTCGGTCGCCGGGTCCAGCTCCAGCCGCAGCAGCACCGGTGCCGTCGCGCCGTGCTGCTCCGGATTCCCGTACGCCACCGCGATGTCGTGCCCGGTCACCGTGGCCAGCACCGGGAGCTGCACGAACGCCGGTACCTCCTCGCCGGCCAGGCCCTCGGTCCAGTCCCGCAGCAGCCGGCGGGCGGCACCGGTCATCACCGCGCCCCACGCCCGCGTGAGGTGGTCCGGCACCCCCTGGGCCTGGAGTTCCAACAGCCCGAAGCGGCGCAGCCCCTTGGTGGTGAACCAGAGCCCGTCGGCGTCCGACGAGTAGGGCACCAGCACCCAGTCGACCAGCCGGATCCGGCCGTCGGCGTCGGGGAGCGAGCGCAGCGCGGTCGCCGGGTCCAGGAACTGGAGGCCGAAGACGTCCACCACGTCCCCGTCGACCGTCTCGGCGATCGCCGCGGCCACCGCCCGGGCCGCCCACTCGTGGGCCGGCGGCCAACCGGGCCGGTACTCCGCCTGCACCACCACCAGGTGCGTCGCGGCGGCCAGCCGGGCCAGCTGGGCCTCGGTGGCGCCGAACGCGGTGAGCAGGTCCGGCGGCAGCTCGGGGAACTCGCTGATCTGTCGGGTGTCTACGCTCATCAGCGGACTGGCCAGCATCTGCTTCGCCAGCCCGTACACCGGCTCGGCGAGCCGCCCGGCCAGGGCCTCCACCGCCGTCTTCGGGCTGACCCTCGGCAGCCCGGCGATCGGCACCAGGTAGGTCGCGTCCAGCGACTCCGGGACCGGTACGGGCAGGAAGTCGTCCGTGATGAGCATGCCGTCCCCCCTCGACCGCACCGGTGCCGTCGTCCACGAACGCTACCTGCCCGGACGGGTGACGATCAGCCGGACAGCACCAGTCCCAGGTAGGCCAGCGTGGTGACGATCTCCACGGTGGCGCCGAGCACGTCCCCGGTGATGCCGCCGAGCCGGCGTACCACGTGCCGCAGGAGCCCTGCCGCGACGGCGAGCGCGGCGACCACGGCGACCGGCCCCTGCCAGGGGCGGCCCGGCACCGCCGGCACCGCCAGCAGCGCGACGGCGGCCGTGCCGACGACCAGCGCGACCGGACCCACCGTGCCGGCCACCAGCGCGCCCAGCCCGTCCGTCCGGGCGGCCGGCACCCCGCGCCGGCAGGCCAGGCCGACGCCGAGCCGCCCGGCCGCCGTGGCGGCGGCCACCGCCGCGAGCGCCGCCGGCCACGACCGCCCGGCCAGTTCGGCGAGCACCACGGCCTGGAGCAGGAGTACGACCACCAGCGCGACCACCCCGAACGGGCCGACGTCCGGCTTCTTCATGATCTCCAGCGCCGCCGCGCCGCGCCGGTACGAGCCCAGCGCGTCGACGGTGTCGGCCAGCCCGTCCAGGTGCAGGCCCCGGGTGAGCAGCGCGCCGAGACCGACGGTGATCCCGGCCGCGACGAGCGGGGGCGCGAGCGCGGCGGCCAGCAGCAGCACCGCCGCGAGGAACGCGCCGAGCAGCGCCCCGACCGCCGGGGCGAGCGCCATCGCGGTGCCCGCCGCCGCCCGGTCCACCCGGCCGGCGCGTACCGGGAACGTGGTGAAGGTGGTGACCGCCAGCCGGACCCCGTCGGCGAGTCGCGCCTCAGTCGGCACGCCGGCCGGGGGAGTCCGGCACCGCGACCGGCTCGTCCGGCTCGACCGTGGTCGGCCCCGGGCCGGCCGGTTCCGGCTCGGCGAACTCCGGTTCGACCGGCGTCGGCTCCGGCTCGAAGGGCGGCGGGGTGGGCTCCGGCTCCGTGGTGGCCGGCCCCGGGCCGGCCGGCTGGGGCTCGACGAAATCGTCGTCGTCCTCGGCGCGCAGCGACGGGTGCACCGGCAGGCCGGCGGCGAGCGCCAGCACCGAGCGCAGCATCGGCAGGGTGGCCAGCGCGGTCGCCCCTTCGCCGAGGTCGAGCCGCAGGTCCATCAGCGGGGTCAGGCCGAGCACGTCGGCGGCGAGCCGTACCGCGGGCTGGCCGCCGTGGTCCGGCAGCAGGCACCAGTGCCGGGCCTGCCCGGCCAGGTCGCGGCTGACCAGGCCGGCGGCGACGCCGACCGGCCCGTCCAGCAGCACCGGGACTCGCCGGGCGGTCGCGCCGAGCAGCACGCCGGTGGCCACCGCGATGTCGCCGCCGCCCAGCTCGGCCAGGACGTCCCTGGCGTCGCGCGCGGCGCGTCGGGTGCGGTGCAGCGCGTCCCGGACCGCCGCGCAACGGGCCATCCAGGCCACGTCGTCGAACTCGCCCCGCTCGGTCACCACCCGGCCCAGCACCGCCGGTGGTTCCGCACCCGCCGTCGCCGCCAGCACCGCCGCGGCGGCCGCCTCGGTGCCGGCCCCGCAGGCCGCCAGCACCAGCAGGTGTACGCCCGCCTCGGCGGCCTGCTCGGCGAGCCGCCAGCCGTACCGCAGGGCCGATTCGACCTGGTCGGCGGTGAGCGCCGGCCCGTCCTCCATGGCGGCGGAGGCGGGTGCCTCGACCACCTGGAGGCCGGCCCCGCTCTCGGCCGCGAGCCGGGCGAGCGCCCCCTTGCCGGCGCGCGCCTGCTCGGCGCGGCGGGCCGACTCGCCGGGCGCGGCACCTGCCGACGCCCCGCCGGCGTGGTCGCCGTGCAGCAGCAGCACCCGCACCGAACTCCACGGCACGGGTGTCGGGGTGCCCTGGGTGGCGGCGGCGAAGCCGACCACCCGTTCCAGCGCGCCGAGTCCGGCGCCGGGGATGTCCAGGGTGGCGAGCCGGTCGACCGCCTGCGGGCCGGTGTAGTCGTCGGGCATGGGCAGTTCCATGCCGGGCTGGATCGTCAGGCCGGTGGCGACCATCGGCAGCGCCATGGTGGGGGCGGCCCAGTCGGCGGCCTCCGTCACCGGCGCGGGGGCCGGCGCGGGCGGCGGGGCCGGGGCCAGCACCTCGGGCAGCGCCTGCTCGGCCGGGCCGGGGACGGCCGCTGGCTGCCCGGTCGCCGGGCCCGTCGGGACACCGGCCTGGCCGGGGCCGGCCTGCGCCGGCACGACGGGGCGGGGCGGGGCGGCCGGCTTGAGCCAGGCGGGCTGGCCGGCGACGACCAGCACCGCCGCGTCACAGGCGTCGGCGATCGCCCGGTTGGTCTCGCCCAGCGCGTCGGTGAAGGCCCGGCCCAGCGGCGTGGTCGGCACCAGGGTGAGCCCCACCTCCGGGCTGACCAGCACCAGCCGGGCGGCGCTCGCCCGTACGGCCGCCGCCAGTTCCGCGATGGTGGCCCGGTCGTCGGCCGGCTGGTGGGCCGGGTCGAGCAGCACGCTCACCCAGCCGCCCAGGTCGTCGACGAGTAACGTCTCGTTCGGCCCGGCCGTCGCGATCACCTCGGTCAGCCGGCCCGGGTCCGCCGCGGTCTCCTCGGTGGTCCAACTGCCCGGCCGGCGGGCGCGGTGCGCCGCCAGGCGGGTCGCCCACTCGGTGTCCTCCGGATCCCCCTCCCCGGCGGTGGCCACGTACCGGACCGTGGGCGCGTCGGCGACCAGCGATTCCGCGAACTCGGACTTGCCGGACCGGATACCACCGAGCACCAGGAGGCTGTTCCACCCGTCAACGGACATGCCCGTACCTTAGAGCCGTCCGGCGGGTCGCCGCCTCCCGCCCCGTACCTCGGGCGACGGGACGGGACGGCGGGTCAGCCGCAGTGCTCGAACGGGCTGCCGTAGCTGGCCCCGCCGGTCGACCCGCCCCACTTCACGCAGACGCCGGCGGCGCTGGCCCGTACCGGCCCGGCGTAGTAGGAGAAGGATCCGCTGTCCGCCTGACGGGCCTTCCCCTGCACCTCCAGGTACGCCGACACGGAGGTGGCCCGGCCGACGTCGGTGTCCTTCAGGGTGACCACGCAGTTGTTCCCGTTGGCCGAGTTGTAGAGCAGGTAGACCCGGCCCTTGCGGGTGCCGTTCGCGGTCAACGCCTTCGAGTCGATCACCTGGTAGCCGCTGCCGCACGCTTGCGCCGCCGTGTAGGGATTGGGCTTCTCCGGGGCGCTGGTCGTGCCCGCCGGCTTCGGTGAGCCGGTGGCACCGGCGGTCGGTGGCGGTGGGGCCGACGCACCGGCCGACGTGGTGGTGGCACCCGGTGTCGGGCGGCTCGGGGTGGCCGACGGCGACCGGCTGGTCCGCCCGGCGGCAGCGCTCGACGTCGGCTCGGGCGCGCCCTCCGTGGCCTGCGGCTGCGTCTGCTCCGGCTGCTCCGGGTCGGCGGTGGTGGACTCCCCGGTCAGCGCGGTCGGGCGGTCCGGCGGCTGGTTGTCGGGGCGCAGTGCCGCCACGGCCACCGCCACCGCGAGCGCCACGAGGACGACGCCGGCCGCCCCGGCCAGGGCGAGAACCCGTCCCCGCCCCGGGCGGCTCGTCGGTTCCTCCAGCGTCCGGGGTACGTCGGAGCCGGGGCGCTGGTCCTGCTCCGAGCCGTACCCGGCGGGGTGCGGACCGGGCTGGCCGGGGTGCGCCCCGCCGACCGACCAGGCGGGAACGCCCGGCGGTGGACCGGCCGATGCGGCGGGCGGCGGAGGGCTGAACCCGGCGGGCGTCGAGCCGGCGGATGGCCGCGGGCTGGGCGCCGCGTGCGACTGTCCGGCGGGTGCCGGAGCGCCGGGCCCGGCGGGCGGCCGGCCGGCGGATGGCGGAGCGCTGGAGCTGGCCGGCACCGGCCCGGCGGGCGGCTGAGCACCGGGGCCCGCGGGCGGCCGACCGGTCGGCTCGGCTCCGCCGGGTTGGCTGGTCGGGCCGGCCGGGGACCCCGTGGCGGAGGAGACGTCGGACGGCGTACCGGAGGGGCCCTCGCCGGCCGGCGGCGCGGCCGTCGGGAGCGCGGCCGGCCCGGGCACCGACGGGCCGGCCACCGCCCACGGCGGCCGGGGCGGGACGGGGATGCTGGCCAGGGTGGCGTCCCGGGCGTCCTGGGCGGCCTCGGCCATGGCGACCGCGCTCGGGTACCGGTCGCCGGGGCTCTTCGCCAGCGCCCGGCGGACCACCTCGACCACCGCCGGGGGCGTGCCCGGCGGCAGCGGCGCCGGCTCGTCCTGGGCGTGCCGCAGCGCCACCTGGAGCGGGTTGTCGCCCTCGAAGGGCGGCCGGCCGGCGAGGCAGAAGTACGCGACCGCGCCGAGCGCGTAGACGTCGGTGGCCGGCGAGACGCGCTGGCCGGTGGCCTGCTCCGGCGACATGTACGAGGCGGTGCCGAGCACCATGTGCGCCGCGGTGATCCCCGCCATGGTGTTGGCCCGGGCGATACCGAAGTCGACCAGCACCACCGTGCCGTCCCGCTTGACCATCAGGTTGCCGGGCTTGACGTCCCGGTGCACGATCCCGGCGAGGTGGGCGGCGTGCAGCGCGCTCCCGGCCTGCGTCACCACCGACATGGTGGACGCCGGGTCGAGCCGGCCGGCACGCCGGATCCAGGTCACCAGCGGCTCGCCGTCGACGTACTCCATCACCAGGTAGCTGACCTGGCTGTCGTCGGGAAGCGTGGCCGAGCCGAAATCATGCACCTGCACGATGCCCGGGTGCCGCAGCGCGGCCATCATCCGGGCCTCGGCGTGGAAGCGGGTGGTGAACTCCGGGTCGGCGACCAGCGACGGCAGCAGCACTTTCACCGCGACCTCGCGGCCCAGCAGCGTGTCGGTGCACTTCCAGACGGCCCCCATGCCACCGGTCGCGATGCGTTCGCTCAGCAGATAGCGGTCGCTGAGTACCACTCCTCGAGTCAGCACCGGGTCACCGTACCGGCCGCCCGACTCGCGGCATGATCCACCGGGGTGTCCCGTCCGACACGTGGTGGTAGGGCCGATCCCGGTTCGGCCGACTACGCTTGCGGGGGTCCCGTCCCAGGGGACGACGGCGGCGAGGGGAGACGCGGCATGGCGTGGAGCTGGCGGTACGAGGGCACGAACGGCGAATCGGTCAACGGGCCGAGCGAGTCGTTCGGTAGCCAGGCGGACGCCGAGTCGTGGGTCGGCCAGACCTGGCGGGAACTCGCGGCGTCCGGCGTCACCTCCGTCGCGCTCGTCGAGGACGACCGGGTGGAGTACCGGATGAGCCTGCTGCCCCCGGCCGAATGATGGGCTACGACCGCCCGGGCGAGCCGCTGGTGCTCGGGGTGCCCCGGGCGGCGTTCCGGCCCAGCCCGGTCTTCCTCGCGCTGGTGGCGCTCTTCGTGACCAGCGGCGCGCTGACCTGGCAGCGGTTCGGCAACGTCCGGTTCGACGTCTTCCTGTTCGTGGTCTCGGGCTGGCTGGTCTCGCTCTGCCTGCACGAGTACGCCCACGCGGTGGTCGCGTACCGGTCCGGGGACCGGGACATCGCGCACCGGGGCTACCTGACGCTCAATCCGCTCAAGTACACCAACCCGCTGCTGTCGATCGTGCTGCCGGTGTTCGTGGTGCTGCTCGGCGGCATCGGCCTGCCCGGCGGCGCGGTCTGGGTGGACCGGCACGCCATCCCCGGCCGGCTGCGGCACACCCTGGTCAGCCTGGCCGGCCCGGCCACCAACGTGCTGTTCACCCTGCTGCTGGTGACGGCGCTGCTGATCGGCCCCGGCATGGGCGGCCCGACGGAGTTCTGGGCCGGGCTGGGCCTGCTGGCGTTCCTCCAGCTCACCGCCAGCGTGCTCAACCTGCTGCCGGTGCCCGGGCTGGACGGCGGCAACATGATCCAGCCGTGGCTCGGCCCGCAGTACCGCCGGATGTACGACATGTTCGCCCCGTACGGCTTCATCCTGCTCTTCGCGCTGCTGTGGAGCCCGCGGATCGGCGGCTGGTTCTTCGGCGCGGTCTTCTGGATCGCCGACCTGCTCGGCCTGCCGCCCAGCCTCTACGTGCTCGGCCTTCAGCTGATCCGCTTCTGGCAGGGCTGAACCGGACCCGGTCCGGCCGGCGTGCGCCGACCGGACCGGGGACGTGTCACGGACGCCGGGCGGGCGACTCGGTCTTCGCCGGGTCCCGCTCGGTGACCGGCTCGACGATCTCGTCGATCGCCTTGAGCAGGTCGGCGTCGAGCTTGACGCCCGCCGCCTTCACGTTGTCGTGCACCTGCTCGGGCCGGGACGCCCCGACGATCGCCGAGGAGACGTTCGGGTTCTGCAGCACCCAGGCGATGGCGAGCTGCGGCATGGTCAGCCCGGCCTGCTCCGCGAGGGGCTTGAGCCGCTGTACCCGGGTGAGCACCTCGTCGGAGAGCCACTTGGCGATGAACCCGGCACCCGACTTCTCGTCGGTGGCCCGGGAGCCGGCCGGCGGCGGCTGGCCCGGCTGGTACTTGCCGGAGAGTACGCCCTGGGCCATCGGCGACCAGACGATCTGGCCGATGCCCAACTCCTCGGAGGTGGGAATCACCTCGGCCTCGATGACCCGCCACAGCATCGAGTACTGCGGCTGGCTGGAGACGAGCGGGATACGCAGCTCGCGGGCGAGCTGGTGGGCCTCGCGGATCTGCGACGCCCGCCACTCCGAGACGCCGACGTAGTGCGCCTTGCCGGAGTGCACGATGTCGGCGAACGCCTCCATCGTCTCCTCCAGCGGCGTGCTGTAGTCGTAGCGGTGGGCCTGGTAGAGGTCCACGTAGTCGGTCTGCAGACGGCGCAGCGAGCCGTTGATCGACTCCATGATGTGCTTGCGGGACAGCCCGCGGTCGTTGCGACCGGGGCCGGTCGGCCAGTAGACCTTGGTGAAGATCTCCAGCCCCTCGCGCCGCTCACCCTTCAGCGCGCGGCCGAGCACCTCCTCGGCCTTCGTGCCGGCGTACACGTCGGCGGTGTCGAACGTGGTGATGCCGGTGTCCAGGGCGGCCCGCACGCAGGCGGCGGCCGCTTCCTCCTCGACCTGCGAACCGTGGGTGATCCAGTTGCCGTACGAGATCTCGCTGACCAGCAGGCCCGAGCGGCCTAGGTGTCGGAATTCCATGCCCAGACCCTAGCGCCGACCGATCATGGTCTCCGGCGTGGCGGGTGCGGTGACCGGCCCACGGCGTTTCGCGCCCGGGTGGGTCCCGACCGGTCCGCCCTGGTCCCGTCGCCGCCGGTCAGCGCATGCGTCAGAGCACCGGGCTGGTGTCGGTGAGCAGTTGCTCGATCTCCGCGACCACCGCGGCGCTGCTCGGGTGCACCGGGTCGATCAGCGGCTCGCCCCGCCGGTCCAGCGCGCCCCAGCGGCCCGAGCCGTCGCGGACCAGGAAGGCGACCGGATGCACGACCAGCGTCGGGTACGCCGGATCGACCAGGATCCGCCCGGTCCGGTCGACCACGCCCCGGCGGCCGGCCAACTCCACCACGGCCAGGCCCTCCTCGGAGAAGCCGTCCACGTACCGGCCGTCGGACAGGGCCGTGGACATGCCGTGGAACCGGGTCGGCACGACGATCTGGCCGTCCCGGTCGACCGCGCCCCAGCCGCCGTTCTGGCGGACCGCCGCCAGGCCGTGGCGGAACGGTCGGGTGTCCTCGTAACCCGGGGGGATCCGCACGATGTTGGTCGGGTCGACCGCCATCCATCTGCCCTTGCCGTCCATCGACACCCAGGCCAGACCCTCGGAGAACGAGCCCACCGCCCGGTAGCCGTTGTTCGCCTCGATCAGCGCCGTGCCGGTGGTGTCGATCAGCGCCCAGCGGGACGCCTCCGGGCGACGCACCCAGGCCACACCCTCGTGGAAGGGCTGCACCTCGGCGTACCGGTGGTCGATCACCAGCTCGCCCTCGGTGTCCGCGTACCCCCAGAGCCCCCGCTCCTCGTCGAAGGTGGGCACCGGGTACCGCTCCTCGCCCAGGATCGCCTCCCGGGTCCGTGGCTTCGGACCGAAGCCGTCGGCCGCCGCCCGTTCGGCGACCGCGTCCAGCGCCACCGCCGTACGCGCGTTCAGCTCGGCGTCCTCACCCTGACGCAGGTCCAGCGCCCGCTCGAAGTGCAGGCACGCCTCGGTCAGCCGGCCCTGGTCGTAGCAGGACCGGCCGGCGTGCTCGTGCAGCACCGCGCGCAGCCGGTCCGGCAACTCGGGCGAATTGGCCTCGGCGAAGAGCCGGTCGGCCTCCGCGTGGTCGCCCCGCCAGCGCAGCACCTCGGCCAGCCGCGCGCGGGCCAGCGTGGTCCGCCGCAACTCGCCGGTGGCCTCCGCGTACGTCAGGGCGAGCCGCGCGTCGTCGAGGGCGTCGTCCAGGTCGCCGAGGATCCGGGCGGCCACCGACCGCAGGCTCAGTAGCCGGGCGCGGGTGCGGTTGTCCAGCGCGCTGCCGAGCTTCGTGGTGAGCCCGTCCCGGATCTCGCGCAGCGCCTCCGGATCGGGGGCCTCCTCGCGCAGTTTCGCCGGGTGCAGCCGCCACCGGATCGCGGCCAGCGCCTGCTCCGGGTCCGCCGGGCGGACCTCGCGCGGCTCGACCTCGGGCGGGGCGTCCGTCGCCGGGGGCCCGGAGACCTGCGCGGGTGGCGCCGACACCGGCTCGCCCGCTGTCGGCTCGCCCGCTGTCGGCTCGGTCTCGGACGGCTCGGCCGGTGTGGGGGGTCCGGGAACCGGCGCGGGTGGTGCCGACACCGGCGCGGCCTCCGCCGGAGAGTCGTGCGTGGCAGGCGTGGACACCTGTTCGGCCGTGGTCGGGGCGTCGTTCGTGAGTGGGGTGGACACCTGCTCGGCCGTGGCCGGGGCGTCGTTCGCGGCTGGGGTGGACACCTGCTCGGCTTCCGCCGGGGCGGCCGATGCCGGAGGTCCGGAGACCGGGGCGGGTGGTGCCGGCACCGGCTGGGCGGCTGACGCCGGCTGGTCGGCCGTGGCCGGATCCGGTGCCGAAGGGGCGGACCCGGGCGGCGTGGACACCGGGGCCGGTGGTGCCGACACCGGCGGCTCGGCGGGCACGGCAGCCGGGGCCGGGGAGCCCTGCCCGGCTGGCACGGCGTCCGAGGAGGCCGGCCCGAAGACGGGCGGGGCGGAGGGCGCGCCGGCACCCGAGGTGGACCGAACGGCGGCCTGGGTGTCGTCCCGTTCGGTTGGCGGGACCGGGCCGACGGCGGGCTCGGCACCGGCCCCGATGCGCTCCGGCGGGCGGGACTCCTCGTACCGCCCGCCGGTCGGCGCTCCCGGACCGGCAGGTGCGGCGGGCGCCGTCGCCACCGGCCGGGCCGGCGGTGCGCTGACCGGTCGGCCCGACGGGTCCTGCCAGGCTGGTGGCGCGCCGGTCGGTCGCCCGGACGGGTCCTGTCCGGCTGGTGGTGCGCTGGTCGGTCGCCCGGACGGGTCCTGCCAGGCTGGCGGCGCGGGCCTCGGCTCGGCATGAGGCGTCGGGCCGGTCGCGGCCTCGCCGGCCGGCTCCGTCGCGGGCCGACCCGGCAGGAACCAGGCGTCCATCCCCTCGGCCGTGCGACCTGCGGAGGGCGTAGCCGCCGGCTCGTTGTCCACCCGGGAGGTACGCGCAGCATCCCGGGCGCTGTCGGCGCTCTCGACGGGGGGCGAAGCCGGCCCGGCCACGCCGTCGACCGCCCGAGCGTGGACAGGCGTGTCCGGGGTGTTCGGGGTGTTCGGCCGGAGGTCGACTGCCGGCTGCCGAGGTGCCTCGGCCGGCACCGTCGCTCGCTGATCGGTGGGCGGCGTGGCGGTGCCCACCTGGGCGGTCGCGGGGACCGGGTAGGCGGGCGGCGCCGAGCCGGGTACGGCCGGCGGTGCCGACACCGGGGCGTTCCCGGACGGCACCGGCGCACCGGAGATTGGCGCACCGGAGACCGGCGCGGTGGCGGACCGGGTGGCGGAATCCGCCGGGGTGAACAGGTCCAGCCCGGCCGGACCCGAGGGCCGGCCGGCGGACGCCGGCGTGTGGGAGCCGTCCGAGGCTGGGGCATCGACCGGCCGGGCCGGTGGCGCGGGGACCTGCGCCGGCGGAACCGGTGGCCGGGGCGGGGTGGACGCTGGCGCGGGCGGTGCGGAGACCGGCTGCGCCGGTGGCGTCGGGGCCGGCGGCACGGACGTGGCCGGCCGTTCGGACCGGTCGCGCGCGGGCGGCTGCTCCGCCGGGTAGGGACGTGCACCCGGGGCGGGCAGACCCGAAACCGGTGCGCCTGAGGCGGGCACGCCCGAGATCGGTGCGCCCTGGGCGGGCACGCCCGAGACGGGTGCGCCCTGGGCAGGCACGCCCGAGACGGGTGCGCCCTGGGCAGGCACGCCCGAAGCCGGGGGGTGGAAGGCCGGCGGGCCCGAGGTGGGCGCGCCCTGGGTCGGCGGCAACGGCCGAGGCTCGGGCCGACCGACCGGCTCCACCGGCGGGCGTCGAACCTCGTCGTGACCTGTGGGAGCCGGCGCGACGGGCCGCTCGCGTACGTCCTCGGGACGCGGTGCGGGAGGCGTCGTCGGCCGGTCGCGCATGCCGTCCGAGCGGGCCGGGGCGGCCGGGCGGCCCTGCCACTCCTCCGGGCGGCCCTGCCACTCCTCCGGGCGGCCCTGCCACTCCTCCGGGCGGCCCTGCCACTCCTGAGGGCGGGGGCGGCCGGCCGAACGGTCCTCGGGCCGGTGCCGGTCCTCGGGCCGAGGTACGACCGGCTCGTGCCGACCGACGGGCTCGTGTCGGCCCGCCCGTTCGTCTCGGCCCGCCGGCTCGTGTCGGCCGACGGGTTCGTGCCGGCGATCGTCGTACCGGGGGATCGCGTCGTCGGCCGGGCGCACGGGGCGTCCGTCGGGGCCGGGCCGGCCGGGGCTGACCGGGAGCTGCCACTCGTCGGGCCGGTGCGTGGCCGGCTCGGTGCGGGGCCGCCGCTCGACCAGCGGCCATTCCCCGGCACGCGGGCGTCCGCCCTCGGACGGAGGGCGGGCGTCCCGCCGTTCGTCTGGGCCGTACGGGCCGGGACGTGGCCCGCCGTGCCGGCCGGGCTCCCCCCGGTGGGGATCCAGGGGGCGTCGGCGGTCGTCCGGGGCGATGGGTGCCGCCGGGTGATGGTCGATCCGGGCGGCTGCCTCCCGACGCGGGTCGGACTCCCGGCGGGGCGGGCCGTCGGAGCCCGGTTCGCGCCACTCACCTGGCCGCTCGAAGCCCGGTTCCCGCCGGTCGAAGCCGGGTTCGCGCCGGTCAAAGCCGGGTTCGCGCCGGTCAAAGCCGGGTTCGCGCCGCTCACCCGGGCGGTCGTAGCCGGGTTCGCGGCGCTCACCCGGGCGGTCGTAGCCGGGTTCGCGGCGCTCGGTCGGGCGCTCGAAGCCGGGTTCGTGTCGGTCGCCTCGGCCGTCGTAACCGTGGCCGCGCCGATCCGCCGGGCGGTCGGCGCCGGGGTCGCGCCGCTCCATCGGGCCGCGCGGGCCCGCGCTGGGCGGTCCGTCGGGCGTACCCCGGCGCTGTTCCGACCAGCCCGATCGCGGCTGGGGACGGTGCGGGAACTCGTCGGGCTCCGGTAGCCAACCGGGCTCGGCGGCAGGGGAGACCGGCCGGCGGGAATCCCCGTCCGGCGGTGGCATCCGCCGGCCGGGTTCGGGGCGTACCCAGCGCTGGTCGGACCGGTCGTCCGACCAGGTCCGCGCCCGGTCCGGGCCGCGCGGGTCGTACCGGTCGCCCGGCTGGGGAGCGGGGCCGCGACGGGGTACGCCATCGTGGCCGTCGCCGGGCGGGCGCCGCTCCGCCCAGGTCCGCCGCTCGTCCACGCGCGGCTCGTCCCAGCCGCGCCCGTCCGGGTACGCGCGCCGCTCGCCCGGTCCCGGGTGCCCGCCATTCCGGTCTCCGGCGGCCGGGCTGACGGGATAGCTGCCGCGGCGTTCGTCGGGACCCGCCGGGCTGACGGGATAGCTGCCGCGGCGTTCGTCGGGACCCGCCGGGCTGACGGGATAGCCGCCGCGTCGTTCGTCGGGGCCGGCTGGGCTGACGGGGTACGTGCCGCGGCGCTCGTCGGGGCCGGCTGAGCTGACGGGGTACGTGCCACGGCGTTCGTCGGGACCCGCCGGGCTGACCGGCTGCGCCTCCCCGTGGCCGGGTGCCGGGCTGACCGGGTGCACCTCGGCCCGGCCGACGACGGTGGCTCGGCCGCGTGGGGCGGGCGGGGTCAGGTGCTCGATGCCGATGTCGCCCGGGTAGCGCTGTCCCGGGAACTGCGGACGCCACTCGTGGGTGGGTTCGAGGGCCCAGGACGGATCGGCGGGCTCGTGCCAGCGGTCCCAGCCGCTCATCGGGGGGACCCTGTCGCCGCCCGCGCGGCGCGGCCCCGGGCCGGCTCGCGTCGCTCGCTCACGGCGATGTCACCTCGTTGGAAATTGTCGCGCCGGGCGCCCGACGTGTCGGTAGAGTCGCCCGGTCCGGCACGTCGTGGCTGCGGAAGGAGGGTAGCGGCGTGGGCTCTGTCACCGCCACTGTGGCATCCCCCACGGACGCAAACGTTACCCGATGGTTTCGGACATTCAGCGCGATAGTGGCATCCGGTTTTCGGCGTTATGCCACCTACCGCCAGGCCACCGTGGCGGGAGCGGCCACTAACAGCGTCTTCGGCCTGTTGCGGTATTACATCTTCCTCGCGGCGGCCGGCGCGACGGGCCGGGTCGCCGGCTACGACCGTGCCCAGCTCGCCACCTTTGTCTGGGTCGGGCAGGGACTGCTGGCGGTGGTCCTGATCTGGGGATGGACCGAGCTGGCCGATCGGATCCGCACCGGCGAGGTCGCCGCCGACCTGCTCCGCCCCGTCCATCCGGTGACCAGCTACCTCGCCACCGACCTGGGCCGGGCCGGGTTCGCGTCGCTGGCCCGACTGCTGCCGCCGGTGCTGATCGGCCTGCTCTTCTTCGACGTGTACCTGCCCCGCCGCCCGGCCACCCTGCCGCTGTTCGCGCTCTCCGTACTGCTCGCCGTGGTGGTCTGCTTCGGCTGCCGCTACCTGGTGAACGCCACGGCGTACTGGTTGCAGGACGTCCGGGGCCCGCTGATTCTCTGGACGCTCAGTTCCGGGGTGCTCGCCGGGCTCTACTTCCCGTTGGGCTTCCTGCCCGGCTGGCTGGAGGCCCTGCTGCGGTACGGCACCCCGTTCCCGAGCGTGCTGCAGATCCCGCTGGACGTGCTGGTCGAGCGGGATCCGGCACCGATGCAACTCGGCCTGGTCGGGGTGCAGGTCGGCTGGGCCGTCGCGCTGCTCGTCCTCTGCCGGCTGGTCCAGCGCCGGGCCGAACGACGCCTGGTCGTGCAGGGTGGCTGAACACCTGGCGGCCTACCGGGCGCTGCTCGGCGCGCAGGCCCGGTCGCAGGCCGCGTACCGGACGTCGTTCGTGGTGGATCTGGTCGGCAACGTCGGGGCGACGGTGTTCGACGTGGTCACCGTGCTGGTGCTCTTCGGGGTCACCCGCGAGCTGGGTGGCTTCACGCTCCGCGAGACGCTGGTGATCGTCGGCATGTCGTCGTTCGCGTTCGCCACCGCGGACCTGCTGGTCGGCAACGTCGAGCGGCTGCCCCGGTACGTCCGCACCGGCCTCTTCGACGCGGTGCTGGTCCGCCCGCTGGCCGCGCTGCCCCAGCTGCTGCTGATGGACCTGCCGCTGCGCAAGGTGTCCCGGGCGGTCTTCGGACTGGCCGTGCTGGTCGTCGCGGTCGGCTCGGCCGGGATCGACTGGACGCCCGGTCGGGCCGCCCTGGTCGTGGTCGCCCCGCTCGCCGGCGTGGTCTTCTTCGGCGCGGTCTTCGTCACCACGGCCACCGTGTCGTTCTACTGGATCGACTCGGGCGAGCTGGCCAACTCGGTCACCTACGGCGGGCGCGACTTCACCTCGTATCCGGTCACCGTCTACGGCGGCTGGTTCCGCACGCTCTTCGCGTACGGGCTGGGGTTCGCCTTTGTCAGCTACCACCCGGCGCTGGCGCTGCTCGGCCGGGCCGACCCGCTCGGCCTGCCGGCCTGGGTCGGCTGGGCCGCGCCGGGCGTCGCGGTGCTCGCCGCCGCGGTCGCCGCCCTGGCCTGGCGCGTCGGTATCCGCCACTACCGGAGTACGGGATCTTGAGCGTCATCGAGATGCGCGGGCTGCGCAAGGAGTTCACGGTTCGGGTGAAGGCCGGCCGGCTGCGCCGGGAGAAGCGGACGGTCACCGCGGTCGACGGGATCGACCTGCGGGTGGCGCGCGGCGAGATGGTCGGCTACATCGGCCCGAACGGGGCCGGCAAGTCGACCACTCTGAAGATGCTCACCGGCGTGCTCATGCCGTCGGCGGGGGAGGCCCGGGTCTGCGGGCTGCGACCGGTGGCCGAGCGGACCCGGCTGGCGCTGCGCATCGGCGTGGTGTTCGGGCAGCGCTCGCAGCTCTGGTGGGACCTGCCGCTGCGTGACTCGTTCGACCTGCTGCGGCACGTCTACCGGGTGCCGGCGGGGGAGCACGCGGCCCGGCTGGCCCGCTGCCGGGGCCTGCTCGACCTCGACGAGTTTCTGGACATCCCGGTCCGGCAGCTCTCCCTCGGGCAGCGGATGCGCGGCGAGCTGACCGCCGCGCTGCTGCACGGCCCGGAGGTGCTTTTCCTCGACGAGCCGACCATCGGGCTGGACGTGGTGAGCAAGCAGGCCGTCCGGGGTTTCCTGGCCGAGCTGGGCCGGGCCGGCGACACCACCCTGGTGCTCACCACCCACGACCTGGCCGACATCGAGCGGCTCTGCCAGCGGCTCGTGGTGATCGACCACGGCCGGGTGGTGCACGACGGTTCGATCGCCGCCCTGCACAGCCGGTACGGCTCCCGCCGGATGGTCGTGGCCGAGCTGGACGCGGCGCTGTCCGTACCACCGGTGCTGCCCGGCGCCCCGCTGGTACGGGCGGAGGCGGACGGGCACCGGCTCGTCTTCGCGCTGGAGTCGGCGGGCGTGGCCGAGGTGGTCGCCGGGCTCGCCGGCCTGGCCGCCCTGCGGGACATCTCGATCGTCGAGCCGGACATCGAGGAGGTCGTCGCCCGGCTCTACCGCGCCCCGGCCGAGGTCGGCGGCTGAGCCTGGTGGGGCCCGGGTGCCCGCCGGACGGTTCGCCCGCTCACGGGTGCTCCATGACCAGCATCGCGAAGGTGCCCGGGACCAGCGCCTCGTACCGGTGCGGGGTGTCGCCGGGGAACGTGGCGTAGTCGCCCGGTCCCAGCTCGACCAGGTCGGACTCCGGGCCGAGGCGCATCCGCCCCGCCCCGACCACGACGTGCTCGATGCTGCGCGGGGTGTGTGCCTCGGCCACCCGTACGGCCCCGGGCTCCAGCTCCATCAGGTAGACGTCGCGGCGGGCGTGCGGCGCGCCGGCGGCGAGCAGGGTGGCGCTGAAGTCGGCGTGCTCGGAGCGGATCCGTGGGCCCTCGCCGGCTCGGACGACCCGGACGGCGGCCGTGGGTGGCTCGACCAGCCGGCTGAACGGCACGCCCAGCGCCACTCCCAGCGCCCAGAGCGTCTCGACGCTCGGGTTGCCGACGCCGGACTCCAGCTGCGACAGGGTGGACTTGGCGATGCCCGCCCGGCGGGCCAGCTCGGTCAGCGAGATGCCCGCCCGCTCGCGTTCGCGGCGCAGGGCGGCGGCGATGGTGGCCAGCGGGGGAGCGGGGTCGATCGTCATTGTTCGCTCCACAGGTCGGTTTGTTCGGTTTGACGAACGCATGCCATTGCGTTCAGGATAATGGACATGCGTACGGCATATCGAACAGGCGACGCGGCGGTGCTCCGCGACGTCGCCGCGATCGGCGCGGCGATGGTCGCCGTCGGCGCGTCCTTCGGCGCGGTGGCGGTGGCCGCCGGCCTGCCCGGCTGGGCCACCCTCGCCATGTCGGTGTTCGTCTACGCCGGCGGCGCGCAGTTCATGGCGGTGGGTCTGGTGGTCGCCGGCAGCCCGCTCGCGGCGGTCCTCGCCGGCCTGCTGCTCAACGCCCGGCACCTGCCGTTCGGCCTGGCCCTCGGTGGCAGCCTCGGGCCGGCCCGCTGGCGGCGGTTGCTCGGCAGCCACCTGATGACCGACGAGGCGACCGCGTTCGCCCTGGCCCGGCCGGCCGGGCCGGCCCGACGACACGCGTTCTGGGTCGCCGGGGCACTGCTCTTCGTGGCCTGGAACGCGGGCACGCTGCTCGGGGTGCTGGCCGGGGGCGCGGTGGGCGACCCGGCCGTGCTGGGACTCGACGCCGCCTTCCCGGCCGGGTTGGCCGCGCTGCTGCTGCCGAGCCTGCGGGACGCGCGGACCCGCCGGGTGGCGCTGACCGGTGCCCTGCTGGCCGTGCTGGCCACCCCGTTCCTGCCCGCCGGGCTGCCGGTCCTGCTCGCCCTCGCCGCAGTGGTGGTGCCCGCGCTGCGCCACCGTGGGCCGGCCGGCGCCACCCGTACGGCCGCCGTGCCGGCCGGCCGGGTCGATCCCACCGACGGGTCACCGGCCGGCGCACCGGACCCGGACCGGAACGACGAGACCGGCGCGGCCGAGCCGGCGGCGGTCATCCGCACCGAGGGGGCACCGTGCTGATCGCCGTGATCGTCGCCCTGGCCGTCGGCACGTACGGCTTCCGGGTCGCCGGGGTGCTGCTGCGCGACCGGCTGGAACTGCCCGAGTGGTCCCGACAGTTGCTGCCGGTCGCCGCCGCCGCCCTGCTGGCCGCCCTCGCCGCGACCGCCGCGCTGACCGAGGCCGGCGCGTTCGCCGGCTACGCCCGGCCGGCGGGGGTGCTGGTCGGGCTGCTGCTGGCCTGGCCGCGGGCACCCTTCGTGCTGGTCGTGGTCGCGGCGGCCGGCACCACCGCGCTGCTGCGCCTGCTCGGGGTGGCATGACACGGCCCCTCCCCGCGGCGGCGGGAAGGGGCCGGATCCGGGTCGCGCCCGGTCAGATCTTGTCGCCGATCTTCACCTGGGGCTGCGGAGCGCGCATCCTGCGGAACGTGATCGAGCGCATGATCGCGTAGAAGTAGAGGGAGCCGAGCCGCTCGGTGCTCTTGGGGAAGCGCTCGCGCACCAACTTCTTGATCTTGCGGGAGATCAGGACCGAGTCGACCACCACGCCGAGCGCCAGCAGGCCCCACAGGGCGTTGGAGATCACCCGGACGATCAGCGGCATGGCCTGGTTGGAGCCGAGCAGCACGATCAGCGCGCCACCGAAGAACCAGGTGCCCACCGTACGCCGGGAGTCGACCACGTTGCGGGCCAGCAGCCGCTCGGGGCCCCGGTCGCGCGGGCCGCCCTCGCGCCGGAACTCCGCCGCCGCCTCGGCGCGCGCCGAGCGGCGCTGCTCCCGGGCCTCCTCCTTGGTCAGCGGCTTGCCCGGCGTGCCCGCCCGGCGGCCCGCGGTGGGCCGCTTCGGCGTCACCACGCCCAGCTCCTTCTTGCTCGGGGTGTAGCCCCGGGTACGGGCGGCGGCGGGCGCCTCGTCGGTCGTCACCGTGGTGACAGACTCCTCGACGAGGTCGGCGGGCTTACGACGAAACAGCGACGGCACTCGTGAAGGGTAGCCAAACAGCCGCGCCCGGTGCACATCGCGGGTGCACCGGGCGCGGAAAACTCAGTGTGATGTTACGGACGCTCCACGTGTGCGCCCAGGTCCGCCAGCTTGGCCTCGAAGTCCTCGTAGCCGCGGTTGATCAGGTCGACGCCGTACACCCGGGAGGTGCCCTCGGCCGCGAGGGCCGCGATCAGGTGGCTGAAACCGGCGCGCAGGTCCGGGATGACCAGGTCGGCCGCGTGCAGCTTGCTCGGGCCGGCGATCACCGCGGAGTGCTTGAAGTTGCGCCGGCCGAAGCGGCACGGCGTGCCGCCCAGGCAGTCCCGGTAGACCTGGATGTTGGCGCCCATCGTGTTCAGCGCCTCGGTGTAGCCCAGCCGCTGCTCGTAGACCGTCTCGTGGACGATCGACAGGCCGCGGGCCTGGGTCAACGCCACCACGAGCGGCTGCTGCCAGTCGGTCATGAAGCCGGGGTGGACGTCGGTCTCCAGCGCCACCGCGTTCAGCTCGCCGCCCGGGTGCCAGAAGCGGATGCCGCCCTCCTGGCCCGGGCTGCCGGCCCGCGGCGGCCGGAGGTCGGTCACCTCGTACTCGCCGCCGACCGAGCGGAAGATGTTCAGGAAGGTCATCATGTCGGCCTGCTGGGCGCCCAGCACCTCGACGTGACCACGGGTGGCCAGCGCCGCCGCCGCCCAGCTCGCCGCCTCGATCCGGTCCGGGATCGGCCGGTGGGTGTAGCCGCTGAGCCGCTTCACGCCCTGGATCTCGATCACCCGGTCGGTGTGCACCTTGATGATCGCGCCCATCTTCTGCAGCACGCAGATCAGGTCGATGATCTCCGGCTCCACCGCCGCGTTGCGCAGCTCGGTGACGCCCTCGGCCATCACCGCGGTCAGCAGCACCTGCTCGGTGGCGCCCACGCTCGGGTACGGCAGGGCGAACTTGGTGCCGTGCAGCCCGTTCGGTGCCGACAGGTGCAGGCCCTCCGGGGTCTTGTCGACCGTGGCGCCGAACTCGCGCAGCGCCTGGAGGTGAAAGTCGATCGGGCGCGGGCCGATGTGGCAGCCGCCCAGGTCCGGGATGAACGCGTGGCCGAGCCGGTGCAGCAGCGGGCCGCAGAACAGGATCGGGATCCGGCTGGACCCCGCGTGCACGTTGATCTGGTCGGTGCTGGCGCTCTCGACGTTGGACGGATCGAAGACGAGCTCGCCGTCCTCCTCGCCGTCGCTCACCTTCACCCCGTGCAGGCCGAGCAGCCCGCGGACCACCTCGACGTCCCGGATCCGCGGCACGTCGAACAGTCGGCTGGGGCTGTCGCCCAGCAGGGCGGCGACCATCGCCTTGGACACGAGGTTCTTCGCGCCGCGCACGCGGATCCGCCCTTCCAGCGGAGTGCCTCCGTGTACGACCAGGACGTCGTCGGTCAACGCAACCTCCAGCGCGTTGGTGCTGCCGTGTAGATGAGGGGGGTCAACGATCTGCATCGCTACCCGGAATGCGGCCACGGGTAAACGGCCCGCGTAAGTCGTCGCTCCGGCAGCATAGCCCTCCGTTACGAAAATGGAATCGGTCACATCACCAGCGAGGGCACGAACCGGGGTGTCCCGTACGTTTCCGTGCTAGTGATGTGACCGAGGGTGATCAAGCGCCGGGGAGGGCGAGCATCTGGTCCAGTGCGGCCCGGGCGTGGCGCGCGGTGTCCGCGTCGACGGTGATCTGGTTGACCACCCGCCCGGCGACCAGCTCCTCCAGGGCCCACACCAGGTGCGGCAGGTCGATCCGGTTCATCGTCGAGCAGTAGCAGACCGCCCGGTCCAGGAACATGATCTGCTTGTCCGGATGGGCCAGCGCCAGCCGGCGGACCAGGTTCAGCTCGGTGCCGACCGCCCACGCCGAGCCGGCCGGGGCCGCCTCGATGGTCTTGATGATGTATTCCGTGGAGCCGACGAAGTCGGCGGCGGTGACCACCTCGTGCCGGCACTCCGGGTGGACCAGCACGTTGACCCCCGGCACCCGCTCCCGGACGTCGTTGACGCTGTCCAGGGTGAACCGGCCGTGCACCGAGCAGTGCCCGCGCCACAGGATCATCTTCGCGTCGCGGAGCTGCTCCGGGGTGAGCCCGCCGTTCGGCTTGTGCGGGTCGTAGAGGACGCAGTCGTCCAGCGAGAAGCCCATCTCCAGCACCGCCGTGTTGCGGCCCAGGTGCTGGTCGGGCAGGAAGAGCACCTTCTGCCCCTGCTCGAACGCCCAGTCCAACGCCCGCTTGGCGTTGGAGGAGGTGCAGACCACACCGCCGTGCCGGCCGACGAAGCCCTTGATGTCGGCGGAGGAGTTCATGTACGTCACCGGGACGGTGTCCGCCGCGATGCCCAGCTCGGTCAGCACGTCCCAGGCGGTCTCGACCTGCGACAGCACCGCCATGTCGGCCATCGAGCAGCCGGCGGCCAGGTCGGGCAGGGTCACCCGCTGACGGTCCGAGGTGAGGATGTCCGCGCTCTCGGCCATGAAGTGCACGCCGCAGAAGACGATGTATTCCGCGTCGGGGCGGGCCGCCGCCTCGCGGGCCAGCTTGAACGAGTCACCGGTCACGTCGGCGAACTGGATCACCTCGTCGCGCTGGTAGTGGTGGCCCAGCACGAAGACCTTCGTGCCGAGCGCGGCCTTGGCCGCCGCCGCCCGGGCCACCAGGTCCGGGTCGCTCGGCGCGGGAAGGTCACCCGGACACTCCACGCCACGCTCGGTGGCGGGATCGCTGCCGCGGCCGAGGAGCAGCAGCGCAGTGGCGGTGTTGGAGGGCTCAACCCAGGTCGAAGTCACGCCCCAATGCTCCCACAGCGCGGCCGGCGTGCGGCCGCCGTCGGTGTGGCCTGCCACACTGCTCACATGCGCGTGCTGCTCTGCCCGGACAAGTTCGCCGGCACGCTGCCGGCCCAGGAGGTCGCCGTCGCGGTGGCCGACGGCTGGCGAACGGCGGCCCCCGGCGACGAGCTGCTGATCCGGCCGCTCGCCGACGGCGGCCCCGGCTTCGTCGCGGTGCTCGCCGAGGCGCTCGCCGGGCGGCGGCTGGCGGTGCCGACCATCGACCCGCTCGGCCGCCCCGCCGCCGGTGAGATCCTGCTCACCGACGACGGCACCGCGTACCTGGAGAGCGCCCAGGCGTGCGGGCTGCACCTGTTGTCCGAGGCAGAGCGCGATCCGAAGGCCACCACCTCGTACGGGCTGGGGCTGCTGGTGGCCGCGGCGGTCGAGGCCGGGGCGCGGAGCGTGGTGATCGGGCTGGGCGGCTCCGCCACCAACGACGGGGGCGCCGGCATGTTCACCCCGCTGGGCGTCACCGCGCTGGACGAGGCCGGCCGGGCCCTGCCGTACGGCGGGGCGGCCCTCGCGGCGGTGGCCGCGCTGGACGGCGCCCCACGGGTCCGCGGCGCCGCCCTGGTCGCCGCCACCGACGTCGACAACCCGCTGCTCGGGCTGCACGGCGCCAGCAACGTGTACGGCCCGCAGAAGGGCGCCGACCGGTCCGACGTCCTGCTGCTCGACGCGGCGCTGGAGCGCTGGGCCGGGGTGCTGGAACGCGAGTTGCCCGGCTGCCCACCGGGGCTCGGCACGCTGCCCGGCGGCGGCGCGGCGGGCGGGCTCGGCGCGGCCGTCCTCGCCCTCGGCGGCCGGGCCGAGTCCGGCATCGGGCTGGTCACCCGGGCCATCGGGCTGGACGCCGCGCTGGACGCCGCCGATCTGGTGATCACGGGGGAGGGGTCCTTCGACCACCAGTCGCTGCGCGGCAAGGTCGTGGCCGGGGTGGCCGGGGCCGCCCGGGACCGGGGCCTGCCCTGCGTGGTGCTGGCGGGACGGGTGAGCACCGGGCGGCGGGAGGCCGCCGCGGCCGGCGTGACCGAGACGTACAGCCTGGTGGAGCACTTCGGGGGCGAGGAGCGCGGCGGGGCGGAGGCGGCGCTGGACCGGCCCGCCGAGGGGCTGCGCGCGCTCGGTGCCCGGTTGGCCCGGCAGTGGAGCCGCTGACCGGCCCGCTGTTTCCGCCACGAGTCTCGGCACCTGGGGTGACTTCCGTCGGGGCGGCGTACGATCGGATCCGGACCACACCGGGAATGACTGGGCGACGGGAAATGTTGGCCAGTGCGTCCGGACCCACACGCGCAGGGAGATTTCCACGTGACCACGCCAGCGCAGACCGAGTCGACCGAGGCCAAGGCCCCCAGCACCGTCGTCCTCACCGACGTCGCGGCGCAGAAGGTCAAGGCCCTGATCGAGCAGGAGGGCCGCGACGACCTGCGGCTCCGGGTCGCCGTGCAGCCGGGCGGCTGCTCCGGCCTGCGGTACCAGCTCTTCTTCGACGAGCGGTCGCTCGACGGTGACATCGTCACCGACTACGACGGTGTCGAGGTCGTCGTCGACCGGATGAGCGCGCCCTACCTGACCGGTGCGACCATCGACTTCGCCGACCGGATCGACGCCCAGGGCTTCACCATCGACAACCCGAACGCCGGCAACTCCTGCGCCTGCGGCGACTCGTTCAGCTGAGTCGACGCCGGGTCGGTCCGCACCGGGCCGACGGCTGACACACCCGACAACGGCGGGACCGCCCCCTCACCGGGCGGTCCCGCCGTCGCGTTCTTCCGGCGGGTGTACCCACGGTGACGCCCGGATGTGCGGCCGACGACCGGTTGCCGACCGAGGCCGTACGGCGGGCCGGGGCGACCGGTAGGCTGACCCGCGCCGTGCTCCCGACCCCGAGGGTTGACATGAAGATCGCCGTGACCGGCTCGATCGCCACCGATCACCTGATGAGCTTCCCCGGCCGCTTCGCCGACCAGCTCATCGCCGACCAGCTGCACAAGGTGTCGCTGTCGTTCCTCGTGGACGACCTGGTGCTGCGGCGCGGCGGGGTGGCGGCGAACATCGCCTTCGGCATGGCCCAGCTCGGACTGCGCCCGGTGCTGCTCGGCGCGGTCGGCGCCGACTTCGCCGACTACCGGTCGTGGCTGGAGCGGCACGGCGTGGACTGCGACTCGGTGCACGTCAGCGAGGTGGCGCACACCGCGCGCTTCGTCTGCACCACCGACACCGACATGTGCCAGATCGCCTCGTTCTACGCGGGCGCGATGAGCGAGGCCCGCAACATCGAGCTGGCCCCGGTGGCGGCGCGGCTGGGCGGCCTCGACCTGGTGCTGGTCGGCGCCAACGACCCGGAGGCGATGGTCCGGCACTCGGAGGAGAGCCGGGAGCGCGGTTACCGGTTCGTCGCCGACCCGTCCCAGCAGCTCGCCCGGATGGACGGCGAACAGGTCCTCGGCCTGATCGACGGCGCCGAATTCCTGATGACCAACGACTACGAGAAGTCGCTGCTGCTGAGCAAGGCGGGTCTCTCCGACGCGCAGCTCCTCGACCGGGTCAAGATCCGGGTCACCACGCTGGGCAAGGACGGCGCGGAGATCGCCGGCCGGGACTTCGACACCATCCACGTGCCGATCGCCCGGGAGATCCAGGCGGTCGACCCGACCGGCGTGGGCGACGGCTTCCGGGCCGGCTTCTTCGCCGCCCTGTCCTGGGGCCTGGGCCTGGAGCGTGCCGCCCAGGTCGGCTCGCTGCTGGCCACCCTGGTGCTGGAGACCGTCGGCACCCAGGAATACCAGGTCCGCCGGGATCTGTTCGTGAAGCGTCTCGCCGAGTCGTACGGGGACGCGGCCGCCGAGGACGTCCGGCCGCACCTGGTGCCGTGACCTCCGGCGTACCCGGTCCGGGCGCGACGGTCGACCCGGGCGCCGTCCGCCCCGGCGCCGACGGCCCGCTGCTGGTCGCCTTCGCCGGGCTGCCGGGCGTGGGCAAGAGCACGCTCGCCGTCCGGGTCGGTGCCGCGCTGCGCGCCCCGGTCCTGCCGGTCGACCCGGTGGAACGGGCCCTCGGGCGGTACGGGCTGGTCGGCGACGTGCCCGGGACAGCCGCGTACGGCGCGGTCGCCGGGCTCGCCGAGGTGCAGCTCGGCCTCGGGCTGAGCGTGGTGGTGGACGCCGTCAACCCGGTGGCCAGTGCCCGTGGCCTCTGGCACGACCTGGCCGTCCGGGCCGGGGTGCCGCTGCGGGTGATCGAGGTGCACTGCGGGGACGAGGCCGAGCACCGCCGGCGGGTCGAGTCCCGGCTCCCCGACGAGCACCTGCCCACCTGGGAGCAGACCCTGGTCCGCCGCGCCGAGTACGAGCCGATCATCGGCCCCCGCCTGGTGGTGGACACCGCCGTCGACACCGACCCCCTCCCCGGCATCCTCGCCTACCTCCGCTGACCCCGCCCCGCGCCCGAGGCGGGGGTGGGTCAGGTGGGGCGGGTCAGCTCGTCCTGGACGGTGGAGCGTAGTCGTCGCGCCTCGGCCAGATAGGCGTCGCCGAGCCGCTCCCGCCCGGCGTCCCGGTGCAGTTCACCCAGGCGGCGGGCGGTCTGCTCCTGGCCGCGGCGGTCCCCGATCTGCTCGAAGATCTCCAGCGCCCGGCTGAGCCGGGTGATCGCCGCGACACCCTGTTCCAGCTCGGCCAGGTCGCTGAGGCAGTACGCCTGGCCGTGCGCGTCGCCGATGGCGGTGAATCGGTCGAGCGCGGCGGTGAAGCAGCCACGGGCGGCCACCGCCTCGTCGAGCGACATCCGGATCAGCCCGAGCCGGTGCAACAGGTGCGCCACCCGGTGCTGGTCGTCCAGTTCGGTCGCGAGCGGCAGGCCGGCGTTCAGTGCGCGGAGCGCCTCGGCCGGGTTGTTGCGGGCCAGCCACACCAGGGCCAGCGCCCCGTGCACGTACGCCTGGCCGTGCTGGTCGCCGACTGTCAGGTAGTACGCCAGCGCCTGCTGGTAGCAGTCGTACGCGGCGTCGTGGTCACCGCGGATCCGGTGTACGGATCCCAGCCCGGCCAGGGCGCCCGCCTCGCCGTACGTGTTGCCCAGCCGGGCGTACGCCAGCCGGGCCCGGCTGAACGCCTCGGCGGCGGCGCCGTAATGATCGCGGTACAGGTGCAGTTGCCCGAGACCGCGCAGGCTCACCGCCTCGCCGAGCAGGTCACCGGTGCGCCGGCAGGTGCCGAGGGCGGTGCGATGGGTCTGCTCCCACTCGGCGCTGTGGCCGCCGAGGTCGCACCAGGGCAGCATGGTGTACGCGAACTCCCAGGCCAGTTCGGACCGGCCCAGCCGGGCGGCGAGTTCGACGGCGGCGAGCAGCGCCTGCCGCTCGACGGTGAACCAGGCGACCGGGTCCTTGGTCAGCTCGGCGGCGGCCGGCACCGGCCAGCGGGCCGCGACGCTCAACCCGGGGCCGAAGATCTGGGCCGGCAGGCCCCGCGCGGCCCGTCCGGCCAGGTCGAGGTAGCCGCCGAGGACCCGGCACAGCATCGCCTCGTCGACCGGGTCGGGCAGCTCCGGTGCCAGCAGGCTGGCCGCTACCGACAGCCGGAACCGCGGCTGCCCCAGCTCGTCCCGGCCGACCCGGCGTACCAGCCGGCCGAGCACCAGACTGTCCAGCACGGTCTGGACGTCGTCCCGGTCCAGCAGGGCCGACGCCACCCAGTCGGGTGCCGGCCCGAGGCCGAGCAGGGCGAACCCGCGCAGCATCGTGGCCGCGTCGCCGTCGAGCCGGGGCGGGGCCGCCGGCTCGTCCTGGGTCAGCAGGCTGCGATGCAACCGGCGCAGCGGTTCGCTGGGCTCGACGCCCAACCCTTCCACCAGGAAACGGCGGGCGCTGGAGTAGGTCGACAGGGCCTCCGCGCGACGGCCGGTCGCCTCGAGCGCGCTGACCAACAGCCGCCAGGCCTCCTCCCGCAGCGGGTCCTCGGCCACCAGCGCCCGTAGGTCGGCGACCGCCCCGGCCGCGTCGCCGGACTCGATGCGTACCCGGGCCCGCTGCTCCCGCAGCAGCCGCCTGCGTTCGACCAGGCGCTCCACCTCGGGCCGCCACAGCGGCGAGTGCGGCAGGTTCTCGATCGGGTCGCCCCGCCACAGCGCCAACGCGGCGTCCAGCCGGGCCGGGTCGGTGGCCTGGTCGTGCTCGTCGAAGCGGGCCAGGTCGAGTTCGGCGGGGCCCAGCAGCAGCCGGTAGCCGGGCGGTTGCCGGCGAAGCCGGGCCGCGCCGAGGAGGGTACGCAGGGCGTGGACGTACGTGTGCACGTTGGCCACCGCCGAGCGGGGCGGGTCCTGTGGCCAGAGCACCTCGATCAGGTGGTCCACCGCGACCGTGCGCTGGTTTCGGAGGGCGAGCGTGGCGAGCAGTTGCCGGGGTTTGACGCCGGCCAGCGGGACGGGCGCACCGTCGCGCAGCAACTCCAGTGGACCAAGTATGCGTAGCTCAAGTCCTGCTGGCATCAGCACACCACCCACGATCGATGATCGTCTTTGCCGATGCTACGCGGCGGCAACCGGACGGGACCAGTGGTGACGGCCGGTCGGGCGTTGATCGACTGTAGGGAATGTGGAGCCGGGCTGGAGCGAGCCGGCCCAGGCTGGTGGCCCCCGAGCAGCTACGGAGAGGACGACCATGCGACTACGCCATCTGCTGAGGGCCGCGAGCGCCTTCGTCATCGGTGTCGCGGGGACCCTGCTGATCGCGAACCCGGCGCACGCCGCGCCGGCGTTCCACCTTCCCTTCCCGTGCGGGCAGACCTGGCAGGGCAACAGCAGCAACAGCAGCGCCCACGTGTCCTGGGAGATCGACTTCAACCGTGGGTCCACCGCGGACGCGGATCTCGGGGACACCGTGCTGGCCGCCGCCGCCGGAACTGTCGAGGTCTCCGCACACCAGGGCAGCACCAACGGGTACGGCAACCTGATCGTGATCAACCACGGCGGCGGGTACTACACGTACTACGCGCACCTGGACAAGCGGGCGGTGGCCGCCGGAGCGGCGGTCCTGCGCGGCCAGGCCATCGGGGCGGTCGGCAACACCAGCAAGCCGGGCAACGACATCTCCCCGCACCTGCACTTCGAGGTGCGTTACCCGGACCGTGCCCAGTCGCACATCATCAAGGCCGTCTTCAACGGCTCCACCTTCTCCTACCCGAACGCCTCGGTGACCAGCCAGAACTGCGCCACGTCGTACGACCCGGCCACGGTGTGCGGCAGCGGATTCGAGGTCATCGACTCGGCGAAGCTCGGTTCCGCCGGCACCGCCAACCTGCTCTGGAAGGGCTCGACCGGCGAGAACTGCGTGGTCACCCTGAAGATGGCCAACGTCGGTACGGCCACCGCCACGAGCGCCTTCCTCGAACCGCAGGGCGCCGCGAGATCGACGGACTCGGGCAACTTCTCCTACTACGCGGGGCCGGTGATCCGTACGTCGCCGGGTTGCGTGAAGTGGGGCGGCAGCACCGGTGGCTCCAGCTACACCTCGGCCTTCGAGCACTGCGGCTGACCGACCCTGTGTCGATCAAGAGGTTCGCGTCGCACCGCGCGACGCGAACCTCTTGATCAACGGGGAGGGGGGTCAGTGGGTTCGGCGGACGTCGTAGGCGGGAAGGTCGGGGAGGGCCCCGATGAAGTGCTGGCCGCGCATGCGGCACCAGGCCGGGATGTCCACCGCGGCGGCCGGGTCGTCGGCCAGCACCCGTACCACCGCGCCGACGGGCAGCTCGGGCAGCCGGCGGGCCAGTTTGATCACCGGCAGCGGGCACCGCTGCCCCCGACAGTCCAGCACCTCGTCCGGCTCGCTCACAGCCCGGTCACTCCCGCTTCGGCGCGCAGGTCGGCGACCACCCGGGGCAGCTCGGCGAGGAAGCGGTCCACGTCAGCCTCGGTGCTCTCCCGGTGCAGCGACACCCGGACGTTGCCGTGCGACAGCACCCCCATCGCCTCCAGCACGTGCGACGGACGCAGCGTGGACGAGGTGCAGGAGGAGCCGGAGGAGACCGCGAAGCCCCGCCGGTCCAGCGCCTGCAGCAGCGCCTCGCCGTCCAGGTAGAGACAGGAGAAGGTGACCAGGTGGGGGAGGCGGTCCACGGGGTCCCCGACCACCTCCACGTCCGGCACCTCGGCCGCCACCCGGGCCCGGATCCGGTCCACCAGCGGCGCGAGCCGGGCCGTCTCGGCAGCCGCGTCGGCCGCCGCCGCGCGCAGGCTCGCCGCCGCCGCCACCACCGCCGGCAGGTTGAGCACCCCCGGGGTACGCCCGGACTCCCGCTCGTCGGCGGGGAACGGCGACTCCCAGCGGGTGCCCTTGCGGACCGCCAGCAGGCCGACGCCCGGCGGCCCGCCCCACTTGTGCGCGCTGGCGCTCAGCAGCGACCAGCCGGCCGGCAGCGGCGCCCGGCCGACCAGTTGCGCCGCGTCGACGTACAGCGGCACCCCCGCCTCGGCGCACGCCTCGGCCGCCGCCGGCACCGGCTGCACCGTGCCCACCTCGTGACTGGCCCCGATCAGGGCCGCCAGGGCCACCCCGGGGGCGGCCACGGCCGCCGTCCAGGCGTCCAGGTCCAGCCGGCCGACCCGGTCCACCGGTACGGAGACCGCCTCGCCGCCGCCGGCCACGTGCCGCTCCGCGGCGTGCAGCACCGCGGAGTGCTCGATCGCGGAATGCACCAGGGTCGCCCCGACCCGGCGCCGCCCGGCCAGACCGCCCAGCACGGCGGCGTGCGCCGCGGCCGTACCGCTGGGGGTGAAGGAGAGTTCGTCGGCACGGACGCCGAGGGTCTGCGCGGTGGCCTCGCGGGCCGCGTCGAGCAGTTGGCGGGCCCGGCGGGCCTGGGTGTAGAGCTTGCCGGGGTCGGCCCAGCCGTCGTCCAGCGCGGCCAGCAGCGCCTGCCGCGCGACCGGGTGCAGTGGGGCGGCGGCGGCCGCGTCCAGGTATACCGGGGATGTGCTCACGCCGTTGCCTCGCTTCGCTCCGCAGCGGTGCGAGGCGCCGCGCTACTGAGCCTGATGGTTCGCTCGCTCACGAAGGCCGACGCTATCGTGCCGTCCCCCGCCGGAGGCCCCGATGGGGGCGGACAGTGACCCCAAGACGGTCAGGCCCGCCATGGTCGAGTAATCTGCGACCGTCGGTGACGCCTTTGCCGTCGGTGCTGGAGGAAACAACCACCGCGGCGCGCTAGGGAGGCAGGACCAGGTGGTCGCAAGGAGTTCGGAGGTACGGTCGTCGGCCGTACGGCACAGCGCTTCCCAGGGGGCCGGTGGGCACCGGCGGCGTGGTGCTGGTCGGCTCGCCGGGCTCGGTCTCGGCGGAGCCGCGCTGCTGGTTCTGCTCACCGGCTGCGACGTCGGCAAGACGTTCGGCGGCTTCGGGTGGCCGCAGGGCGGCATCACCCCGCAGTCGCACCGGATGTACGACCTGTGGATCGCGTCCTGCATCGCGGCGCTCGCGGTCGGCGTGTTCGTCTGGGGCCTGATCTTCTGGTGCGTGATCCGCTACCGGAAGCGCGGCAACGAGCTGCCGGTGCAGACCCGCTACAACCTGCCGATGGAGTTCCTCTACACCATCGCGCCGATCCTCGTGGTCTCCGTGCTCTTCTACTACACGGCGGTCGTGCAGACCGGCGTGGACAAGATCACGAAGAACCCCGACGTGACCGTCGAGGTCGTCGCCTTCAAGTGGAACTGGCAGTTCAACTACCGCGACGGCCAGGGCCCCGACGCCAACACCGTCGCCTCGGTCCTCGGCACCAGCGACGTCATCCCGGTGCTGGTCCTGCCCACCGGCAAGTCCATCCGGTTCGAGGAGACCAGCCGGGACGTCATCCACTCGTTCTGGGTGCCGGAGCTGCTGTTCAAGCGCGACGTCATGCCGGGCAACGTCCGCAACGTCTTCGAGGTCACCAGCCTCGACCAGGAGGGCGAGTTCGTCGGCCGCTGCGCCGAGCTGTGCGGCAGCTACCACGCCTTCATGAACTTCGAGCTGCGGGTCGTCTCGCCACAGCAGTACGACCAGTTCCTGGCGGAGAAGAAGGCCGGCAAGTCGACGCAGGAGGCGCTCACGGCCATCGGCGAGGCGCCGTACGCGAGCACCACCGAGCCGTTCGACACCCGACGCACCAAGAACAACTTCAACCCGTCCGACGCGTCGGCCGGCGCGGGAAGCTGAGGAATCCGGCATGAAGACCGAGTGGCGAATCTTCCTGACCGTCGCGGCGTTCCTCTTCGGCGTCACCATTCTCTACGGCGCCTGGACGCACGGCGAGAGCGGTCGGATCGAGTGGGTCGGCACGGTGGCGCTGCTGCTGTCGTTCCTGCTCTGCTCGATGTGCGGCGGCTTCTTCTGGTTCATCTCCCGGCGTATCGACCTGCGCCCGGAGGACCGTCCGGACGGCGAGATCGCCGACGGCGCGGGCGAGGTCGGCTTCTTCAGCCCGGGCAGCTACTGGCCGTTCGGCCTGGCCCTGGCCGCCGCGATCGCCGGCACCGGGCTGGTCTTCTGGCAGATGTGGCTGCTGGGCCTGGGCCTGGTGGCGGTCATCTTCGCCGCCTGCGGCCTGCTCTTCGAGTACTACTCCGGCACCCGCCGGACCGCCGAGCACTGAGCTGACGGCAACACCGTGAGGCCCGCCTCCCGTCGGGGAGGCGGGCCTCACGCGTACGTGCCGCGGTGGATCCCGCTCGGCGTGTCGAGCGCCCGCGCCGTGACCCGGAGCTGCCGCTACGGGCGGTGTCCCGCCGTGGGGTCGCCGGCCCGTCGGTCGTGGGAGGGTCAGGCGGCGCGGCGGTGGGCCGGGCGGCGGTGGCGGCGCGGGGCGCGGACGGCGGCGCCCGCGATCAGCAGCGCGGCGCCGCAGCCGGTGCAGGCCAGCTCAGACCATTCCGGTTCGGCGCCGTGGCCGTCGGCGCGGGGCGGCGTCTCGAACAGCACGACGCCCTGGCAGATGTCGCAGTACAGCTCGCGGTCCGACACGGGCGTCTCCTCTCGCCTCCGGTGCCTGCCGAGGAATGGTGCTGGCATCGGCGGAAAACGGAAAATTACTCCCGTGTAGTTTGGCACGCCCGTCTGACGCTTCCGGCGCGGGTACGGCCCGGCGGAGCGACGTGCGACGCCGCCCGGCGGATCACCGGCCGGTCAGAGGGAACGGCCGACCTCGAGCCACCGGTCCAGGACGCCGGCCGCGGCTCCGGAGTCGATCGACTCGGCCGCCCGGGTCAGGCCGGCCCGCAGCGCCTCGTGCAGGTCGCCGTCGAGCGGGCCCTGGGTGGCCAGCGCCGTAGCGGCGTTCACCAGCACCGCGTCCCGGACCGGGCCGGTCTCGCCGGCCAGCAGCCGACGGGCCACCCCGGCGTTGTACGCGGCGTCCCCGCCCCGCAGATCGGCCAGGGTGGACCGGGGTACCCCCAGCTCCGTCGCGTCCAGCAGCGCTTCTCTGACGGTGCCCTGCTGGGCCACCCAGACCCGGGTCGGCGCGGCGGTGGTGAACTCGTCCAGCCCGTCCTCGCCGCGCATCACGACCACCGAGTCGCCGCGGGCCGCGAAGACGGCCGCCATCACCGGCGCCATCCGCAGGTCGAAGCAGCCGACCGCGCCGGCCCGGGGGCGGGCCGGGTTGGTCAGCGGGCCGAGGAAGTTGAAGAAGGTGGGTACGCCGACCTCCCGCCGGACCGGTCCGGCGTGGCGCATCCCCGGGTGGAACCGGGCCGCGAAGCAGAAGCCGATGCCGGCCTCCGCCACGCACCGGGCCACCTGCTCGGGGGTCAGGTCCAGCGGTACGCCGAGGTGTTCCAGCAGGTCGGCGGTGCCGCAGGACGAGGAGGCGGCCCGGTTGCCGTGCTTGACCACCCGCACGCCGGCCCCGGCCACCACGAGCGCCGTCATCGTGGAGATGTTGACCGTGTGCGCGAGGTCGCCGCCGGTGCCGACCACGTCGAGCGCGGTGGCGCGTACCTCCTCGGGCAGCTCGACCTCGACGGAGCAGCCGAGCATCGCCTCCACCAGGCCGGTCAGCTCGGCCGGGGTCTCACCCTTGGCGCGCAGCGCCACCGCGAAGCCGGCCACCTGCACCGGACTGGCCGAGCCGGTCATGATCTCGTCCATCGCCCAGGCGGTGTCGGCGGTGGAGAGTTCCTCACCGCGCAGCAGCGCGTTGAGCAGCAGTGGCCAGGTCCGTTCGCCCATGGTGGGCCTCCTGAGCGGGCGTGGAAGGCGGGTGTGGCGGCCCTCATCCGTGCCGGCGTCGCCTGGCGGCGCGGCGGCCGAACTGTGGCCGGAGCGTCGGCGCCACGGCCACGCTGCCGTGGCGCCGGGTGGGTCGGCTCAGGCCACGGCGTGCGTACGCCGCAGCAGCTCGGCGACGGTGGTGCCGGTGGTCACCGGGTCGAGCGGGTGGGCCAGCGTGGCGTCGACCTCGGCGTACGCGGCCAGCCAGCGGTCGGCGGCGCGGGCGAGCACCACGCAGGTCGGCGGGGCGTCGTCCCGGTCGTCCTTGATCTGGCGGGCGATGCCGATGCCGCCGCCCGGGGTCGCCTCGCCGTCGAGCAGGAGCAGGTCGATCTCGTAGTCGTCGACGAGCCGGACGCACTCGGCGTAGTCGGAGGCCTCGACGAACTCGATCTCGATCCCGGGCGCGGGGCGGGTGCCGACGGCGAGCCGCATCTGGTCGCGGACCTTCGGGTCGTCGCTGTAGAGCAGGACGGTGTAAAGACGCTCACTCATGCCGGCACTCCCACTTCGTAGCTGCCCGCTGATCGTAGCGGTCGTCACATCCGGGCGGACGGCCCGCCCTCGCGGAGCTCAGCCGGCGGCCTCGGCGGCCCGCTCGCGGGCCTCCTGGCGGTCCAGCTCGCGGTCCAGCCGGCGGGCCTCGCGTTCGGACTGTTTGATCCACTGGACGACCAGCACGGCCAACATGGTGACGCTGACGAACTCGCCGCCGGCCCAGAGCACGCCGCCGGCCACCACCTGGTCGTTCCACGGGTCCGACCAGCTCAGCCCCAGCGACGGGTACCAGTCGCCGCCGAGCAGGGTGGTGCTCTGCATGATCGTGAGCCCGAGCACGGTGTGGAACGGCACGGAGAGCACCATCAGCAGCGCCCGGGCCGGGTACGGCCAGCGGCCGGGCAGCGGGTCCAGGCCGAGCAGCGGCCAGAAGAAGACGCAGCCGGTGGCGATGAAGTGGGCGTGCACCAGCTCGTGCGCCCACTCGTGCTGCAGGGTGTAGTGGTAGAGGTCGGTGAAGTAGAGCGCGAACGGGTTCACCACGAAGATGGCGAACGCGACCAGCGGGAAGCTGTAGATCCGGGCGATCCGGCTGTGCACGATCGCCAGCAGCCGCTTGCGGGGCCGCACCGGGAGCGTACGCAGGGCGAGCGTCACCGGGGCACCGAGCGCCAGGAAGATCGGCGAGACCATGGACAGCGCCATGTGCTGCACCATGTGCACCGACAGCAGGGTGGTGTCGTACGCGCCCAGCCCGCTGAGCGTGACCGCCGCGATGCCGCCCAGGCCGGGTACGAGGAAGCACACCGTGCGGACCGCCGGCCAGCGGTCGCCGCGCAGCCGCAGCCGGTACACGCCGTACAGGTAGAGGCCGGCGGCGAGGAGCAGCCCGAGGGCTAACCAGCTGTTCAGCCGGGTCTCGGTGAGGATCCGGGCGACGGTGAACGGCGGCGGGACGGCCTCGTTCCCCGCCGCCAGGATCGCCGGAGCGAGGGATGGCGGAGCGCCCGAGGTGGCGGCGAAGATCGGATCGGCGTGCAGCACGCTTTTCAGGGTAGGTCAGGCGAAGCGGACGACCCCGATCGGGCCACTGTCGGCACGGGTTTGCCACCCCGCTGATCGTCGTTCCCGGTCAAGGGCAATAATGACCGCGTGACTGCGGCCCCAGCCATTGACAAGAGCCGGATCCACTCTCTGACGCGCCCCAACATGGTCAGCGTCGGGACGATCGTGTGGCTCTCCAGCGAACTCATGTTCTTCGCGGCGCTGTTCGCGATGTACTTCTCGATCCGCGCGGCGGCGCCGGAGCAGTGGGAGAAGCACACCGAGATCCTGAACATCCCCTATGCGACCACCTTCACGGTGATCCTGGTGCTCTCCTCGGTGACCTGCCAGCTCGGTGTCTTCGCGGCCGAGAAGGGTGACGTCCACGCCCTCCGCCGGTGGTTCACGATCACCTTCGTGATGGGTTTGATCTTCGTGCTCGGCCAGGCGAACGAGTACCGCAACCTGGTGCACGAGGGCGTCAAGATCAACGCGGACGGGTACGGGTCGATGTTCTACCTGACCACCGGCTTCCACGGTCTGCACGTGACCGGCGGTCTGATCGCCTTCGTCATCTTCATGATCCGCACCACCATGGGCCGGTTCACCCCGGCGCAGGCCACGTCGGCCATCGTCGTGTCCTACTACTGGCACTTCGTCGACGTCGTGTGGATCGGGCTCTACGCCATGATCTACTGGCTCCAGTGATCTTGGCGCGTCACGTACCGCGCCGCTGCTCCGTCCCCTGAGACAAGGTCCAACCGGTTAAGGACACAGGTCATGACTTCTGACAACGACCGCCGACGCGGTCTGCTCGCGCGGCTGCGCGGGCGGCCCGTAGCGCGCAGCAGGGGCCGCCGCCGGCTGGGTGCCGCGGTCCGGCTGGCCGCCGCGCTGATGCTGGCCGGCGGCGCCTACACCGTCTTCGCCCCCGGCGTGCAGGCGCAGGACACGCCGCCCCTGAGCGCCGCCGCCAACGAGGGCAAGGCGCTGTTCGACGTGAGCTGTGTGAGCTGTCACGGGCGCAACGCGCAGGGCATCGACGGCCGCGGTCCGAGCCTGATCGGTGTCGGTTCGGCGGCGGTCGAGTTCCAGGTCAGCACCGGTCGGATGCCGATGGCCCGGCAGGAGGCCCAGGCCATGCGCAAGCCGCCGTCGTTCACCGACGAGCAGGTGCGCCAGCTCGGCCAGTACATCCAGGAACTCGGCGGCGGCCCGCAGGTCCCCGCTGGGAACAACCTGCGCCAGAACGCCGACCTGGCCACCGGTGGCGAGCTGTTCCGGATCAACTGCTCGCAGTGCCACGCCTTCGGCGGCGGCGGCGGTGCCCTCTCCTCCGGCAAGTACGCGCCGAGCCTCAAGCCGGCCAGCGACCGGCAGATCTACGCCGCGATGCTGAGCGGCCCGCAGAACATGCCGGTGTTCGGGGACAACCAGATCTCTCCGCAGGAGAAGGCGGACATCATCGCCTACATCCAGGAGACCCTGAAGGCCGACCAGGACCAGGGCGGTTTCAACCTGGGCCGGTACGGCCCGTCGACCGAGGGCGTGGCGGCCTTCCTGGTCGGCATCGTCGCGCTGGTCTTCGCGAGCCTGTGGATTGCGGGCAAGTCGTGACCGAGCGAACCATTCGTTTCAGTGCTGCGGCGTCGACCCCCGGCGCCGCCCGTAGCGAGGTGGCGGCATGAGCACCCATATCGAGCACCAGGCGCCGCAGGGCCGGGAGCCGCTCGACGTGAACGACCCGCGGCTGTCCCGGTTCGACATCGTCCAGGAGGGCGCGCGGCGGGACGACATCGAGATCGTCCACTACGAGCCGCAGGTGGTCGCGGGCAGCAAGGCGGAGCGCCGGATGACCCGTACGGTCGCCACGTTCTTCCTGCTGACCGGCCTGGCCGCCACCGCGTTCCTGGTCGTCTACATCTGGTGGCCGTGGCAGTGGGAGCCGGGCCGCGGCGGTGACAAGTGGTACACCCCGCTGCTCGGCGTGACCCTCGGCATCGCGCTGCTCGCCGTCGGCTTCGGCATCCTCACCTGGGGCAAGAAGCTGCTCCCGAAGGAGGTCTCCATCCAGGACCGGCACGACCAGCCGAGTTCCTCGGAGGACCGCCGGATCACCGGCGAGACGATGCTCTACATGGCCGACGAGCTGGGCGTCCGGCGCCGGCCGCTGCTCGGCGCCTCGCTGATGGCCGGTCTCGCGCCGGTCGGCCTGGTGGCCGCGGCGCCGCTGGTGGGCGGCCTGATCCAGAACCCCCACAAGAACAACCAGATGTTCACCACCGGGTTCAAGCCGGTGGACGGGAAGAAGATCCGGCTGATCCGCGAGGACGGCCGGCCGATCCGCCCGGCGGACGTCAGCGTCGGTGGTCAGCTCACCGTCTTCCCGGGCGTCGACGGCGGCGTCAGCAACAAGTACGCCGACTCGCCGACCCTGCTGATCCACCTGCGGGACGGCGACGCGGAGAAGTCGCGCGTGGCCAACGCCCGGGTCGGGCACGGCGACTACATGTGGGGCAACTTCGCGGCGTTCTCCAAGATCTGCACGCACGCCGGCTGCCCCGCGAGCCTCTTCGAGCAGCAGACCAACCGGCTGCTCTGCCCCTGCCACCAGTCGCAGTTCCTCATCACCGACAACGCCAAGCCGGTCTTCGGCCCGGCGAACCGGCCGCTGCCGCAGCTGCCGATCGAGGTGGACGGGGAGGGCTTCTTCGTGGCGAAGTCCGACTACACCGAAACCATCGGTCCCGACTTCTGGGAGCGGCCATGAAGCGCCGAAAGTTTGACGTAGCAGCGGTGCCGGCCCGGACCGCCGGCGCGCTGGACGACCGCTTCTCGGCGGCCACCCCGCTGCGCAAGCTGCTGAACAAGGTCTTCCCCGACCACTGGTCCTTCCTGCTCGGCGAGATCGCGCTCTTCTCGTTCGTCGTGCTGCTGCTGACCGGTGTCTACCTGACCTTCTTCTTCGAGCCGTCGATGGCCGAGGTGGTCTACAGCGGCAGCTACGCCCCGCTGCGGGGCACCCCGATGTCGGCCGCGTACGCGTCCAGCCTGGACATCTCGTTCGATGTCCGGGGTGGCCTGATCATGCGGCAGATGCACCACTGGTCGGCGCTGCTGTTCATGGCCGCCATCGTGGTGCACATGCTCCGGGTGTTCTTCACCGGCGCGTTCCGCAAGCCGCGCGAGACGAACTGGATCATCGGTTCGCTGCTGTTCTGGGTGGGCTTCCTGGCCGGCTTCACCGGCTACTCGCTGCCGGACGACGGCCTGTCCGGCACGGGTCTGCGGATCGCCTCCGGCATCATCCTGTCGATTCCGGTGATCGGCTCGTGGGTCAGCTCGTCGATCTTCGGCGGGGAGTTCCCGGGCACCATCATCATCAGCCGGTTCTTCATCGCCCACGTGCTGCTCATCCCGGGCCTGCTGGTGGCGCTGATCAGCGTCCACCTGGGCCTGGTCTTCAAGCAGAAGCACACCCAGTGGCCCGGCCCCGGCCGGACCAACGACAACGTGGTCGGCGAGCGGATGTTCCCGCGGTACGCGATCAAGCAGGCCGGCTTCTTCCTGGTCGTGTTCGGCGTGATCGCGTTGATGGGTGGCCTGTTCCAGATCAACCCGATCTGGTACTTCGGCCCGTACGAGGCGTGGGTGGTCTCCTCGGCCAGCCAGCCCGACTGGTACGTCATGTTCCTCGACGGCTCGACCCGCCTCATGCCGGGCTGGGAGATCAGCATCCCGATCGGCGACGGATACGTCATCCCGCCGCTGTTCTGGCCGACGGTCGTGCTCCCCGGCATCCTGGTGGGCCTGTCGACGATGTATCCGTTCCTGGAGGCCCGCCGCCTCAAGGACTACCGCCACCACAACCTGCTCCAGCGGCCCCGGGACGTCCCGGCCCGGACCGCGGTGGGTGCGATGGCCCTGTCGTTCTGGGTCGTGCTGACGCTCTCCGGTGGCAACGACGTCATCGCCGACAAGTTCCACATCAGCCTGAACGCGATGACCTGGGCGGGCCGGGTCGGCCTGCTGGTCCTCCCGCCGCTGGCCTACTACATCACCTACCGGATCTGCCTCGGTCTGCAGCAGCACGACCGGGAGGTGCTGGCCCACGGCGTGGAGACCGGCATCATCAAGCGGCTGCCGGACGGCCGGTTCGTCGAGGTCCACCAGCCGCTCAGCGCGGCCGAGGGCCACGAGGGGCTGGACTACGTCGGCTGGGTCGTCCCGAAGAAGATGAACCGGCTCGGCGCCCTCGGCCCGGCGGTCCGGGGCTTCTTCTACCCGATCGAGAAGCCGGCCGAGGCGCCGGTCTCGCCGGGGCACCCGCCGGTCGAGCCCCGACCGGAGCGCGAGGAGATCAGCAGCGGCGAGAGCCGGCACTGATCCGCTGACCCGAGTACCACTGATCGTGGCGCCCGCCGGCTCTCCGGCGGGCGCCACGGTCGTTTCCGCGCCGTCCGTCCCGTCCCGCACACCGCGTGCCCCGTGCATCCGCTCCGCTGCCCCGCCACCCCCTGACCCGGACGGGTGGATTCGCAGGAATAACCCCGGTCAGCCGGGTATCCGTGCGGTCCAACGAAAAAGGGGGGGAAAGATGTTGGGTATCAAACGCCTCGGACTCCTGGCCGCCATGGTGGTGGTCGGGTTGGCGCCAGCCGCGGCGGCGCAGGCCGCGGCACAGCCGTCAACGCAGGACACCCAGTACCTGCAGGCGCTGCACCAGATCAACCTCTTCGAGATCAACATGGGCAACCTGGCCCAGCAGAAGGGCCAGAACGCGGAGGTGAAGGATCTGGGCAAGCAGTTCGTGACGGACCACACCCAGCTGGACGACTCGGTGAAGTCCACCGCGCAGCAGTTGAACGTCCAGCTGCCGAACAGCCCGACCACGGACCAGCAGAACGTCATCAACCAGCTGAACAACCTCAGCGGTGCTGACTTCGACAAGGCGTGGGTGACCGCCGAGCTGAACAGCCACGTTCAGGCCATCCAGGCCACCCAGACCGAGATCTCGCAGGGCTCCGAGCAGTCGGTGATCACGCTGGCCCAGGACGCGCTGCCGGTGCTCCAGGCGCACCTCGACGCCCTGACGTCGCTGGCCCAGACCCTGGGCATCCCGGTCCCGCAGACCAGCGCCAGCGGCACGCCCGGCCCGGGTGGCACCTCGACGCCGGCTCCGGGCGGCACCGAGTCCCCGGCTCCGGGTGGCACCGAGTCCCCGGCTCCGGGCACCACCGAGACGCCGGCTCCGGGCACCACGGAGGAGACCCCGGCGCCGAGCCAGAGCTGACCCGTACGACCGATGGTGGCCGGTCCGTCCCATGGGGGTGGGCCGGCCGCCACACGTACGGGGTCAGTCGGCGTTGGCCAGCCCGATCGCGAACGCCTCCTCCAGGTCGTGCTGCGAGTACGCCCGGAACGCGATGTGCGACTCGGTGTTGATCACTCCGGGCACCTTGGAGATGCTGCCGGCGATGACCTGGGCGATCTGCTCGAACTCGCGGACCCGGATCATGGCGATCAGGTCGACGTGACCGGCCACCGAGTAGACCTCGCTGACGCCGGGCAGGTTGGCCAGGGTCTCGGCCACCTCGGGGATGGAGTCGGTGGCGCAGTCGATCAGCACGATCGCGGTGATCACGGGGCATTTCTCCGTTCGTCGACGTCGTCGCCCATGCTAAGGGCTCGACCGGTCAGCCCGTCCCCGGCTCCGCGATCCGGCCGGCCGGGACGGTCAGATCGTTCCCGGCGCGGATCGCGTCGGTGAGCCGCTCGTCCGGCCCGACCGTCGCGCCGGGCCAGACCACGGCGCGGGTGACCTCGCCCCGGACGGTTGCTTCCGCACCGACCACCGCCCGGCGCACCCGCCCGGTGACGGTGGCGGTCGGGTGCACGAGGCTGCCCTCGCCGGCCGCGTGCAGGTTCGCCGTCAGGTAGTCGGCCGGCGTGCCGGTGTCGTAGAAGGTGCCCCGGTAGGGCACCACCGTGAGCGCACCGGCCGCCTCCGCCGGCCGCCACACCGCCCGGACCAGGTCGCCGAAGGCCGCCGGCAGGTCCCGGACCAGCCGCCAGGGCAGCAGCGAGAACCCGACGAACCGGTGGCCGCCGAAGGTGCCGAGGGCCGCCGGCTCGTCGGCCGGCTGGCCGAGCAGGCGTACGCTCCGCCCGTCCCAGCCGTCCAGCAGCGCCGCGACGTCCGGCCCCGGCGGGGCGTCCGGATCGGCCAGGTACGCGTCGGCGTTGCTGACCAGCACGCCCCGCCCGGCGATCCAGTCCCGCAGGTTGCCCAGCCCGCCGGCGGTGCCGAGCGGGTCGCCCGGCTCGACCGACAGGTGGGCCCGGAACCCGACGTGCGCCACCACGAGGTCGCCCAGGTAGCAGGCGTTCACCGCGACCCGCTCCGGGCCGGCCAGGCCGAGTCCGGCCAGCCGGTCGAGGGCCCGGTCCAGCAGCGGCACGTTGCCGACCGGGCAGAGCGCCTTCGGCACCCGCTCGGTCAGCGGGCGCAGTCGGGTGCCCTCGCCGGCGGCGAGCACCACCGCGCAGACGTCCGCCGCCGCCCGCCAGCCGGGACCCGCCGCGCCGGTCGGGCCGGGGCCGGTCACGCGCCCGGTGGCGCCGCGGGCGGGACCTCGCCGGCGCGCGGACCGATGCCGTAGTGGGCGAGCAGGTTGGCGGTGGCCCGGCTCAGCCGGGGCAGGTCGTCCAGCGGGTGCCAGGCCGCCTCGAACACCTCGGCGCCGTCCACCTTCAGCTCGGTGGTCGAGGCCGGCACCTCGGTCTCGAAGACCACGTCCACCCAGCCCTTGGCGTGCACCACGGCATTGGGCACGGCCGGGCGGAGCCGGTCGGGGGAGAGCCGGATGCCCGACTCCTCGTGCAGCTCGCGGGCCGCGCCGACCACCGGCGCCTCGCCGCGTTGCAGCAGCCCGGCCGGCAGGGTCCAGCTGTAGCCGGGCGGCTGGCGGAGCAGCAGGAGCCGTCCCGCGCCCTCGGCCTCGGTGTCCCGGACCAGGGCGACCGCGCCGACGATGTACTTCGGCACGGCCAGGCGGACCAGCCGGCGCCGCAGCGGGACGGGGAGGCGGTAGAAGAGTTGATAGCCGAGGGCCCGTCCGGTGGCACGCGCGCGGGGGATCATGCCTTCAGGCTAATGGCCGGAGGGCTCCGCCGGACGAACGGCTTTCGGCTACTGCCGGTGGTCGACGAGGTCGATCAGTTGCTGGACCACCGTGTCCGGCTCGACGGCCCGGTCGAAGACCGCCACCAGCAGGGTCTCCAGGTCCGGGTAGCCCAGTTCCTCGGAGAGCCGCAGCAGCGGCAGGTCGCTGGCCAGACCCCGGTTGTGCTTGCGCAGCGCGAGGCCGATGGTGGCCCGGCCGAGGCGTACCTTGTCGGCGATCGAGATGCCCGGCTCGGTGTGCTCGGCGAACCAGCGGTTGATCTGCATCTGGGCGTGCGGCGACTTGACGAAGCGAAGCCACTCCCGGCGCGGCCCGCGCGGCGCGGCGTCGGCATCGTAGCCGCTGTCCGCGTCGCTCTCGGTGAAGATCTCCACCACGTCGCCCTCCTCCAGTTCGGAGGAGAGCGGGGCCAGCCGCCCGTTGATCCGGGCGGCGAGGCAGTGGTCGCCCCGCTCGGTGCCCAGCTCGTACGCCAGGTCGACCGGGGTCGCGCCGGCCGGGAGGACGATCTGCCGCCCGTCGGCGACCACCTGGACCTGCGCCTCCGCCAGGTCGCAGCGCAGCGACTCCATGAACTGGGTCGGGTCGACGGTGTCCTGCTCCCAGTCGAGCACCCGGCGCAGCCAGGCCAACTCGTCCGCCCGATCGGCGGCCCGCCCGGCGGCGCGCGGGAAACGGTACTGGGCGGCGACGCCGTACTCGGCGGACCGGTGCATCTCCTCGGTGCGGATCAGCACCTCCACCGTGCGGTCCTGCGGGCCGCGGACGCTGGTGTGCAGCGAGCGGTAGAGGTTGTTCTTGGGGGAGGCGATGAAGTCCTTGAAGCGGCCCGGCACCGGCCGCCACAGCCCGTGCACCGCGCCGAGGGCGGCGTAGCAGTCGGTGGCCGGGCCGTCCACCACGATCGCGATGCGGGGCAGGTCGAACGGGGCGGCGTACCCGCCCGCCACGGTGTCCCGCCAGATCGAGTAGAGGTGCCGGGGGCGGGGGGAGACCTCGGCGTCGACCCGGCTGCGACGCAGCGCCACCCGGGCCTTCGCCACCACCTCGGCGAGGTACGCGTCCCACCCGGGCCGGTCGTGCACGTGCCGGGCGATCCGGGCGTGCTCCTCGGGGTGCAGGTGCAGCAGCACCACGTCGTCCAGGTCGCGTTTCAGGGTCTGGATGCCCAGCCGGTCGCAGAGCGGGACGAGCACCTCCTCGGTCTTGCGGGCGATCCGCTCCCGGGAGGCGGCGGAGCGTACGCCCAGGGTGCGCATGTTGTGCAGCCGGTCGGCCAGCTTGATGATCAGCACCCGGACGTCCTTGCCGGCCGCGACGATCATCTTGCGGACGGTCTCCGCCTCGGCGGCCTTGCCGTAGAACGCCTTGTCGAACTTGGTCACCCCGTCGACCAGGTGGGCCACCTCGCGGCCGAAGTCCTCCTGGAGCGCCTGGAGGGTGTAGCGGGTGTCCTCCACGGTGTCGTGCAGCAGCGCGGCGACCAGGGTGGTGGTGTCCACGCCGAGGTCGGCGCAGATCTGGGCGACGGCGAGGGGATGGGTGATGTACGGCTCGCCGCTCTTGCGGAACTGGCCGCGGTGCATGTTCTCGGCGATCGTGTACGCCCGACGTAGCACCGAGGCGTCGGCGTTGGCGTGGATGCCGCGATGGGTGCGGACCAGGGCGCTGACCGGGTCGGTGTCGGTGGTGGGCCAGGTGAGCAGGGAGCGCAGCCGGCGGGTCAGCGGCAGATCGCCGGGCTGGGTCGGGAGGGCGCCGCCCAGGGCGGCGCCGTGTCCGGCGTCGACGTCCACCTGGGACACCTCCTCACCCCGGCCCCGGGCCGCCCCGCCGGCGACCGGGAGCAGGCCCGCGAAACGGGCAGGACTGCACTCTCTTAACAGACTAAGGGAGTCGACGTAGTCCGATCGGACACTTGGTCATGAGCGTTCGGTCGAGAGTTGGTGGGACCCTCCGCTCTCGGCCTTGGTCAGCAGGGCACGGAACCGGCCCGCGCCGGTGGTCGGCGACGCCCAGCCGGAGGAGATTTCCACCAGCCGGGTCTCCGGTCGTTCCAACCAGGACAGGACCCGTTCGGTCTCCTCGGCGGAGGCCGCCGGGACCGGGCCGTGACCGGGCAGGACGGTCTCGGCCGTGGCCCGGATCGCGTTGATGGTCGGTCGCGGATGGACACCCGGCGGGGAGACGCCCGCGCCGGCCAGCCGGCCGTGGCGGACCAGGGCCAGCTCCCAGCCGCCCCGGGCGTGCGGGCGGGCGGCGGCCAGCTCGGCGATGCGGGTCAGCGCCACCAGCCGCTGCATCCGGACCGCCGCGCGCAGCACCGCGGCCAGCCGGGCCCGCACCACCGCGGCCTCCTCGTAGCGCTGGGCGTGGGAGAGCACCTCGATCCGGGCGAGCAGGGCGTCCACCACCACCTGCGGGTCGTCGGTGGTGGCGGTACGGAACGGGGCGGCGGCGCGCTGGTCGTACTCCTCGGGGGTGATCCGGTGCTCGCAGGGCGCCGGGCAACGACCCAGCTCGGCCAGCGCGCAGGCCGGCATGGTGGTGCGCCGGGAGAGCCGGTGGGTGCACTGGCGCAGCGGCACCGCGTCGTGGAAGCCGGCGGCGGCCAACTCGGCGGCCTGCTTGGAGCGGAACGGGCCGAGGTAGGCGGTGTCGGTGGGGGCGAGGTCGCGCACGATCGACAACCTCGGGTACGCCTCGTCGGTCAGCTTCAGCCAGACCTGGCGTTCCGGGTACTTCGAGCGCCGGTTGTACGGCGGCGCGTGCGCGGCGATCAACCGCAGCTCGCGGACCTCCGCCTCCAGCGAGTGGGCGCACTCGACGGCGTCGACCCGCTCGGCGGCGGCCAGCATCTCGGAGATCCGGGCCCGTTTCTCGCTGGCCGTGAAGTAGCTGCGGACCCGGGTGGCGATGTCGCCGGAGGTGCCGACGTAGAGCGGCCGGTCGTCGGCGGCCCGGAAGATGTAGACCCCGGGGACCTTCGGCAGCCCGTCGGCGAGGTGGCGCTTGCGCCGCTGGGTGGGGGTGACCGCCCGGGCGAACTCGATCGCCTCGCCGACGGTGTCCACCCGATGCCCGCCGAGCCGGCCGATCAGCCCGTGCAGCACGTCGACGGTGGCCTTCGCGTCGTCCAGCGCCCGGTGGGTGGGCTGGGTGGCGGTGCGGAAGTAGGCGGCCAGGGTGCCGAGCTTGCGGTTGGGCACCTCGTCGCGGGTGAGCACCCGGCGGGCCAGCGCCGCGGTGTCCAGCACCCGCGGGTTGGGCCAGCGGTAGCCGTGCCGGGTGCAGGCGGCCTTGAGGAAACCCACGTCGTACGGGGCGTTGTGGGCGACCAGCACGGCGTCGGCGATGAACTCCAGGAAACTCGGCAGCACCTGCTCGATCGGCGGGGCGGGGAGCAGCATGGCCTGGGTGATGCCGGTCAGCACGGTGATGAACGGTGGGATCGGCTCGCCCGGGTTGACCAGGGTGGCGAGCACTCCCAGCTCCTCGCCGCCGCGTACCTTGACCGCGCCGATCTCGGTGATCCCGCCGCCGTCCGGCGCGCCGCCGGTGGTCTCCAGGTCGACCACCACGAAGGTGGTCGCGTAGAGCGGCAGCGCGGGGTCGACCCCGGTGCCCGTCGCCCGGTCCAGGCCGGCCAGCGCCTCCTGGACGTACTCCGCTCGCGTCACCCGCGGCACGCTAGCGGGCGGGTCCGACACTCCCGTCCCACCGGCCCCAGCCGTTACCACGGGATTAGGATGAGAGATCGGCTCACTCACCGGGCGGTGGGCCCGTCCGCGGTGGGAGACTTGCCACATGCCCCTCACCGAGCCGTACGACGACCACCTCCCCGAGGAGGAGCCGGTGGCCGCCGCGCAGGACGCCGGTGAGGGCCCGCGCGCCCCGGGTACGGACGCCGCCGGCGCGCTGACCGACGTCAGCGGGTCGGCCGGAGCCGGCGGATCGGTCGGCGTCAGCGGGTGGGCCGGAGCCGGCGGTCCGGCCGAGTCCGATCCCGAGCCCGAGCCGGTCCTGCCCGAGCCGGTCCGGCAGCGGATCGTGGCGCTCACCGCCGCCGTGCTGCCCGGATTGCCCGCCGACGAGGTGCCCGTCCCGCTGCGCCGGGTCGCCAAGTTCGCCCCGAACCGGCGCGCCCGGCTGGGCGCCCCGGTCATCGCCGCCCAGCTCACCGCCGACCCGCTGTTCCGGCAGCGGGTCACCGCGCGGGTGCTGGCCGACGCCGGCGATCTCGGCGCGGCCGTCGTGGAGGGGACCGCCCCGGCCGCCGCCGACCCGGTCGAGGTGGCCGCCCTGGCCTATCTGGCCCGGCCCCGGGGCTGGCGCGAGCTGATCGAGGCCAGCGGCGCCGCGGTGCGCGCGGAGGCGGACAGCGCGGTGGTGGCCGAGCTGGTCCGGGAGGCCGAGCAGCGGGCCACCCGCGCCGAGCACGACCGGGCCGTGGCCCGGGTCGAGGCGGAGAAGCTCCGCGACGAGCTGGCCCGGGTGCGGGAGGAGTTGGGCCAGCTCCGCGAGGAGGCCCGCCAGCTCGCCCGTACCCTCCGCGAGACCCAGGGCCGGGAGCGCAAGGCCACCGAGATGCTGGCCACCGAGCGGGGCCGGGCCGCGCGGGCGGCGGCCGACGCGGACGCCGAGCTGCGCCGCGTCCGGGCCCGGCTGGCCGAGGCGGAGTCCGCCGCGGGGGTGGCCCGGGCCGTCGCCAAGGAGGCCCGCTCGGTCGACGACGCGAAGCTGTGGCTGCTGCTGGAGACCATCGGCCAGGCGGCGGTGGGGCTGCGCCGCGAGCTTGCGCTCGACCCGGTGGAGAAGCTGCCGGCGGACTTCGTCGCGGACGCCTTCGCCGACCAGTCGGCGGCCACCCCGGCCGGTGCGGCGGCCCGTGCCCGGGACACCGACGACCCGGCCCGGCTGGACCAGCTGCTCGCGCTGCCCAAGGCGCACCTGGTGGTCGACGGCTACAACGTCACCAAGCGCGGCTTCGGTGAGATGTCGCTGGAGCAGCAGCGCAAACGGCTGATCAGCGGGCTGGGCGGGATCGCCGCGCAGACCGGCGACGAGGTCACCGTGGTCTTCGACGGCGCGGAGCGGATCCACGGGCTGCCGCCCACGCCGCGCGGGGTGCGGGTGCTCTTCTCCCGCAAGGGGGAGACCGCGGACGAGCTGATCCGCCGGCTGGTCCGCGCCGAGCCGGCGGGGCGTCCGGTGGTGGTGGTCTCCTCCGACCGCGAGGTCGCCGACGGGGTACGCCGGCACGGCGCGTACCCGCTCGGCGCCGACTCGCTGCTGCGCCGGCTGTCCCGCTCCTGACTGTTGATCACCGGTTGTCCGGTTGTGTCGTACCCGGTGGATAGTGTCCGACCTGACCGACGGTGGTCGGGTGGTGACGACGTGGTCGCTCCCGCCGCCACGCTCGTCAGGAGGCACGATGCTCATCGACTGCGACACCTGCGGGATCCGCGGCGCCGGGTGCTCCGGCTGCCTGGTGACCGCGCTGCTCGACGCGGACTCGCCGGCGGCCCGGTTGGACGCGGCCGAGCACCGGGCGATCGAGGTGTTCGCCCGGGCCGGCTTCGTGGTGGAGGTGCTGGCACCGGCTGCCGCCGCCCGTCCCCGGCGGATCCGACGGGGACGGGCGGCGTGAACCACCACCGCGGTCTGGGTGGGGCGGGTCAGCGCGCGGTCCGGCGGGCGTAGAGCCGCCTCGCCCAGAGATAACTGGCCAGCGCGATGGCGGCGCACCAGGCGGTGGCGGCCACGGCGTTCGACCCGACCGGGCCGCCGGTCAGCAGACCGCGCAGGGTCTCGATGATCGGGGTGAACGGCTGGTACTCGGCGAACTGGCGCAGCCCGGCCGGCATCGACTCGGTGGGCACGAAACCGCTGCCGAGGAAGGGCAGGAGGGTCAGCGGCATCGGCAGGTTGCTGGCCGTCTCGACGCTCTCGCTGACCAGCCCGAGCGCCACCGCCAGCCAGGTGAGGGCGAAGGTCGCCATGGCCAGAACCCCGGCGGCGGCGAGCCAGGCGAGCGGGCCGGCGTCGGAACGGAAACCGACCAGCAGCGCGACGCCGACGACCACGACCAGGCTGAGCATCGTCTGGATCAGGCTGCCGACCACGTGACCGGTCAGCACCGACGCGCGGGCGATCGCCATGGTGCGGAACCGCGAGATGATTCCCTCGGTCATGTCGGTGGCGACCGATATCGCCGTGCCGTTGGCCGCGCCGGCCACCCCCATCATCAGGATGCCGGGTACGACATAGGTGAGGTACGCGGCCCGCCCGCCGGCCGGTCCGCCGAGGCCGTTGCCCAGGGTCCCGCCGAAGACGTAGACGAAGAGCAGCAGGAACACCACGGGCATGCCGGCGAGCATCAGGGTCAGCGAAGGATAGCGCCGCATGTGCCGCAGGTTGCGGCGCAGCATCGTGCTCGAGTCGCGGAGGGCGTACGAGAGCGTGGTCATGGCAGCGGGACCTTCTCCTCGGTGGGCTGGTGGGTGAGTGCCAGGAAGACGTCGTCGAGGTCGGGAGTGTGCACGGCGAGCGACTCGACGCCGATCGAGGCGCCGTCGAGCCGGTCGAGCAACGCCCGCAGCGACGCGAACCCGTCGTCGCCGGGGACCTGCAGGGTGAGCTCGTCGGTGCCGGGGACGCCGCCGAGCAGGGACTCGGCCGCGGCGCGGTTCGCCGGGTCGGTGAACCGCAGGGCGATGTGCCCGCCCGGGACGAGGCGCTTGAGTTCGTCCGGGGTGCCCTCGGCGATCAGCCGGCCGTGGTCGAGCACGGCCACCCGGTCCGCGAGCTGGTCCGCCTCCTCCAGGTACTGCGTGGTGAGAAAGATGGTCATCCCGTCGGCGACGAGGTCGCGGACGATCCGCCACACCTCGCGTCGACTGCGCGGGTCGAGGCCGGTGGTCGGCTCGTCGAGGAAGAGCACACGCGGCGCGCCGATCAACCCCATCGCCAGGTCGAGCCGGCGGCGCATGCCGCCGGAGTAGGTGGCGGCGGTCTTGTCGGCCGCCTCGACGAGGTCGAAGCGCGCCAGCAGCTCGCGGGTGCGTCGCCGGCCCTCGGCACGGTCGAGGTGGTGCAGGTCGGCCATCAGGAGCAGGTTCTCCGTGCCGGTGAGCAGTCCGTCGACGGCGGCGAACTGGCCGGTCACGCCGATCACCGCCCGTACCGCGTCGGCGTCCCGGGTCACGTCGTGCCCGGCGACCCGGGCCACGCCGTCATCGGCCGGGATGAGCGTGGACAGGATCTGCACGGTGGTGGTCTTGCCGGCGCCGTTCGGGCCGAGCAGCGCGAAGATCGTTCCCGGCGACACGGCCAGGTCGATGCCGTCGAGCACCACGTGGTCGCCGTAGGACTTGCGGAGTCCGGTGGCCGCGATCGCGGGCGGGGGCGAGGTGGTCATCGTGTCTCCTCTGGAAGGGCGGGGTCAGCTGCGCCGGATGACGATGTCGCCGTACGAGGTGCGGGCGCGGACCTCGACGGTCCGTTCCTCCTGCGGCGGGGTGTCGGACGGCTCGATCTGGTTTCGCACGGTCCCGAAGGAGGTGTGCAGGTCCAGGAAGGCAGCGGTGCCGCCGTGGATGCCGACCTCAAGCTCGCCCATCGCGGTCTTCATCGACACCGGCCCGTGGCGGACCTCTCCGATCCGGATGTTGCCGTTGGCGGTGGCGGCGGTGACGCCGGACCCGGCGCGGTCGACGGAGATGTTGCCGTTGGCCGCGTTCACCCGCAGGTCGCCGCCAACCGTGCCGACCCAGCTGTCGCCGTTGGAGTTCTTGATCACCGCGCCACCGTCGATCTCGCCCAGCCGGACCCGGCCGGAGCCGGTGCTCACCTCGGCGCGACCGGCGACGGTGCTCACCTCCACCGCGCCCGCGGCGGTGGAGAGGTCCAGCGGGCCGGTGTGGTCGGCGTGGATGTCGCCGGCAGAGGTCTTCAGCCGGCACTCGCCGAGGCGACCGGTGCAGCGGAACGCGCCGACCGAGGCGTTGCCCTGCACCCGCGAGCCGGTCGGCAGGTCGATCGTCACGTCGATCGACCCGACCTTGCCGAACACGCCCAGGACCTTCGTCCGCGGCCCCTTGACCACCAGCCTGCCGTCGCCGTATTCGACGCGGGTCTGCTGTGCGGCCTGGATGTCGGCCTCCCTGGTGTCGTCGGTCGGGCGTATCTCGACGACCGTGGTCTCGCGGTCGCTGGCCACGATGTGGATGTCGCCGACGCTGATGTCCACGACGGCCTGGATCTGTTCCGGGGTGTCGAAGGTGGGCATGACGGGTTCCTCCTGGTTCGGGCGTTGGGGGCGGCGGTGCGGGACGGGCCGGGGCGTCGGGTGGTCAGCGGACCCAGCCGGTGTAGCGCTGGCTGCCGCGTGGGGCTCGCGCCGCCGGTCGGACCAGGGGAGCGGACTGCACCGCGGCCGTGGCGGCCCGGACGAGCCAGGCGTTGACCGAGAGCCCCTCCCGGTTGGCGGCCTCCTCGATCCGGCTCTTGAGCTGGTCGGGCAGCCGGAAGCTGATCCGCGACACCGGGCCGTCCTCGGCGTCGGGGACGGCCGGGGCGTCGGTGCCGGAGCCGGCGGGACCGGCCTGGAGCGGCGGCTCGACCGGCGGTGGCGTCACCACGAAGTTGGCCTCCCGGCCGCGTAGGCGCAGCTCGACCGACCCCGGGGCGAGATCCCGGGTGATCTCGCCGGCCGCCGCGGACAGCGCCTCCAGCAGCGCCAGCCGGAAGGCGGACTCCATCGACCCGGTGAGCCTTTCGGCCAACGCGCGGACCTCTTCGCCGCCGAGTTCGGCGACGCCGGCCAGTTCCTGGCGGAGGCTGTCGACATACGACGTCAAATCCATGACGTCATGGTGGCACCATTGTGGCGTCATATCAAGTCTGATTGACGTCGCATGGCGTCGTTCTGGTGTCGGATATGGCACCAGCCAGGTCACGCCGTCGCGGACGACGCCCTGCGGGCGGTGGCCGGGCGGGCAATAAGATGAGCGGTCACGGCGGGAGGGTGTGGCATGAAGCGGGTACGGCGCAGCAGCGGCGCGCGAGGGGTGGTGGCCCCGGAGACGACCGGCCGGGCCAGCCTGCGTGCGGCGCCCGGTGTCGGCGCCTCCGGACGGGTGTCGCGGTGACCCCGCGCGGCTGGGCGCTGCTCACCCTGGTCGGGCTGGCCGTGGCGCTGGCCGTCACCGCGGCGCTGCTGATCCCATGGCAGCGGCCACCGGCGCCCCGCGCCGACCAGTTGGCCGCGCTACGAGCCCTCCCGGTCGAGCAGGTGGCCCGGGGGCGGGCGTTCCATGGCGCGCTGCGCCCCGCCGGATGGTCGGCGCTCGCCGTCGGCCTGGTGGTGGCCCTGGTGCTCGGGCTGACACCGATCGGCGGTCGCCTGGTGGAGGTCGTCGGTCGGCCGTTCGGCGGGCACTGGGTCGCCCAGGCGGTGCTCGGCGGGCTCGCCGTGCTGCTCCTCGCCGACCTGCTCACCCTGCCCCTCGCCGCGTGGCGGCACACCGTACTCACCCGCTACGGGCTGAGCACCCAGGGCTGGGGCGGCTGGGCGGTCGACCTGCTCAAGTCGTACGCGGTCAGCGCGGTCATCGGCGCGCTGGTGCTGCTCGGCTTCTACTCGGTCGTCCGGCTCGCGCCCCGCTGGTGGTGGGCGTTCGGCGCGGCCGGGGCGGCCGGGCTGGTGGTGCTGCTGTCGTTCGTGCTGCCGGTGCTGGTGGAGCCGGTGTTCAACCGGTTCACCCCGATGGAGCCCGGCCCGCTGCGCAGCGAGCTGATGAGCCTGGCCGCCCGGGACGGCGTGCCGGTCCGCGACGTGCTGGTCGCCGACGCGTCCCGGCGGACCCGCGCGGTCAACGCGTACGTGTCGGGCCTGGGGCCCACCCGGCGGGTGGTGGTCTACGACACCCTGCTGCGCGAGGCCACCCCCGAGGAGGTGACCAGCGTGGTCGCCCACGAGTTGGGGCACGCAAAGGACCGCGACGTCTGGGTCGGCACGCTGGTCGGCGCGCTCGGTGCCGCCGCCGGGGTGGTGGCCCTCTACCTGGTCGGCTCCTGGCCGCCGCTGCTGCGCCTGGCCGGGGTCGACTCGATCGCCCAGCCCCGGGCGTTCCCGCTGCTCATCGCGCTGATCACGGTGGCCGGGCTGGTGGCCACCCCGGTGCAGGCGCTGGTGTCGCGGCGGGTGGAGGCCCGGGCGGACGCGCACGCGCTGGCGCTGACCGGCGACCCGACCACCTTCGAGGCGATGCAGCGTCGCCTGGCCGGGGTCAACCTGGCCGACCCCGACCCGCCCCGGTGGGAGTACCTCTGGTCGGCGTCCCACCCGTCCACCGTGGAGCGGATGGCCGCCGCCCGCGCCTACGCCAGGGAGATCGGCAGATGAGCCGGACCTTGCTGATCACCAACGACTTCCCGCCCCGCCCCGGCGGCATCCAGTCCTTCGTGCACAACCTCGCGGTGCGCCAGCCCCCGGGCTCGGTGGTGGTGTACGCGTCGAGCTGGCGGGGCGCCGCCAAGTTCGACGCCGACCAGCCCTTCGAGGTGATCCGGGAACGCACCAAGGTGCTGCTGCCCACCCCGCTGATCGCCCGCCGCGCCGCGAAGCTGGCCCGGTCGTACGAGTGCGACACGGTGTGGTTCGGCGCGGCCGCCCCGCTGGGGCTGCTCGCGGCGGGGCTGCGCCGACGCACCGGGATCCGGCGGGCGGTGGCGCTGACCCACGGGCACGAGGCCGGCTGGGCGGCGCTGCCCGGCGCCCGGACGGCGCTGCGCCGGATCGGCCGGGGCGTGGACGTCACCACCTACCTGGGCGAGTACACCCGGGTCCGGCTGGCCCGGGTGCTGGACGGGGTCACCGAGTTGCGCCGGCTCGCGCCGGGCGTCGACGTGGAGACCTACCACCCGGCCGTCGACGGGGATCGGGTACGGCTGCGGCTGGGCCTGGCCGACCGGCCGGTCGTGGTGTGCGTCTCGCGCCTGGTGCCGCGCAAGGGGCAGGACATGCTGATCCGGGCCATGCCGGAGATCCGCCGCCGGGTGCCGGACGCGGCGCTGCTGGTCGTCGGCGGCGGGCCGTACCGGGCGACGCTGGAGAAGCTGGCCCGGCAGACCGGGGTGGAACGGGACGTGGTCTTCACCGGCTCGGTGCCGTCGGCCGAGCTGCCCGCCCACTACGCCGCCGGCGACGTCTACGCCATGCCCTGCCGCACCCGCAACCGGGGGCTGGACGTCGAGGGCCTGGGCATCGTCTATCTGGAGGCCAGCGCGACCGGGCTGCCGGTGGTGGCCGGGGATTCCGGTGGCGCGCCCGACGCCGTCCGCGAGGGGGAGACCGGGTACGTGGTCCGGGGCCGGGACGTGGCCCAGCTCGCCGACCGGGTGGCGACGCTGCTCGCCGACCGGGATCTGGCCCGCCAGCTCGGCGCGGCGGGCCGCGCGTGGGTGGAGCAGGAGTGGCGCTGGGAGGCCCAGGCGGAACGGATGGCCGCCCTGCTCGCCGGCTGACCCAGGTCCGGCGGGTCGCCGCCCGGCGGTGACCTTGCTGACGGCTCGCGTCGGGCCGGACCATGCCGCGCGGGGCCGGTCGTGACTGCCAGCGGTCGGTCGTGCCGGGAGCACTTGTCTCGGTGACCGCCTTTGGAGCTGATGTCGTAGACGATTCAGGTTGCCCGTTGACCGCTGCCCGGTCGTTGCCGGTCGATTGTCGCCGGTCGATGGCCGCATGGCGGTCCGAGGTGCCCCGCATGTCGCAGCGGACCGCGAATCGCTTGCGCTATCAGCTCCAAAGGCGGTGGCGAGATTCTCGGCGCGGGGCGCGGGGCTCAGGTCGGGTGGCGGAGGGTCTGATCCGCGGGGGCGGGGCGGCCGAAGAGCCAGCCCTGCCCGGCGTCGCAGCCGATCGCCCGCAGCCGCTCCGCCTGCTCGGCGGTCTCCACGCCCTCGGCGGTCACGGTCAGGTCTAGCGCGTGGGCGAGCGAGACCAGCGAGGCGAGGATCCGCTCGTCGGTACGGCTGCGCGGGTCGTCCGCGGGGGCGCGCAGCCCGGCCACGAACTCGCCGGCCACCTTCAGCTCGCTGACCGGCAGGTCCCGCAGGTACGCCAGGTTGCAGTAGCCGGTGCCGAAGTCGTCGATGGCGACGCGTACCCCGAGGTCGTTGAGCACGCGCAGGGCGCGTACCGGCTCCTCGACGGTGCTCATCATGGTGCTCTCGGTGACCTCCAGTTGGAGCCGCTCCGGGGGCAGCCCGGTCCGCCCGAGCACACCCTGCACCTCCTGCACCAGGCCCGGCCGGTGCAGCTGGCGAACCGCCAGGTTGACGCTGACGAACGGCGCGTCGTCGCGCCCCGTCGACCAGGTGCGGGCCTCCCGGCAGGCCTCGGCGAGCACCCAGCCGCCCAGCCGGACGATCAGCCCGGTCTCCTCGGCCAGCCCGATGAAGCTGTCCGGCCGTAGCACGCCCAGCTCGGGGTGGCGCCAGCGGACCAGCGCCTCCATGCCGAGCACCCGGCCGTCGCGCAGCGAGGTCAGCGGCTGGTAGTCGAGATAGAACTCGCCCCGGTCCAGGGCGGCGGGGATGGCCGCGGAGAGGGCGTACCGGGCCAGCTCACGACGGTTGCGGTCGGCGTCGAAGATCGACCAGCGGGCCCCGCCGGCCGCCTTGGCCCAGTGCAGGGTGCTGTCCGCGGCCCGCATCAGCTCCATCGGCGTGGTGCCGGCCACGGGTCGCTCCACGATGCCGATGCTGGCCGACACGGTCAGCTCGTGTCCGTCGACGAGCGCCGGTTCGCTCACCGCCGCGAGAGCGGCCTCGGCGACCTTGACCGCGTCCTCGGTGCAACCGGTGCGTTCGACCAGGATGACGAACTCGTCGCCGCCGAGCCGAGCCACCAGGTGCTCACCGACGACCCGGTGCAGCCGCTGGGCCACCGACACCAGCAGCGAGTCGCCGACCTGATGGCCGAGGGTGTCGTTGACCACCTTGAACCGGTCGAGGTCGAGGAAGCAGACCCCGATCCGGTCGGCGCCCCGGCCGGGGTCGTCCAGCGCGGCGGTGAGCCGCTCGGTGAACAGGGTGCGGTTGGGCAGGTCGGTCAGCGGGTCGTGGGTGGCCTGGTACCGGAAGCGGGCCTCGCTGTCCCGCAGCGCCCGTTCGGCCTGCGCCCGGGCCATCATCGCGGCCCGCCGGATGGACTCCTGCTCGTCCAGGGTGCGGTCGCGCAGGGCGCGGGCGTACCCGGTGGCGACCGTGGCGAGCAGCCGGGCCATCCGGTCCTCGACGTCGCCGTCGACCAGGCCGAGGTCACGGACCAGGCGGAGCTGGATCACCTCGATGGTGCGGCCCAGCCCCTCGGCGGAGGCGATGTGCGCCTGCACCAGCTCGGCGCCGACCTGCTGGCCGACGCGCAGGTCGAACGGCTCGGTCCGGAGCGCCACGGCCAGCCGCTCGGTGAGCCGCTGGAGCAGGGCCTCGAGCTGGGCCTGGGTCATCGGCAGGTAGCTGGTCCCGGAGACCGCCTTGGCCCAGGCCCGCGCGAAGCTGTCGGGGCAGGAGCGGGTCGCGGCGGCGCCGTCACCCACCGAGTCGCCCGACGCCGCCCAGGAAGACCGCCTGCGCGGCGTTCTCCGCCTGCTCCGGCGACTCCGGGCGCCACTCCGGCACCCAGACCACGCCCGGGTCGGCCAGCTCGAAGCCGTCGAAGAGCGCGGCCAGCTCGGCCCGGCTGCGGATCCAGAGCTGGCTGTCGGTGCGGCGGTAGACCTGCTCGGCCTCGGCCCGCTCGCCCGTGCCGGTGCGGCCGTCGTCGCTGGCCTGGGACATGACCAGGTAGCTGCCGGGGGCGAGGGACGCGCGCAGCGTCCGCAGGATCTCCTCCGGCCGGTCCGCGTCGGGGATGAAGTGCAGCACCGCCACGATCATCACGGCGACCGGCTGGGTGAAGTCCAGCAGCCGGGTGACCTCGGGGTGGCCGAGGATCGCCGCCGGGTGGCGGAGGTCCTCCCGGATCACCGTGGCCCGGTCGTTGCCGGCCAGGATCTCCCGGCTGTGCGCCACCGCGACCGGGTCGACGTCGACGTAGACCACCCGGCACTCCGGGTCGACCCGCTGGGCGATCTCGTGCACGTTGCCCACGGTCGGGATGCCGGAGCCGATGTCGAGGAACTGGCGTACGCCCGACTCGGTCAGGAACTGCACCGCCCGGCGGAGGAACGCCCGGTTGGCCTGGGCCATCAGCGGCGCCTCCGGCACGGCGTCCACCATGGCCCGGGCCGCGGCCCGGTCGGCGGCGAAGTTGTGCGAGCCGCCGAGGTAGTAGTCGTACATGCGGGCGACGCTCGGGCGCTCGATGTCGATCGTGTCGGGTGCCCAGTCCGGCCGCTGCATGGCTCGCCCCTTTGTGTCAACAGCGCGCGGGCTTGTCGCCCACGCTGGCCACCCGGGTATTCTGCCCGCCCGTTCTCCCGGTGCAAAGACCGCCGTCGCTACGCGGTCGACCGCTCACCGTACGCGGTGGCGGACCGTCCGGAACGCCGGAAGGCCCGGTCCGGGACGCGGACGCGGGCCTTTCCTCCGACTGTCGGATGACCGTCAGAACTTCGGCGCGTCCGGGGCCTCCAGCAGACCCAGCCGCAGCGCCGTCATCAGCGCCTGGGCCCGGTTGGCGGCGCCCAGCTTCTCGTAGAGCTTGGAGATGTGCGTCTTGGCGGTCGACTCGCTGACGAACAGCTGCTTGGCGATGCCGGCGACGCTCATGCCGTCGGCGAGCAGCCGCAGCACCTGGCCCTCCCGGGGGGAGAGCTGCGGGCCGGACGGCGCGAGCCGGCGCTTCATCGCCTCGGCCAGGTCGGCCGCGGTGAACGCGCTGGGCGAGGAGGCGGCGTGCCGGGCCGCGGCCACCACCTCGTCGGCCGGGGCGGTCTTCGGCACGAACGCGCTCGCCCCCGCCTCCAGGGCCCCGAAGAGCTGGTCGTCGCCGGCGTACATGGTGAGCACGACGATGCCCATCGACGCGCTGGACTTGCGCAGGGCGCGGGTGGCCTCCAGGCCACTGCCGTCGGGCAGCCGCAGGTCCATGATCACCACGTCCGGCTGGAGCGCGCCGGCCTGCCGGACGCCCTCCGCGGCCGTGGCGGCCTCGCCCACGACCTCGAACTGCCGGTCCCGCTCGAAGGCGTGCCGCAGTCCCTTGCGGATGAGGTCGTGATCGTCGACAAGGAGAACCTTGGTCCGGGTGGCCGGTGTCGGGCTAGTGGTCATCCTCGGGTTACTCCTCTTCTGCTGCTGCGGCGCTGCCGCGCACCTTATCGCGCCGTGGCGAGGAGCCGAGTACCACCGCCACGGTAGTGCCGCTGGGTCGCCGCGGCCTGATCTCCAGTCGGCCCCGGATACGTTCCGCCCTCTCGGCCATGATCGCAAGACCGTAGTGCCCGTCCGGCCGCTGGTCACCGATGCCGTGACCGTCATCCGACACTTCGATCTGCGCGTACGGGGGGTCCACCTCGCAGGTGACCCACAGGTTCGCCGCTCCGGCGTGCTTGCGCGCGTTGGTCACCGCCTCCTGGGCGATGCGTAACAGTTCGGCCTCGGTGGCGGCGGGCAGCCGGGCGGTGGACTCGTCCAGGGACAGGTGCACCCGCAGGCCGCCGGACGCGCCGACGGTGCGGGCGTACTCGGCGATCGCGGCGGCCAGCCCGCCGTGCCGGTCCACCTCGCTGCGCAGCTCGAACAGGCTCAGCCGCAGCTCGGTGATCACCCGGGTGACCTCCTGGCGCAGCATCCGCAGGCTCTCGGCGGTCTCCTCGGCGTCGTCGTGCACGGTGGCCAGGGCGTTGTCGATGCCGTACCCGACCATCACCAGCTCCTGGGCGACCCCGTCGTGGATCTCCCGGGCCAGCCGCTGCCGCTCCTCGTTGGTGGCCAGCGACCTGACCTCGTCGAAGAGCAGCGCGGCCTCCAGTCGCAGCGCCGCCGGGCCGGTCAGCGCGGTCACCCGGGAGACGACCGGCGGCGGGTACGCGTGCGCGCTGTCCGCCTCGACGACCACCAGACCGACCGTCCGCACCCCGGCCACCAGCGGCACGATCAGTGCGGAGACCTCGCCGGAGTGCAGCGAACGGGCCTGCGAGCGGGCCGAGGTCTGCGGCTGCTGGCTGGCCCAGGCGTCGGCGATCGCCGAGTCCGCGTCGAGCGTGGTCTCCCAGTCCACCCGGTCGGCGCCGATCTGGGCGAGCACCACCAGCCGGCCCGCCCCGCTGGCGGACAGCACCGCGCCCCGGTCGGTCTTCGCCACCACCCGCAGCTCGTCGAGCAGGTGCTCGGAGATGCCGCCCGGGTCCAGGGTGGCGCCGGGCAGCTGGCGGGCGACCGTACGGAGCTGGGTCAGCAGCCGGGTCGCCTCCGCGTACGGCTGCGGCTTGCCCTCGCCCCGGACCCGCATCACCCGCTGGAGCATGCCGGCCGTGTAGAGGCCGAGGGCGGCCAGGATCAGCCACTGGGCGCAGACCGTGAGGTAGCCGAGCTGGCCGAGCTGTCGCCCGTTGCCGACGTCGGTGAAGGCCGCGCTGACCAGCAGGGCGGCCGCGACCACGGCGAGCAGCGCCGCGCCCTCCCGGAACCGACGGCGCAGCGCCGTCACGGTGACCGGCACGGCGAGGTACGGCAGCACGGCCGAGGCGCCCACGCCGCCGGTCACCCCGCTCAGGTGGGTGTCGGCGGCGACCTTGCTGGCGGCCAGGCCGAGGACCACCACCTCGGCGAAGCGGCTGAGCGGCCCGAGCAGCCGGTGTTGCGGGGCCAGCACCGCGGGCAGCCCGGCGAGGCCCAGCAGGGCGATCCACCAGAGCTGGGTCACGTCGCGGGTGGCGAACAGGGTCAGGGCGGCGACCAGCGCGAGGAGAACCACCCGCGCGGCCGCGGCGAGGGGCTGCGTCTGCGGTTGGCTGGATGTCGAGGCGGGCACGTGACGGATGGTAGTCAGCGGTGGTAGATATCCGCGATCTCCGCGGCGTACGTCTTCTGCACGACCTGCCGCTTCACCTTCAGCGACGGGGTCAGCTCGCCCGTGGCCTCGGTGAAGTCCCGCGGCAGGATCCGGAACACCTTGATCGCCTCGGCCTTGGAGACCGACCGGTTGGCCTGGTCGATCGCGCCCTGGATCTCGGCCCGCAGCGCCTCGTCGTCGCGCAGTTCGGCGACGCTGGTGGTCTCCGGCCGGCCGTGCGCGGCCAGCCACCTCGGCAGCGACTCCTCGTCGACGGTGACCAGCGCCGCGATGAACGGCTGCCGGTCGCCGACCACCACGCACTGGCTGACCAGCGGATGGGCCCGGACCTGGTCCTCCAGCACCGCCGGGGCGACGTTCTTGCCGCCCGCGGTCACGATGATCTCCTTCTTGCGGCCGGTGATGCTCAGGTAGCCGTCCTCGTCGAGGTGGCCCAGGTCGCCGGTGCGGAACCAGCCGTCCGAGCTGAGCACCTCCGCGGTGGCCGTCTCGTTGCGCCAGTAACCCCGGAACACCAGCTCGCCGGCGATCAGGATCTCGCCGTCGTCCTCGATCCGGATGGTGACCCCGGGCAGCGGGCGGCCCACGGTGCCGATCCGGGTGGCGCTCGGCAGGTTCGCGGCGGCGGCGGGGGCGGTCTCGGTCAGGCCGTAGCCCTCGGAGATGTTCACCCCGACGCCCCGGAAGAAGTGCCCCAGCCGGGCGCCGAGCGGGGCCCCGCCGGAGATGGCGTCCCGGCACCGGCCACCCAGCGCGGCCCGCAGCCGGCCGTAGACCAGCTTGTCGAAGAGCACGTGCTGGGCGCGCAGCGCCAGGCCCGGCCCGTCGGCGGTCTCCAGCGCCTCGCTGTACGCGATGGCGACCTTCTCGGCCCGGTCGAAGATCCGGCCCTTCCCCTCGGACTCGGCCTTCTGCCGCGCGCCGTTGTAGACCTTCTCGAAGACCCGGGGTACGGAGAGCACGAACGTCGGCCTGAACTCCTGCAACTCGGCGACCAGGTTCTTGGTGTCCGCGCAGTGCGCCATGGTGGCCCGGGCCTGCACCACGCCGATCTGGATGAGCCGGGCGAAGGCGTGCGCGAGCGGCAGGAAGAGCAGCGTGGAGGCGCCCGGCCGGAACAGGTTCGGCAGCACCGGCACCGCGTTGGCGATGTCGGCGTACATGTTGCGGTGGGTCACCACGCAGCCCTTGGGGCGGCCGGTGGTGCCGCTGGTGTAGATGATGGTGGCGATGTCGTCGGCCCTGGCCGTCGAGCGGCGTACCTCGATCTCGGCCGGGTCCACCGACTCGCCGGCCGTGGTCAGCTCGTCCACCGCGCCCTGCTCGATCTGCCAGACCTGGCGCAGCTCGGGGCACCGGTCCCGGACCCCGTCGACCAGGCCGGCGTGCGCCGGGGTCTCGACCACCACGGCCACCGCCCCCGAGTCGGCGAGGATCCACGCGGCCTGCTCGGCGCTGGACGTCTCGTAGATCGGTACGGTGACCGCGCCGGCGGCCCAGATGGCGTAGTCGATCAGGGTCCACTCGTAGCGGGTGCGGCTCATCAACGCGACCCGGTCACCGGGGGAGATGCCGGCGGCGACCAGGCCGCGGGCCACCGTGACCACCTCGTCGCGGAACTGCCGGCAGGTGACCTCCGTCCGGGCGCGGTCCGCGCCGCCGGCACGCCGGACGAACTGCACGGTGTCGGGGGCGACCTCGGCGTTTTCCCAGACCGGGTCGGTCAGGCTGGCCGAGTCGCCGACGGTGACGATCGGCGGAACGGAGAACTCGCGCACCTGCACTCCCTCGTGCTCGCACTGGCCGGACCGGTCGTGGGTCGGCCCTGTCGAAACCTACCCGTCCGTCCGGCCGGTTGAGGCGGGGAGGCTGCCGTCCCTGCGGGTGGGACGGGTCACCGGCGCTCCGACGCGACGCCCCCCGGGGGTGGAGCGGGGCGCGGAGGGCCCACGCCGGGTAGCCTCCCCCCATGGCGGACTCCTCCACCCAGTCGATCATCATCGGCGCGCCACCGGACCGGGTGGCGGCGGTCATCTGCGACTTCCCGCGCTACCCCGAGTGGGCCGAGGCGATCCGGCGGGCGGAGGTGGTCGAGGAGTACGAGGACGGCTACGCCAGCCAGGTCCGGTTCACCATCGACGCCGGCGTCATGGCCGACGAGTACGTGCTGGCCTACGCGTACGCCGAGGACATCTCCCGGATCGAGTGGCACCTGGTGGCGCCCTCGAAGATGCAGCAGTCCCAGCGCGGGTCGTACGACCTGGTCGGCAACCCGGACGGCACCACCACGGTCACCTACACCCTGGAGGTGGAGCTTTCCGTGGCCATGCTCGGCATGTTTCGCCGCAAGGCCGAGAAGATGATCATGGACGCGGCGTTGAAGCAGCTCAAGCGCCGGGTAGAAGCACCCGGTGCGGCCCACTGACCCGACCGGCGATCCGGTCGCCACTCCCAGAGGAGCCGACTCATGGGCACCACTGATCCGGGTTCGGCCCGGGAGGAGGCCGAGCGCCTCGTCGCCATGCTGCTGGCCACCGCCCGGCTGACCGCCGCCGCGCCCGGGGCGGGGCCCTGGGGTCCGCTCGGTGGGATCCTGGCGGGTGTGCTCGGTCACAACCCGGGCGGTGCCGATGCCGGTGACCAGGCTTCGGCGTCCCCGGATGCGGCCGTCGGCGGCGCCGGGTTCGCCACCGGATCGCCCGAGTGCTGCGTCTGCCCGGTCTGCCGGGGTATCGCGGCGTTGCGGGATCCGAGTCCGGAATTCGCCGAGCGGCTCGCCACCGGCGCCGGTGATCTCGCCGCCGGCGTGGCCAGTCTGCTGCGCGCCTTCGCCCCGGCCGAGTCCGCCGCCACCACCGACCCGGCCGGCGCCGCCGGGACCCCGACGGAGGACCACGTCTGGCGCGAGGCGACCCGTACCGGGCATGATTCTCAGCCGGCACCCGAGCAGGACGTGTGGTCCGCCGCCACCCGGGAGGAGGGCGGGGCCGCGCCGGGTGCCGTCGTGCCGCCCGCCGACGCCGCCGGGTCGGACGCGCCCGCGCCGCGCCGGCCGCCGGCCGACCGGCCCGTGGTGCCCGCCTCGCGGGCGTCCGGCGAGGTGGGCGAGGACGCAGCAGGCGACGGGGCCTGACCACCGGACATCCCGGCAGCGTACGGCCGGTTCGGCCGATGCCGGGCAGCACAGCAGAGGGGAGTGGCAGCGGTGACGCTGACCATCGGAGTCGACGTCGGTGGCACGAAGGTGGCCGGTGGTGTCGTGGACGACACCGGCAAGGTGCTCGTGCAGGCCCGACGGGACACCCCCGCCGAGGACGTGGCCAAGACCCGGGACGTCATCATCGAGTTGGTCACCGATCTGGCCACCGGCCGTACCGTCGACGCGGTCGGCATCGGCGCGGCCGGCTGGATCGACGCCAGCCGCTCCACCGTGCTCTTCGCACCCAACCTGGCCTGGCGCGACGAGCCGCTGCGCGACTACGTCAGCACCGCCACCGGCCTGCCGGTGATCGTGGAGAACGACGCGAACGTGGCCGCCTGGGCGGAGTTCCGCTACGGCGCGGGCCGGGCCGCCGAGGACTCGATGGTCATGTTCACCATCGGCACCGGCGTCGGTGGCGGCATCGTGCTCGGCGGCGAGCTGGTCCGCGGGTCCAACGGCATCGCGGCCGAACTCGGCCACATGCTCACCGTGCCGGACGGCCACCAGTGCGGCTGCGGCCGGCTGGGCTGCATCGAGCAGTACGCCAGCGGCAGCGCCCTGGTCCGCTTCGCCCGCGCCGCCGCCCGCCAGGAGCCGCACCGGGCCACCGCCCTGCTGGAGCTGGCCGGCGGTGAGGCCGACACCATCACCGGGCCGATGGTGACCGCCGCGGCGCAGGGCGGCGACCCGGTCTCCGCCGAGGCGTTCGCCCAGGTCGGCCGCTGGCTCGGCACCAGCCTCGCGGACATGGCGCAGATCCTCGACCCGCAGGTGCTGGTCGTCGGCGGTGGCGTGGTGGAGGCCGGCGACCTGCTGATGGGTCCGACCCGGCGGTCGTACACCGACGCGCTCGCCGCGCGTAGCCGCCTGCCCGTCGCCGAGGTGCGCCCGGCCGAGCTGGGCAACGCCGCCGGCGTCATCGGGGCCGCCGACCTGGCCCGGCGGATCTGAGGTGGCCGGGCCCGGCGTGCCGTTGCGGGTGGTGTCGTACAACATCCACAGCCAGCGGGACGACACCGCCGCGCTCGCCGAGGTGGTCCGGGCCGCCGAGCCGGACGTGGTGATCGTCCAGGAGGGGCCACGGCGGTTCCGGTGGCGGCAGAAGTGCGCCTCGCTGGCCGACTCGTTCGGGCTGGTGGTGGCGGCCGGCGGCCTGCCCGCCCTGGGCAACCTGCTGCTGGTCAGCCTGCGGGTGCGGGTACTCGCCACCCGATGCCGGCGCTATTCGCTGACGCCCGGGCGGCACCTGCGCGGCGCCGCGTACGCCGAGTGCCTGGCGGGTGGCGCCCGGTTCCTGCTGGCCGGGTCCCACCTGTCCACCGACCCGGCCGAGCGGCCGGCCCAGGCGACCGCGTTCAAGCGGGAGCTGGCCGCCGCGACGCTGCCGGTGGTCGCCGGCGCGGACCTCAACGAGGGGCCGGACGGGCCGGCGTGGCGGACCGTCGCGGCGGGGCTCACCGACACCGCGGTCGCCGCGGACCGGGCCGACCGGCACACGTTTCCGTGCGCCGACCCGCGCCGCCGCATCGACGCCGTCTTCGTCGACCCGCGGATCGACGTGGTCGACTACGACGTGGTGGACAGCCCGCGCACCCGCCGGGCCAGCGACCACTTCCCGATCCTGGTCGACCTGCTGCTGCCCGCCGCCGGCTGAACCACCGGCCCGCCGCGCCCCGGTGGGGCTGGACAACGGCGGGCATTGTCGGCAGGATTTCGCACCGACCGGCACACGTGCCGCACAAAGGAGATTTTCCCGGTGTCCTCCTCCACCGACCTCGGCCACTCCGGCCCGGACCCGGCGGTCGCCCCGACCCGGGACGGCCGCCCGGTCTCCGACCGGGGCGACACCGTCTGCGTCATCGGCGCCGGCGCCAGCGGCCTCACCGCCGTGAAGAACCTCCGCGAGCACGGCTTCGGCGTCGACTGCTACGAGCGGGAGACCGGCGTCGGCGGCGCGTGGAACTGGCGGCACGACCGCAGCCCGGTGTACGCCAGCACCCACCTCATCTCGTCGCGGCCGTTCACCCAGTTCCCCGACTTCCCGATGCCGGACGACTGGCCGGACTACCCGCACCACGCCCAGCTGCTGTCCTACTTCGAGCGCTACGCCGACCACTTCGACCTGCGCCAGCACGTCTGGTTCGGCACCGAGGTGGTCCGGGTGGAGCCGGTCGACGGGGACCGCTGGGACGTCACCACCCGCAGCACCGGCGGCTACGGACCCGAACGCACCTCCCGGTACGCGGCGGTGGTGCTGGCCAACGGACACAACTGGTCGCCGAAGCTGCCCCGGTACGAGGGGCTGGAGGAGTTCCGTGGCGAGGTCATGCACGCCTCGTCGTACAAGGACTCGGCGCAACTGCGCGGCAAGCGGGTGCTGGTGGTCGGCGCCGGCAACACCGGCTGCGACATCGCGGTCGAGGCGGCCCAGCAGGCGTCCCGCTGTTGGCACTCGGCCCGGCGGGGCTACTGGTACGCCCCGAAGTATGTCTTCGGCCGCCCCGCCGACCAGGTCAACGACACCCTGCTCGCGCTGCGGGTGCCGCTGCGCGTGCGGCAGTGGCTCTACCACTGGACGCTGCGGCTGACCGTCGGCGACCTGACCCGGTTCGGGCTGCCCAAGCCGGACCACCGGGTCTACGAGACCCACCCGATCGCCAACAGCCAGCTCGTCTACCACGTCGGCCACGGGCAGATCACCCCGGTGCCGGACGTGGCCCGGTTCCACGACCGTACGGTGGCGTTGACCGACGGGCGGGAGATCGACCCGGAGCTGGTCGTCTTCGCCACCGGTTACCTGCCGCGCTTCGAGTTCCTCGACGGCGCGGTGCTCGGCGACGCCGACGGCACCGGCCGCCCCCGACTCTGGCTGAACGCCTTCACCGCCGGCCACCCCACCCTGGCCGTGGTCGGCCTGGTGCAGCCGGACTCCGGGGTCTTCCCCATCGCGCACTGGCAGAGCGTGCTCTTCGCCCGGCTGCTGGCCCTCCGCGCCACCCGGCCGGAGCGGGCCGCCGCGTTCGGCCGCAAGGTGGCCGCCGGCCTCGGCCAGCGCTACTCGGGGAAGGTCAAGGACAGCACCCGGCACTGGTTCGAGATCGGGCACGTCGACTACCTACGCGCGCTCCAGCGTGCCCTGTACGACCTGGAGGGCGGCCGGTGAGCGCGAGGAGCGCAGCGAAGCGGAGCCCCGCAGTCGCGAACGAAAGGGCAGCCCGGTGAGCGCGAGGAGTGCAGCGAAGCCGGAGCCCCGCAGTCGCGAACGAAAGGGTAGCCCGGTGAGCGCGAGGAGCGCAGCGAAGCGGAGCCCCGCAGTCGCGAACGAAAGGGTAGCCCGGTGAGCGCGAGGAGTGCAGCGAAGCGGAGCCCCGCAGTCGCGAGCGAAAGGGTGGCCCGATGACGGAACGGGTCCGGATCGTCCGGCCGTGGGAGTGGGCCCGTCCGGAGCGCCCGGCCCGCCGCGAGGTGCTGACCGTGGTGCCCGAGCTGGAGGCGGCGAAGCCGCCGCTGCTTTTCGTACCCGGGTTCGGGCACGGGGCGTGGGCGTTCGCCGAGCACTGGCTGGGGCACGCCGCGTCCCGGGGCTTCCCGGCGTACGCGCTCAGCCTGCGCGGGCACGGCGCCAGCGCGCCGGCGCCGGAGGCGACGCTGCGGTCGTACACCCATGACGTGGTCCAGGCGGCGGCGGGCCTGCCGCGGCAGGCGGTGCTGGTCGGCCACGGCGCCGGCGCCCGGGTGGTGGCACACGCCCTGGCCCGCTACCCGGCCCGGGCGGCGGTGCTGGTGGCGCCGGTGCTCGGCGGCTGGGGGACGTTCGGCACCGCGCTGCGCCGCAACCCGGTCGGCACCCTGCCGGCGGTCTTCGGCGGTCGGCTGCGACTGCACCGCCGGCAGCTGTTCAGCCGGGAGCTGCCCGACGGCGAGGCCCGCGGGTACGTCTCGCGGCTGGGCCGCGCGGGCCGGCGGGCCCAGTGGCAGCTGGTCACCGGCAGGCAGCCGGAGCCGGCCGTGGGCCGCCCGCCGGTGCTGGTGCTGGGCAGCCCGGACGACCGGGTGGTGTCGCCGTCCGCGCTGACCCGGGCCGCCCGCCGGTACGCCTCGGCCCCGCTGCTCTTCCCCGGCATGGGGCACGACCTGATGCTCGACGCCCGCTGGCGGGAGCCGATCGACGCGATCCTCGACTGGCTGGAGAAGGACCCGGCACCGGCCGCCGGGTGAGCGCCGGGCACCGGCCTCAGTCGGTCGTGCCGATCCGGCGCAGCAGTGAGCCGGTCTCGTCCAGGGCGGTCAGGTACGACCGCGCCCAGGCGTGGATGTCGTCGCGGAGCAGGTGCCCGCGCATCGCGCGCATCCGCGCGGCGACGTCCTCGGGCGTGGCCCGCAGCGCCGCGAGCAGCCCCTGCTTGAGCCCGTCCAGGTCGTGCGGGTTGACCAGGTACGCCTGCTCCAGCTCGGCGGCGGCCCCGGCGAACTCGCTGAGCAGCAGTGCCCCGGTGTCGTCCACCCGGGCGGCGACGTACTCCTTGGCGACCAGGTTCATCCCGTCCCGCAGCGGGGTCACCGCCATCACGTCGGCGGTCCGGTAGAGGGCGACCAGCTCGGCCCGGTCGAACGGCTGGCTGAGGTAGTGGATCGCCGGCTCGCCGACCCGGCCGAACTCACCGTTGATCCGGCCGACCTGGTGTTCCACCCGGTCCCGGAGGATCTGGTACTGCGCGACCCGGTCCCGGCTGGGCACCGCGACCTGGATCAGGACGGTGTCCCGGACCTTGACGTCCCCACTGGCGAGCAGCTCGCGGTACGCCTTGAGCCGCTGCTCGATGCCCTTGGTGTAGTCCATCCGGTCGACGCTGAGGACGACGCGCTCGGGGTCGCCGAGGTCCTGGCGGAGCCGGCGGGCCCGGTCGGCCACCTCGGGCCGGGCGGCGAGCGCGGCCATCTCGGCGGTGTCGATGGAGACGGGGAACGCGCCGACCCGGACCACCCGCTCGCCGACGTTGATCCGCCGGTCGGTGGCGGGCAACCCGAGCACCTTGGCCACCAGTTGGGCGAAGTTGTGCGCGGCCTGGGCCCGCTGGAAGCCGATCAGGTCGGCGCCGAGCATCCCGCGCAGCAGCTCGGTCCGGCGGGGCAACTGCATGAACAGCTCCGGCGGCGGGAACGGCACGTGCAGGAAGAAGCCGATCCGCAGGTCGGGGCGGAGTTCCCGGAGCAGCCCGGGGACCAGCTGGAGGTGGTAGTCCTGCACCCAGACCGTGGCGCCCGGCTCGGCCGCCTCGGCGGCGGCCTCGGCGAACCGCTGGTTGACCCGCTGGTACGCCTCCCACCAGCGGCGGTGGTACTCGGGCTGCTCGACGGCGTCGTGGTAGAGCGGCCAGAGGGTGGCGTTGGCGAAGCCCTCGTAGTGGTCGCGGAGGTCGTCGCCGGTGAGCGCGACGGTGTGCATCCGGACGCCGTCCACGTCGGGCAGGTGTGGTGCCGGGCCGGTGCCGCCGGCCCAGCCGACCCAGGCGGCCGGGGTGTTGCGGAGCAGCGGGTGCAGGGCGCTCACCAGGCCGCCGGGGCTGCGGCGCCATTCGAAGGCGCCGTCCGGCGCCACACTGTCGTCGACGGGAAGGCGGTTGGCCACCACCACGAGGGGACTCTGTCGCATCTCGGGCATTCCGATCAGCCGAGGACCGACCCCCGGAGAGACGGGCAACCCGGACAGCCGGTACGGGAAGTGACGTACAGCGATATTCCTACTGACAGTAAGTTACACCACTGTTACGCGACCGGCCCGGCGGGCCGCCGTCCCGGGATTCGGGCGGCGGACGGGGGGTGAGGTGGGTCAGACGACCGCGCCGTCGTCCGGGTCGTCCTCGTCGGAGTCGCCCGGACGCAGCCGCCAGATCAGCATCACGAAACCGGCCAGGATGCCGGTGAAGCCGAGCAGTGTCACCACCGACGGGTCGGTGACCGGCAGCACGGTGGGGGAGAGGAAGAACACGAACCCGAGCACGATGCAGAGCACGCCGATCACCGCGTACTTCGAGAAGCGCGGCAGCGGGGGCGGCGGTGGCGGGGTGTAGTGCTCGTCGTCGTCGGGCAGGTCGGCGCCGAAGGTGTCCAGCCCGTCCAGCAGCGAGGGCTCGTCGGGCCGGCCGCGGTTCACCGAGATCCCGGAGACGTCCGCCGCGTACGGCAGGCGCCGCACATCGGTGGCGGTCGGGCCGGCGGTCTCCTCGGTGCGGCCACCGGCGCCCGCGCCCGTACCGGGCGGGTCGAGGGGCTCGTCGACGTCCTCGGCGGCCGGCCACGGGTGGCTCCCGGCGGCCGGCGCGGTGTGGAAGCCGGCCACGATCTTCGCCCACTCGGCCTCGACGTCCGGCTCGTCCCGGGCCGACTCGCGGCCGCCCTCGTCGGCGAGCTGGGTGAGGTAGTCCCGGGCGGTGGTCAGGTGGGACCGGTCGACGTAGAGCCGGTCGACCGGTCGGGACGGGACGGTGGTGGTGCGGGTGACCGGGTTCAGGTCCGCGGAGGGTTGCAGGTACGCCGCGATCCCGCCGGCGGCGAGCACGTCGAGCAGGTGTTCGCCGACGCGCGGATCGACGTCGCCCGCGACCGCGTACTCGGCCGCGTCGAGCCCGTTGTCCCGCCGCCCTCGGCGTGGCCCACCCGCTGACACCGGACACCCTCCTCGCCGCACCCGTCGGTGCGTCCCGTTCCGACGCCCCGCACGCCGTGCCCTGAATCGTGACACGTCCACACCCGGTTCCGGGAGTGCGTTGTGGCGTGCCGCTCCCGTTCGTACGCTCTCCCGGACGATCCCGCTCGCCGGCGGTGCCCCCGGGGGCGTGCCCCAACGCGCCCCCGACGGCCCGCGCCGGGTGCCCGGCCGACCGTGGTCGTCACCGCCCCTGCCTGGAAGGACTCCGGTGCTGTACTGGCTGCTGAAGTACGTCATCCTCGGCCCGCCGCTGCGGCTGATCTTCCGGCCACGGGTCGAAGGGCTGGAGAACATCCCGGCGACCGGCCCGGTCATCCTGGCCAGCAACCACCTCTCCTTCTCCGACTCGATCTTCACGCCGCTCGTCGTCAAGCGAAAAGTCACATTCATCGCGAAAGCGGAGTATTTCACCGGGAAGGGGATCAAGGGCTGGCTGACCAAGATGTTCTTCGTCGGCTCCGGCACCATCCCGGTCGACCGGTCGGGCGGCCAGGCCGCCAGCGCCGCGCTGGACACCCAGCTCGACGTGCTGCGGGCCGGCGGGATCGCCGGCATCTACCCCGAGGGCACCCGCTCGCCCGACGGCCGGCTCTACCGGGGCAAGACCGGCGTGGCCCGGCTCGCCCTGGCCAGCGGCGCCCCGGTGGTGCCGACGGCGATGCTCAACGCCGACGAGATCCAGCCACCCGGCCAGCTCATCCCCAACGTCAAGCGGGTACGGATCCGTTTCGGCGCCCCGCTGGACTTCTCCCGGTACGCGGGGCGGGCCGGCGACCGGTACGTCGAGCGGGCCATCACCGACGAGATCATGTACGAGCTGATGGAGCTCTCCGGCCGCGAGTACGTCGACGCGTACGCGCAGAAGGCGAAGAGCCAGCCGGCGCGACCGGCACCCGCCTGACGCGCGGCGGCCCGGCTCAGCCGGCCGTGGCGAGGCGGAGCAGTCCGCTCGCGGCGTTCCGCTCGGCGAACGCGCGTACCCGGGCGAGCGTGTCGGCCGCGCCCTTCGGGTCAACCTCCGCCAGCGGCCCGACCGACAGGGCGGACGCGATGACGTGGTCGGTGACGGTGGTCATCTCGGCGTAGCTGCGGGCCGCCGTCGTGAGCAGGTCGGCCGCCTGCCGCGCGTCGCCGGCCCGCCAGGCCAGGGCCGCGTCGGCGGAGCGCCCGGCCGCCCGCGCCCACCGGGTCGCCCGGGGCGCACGGGCCAGCAGGTCGCGCACCAGCAGCGCCGCCTCGCCGCCGAGCACCCCGGCCACGTGCCCGATCGCCGGCACCCACTCGGCGAACGGGATCATCCGGGTACGCCGCCAGTCGGCGTCCAGTTCGCGCAGCAGCGCCAGCGCCTCCTCGCGGCGGCCCTGGACCGCCCGGCACAGCGCCGCGTGCGCCACGGTCGAGCGCAGCACCCGGTGGAAGCCGCTGCGCCGGGCGGCGACCAGCGCCTGGTCCACCAGGTCCGGCCCCGCGCCACCCTGCGGGGCGGCCGCCGGCGCGTCGCCCAGGGCACGGATCCAGCCGGACACGGCCACGATGTGCAGGTCCCACTCGTCGGTCGGGCGCCGCGTCGACCCCTCGGCCATCCGCAGCGCCGCCGCCCATTCACCGCTGTAGTACGACCGGGTCCACTGGTCGGCGAAACTCACCGTCAGGCCGTGCTCGCCGGCCAGGTCCATCGACTGCTGCTCGTCGATCAGCCGGGCCGAGCCGGCCAGATCGCCCTCCTCCTGCAACGCCCAGGCCAGGTTGTGCACGGCCCGCCGGCGGCTGGTCAGCCGCTCCACCCGGCACTCCTCGGTGATCGCGGCCAGCTCCGCGTACGCCTCCTCGGCCCCGGCCTGGTAGCGGGCCACGGCGAGGGTGATGCGGCCGTTCGCCCGCGCCTCGCGCAGCTCCAGCCGCTCGGCCAGTTCGGTGGCCGCCTGGGCGGCGGCGCAGGCCGGCTCGGCCGCCGCGTCGAGCATGTGCACCCGGGCCAGTTCGAGCAGCGCGCCGACCTTGTCCTCGCTGTCCGGCAGCCCGGCGTGCAGGCCGATCGCCCGGTCCAGGCAGCGCAGCGTCTCCGACCGGTCGGCCCGGGCCCAGGCCGCGGTGGCCAGCAGCCGCCAGGCCTTCGCCGCGCCCGGCAGGTCGCCCGCGCCGGCCAGCCGCTCGGCCAGCCCGGTGAGGACCTCGGTGCCCCCGTCGACCAGGAACCCGTCGCTGTCCCGGTAGAACGCCACCTCGGCCTGGAACAGTTCCAGCGTCGGGTCCGGGCCGCAGTCCACCGCGAGGGCCCGGCCGACCAGGGTGGCCGCGGTGTCCAGCGCGTGCAGCTCGTACGCCCGGCGGGCCGCGCGGTGCAGCGCGGTGCGGGTGGCCCGGGCGTACGGGGCCGGGTCGAGCCCGACCGTGCGGGCGATCTCGTGCGCCGCCCAACGATGGTTGGCCAGCACCTCGGCCAGGTCGTGTGGCCGGCCGTCGGCGAGCTGTTCCAGCCAGTCGGCGGTGCGCTGGTGCCGGGACACCCGTTCGGCCCGGGGCAGCCGTTGGTAGCAGACGTCCCGCACCAGGATGTGGCGGAAGCGGTACTCCGGTTGCCCGGGCATGGTCGAGGTGGGCAGCTCGTAGACCAGGTCCCGGCGCTGGAGCCGGTGCAGCGCCCGCTCCACCCACTCCACCGGGCGGTTGAGCGACAGCGCCACCGGCGCCGCCCAGAACTGCACCCCGACCACCGAGGCGGCCTGGAGCACCCCGCGATCGGCCGGGTCGAGCAGGTCGAGCCGGTTGGCGATGACCGCCTGCACGGTGCGGGGCATCTCCGACCCGCCGGCCGGGTCGAGCCGGACCGCGTTCTTCGCCGGGTCGACGAGCCCGCCGTCGAGCAGCATCCGCGCGTACTCCTGCGCGTAGAGCGGGTTGCCGTCGGCGAACTCGATCAGCGGGGCGCGGGCCTCCGAAGGCAGGGTGGCCTGCCCCAGCAGCAGCGAGTAGAGGACGTCGATGTCCCCGTCGTGCATCGGCGGCACCGAGATCGACATCGCGCCGCTGATCGTGCCGGTCCAGGCCGGGTGCCGCTCGCGCAGCTCGGGGCGGGCGGTGGCGAGCACCAGCAGCGGCACGCCCCGGGCCGCCGCGCCGAGCTGCTCGACGAAGGAGAGCATCGCCTCGTCCGCCCAGTGCATGTCCTCGAAGACGAGCACCGTCGGTGCGGTCGCGGCGAGCGCGAGCAGGAACCGCCGCCAGGCCGCCTCGGTCTCCGCGGAGGTGAGCCGCTCGCCGGGTACGCCGATCAGCGGGCCCAGCGCCTCGGCCAGCCGCACCGCGTGCGGGTCGGCCAACCGGCCCAGCCGTTCCCGCAGGCGCTCGCGTTTGACGGTCGGATCGTCGGAGTCGGGCAGCCCGGTCCAGCTCTTGACGATGTCGGCCAGCGCCGCGTACGTGACGTTCTCGCCGAACGGCGGGCAGTGGCCGGTCAGCCAGGTCACCCGGGAGCCGGGCAGGTTCGCCGCGTGCCGGGCCAGCTCGCGCAGCAGCCGGCTCTTGCCCACCCCGGCCGGGCCGAACACCGTCACCAGTTGCGAGGTGCGCTCGGTGACGGTGCGGTGCAGCGCGCTGACCAGCAGACCCCGCTCGTGGTCCCGGTTGACCATCGGGGTCAGCTCGGCGGTGTGCGCGTCGCGCTGGGGTCGGGCGCGGACCGCCAGCCAGATCCGGCTGACCGCGGAGCGCCCGCGCAGGGTCACCGGCGGCTGGTCGGCGTACTCCATCTCGTGCCGGGTGGCCGCCCAGGTGCTCTCGTCGACCACCACCCCGCCGGTGGGCGCCAGTCCCTGCAACCGGGAGGCGGTGTTCACCACGTCGCCGGTGACGAACGCCTGGCCGCCGTCGCGGGCCGCGGTGAGGTCGACCAGCGCCTCACCCGTCGCGATGCCGACCCGGAACCCGAGGGGCGGGTGCGGGCCGGCCGGCTGCCGGGCCAGGCTGCGCTGCAGCTCCAGCCCCGCCCGGACGCAGCGCAGGGCGTCGTTGTCCGTCGCCACCGGCGCGCCGAACAGCGCCATCACCGCGTCGCCGATGTACTTCTCGACCACGCCGCCGTAGTGGTGGACCAGCCGCCGGACCGTGGCGAAGTAGACCTGTTGCAGCCCTCGCGCCTGCTCCGGGTCGGCGCGCTCGGCGTACTTGGTGAAGTCGACGATGTCGATGAACAGCACGCTGACCTGGCGCCGGTCCTCCTGGGGCGCGACGGAGTGGTCGCGCAGCGGCTGGCCGCAGTTGGTGCAGAAGTTGGCCTCGGCGTTGTTGGTGTGGCCGCAGCTCGGACAGGTAACCGTCAGCGGCCGACCGCATCCGCCGCAGAAGCGGTCGTCCGGCCCGGCGGACCGGGAACAGTGTCCACAGGTGAGGTCGATGTCCGGCTCCGTACGCGAGAGGTTCCCAGTATCCCGCCCGGCCCCCGAGTCGGGTACCCGACGTGCGGCGGGACGTCACGGCTGATCGGCGGGGTCTAGTCTTCCGTACCAGAAAGAGACGCCGATAGGGAGAGTGCCGTGCACGTCCGGCTGTGCGCCTCCTGGATCGATCCACGAGGGACGGTCTGGGCCCCGGGCGACACCGTCGACGTCGACGCCGTCACCCTCGCCGAACTGGAGGAAATGGGCATGGTGGAGCAGCCCGAGGGTCAGAGCTCTAGCTCGACCGAGAGCACGACGAGCAGCAAGAACGCGAAGACCGACCCGCAGAAGATCGGCCCCGGCCCGAGCTCGCCGCCGGCCGACACCAAGGAGAAGTGACCCGGCCGGTGGGGCCGGCGGTCGTCGCGCCGGCCCCACCGACCGTCCAGGCTCGTCTCAGGCGACCGCCGCCACCGTGGCCCGGCGCCGCGCCCGGAGACCCAGGGCCCGGGAGAGCAGCGGTACGACCAGTGCCAGCGTGGCCAGGATGCCGATCCCGGAGACGGCCAGCAGCCAGCGCGGGCCGATCGCCCCGAGCAGCGAGGCCCCGGCGAGGTACGCCAGCACCTCGGCCGCGTACGGGAACATGTAGACCGTCCCGAAGACCACTCCCAGCCGCTCGGTCGGCACGTTCTGCTGGATGAGGGTGTCGGCGGCCACGTGGTGCCAACCGGCCCCCGCCCCGGCCAGCGCCTGCCCCACCAGGGCGATCCCGATCGCCGGGCTCACGCCGGTGGCCAGCGTCCCCACGCCGAGGGCGAGCAGGGCCGCGTAGAGCACCAGGTCCATCCTGGTCCGCCGCCCGGTACGGGTCAGCAGCAGCGGACCCGCCACCATGCCGACGCCGTACGCGGTGCCGAGCAGGCCGATCATGACCTCGGTGGCCGCGAGTTCGGTCCGGCCCAGGGGCACCACCGCGAGGTTGTCCAGCGCCGCGAACGCCACCAGCACCAGGAACCCGACCGAGACCGCGCGGACCACCCGGCTGCCACGGACCACGCGCAGCCCGGCACCGAGCACCTGGCGGAACGGTTCGGTCCGGGTCGCCGCCGGCGCGGAGAGGGTCCGTACCCCGCCGATCAGTAGCGCGGACAGGACGAAGGTGCCGGCGTCGACGACCAGCGTCACGGTCAGCCCGACGGTGGCCAGGAGCAGGCCACCGATCGCGGGGCCGGCCGCGAAGCCGATGTTCATGCCGACCGCGAGCTGCGCGTTCGCCGCCGGCAACCGGTCCGGGTCGACGAGTCGGGGCAGCAGGCTGCGACCGGCCGGGGTGAAGGCGGTGGCCGCCACGGTCGCCGCGGTGACCGCCGCGAGCAAGATCGGTAGCGGCGGCATGAGCAGCGCCACCGCCAGGTAGAGCAGCGCCTGGGCGACGTCGCAGCAGACGATCAGCCGGCGCTGGTCGAAGCGGTCGGCGAGCGCGCCCAGCAGGGGGCCGAGCAGCCTCGGTGCGGTGGTGGCCAGCAGCAGCAGGGCGACGGCGGTCCCGCCGTACGTGTCGTACGTCGCGATCAGCAGGGCGGTGCGCGCGAGCTGGTCCCCGGCGTACGAGACCAGGCGCGCGGACCAGTACCGACGAAAGGCGACATTGCCGCGGATCAGTGACATGCCCGTCAACTCCTCGCTCCGGCAGGTCTGTCCGATGGGGCCCCGGGACAGGGGCGTGCCGGGCAACCTTGGCAGTGGGCGGCGACCCAGGACAACGGCCCTTCAGCCAGTGATGTATGCACATATGTCCCATTTTGAGCCCATCGTTCCTGCCGTAGCGTCTGTGCTGCACCGAGCAACCGCGACGACAACCAGGGAGGCACGATGTCCACCTCGACGAACACCAGCGCTGACACGACGACCGGTTGGGTCGGACCGGGCTACTGGCAGGGCCCCGGCTTCTGGTCGGGTCCGACCCGCGGCTGGGCCGGTCCGACCCGGTGGAACGGCCCGAGCCGTCGCTGGTCCGGTCCCAGCAACTGGATGGGTCCGACCCGCTGAACCGCACTACCTGGTCACGCCGGCTGCCAAGGCAGCCGGCGTAGCCGTGTGCGGAGCCGTAGCCGTGTGCGGAGCCGTAGCCGTGTGTGGAGCCGTAGCCGTGTGCGGAGCCGCGGCCGGGCGGCGCGGCGGGCCAGCGTCGCGCTCCGGGGTCCGAAGGGCCCACGACCGGACCCCGTCCGATGCCGCCCGACCGTTTCGCGGCGCGGCGGACGCCGGTCGGGTCAGCGGTCGTTCATCCCGGCGCGGCGGCGCAGCGCGGCCACGTCGGTCACCACGATCCGGCGTCCCTCGGTGCGCAGCCAGCCCCGGCTGGCGAACGAGCCGATCGCCTGGTTGACGCTCTGCCGGGAGCCGCCGGCCATCTCGGCGAGCTGGCTCTGGTTGAGCTCGATCGTGATCATGGGGGCCTGGCTCTCGCCGGCCAGCCGGACCAGCGTCTTGGCCACCCGACCGGGCAGGTCGAGGAAGACGTGGTCGGCGTTCTGCTCGGTGAGCCGGCGGATCAGCCCGCCGAGCGACCGCATCACCGCGTCGAGGATGCGCGGGTTGGAGTGCACCAGCTCCATGAACGCCGGACGGGACAGCGCCAGGGCCGCGCAGTCCTCGATGGCCTCGGCCGAGGCGGACCGGGTCGAGGCGTCCAGCAGGGAGACCTCACCCAGCACGTCCGGCGGTCGGATCACCGTCAGCACGGCGCGTTCGCCGGTCGGCGCGGTGCGGAACACGGCCACGGCCCCCCGGCGCAGCACGATGAGAGACTCGCCCGGGTCGTTCTCCACGAAGAGCAACTGCCCCTTGCGGTACGTGCGCGGCACCGCTGCGGCGATGACCCGCTGTCGCACCTCCGGCTCGAGCCCGGCGAACATCTCCACGCCCGTGAGCGCGTCACCCGGCTCCGGCAGGCGAACCTCCACGGCCCAACCCCTCCCCGGTCAAGGACCACAACTCGCTCACCGGGGTGAACCTGACAGCCCGGTACGAGGCATCTGAACCGGTTCGGCGTCCGGTAGCGGTACACATCAGATCATGACGCTCCGGTCGCGTGCTGTACACCCCTGGAGACACTTCCGTGACCCTTCCGAGCTGCGCCGCGAGCAGCGGCGTCGACCTCGGTGGACGCCCCGCCGAACAGCCGTCGGCAACGGTGGGTGAGGATGACGGGGATGGTCTACCGCTATTTCTACGACTGCGAATTCATCGAGGACGGCCGGATCGTCGACCTGGTGTCGATCGGCGTCGTCGACGAGTACGGCCGCGAGTTCTACGCGGTCTCCACCGAGTTCGACGACTCCCGCGCCATCCCGTGGGTGCGCCGCAACGTGCTCGACAAGCTTCCGTCGCCGGCCGACCGGGCCTGGCGGTCGCGGGCGCGCATCCGCGACGACCTCTACGAGTTCCTGCTGGAGCCGATCCGGGACCGGCCGGGCGAGCAGCTTGAGCTGTGGGCCTGGTACGCGGCGTACGACCACGTGGTGCTGGCCCAGTTGTGGGGGGCGATGCCGGCGCTGCCCCGGGAGATCCCGCGGTTCACCAAGGAGCTGCGCCAGCTCTGGGACGACCGGGGCCGGCCGAGGCTGCCGGACGCCGACGCGGACCGGCACGACGCCCTGGTCGACGCCCGGCACAACCTGGCCCGCTGGCAGGCGATGACCGGCTAGCCGAGATCTGCCTACCGCCGGGTAGCCCCTGGGGCGCGGTGTCGTCGTACACCCGCGCGGGCTACAGTGCGCACTGACGGCCCGCCCCGGGCCGGCAACGGCGCCGATGGTCTGATCTGACACATATCCTGGGGCTTATCCGGGCTTGACCTGATGCTCCAGGAGGATGAGCAGATCATGCGTATCGGCGTGCTCACCGGCGGCGGCGACTGCCCTGGTCTCAACGCGGTGATTCGGGCGGTGGTCCGCAAGGGCGTCGCCACCTACGGTCACGAGTTCGTGGGCTTCCGGGACGGCTGGAAGGGCCCGCTGGAGGGCCTGTCCAGGCCGCTGGGCATCGCGGAGGTCCGTGGCATCCTCCCGCGCGGCGGCACCATCCTCGGTTCGTCCCGTACCAACCCGTTCAAGATCGAGAACGGTGTCGAGCGGATCAAGGAGAACCTGGCCGCGCAGGGCGTGGACGCCCTGATCGCCATCGGCGGCGAGGACACCCTCGGCGTCGCCACCAAGCTGCACGAACTGGACGTCAAGGTCGTCGGCGTGCCGAAGACCATCGACAACGACCTCGGCGCCACCGACTACACCTTCGGCTTCGACACGGCGGTCAACATCGCCATGGAGGCGATCGACCGGCTGCACACCACCGCCGAGAGCCACCACCGCACCCTCGTGGTCGAGGTGATGGGCCGGCACGCCGGCTGGATCGCGCTGCACGCCGGCCTCGCCGGCGGCGCCAACGTGATCCTGCTGCCCGAGCGGCACTTCGACGTCGACCAGGTCGCCGGGTACGTCGAGAAGCGCTTCCAGCACCAGTACGCCCCGATCGTCGTGGTCGCCGAGGGCGCCCAGCCGCTGGAGGGCCAGATGGTCCTGCACAACCAGGAGCTGGACTCGTTCGGCCACGTCCGCCTCGGCGGCATCGGCCAGTGGCTCGCCGAGCAGCTGGAGGCGAAGACCGGCAAGGAGGCCCGTACCGTGGTGCTCGGCCACATCCAGCGCGGCGGCACCCCGACCGCCTTCGACCGGGTCCTCGCCACCCGCCTCGGCCTGCAGGCCATCGACGCGGTGCACGAGGGCGACTGGGGCAAGATGGTCGCCATGAAGAGCACGGACATCATCCGGGTCCCCCTCGCGGAGGCCACCCGGGAGCTGAAGACCGTGCCGCTGGAGCGGTACGCCGAGGCCGAGGTCTTCTTCGGCAGCTGACCGACGGCCGGTGGCGCGGCGGGCCCGCGAGGGACCGCCGCGCCCCGCCGCCATCGAGAGGGGTACGGCGTCATGGCACCCGAGGTGCACACGGTCGCGGTGATCGGCGCGGGCAAGATCGGCGAGCTGATGCTCTCCGGGCTGCTCCGCTCCGGCTGGCCGGTGGAACGGCTGCTCGCCACCGCCCGGCGTCCCGTCCGAGCTGAGGAACTGGCCAACCGGTACGGCGTACGGGTGGTGGACAACCTCACCGCGGTGGACGAGGCGGCGGTGCTCGCCATCTCGGTCAAGCCACAGGACGCCGGGGCGCTGCTGGACGAGATCGGCCCGAAGGTGCCGGCCGACAAGCTGGTCATCTCGCTCTGCGCCGGCCTGCCCACCAGCTTCTTCAACCGGCGGTTGCCCGAGGGCACCCCGGTGGTCCGGGTGATGACCAACACCCCGGCGCTGGTGGACGAGGCGATGAGCGCGATCTCGGCCGGCGCGTACGCCACCGGCGAGCACCTGGCCCTCGCCGAGGAGATGTTCCAGCCGCTCGGCGCGACCGTCCGGGTCCCCGAGTCCCAGCAGGACGCGGTGACCGCCCTCTCCGGCTCCGGCCCCGCCTACTTCTACCTGCTGGTCGAGGCCATGATCGACGCCGGCATCCTGCTCGGCCTGCCCCGCCAGGTGGCGCACGAGTTGATCGTGCAGACCGCCATCGGCTCGGCGGTGATGCTGCGCGACTCCGGCGAGCACCCGGTCAAGCTGCGCGAGGCGGTCACCTCGCCGGCCGGCACCACCATCTCCGCCATCCGGGAGCTGGAGAACCACGGCGTACGCGCCGCCATGCTCGCGGCCCTGGAGGCGGCCCGCGACCGTGCCCGCGAGTTGGCCGCCCAGGCCGACTGACCCTGGCAGGGCTTCGACCGGACCAGGATGCGGACCGCACGTGCGGACCTCGGGAGGACGGCATGACGGTCACCGCTGACGACCTGGACGCCGCGACATCGCGCGTGGCGGCGGCCCTGGGGCCGGTGACCGGTGTCGACTGGTCGCGGCCGGCCGGCGCGCTGGAGTGGGACTGCCGGCACACCGCCGAGCACCTGGGCGACACCCTGCTGTCGTACGCGGCCCAGTTGGTGGCCCGCCCGGACGACCGGTACGTACGCTTCACCGCGGTCGCCGATCCGGACGCGTCGGCCGCGCAGCTGCTGGAGTTCGCCACCTGCGCGGCCCGCATGCTCGCCCTCGTGGTCCGGGCCACCCCGTCGGGGGCGCGGGCGTTCCACCCCGCGGGCCACGCCGATCCGGAGGGCTTCGCGGCGATGGGGTGCCTGGAGGTGCTCCTGCACGGCGAGGACATCGCCTCGGGCCTCGGCGTGGCCGTCGACCCGCCGCGCCCGGTCTGCGCGCGGGTCGTCGCCCGGCTCTTCCCCGACGTGGCCGCCGGGCTGGCCGAGGTCGACCCGTGGGACGGGCTGCGCTGGTGCGCGGGCCGCCTCGCGCTGCCCGGCCGGCCGCGGCGGGGCCGCTGGCAGTGGCGCGCGGCCCCGATCGGCGGCTGACGGATCGCCGGCGGCGGCGCTCGGGTTCGCGATCGTGCCGCGCACGTAGGCACCCTCACCGCGCGGGCCCACGGGCAGGCTGCCGGGCCACGGCCGCCGCCTGATGCTCCCTTCGTGCCGCATACTGGCGCGGTGTTCACTCTCGCCCAGGCGCGGCATCTGGTGGCTACGCTGCGGCCCCGCGTCGACGAGCTGATCCGGCTCCGCGCCGACCTCGCCGAACTCCGGGTCGACCTGGCCGACCACGGCGTCAGCGCGCTCGGCGGGCTGGCCGAGGTGAAGGCCCTCGAAGCCCGGCTGCACGCCGTCGTGGAGGAGATCCACCAGCACGACATCCAGGTCAAGGGCATCGCTCCGGTGCTGCTGGACTTTCCCGGCGAGCGCAACGGGCGGGCCGTGCTCTGGTGCTGGCTGGAGGGGGACGACGACATCCGCTGGTACCACCGGGTGGAGTGCGGCTTCGCCGGCCGCCGCCCGGTCTGACGCCGACCCGGCACGGCCGGCGCGCGGCCGATCCCGGCGCCGGGCCGCCGACCGGGGCGGCCGGGTGCCGCCTCCGTCCCGTCGTCGGCCGGGGTACCGTGCCGCCATGGTCGACGCACGTCGGGCGAGCCACGAGGACGCCGCCGAGCTGGTCCGGCTGCGCGGGCTGATGCTCGCCGCGGTGCGGGGCACGGAACCCGGGCCGGGCCGGTGGCAGGACGTCGCGCGGGAGAACCTGCGGGAGTGGCTGGCCGAGCCCGAGCCATGGCTGGCGGCCTTCGTGGTGGACGCGTCGGACGGCGGGCTGGCCGCCTGCGCGGTCGGCACGATCGAGCGCCGGCTCGGCAGCCCGCACAACCCGAGCGGCCTGGTCGGCTACGTCTTCAACGTCAGCACCGACCCGGACCATCGCCGGCGCGGCCATTCCCGCTCCTGCCTGACCGCGCTGCTGGACTGGTTTCGCGACCGGGACGTGCGGACGGTCGACCTGCGGGCCTCCGAGGCGGGGCTGCCGCTCTACCGCTCCCTCGGCTTCCAGGTGACCCACGACCCGGCGATGCGGCTGTCGCTCCCGCCCACGACGGCGGACTGAGCGGGGGTCCGAACCGATCGGGCCGGCCGTCGACCACCGGACGAGGCCAGCGCGATACGTCCGGCGTCGGGGCGGGAACCTCCCGCCCCGACGCGGCGATCAGTTGTCGGCGTAGCGGCGGGCGGCGGCCAGGGCGGCGCGCAGCTTCGCCGCGTCGACGGGCGCCGGTCGTTCCCAGTCGCCGGCCGGGTCGGCCGCGTAGAGGGCGGCGTACGCGGTGGTGTCACGCTGGAACCGCCAGCCCTCGGCGAGCCTGCCGACATCGACTGCGTCGTAGCCGAGCGAGTCGAGGAACGCGGTGACCGTGCCCTTGGCAGCCGGGTCGTCGCCGGCGATCGGCAGCGCGCTGCGGTCGTCCGCGCCGGCCGGCCGGGCCAGGGCGAGCAGATGCTTGAAGTAGATGTTGTTGAAGCCCTTGACCACATGCGACTCCGGCAGGTGCCGCTGGAGCAGTTCGCTGGTGGTGGTCGATTCGTCGTCCAACTCCGGGAACCGCCCGTCCCGCTCGGGGTAGTAGTTGTTGGTGTCGATGACGATCTTGCCGGCGAGCGGTCCGGCCGGCACCTCCCGGTAGGCCCGCAGCGGGATGGTGACCACCACGAGGTCACCGGCGGCGGCCGCCTCGGCGGCGGTGGCGGCGCGGGCCCGGGGACCCAGCTCGTCCACCAGTTCCTTGAGGGTTTCCGGTCCGCGTGAGTTGCTGAGCACCACGTCGTGGCCGGCGGCCACCGCCAGCCGGGCCACGGTGCCGCCGATGTTGCCGCTGCCGATCAGTCCCACAGTTGTCATGTCCGTTGCCAACCGGCCGAAGGCGACCGGCATTCCCCACTGTGGTGGTTGGTTATCCGGCCGAGCCGACACCCGGATTGTGGCGTAACGTTCATCTGGCGAAAACCTTCAGTGATCAGGGCAACCCTGGTAATGATTTGTATGCAAAAGGGTCTATCGGCAAACCCTGCGAATCGTTGATCTTCCGTCAGCGTTTGATCTATTGATATCAATCTCCCACCAACACCCTCCACCCCCAGGAGTGCGACGTGCGGAGATCCCGTCTTGCCACCTTTGCCCTGACCCTGGCGTCCTCGCTCGGTGTCACACTGGCCATGGCCGTCCCCGCCCAGGCGGCCGCCACCGACCGGTACGTCGCGCTCGGCGACTCGTACGCCTCCGGCGTCGGCGCCGACAGCTACACGTCCGAGAGCGGCTCCTGCATGCGCAGCAACAACGCGTATCCCGCGCTCTACAACACCAACATCAAGCCGGCGTCGTACCGCTCGGTGGCCTGCTCCGGCGCGACCACGACCGACGTCATCAACAACCAGCTCTCCGCGCTGTCGTCGACCACGACCCTGGTCAGCGTCACCATCGGTGGCAACGACGTCGGCTTCTCCAGCATCATGACCACCTGCGTGCTCAACAGTGAGGCGCAGTGCATCGCCGCCATCGACGCGGCCGAGAACAAGGCCCGTAGCGAGCTGCCGGGCAAGCTGGCCAACGTCTACAACGGCATCAAGAGCCGTTCGCCCAGCGCCCGCGTGGTGGTCGTCGGCTACCCGGTCTTCTACCAGCTCGGCAACCCGATCTGCGTCGGGCTCACCGAGAAGTCCCGGGCGAAGATCAACGAGGGCATCAACCTGGTCGACGACATCATCCGGACGGCCGCCACCTCGGCCGGCTTCAAGTTCGCCGACGTCCGGTCGAGCTTCGTCGGTCACCAGCTGTGCAGCGGCGGTGAGAAGTGGCTGCACGCGCTGAACTTCCTCAACCTCACCATCTCCTACCACCCGACGGCCGCGGGCCAGTCCGGCGGCTACTACCCGGTCTTCCGCTCGACGGCGGGCTGAGCCGGCACGGGCACGGGCCGCGCCGATCCGCGTACCGGATCGGCGCGGCCCGCCCTGTTGCTCCGGGATTGACGGACGGGCGGGGAAGCGTGATGCTACGGAGGCGCTCCCAGCGGCGAGCTTCGATTCCTTCAGGAAGGGAAAGCTCGTGCGCCCCACCACGGCACTGCTCCCGGTCGTGCTGGCCGCCGCCCTCGGTGGCCTGGTCCTGCCGGAGCCCGCCCTCGCCCTTGCCGGCCCCGCCCTGACCGTCGACGCCACCGCCGGACGGCATCCGATCAGCCCGTACATCTACGGGATGAACTTTGCCGACGAGGCCCTGGCCCGGGACATCCGGCTGCCGGCGCACCGGTACGGCGGCAACCACACCACCCGCTACAACTTCCGTGCCGACACCACCAACCGGGCCTCGGACTGGTACTTCGAGAACATCCCGAACGACAACCCGGACCCGGCGAGCCTGCCGAAGGGCTCCGAGACCGACCGGTTCGTCCAGCAGAACCAGGCCACCGGCGCGCAGACGGTGATGACCGTCCCGCTGATCGGCTGGATCGCCAAGGAGCGGGCCCGCTCCTGCGGGTTCAGCGTGGAAAAGTACGGCCCGCAGGAGTCGACCGACCCGTGGGCGCCGGACTGCGGCAACGGCAAGACGCCGGACGGCACCCTGGTCACCGGCAACGACCCGAAGGACACCAGCGTCGCCGTCGGCCCCGGTTACGTCACCGACTGGATCACCCACCTCAAGGGGGAGTTCGGCTCGGCCGCCGACGGTGGTGTGCAGTTCTACGACCTGGACAACGAGCCGGACCTGTGGCACTCCACCCACCGCGACGTCCGCCCCACCGGCCTCGGCTACGACGAACTGCGCGACCGCACCTACGAGTACGCCGCCGCGATCAAGGCGGCCGACCCGGGGGCGAAGACCCTCGGCCCGGTCGGCTGGGGGCTCAACTCGACCATCTTCTCCGGCCTCGACCAGGACGTCTGCAGCCGAACCGGATGTTGGGGGAACCCACCGGACAGGGCCGCCCACGGCGGGCAGGACCTCGGCCCCTGGTACCTGGACCGGATGCGCGAGTACGAGGAGCAGCACGGCACCCGGATCCTCGACTACTTCGACATCCACATCTACCCGCAGCAGTCGGGGGTGTTCAACGACGCGCCCGGCGACGAGGCCACCCAGGCGCTGCGGCTGCGCTCCACCCGGCAGCTCTGGGACCCGACCTACGTGGACGAATCCTGGATCAACCAGCCGGTGCGGTTCATCCCGCGGCTGCGGGACATGGTCGGCCAGCACTACCCGGGCACCAAGCTCGCGATCACCGAATACAACTGGGGCGCGCACGGGTCGTTGAACGGGGCGCTCGCCGAGGCGGACGTGCTGGGCATCTTCGGCCGCGAGGGGCTCGACCTGGCCAACCTGTGGACCGCCCCGTCGGCGGACCAGCCGGTCGCCAACGCCTTCCGGATCTACCGCAACTACGACGGCAAGGGCGGCGCGTTCGGCGAGACCTCCGTCCGGGCCACCAGCGCCGACCAGGACAAGCTGGCGGTGTACGCGGCCGAGCGGGCCGGCGACAAGGCGCTCACCCTGGTCGTGGTGAACAAGTCCGGCGACGACCTGACCAGCCCGGTGTCCCTGGCCGGCGTGTCCGCCACCACCGCCCAGGTGTACCGCTACAGCGGGGCGAACCTCGCCGGGATCGTCCGGGAGGCCGACCAGCCCGTCGCGTCGAGCGGCTTCACCGCCACCTTCCCGGCCAACTCGGTCACCCACCTGGTGCTGCCGCCTGGCCCCGAGACGGGCGACTGCCAGGTCAGCTACACGGTGCACGGCAGTTGGCCGGGCGGGTTCACCGCGCAGGTCACCATCGCCAACACCGGCACCACCGCGATCGACGGCTGGCGGCTCGGCTTCGACTTCCCGGCCGCCGGCCAGCGGGTCGCCCAGGGCTGGTCGGCGGACTGGCGGCAGGCCGGCGCGGCCGTTACCGCGGCGAGCCTGAGCTGGAACGCGAAGCTCCCGCCCGGCGCCTCGACGGTCATCGGTTTCAACGGCGCCTGGTCCGGATCGAACCCGGCGCCGGCCGTCTTCACCCTCAACGGTCGGCGCTGCGGCTGAGCCGACCCGAGCCGGCCGGCGGACCGGCGGCTGAGCTGACCGGTCCAGGCCGGCGGACCCGCCGGCTGAGCTGACCGGTCCAGGCCGGCGGGCCGCCGGCTGAGCTGACCGGTCCGGACCGGCGGGCCCGGGGCGCGGCGACGTCCCGGGCCCGCCGCCGTGGGGTCAGGCCGGCAGCACCTTCTCGATCGCGGCGCGCAGTTCGGGGGAGTCCGGGGCCACCTGCGGGGCGAATCGGGCGGCCACCGCGCCGTCCGGCGCGACCAGGAACTTCTCGAAGTTCCACCGCACGTCGCCGGTGTGTCCCTCGGCGTCCGGCGTGGACACCAGCTCGGCGTAGAGCGGGTGCCGGTCCGGCCCGTTGACGTCGACCTTCTCCGTCAGCGGGAAGGTCACGCCGTAGTTGACCTGGCAGAACTCCTCGATCTCGGCGGCCGTGCCGGGCTCCTGGCCGGCGAACTGGTTGCACGGCACCCCGAGCACGGTCAGGCCCCGGTCGGCGTACTCGTCGGCGAGGGTCTGGAGGCCGGCGTACTGGGGGGTCAGGCCGCACCGGGAGGCCACGTTGACCACCAGCAGGGCACGGCCGCGGTACTGGTCGAGGTCGGCCGGGCCGCCGGCGAGGGCGTCGATCCGTACGTCGAAAACGCTCATGAGGCGAGGCTACGCGCCCGCCAGGCCGGCCGGCCCGGGGCGGCCACAAATCGATGCATCTACATCTTGACGAAGTGATGACGGCGTGAGTAGCGTCTCAGCATCAATCTGGAAAGTTTCCTAACTGTTTGGGGAGACGCCGTATGAAGAGATCGCTCCGCCAGGCCCTCTGGGCCACCGGTGCCGTCTTCGCGCTGGCGATCGCGGCGGTACCGGTGGCGACCGCGTCCGCCGCGGGCAGCGTGACCGCCACCTTCGCCAAGGTGCAGGACTGGGGGACCGGTCACGAGACGAAGGTGACCGTCACCAACGGCACCGGCGCCAGCGTGGACACCTGGCGCCTCGAGTTCGACCTGCCCGCCGGCACGACCATCAGCACCTTCTGGGACGCCGACGTCACCAGCAGCGGCAACCACTACGTCGCGGTGAAGAAGAGCTGGGCCGGCCCGCTCGCGCCCGGCGCCAGCTTCAGCTGGGGCTACAACGGCACCGGGGCGTACAAGGGGCCGCTGAACTGCACCGTCAACGGCGCCTCCTGCTCCGGCGGCGGCACCCCGCCGCCCACCACCGCCCCGCCGACGACGGCCCCGCCCACCACGGCCCCGCCGACCACCCCGCCCCCGACCACCCCGCCGCCCACGACCCCGCCGCCCACCGGGGGCAAGAAGGTCGTCGGCTACTTCGCCGAGTGGGGCGTCTACGCCCGCAACTACCACGTCAAGAACATCCACACCAGCGGGTCCGCGGCCAAGCTGACCCACATCCTGTACGCCTTCGGCAACACCACCGGTGGCCGGTGCAGCATCGGTGACAGCTACGCCGACTACGACAAGGCGTACACCGCGGCGGACAGCGTGGACGGCGTGGCCGACACCTGGGACCAGCCGCTGCGCGGCAGCTTCAACCAGCTCCGCAAGCTGAAGCGGATGTACCCCAACCTCAAGGTGCTCTGGTCGTTCGGCGGTTGGACCTGGTCGGCCGGCTTCACCCAGGCCGCGCAGAACCCGGCCGCGTTCGCCGACTCCTGCTACTCGCTGGTCAAGGACCCGCGCTGGGCGGACGTCTTCGACGGCATCGACATCGACTGGGAGTACCCGAACGCCTGCGGCCTGCAGTGCGACAGCAGTGGCCCGAACGCCTTCAAGAACGTGGTCGGCGCGCTGCGCAGCAAGTTCGGCTCCAGCTTCCTGGTCACCGCGGCGATCACCGCGGACGGCAGCAACGGCGGCAAGATCGACGCGGCCGACTACGCGGGCGCCGCTCCGCAGCTCAACTGGCTGATGCCGATGACGTACGACTACTTCGGCGCCTTCAACGCCCAGGGGCCAACCGCCCCGCACTCGCCGCTCTACTCGTACACGGGCATCCCGCAGCAGGGCTTCTGGGCGGACGCGGCGATCCAGAAGCTCAAGTCCAAGGGCGTGCCGTCGGACAAGCTGCTGCTCGGTATCGGCTTCTACGGTCGTGGCTGGACCGGGGTCACCCAGTCCGCCCCGGGCGGCACCGCCACCGGCCCGGCCCCCGGCACGTACGAGCAGGGCATCGAGGACTACAAGGTGCTCAAGAACAGCTGCCCCGCCAACGGGACCGTGGCCGGCACCGCGTACGCCAAGTGCGGCAGCAACTGGTGGAGCTACGACACCCCGTCCACCATCGGCGGAAAGATGACGTACGCGAAGAACCAGGGCCTCGGTGGCGCGTTCTTCTGGGAGCTCTCCGGTGACACCAGCAACGGCGAGCTGATCGGCGCCATCAAGGGCGGTCTCGGCTGAGCCGAGGGCCGACGCACCACCCACCCGTCGGGGAGGGGCCGCACCGGCCCCTCCCCGCTCGGTGCTCAGCCCCGCCGGCCGCGCTCGCGGTGCTCGCGCGGCGAGAGCCCGTACGCGGACCGGAACGCCCGGCTGAAGTGGGCCCGGTCCCGGAAGCCCCAGCGGGCGGCCACCTGGTGGATGGCCTGGTGACGCCGGCGTGGGTCGATGAGGTCCCGGAAGCAGCCGGCCAACCGCTCGGTGCGGATCATGGCCGTGACGGTGATGCCGGTGCCCGTGCCCGCGAAGAGCCGGTGCAGCGACCGCAGCGACATGTGGTGCGCCGCCGCCACGGTCGCCGGGGTGAGGTCCGGGTCGGCCAGGTGCCGCCGGACGAACGCCTCGACCCGGGCCCGCAGGCCGGCGTCCTGGACCTCGGCGGGCAGTTCCCGCTCGACGTCGAGCCGCCGGGCCAGGGTGCCGGAGATCAGGTCCAGGGCGATCCGGCCCAGCTGAGGCGCGTCGTCCGTCGCGTACTGCTCGGGGTGCGTGACGATCCGTCGCAGGAAGTCGGCGAGCAGCCCGCCCATCCCACGGTCGGCCGGAATGACGTCCGCGAGCAGCGCCTCCACCCGGCGCGCGGGCAGCGGGAGAGCCTGGTGCGGCAGCAGGACGGTCAGCGTCTCCAGGGGCGCGGCCGTCGCCGGGCGCGGCGAATGCCGGGACCCGTGCGGGCGGACGGTGTCGACGAGGGTGAAGCCGGACGGGTCGAGCGGCCCCGACCGGCGTTGCTGGTACACCACGCCGTGCCCGGAGAGAGGCAGGGCGAGCTGATAGAGCTCCGGGTCCGAACTGCGGATCATCCGTGGCGTACGGGCCAGCTCCAGCGACGGGTAGCGCCACGTCCCGAGCCTCACCACGCCGAGGTCGACCGCCCGGGCCGAGGCGGTGAAGTCGTCGGCGTGCGCGCTGCTGATCCGGGCCGCCGCCGACTCGCGGGCAACCAGGTCCTGCCAGAAGTCGAACCGCTCCGCCGGGGGTAGCCACGCGGTGTCGACTGACGCCACGGCGAGGATGATCGTCACCTCCTGGGCGTGCGGCCCGGCGCCGCGACGTGCCCCGGATCTAACCAGCCGTCCGGATCGGCCGCACGTCGCGTGCCGGTCTGGCGGCAGGGGCAGGCGGAGGCGAGGATGGGGGCGCCGCCGGTCCGGGTCCGCGTCCGCCGGCGATGGACTACGACCACGGGTACGACATGCGGAAGTGTCGATGTGACACACTCGCCGCTCGGCATGTCTCGACGCCCGCGCCGATGGGAGAGACCGATGGGCCTGACGCACCCGAGAACCGCGGCCGGTGCCGCCCTGCTCGCGCTCCTGCCGGCCGCCCTGGCCGGCTGCGGCCTCGGCCTCGGCGGCGGTGGCGACGAAGTGGGGGGCGCCGCGCCCAGCGACGCGCAGCGGGCGCCGGCCGACGAGGCGGCGGCCAAGAGCCGCGAGCGGGTGCAGGCGTACCTCGACGCGATGGCCGCCAAGGACGCCGATGCGGGCCGCAGCCAGTTCTGCGCGCCCGCGCAGACCGCCTTCGACGCCGCCGCGACCGGTCCCAACGGCGACTTCGCCGACCACTTCACCGTGCCGCAGGCCACCATCACCGACGTCCGGTCCGGCCCGGGCGGCCAGGAGGTCAGCACCACGATCACCGTCGCCGTCGGGGCCCGCAAGGCCACCCGGCCGCTGCTGTTCACGGTCACCCGCAGCGGCGCCGACTGGTGCATCTCGGCCGAGGCGCCGGGTGGCAACACCCCGGAACCCACCGTCACCCCCTGACCGGCACCGGGCCGACCCGCCCCGTCCGGAGTGTGTCGGTGATCTCCCAACCACCGGAACCATCCCCCTCGGCGGCGGACCGCCACCACGGTCGCCGTACGCTTTCTCCCATGCGCCATGAGTGGCATCAGCTGAGTCACCCCGCGGTGGGCAGCCCGGGACTGCGGACCAGTCGTCCGACCGCCGACTCCGCCGAGGACGCGGCCCTCGGTCTGGACCGTTGGCGGGAGCTTCCCCGCGTGCAGATGCCGCCCTGGCCGGACCCGGCCCAGGTCGCCGAGGTCTGCAAGGTGCTCGACACGGTGCCGTCCGTGGTCGCGCCCTACGAGGTCGACCAGCTCCGGCAGCGGCTCGCGCTGGTCTGCGAGGGCAGGGCGTTCCTGCTCCAGGGCGGGGACTGCGCGGAGACCTTCGCCGACAACACCGAGAGCCACCTGCTGGCCAACGCCCGCACGCTGCTCCAGATGGCGATCGTGCTGACGTACGGCGCGTCGCTGCCGGTGGTCAAGGTCGCCCGGGTCGCCGGCCAGTACACCAAGCCCCGCTCGCTGCCGACCGACGCGCGCGGCCTGCCGGCCTACCGTGGCGACATGATCAACTCGCTGGAGGCCACGCCGGCGGCCCGGGTCGCCGACCCGCAGCGCATGATCCGGGCGTACGCCAACTCGGCCGCCGCGATGAACATGCTCCGGGCGTACCTGGCCGGCGGGCTGGCCGACCTGCACGCGGTGCACGACTGGAACAAGGACTTCGTCAAGCAGTCGCCGGCCGGCGAGCGGTACGAGGCGATCGCCCGGGAGATCGACCGGGCCATCGCCTTCATCCGCGCCTGCGGGATGACCGACGACGAGGCGCTGCGCACGGTCACCCTCTACTGCTCCCACGAGGCGCTGGCGCTGGAGTACGACCGGGCGCTCACCCGGATCTCCGACAACCGCGCGTACGGCCTCTCCGGGCACTTCCTCTGGATCGGCGAGCGGACCCGGCAGATCGACGGGGCGCACATCGACTTCATCTCCCGGATCGCCAACCCGATCGGGGTGAAGCTCGGCCCGACCACCACCCCGGACGAGGCCATCGAGCTCTGCGAGAAGCTCAACCCGGACAACATCCCCGGTCGGCTCACCCTGATCAGCCGGATGGGCAACCACCGGGTCCGGGACGCCCTGCCCCCGATCGTGGCCAAGGTCACCGCGGCCGGCGCCAAGGTGGTCTGGCAGTGCGACCCGATGCACGGCAACACCCACGAGTCCTCGAACGGCTACAAGACCCGGCACTTCGACCGGATCGTCGACGAGGTGCTCGGCTACTTCGAGGTGCACCGCGGCCTGGAGACCCACCCGGGCGGTCTGCACGTGGAGCTGACCGGCGAGGACGTCACCGAGTGCCTGGGCGGCGCCCAGGGCATCGAGGATTTCGACCTGCCCGATCGGTACGAGACCGCCTGCGACCCGCGGCTGAACACCCAGCAGTCGCTGGAGCTGGCCTTCCTGGTGGCGGAGATGCTCCGTGGCTGACGTGAGGGTGGCCGAGGCGAGGAGCGAGCCTGCGAGCCCCGCAGTCGGCAGCCGAAAGGATGATCGTGGCTGACTTTGTTGATCTTCGTTCCGACACGGTGACCCGGCCCACCGCCGGGATGCGGGAGGCGATGGCCACCGCCGAGGTCGGCGACGACGTCTACGGCGAGGACCCCACCGTCGCCGCGCTGGAGGCCGAGGTCGCCGCCCGCTTCGGGCACGAGGCCGCGCTGTTCGCCCCGAGCGGCTCGATGGCCAACCAGATCGCCCTCCAACTCGTCGTGCCGCCCGCCGAGGAACTGCTCTGCGACGCCGACGCGCACGTCGTCACGTACGAGATCGGCGCGGCGGCCGCGTACGGCGGAATCTCGTCCCGGACCTGGCCCGCGGTCGGCGCGGAGATCGACCCGGACGTGGTGGCCGGGATGGTCCGGCCCGACGGCTACTTCGCGGTGCCGACCCGGGCGATCGCCGTCGAGCAGACCCACAACCGGGGCGGTGGCGGGGTGATTCCCCTCGCCACGCTGCGCGAGCTGCGCCGGGTCGCCGACGAGCACGGTCTCGCCCTGCACTGCGACGGCGCCCGGATCTGGCACGCGCACGTCGCCGACGAGGTGCCGCTGGCGGATTACGGCGCCCTTTTCGACACCATGTCCGTCTGCCTCTCCAAGGGCCTCGGCGCGCCGGTCGGCTCCCTGGTCCTGGGCAGCGCCGAGAAGATCGAGCGGGCCCGGTGGATCCGCAAGCGGATGGGCGGCGGCATGCGGCAGGTCGGCATCCTCGCCGCCGCCGGCCGGTACGCCCTGGCCCACCACGTCGAGCGGCTCGCCGAGGACCACGCCAAGGCGGCCCGGCTGGCCGAGGCCGTCGCCCCGTACGGGGTGCTCGCCACGCCGGTGCGGACCAATGTCGTCCCGCTCGACCTGACCAAGCACCCGCTCGACGCGAAGGCCCTCGCGGCCGCCGCCCGGGCGGCGGGCGTGCTGATCTCGGTGCTCGGTCCGCGTACCGCCCGCCTGGTCACCCACCTGGACGTCGACGACGCCGCCGTCGACCGCGCCGGCGAACTCCTCGCCGGCATCCTGCGCGCCTGACCGTCCCGCTCCGGCGTTGTTGATCAAGGAGTTCGCGTTGTCCGCGCCGGGTTCTCCGACGCGAACTTCTTGACCAACGCCGGCCCGCCGACGGGCCGGTGCCCGGGCCGGGTCAGGGGTGGAGGCGCTTGAGGGTGGCGATGTCGGCGGCGTGGCCGACGTGCCGCTCCGTCGGGGTCTCCACCAGGACCGGGACGCCCGCCGTGGCCGGATGGCGCATCAGCTCGGCGAACGCCGGCTCGCCGATGGTGCCCTTGCCGATGTTCTCGTGCCGGTCCCGGGTGGAGCCGCACAGGTCCTTCGAGTCGTTCGCGTGCACCAGCTTCAACCGGTCCGCGCCGACGGCGGCGACGAGGGCGTCCAGCGTCGCGGTCATCCCGCCCTCGACGGCCAGGTCGTGCCCGGCCGCCCAGGCATGGCAGGTGTCGAAGCAGACGCCCATCATCGGGTGGCGGTCCACCGCGTCCAGGTACGGGCCCAGGCGCTCCACCCGGGAGGCCAGCGACCGGCCGCCCCCGGCGCTCGGCTCGACCAGCAGCATCGGCCCGTCAACGGCCGCCGCCTCGTCCAGCAGCGGCAGCAGGGCCTCGCGTACCTGCCGCATCGCGGTCTCGGCGTGCCCGGCGTCCACCGCGCTGCCGGCGTGGAACACCACCGCCTCGGCGCCGATCGCCCGGCCCCGGCGCAGCGCGTGCGCCAGGGTCTGCGTCGACCGCTCGACCGTGGCCGGCGTGGGGGAGCCGAGGTTCACCAGCAGCGAGGCGTGGATGAACGCCGGCAAACTCCGCTCGGCACAGCCGTCCCGGAACAGCGTGTCCTGCGCCGGGTCGCCTGCCGGCAGGGCCCAGCCCCGGGAGTTCGAGACGTAGACCTGCACCACCTCGGACGCCGCGGCGTCGGCGTACGGCAGCGCCGCCTTCGCCAGGCCGCCGGAGGCGGGGGTGTGCGAGCCGACCCGTCGCCGCCCGGCCTCCGGGTCGGCTTTCGTCCGCGGCTGCGGGGCTCGCAGGCCGCTCACAGGCACGTCACCGTGACCGGGGTGCCCGGTGGCACCGGCGTGTTCTCGCCCGGGTTCTGGAAACGGGCCACCCCGTTGGGGTTGAACTGGATGTTGGCCGGGAAGCCCTGGCTCTCCAGCACCTGCTTGGCCTGCTCACAGGGCATGTCGATCACCCGCGGGACGGGCACCTGCGGTGGCCCCTTGCTGATCTCCAGCTTGACCTGGGCGCCCTTCTCGACCCCGGTGCCGTCGGCCGGACTCTGGCCGAGGATCTCATCCTTCGGCTTGTCCGAGTCCTTGTACGACTCGACCGGGGTCAGCCCGAGCTGGCCGAGGGTGTTCCGGGCCTCGTTGAGGTTCTTGCCGACCAGGTTCGGCACGGTGATCGGGGCACGACCCTTGCTCAGGGTCACGGTCACCTTCGTGCCCGGCTTGACCGCCGTGCCCACCTTCGGGTTGGTGTCCAGCACCACCCCGGCGGGCAGCTCGTCGTCGTACCGGGCGGGGCCCTTGGCCACCACCAGCTTGGCGTCGGCCAGCTCGGCCTGCGCCAGCTCGAACTCCTTGCCCACCACGTCGGGCACCGGAAGCTGTTCCGGGCCGAGCGACAGGGTCAGGGTGATGGTGCCGCCCTTGACGATCCGGGCCGTGGCGGCCGGGCTCTGCACCAGCACGTTGTCCTTCGGCACCTTCGCGTCGTAGCGGGGTTCGGTGTACCTCAGGACGAAGCCGCCCCGGGCGGCCTGCCCCTCCGCGTCGGCCTTGGTCAGGCTGACCAGCTGCGGGGCGACCGTGTAGCGCCCCATTCCGAACCACCAGCCGCCGATCGCGGCGACCAGGCCGAGCACCACGACCGCCGCGGCCACCGCGAGCCGGCCGCGCGGGGAGCCCATCAGCCGGGTACGCAGCTCGGCCAGCCCGCCACCCCGGTCGTCCGAGGGGGCGGCCCGGCGACGGTGCGGGCGCTGCCCGCCGCCCTCGGGCAGCCGGGCCCAGGGGGGACGCTCGGTGGGGCGGACCGCCGCCACCACCATGGTGGGCTGGGCCACCGGGGCGGTCTCGTCGGCCACCCTCCGCAGCACGGCGGTGTGCGAGTTGGGGTTGCCCAGGTCCTCCCGGGCCGCCTGCGCCTCGGTCAACAGCGCGCCCGCGTCGGCGGGCCGGGCGTTCGGATCCCGCCGGGTGGCCCGGCAGACCAGGTCGTCGAGGATCTTCGGCAGGCTCGGGACCAGGGTCGACGGCGCGGGTACGTCCCGGTCGACGTGCTGCCACGCGACGTCGACCGGGCGGTCGCCGTCGTACGGCACCCGGCCGGTGAGCATCTCGAACAGCACGATGCCGGCGGAGTAGACATCGGTGCGCGGGTCGGCGTGCCCCTCGGTGACCAGCTCCGGGGCCACGTACGCCACGGTGGCCATCAGCTGGTTGCCGTTCTCCTCCTCGGCGCTCGCCTCGACCGCGCGGGCCAGCCCGAAGTCGGCCACCTTGACCACGCTGTCCACCAGGTTGAAGGTGCCGCCGGTGGGCGCCTCGGCGACCAGCACGTTCTCCGGTTTGACGTCGCGGTGCACCAGGCCGGCCCGGTGGGCGGCGGCGATCGCGGCGAGCATCTGCTCGGCGATCGCGAGGGCCTCGTCCGGGTGGAGCCGGCGCCGCTCGGCGAGCACGTCGCGCAGGGTGCGGCCCCGGACGTACTCCATCACCAGGTAGGGGAGCCCGCCGTGGGTGCCCTGGTCGTAGACCGCCACCACGTTGGGGTGGGTCAGCCGGGCGATGGTCTTCGCCTCGTCGGTGAACCGCTCGACGAAACCGGCCATCCGGGAGCGGGCCTCGGGTGCCTGGGTCGGGTGAATGATCTTGACCGCCACGGTGCGCTCCAGGCGCTCGTCGGTGGCGGTGTACACGGTCGCCATGCCGCCACGGGCCACGCGACCGCGAATGCGGTAGCGCCCGTCGATCAGCGAGCCCAGCAACGTGTCGGCGACCTGTGTGTCCATCGGCAGGCAGTCTATGTGTCCAGGGGGTGAAGGTTGAACAGGATGCTACAGCCGGGCCGGATCGCACCGGTCCCGCCGGGGTGGCCGCCCCCTCGCGCCCGGCCTCCGGGCGTACGGCGGGGTGCCGGTGCCCGGGTCGACCCGGCACGTGGCAGGGTGTTCGGGTGACCGATTCCGTACCCGCCGACGCGACCGCCACCGGTGCCGACCTGCCCGGACCGGCCGACCCGGCCGACTGGCTGACCCTGCCGGACGTGGCCGAGCGCCTCGACCTGTCGATCAGCAAGGTGCACCAGATGATCCGGGACCGGGAGTTGATCGCGGTACGCCGTGCCGGCGTCCGCCGCGTCCCGGCCGACCTGGTGGCCAACCGCACCGTGCTCAAGCACCTGCCCGGCGTGCTCAACCTGCTCGCCGACGCCGGGTACGACGACGAGGCGGCGCTGCGCTGGCTCTACGAGGAGGATTCCACCCTCCCCGGCACGCCGGCCGCCGTGCTCGGCAGCGACCAGGCCCGCGAGGTCAAACGCCGCGCCCAGGCCCTCGGCTTCTGACCCGTCCCCGCGGGCTCGTTGATCATGAGGTTGTTGTCACGACACGCCGATGAGCGGCGCGACAATTTCATGATCAGCGGGCGCGGGCCGGGAAGGTGGGGTCAGTCGGTGCGGCGGGTGGCGGCGATGGCCAGGTCGACCAGGGCCTGACGGGCCTCGGTGTCCAGGTCGACCACGGCGAGGGCGGCCAGCGCGCTCTCGGTCAACGCCGTGATCCGCTGCTCGGTACGCTCCAGCGCCCCGCTCGCCGTGATCAGCTCGCGCAGCCGGCTCACCCCGGCCGCGTCCAGCCCCGGGTCGCCGAGACCGGCGAGCAGCAGCTCCCGGCCGGCGTCGTCGACCCCCTCCAGGGCCGTCGCCACCAGGTACGTCCGCTTGCCCTCGCGCAGGTCGTCGCCGGCCGGCTTGCCGGTGCGCTCCGGGTCGCCGAAGACACCCAGCACGTCGTCGCGGAGCTGGAACGCCTCACCCAGCGGCAGCCCGTACGCCGAGTACGCCGCGTGCACCTCGGCCGGGGCGGCGGCCAGCGCGGCGCCGAGCAGCAGCGGCCGCTCGACCGTGTACTTCGCCGACTTGTAGCGGGCCACCTTGCCGGCCCGCTCCGGGGAGGTGTCCCTGGTGACCTGGGTCAGCACGTCGAGGTACTGCCCGACGGTCACCTCGGTGCGCATCTCGTCGAAGACCGGGCGGGCCCGGGCCACCGTACGCGGGTCGAGGCCGGCGGAGTGCAGCAGCTCGTCCGACCAGACCAGGCAGAGGTCGCCCAGGAGGATCGCCGCCGCGTCGCCGAACCCGTCCGGGTCGCCGCCCCAGCCGGCGGCGCGGTGCCGGGCCGCGAAGCGCCGGTGCACCGCCGGCTCGCCGCGCCGGGTGTCCGAGCGGTCCATCAGGTCGTCGTGCATCAGGGCGCTGGCCTGCACGAACTCCAGCGCGGCGAGGGCCGCGACCACCTGGTCGGAGTCGACCCCGCCGGCGCCCCGGTAGCCCCAGTAGGCGAACGCCGGCCGCAGCCGCTTCCCGCCCCTCAACACGAACGCCTCGATCGCCTCGGCGACCGGCACGAGGCCGTCATCGACGGCGGTCAGCCAGCCGCGCTGGCCGGCGAGGAACTCGGTGAGCGCCTTGTCGATCCGCTGACGCAGGCCGGCGCGGTCGACGGGGGATACGGGAGCAGCGTCGGTCACGGCCACGACGCTAGCCGGTCCCCGCCGGCCGCGTCGTGTCGGCATGTCGGTGTGCCGTGCCCGGCGTGGCGCGGGGCCGCCGCGACCGCGCCCGGCCGGGCCCGACCGCCGCCCCGCGCGGCAGGTACGGCCGGGCCGCGGCGAGCAGGCCGGCGTACCGGCGGGCCGCCGGCTCGTCGCGGTGCGTGGCCAGCCGGCGGCGTACGTCGACGAGCTGGCCGACCGCCCGTGGTGAGCCGGACCGGACGGCGTCGAGCAGCGCGTCGCCCGCCGCCGCGCAGGCCGCCGTCACCTCGCCGAGCTGGAGGTGTGCCCGGGCCAGCCAGCCGCCGTAGACCGCCGCGCGGCGCGGCGCGCCCCGCCCACGCGTGACGGGCGTCAGGAGCGGCACGGCGGGCCCGGGGCGGCCCAGCGCGACCAGGGCGCGGCCGGTCATCGCCGCCAGTTCGGCCTCGTCGAGCCAGTACAGCCAGGGCGGCTCCCGGCCCGGGCCCGGCCCGCCGGTCCGCTCGGCGGCGTCCAGGGCCTGCCGGGCGGCGCGCGACCGCCCGGCGAGCGCGGCGGCGAGCGCCACCCGGTGCAGCAGCAGCGCCCGCAGGCCGGGGGAGGCCGCGTCGCGGCAGCCGGCGTACCCGATCCGGGCCAGGGTCAGCGCCCCCAGCGGGTCCCCGACGCCGGCCAGCAGGTGGCTGGCCGACCCGAGCACGTGCCCGGCGAGCGCCGGGTCGGCGGCGGCCACCGCCGCCCGCAGCGCCAGCCGGTAGGCGTCCAGGCCCCCGCGCAGGTCTCCGGCGTCGGCCGCGAGCCAGCCGGCGAGCTGCGCCGACTCGGCCAGCGCCGGCAGCAGCCGGCGGCGACCGGCCGGCCCGGCGACGGCGCACTCCCGGGCCACGCGGCGCAGCCGGCGGGTGCCGTGCCCGGCCAGGTCGGCCCCGCCCAGCAGGTCGTCCCAGCGCCGCAGCTCGGCCACGCCCGGGCCCGCCGGTGCCGGCGCCCCGGGGGTACGGGCGGCGAGCGGACCGCCCAGCGACGCGCCGGACGGGTCGGCGGCCCAGCGGTACGCGAGGGTGAGCAGCGCCACCCGGGAGCGGGAGCCGGCCCGGTCGACCGCCGCCGGTACGATGCCCAGCCGGCGGGTGTGCGCCGCCGCCTCGGCCAGCAGCTCACCCGGCACCCCGAGGACCACCGCGAGCCAGCCCGACCAGAAGTCGCCGGGGAGCCGGCGCTGCCGCTCCCACCGGGATACCTCGTGCCGGGTCAGGGTCGGCACGCCCGAGGCGGCGCAGAGCGCGGCGGCGACCCGCTGCTGGCTCCAGCCGCGCGCGGACCGCAACTCGGCGAGGAGCGGCCCGAGCGGGCGCGGCTCGGATGGCGGGAACGGGGTCATCGGTCCTCCGGAGGGCGTCGGCGCGGGTGACGGCGCGGACGCCCGGCAGTGCCGGACCGGCCCGCCGCCGATCGTGCTGACCCCCGCGCGGGCCCCCGGGCCGGCACACCGACCGGCCCTCACCGCGCTGCCCCCGTTCTACCCCCCGGGTACGACGCTCCCCCGCGCCCCTGCTCGCTGGCTGGGAAGATCGTGGGTACGACGCGGCGTACCGGTTAGAGTCGATCCGTGGCGCTCGGTCTTCCCTCGGTCCTCCCCAATCCGCAGCCGGCCATCGGGGAGCTGATCCGTGACGGCCGGCCGACCTTCTCGTTCGAGTTCTTCCCGCCCAAGACGCCGCAGGGGGAGCGCCTGCTCTGGCAGGCCATCCGCGAGCTGGAGTCGCTGCGCCCGTCGTTCGTGTCGATCACCTACGGCGCGGGCGGCTCGACCCGGGACACCACGGTCGCGGTGACCGAGCGGATCGCCACCGAGACCACCCTGCTGCCGATGGCGCACCTGACCGCGGTCAACCACTCGGTCGCCGAGCTGCGTAACGTCATCGGCCGGCTGGCCTCCGTCGGCGTCCGCAACGTGCTGGCCGTGCGGGGTGACCCGCCGGGCAACCCGGGCGGCGAGTGGATCCGGCACCCGGAGGGCGTGGGGTACGCCGAGGAACTGGTCCGGCTGGTCCGCGACGCCGGCGACTTCAGCGTCGGGGTGGCCGCCTTCCCCTACAAGCACCCGCGCTCGCCCGACGTCGCCAGCGACACGGAGCACTTCGTCCGCAAGTGCCGGGCGGGCGCCGCGTTCGCCATCACCCGGATGTTCTTCGACGCCGAGGACTACCTGCGGCTACGGGACCGGGTGGCCGCCGCGGGCTGCGACACCCCGATCCTGGCCGGCGTGATGCCGGTGACCCAGATGGGCACCATCGAGCGGTCCGTGCAGCTCTCCGGGGCGCCCTTCCCGCCGGCCCTGGCCGCGCGGTTCGAGAAGGTCGCCGACGACCCGGAGGCGGTCCGCCGGCTCGGCATCGAGCAGGCCAGCGAGATGTGCGCGCGGCTGCTGGACGAGGGGGTGCCCGGGATCCACTTCATCACCCTCAACCGGTCCACCGCCACCCGGGAGGTCTGGCAGCACCTGCGGGCCGAAGCGCGAGTGTGACCGGGCGGCCCGCGACACCCGCGCCGCCCTTCTACGGTTGATCCCGTGGTGGGCACACAGCTGAACTGGGACCAGTACGCGACCGCCTGGGCGCGGCTGCACGGCGGGTTCGACCCGCGGGCCGCCGCCCCGGTGGTCCGCGCCTGGCTGCGCTTCTCCTACCACGTGGGATACATCCTGGGCCGGCTCCGGGTCGGCCCGACCCCGGTGACCGTGTTCGGGGTGCTGCTCTGCGTCTGCGTGCCGCTGCTGGTCGGCCGGCCGACCGACGGGCCGTTCCTCGGCGCGCTGTTCGTGCTGCTGGCCGCGGTGGCGGACAGCGTGGACGGCGCGGTGGCGGTGGCCACCAACCGCACCACCCGGCTCGGCTACGTCTACGACTCGATCGCCGACCGGCTCGGCGAGGTCGCCTGGCTGGTCGCGTTCTGGCTGCTCGGCGCGCCGGGGGCGGTGGTCGCCGCGGCCGGCGGCCTGTCCTGGCTGCACGAGTACGTCCGGGCCCGGGCGGTCGCCGCCGGCATGCGCGAGATCGGCACGGTGACCGTGGGCGAACGCCCCACCCGGGTCTGCGTGGCCCTGATCGGGCTGCTGGTCGCCGGGCTCTCCGGTCTGATCGACACCGACGTGACCGCCGGCACCATCACCATGGCCGCCACGGTCTGGGTGCTGCTGGCCGGCTTCGGCCTCGGGCAGCTCATCTCCACCGTTCGCCGCACCCTGATCAACGCCGGCTGACCCTGGTCCCGTCCGCCTTTGCTCGCCGTGTCGCCGATGTGGCGGTAACCGGCGGCCGAGGTCCCCGCCACCTCGCCGACGTGGCGGTGGCCGGCCGGCCGGGCGGGGCCGGCCCGAGGTGGCACCTACCAGGCCGGGCCGATCTCGTTGGCGACGATCTCCGCGGAGAGGGTGACCATGGGCAGGCCGCCGCCGGGGTGGCTGGAACCGCCGACCAGCCACAACCCGGCCGCCGGGCCCCGGTTGGCCGGGCGGAGCAGGCCGCCCGCCGTGCCGTAGATCGCCCCGCCGGGCGCGCCGGTCGCCGCGTCCAGGTCGGCCGGCGTACGGGTCTCGCGGAACACCAGCCGGTCCCGGACGTCCACGCCCCGCTCGGCGAGCACGTCGAGGACGCGGTCGGCGTACGCCTCGGCCAGCCCCGGCCGGCGCCAGTCCACTGCGCCGGCGGCGGTGCCGTGGCGGGCGGCGTTGACCAGCACGAACCACGCCTCGTGGCCGTCCGGGCGGACCACCGGGTCGGCGGCCACGGTGACGAAGACCGTCGGGTCGAGCGCCGGCCGGGCCCGTACCCCCCGCCCCGGGTCGCCGAAGACCGCGTCGAACTCGGCGTCGTGGTCGTCGGGGAAGAAGACGGTGTGGTGCGCCAGTCCGGAGTCGCCGCGTACGCCGAGCAGCAGCACGAAGCCGGCGAGGCTGCGGTCGGTGAGCCCGGCCAGCCGGCGCGGGGTGGGCAGCAGGTCCCGGTAGAGGGTGAGCGCGTCCACGTTGGCCACCACCACGTCGGCGGGGACGGGCGCGGCGACCCCGGCGAGGCGTACCCCGTGCACCCGGCCGCCGGCCGCGTCGATCCGGGTGACCGTGGTGCCGGTCCGCACCACCACGCCCAGGTCGAGGCAGCGGGACAGCAGCGCGTCGGCGAGGCCGCCCAGCCCGCCCCGCAGGTACCAGCCGCCGTACGCCAGCTCGGCGTACGGGACGGCGACCAGCGCGGCCGGCGCGCGGCGCGGGTCGGCGCCGGTGTACGTGGCGTACCGGTCGAGCAACATCCGCAGCCGGGGGTCGGACAGCTCGCGGCGGCCGAGCCCGCGCAGGGTGTGTCCGGGGGCGATCGCGGCCAGGTCGCCGAGCCGCCAGGCCAGCGTGGCCAGGTCGCGGGGGGAGTCGACCGGGCGGCGCAGGACGTCCCGGTGCGACGCCGCCCAGACCCGGCCGGCCCGTCGCCAGAGCCGCTGCCAGTCGGCGGCGGCCCGGTCGCCGAACGCCGCGCCGATCCGGGCGGCGAACTCGTCCGGGTCGGCGCACGAGTCGAGGGTGGGGCCGCCGCCGGGGAAGACGTGCCGGACGATCGGGTCCAGCGGCACCAGGTCGAGGTACTCGTCGAGTTTCGCGCCGGTGGCCTCGAACAGGTCGTGGAAGACCTGCGGCAGGGTGATCAGGCTCGGCCCGGTGTCGAAGTGGTACGCGCCCTCGGGCGTGTCGTGGACGTGCCGGCCGAGTTTGCCGCCGACCGTGTCGGCCCGCTCGAAGACGGTGACCTCGTGCCCGTTGACCGCCAGCCGCGCGGCGGCGGCCAGCCCACCCACGCCGGCGCCGATGACCACGATCCGCGCCATGGCGTGCCCCTCCTAGCCGACCGGGCGACCCCGCCAGCTGAGCCGGCGTCGCTTCCGCAGATGGTACGACCGCAGGGTCAGCCAACCGAGTAACCCGACCGACACCGGGTGTGCCAGCGCGTCGGGCCAGGCCCGCCCGCCGGTGGCCCGGGCGCTGACCACCCGCCCGGCGACGCCCAGCAGGTAGGCCAGGAACGCCGCCCCGGCCACCGCCGGCGCACCCGCGACCAGGGCCGCTGCGGCGACCAGCGGAGGCGCGGTGAAGAGCAGGAGCAGCAGCGCCACCACCACGGCCGCGGTGGCCGGGTGCCCGAACGAGGCCCAGAGCGACTTGGTGTAGCCGTCGCGTAGCTGGGGCCAGCTCTCGTACATCCGGCAGGCGGCGAGCCCGGAGCCGTCGGCCAGGGCGATCCGGCCGCCGGCCCGCTTCACCGCCCGGGCCAGCTCGATGTCCTCCAGGACCCTGTCGGCCACCGCCGCGTGCCCGCCGGCCCGCAGGTAGCCGGCCCGGTCGACCACCAGGAACTGCCCGCCCGCCGCCGCCAGGGACGGCCGCGGCGAGCGTTCCATCGCGCGCAGCGGCAGGAAGGTCAGCCACAACCACTGCAACAGCGGCTGCGCCAGCCGGTCGCCCGCCGTCCGCACCACGATCCGGGGGTACGGCGACAGCAGCGCGGCACCCGCCGCGCGCAGCTCGGTCACGGCCGCCGCGACGGCGTACGGGGTGAGCACCACGTCGGCGTCGACGAAGGCGAGCACGGTCGGGTCCGGGTGGGTCCGGGTGGCGAGCTGCCAGCAGGCGTACGGCTTGCCCAGCCAGCCCGACGGCGGGGCGACCCCGGTGAGCAGGGTGACCCGGGGATCGTCGCCGGCCACCGCGCGGATCACGTCGGCGGTGCCGTCGGTCGAGCCGTCGTCGAGCACCACGATCCGCAGGTCCGGTACGCCCCGCTGGGCGAGCAGCGCGCGCAGGCACGGCGTCACCCGGTCGGCCTCGTCGCGCAGCGGCAGCAGCACCGCCACCGCCTCGGTCACCTCGACCGGACCGGCGGCGGGGCGACGCAGCCAGCGGGTGGCGTTGATCCAGGTGTGGGTCGTGAGCGCGGCGAGCGCGGCGACCAGGGCGAGGAGGACGCTCATGCCGGTGCGTCGACGCGGGGCGCCGGGTCGGCCGCCGGTCGGTCGGGGACGCGGCGGCGGGCGCGCAGCAGCGTCACCGCCAGCGGCGCGGCGGCCACCGCCATGCCGATCCCGCCCCAGACCGCCGAGGCCGGCAGCCGGAGGAAGACCGCGTGCGCCAGCACACTGGCGGCGTACGTCCACAGGTAGAGCGCGAACATCGGCGCGTCCCGCCGGTCGGCGCGGTCGACGGCCGGCCCGGCCAGCGGGCGCAGCGCCGCCGCCAGCAGCACCGCGAAGAGCAGCCAGCCGAGGTAGTTGCTGGCCGGGACGCCGGGCAGCCCGGGCAGGGCCGGGGTGGCGTCCCGCCAGACCCAGTAGCCCTCGGCCACCATCTGCGGGTCGAGGAAGAGGTCCCAGGCGGCGAGCCCGACCGCGGCCAGCGCGATCCGGCCGGCGCGGCTCCGACGACTCCAGCTCGGCGCGTCTGGCGCCGCGCCGCGACCTGGCGCCGTCGCCGGTCCGGGTCGCGTCCCGGCGGTCGAGGGCGCGGTGATCCGGACCGCGGTGAGCCAGGCCGGCCAGGCCATCCAGGTCCACGCCAGGGGGATGATCAGCGGTACCCCGGCCAGCTTCGGTCCCAGCTCGCCGGAGTAGTCGTAGCCGCCGAACGGGAAGCCGGTGGCCACCCCGAGCGCCTCCACGGCGAACCCGCCGCCGGTGGCCACCGCGACCAGCGCGACCGCGGTACGCGTACCCCGGCTGAGCAGCGCGTGGCCGACGGAGAGCAGGTACCCGAGCACGACGGTGGCCACGGTCAGGCCGGCCCGGGTGGCGCCGCTGGTGAGCGGGTAGCAGATCTGGGCGAGGACCAGGACGGCCAGCAGCGCCCAGGGCAGCCGGCCGCGGCTCACGACGTGGCCGCGCCCGGTGCGGCGTCGGGGCCCGGTGGGGGCAGCGGCAGGTCCCGGCCGAGCACCCCGAACGGCCGCTCGTCGCCGGGGAAGTGGAAGTCGCGCAGGACGTCGACGAAACCGAACCGGCGGTACAGCCGCCAGGCCCGGGACTTCTGCTCGTCGGCCTCCGGGGTGGAGAGCAGCGTGGTCGTCCCCTCCGCCATGGTGAGCAGGGCGCGGAGCTGGCCGGCGCCGAGGCCGTGCCCCTGCGCGGGCGGGCGGACGTGCAGCTCCACCACCTCGAAGGGGTAGGTCAGCCAGCGCCGCCGGGCCGCGGCGCCCAGCGCCCGCTGCACCTGGTCGTGCCACCACTGCCCGGCGGCGCCGAGGTAGCCGTATCCGAAGCCGGCCAGGTGTCCCTCGCTGGTGAGGCTGGCCACGGCGCGGAAGCCGGGACGGCGGGCGTGGGTGGCGATGTAGCCGCGCCGGGCCTCCAACAGGTCGGCGCGGTAGCCCATCGCCTCGCCGTAGACGGCCACCACGTCGTCCAGCCGCCGGACCAGGTCGTCCGGCGTCCACCGCACCAGCCTCATGCGTGTCCTCTCACCGATCCCGGGTCGCCCTCGGCGGCCCATCCCAACACCGCGGGGTCGCCGACCACGTCGCACACCGCGAACCGCGCGAACAACTCCTCCGCGTACCACCCCTCGGCGGCGGTGCGCGTGATCGCGGCGCGGTGCTCCGGGTGACGGTACGCGAACGCGACCAGGTCCGCCGCGTCCCGCCACACGGTCACCGTGCCCTGCCAGCCCAGCGGCGCCTCGCCGACGCCGAGCCGGGCGAGCAGCCCGGGCGCGTCGCGCAGGGCGGCGGCCACCGGCGGGACGGCCCGCCAGAAGGTGACCGCCCGACGGGCCCGCAGCCGGGCCCGGGTCAGCGCCAGGACCGGACCGGTGACCGGGCCGCCGGAGGGCTCACCGAACGGCCGGTGGCCGGACCACTCGCCCCGGCTGGTCAACGGGCGCAGCTCCAGCCGGACGGAGGAGCGGGCGATCCGGGCCCAGGACCGGCCGACCGGCGAGGCGTCGAAGCCGGCCGCCGCGGTGGGGGAGTCCCAGACCACCAGGGCGGCCCATCGGGTCAGGTCGGCGTCGCCGGGGCCGAAGCCGCTGCCCGTCCCGGTGCCGAGCAGCTTGCCGAACCGTACGCCGGGGGTCCGGCGCAGCCGCGACGGATGCGCCGCCATCCGGGCCAGCGCCCGGGGGAGCGCCCGGCGGGGGATCCGCCACGCGTGCAGGGTGACGAGTCCGGGAGCGCCGAGCCTGACGGTTCGCTCGCTCACGCCACCTCGGCGGCGGTGCCGGCGGTGATCCGCAGCAGCTCCGCGTACGTGCTGGGGAAGACCGCCCGGGGCACGCCACCGGCCGCCCACACCTCGTCGTACGCCGCCAGGGCGGTGTCGACCACGGTGCGCAGCGGCCCGGGGTGGCCGACCGGGGCGACCCCGCCGATCACCTGCCCGGTGTGCCGCTTGACGAAGTCGGGGGTGGCCCGGCGCAGCCGGGTGACCCCGAGGGACGCGGCCAGGCCGGCGGTGTCCACCCGGTGCGCGCCGGAGGTGAGCACGAGCAGCGGGGCGTCGTCCGCGTCGAAGACGAGCGAGTTGGCGATGGCGCCCACGCCGACGCCGAGCGCCTCGGCCGCCGCCGCGGCGGTGTGCACCGCCTCGGGCAGCAGGCGGATCCGACTCGCCGCGCCGGAGCCGTCCCGGGCGCCCGCGTCGTCGAGCGCGCGCTGTACCGCCCGCACGTTCGGGTGCGTCGCCTGCACGTCTGGCTGTGACTGCATGCCGCTCATTCTGCTTCCTGCCCCGTTCCGCACCACACCCGCCCGGGCGGGACGGTTCGTCCGTCGCCGAAGTAGACACTGTCTACGGATCTCTGGTAGACACCTCCCATGGATCAACCGAACGTCGGGCTCCGGGCTCGCCTGGTCGCGACGGGTGTTGAGCTGGTGGCCGGGCAGGGCGCGGAAGGACTCTCCCTGCGGGAGATCGCCCGGCGGGCCGGGGTGTCGCACGGGGCCCCTCGTCGGCACTTCCCGACGCACCAGGCGTTGTTGGCCGCCATCGCCCGGGAGGGCTACCGGGAACTCGGCCGGCAGGCGGACGAGGTGCTCGCCGACAGCGACCGGGACCCGTACGACCTCCTGCTCGCGCTGAGCCGGCGGTACCTGGAGTTCGCCCACGGAAACCGGGGCATGTTCGAGTTGATGTTCCGGCACGACCTGCTACGGGGTAACCAGATGGGCCTGCGGGCGGCCAGTGTCCCGTTGTTCGAGGTCCTCGTCGACCTGGTTGCCCGCGCCCGCCCCGCCCCGCCCGGCGGGTCGCCGGCCGCGGTGGTCGCCGGTGCCCTCTGGGCCAACCTGCACGGCCTGGCCCAGCTCAGGCTCTGGGGCAGCCTGCAGTTGATGACCGGGGTCGACGAGGCCGAACCGTTGCTGCGCGCCGCGCTGGACGCCCATCTCGGGTCCGCCGGCCACTGAGAAAGCGAGGCCGCCCAGTGCTGGTGCAGGGGATCGTACGGCGACTGGTCGCGCCGCTCGCCCGGCTGGTCTACCGACCGGTCGTCGAGGGGCGCGGGAACGTGCCGGAGCGTGGGCCGGTGATCCTGGCGGCCAACCACCTCTCCTTTCTCGACAGCATCGTGATCCCTCTGGTGGCACCCCGGCCGGTGGCCTTCCTGGCCAAGGCCGAGTACTTCCGGCGGCCCGGGTTCCTGGGCTGGCTGACCCGGGCCTGTCTCACCGGGATCGACGCCGTGCCGGTGCCGCGGGGTGGCCACCGGGCCGCCCAGGAGTCGCTGGAGGTCGCGCTCGGCATCCTCGCCGCCGGACGGGCGTTCGGCATTCACCCGGAGGGCAGCCGTTCCCGGGACGGGCGGCTCTACCGGGGGCGTACGGGCGTGGCGTGGCTCGCGCTCGCCTCCGGGGCGCCGGTCGTCCCGGTCGCCGTGGCCGGCACCGATCGGATCCAGCCCGTCGGCGCCCGACTGCCCCGGATCGGGCGGATCACCGTACGCTTCGGCGCCCCGCTGCACTTCACGCCGGGGTCGGGCAGCGCCGGTCAGGCCCGGCGCGCGGTCACCGACGAGATCATGGCGGCGATCCGGGAACTGTCCGGTCAGGAGTTGGCCGAGGGCTACAACGAGCTCTCCGCCACCACCGTCCGGTGACTTGCTACCAAGGTCCTTCGGGTGTCCCGTGTCCGGGCGGGCGGCGCAAGGGACCACCCTCAAATGTCCCGGCGTGGGGCGGCGCGGGCGGTGATGAGGGCCTCGATGCCGTCGAGGATGCGGGCGAGGCCGAAGTCGAGGGCCTGGTCGCCGTTGCCCCGGGTCGAGCGCAGGGCGGCGGTGAGCGCCGGGAAGCGCTCCTCCCGACCCCGCAGCAGCGCGGCGAACCCGGCCTCCTGGCTCGGTCCCGGGGTGTCGGTGGGGGGCGGCGCGTGCTGGGCCAGGTTGCGGGCGTGCCCGACCAGCAGCACCGCGACGTCGAGCTGTTCGTCGCCGGTCAGCCCGGTGTCGGTGAGGGCGGTGACGACCCGTTCCAGCCAGGCCAGCTCGTTCGGGCCGGGTAGTCGGGGGCCGATGGTCGCCGCGTGAGCCCACGGGTGGCGGCGGAACCGGTCGAACAGCTGCCGGGCCCAGTCGTCGAGCTGGCCGCGCCAGTCGGCACCCGTCGGCGGCGGGGGCGGTTCTCCCATCGCCGCCTCCAGCATCAGCGCGACCAGCTCGGCCTTGCCGGGCACGTACCGGTACAGCGCCATCTTGGTGACGTCCAGCGACTCGGCGACCCGCTGCATGGTCAGCCCGTCGAGCCCCTCGGCGTCGGCGATGGCGATGCCGGCCCGGGCGATCGCGACCGGCGTCAGGGTGGGGCGGGGCCCGCGACGCGGTCCGCTGGGCACGCCCCACAGCAACTCGTACAGCCGCCGCTGGTCGGCATCACCGGTCTCCACGATGACCCCTCTTGTTCTCGGACCGAAACTGTGTCTATCGTACTCTGTATCCAACGGACACAGTTCCTATCTCGGGGGAATCATGTCTCTTCCGCTGCACGGTTCACGCGTGCTCGTCTCCGGCGCCGGTGTGGCCGGTCCGGCGGTGGCCTGGTGGCTGGCCCGTCACGGGGCCGAGGTCACCGTCGTCGAGACCGCCCCGGCGCTGCGGACCAGCGGCTTCGCGGTCGACTTCCGGGGCCCGACCCATCTCGGCGTGCTGGCCGCGATGGGGGTGCTCGACGAGTTGCGCGCGGTGCAGACCCACGCCGGCGCGATGAGCCGGGTGGACGAGCACGGCCGGGAGATCTTCCGGCTGCCGGCCGAGTTCGCCGGCGGCGAGCTGGAGGTGCTGCGCCGGGACCTGTCCCGGATCCTGTACGAGCACGGCGCCGACCGGGTGGAGTATCTGTTCGGCGACCGGATCACCGGGCTCACCGAGACCGACCACACGGTGCACGTCGAGCTGGCCCGGGGCGGCTCCCGCGCCGTCGACCTGGTGGTCGGCGCGGACGGTCTGCACTCCGGGGTACGCCGGCTGGTCCACGGCCCGGAGACGGCGTACCTCACCCACCTCGGCTACCACCTGGCCGGCTGGGACCTGCCCAACGACCGCGGCTTCGACACCGTCTCCCGGCAGTACAACGTGCCCGGGCGGATGGCCAGCGTCGCCGCCGACCAGCGCGACCCCGATCGGGCGGGCGCCTTCGTCGTCTTCGCCGGAGCCGGGCTGGACCACGACCGGCTCGACCCCGACCGGCAGAAGTCGCTGATCGCCGACGCCTTCGCCGGGCTGGGCTGGCACGTGCCGCACCTGCTCGCCGGCCTGCACGCCGCGCCCGAGCTCTACTTCGACGCGATCGGCCGGGTCCGGGTGCCCCGCTGGCACACCGGCCGGACCGTGCTGCTCGGCGACGCGGCGTGGGGGGTGACCCTCGGCGGGATGGGGGTCGGCACCGGCCTGGTCGGGGCGTACGTGCTCGCCGGCGAGCTGGCCGTGGCCGGCGGGAACCCCCGGGTGGCGCTGCCCGCGTACGAGCGGCGGATGCGCGGGTACGCGTCCCGCTGGCAGCGCGGCGCCAACCCCGGCCACTTCCTCGCCCCGGCCAGCGGGTGGGGCCTGTGGCTGCGCGACCGGCTGCTGTCCCGTCGCGCGGTCCAGACGATGCTGGTACGCGGCACCAACTCGCTGGCCACCGACGCCGGCCTGCCCGACTACGCGGTGCGGGCGTGAGCCACCCGGGTGCCCGGCCAGTCCGAGGTGGCCCGGACCCGGCCGGCGGCGTCCACCAGCAGGGCCGCGTACCCGTCGAGGGTGGCCAGCCAGTCGAGCGCGTCCGCGCCCCGGGCGACGGCCGCGGTCGCGTACACGTCGGCCCAGAGCAGCTCGGGGCCGACCACGGTGACCGACCGGACGGCCTCGGCGGGCCGGCCGGCGCGCGGGTCCACGATGTGCGCGCCGCGCCGCGCGGTGCCCGAGGTGGCGACCGCGCCGTGCGCCCGCTCGACGACGTCGAGCAGCCGCTCGGGGTGGTCGGGGTCCTCGATCCCGACCCGCCAGGCCGGCCGGCCCGGCGCGGTGCGCAGCAGCACGTCCCCGCCGGCGTTGAGGCAGAGGTCGTGGTCGGGCAGGTCGGCGAGGTGGCGCGCGACGCGCTCCACCGCCCACCCCTTGACCAGCCCGGACGGCTCGAATCCGGTTCCGCCGCCGGGCAGCGGCAGCCGCCGGGCGTCGAACCACCCGTCGGTACGGGTGCGGGCCAGTTCGCAGAGCGTCACCACCTCGCGCACCACCGGCTCGGCGGTGGCCGGGTCGGGCATGACGCCGCCGAGCCGGCCCAGCACGCTCTCCGGCCGGTACGTGCTGAACACCGCGTCCACCTCGCCCAGCTCGGCGAAGACCCGCTCCACCCGCTGCGCCACCGCGTCGGTGCGCACCTCGGGGCCGCGCAGGTGCACGCTCACCGGCAGCCCCATCACCTGTACCACCCAGGCCCGCCGGTCCGGCTCCGTCGCCAGGTTCATCGTCGCCACCCCGCTCACTTCAGGTGTGCCGCGTCGATCGCGGACTGGAGGGACTCGCGGTAGCCGTCACTGGTGACGGTCGCGCCGGAGACGGTGTCGATCTGGGCGCTCTGCGCGGCCAGGGCCTCCTGCCGCAGGATCGGCACCGCGTAGTCGTTGATCTCCTGGTCCCGGCGGTTGCCGTCCGGCACCCGTACGGCGCGGACGTCGGTGATCCTCCCGCCGGAGACGGTGATCTGCACCTGCACCGGTCCCCACCGGGTCTGCGCCACCGACCCGGTGGCCGTGCCGTCGCCGCTGGACGACCCGCTCACCGGGCCCGACCCGGTGGAGCCGGCGTCCGTGCCGGTCCAGGAGTTGCCGGCCGAGCCGTCGGAGCCCGTGGCGACCGCGCTGCTCTCCCCGCCCGGACCCATGGTGCTGGTCTTGTAGCTGAACAGCAGCACCAGGACGGCCACGGTGGAGAGCAGCCAGAGGGTGATCCGGCGCACGGATCCTCCTTTCGCGCCTGTCACCAGGCGAAGCGTTCGTGGTGGACGTGCGCGTCGGGAACCCCGGCGGCGCGGGCGGCGTCGCGGGCGGCGTCGACCCAGCCGTCCGGGCCGCAGAGGAAGACGTCGTGCGCGGCGACGCCGGGGGAGAGCCGGCGCAGGGCCTCCGCGTCGGACCTCCCCTCGGCGTACGCCGGCAGCCAGGACGGGCGTCGCGCCCGCGGGCCGACCAGGTGGTGCACGACCAGCCCGCGTTCCGCGGCGAGCCGGTCCAGCTCCGCCCGGAAGGCCAGGTCCTCGGGGGTACGCGCGCGGTAGAGCAGCACCGCCTGCCCGGGGGCGTACGGCAGCTCCCAGAGCAGCGCCAGCAGCGGGGTGATCCCGACCCCGCAGGCGAGCATGGTGATCCCGCCGCCCCGCCAGTGTTCCCCGGTCAGCCGCCCGTACGGTCCCTCGACCAGCACCCTCGTGCCGGGGCGCAGCGCGGCCACCCGGGCGCTGCCGTCGCCGAGGTCCTTGACGGTGATCCGCATCAGGTCCCCGTTCGGCGGCGCCGACAGCGAGTACGGGTGCGCCCGGGACCAGCCGGGGCCGTCCAGGAACCGCCAGAGGAGGAACTGCCCGGCCCGGACGGGCAGCCGGTGCAGGTCGCGCCCGCGCAGCCAGACGGAGGTGACCCCGGGGGCCTCGGTGACCACTGCGGCCACCTCGATCCGGTGCCGCAGCGAGCGCCAGGCGGGCAGCCCGAGCCGGTAGACCAGCACGCTGGCCAGCGCCAGCAGGTAGACCGTCCACCAGTAGGCGCTGGCCGCCGCCGAGCCGACGAAGTCGGCACCGGTCCAGAGCTGGTGCGGCAGCGCCAGCGCGACGCCGAGGTACGCGTACAGGTGCAGCAGGTGCCAGGACTCGTAGCGCAGCCGGCGCCGGGCCGCCCGTACCGAGGTCACCACCACCAGCACCAGCAGGGCCAGCGCCGCGGTGGCGAGCAGCATCCCGGGGTACGTGACGACTAGGTCCCAGGTCTCGGCGAGCACGCCCCGCCGGGCGGTGCCGGCGTACCCGAGGGTGGTCAGCGCCACGTGGGCGAGCAGCAGGTTGAAGGAGGTGAAGCCGGCGAGCCGGTGCCAGCGGGCGATCCGGTCCTGGCCGAAACTGCGTTCGATCAGCGGTACCCGGGCCATCAGCACCACCTGGACGAGCATCAGGTCGGCGCTGACCAGGCCGGCGAGCCGGCCGAGCGAGGTGAGACCGGTGGCCGGGCCGGACAGCAGCTCCTGCACTCCCCGGTCGGCGGTCCAGAGGGCGGTGACGACCAGCAGGCTGAGCACTGCGGCGCTGCCGGCGACGTCGGCCCACCAGGCGGGAGCCGCCGGCAGGGCGCGGCGTACGGCCCGCCGGTCGGCGACGGCGGCGGTCACCGGACGGTCGCTTCGGTGCGGCTGACGTACATGGGGCCAACCTTGGCCGGCCGACCTCGACGGTTCCTATGGCAACCCTGTGTACGCGCTGAGAATCCCACCGAGGTCCGCTCCCGGGCATGGCTCCGCCGGTTCCGTGGCGGCCTCGGCGACGCGGCTTGTCGCGCCGGCCCGGGACCGTTGCATTTTCGTCGGGGGAGGGGTGTACTGTCAGGGTAGTTAGAACGAGTGTTCGATTCAGTCGTACGTTCGTTCCAACGTCGGGAGCGGTGTTTCGCGGCGCCGGCTCCCGGGAGGGTGCGGTTCCGCGGACCGCACCGGGGCCCGGACAGTCGCGAGTCCGAGGCCCGTCAGGCAGGATCGTCGCCCGCCGCCCACGACCCCCGGGCGGCGGGCGACGGACCCGCCGGTACGCCGGCCGGGTGTGGTGTGGGGAAGCGTCCACACCCGGCCGGCCCACCCGGTGCGTCTTCCTCCGCACCACCCGCCCCGGGCGTCCCACCGGCGGATCCGATCCGTCGCGTGGCCCGCCCGCCCCGGCCCACGCGGAGGAGAGATCATGTCGACCGGTCCGGCCCAGGCACCGACGGTGCCCGCGCACGTGCTGCCGCACCGCACCCCCGCCCAACTGCTCGTGGTGGCCCGCCACGGGCTGGCCGAGGCGGCCCGGACCCGCCCCGACGGCCTCCGATACGCCGCCGCCCACCTCGCGGCGCTGCGCGCCGCCGCCGCACTGCTCGCCGCCCGTGCCCGCCCCGCGCCCACCCGGCGCGGCCGGATCACCAGCGTCTGGGTCCTGCTCGCCGCCGTCGCCCCCGAGCTCGACGAGTGGGCCGGCTACTTCGCCGCCGGGGCGAGCAAGCGGGCCGCCGCCGAGGCCGGCATCCCCCGGGTGGTCACCGCCCGGGAGGCCGACGACCTGCTCCGCGCCGCCGAGCAGTTCGTGGCCGTGGTGGAGGCTGCCCTCGGCCTGGCGTACCAGCCGGCGCTCGACGATCTGTTCCGGCCACTCCGGCTCGGCGTGGCCGACGTCGCGCCGCGACCCGGAGCAGCCGCCGCCTGACCGGGCGACGTCCGGCCACCCGACGGGGAAGGCGGGTGGCCGGACGCGCCGTGCCCGGTTCCGGCGGTGTCCGCCGCGGAAATCCAGCAGCACCACCACGGATCGGTACCCGTGGGCGACATACGACAGGGGGTAGGTCCGATGGCGGGCCGCATGGTGGTCGGTTCCGCCGCACTGGCCGAGTTGGTACGCCCGGCGAGCGCGCCCGACCCGGCGGGCGGTCACCGGGTGCTGCCCGTCCGGCCCGAGCTGACCGGGCTGCTGCCCCACCGTGGGCTGCGCCGCGGCAGCACCATCGCGGTCGGCGCCGGGCAGCCCCGGCGCGGCGGCGGGACGTCGCTGCTCCTCGCCCTGCTCGCCGAGGCGTCCCGGGCCGGCTCGTGGTGTGCCGTGGTCGGGGTGCCTACCTTCGGTGCCGGCGCGGCGGCCGAGGCCGGGATCGCCCTGGACCGGCTGGCCCTGGTGCCGCACCCCGGGCCCGAGTGGCCCACCGTCGTCGCCGCGCTCATCGACGGGGTCGACGTGGTGGTCGCCGCCGTGCCGGCCACGGTCTCCGCCTCGGTCGCCGACCGGCTGGCCGCCCGGGCCCGGCAGCGCGGCAGCGTGCTCGTCCCGTACGGCCGGTGGGACGGCGCGGACGTCACGCTCCAGGTGGTCCGGGGGGTCTGGGAGGGGCTCGGGCCGGGCCGGGGGCGGCTGCGCCGCCGGGAGGTGACCGTCTCGGCGCGCGGGCGGGGCGCGGCCGCCCGCCCCAAGGAGATCAAGGTCTGGCTGCCCGGCGACGAGCTGACCCGGGTCATCCCCCGGGCGGCCGGTGCCGCCGCCCGTACCATCCCGCCCCGGCTCCGGGTGGTGCCTCATGGCGGCACGCAGCGCGGCGGAGTGCCGGCATGAGCGGTACGCCGGTGCGGACCCTGCTGCTCTGGTGCCCGGACTGGCCGGTCCTCGCCGCCGAGATCGTCGACGGGGTGCCCGCCACCGGGCCGGTCGCGGTGTTGCACGCCAACCGGGTGATCGCCTGCTCCGAGCGGGCCCGCGCCGAGGGCGTACGCCGGGGGCTGCGCAAGCGGGAGGCGCAGGGGCGCTGCCCGCAGCTCACCGTCGTCGACCACGATCCCGGCCGGGACGCCCGGGCGTTCGAGCCGGTGGTGGCCGCCGTCGAGGAGGTGGCAGTCGGGGTGGAGGTGATCCGCCCCGGGGCCTGCGCGTTGGCCGCCCGGGGGCCGAGCCGGTACCTCGGTGGGGAGGAGGCGGCGGCCGAGCGGATCGTCGAGCACGTCGCCCAGAGCTGCGCGGTGGAGAGCCAGGTCGGCATCGCCGACGGGGTCTTCGCCGCCGGGCTGGCCGCGCGGGACGGGCGGATCGTGCCGCCCGGCGGGACCCCGGAGTTCCTGGCCGCCCGGCCCGTCGAGGCGCTCGGCCGGCCCGCCCTGACCGACCTGCTGCGCCGGCTCGGGGTGCGTACCCTCGGCGACTTCGCCGCGCTGCCCGCCGGCGACGTGCTGGCCCGGTTCGGCTTCGACGGGGCGCTGGCCCACCGGCTCGCCGCAGGCCGGGACCATCGGCCGCTCGCGGTCCGGCAGCCGCCGGCCGACCTGACGGTCACCGCCGGGTACGACGAGCCGGTCGACCGGGTCGACGCCGCGGCGTTCGCCGCCCGGACGCTGGCCGAGCAGCTGCACGAGCGGCTCGCCGCGTACGGGCTGGCCTGCACCCGGCTCGGCATCGAGGCGGTCACCGCGCACGGCCAGGAGCTGCACCGGGTCTGGCGGCACGACGGCCTGCTCACCGCCGCGGCCATCGCCGACCGGGTCCGCTGGCAGTTGGACGGCTGGCTCTCCGGCAGCACCCGCCGGGGCGGCGCCCGCCAGGCCCGCCCCACCGCCGGGATCATCCGGCTGCGGCTGGTGCCGGACGGGGTGCTCGCCCAGGCCGGCCTGCAACCGGGGCTGTGGGGGGAGACCGGTGAGGAGCGGGAGCGGGCGCACCGCGCGCTGAGCCGGGTGCAGGGCATCCTCGGCCCCGAGGCGGTGGTCACCGCCGTGCTCGGCGGCGGACGGTCCCCGGCCGACCAGGTACGCCTGGTCCCGTGGGGCGACGAGCGACTGCCCGCCCGCCCCGGCCCACCGCCACTGCCCACCGGCCCAACGGACGAGGCGGCGCGGTCGGGTGAGGCGGCGCGGTCGGGTGAGGTGGCGCGGTTGGGTGAGGCGGCGCGGTCGGGCGGGGCGGCGGCTCCGCCGTGGCCGGGGCGGCTGCCGCCGCCCGCGCCGGCCGTCGTGCTGCCGACCCCGATCCTCGCCGCCGTGCACGACGCGGCCGGTGAGCCGGTCGTGGTCAGCGCCCGGCTGGCGGTGAGCGCCGCGCCCGCGCGGCTGGCCGTCGGCACCGGCCGGCCGACCGAGATCGTCGGCTGGGCCGGCCCGTGGCCGGTGGACGAGCGCTGGTGGGCGCCGGCCGAGGCCCGGCGTCGGGCCCGGTTCCAGGTCTGCCTCGCCGACGGGACCGCCCTGCTGCTCGCCGTCGAGGCCGGCCAGTGGCTGGTGGAGGCGATCTATGACTGACCGCGCAGGGGCCCGCGCGACATCGGATCTTGGAAGATTTCGGCCCCTGGAGGGGCCTGAACCTGCCAAGATCTCGCAGCGGGCCGGGCGAGGGGCGGGCCGGTGAGCTTCCACAACCCGAATCTGTCCTGGTCGGAGCTGGAAGAGGTGCTCTCCGGCCGGCCCCGCGGTGGGCGGTCCGGCAGGGGCCGGTCCCGGGACGAGCGGCACCTGCACGTGGTGGACCCGCTCGCGGTGGACGCCGACGGCGGCGACTCCCCGGCGTGGAACCGCAAGCGGGAGCAGTACGAGCCGCCCGAGCTGCCCCGCCCGGACGACCCGGTGCCCTACGCGGAGCTGCACGCCCACTCCAACTTCAGCTTCCTCGACGGCGCCAGCCACCCCGAGGAACTGGCCGAGGAGGCCACCCGGCTGGGCCTCACCGCGCTCGCCGTCACCGACCACGACGGCTTCTACGGCGTGGTGCGCTTCGCCGAGGCGGCCCGCGCGCTGCACCTGCCGACCATCTTCGGCGCGGAACTCTCCCTCGGGCTGCCCGGCCCGCAGAACGGCGAGCCCGACCCGCACGGGTCGCACCTGCTGGTCCTCGCCCACGGCCACGAGGGGTACGCCCGCCTCGCCGCCACCATCTCCCGCGCCCAGTTGCGCGGCGGCGAGAAGGGCCGCCCGGTCTACGGCGAGCTGGACGAGGTCGCCGCCGAGCTGCGCGACCACGTGCTGGTGCTCACCGGCTGCCGCAAGGGGCACGTGCCCGGCGCCCTGCTCACCGAGGGCGTCGACGCCGCCGCCCGGGAGCTGGACCGGCTCACCGCGCTCTTCGGCGCCGACACGGTGGCGGTGGAGTTGACCGACCACGGCCACCCGGTCGACGCCGACCGTAACGACGCCCTGGCCGAGCTGGCCGCCGCGGCGGGGCTGCCCACGGTCGCCACGAACAACGTGCACTACGCCACCCCGGGGCGGCGTCGGCTGGCCACCACCCTGGCCGCGGTCCGTGCCCGGCGCAGCCTGGACGAGATCGACGGCTGGCTGCCCGCCGCCGGCACCGCCCACCTGCGCAGCGGCGCGGAGATGGCGGCGCGGTTCGCCGCGTACCCGGGCGCGGTGGCCCGGGCCGCCGAGTTCGGCGCGGAACTCGCCTTCGACCTGCAACTGGTCGCGCCGAGGCTGCCGGCGTACCCGGTGCCGCCCGGGCACACCGAGATGAGCTGGCTGCGCGAGCTGACCATGGACGGCGCCCGGGAACGCTACGGCCCGCCCGAGGCGCACCCGGAGGCGTACGCGCAGCTGGAGCACGAGCTGCGGATGATCTCCGATCTCGGCTTCCCCGGCTACTTCCTGGTGGTCTACGACATCGTCACGTTCTGCCGGGAGCAGGACATCTACTGCCAGGGCCGGGGCTCGGCGGCCAACTCGGCGGTCTGTTACGCGCTGCGGATCACCAACGTCGACGCGGTCCGGCACCAGCTGGTCTTCGAGCGGTTCCTGGCCCCGGAACGCGACGGCCCGCCCGACATCGACGTGGACATCGAGTCCGACCGCCGGGAGGAGGTGATCCAGCACGTCTACGCCCGGTACGGCCGGGAGCACACCGCCCAGGTCGCCAACGTCATCTCGTACCGGCCCCGGTCGGCGGTGCGGGACGTGGCGAAGGCGTTCGGCTTCTCGCCCGGGCAGCAGGACGCCTGGAGCAAGCAGATCGACCGCTGGGGCTCGGTCGCGGCGGTGGACGTGGCGGACATCCCCGAGCAGGTCGTCGAGTACGCCAACCAGGTCCAGACCTTCCCCCGGCACCTGGGCATCCACTCCGGCGGCATGGTGATCTGCGACCGGCCGGTGATCGAGGTCTGCCCGGTCGAGTGGGGGCGGATGCCGGGCCGCAGCGTCCTGCAGTGGGACAAGGACGACTGCGCCGCCGTCGGGCTGGTCAAGTTCGACCTGCTCGGCCTCGGCATGCTCTCCGCGCTGCACTACGGCTACGACATGATCGGGTCCACGCTCGACCTGGGCGACATGACCCTGGACGACCCCGACGTCTACGCCATGCTCTGCCGGGCCGACTCGGTCGGGGTGTTCCAGGTGGAGAGCCGCGCCCAGATGGCCACCCTGCCCCGGCTCAAGCCCCGCGAGTTCTACGACCTGGTGGTGGAGGTGGCGCTGATCCGTCCCGGCCCGATCCAGGGCGGCTCGGTGCACCCGTACATCCGGCGTAAGAACGGCCAGGAGCCGGTGACGTTCCCGCATCCGCTGATGCGCAACGCGCTGGAGAAGACCCTCGGCGTGCCGCTGTTCCAGGAGCAGCTCATGCAGCTCGCCATCGACCTGGCCGGCTTCGACGCGGCCGAGGCCGACCAGCTGCGCCGGGCGATGGGGGCGAAGCGCTCGGTGGAACGGATGGCGCAGATCGCCGACCGGCTGTACGCCGGGATGGCCGAGCGGGGGATCACCGGCGAGCTGGCCGAGGACGTCTACCGCAAGCTCACCGCGTTCGCCAGCTACGGCTTCCCGGAGAGCCACGCGATGAGCTTCGCCTACCTGGTCTACGCCAGCTCCTGGCTCAAGCGCTACCACCCCGGCCCGTTCCTGGCCGCGTTGCTCAACGCCCAGCCGATGGGCTTCTACTCGCCGCAGACCCTGGTCGACGACGCCCGCCGGCACGGTGTCGAGGTGCGCCGGCCGGACATCAACGCCAGCGGCGCCAAGGCGGTGCTGGAGTCCACCCCGGAGACCCGGTGGGGGAGCCAACCGGGGGAGCCGCCGCACGCCTGGGGGCTGGGCGGGCCGGCGGTCCGGCTCGGGCTGGGCAGCGTACGCACCCTCGGCGACGACGTGGCCGAGCGGATCGAGGCGGAGCGGACGGCGCACGGGCCGTACCGGGACATGCCGGATCTGGCCCGGCGGGTCGGCCTGACCGCCGCGCAGTTGGAGGCGTTGGCCACCGCGGACGCCTTCGCCTGCTTCGGGCTGACCCGGCGGCAGGCCCTCTGGGCCGCCGGCGCGGCGGCCCAGGACCGGCCGGGTCGGCTGCCCGGCACGGTGACCGGCGCGACCCCGCCCACCCTGCCCGGGATGGAGGCGGTGGACCGCCTCGTCGCCGACGTCTGGGCCACCGGCCTGTCCCCGGAGAGCCACCCGGCCCGGTTCATCCGGGACCGGCTGGACGCCCTGGGCGCGGTGCCGATCGCCCGGCTCGGCGGGGTGGATCCGGGTCGGCGGATCCGGGTCGGCGGGATCGTCACCCACCGGCAGCGGCCGGCGACCGCGGGCGGGGTGACCTTCCTCAATCTGGAGGACGAGACCGGTATGCTCAACGTCACTTGCTCCCCCGGGCTCTGGCAGCGATACCGTCGAATCGCCCGCACCAGCGCGGCGCTGGTGGTGCGGGGCCGGTTGCAGCGGCACGAGGGCGTCACCAGCCTCACCGCGGACCGACTGGATGCGATCGAGCCTCCCGTCACCCCGGCGTCCCGGGATTTCCGCTGAGTGGAGTGATCCACATTACGGTTTTCCGGACCGGGAGACGGGAGACTGCCGGCACGCGCGGGCAGAGTGGCCCGCTCGTCTGGGGGGAAGAAAACATGACCGTGCACAGCACGTACTCCGGTGGGGTGGCGAACACCCGGCGCACCCGGCTGTCGGCCGGCTGGTCGCCGAGCCACGAGGTGGAGCCCCGCGAATACCAGGTGACCGACGGCCCGGTGGCCAACGCCCACCGGTCCCGCGCGGAGGAGGACCCCGCCGGCGGCGGCGACTCCTGACCCGGTGTCCCGGGGTGACTAGGCTCGGCGGCGTGGAGCAGACCCGAACCCTGACCCCTCGTACCGCCGTGATCTGGGCGGTCCTCCGGGCCGAGCTGGACCGGCGGACCGGCGACCAGCTCACCGTGCTCGATGTCGGCGGCGGGACCGGCGGCTTCGCCGTCCCGCTCGCCGAGGCCGGCCACCGGGTCACCGTGGTCGACGCCAGTCCCGACGCGCTCGCCGCGCTGACCCGCCGGGCCGCCGAGGCCGGGGTCGCCGATCGGGTACGCGCGATCCAGGGCGACGGTGACGCGCTCGCCGGGCTGGTCGAGCCGGCCGCCGTCGACCTGGTGCTCTGCCACTCCGTGCTGGAGGTGGTCGACGACCCCGTCCCGGTGGTCGCCGCACTCGCCGCCGCCCTGCGTCCCGGGGGCGCGGCCAGCGTCCTGGTCGCCGGCCGCGCCGCCGCCGTGCTGACCCGGGCGATGAACGGGCACCTCGACGTCGCCGCCGCGCTGGCCGCCGACCCGGCCGGCAGCGCCGGCCCCCGGGACACCCTGCGCCGGCGTTACGACGCCGACGGCGCGGCGGCGCTGCTCGCCGCCGCCGGGCTCGTCGTCGAGGAGATTCACGGCGTACGCGTGCTCGCCGACCTGCTCCCGGCCGCGGTGGCGGACGGTCAGCCGGCCGCCCTGGTCGAGCTGGAGCGGGCCCTGGCCGCCCGGCCGCCCTACCGGGACCTCGCCGCCCAGCTGCACCTGTTCGCCCGCCGCCCGGCATGACCGGCCCGGCGGCGGATCCGTTCGAGCAGGTCGCGCCCCGCTACGGCGGTGGCAGTCTCGCCGACATCCTGCCCAGCGCCCTCGCGGTGCTCGGCGTGCCCGGCGCGGCCGACCTGCTCGGCCTGGGTCCCCGGCTGGCCGGGGTACGCCGGATCGCCGTGCTGCTGGTCGACGGGCTCGGCTGGTACCAGATCCCCACCGCCGCCCCGTACGCCCCGACCCTGGCCGGCCTGGCCGCCACCGTCGGCGCCCCGCTCACCTCCGGGTTTCCGTCCACCACCCCGACCAGCCTGGTCACCCTCGGCACCGGCACGCCCTCCGGAGCGCACGGCGTGCTCGGCTTCAAGGTCCGGGTCCCCGGCACCGACCGGGTGCTCAGCCACATCGACTGGGCCGGCGACCCGGAACCGCTGCGCTGGCAGCCCGTCCCGACTTGGTACGAGCGGGCCCGCGCCGCCGGGGTCGCGGTCACCGTGGTCAGCCGCCCCGAGTACGGGGGCAGCGGCCTGACCCTGGCCGCGAACCGGGGCGGCGACTACCGGGGCGCCTCCGACGTCGACGAGTTGGCCGGTCAGCTGCTCACCGCGCTCGCGGCCGGCGCCGGGCCGGCCCTGGTCTCCGGCTACCACCCCGACCTGGACCGGCACGGGCACCTGAGCGGCGTCGACTCGGTGCCCTGGCGGCTCGCCGCAGCCGAGGTGGACCGGCTGCTCGCCCGGCTGGTCGACGGGCTGCCGCCGGACGCGGCGCTGCTGGTCACCGCCGACCACGGTCAGCTCAACGTGCCGGACGACCACCGGATCGACCTGGACACCGATCCCCGGCTGCGCGCCGGGGTGCGGGTGGTCGCCGGCGAGCCCCGGGTCCGCTACCTGCACGTGGAGCCGGGGGCCGCCGCCGACGTGGTGGCCGCCTGGTCGACGGTGCTCGACGGCGCTGCCCGGGTGATGACCCGGGACGAGGCGGTGGCCACCGGCTGGTTCGGGCCGGTGCCCGAGGAGCACCTGCGCCGGATCGGCGACGTGGTGGTGGTCTGCCGGGGCACGTACGCGGTGGTCGCCACCCGCTCGGAGCTGCCGATCGAGTCCCGGCTGGTGGCGTACCACGGCGCGGACACCGCGGCCGAGATGACCATCCCGCTCCTGGTCGTCCGCGGCTGACGGCCCCGGCCCACCGGTCGGCCGGACTGTCGGACCGGACGGCTAGCCTGCCGGAATGGGCCGCAGCCAGTCGTTGCCCCGGGGCGGTGATCCACGCTTCGGGCCGGACGCCGACGACACCGGCTGCCCGATCCTGCACGTCGACATGGACGCCTTCTTCGCCTCGGTCGAGGTGCGCCACCGGCCCGAGCTGCGCGGCCGGCCGGTCGTGGTGGGCGGGATCGGGCCGCGCGGGGTGGTCAGCTCGGCCAGCTACGAGGCCCGCCGCTACGGCGTCCGCAGCGCCATGCCCACCGCCCGCGCCCGGGCGCTCTGCCCGCACGCGGTCTACCTGCCGCCGGATTTCGCCCGGTATTCAGCGGCCTCCCGGGCGGTGATGCGGATCTTCCGGGACGTCACCCCGCTGGTCGAGCCGCTCTCCCTGGACGAGGCGTTCCTCGACGTGGCCGGCGCCCGCCGGCTCTTCGGCCCCCCGTCCCGGATCGCCCGGCTGATCCGCCGGCGGGTCGCCGAGGAGCAGGGGCTCACCTGCTCGGTCGGCGTGGCGCCGAGCAAGTTCGTGGCCAAGCTCGGCTCCACCCGGGCCAAGCCCGACGGCCTGCTCGTGGTGCCCGCCACCCGGGTCCTGGAGTTCCTGCACCCGCTGCCGGTGGCGGCGCTCTGGGGCGTGGGGGAGCGGTCCGCGGAGGCGCTGCGCCGGCTCGGCCTGCACACCGTGGGCGAGCTGGCCGAGGCACCGGCCGGCCTGCTCCGGCGGGCGGTCGGCGAGGCTGCCGCGACCCACCTGCACGAGTTGGCCTGGGGGCGGGACCCGCGCCGGGTCTCCCCGGACCAGGTGGAGAAGTCGATCGGCGCGGAGGTGACCTTCGACACCGATGTCACCGATCCGACGGAGATCCGCCGCGCCCTGCTGGCGCTGGCCGAGAAGGTCGGCGCCCGGCTGCGGGCGGCCGGGCAGGTGGGGCGCACCGTGTCGCTCAAGGTCCGGCTGGCCGACTTCCGCACGGTCAACCGCTCCCGCACCCTCACGGTGCCCACCGACACCGCGCGGGAGATGTTCGACACGGCCTGGGCGCTGTGGACCGCGCTCGCCCCCGGCGAGCCGGTCCGCCTGGTCGGCGTACGCCTGGAGGGGCTGGCCGCCGCCCAGGAGACGCCGCGCCAGCTCGCTCTCGGCGCGCCCGAGCGTGGCTGGCGGGAGGCGGAGGCGGCGGCGGACGCGGCGGCTGCCCGATTCGGGCGGTCCGTCATAGGTCCGGCTAGTCTGCTCGGCAGGCGTGATCCGCGACGGGTCGAAAAACCGGCCGGGCCATAGGTCGTCCCGCTTTCCGACGCGCGAGCCCCCTCGTAGACTTGCGGGTAAGCAGCCGGTTGGCTGCCACGGTCTGTCGGCCCGACCGGGCCGACCAACGTGACCGGGGAGGAGTGCCGTGCCGCTCTCGGAGCACGAGCAGCGGCTGTTCGAGCAGATCGAGCGGTCGCTTGCCGAGGACCCCAAGTTCGCCTCGGCTGTGCGCGCCAGCGACCCGCGTTTCCACGCGCGGCGTCGCGTGCTCGTCGCTGCCGGCGTGGTCATCGCTGGTCTGGCCCTGTTGATCTACGGTGCCGTGATCAAGACGCCCCCGCTGGCCGTGGCGGGCTTTGTCGTCATGCTGGCCTCACTGGGCTACGCGGTGCAGTCGCACCGGCGCTCCCAGTCCCCCGACCTGCACGTGGTGGGGGGCACGACGAGCCGTCGAACCCGGGGCCGGACGGGCCGGCGGGGATCGTTCCTCGACCGGATGGAGGATCGTTGGCGGCAGCGCCCGGAGGGGCACCGCTGACCACGTCCCGCCCTTGAGGCGGGCCGCACGCGACGGCGCGTCGCCGGAACCGTCCGGCGAGCGCGGTCGCTTCTCCATGCCCCGGCTCTCCGCCCGGCAGGCGTGAGCGCGAGGTGCGTGGCGGAGCGGAGCCCCGCAGCCGTGAACGAAAGGTCGGCTCGGTGGCCGTGGCCGTGGCCGTGATGGGCCCGCCCGCCGGCGGGGGAGCGCCGGCGGGCGGGACGGTCAGCGGGCCGGGCGGCCGGCCAGCAGGCGTCGCGGGCTCCAGCGCAGCAGCCGCTGCCGTAGCTGCCCGCCGCCGGTGACCAGCCGGGCCGAGCGCTCCGCCGCCGCGGTCCGCCAGCGCAGCAGCACCGACGGCGGCAGCAGGGCCGCCATGATCCGGGTACGCCGGTCCGCCCGGCTGGCGAGCGCTCCGCGTACCGACCGCAGGGCCGGGTGGAGTGCCTCGCCGGTCAGCGGGTCGCGGGCGTAGCGGGCCCGCTCCTCCGCCCGGCCGAGCAGCCGTACCCCGTCGACCGCCCCGGCGTCCTCGGTGAGGGTCTCCCGGGCCAGCCGCTCGGCGGTCGCCCGGGGGGTCTCCGTCCCGTCGACGCGGACCTGGAAGTCGACCAGGGTGTCCAGCAGCTCGTCCCAGGCGGCGTGCGCGTCCGTGCGGGCCCGGTCGGCGTCCACCCCGACCACGATGTCACGCACCTCGCCCCGCGGGCCGGGGATTGCGGCCAGCGTGGTGGCCGCCGGTGCCGCAGCCCGGGCCCGTCGACGCCGGCGCAGCGTGGACCGGCGCAGCGCCGGCATCGCGAGCAGCGCCAGCAGGGCGACCAGGCCGGCCGCCCACCACGGCCAGACCGGCGACTGCCGGGTGGGGCCGCCGTCGCCGACGGAGAGGCCCTGGTCGGCGTCCTTGTCGAGCCGGTCCGGGCCGTTCGGGCCGGCCGAGGGGTCGACCCCGCCCGGCGCGGAGGTGCTCCCCGGCGACGGGGTGATCTCGTCGGGGGCGTCGGCGTCCGGAGCCCAGGCCGACCGGACCGAGCCCTGCACGCTGGCCGCGGGGGTGGCGTCGAACGGCACCCAGCCGAACCCGTTGAAGAAGACCTCCGTCCAGGCGTGCAGGTTCTTGTTGGTCAGCACGTAGCTGCCGCCGGAGTTGCTGCCGTTGGTGAAGCCGAACACCACCCGGGCCCGGATGCCGGCCGCCCGGACCAGCCAGGCCATCGCGGCGGCGTACTGCTGGCAGAAGCCCACCTTGCTGGTGAGGAAGTCGGTGATGTCGTCGCCGCTGGTGCCGCCCCGGGTGGAGAGCGAGTAGCTGAACCCGTTCTCCACCGAGAAGTAGTCGTAGATCGCCCGGACCTTGTCGTAGTCGTTCTGCTTGTTTTTGACCAGCCGCGCGACCAGATCGTCGACCGCGCGGACCGGCGGTGGGATGGGCTGCTGGCGCAGTATCGGGTCGTCGGCCGGCAGGGAAGGCGCCGCGCGCAGGGCCGAGGGGCTGTACGTCGAGCGAACGTAGTCGAACGAGTAGCGCTTGCCCCGCGAGTTCTCGCGGTTGGAGAAGACGATCCGGAGTTGTGGGTCGTAGCGCCAGTTGCCGCCGAGGCTGTCCACCTTCACCGGCTCGGCGTAGACCGGCAGCAGGGGCATGTTGAGGTTCTTCACCTCGACACTGGCCCGGTACCGATGCCGCTCGACGCCGCGGCCGGGCTGCTCCGACGGGTCGGCCAGGTCCCGGTTCACCGACTTCCCGCTGGGTACGCGGTCCCGGAAGCCGTCGGGGCTCAGCTCGTCGGCCACCCCGAAGCGCAGGTAGAACGGCGCCGGCTCATTGGTGGTGACCTTGACCAGCTCGGTCACCTCGCTCTGGTTGAGCTGGCCGCTGAGCGCGGCGAACAGGTCGATCCGGCCGGCGTTGCCGCCCTGGCCGGGCCGGCCGTTGCCGTCGCCGGTCGAGTCGCCGATCCGGTCCAGCAGCCCGCCGGTCATCCCGGGCACGGCCAGCGGCAGCGCCACCGCGACGGCCACCCCGACCACGGCCAGCCGGCGACCCGCCGCGGCCAGCGGCGACGCCTCCCAGACGTCGACGTCGCGGCCCTCGCCGGTGAACCGGCGGCCGAAGCGGCGTACCCGGTCGACGTTGTCGGTGACCAGCAGCCACAGGTAGCCGCAGGCGCCCACCACGAACGGGGTGGCCGGGACGCTGTCCACGTAGACCGCCACCGGCACCGAGTAGATGGCCAGCATCGGCAGCCCGGCCAGCGCCGGGCGGCGCAGCGCGACGGTGAGCACGTCCACCACCACCGCCACGACGCCGATGCCCAGCACGGCGAGGAAGAGCAGCGAGTCGAGGTCCTTCACCTTCACGCCGTACGAGCGCATGTCCTGCATAGACGCGCCGAGCAACTCGCCGAAGTGGCCGAAGGTGGCCGGGGTGGGCAGGAACGCCAGGAACTCGGTGCCGCCTGGGAAGAGCCAGGTCAGGGCGATGAGGAGCCCGGCCAGCATGGCCAGGATCTGACCCCACAGGGGTGCGCGGGCCAGTCGGCTCAGCGCGGCGGCGGCGGCCACCGCGCCGACCGCGATGGTCGCCTCGACCAGCCACGTCCAGCGCTGGAAGATCGCCGACAGCGGCGCCGCGGCCAGCAGGGTCGCCGCCGCCGCGACGAAGCCGAGGTTGCGGTGCGCGGTCACGCCGTCGCCTCGCTGCGCTCCCCGGCGGCGCGACGCGCCCCGGTGCTGAGCCACATGGTTCGCTCGCTCCGCTCGCTCACGAGTCCGCCCTTTCGGTCATCGCACGCCTCCGGCCACCGTCTCCGCCAGCGCCGCCCGCAGCGCGAAGCCCTGCGAGCCCCGGGCCGCCTGCGGCCAGAGCACGGGCAGCCGGTTGCCGTGCGCCACACCGATCACCCGCCATCCGCTCTGCAACAGGGCGAGCGCGGCGGTGCCGTGCGCGCGTTCCGCCTCGGCCCGGGCCTTCGGCGGCAGGTTCAGCCAGGTGGTGCTGTCGAGCAGAAAGCCGACGCAGGTCGCGCCGTTGCCGCGCAGGCCGGCCAGCAACTCCGCCTCGGCGGTGCTCAGCGTGCCGAACAGCGCGATGATCAGCCCGCCGTCGGACCGCTGCCGGACCTGCTGGACCAGCGTGGTGATCTCACCGCGCTGCGCCAGGCGTACGTCGGCGAGGTGGTCGAGGAGCAGTCCCTCGCCGGCCGCCTCGGTGGCGTCCACGTCCGCGCCGGAGCCGGTGACCAGGCGAAGCTTGTAGCCGGCCTGGCGCAGGTGCACGGCGATGCTGGCGGCGGCCGAGACCGCCCATTCGAAGCTGGCCGTCGGTCCGTCCCCGCGGTGCCCGGCGGCCCGGGTGTCCAGGACGACCGTGGCCCGGCTCTCCCAGGGCTGTTCCTCCCGGCGCACCATCAGCTCGCCCGTGCGGGCGGTCGACTTCCAGTGCACCCGGCGCAGGTCGTCGCCCATCCGGTACTCCCGGGTGGCGGCGTCGTCCTCGCCGTGCACCGCCACCGAGCGGGCCCGGCTGTCGCCGCTGCCGGCGTACTCGCCGGGGAGGCGGACCGTCGGCAACGGGGTGACCTGCGGGATCACCGTGAGGTGGTCGACGCTGGGGAAGGCGCGGCTGAGTTCGCAGAGCCCGAACGGGTCGCTCAGCCGGATCACCAGCGGACCCACCTCGTACCGGCCGCGCACGTCGGCCCGCACGGTGTACGCCACCGAGCTGGCCTGGTGCGCGCCGAGGCGCTCCAGCACCACCCGGGGCCGGCTGCCCAGCGCGTACGGCAGCCGGTCCTCCAGCAGCAGGGTGCCGGTGGGCAGCCGGGACAGGTTCTGTAGGCGCAGCACCACCCGGGAGCTGGCCCCGACCGGCACCCGGTGCGGCTCCAGCGAGCGGTTGCAGGCGAGCTTGTAGCGGCTGCGGCCCACGTACCACGCCGCGAGCAGCGGCAGGACGGCGAGCAGGACGGCCACCCGGAGCAGGTCCTTCTCGCCGAGGATGGCGGCGGAGAGGGCGGCGGCGACCGCGGCCGCCAGGAAGGAGCGGCCGCGGGTGGTCAGCCCGCGCAGCCCGTCGCGCACCTCACGGCCTCCGCGGCTCGAACGGCCCACGGCCGCTGCCGGGCCGGGTGTCGTACGGGGAACGCTTGCGGTCGGTGGGCAGCGGCAGCCGGTGCACCAGCTCGGCGACGATCGCGTCGGTGGTGCGCCGGGCCAGCTGCGCGTCGGCGGTCGGGATGATCCGGTGCGCCAGCACCGGCACCGCGAGGGCCTGGAGGTCGTCCGGGAGGGCGTAGTCCCGCCCCTCCAGGGCGGCCACCGCGCGGGCGGTGCGCAGCAGCTGGAGGGTGGCCCGCGGGGACGCGCCGAGCCGCAGGTCGGGTGCCTCACGGGTGGCGGTGACCAGGTCGATGGCGTACTGCTTGACCGCGTCGGCGACGTGCACCTGGCGGACGTGGCCGATGAGCTGGCGGACGGTGGCCGCGTCGGAGACCGGGCGCAGCTCGGTCAGCGGGTCGGTGGCGCCGTGGCCGTCCAGCATGGCCAGTTCGGCCCCCGCGTCCGGGTAGCCCATCGCGATCCGGGCGGTGAACCGGTCGCGCTGCGCCTCCGGCAGCGGGTACGTCCCCTCCATCTCGATCGGGTTCTGCGTCGCGATCACCATGAACGGGGTCTGTAGCTGGTAGGTGACGCCGTCGACGGTGACCTGCCGCTCCTCCATGCACTCGAGCAGGGCGGACTGGGTCTTCGGCGAGGCCCGGTTGATCTCGTCGCCGACCACCAGGTTGGCGAAGACCGCGCCGGGGCGGAACTCGAAGTCGTGTGTCTCCTGGTTGTAGACGCTGACCCCGGTGACGTCGCTGGGCAGCAGGTCGGGGGTGAACTGGATCCGCCGGACCGAGCAGTCGATCGAGCGGGCGAGGGCCTTGGCCAGCTTGGTCTTGCCGACGCCGGGCACGTCCTCGATCAGTAGGTGGCCCTCGGCGAGCAGCACGGCCAGGGCGAGTCGGACGGTGGCCGTCTTGCCCTCGATGACCTGCTCGATGTTGGCCACGATGGCCTCGCTGGCGGCGCGGAACTCGTCGTGCGGCAGCAGACCGCCCACCTCGTCCCAGGTCTGTTGTGTCACGGGCCTCCTCCTCGTCGCCTGGACGGCAGCTCTGTATAGAGCACCTGGACCCGCCGTTGGGTTCGCGACGCCGAGCCTCGTCTGCCGCAGAAATCTCACTGGTCTCTCAGGCTAACCATGTTTGTCGTCCTCGCCGACCCCCGCAGCCGGTCGGTCGCTTACGCCCGGAATATTCCCCGGACCGGGGGAATGTCCCGGTCGGTGGAGCGGGCCGGATGACCGTCAGGTCGGAGGAGTACACTGCCGGTCATGGCCGGAGTCTTCCTGCTTCTTACCGAGCCGTGCTGATGCGCTGAACGCGCGACAGCACGGCGGCCCCTCCTGCGCGAGGGGCTTTTTCGTGTCCGCAGCAGACCTCCCAATCCGACATGACCCGCGCCGAGGAGACGCCATGAGTGAGGCAGCCGCACCGGCGACCGACATTCCCCCGTTCCGGTACACCGCGACCCTGGCCGCGCAGATCGAGCACCGCTGGCAGGACACCTGGGAGCGGGAGGGCACCTTCCACGCGCCGAACCCGACCGGGCCGCTCGCCGACCCGGACCACCCGCGCGCCGGCGCCGAGAAGCTGTACGTGCTGGACATGTTCCCGTACCCGTCGGGCGCGGGCCTGCACGTCGGCCACCCGCTGGGCTACATCGGCACCGACTGCTTCGCCCGCTACCAGCGGATGGCCGGGCGCAACGTGCTGCACGCGATGGGCTTCGACGCGTTCGGCCTGCCCGCCGAGCAGTACGCGGTGCAGACCGGCACCCATCCGCGGACCACGACCGTGGCGAACATCGAGCGCTACAAGGCGCAGCTGCGCAGGCTGGGCCTGGCCCACGACGAGCGCCGCTCGGTGGCCACCATCGACACCGACTTCTACCGCTGGACCCAGTGGATCTTCCTGCAGGTCTTCAACTCCTGGTACGACCGGGACGCGAAGCGGGCCCGGCCGATCGCCGAGCTGATCGCCGAGTTCGAGGGGGGCACCCGGCCCACCCCGGACGGCCGCCCCTGGGCCGAGCTGACCGTGGGCGAGCGGCGGCAGGTCGTCGACGACCACCGGCTGGCGTACGTCTCGGAGGCGCCGGTGAACTGGTGCCCAGGGCTGGGCACCGTGCTGGCCAACGAGGAGGTCACCGCCGACGGCCGCTCCGAGCGGGGCAACTTCCCGGTCTTCAAGCGGAACCTGAAGCAGTGGATGATGCGGATCACCGCGTACGGTGACCGGCTGCTGGACGACCTGGACAAGCTGGACTGGCCCGAGCCGATCAAGCTGATGCAGCGCAACTGGATCGGCCGGTCCCAGGGCGCACACATCGACTTCCCGACCGACCAGGGCCCGGTGCGGGTGTTCACGACCCGGCCGGACACCGTCTTCGGCGCCACCTACCTGGTGCTGGCCCCCGAGCACGAGCTGGTCGACGTGCTGGTGCCCGCCGCCTGGCCGGCCGGGACGAAGGAGGCGTGGACCGGCGGGCACGCCAGCCCCCGGGCCGCCGTCGAGGCGTACCGGAAGGCCGCCGGGGCCAAGACGGACGTGGAGCGGCAGGCGGAGACCAAGGAGAAGACCGGTGTCTTCGTCGGCGGGTACGCCACCCACCCGGTCACCGGCGGGCGCATCCCGATCTTCATCGCCGACTACGTGCTGGCCGGCTACGGCACCGGCGCGATCATGGCGGTGCCCGCCCAGGACGAGCGGGACTGGGCCTTCGCCGAGGTCTTCGACCTGCCGATCGTGCGTACCGTGCAGCCGCCGGAGGGTTTCGAGGGCAAGGCGTACACCGGGGACGGTCCGGCGGTCAACAGTGCCGCGCCCGACCGCGGCCTGGACCTGAACGGCCTGGGGGTGGCCGACGCGAAGGCGCGGATCATCGAGTGGCTGGAGGCCAACGGGCGCGGCGTCGGCGCGGTGACCTGGCGGCTGCGGGACTGGCTGTTCTCCCGGCAGCGCTACTGGGGCGAGCCGTTCCCCATCGTGTACGACGAGACCGGCACGCCGATCGCGCTGCCCGAGTCGATGCTGCCGGTCGAGCTGCCCGAGGTGGACGACTTCTCGCCGCGCACCTTCGACCCGGAGGACGCCGCGAGCAACCCGGAGACCCCGCTGTCCCGGCGGCGCGACTGGGTCGAGGTGGAGCTGGACCTGGGTGACGGGCCGAAGCGCTACACCCGCGAGACCAACGTGATGCCGCAGTGGGCCGGCTCCTGCTGGTACGAGATGCGCTACGTGGACCCGACGAACGGCGAGCGCTTCGTCGACCCGGCGAACGAGGCGTACTGGATGGGCCCGCAGGGCCCCGGCGACACCGGGGGAACCGACCTGTACGTCGGCGGCCAGGAGCACGCCGTGCTGCACCTGCTGTACGCCCGGTTCTGGCACAAGGTCCTGTACGACCTGGGCCACGTCTCGTCGTTCGAGCCGTTCCGCAAGCTGTTCAACCAGGGCTACATCCAGGCGTACGCCTACACCGACGCCCGGGGCGTCTACGTGCCCGCCGAGGAGGTCGTCGAGGTCGACGGCCGGTTCTTCCACGGCGAGACCGAGGTCAGGCGCGAGTACGGCAAGATGGGCAAGTCGCTGAGGAACGTCGTCACCCCCGACGAGATGTGCGCGGCGTACGGCGCGGACACCTTCCGGGTGTACGAGATGTCGATGGGCCCGCTGGAGGTGTCCCGCCCGTGGGAGACCCGGGCGGTGGTCGGCTCGTACCGGTTCCTGCAGCGGGCCTGGCGGGCGGTGGTCGACGAGCAGACCGGCGAGACGCGGGTCACCGACGCGCCGGCCGACGAGGAGACCCGCCGACTGCTGCACAAGGTCATCGACGGGGTCCGCGACGACATGGAGGCGATCCGGTTCAACACCGCCATCGCCAAGCTGATCGAGCTGACCAACGCGCTGACCCGGCTGTCGGCCACGCCGCGCGAGGTGGCCGAGCCGCTGGTGCTGATGCTGGCGCCGTTCGCCCCGCACATCGCCGAGGACCTGTGGCAGCGGCTGGGCCACGACACCTCCCTGGCGTACGCGGACTTCCCGACCGCCGACCCGGCCCTGCTGGTCGCCGAGACGGTGACGTACCCGGTGCAGGTCAACGGCAAGGTGCGCGGCCGGATCGAGGTGGCCGCCGACGCGTCCGAGGACGACGTCCGGGCCGCCGCGCTGGAGGCGGTGGCCGCCTCGCTGGCCGGCAAGGAGCCCCGCAAGGTCATCGTGGTGAAGGGCCGCATGGTCTCCGTCGTCGCCTGACCGTTCGGTGCGCCTCGCGCGCTCGTTCGGCACGCCGCGCGGTTTCGACGCGTCGCGTAGTTTCAGGGAAAGAGCGGTCATTCCGCGGAGAATGGCCACTCTTTCCCTGAACGAGGGCGATCGCGGAAGCAGGAGCCCGGGGCGGGAGCGGGACGGCCTCAGCGGATGCCGAGCGCCGCCTCGACCGCCGGACGGCGACGGAGCAGCCACTCTTGCCAGCCGCGTACCGCGTCGACCGCGCCGGCCGCGCGGAGCCGGCGCATGCCTGGTTCGTCCCGGTCGGCCCCGGCGTCGATTCCGCGCCAGGTGCCCTCGATCTGGTCGCGCATGACGTCCACCAGTTCATCCCGGGGGAGTGGAGCGCCGGGCGTCGCCGCGTCGTAGCCGTCGCAGAGCAGTCGGCAACGCCGACCAAGCTCGCCCGGGTCCGCGTCGCCGCCGAGGGCGGCCCAGTGCCAGGCGGCGAAGGCCACGTCCTCGATCCGCCGCCCGGGTGCGGCCAGGTCCCAGTCCAGCAGCGCCACCGGAAGCACCCCGGCAGGCGCGTCCCGGTACACCGTGTTCTTCGGGGACAGGTCGCGGTGGCAGACCGTCTCCGCGCTCCCGGCCAGGTGGGTGCCAGCGCACGCGTCGTGCAGCGCCCCGATCAGTTCGGCCAGCCGGGTCAGCGCAGCGTCGGAGAAGTACGCCGGTTCCTCCCGCTCCCGCCAGGGCACCCGCCCGTCGAGGTGGGTCAGCACCTGCCGTCCCCGCTCATCCGTCCCGAGGTGGTCGGGGGCCAGCCCCGGCGCGGCGGTGGCCAGGTGCCGCAGCAGGGCCGCCACGAACTCGGCGTTCGCGGGTGGCCTGCGGCGTACGGTGTCGCCGATCCGGACCACCTCGGCGATGAAGCCGCCGGGCAGCGGCTCCTCGACGGTGGTCATTCAGCTCGGGGCTGGCTGGCGCTCGGCGCGCCACCAGCGGCGGATGATGACCACGCTGGCGATCAGGCCGAGGCTGGCCGGCGCGACGGCGTACCAGTTGATCTGGCCGGGGGAGGTGACCGCCGCGCCGAGTGCCGCGTAGCCGACGGCGGTGGGGACGGAGGCGATCACGCTGCCGGCCAGGAACGGCGCCACCCGCGCCCCGGTGGTGCCGTAGCCGTAGCTGACCAGCCCGAACCCGGCGATCGGCAGCAGCCGTACGGTGATCACCCCGAGCACGCTCTGTCGGGAGAACCAGCCGTCCAGCCGGGCCAGCCGGCCGCGGACCCGCTCGGCGACGAACTCCCGGCCCAGCAGGCGGCCGACCGTGAAGCCGAGCGCCGCCGCGAGCAGCGCCGCGCCGAGCGCGTACGCGGCACCCGCCAGCGGGCCGAAGATCGCGCCCGCGGCGAGCGTGACGAAGGTACGCGGGACCAGCGCCACCATCAGCAGCGCTCCGCCCAGGATCGCCGCGAGCGGGGCGTACCCGCCGAGGGAGTGGGCGAGCCGGGGCAGGTCGGCCGGATCCGGCCGGGGCACCAGCAGCAGGGCCACCCCGCACCCGGCGAGCAGCAGGAGCAGCAGCCCGAACCGGCGCGCGGACGGCTGCCGGAGCAGCGCGGCGAACCGACGGGGGGACGGCCGGGGGCGCTGCTGCCGGGCGGTGGGGGTCACACCCGGGCGGCGGCGGCCACCGCGGCGCGACGCTCGGACCGGAGCCGGTCGGCCCAGGTGTCGTCGATCGCGGGCAGCTGGTGGATGCCGGTCGCCCAGCGCAGCAGCAGGTCGGCCAGGGCCGGATTGCGGGCCAGCGCCGGGCCGTGCGAGTAGGTGCCGAGCAGCTTGCCCCGCCAGGCGCCCTCGGTCGCCCCGTCGTTGCCGACCCCGGTGGTGACCCGGGCCAGCGGCGCCACCCCCGGTCCGAGGTGGGTCCGGCCGCCGTGGTTCTCGAAGCCGGTCAGGTACGGGATGCCCAGCCGCCCGTCGACGTCGCCGGCCAGCTCCCCGACGGCCCGGGTGGGCCCCCGGTCGGAGGAGATGTCCAGCAGCTCCAGCCCGGTGCACTTGGTGCCCTTGGCGAAGAAGGAGGTGCCGAGGAGCTGGTAGCCGGCGCAGACGCCGAACACCACCGAACCCTGGGCCACCGCCCGGTGCAGGCCGCCGTCGGCGATCAGCCGCTGCGCGCCCAGCGCCTGCGGGCCGTCCTCGCCGCCGCCGAGCAGGTAGATGTCGGCGGTGGCGGGCAGCCGCTGGTCGGAGCGGACCTCCAGCACCTCGACCGGCATGCCGCGCAGCTGGGCCCGGCGGGCCAGGATCAGGGCGTTGCCCCGGTCCCCGTAGGTGGACAGCAGGTCGGGGTAGATCCAGACGATGCGCAGGCTCTCAGTTGACACGGTCCAGCTCCGCTCGGATGTCCTGGAAGGCGGTGTAGTTGGCGATGACCTCCAGCCGGCCCGGTGGCACCGACCGGACCGCCTCGTCGAAGCCGCGTACGTGCTGGAACGGCACGCCGTTGACGTCGAGCCGGACGGCCAGGTCGTACGCCCGGTCGCCGGTGATCAGCACCTGACGGCCGCGCAGCGGCGCGAAGTCGACGTCGAAGAGCCAGGAGGTGTCCAGCCCGTCGGGGTCGCGCGCGTTGATGGAGAGCAGCGTCGGCGCCTCGTCGGCCATGTCGAACGCCTCCAGCCAGCTGGCCGGGTTCTTGGCCAGCAGCAGCCGGACGTTGCGCCCGTCCCGGTCGACCTGGGCGTAGCGGCCGGCGACCGAGGTGACGGCCCCGAGCCGGGAGACCGCGTCCACCGGCCGTACACCGAACTCGGCGGCGACGGCCAGCGCGGTGGCCGCGTTGCCGAGGTTGACCTTGCCGGGAATCTGGAGCCGCACCTTGTGCCAGGCGCCGGCCGGGTCGAGCACGCCGTCGTCCTCGACCGTCCAGTGCGGCTCGGGGCGGCGCAGTGGGCAGCCGGTGCACCACCACCGCTCGCCGGAGCGCTGGATGGTGGAACCGCACTCCGGGCAGACCCACGAGTCGTCGTGCCAGCGCTGGCCGGCGCTGAACCAGGTGACGTGCGGCGGAATGTGGCCCTGGGCCGGGTCGGCGGGCGGCGTGGCGGCCCACACCACCATCGGGTCGTCGGCGTTGGCCACCACCCGCACGTCGGCGTGCCGGACCAGCGCGGCGCGCCAGAGCTGCGCCATCATGGCGACCTCCTTGGCCCGGTCGAGCTGGTCGCGGGAGAGGTTGAGCAGGGCCACCACGTGCGGCTCGGTGGCCTCCAGCACCTGCGCGAGGTAGTGCTCGTCGACCTCCAGCACGGCGTACGGGGTGCTGCCGGCCTTGGCCAGCGCCGAGGTGTGGCCGGTGGGCATGTTGGCGCCGAAGGAGTTGGTGGCGACCCGGCCGAGCACGCCGACAGCGGCGGTGGTGAGCCGGGTGGTGGTGGTTTTGCCGTTGGTGCCGGAAACCAGCGCGATGGCGCGGCCGGCCGACAGGTGCGCGAGCAGGTCAGGGTCGATCTTGAGGCCGATCCAGCCGCCGATCACCGAGCCGTCGCCACGGCCCGCGGCTCGGGACAGCGCCGCGGCGGTGCGCGACACGGAGCTGGCCACCTTCGCCCGCAGGGGCATTTTCGCGTCCGTCACGCGAGCGAGGTTACCGGACCCCGGGGCCCGCCAGATCGTTGCCGACGGCGAACCGTTCGGGCGGGAGTGCCCGGCGGACGGCCAGCGCGCGGTCGCCCGGATGGAGTCGATCTATGTCGGGTAGCGGACGCGCGCCGTGGGGCCGCCCTGCCCTCCACTCCACTCCACCCCGTTTGACGTGCTCTTTTGGGCGCGGAAACGCCGCGCCACGCGGGCGTTTCCGGTTGCAGGTGGAGGGAAGTGGAGTAGAGTGGGGCGCGATGGTGAGGCCGGGAGGGCCACACCGGCCCGGGGGGTCAGCGGCGCCGCGAACGTCGCTCAGGGCGAGGGGGTTGGGCCGATGTTTCTCGGCACCCACACTCCGCGCCTGGACGACAAAGGCCGGTTGATTCTTCCGGCGAAGTTCCGGGATGAGCTGGCGGGGGGTGTCGTGATCACCAAAGGGCAGGAGCGCTGTCTCTACGTCTTCCCGATGCCCGAGTTCCAGCGGATCGCCGACCAGTTGCGCACGCAGCCGATGACGAGCAAGACGGCCCGTGCCTACAGCCGGGTCTTCTTCGCCAGCGCGCACGACGAGGTGCCGGACAAGCAGGGGCGGGTAACCATCCCCGGGCATCTGCGCTCGTACGCCGCGCTGGACCGCGACCTGGTCGTGATCGGCGCGAGCACCCGGGTGGAGATCTGGGACAAGGCGGCCTGGGAGGCCTACCTCGCGGAGAGCGAAGACGACTTCGCTGACATCGAGGAGGGGGTGCTGCCCGGCGGTCTGTAGGGCGTGACGACGCCCGACGTACTGCGAGATCTCCAGCCGCTTTCGAGTTCCTGGCACCCCTTCCCCGGTGCCAGGCGCACGATCCGATCGGAGGGCCGCGGCCTCCGGCGGGCGGGGAGCGGATGGGGATCTGGCGGTATGGCGGGGCGTCGTGGCGACAACGGACGCGGCATGGACGGAAGTGGGTTTCAACCGGTGGGGGTCGACATGGGGGAGCTACGCGGCACGCACGTGCCGGTGCTGCTCGAGCGGTGTCTCGAGTTGCTGGCCCCCGCGCTGGGGCGGAACCGACGGACCGTGCACGTCGACGCGACGCTGGGCCTGGCCGGCCATGCCGAGGCGGTGCTGGCCGCGCACCCGAACACGGTGCTGATCGGCCTGGACCGGGACACCGAGGCCCTGGCCCACGCGCGGGTCCGGCTGGCCCGGTTCGCCGACCGGATCCACCTCGAACACGCCGTCTACGACGAACTGCCCGAGGTGCTGCACCGGCTCGGGTACCCGGCGATCGACGGGGTCCTGTTCGACCTGGGCGTGTCCTCGCTGCAACTCGACGCGCCCGACCGCGGGTTCGCGTACGCGCAGGACGCGCCGCTGGACATGCGGATGGACCAGACCCGGGGGGTGACCGCCGAGGAGGTGGTCAACACCTACGCCCACCCGGAGCTGGCCCGGGTGCTGCGGGTGTACGGCGAGGAGAAGTTCGCCGGGAAGATCGCCTCGGCGATCATCCGGGAGCGCGAGCGGGCCCCGATCACCTCGTCGGCGCGACTGGCCGAGCTGGTTCGGGAGAGCATCCCGGCACCAGCCCGACGAACCGGGGGACACCCGGCAAAGAGAACGTTTCAGGCTTTGCGCATCGAGGTAAATCGGGAACTGGCCGCGCTGGAGACGGCGCTGCCGGCCGCACTCGACAAGCTCGCCGTGGGCGGTCGCGCGGTGATCCTGTCCTACCACTCGCTGGAGGACCGGCTCACCAAGCAGGCGCTCGCCGACCGGGTCCGCAGCAAGGGCCCGGTCGACCTTCCGGTCGAACTGCCCGGGTCGGGCCCGACGTTCCGGCTGCTCAGCCGGGGCGCCGAGCTGCCCGGCGAGGCGGAGGTCGCCGCGAACCCGCGGGCCGCCTCGGTGCGGCTGCGGGCCGCCGAGCGGATCGACCCGGAGGCGGCCCAGCAGGGGCGTACCGACCGCGAACGGTACCGCCGCCGGGTGAAGGCGATGCACCAACCGGGGACAGGGTCGCCGGGATCCGGTTCGGATCCCCGCTCGGCCCCGGGGGACGGCAACGGGACGGACGAAGAGGGGGAGGGGACATGAACGTCAATCAGCGCGACGGCCGGGACGCCGTCGGGCAGCGCGCACCGCGGTCGGGGGGCCGGACCGCGGCGCAGCACACCACGCGGGCCACGACCGCGACGGCGGGGGCCGACCGGCTCGACCGCCGGGAGGAGACTCGCGCCCGGGGGGCGCGCGAGTTCCCCACCCAGGGCAGCGCCGCGCTGCGGCCGGCCGAGCGGGCCGGGAAGACCGGTACGGCGGCACCGCGGCTGCGGGTCGCCCCGCCGCCGCCGGTGTCCGTGCCCCGGGCACCGTTCGTCGGCCTGATCCTGGTGCTGGTGGTCGGCGGGGTGCTCGGCATCCTGGCGATCAACACCAAGATCAACGAGAACGCGTTCAAGCTGGAGCGGCTGCAGCAGGAGCAGGCCCGGCTCGACGTCGACCAGCAGCAGCTGACGAAGGAGATCGCCGACCAGGAGGCGCCGGGCAACCTGACTGCCAACGCCCGCAAGCTCGGCCTGGTCGAGTCGGACGACCCGGCGTACATGCGACTGCCGGACGGGAAGATGATCGGCGTTCCGCATCCCGCGGAGGGCACGCCGGCCATCACCAGCCAGCAGGGCAACGGAGGCTGAGCAGTGCCGCCGAGATCGGATGAACCGCGCCGGGACGCCACGGGCTCCCGGCGCGGCTCGTCCCGGAGCGGCCGGGGTGGCGACCCCCGCTCCGGTGAGCCGGGGGTCGGCGGGATCTCCGACGCGCGGGCGTACACGCCCCGGGGGCGGACCATCCGGGAGGGCGGCGGCACGGCCCGGGCCGGCGTCGGCGGGGGCGCCGAGCAGCGGCGTACCCCGCGCGGCGGGCGTTCCGGCGACCCGTTCCGCCCGGCGTTGCAGGTGCTCGACGGCGGCCGGGCCGGGGCGACCCGCGCGGGCCGCCGGGAGGCCGCCGCGGGCGGCCGGGGCGCCCCGGTGCGGACCGTGTCGGCTCGGCCGGTGCGCGAGCCGTTCGACGACGACGAGCCGCCGCTGCGGCGTCGGCCGGGCCCGCGCCGCCCGGAGCGGCCGGCCGCCCGGCGGCCGGTACGCAAGCCGCGCCGCCCGCCGAAGCTCGCCGACCCGCGCCGCCGGCTGCGGCTCGGCACGCTGCTCGCCCTGGCGCTCTTCACCACCATCGGCATCCGGCTGATCTACCTCCAGACCGTGGACACCCCGGCGTTCGCCGACGGCGGGCTGGGCAAGCGGCTCACCGTGGTCGAGCTGCCGGCCGCGCGCGGGGCCATCTACGACCGCACCGGCGCCCCGCTGGTGCACAGCGTCGAGGCACGGTACGTCTACGCCGACCCGACCCTGGTCAAGGACCGGTTCGCCACCGCGAGACAGCTCTCGCCGATGCTCGGGCGGCCCGTCTCCGAGCTGGCCGAGAAGATGAAGCGGCGCAACCTGCCCGGCACCGGCACGCCGTCCCAGTTCGAGTACCTGGCCCGCGGGGTCGACATCGACAAGGCCAAGCAGATCATGGCGCTGGGCCTGGACGGCATCAGCGTGCACCGGGACGAGCGGCGCGAGGTGCCCGGCAACGACCTGGCGGCCAACCTGCTCGGCTTCGTCAGCTCCGACATGGTCGGGCTGGAGGGCCTGGAGGCGAAGTACGACGACCTGCTGCGGGGGCAGCCCGGCCGGAAGCGGTACGAGGTGGGGCGGGGGGACCTGGCCGCGCCGATCCCCGGCGGCTACAGCGAGACCACGCAGCCGAAGCCGGGCAGCTCGCTGGCGTTGACCATCGACCGCGACCTGCAGTTCCAGTGCCAGCGCATCCTGTCCGACCAGATGGCCCAGACCCGGGGCAGCGTCGGCGCGGCGGTGGTCCTGGACTCGTCCACCGGCGAGGTGCTGGCCCAGGCGAGCTACCCCGGCTACAACGCGGCCGCCCCGACGGAGGTCAGCTCGCCGACCGACCGGGAGGACGCGGCCACCAGCTTCGTGGTCGACCCCGGCTCGATCCACAAGGCGATCACCTACGGCGCCGCCCTCCAGGAGGGGGTGATCACCCCGGACACCGTCCTCCCGGTGGCCAACTCGGTCATCATGGGCGACACCCCCTTCACGGACACCCATCCGGCCAACGGGCGGCGGATGAGCATCCCCGGCATGCTGGCCTTCTCGTCCAACGTCGGGACGATCGAGATCGCCGAGAAGCTGGGCCGGGACCGGCTGATCGACTACCAGAAGCGGTTCGGGCTGGGGCAGCCCACCGGCGAGGGCATGCCCGGAGAGGCCTCCGGGCGGCTGCTGCCCGCCAACGAGTGGAGCGACTCGTCGTACGGGTCGGTCCCGATCGGGCACAGCGTGGACGCCACCCCGTTGCAGATGGCCGCCGCGTACGCCGCCATCGCCAACGACGGTACGTACGTCCAGCCGCACCTGATCAAGGAGACGATCGACCCGGCGGGGAAGCGGACCCCGGCCGCCGCTCCGGTCCGCCGCTCGGTGCTCAGCCCGAAGCACGCGGCCGAGCTGCGCCGGATGCTGGAGGCGGTCACCACGGTCGACAACGGCCCCGGCGAACGGGCCACCGGCCTGGCCGCAGCGGTCCCCGGCTACCGGGTGGCCGGCAAGACCGGCACCGGCTTGCGGTACGTGGACGGCAAGCGCCAGCCCGGCGAGGTCGGCTCGTTCATCGGAATGGCCCCGGCCGAGAAGCCGAGATACGTGGTGGCGGTCTTCGTCTGGAGCCCGGGCGGCGAGGGCGGCGCGGTGGCCGCACCGGCCTTCCGCGAGATGATGGGTTTCACTCTCCATCACTACCGGGTGCCGCCGTCGGCGACCGACAAGTCCCCCAAGTTCGAGGTCTTTCCGCGCTGAGCGGGCACGGAGGGACATCATCGGTGAGTGGCGACGAACCACCGGGGCGGCTGTGCGGTCGGGACCGGACGACCGGGTAGGGTCTGACGCCGTGCCCGGCAATCCACGTCCCCGTACCGTGAATCCCGTCCGGCTCGGCGACCTCGCCGCCAAGGTGGCTGTCCCGGTGCCCGAGGGGGCCGCCGCCGACGTGGCCGTCACCGGGGTGACCCACGCCAGCCAGGAGGTCCGCCCCGGCGACCTCTACGCGGCCCTGCCCGGTGCCCGCCGGCACGGCGCGGAGTTCGCCGCCGCCGCGGCCGAGGCCGGCGCGGTGGCCGTGCTGACCGACCCGGCCGGCGCGGAACTGGCCGCCGCCACGGGACTGCCGACCCTGCTGGTCGACGATCCGCGGGCGGTGCTCGGTGACGTCGCCGCCACCGTCTACGGCGACCCGACCGCCGGCCTGACCGTGATCGGTGTGACCGGCACCGCCGGCAAGACCTCCACCAGCTACCTGATCGAGTCCGGGCTGCGCGCCGCCGGGCGGACCACCGGCCTGATCGGCACGGTGGAGACCCGGCTCGGCGACCTGGTGATCGACAGCGTCCGGACCACCCCGGAGGCGACCGACCTGCACGCCATGCTCGCCGTGGCCCGGGAGCGCGGGGTCGACGCGGTGGTCATGGAGGTGTCCAGCCACGCCCTGGCCATGGGGCGGGTCGGCGGGGTGCGGTTCACCGTCGGTGGCTACACCAACTTCGGCTCCGACCACCTCGACTTCCACGCCGACGAGGCGGACTACTTCGCCGCCAAGGCGAAGCTCTTCGACGGGCGCTGCCAGGTCGAGGTGCTCAACCACGACGACCCGGCGCTGCGACCGCTGCTCAAGCCGGCGACCGTGACCTATTCGTCGGCCGGCGACCCGTCCGCCACCTGGTGGGCCGACGGCGTCGACGGCGAGGGGTACGCCCAGCGCTTCACCGTGCACGGCCCGGACGGGCTGACCCTGTCGACCGGCGTGGCGCTGCCCGGCCGGCACAACGTGGCCAACGCGCTGCTCGCCATCGCCACCCTGGTGGCGGCCGGGGTCGACGCGGGCACCGCGGCGGCCGGGGTGGCCGCCTGCGGCGGGGTGCCCGGCCGGCTGGAACTGGTCAGCGGCGACGCCCCGGTCCGCGGGGTGGTCGACTACGCGCACAAGGCGAACGCCATCGAGGCGGTCCTGGCCGCGCTGCGGCAGCTGACCGCCGGCCGGCTGATCAGCGTGCTGGGCGCCGGCGGCGACCGGGACCGGGGCAAGCGGCCGGTGATGGGCGCCACCGCGGCGGCGGGCGCCGACGTGGTGCTGGTGACCGACGACAACCCGCGTACCGAGGATCCCGGCGCGATCCGGGCCGAGGTGCTGGCCGGGGCGTACGCGGCGGACACCGCCGCGCGGATCATCGAGGTGCCCGACCGGCGGGCCGCCATCGAGGAGGCGGTCCGGCTGGCCGAGCCGGGCGACGTGGTGGCGCTGCTGGGCAAGGGCCAGGAACGCGGTCAGGAGATCAACGGCGAGGTGCTGCCGTTCGACGACCGGGTGGAGTTGGCGGAGGCGCTGCGCGCCCGGTTCGGCGACCTGGTGGGGCAGCGATGATCCCGCTGACCCTGGCCGAGGTCGCCGCCGCCGTCGCCGGCCGGCTGGTCGCCGCCGACCCGGACGCCCGGGTCACCGGCACGGTCGAGTTCGACTCCCGCAAGATCGGCCCCGGCGGGCTCTTCGTCGCCTTCCCCGGCGAGCAGGTGGACGGGCACGACTACGCCGCCGCCGCGGTGTCCTCCGGCGCGGTGGCCGTGCTCGGCACCCGCGAGGTGCCCGGCGTGCCGATGGTGCTGGTCGCCGACGCGCTCGACGCGATGGGGCGGCTGGCCCGCGCGGTGGTCGACCGGCTGCCCGCGCTGACCGTGATCGGGCTGACCGGTTCCTCCGGCAAGACCACCACCAAGGACCTGATCGCGCAGCTCGCCGCCCGACTCGGCCCGACCGTGGCGCCGCCCGGCTCGTTCAACAACGAGCTGGGGCACCCGTACACCGCGTTGCAGGCCGGCCCGGAGACCCGCTACCTGGTGATGGAGAAGGGCGCCCGCGGGGTGGGGCACGTCCGCTACCTGTGCGACGTGGTGCCGCCGCGGATCTCGGTGGTGCTCAACGTCGGGGTCGCGCACCTCGGCGAGTTCGGCTCGGTGGAGACCATCGCCCTGGCCAAGGGGGAACTGGTCGAGGCGCTGCCCGCCGACGGGCTGGCCGTGCTGAACGCCGACGACCACCTCGTCGACGCGATGGCCACCCGTACCGGGGCCCGGGTGGTCCGGTACGGCGAGTCGGAGCGGGCCGACGTGCGGGCGGTGGACGTGACGCTGGACGCCCGGGGGCGGCCGTCGTACACCCTGGTGACCCCGGAGGGGAGCGCGCCGGTGCGGCTCGGGCTGACCGGGCGGCACCAGGTCTCCAACACCCTCGCCGCCGCGGCGGTCGCCCGTGAGCTGGGGATGCCCCTGGCGGAGCTGGCCGCCGCGCTGGGCGAGTTGGGCCTGGTCTCCACCCGGCGGATGGACGTGTTCGAGCGCCCCGACGGGGTGACCGTGATCGACGACTCGTACAACGCCAACCCGGCCTCGATGACCGTCGCGCTGCGGTCGCTGGCCAGCATGGGCGGGTCGGGGCGTACCGTCGCGGTGCTCGGCTACATGGCCGAGCTGGGCGACTTCGAACGGGAGGGGCACCAGCAGGTCGGCCGGCTCGCGGCCGAGCTGGGTGTCGACCGGCTGCTCGTGGTGGGCGAGCCGGCGGCGCCGATCCACGAAGGCGCGACAGCGGTAGGTAACTGGGGAGGAGAGTCGGTGCTGCTCACCGATCAGGCGGCGGCCGTCGAGGTGCTGCGGAGCGAGCTGCGTCCGGGTGACGTGGTGCTGGTGAAGGGCTCCCGGTACCGCACCTGGGAGGTGGCCGACGCGCTGCGCGCGGCCGCCGGGAACGAGGCCGCCTCATGAGGGCGGTGATCGTCGCCATCGGGGTCGCCTTCATCGTCTCGCTGTTCTGCACCCCGATCGCGATCAAGGTGTTCGCTCGGCTGAAGGCCGGCCAGCCGATCCGGTCAAACCTCGGGCTCGCCAGCAATGAGGGCAAGAAGGGCACGCCGACGATGGGCGGCGTGGTCTTCATCCTGGCCACGGTGATCGCGTACGTCGCCGGCCACCTGGCCCTGACCACCCTGCCGGACATGCAGATCGCCCAGGTCGAGCCGACCATCACGGCGCTGGTGCTGCTGGGGCTGATGGTGTTCTCCGGCGCGGTCGGCTTCATCGACGACTTCCTGAAGGTCCGCAAGCGGCACAGCGGTGGCCTCAACAAGCGGGGCAAGCTGGCCGGCCAGATCATCGTCGGCGCGGTCTTCGGGGTCATCGCGCTCTACTTCCCGAGCACCATGTACGACCGGGCCGGCAACCGGACCAACGCCGAGACGGTGGGCAGCACCACGTTGAGCTTCATCCGGGACATCCCCGCGCTGGAGATCGGCAAGGTCGCCTCCGTGATCGTCATCGTCCTGGTGGTGATGGCCGCGACCAACGGGGTGAACCTCACCGACGGGCTGGACGGCCTGGCCACCGGCGCCTCGGTGATGGTGCTCGCCGCGTACGGGCTGATCGCGTTCTGGCAGTACCGGCACTGGTGCGCCGACCCGAACTACACCGAGGCGTACTGCTACACGGTCCGCGACCCGCTGGAGATCGCCCTGATCGCCGGGGCGGCGGCCGGGGCCTGCGTCGGTTTCCTCTGGTGGAACACCTCACCGGCCCGGATCTTCATGGGCGACACCGGCGCGCTCGGCCTCGGTGGCCTGATCGCCGGCATGGCGATGTCCACCCGGACCATCCTGCTGCTGCCGATCATCGGCGCGCTGTTCGTGATCATCACGATGTCCGTGGTGATCCAGATCATCTCGTTCCGGACCACCGGCAAGCGGGTGTTCCGGATGTCGCCGCTGCAACACCACTTCGAGCTGGCCGGCTGGAGCGAGGTCAACATCGTGGTCCGGTTCTGGATCATCGCCGGCATCGGGGTGGCCATCGCGTTGGGCCTGTTCTACAGCGAGTTCCTCGCCGCGGTCAGCTGAGCGCCGGGAAGGACGGGCCCTGGGGCCCGTCCTTCGCGGCGATCCGACACGCCGACCGGGCGGTTGCGCCACGGGCGGGCGGGCCGAGCCGCGATGATGAGCGGGTGGGGGAGGGACGAGACACCGAGGGCACCACCGACACGCCGGTCCGCCGGCCGCCCGCCGCGACCCGGACGGCGGACCCGCCGGCCCCGCTGCTCGGCTGGGACGCCGCCGGCGGGCTGGCTGCGCTGCGCGGGCTGCTGGCCCGGCCGCTGGCCTCCTACTACCTGCTGCTCTCCAGCGCCGGCCTGCTGCTGCTGATCGGCCTGACCATGGTCTTCTCGACCACCAGCGTGCGGGATTTCGCCACGGGCGGCGACGCGTCGGCGTCGCTGGTCCGGCAGTCGGTCTTCGCGGTGATCGGCATCGTGGCGTTCTGGGCCTGCCAGCGGCTGCCGGCCCGGACCTTCCGGGCGCTGGCCCGGCCGGCCCTCGGCGTGGCGGTGGTGCTGCTGCTGATCCTCAACCTGCTGGTCGCCCTGGAGGCGCTGTTCCGGGTGGAGTCGATCGGCCCGCTCAAGGCCGACCTGCTCTGGCTCTTCCTCGGCCCGGTCACCATCCAGCCGGTCGAGGTGGCCAAGTTCGCGCTGGTGCTCTGGGGTGCGCACGTGCTGGCCCGCAAGGGCGCCACGCTGGGCTGGTGGAAGGAGCTGGCCACCCCGCTCTTCCCGGTGGTCGGCCTGCTCTTCGTGCTGGTCGGCTACAACGACCTGGGCAGCATGCTCTGCCTCCTCGCGCTGGTGGTCGGCCTGCTCTGGGCGGCCGGCGTCCGGCTCCAGGTCTTCGCCGCGCTCACCGGGGTCGGCCTGGCCGGCGTCGGCCTGCTGGTCGCCGCCGCCTCGCTGGGCGCCGGCTCGGGATCGCGGGACGCCGACAACTACCGGTTGGCCCGCCTCACCATGTTCGTCAACCCGCCCGATCCGAAGGAGTGCTTCGAGAGCTGGTGCTACCAAACCGTCCAGGCCCGCAGCGCCATCGACCATGGTGGCTGGTTCGGGGTCGGCCTGGGCAAGAGCACCTTCAAGTGGGACTGGCTGCCCGAGGCGCACAACGACTTCATCTTCGCGATCGTCGCCGAGGAACTGGGCGTGGTCGGCTGCACCGTGCTGCTGGTGCTCTTCGCCGTGCTGGCGTACACCGGGCTGCGGATCGCCCGGCGGGTGGAGGACCCGTTCCGCCGGCTCGCCGCGGCCGGCGTCACGGCCTGGCTGGTCGGCCAGGCGGTGATCAACATCGGTGGGGTCACCGGACTGCTGCCGCTGACCGGCGTGCCGCTGCCGTTCATCTCCGACGGCGGCAGCGCCCTGGTGGTGACCCTCGCGGCGGTCGGCATGCTCGCCTCCTTCGCCCGCGCCGAGCCGGACGCGGCCCGAGCCCTGCATGCCCGTCCACCGGCCCGATGGGTCCGACTAGTCTGGGCCCCGTTGCCGCCGCTTCCCGGCCGGCGTCGCCGGCCGGCGACGCCACCGCCGGACCGAGGGTCCGTACCCCGGTCCCGGACGCGGCGCTCCGACGACCAGGCCGCTGCCCGCGGCCCACGGCCGGGCCGGACGCGCGCCGGCACGGCGAGCGAGAGGAGACGCTGATGGGTCCGCTGCGTTCGGTGGTGCTCTGCGGAGGGGGTACGGGTGGGCACATCTACCCGCTGCTCGCCTTCGCCGACTGCCTGCGCCGACACGACCCGAGCGTCCGGATCACCTGCCTCGGCACACCCAAGGGCCTGGAGAACGAGCTGATCCCGCCGGCCGGCTACGACCTGCGGCAGATTCCGGCCTACCAGCTGCCCCGCTCGATCAACATGAGCCTGGTCCGCACCCCGGACCGGATGTGGAAGGCGGCCCGCGCGGCGGGCAAGGTGATCGACGAGGTGCGGGCCGACGTCGTGGTCGGCTTCGGGGGGTACGTCTCGGTGCCCGGCTACCTGGCCGCGTGGCGGCGCGAGCTGCCCATCGTGATCCACGAGGTGAACGTGCCGCCGGGCGTGGCCAACCGGCTCGGGATGAAGTTCACCAAGAACGTCGCGGTGGGCTTCCCGCACCAGCCGTCGCAGGCGGAGTCGCTGCGCGACGCCCGGGTGGTCGGGGTGCCGCTGCGCCGGGGCATCGCCGGCCTGGACCGGGCCGCCATGCGCAACGCCGCCCGGGCCCACTTCGGACTCCGCCCCGACCTGCCGGTGCTCTTCGTCGCCGGCGGCTCGCAGGGCGCCCGCTCGATCAACCTGGCGGTCTCCGGTGCGGCCAAGGAACTGGCCCGCAACGGGGTGCAGGTGCTGCACGTGATCGGCGCGCGCAACGAGCCGGTCTCCGTCCCCACCGACCTGCCGGTGCCGTACGTGACCCTGCCGTACCTGTCCGAGATGGAGCTGGGCTACGCCGCCGCCGACCTGATGCTGGCCCGGGGCGGCGCGATGACCTGCGCCGAGGTGGCCGCGATCGGCCTGCCCGCCATCTACGTCCCGTACCCGCACAGCAACCAGGAGCAGAAGCGCAACGCGCTGCCCGTGGTGGAGGCCGGTGGCGGGCTGCTCGTGGACGACGGCGAGCTGACCCCGGCCTGGCTGGAGCGGACGGTGATCCCGCTGGTCCGGGACCCGCAGCGGCTCGCCGCGATGGGTGCCGCCGCGGCCGCGTACGGCCGGCGCGACGGCGACGTTGCCCTGCTGAACTTCGTCTACGAGGCGGTGTCCCGATGAGCGGCGCCGCGACCGGAAGGTACCTGGCATGAACACCGCGCAGTTCACCCCCGCCGGCACCATGACCGCGGAGGACCTGGGCCGGATCCACCTGATCGGGGTGGGCGGGGTCGGCATGAGCGGGCTGGCCCGGCTCTTCCTCACCCGGGGCCTGCCGGTCTCCGGCAGCGAGCTGCGGGAGTGGCCGTCCCTGGCCGGCCTGCGGGCGCTGGGCGGCACCATCCACATGACCCACGAGGCGGCCAACCTGGACGGCGTGGACACGGTGGTCTACTCCTCGGCGATCCCGCAGGACCACCTGGAGATGGTCGAGGCGCGCCGGCGCGGGCTGCGGGTGCTGCACCGCTCCGAGGCCCTGGCCGCGGCGATGACCGGCCGGCGGACGGTCGCGGTCGCCGGCACGCACGGCAAGACCACCACCACCTCGATGGTCACCATGGTGCTCCAGCAGGCCGGCACCGACCCGTCCTTCGTGATCGGCGGGGAGATCTCCGAGGTCGGCTCCGGCGCGCACCACGGCACCGGTGAACATTTCGTGGTCGAGGCGGACGAGAGCGACCGCTCGTTCCTCATCTACCGCCCGTACGTCTCGATCATCACGAACATCGAGGCGGACCACCTCAACACCTACGGCGACCTGGCCACCCTGGAGGCGGCGTTCGCCGAGTTCGCCCGGCTCACCGACCCCGACGGGTTCATCATCACCTGCGCCGACGACCCGGGCGGCCGGCGGCTGGCCGACACGCTGCGGACCGAGGGGCGCCGGGTCTGGACGTACGGCGAGTCGCCCGACGCCGACCTGCGGCTGAGCGGGATGGCCTCGTCCGCCCAGGGGGTGCGCTACCTGGCCGAGATCGAGGGCCGGTCGCTGGGCGAGATCCGGCTGCCGGTGCCGGGGCGGCACATGGGGCTCAACAGCGCCTCCGCGGTGCTCGCCGCGTACCTGCTGGAGCTGCCGATCGAGGCGGCCGAGGCGGCGCTGGGCGCGTTCCCCGGCGTGCGGCGGCGCTTCGAGCGCAAGGGCGTCGCCGACGGCGTGCTGGTCTACGACGAGTACGCGTACCACCCGACCTCGATGACGCTGGCCCTGCAGACGCTGCGCGAGGTGGCCGGCGAGGGCCGGCTGATCGTGGTCTTCCAGCCGTACCGGCTCTACCGCACCCGGGATTTGCAGGCGGAGATCGCCGCCGCCCTGGGCATCGCCGACGAGTTGGTGCTGCTGGAGGTGTTCGGCCCGGGCGAGCTGCGCCAGCCGGGCGAGGGCTCGGTCGCGCTGGTCGGGGCGGTGCCGCTGCCGGCCGACCGGAAGGTCTTCGTCGAGGCGTGGGACGACGTGCCGGCCGAGGTGGCCCGCCGGGCCCGACCGGGCGACGTCGTGGTGACCATGGGCGCGCCGCCGATCTCGCTGATGGGCGACCAACTGCTCGACGCCCTGCTGGCCCGTACCGGTGGGGCGGGCGACGCGGCGGCGGTCGGCACCGGCGTCGGCCCGGACGGCGCGGCGACCCCGGCCGGATGAGCCCCGGCCCGGCCCGTGGCCGGACCCGTGGGCAGGACGGCGGGACCGGCCGGCGCAACCCGGCGCGGCGGTGGCAGCTGGTCCGGGCCGGCGCGGACGCGGTGCCGCCGTCCACCCGGCGGTTCATGGCGCGGGCCCGCCAGCGCCGGATGCGGGCGGCGCTGCCCTGGGCGGTCACCGTCGCCGTGCTCGCCCTCGCCGGGCTGGTCGCCTGGACCGTGTTGGGCACCGGCCTGTTCGGCGTACGCGACGTGCGGGTGGTCGGCGCGCGGCTGGTCACCCCGGTCGAGGTACGCGCCGCCGCGGCCGTCCCGGACGACACGCCGCTGGCCCGGGTGGACCTGGCGGCGACCGCCCGGCGGGTAGGCGCGCTCGCTCCGGTGGAGCGGGCCACGGTGGAGCGGGAGTGGCCGGACGCGCTGGTGATCCGGGTGGTGGAGCGGACCCCGGTGGCGGCGGTCCCGCAGGGCGACGGGTACGCGGTGATCGACCGTACCGGGGTGGTCTTCCAGAGCGTGCCCCGGCTCCCGGACGGGTTGCCGGTGATCCGGGTCGGCAGGCCGGCCCCGGACGACCCGGGCACCCGGGCCGGGCTGGCGGTGCTCGCCGCGCTCGACCCGCGGTTACGCGCCGAACTGGTCTCCGTGGACGTGGCCGGGCTGGCCCGGATCAGCCTGCGGCTGCGCGGCGACCGGACGGTGGTCTGGGGCGACGCCACCCGGGGCGCGGACAAGTCCAAGGTGGCCAGCGCGCTGCTCGGTCGGAAGGCCGACACGATCGACGTCAGCGCGCCGGACGTGGTCACCTTCCGATGATCCGCCGGTCAGGAAAGTGAGCCGTCCCGCTCCGGCTGGCGACACGCCGGAAGGGTCCTTGGCTCATCGCGCAGCGGCGCATACCTTGCCCCGAAGAGATCAGTGGTTGACATAGCTCTAAGCCTCTAGTAGAGGGTGAGGGTTTCGGTCGTCGGCCTCGTCGGGCAAAGCAATGCTCCACCGCTGGTCAGGCCAAGCCGTGTGGGGTCGGCCCATGCCAATCTCGAAGGGAAAGGACCGGAGATGACACCTCCGCACAACTACCTGGCGGTCATCAAGGTCGTCGGCATCGGGGGCGGCGGCGTCAACGCCGTCAACCGGATGATCGAGGTTGGGCTCAAGGGCGTCGAGTTCATCGCGATCAACACCGACGCGCAGGCGCTGCTGATGAGCGACGCCGACGTCAAGCTCGACGTCGGCCGGGAACTGACCCGGGGGCTGGGCGCCGGCGCGAATCCGGACGTCGGCAAGAACGCCGCCGAGGACCACCGCGACGAGATCGAGGAGGTGCTCAAGGGCGCCGACATGGTCTTCGTGACCTGCGGCGAGGGCGGCGGCACCGGCACCGGCGGCGCGCCGGTGGTGGCGAACATCGCCCGCAAGCTCGGCGCGCTCACCATCGGCGTGGTCACCCGGCCGTTCTCGTTCGAGGGCAAGCGCCGCCAGGTGCAGGCCGAGGCGGGCATCGAGGAGCTGCGCAACCAGTGCGACACCCTCATCGTCATCCCGAACGACCGGCTGCTCGCCCTCGGCGACCGCAACATCTCCATGATGGACGCCTTCCGCACCGCCGACCAGGTGCTCCTCTCCGGTGTCCAGGGCATCACCGACCTGATCACCACGCCGGGTCTGATCAACCTGGACTTCGCCGACGTCAAGAGCGTGATGAGCGGCGCCGGCAGCGCGCTGATGGGCATCGGCAGCGCCCGCGGCGAGAACCGTGCCGTGGAGGCGGCCGAGGCGGCCATCTCCAGCCCGCTGCTGGAGCAGAGCATGGACGGCGCGCGCGGTGTGCTGCTCTCCATCGCCGGCGGCTCCGACCTGGGTCTGTTCGAGATCAACGACGCCGCGCAGCTGGTCACCGACGCGGCGCACCCGGACGCCAACATCATCTTCGGTGCGGTCATCGACGACGCGCTCGGCGACGAGGTGCGGGTGACCGTGATCGCGGCGGGCTTCGACGGGGGCGCGCCCGCGTACAAGGCGGTCGAGCCGGCCCGCAAGTCCAACCAGAACCAGCCGGCCCAGGCGAACACGCCGGTCACGCCGCCGACCACCATGAGCACCCCGCAGCAGTCGCCGCGTCGGGTTCTCTTCGACGACGTCGACGTGCCCGACTTCCTCAAGAACGGGTCCTGAGCCGCGCCGATGACCGACACACCTGCCCCGGTGCGACCCGACCGCCGCGCCGAGCTGGCGGCCGGGCTCGCCCGGATCCGTACGCGCATCGCCGACGCCTGCGTGGCCGCCGGCCGGGACCGCGGCGCGGTGACCCTGGTCGCGGTTACCAAGACGTACCCGGCCGGCGACGTGGTGGCCCTGGCCGGGCTCGGGGTGACCGACGTGGGGGAGAACCGCGACCAGGAGGCGGCGCCGAAGGCGGCCGAGGTGGCGGCGGCCGGGGTCACGCCGCGTTGGCACTTCATCGGGCAGTTGCAGCGCAACAAGGCCCGGTCGGTGGTCCGGTACGCCGACGTCGTCCAGTCGGTCGACAGCGGGCGGCTCGCCGCCGCGCTCGACGCCGCCGCCGCGGCGGCCGGCCGGGACCGGCCGCTGGAGGTGCTGGTGCAGGTGAGCATCGACGGGGACCCGACCCGGGGCGGGGCGCTGCCGGACTCGGCGGATCCCGACCGGGGGCTCGATCCGGTGGCCGAGGCGGTCGCCGGCGCCGGGGCGCTGCGACTGGGCGGGCTGATGGCGGTGGCCCCGCTGGGCTGGGAGCCGGAACGCGCGTTCGCCCGGCTGGCGGCGGTGGCGCAACGGTTCCGCGACCGGCATCCGGAGGCGACCGTGCTCTCGGCCGGGATGAGCGGCGACCTGGAGGCCGCGATCGGCTACGGCGCGACACATGTCCGCGTCGGGAGCGCGTTGCTCGGAATGCGCCCCACGCTGCGGTAGCCTGGCCGCGAGAGAAGCAAATTACATCAGTGTGGTTAGGAGCGGCGTTCCCGCAGCCCGGGGGCCGTGGTGGGCGGACCGCGAACCGCCTGCCGGGGATTGCCGATCCGGTCCGGTGGGCATTTGGTGCCCACTCGTGATCAAGCGACACGGCACGGGGGCGCGTGCCGCACGGCGGACGGAAGGGCGCGGGGATGGGTGCACTGCGCAAGGCGGGGGTCTGGCTCGGGCTCGTCGAGGAGGACGACGAGCGGGCGTACGAGGACGGTGGCTACGACAAGGGTGGCTACCGGGACTCGCGCTACCGGTCGAGCCGGTACGCGGAGGAGTTCGCCGACGACGAGGACGAGGAGTCCGAGGAGCCGCCGGTGAGCCGTTCCCGGCTCGGCGACCGTGGCCGGCTGTCCGAGCGCGCCGCGAGCCGCGCCGTGGACACCGACCGGGCCGAGGTCGAGCGTGAGCGCGAGCGCCCGGAGCGGACCGAGCGGTCCAGCGTCCGGTCCATCACCCGTTCCGGCGCCGGCGAGACCTCCGGGGCGCTGACCTACCACACCCGGGACAACCTCGCCCTCGCGCCGCAGGTGCAGTCGCGGGAGCGGGCGGTGGTGGCCGAGGAGGAGCAGCGCTACCAGATCACCACCCTGCACCCGACCACCTACCGCGAGGCCCGCACCATCGGCGAGCACTTCCGGGACGGCGTGCCGGTGATCATCAACCTCACCGAGATGGACGAGGCCGACGCCCGCCGGTTGGTGGACTTCGCCGCCGGGCTCGCCTTCGGCCTGCGCGGTACGATCGAGCGCGTGACCAACCGGGTGTTCCTGCTCTCACCGGCAAATGTGCAGGTCACCGCGGAGGACAAGGCCAAGATCGCTGAGGGCGGCTTTTTCAGCCTGAGCTAGCCCGCTCGACCGAGGGACGTCGCCTGCCGTGTTGTCGATCCTGTTCCAGGTGCTCTACCTGATCGCCTACTTCTTCCTGCTCGTGCTTTTGGCCCGTTTTGTCCTCAGCGCCGTGCTGGCCTACGGCCGTCGCTGGCAACCCGGGCGGGGCGCCTCCGCCGGACTGGAACTGGTGTGGAGCGTCACTGATCCCCCCCTCCGCGCGTTGAGGCGGGTGATCCCACCACTGCGAATTGGTACCGTGAGCATCGACCTGGCCTCGCTTGTGCTCCTGGTTATCCTGTTCGTGCTGATGGAGCTCGTGTTTAGGCGGCTGTTCCTGGCATTTGCCTGACCAGCGCGCTTTCGCGGCCGCAACTGACCCGAGGAGTTTCGATGCCGCTGACCCCGGCCGACGTCCACAACGTCGCCTTCAAAAAGCCGCCGATCGGTAAGCGGGGGTATGACGAGGAGGAGGTCGACGCCTTCCTGGACGAGGTCGAGCGCGAGCTCGCCCGTCTGATCGAGGAGAACAACGAGCTGCGCGCCCAGGTGGAGCGCGGCGGTCGGGGCGGCGCTCCCGCCGGCCCCGGCGGCGACGCCCGGCTCGCGGCGGAGCTCAACGACGCCAAGGCCCAGCTCGACCGGGTGCAGCGCGACAAGGCGGCCGCCGAGCAGGCGGCCCGGGCGATGCAGGCCGAGCTGGAGCAGGTCCGCGCCCAGGGCGGCCCGGCTGCCTCCGCCGCCGACGGCGAGCAGCAGGCGCTGCGGGTGCTGATGATGGCCCAGCGCACCGCCGACGACCACGTGTCGGACGCCCGCCGCGAGGCGGACACGCTGCTCTCCGAGGCCCGCGCCAAGGCCGAGGAGGTCACCCGCGAGGCCCGCGCCAAGGCCGACGCCCTCGAGCGGGACGCGCGCCAGCGGCACCAGGAGGCCATGGGCGGCCTGGACGCCAAGCGCACCGCGCTGCAGAAGCACATCGAGGAGCTCAAGCAGTTCGAGCGCGAGTACCGCACCCGCCTCAAGGCGTACCTGGAGAGCCAGCTGCGTGACCTCGACGGTCGCGGCCAGGGCCTCGAGGTCGAGATCAACCGCGGCGAGGGCAACCGCGCCGCCGGGGGCAGCAACGGGCTCGCCGCCGCCGGCCTCGCCGGCTCCTACGGCGGCGGTCGCGCCGGCTCGCTCGAGTCCGGCCGCTGATCCCGCGGTCGGTGGCCGTCGGTTGACGGCCGCGCCGACTGCGCAGACCGACACGACGCGGCGGGGGTGAGTCGTGATATTCGCCAGTGTCCTGCTCATCCTCGTCGCGGTCGTGCTCCTGGTGGTCGGGTTGGCCAACGGGTCCAGCCCGCTGCTGACCACCTCCATCGCGGCCAGCCTGCTGGCCGCCGTCGCCCTCGTCGCGGCTGCCCGCCAGGCGGCCGCCAACCGGGCCACGGCGGACCGCGTGACCGGCCCCCGCAGCCGGACCGAACCGGCCGGCACCCCGTACGTGGCCCGGCCCGGCGAGCCGGAGATCCCCGTTCAGCACATCCCGTCGACGGTCGGTGCCGGTGGGTCCGGGTGGCGGCAACCGCCCGGCTCCCCGGTCGCCGACCCGAACGAACCGTCGGCCACCGACCCGTACGCCCCGCCCGGCCAGCGGGAGCCGTCCGACGGCGTCGGCGACGACCCGGCGCCCACCTCGCCAGGCGGCGGGGAGCCGTTCGACGACGAACCGACCCCGCAGCACGTGTCGCCGGCCGATCTGGTCCGGCTGGCCCGGCTCGACGACGCGGTCCGGGTGGTCGACGGCCACCCCCGGTTCCACCTGCCCGAGTGCCCCCACCTGCTGGGCCGGGACGACGAGGCGTTGCCGGTCGCCGAGGCGGTCGGGCTCGGCTTCACCCCGTGCGCCCGCTGCGCCCCCGCCACCGTCCTGCTCGCCGACGCCGAGCCTGCCTGATCATGGCTGCCGTGGACGACTCGCTCACCGTCGCCGTCCGGGTGAAGCCCGGCTCTTCCCGTGCCCGGGTCGGCGGGCGGCACGACGGCCCGCACGGGCCGGCCCTGGTCATCGCCGTGACCGCTCCCGCCGTGGACGGTCGCGCCACCGAGGCGGCCCGGCGGGCCCTCGCGGACGTCCTCGGTGTCCGGCCCGCGGGGGTCTCCCTGCGGGCGGGTGCGGCCAGCCGGGACAAGCTCTTCCTGGTTGAGCGCCCGGCTCCCGGGCTGCCCGAGGTGCTGCGTCGGCTGCGGGACGGATCGGCCGAGTGAGGACCGCCCGGGCCGGCCGCGGATGACCCCCGGGCTCGATCTCGCGCTGCTGCTCGGCGCGGCCGTGCTGCTGGTCGCGGTGGGGGCGGTGCGCTTCTCCACCCGGCTCGGCGTGCCGAGTCTGCTGGTCTACCTCGCACTGGGGGTCGCGATCGGCGAGGCCGGGCTGGGCATCCGGTTCCACGACGTGGAGCTGACCCGGGTGCTCGGGTTCTGCGCCCTCATCGTGATCATCGCGGAGGGCGGGCTGAGCGCGCGCTGGAGCACCCTGCGCCCGGTGCTCGGGATGGCCACCGCGCTCTCCACGGTCGGCGTGCTGGTCAGCATCCTGGTCGTCGGTGCGGTGGTGCACCTCCTGCTCGGGCTGGACTGGCGGCTGGCGCTGCTCTACGGCGCGGTGCTCTCCTCCACCGACGCGGCGGCCGTCTTCGCCACCCTGCGCCGGCTGCGCCTGCCGCCTCGGCTGGTGGCCACCCTGGAGGCCGAGTCGGGCATGAACGACGCCCCGGCGGTGATCCTGGTGCTGCTGCTGTCCCGGGACGCCGCGGCCGGCCACCCCTGGTGGTACGAGGTCATCCTGGTCGGGTACGAGCTGGGTGTCGGTGCCGCCGTCGGGGTCGCCGCCGGGATCACCGGTCGGTACGCGCTGCGCCGGGCCGCGCTCCCCTCCGCCGGCCTCTACCCGATCGCGGTGGTCGGTTTCACGGTGCTGGCGTACGCGGTCGGCTCGGTGCTGCACGCCTCGGGCTTCCTCGCCGTCTACGTCGCGGGCGTGCTGCTCGGCAACGCCCGGCTGCCGCACCGGCAGGCCATCCTCGGGTTCGCCGACGGGTTGGCCTGGCTGGCCCAGATCGGCCTGTTCGTCCTGCTGGGCCTGCTGGTCGCCCCGGGCCGGCTGGGCGAGGCGGTGCTGCCGGCGATGGTCACCGGGCTGGCCCTGGTGCTCCTCGCCCGTCCGCTGTCGGTGGCGATCTCCGCGCTGCCGTTCCGGTTCCACCCGCGCGAGCAGCTCTTCCTGTCCTGGGCCGGGCTGCGCGGCGCGGTGCCGATCGTGCTGGCCACCATCCCGCTGTCGCTCCGGGTGCCCGGGGCGGACCGGCTTTTCGACGCGGTCTTCGTGCTGGTGGTGATCTTCACGTTGCTCCAGGCCGGGACCCTCGCTCCGGCGGCCCGCCGGCTCCGGGTGACCGCGCCGGCCGAGGCCGCCGAGATCCGGGTCGAGACGGCTCCGCTGGAACGGATGCGGGCCGACCTGCTCCAGTTGGAGGTGCCGGCGGGGTCCCGGCTGGGCGGGGTGCACGTGGACGAGTTGCGGCTGCCGGTGGGCGCCTCGGTGACCCTGGTGCTGCGCGACGGGGCGGGCTTCGTACCCGGCCTGGGCACCCGGCTCAAGGTCGGGGACAGCCTGCTCATCGTCGCCACCGCCGAGGTACGTGACGAGGTGGAGCGGCGGCTGCGCGCGGTGAGCCGTCGGGGTCGGTTGGCCCGCTGGTTTGGCGAGTACGGCGAGGACCGGGACGACTGATCTGCTAGCGTTCCCTTTGCCCCGATTGATGGGTGTTCGGGGCTGAATCGCGGTGCGACGGTGCGGCACGTTGTCGGACGCCTGTACGTTCCGTATTCTTGCCACCCTCCGGAGTGCACGGCCCGAGTGGCCGTGCGCCCGTTTTGTACACGGGGGACACCGGTGCCGGTCTCCCCTGCCCGGGCACCGCCGACCGCCGCGCAACGCGGCCGAGGGAGCTGACGATGGCGAAGCCAGTCGACACCAGGACCGCCGGCCGAAAGCCGGTGGCGAAGGCCACCCGCAGCGCGGCGGAGACCGAGAAGATCCGGGCCGCCCTGGCGGCACGGCGGGACGAGTTGAGTGCCGAGTACGATCAGACGCTGAGCGAGATCACCGAGCTGCAGCGCGATCGGCTGACCGACTCGGCCGGGGACGACCAGGCCGACACCGGCACCAAGACGTTCGAGCGGGAGCAGGAGATCTCCCTCGCCAACAGCATCAAGGAACGGATCACGCAGGTCGAGCGCGCTCTCGAGCGCCTCGACGAGGGCGGGTACGGTTGGTGCGAGCGGTGCGGGAACCCGATCCCGGTGGAGCGGCTCGCCGCGTTCCCGTCGGCCACCCTCTGCGTGACCTGCAAGCAGTTGGAGGAGCGACGCTGAGGCACGCTCCCGGCGGCTTGACCGCCAGACGGTGAGGGTCACCGTCGCAACGCGTCGATGGGGAGCAGATGACCGCAGCACCGCCCGCCGGGTCCGGCACCACTGAGTCCGGGCGTGGCACGCCCCGCCGCCGGGCGGTCGGGGTCCTCCTCGGCGTCGCCCTGTTCTCGCTCGTCGCCGACGTGATCACCAAGCAGCTCGCGCTCTCGGAGCTCACCGGCCGGGGCCCGGTGTCGCTGCTCGGCGGCACGGTCTACCTCACCCTGACCCGCAACAGCGGCGCGGCCTGGAGCATCGGGTCCGGCCACACCTGGGTGTTCCCGCTGATCACCTTCGGGGTCATCGCCTGGATCGGCTGGATGGCGCTGCGGCTGCGTTCGCTGCCGTGGGCCGTCTCGCTCGGGCTGGTGCTCGGCGGGGCGCTGGGCAACCTGACCGACCGGATCTTCCGGGCGCCCGGGCACTTCGTCGGCCACGTGGTCGACATGGTCAGCCTCTTCGACCCGTACGGGCAGGTGTGGCCGGTGTTCAACCTGGCCGACAGCTCCCTGGTGTGCGGGGTGATCCTGGCCGTGCTGCTGGAGCTGACCGGCCGGCAGCGCGACGGCGGCCGGGCCGGCGCCGAGGCGGCGGAGCCCGTCGCGTCCACGTCCGCCGAGGCCGCCCCCGGTGGCGAGCAGCGGGGGCGGGCGTGACCTCGGCCTTCGCCACGGGTGGCGACCACCGGTCCCTGCCGGTCCCGGACGGCCTCGACGGGATGCGGCTCGACCAGGCCGTCGCCCGGCTCTTCGGGCTCTCCCGGACGGCCGCGGCGACCCTGGTCGACTCCGGGGACGCGCTGGTCGACGGCACGGCCCGGGCCAACTCGCACAAGGTCAAGGCCGGCTCCTGGCTGGAGGTGACGCTGCCCGCGCCGGACGCCCCGCCGACCGTGGTGCCGCAGGCCGTGCCGGGGCTGACCGTGGTGCACGCCGACGACGACATCGTGGTGGTGGACAAGCCGGTCGGGGTGGCCGCCCACCCGAGCCCCGGCTGGACCGGCCCGACCGTCATCGGCGGGCTGGCCGCCATCGGCCACCGGATCTCCACCAGCGGCGCCGCCGAGCGGCAGGGCGTGGTGCACCGGCTCGACGTCGGCACCACCGGGATCATGGTGGTGGCCAAGAGCGAGCCGGCGTACACCGCGCTGAAGCGGGCCTTCAAGTACCGCGAGGTGGAGAAGCGCTACCACGCCGTGGTGCAGGGCCACCCGGATCCGCTGTGCGGCACCATCGACGCGCCGATCGACCGGCACCCGCACCACGACTACCGCTGGGCGGTGGTCTCCGGCGGCAAGCCGAGCATCACCCACTACGACACCCTGGAGGCGTTTCCGGCCGCCAGCCTGCTCGACGTGAAGCTGGAGACCGGGCGTACCCACCAGATCCGGGTGCACTTCTCCACGCTGCGGCACCCCTGCGTGGGCGACCTCACCTACGGCGCCGACCCGACGCTCTCGGCCCGGCTCGGGCTGGCCCGGCAGTGGCTGCACGCCCGTTCGTTGAGCTTCCTGCACCCGCGCACCGGCGTGGAGGTCACCTTCGTCAGCGACTACCCGGACGACCTGGCCCGGGCGCTGGAGATCCTCCGCGACTGACCCGTCCCGTACCCGAACCGCCCACCGCCCGACGAGGGGAAGCAGCACCGTGTCCGCCGACGTGTCGCCGCGCCCGTCCCGGCGCCGACCGTCGCGGTCCGGCCCGCTCACCTGGATCGCGCTGGCCTGCGCGCTGGCGGTACTGGCCGCCGGGCTCTGGGAGCGCCGGCGCGAGCCGGTCGCGGACCGCACGGTCGGCGAGGTCACCCGGGTCGGTGTGGCGGACGGCGACTCGATCCCGGACTACCGGCGCCGGGCCGCCGCCGAGCTGACCGCCCTGGCCGCACCGGCCACCCCGGGTCCGGGCGACTGGGCCCTGGTCTCGTTCGCGGCGTACCTGACGCCGGCCCGGTTGGCCGAGACGCTGGGCGGCACCCCGGTCGCCGAGGTGGTCGCCCGGCTGCCGCTGCCCGACCGGCAGACCGAGATCGTCCGGATCGCCGCGATGCGCCTGCCCGACGACGTGGTCGCCGGGATGGTCGAGGTGGCCACCCGCAAGGACCGGGAGGCCGCCGACTACCGGGCCCGCGCCGCCGCCCCGGCGGCCACCGCCGACGCCGAACTGCGTCGGGTGTACGACACGGGCGCGGCGGTCTCGGCCCGGGAGGCGGACGCGTACCGGTCGGGCTGCGCCTGCGTGTACGCCGCCGTGGTCCGGGACAGCCCGGACGCGCTGCGGGCCCTGGCCGACCACCCCGGCGTACGGGTGGTCGACGCCGCGCCGGAGGTGCGGCGGCTGGACCGTACGGTGTTCACCCCGCCGCTGCCCGAGCAGCAGGACGTCGTCCGGCCACCGGCCGACACCGGACTGGCCGACCCGGAACCGGGCGATTCGTCGGAAGCCGCACCGACGGTGAGCGGGTCCTCACCGTCCTCCGGCCGCTCGCCGACCGGTGCGGGACCTCCGAACCCCGCCCCCACCTCCTGAGACACGTTCGTCGACCGGTCGCCGGCCGGACCGGTGGTGGGCAGGAACACCCGGGGGATGTGCGAAGCAGGGTGTGGTCCGAATAGGGTTTCGTTCGTAGCCTGTCAGGCAATGATCGATGGTGCTGGGGAGGGGCGGAGCCGTGGACGGCAGCGAGACCGGCTGGGGTCGGCAGGCTGAGCCGGCACCGCGATGGCGGGCGCTGCTCGACCGGGCCCGGCTCGGCGGTCGCGGCGTGGAGCAACACGCCGAGACGGACCGCCGCGCCGAGGAGTACCCACCGCAGCCCCCCGAGCCGATGCCCCGGCGTGGCGGCGGCACCGGGTGGACCGGCCGGGCCCAGCCCGTGGGGCCACCCGCCGAGCCCGGGTACGGCGCCGAGCCGCCCTACCGCGCCGAGGCGACCTACCGGGTGGAGCCGGCCTACCGGGCCGACCCGGGCTACGGCGCCGAGCCGCCGTACCAGGGGGCGCCGACGTACCGCACCGAGCCGGAACAGCGCGGCGAGCCGTCGTGGCGGGCCGAGCCGACGTACCGGGCCGACCCCGAGCCGGCGCGCGGTCGGGGCACCGCCTCCGTGGATTCCCGGTACGCGCTGCTCGACAACGGCCACCGGGCCGACCCGTCCCCGCCCGAGTCCCGGTACGCGCTGCTGGACCGGGGCCGCTACCGCCCGGAGGACCACCAGCCCGCGGAGCTGGCCCCGCCGGCCGCCGACGGCTATCCGGCCCCGCCCGCGCCGACGTACCCGGCCCCGCCGGCCGCCGACGGCTACCCGGCGCGGGTCGAGCGGGCCCGGGTCGAGTGGCGCGCCCCGGAGCCGGACAACGGGCTGGAGCGGGCCACCGGGGTGCTCCGACGCGAGCTGGGCGGCCCCCGGGTGGTCGCCTTCGCCAACCCGAAGGGCGGGGTGCACAAGACCACCGCCACCGTGCTCGCCGCCGCGACCGTGGGCAGCGTACGCGGGCGCGGGGTGCTCGCCTGGGACGACAACGAGCTGCGCGGCACCCTCGGGCTGCGGGCCGGCAGCGCCCGGCACGCCCGCACCATCCGGCACCTGATCCACGATCTCGCCCAGATCGAGATCCTGGAGGGCAACACCCTGCTGGAGCACCTCGACGACTACCTGCGGCACGCCTCCGACGGCTCGTACGACGTGCTGGCCGGCGAGGAGAGCCCCCGGTTCGCCCAGCGGCTGGACCAGTTCACCGTCAAGCGGGTGCTGGAGCTGCTGCGGCGTACCCACGAGGTGGTCTGCGTGGACACCGGCAACAACGTGGAGAGCCCGAACTGGCGTACCGTCATGCAGGCCGCCGACCAGCTCGTGGTGACCACCGTGCCGCGCGAGGACGCGGCGTTCAGCGCGGACTGGATGCTCGACCTGCTGCACGAGGTGGGCATGGGCGAGCTGGCCGACAACGCGGTGACCCTGATCTCCTGCCCGACGCCGGGGCGCAGCACGTTGCAGGACGACCTGGAGCGGCACTTCGCCACCCGGACCCGGGCGGTCGCCGTGGTGCCCTACGACCCGGCGCTGGAGACCGGCTCCTCGATCGAGTACCACCAGCTCCAGGCGGAGACCCGGCATGCCTGGCTCAAGGCCGCCGCGGTGATGCTGGAGCCGTTCACCCGTTGACCGCCGCCCCACGCCGGGCCGCCGCCTGAGAGGATCACCGGGTGAGTCCGGACACCCCTGATCCCGAGCGGGACGCCGACCGTCCCGGCCCCGCCGACCGCCTGTCCGGCGGTCCGGCGGGCGGCTACCGTCCCGCGTCGGGCCCCGACCACCCGGCCACCGACGGGTCGCCGGCCACGGGCGACCTCCCCGGATGGCCGGCCGGCCTGCCGGCGCCCGCCGGGACCCCGGTCCCCGCGCCCGGCGCGGACCCACTTGCCGGGCATCCCGGGCTGGACCCGCTCGCCGGGCCTCCCGGCGTCGTCTGGGCGGCACCCGGTGAGCCGTCCACCGCCGCCGGTCGGGGCCGGCCGCTCTGGATCACGCTCGGCGTGGCCCTCGTGCTGACCGGGCTGGGTGCGCCACTGGGGCTGCTCTGGGCGGCAGTGGCGCCGGGCACCCCGGTGCGGAAGACCGCCGAGGGTGCCATCTACGCCACGTCGCAGCCGGAACAGCCGATCGCCGCCGACGGCTGGTTCAGCCTGCTCGGGCTCGGCTTCGGCGTGCTCGCCGCGATCGCGCTGTGGTTCCTGCTGCGCCGCCGACGCGGCCCGGTGGGCCTGCTCGCCGGGGCCCTGGGCGGCCTCGGCGCGGCCCTGGTGGCCTGGCAGCTCGGCCGCCGGGTCGGGCTGGGCACCTACCACCGGCTGCTGGAGACCGCGCCGGACGGGGCCGCCTTCACCAAGCCGGCCGACCTGCGGGCCGGCGGCGTGGACTGGTATCTGCACGTGCTGCCGGTGCCGTACGGCAACCTGCTGCTGCCCGCGTTCGGCGTGGCCGTGGCGTACACCCTGCTGGCCGGCTGGTCGCGGTGGCCGTCGCTGCGTCCGGAGCCCGACGACGACGGCGGCTGGCCACCGGTCGGCCCCGAGCTCAGTTCGGCGTCGGAGGACCCGCCAGCTCGTTGAGCGGGACCGGGACCGCCCGGACGTGGCGCAGCAGCGCCGTCTCCCGGTTGAGCAGCCGCAGCTCGGCCCGGAGCCGGGCCGCGGTGTCGTCGATGGCGAGCAGGCGCTGCCGGTCGGCGACGGTCAGCGCGGCGGTGGCGGCGACCAGGTGCGACAGCACGGTGGGATCCTCCGGGAGCTGCTCGGAGATCTCCTGCGGATCCGGCCGGACCAGGCCCAGGTACTGCCGGAAGACCGAGATCACCCGGGCGGCGAGCAGGTCGGCGACCTCGTCGGTGCCGGCCGGTTCGGGCAGCCACTCCACCTCGGCGGTCAGGTACGGCGCGGCGGCCTCGTCGACTCCGGCGATGCGGAACCGCCGCCGGCCCACCGTGACGATGTCGAAGCCGCCGTCGGCCAGCTCGGTGACCTGCCGCAGCTCGGCGGTGCAGCCCACCTCGTGCAGGGTCACCTCGCGTCCGGCCCGCTCCGCGCCGAGGGCCACCTCCCAGCCGGCCTGGATCGCCACCACCCCGAACTCCCGGGGCGCGCCCTCCGGCAGCCCGACCAGGTGGCGCACCAGTGCCCGGTAGCGCTCCTCGAAGATGTGCAGGGGGAGGACCAGCCCGGGGAAGAGGACCGTCCCGAGCGGAAACACCGGCAGCCGTGCGGTCACGCGGTTGAGCGTAGCCCGACCGCGCCGGGGCGGCGTGTCCCGGCTCACCGTCCCGCCGTGCGGGCGGCGCCGGTCGGCCCGGCGCCGGCCCGCCTAGACTCGCAGGGGTGTTGACTCGGATCGACCTGCGCGGCGCGACCCACGACCCGCGCCGCCTGCTGCCCCGTGCCCAGCTCGACGTGTCGGTGGCCGTCGAGCGGATCCGTCCGCTGGTGGAGGCGGTCCGGGAGCATGGCTACCGGGCGATCCGGGAGGCGAGCGAACGGTTCGACGGCGTGTCCCCGGAGCGCCTGCGGGTGCCGGTGGAGACGATCCGCGCCGCCGAGGGGACGCTCGACCCGCAGGTCCGCGCCGCGCTGCTGGAGTCGATCAGCCGGGCCCGGCGGGTGCACGCCGACCAGCGCCGCGCCGACCACACCACCCAGGTGGTGCCGGGCGGCACGGTGACCGAGCGCTGGGTGCCGGTCGACCGGGTCGGCCTCTACGTCCCCGGCGGCCTGGCCATGTACCCGTCGACCGTGGTGATGAACGTGGTCCCCGCCCAGGCGGCCGGCGTCCGTTCGCTGGTGGTGGTCAGCCCGCCCCAGCAGGACAACGGCGGCCTGCCCGACCAGCGGGTCCTGGCCGCCTGCGCGCTGCTCGGCGTCGACGAGGTCTACGCGGTCGGCGGCGCCCAGGCGGTGGCCATGCTGGCGTACGGCGCGACCGTCGACCCGGACGGGGCCGAGCGCTGCGCGCCGGTCGACCTGGTCACCGGGCCGGGCAACATCTGGGTCACCGCCGCGAAGCGGCTGCTGCGCGGGGTGGTCGGCATCGACGCCGAGGCCGGCCCCACCGAGATCGCCATCCTCGCCGACGACACCGCCGACCCGGCGCACGTCGCCGCCGACCTGATCAGCCAGGCCGAGCACGACCCGCTCGCCGCCAGCGTGCTGGTCACCCCGTCGGTGGCGCTCGCCGACGCGGTCGACGCGGAGCTGGCCCGGCAGGTGCCGGCGGCCAAGCACGCCGAGCGGATCACCACCGCGCTGCGCGGCGAGCAGAGCGGCGTCGTCCTCGTCGACGACCTCGAGGCGGGCCTGCGGGTGGTCGACGCGTACGCGGCCGAGCACCTGGAGATCCAGACCGAGCACGCCCGCGACTGGGCGATGCGGGTACGCAACGCCGGGGCGATCTTCGTCGGCGCCTGGTCGCCGGTGTCGCTCGGCGACTACTGCGCCGGCTCCAACCACGTGCTGCCCACCGGCGGCTGCGCCCGGCACTCCTCCGGGCTCTCCGTGCAGTCCTTCCTGCGCGGCATCCACCTGGTCGAATACACCCAGGACGCGCTGCGCGAGGTCGCCCCGCACGTGGTCACCCTGGCCGGCGTCGAGGACCTGCCGGCGCACGGCCAGGCGGTCAGCGTCCGTTTCGCGGGAGAGATCGCGTGACGACCCTCGACGACCTGCCGATCCGGGACGACCTGCGCGGGCTCACCCCGTACGGGGCGCCGCAGCTCGACGTGCCGGTCCGGCTGAACACCAACGAGAACTCCTACCCGGTGCCCGAGCCGGTGGTGGACGCGATCGCCAAGGCCCTCGCGGCCGAGCTGCGCGACCTCAACCGCTACCCGGACCGGGACGCGGTGGCGCTCCGCGCCGACCTGGCGGCGTACCTCGGCCACGGGCTCACCGTCGACCAGGTCTGGGCGGCCAACGGCTCCAACGAGATCCAGCAGCAGCTGCTCCAGGCGTTCGGCGGTCCGGGGCGCACCGCGCTCGGCTTCACCCCGGCGTACTCGATGCACCCGCTGCTGGCGCTCGGCACCGGCACCGGCTGGGTCCCGGCCGAGCGGGGCGTCGACTTCGGTCTCACCGCCGACGAGGCGGTCGCCCAGGTCCGGGCGCACCGGCCCGACGTGGTCTTCCTCTGCTCGCCGAACAACCCGACCGGCACCGCGCTCGACCCGGCCGTGGTCGCCGCCGTGCTCGACGAGGCGCCCGGCATGGTGATCGTGGACGAGGCGTACGCCGAGTTCGCCCGGCCCGGCACGGTCAGCGCGCTCGCCGTGCTGCCCGGCCACCCCCGGCTGGTGGTCACCCGGACGATGAGCAAGGCGTTCGGCTTCGCCGGCGGGCGGCTCGGCTACCTGGCCGCCGATCCGGCGGTGGTGCGGGCGGTGCAGCTCGTGCGGCTGCCGTACCATCTCTCCGCGCTCACCCAGGCCGCCGCCCGCGCGGCCCTCGCGCACCGCGACGCCCTGCTCGGCACGGTCGCCGCGATCATGGCGCAGCGCGACCGGATCGTGGCGGAGCTGCGCGCCCGGGGCCACCGGGTCGCCGACAGCGACGCCAACTTCGTGCTCTTCTCCGTCGGCGGCGACCAGGCCACCGCCTGGCGCACCCTGCTCGATGCCGGCGTTCTGGTCCGCGACGTCGGCCTGCCCGGCTGGCTGCGGGTCACCGCCGGCACCCCCGCCGAGACCGACGCCTTCCTCGCCGCCGTGGAGAAGCTCTCGTGAGCGCGCGTGGAGTGCGGCGGACGAGGCCCGCAGCCGCGATCGAAAGGCAGGCAATGAGTCGCACCGCCCGGATCGAGCGGGTCACCAAGGAGACCAAGGTCCTCGTCGAGATCGACCTGGACGGCACCGGCAAGGCCGACATCGAGACCGGCGTCGGCTTCTACGACCACATGCTCAACCAGATCGCCCGGCACGGCGGCTTCGACCTCACCGTGCACACCGTCGGTGACCTGGAGATCGACGCCCACCACACCATGGAGGACACCGCGCTCGCCCTGGGCGCCGCGTTCGACCAGGCGCTGGGCGACAAGGCCGGCATCCGGCGGTACGGCTCGGCCACCGTCCCGATGGACGAGGTCCTGGTCCGGGCCGCGGTCGACCTCTCCGGGCGGCCGTACGTGGTGCACGACGAGCCGGCGCTCGCGCCGTACATCGGGCCGGTCTATCCGACCAGCATGACCCGGCACATCTGGGAGTCGTTCGGCCAGGCCGCCCGGATCACCCTGCACGTCGACGTGCTGCGGGCGGCCCGTCCCGGTGGCCACCCGGACGCCCACCACGTCGTCGAGGCCCAGTTCAAGGCGGTGTCCCGGGCGCTGCGCGAGGCCACCGCGATCGACCCGCGGGCGCGGGGCGCGATTCCCAGCACGAAGGGTGCGTTGTGATGAAGGCGGTACTGCCGACGCTGCTGCTGATCCTGGCCGGGGTGCTGGTCGGCGGGACGTGGTCGCTCTACCGCCAGGGGGCGTCGCGCGCTGCTGTGGTGATCACCGGGCTGCTCGCCGCGCTGGCCACCGCCGGTGGGCTGCTCTGGCTGCTACCCGGGGAGGCGTGATGGGCAAGCGGATCGTGGTGCTCGACTACGGCTCGGGGAACCTGCGCTCGGCCGAGCGCGCGCTGGAGCGGGCCGGCGCGGACGTCACCGTGACCGACGACCTGACCGCCGCCGCCGAGGCGGAGGGCCTGGTGGTGCCGGGCGTCGGCGCGTTCGCGGCCTGCATGGCCGGGATCGAGGCGCTGGGCGCCGGCCCGGTCATCGCCGAGCGGGTGGGCGCCGGCCGTCCGGTGCTCGGCATCTGCGTGGGGATGCAGGTGCTCTTCGAGCACGGCGACGAGCACGGCGTGGTCACCAAGGGGCTCGGGCTGCTGCCCGGCGGGGTGACCCGGCTGCCCGCCGAGCGGTTGCCGCACATGGGCTGGAACACGGTCCACCCGCCGCGGGGCTCGGTGCTCCTCGCCGGGCTGCCGGCCGACGCCCGGTTCTACTTCGTCCACTCCTACGGGGTGACCGACCCGACCGGGCTGGCCGCGGCCGGGGCGGCGGTGACCACCACGACGCACGGGACCGAGTTCGTCGCCGCCGTGGAGCGGGGTCCGCTGTCGGCGACCCAGTTCCACCCGGAGAAGTCGGCCGACACCGGCGCGATCCTGCTGCGCAACTGGTTGGCGACGCTGTGAGCGCCGGGAGAGCCACCCGGTCGGGAGGCACGGTGACCGGCGGGACCGCGCTCGGCGCGGGCGTGGTGGCTCGGTGAGCAAGGAGCGGGCCCGCCGCCGGGAGGCCCGTGAGGCCCAGCTGGCGGCCGAACGCGCCGTCCGCCGGCGGCGGGTGGCCCGCCGGGAGTGGCGGCGGGCCGTGGTACGCCGGCTGACCCCGACGCTGCGGCGCGGCCGTACCGGCCGGCTGGCCCGGCACACCCGGGGCGAGCGCGCCGCGATCGTGCTGCTCACCGGGCTGGCGCTGGCCGGCATCTGGAGTTTTGTCGACGACCTGGCGCTGCGGCTGGCGCTGGTCGTGTTGTTGCTGCTGGTCCTGCCGGCGATCGTGGTGATCGCCCTGGACCGCCGTACCTGAGACGAGGAGAAGAGCTTGAGCCTCACCCTGTTGCCCGCCGTGGACGTCGCCGACGGTCAGGCCGTCCGGCTCGTGCAGGGCGCCGCCGGCAGCGAGACCGCGTACGGCGACCCGCTGGAGGCGGCCCTCGCCTGGCAGGCCGACGGCGCGGAGTGGATCCACCTGGTCGACCTGGACGCCGCCTTCGGCCGGGGCGCCAACGCCGAGCTGCTCGCCGAGGTGGTGGGGAAGCTGGACGTCAAGGTGGAGCTCTCCGGCGGGATCCGGGACGACGCGTCGCTGCGGGCCGCCCTCGCGACCGGGGCGGCCCGGGTCAACATCGGCACCGCCGCGCTGGAGGACCCGCAGTGGTGCGACCGGATCTGCGGCGAGTACGGCGACCGGGTGGCGATCGGGCTGGACGTGCGCGGCCGTACCCTCGCCGCCCGGGGCTGGACCCGCGAGGGCGGTGACCTGTACGAGGTGCTGGAGCGGCTGGACAAGGCCGGTGCCGCCCGGTACGTGGTCACCGACATCACCAAGGACGGCACCATGCGCGGGCCGAACCTGGACCTGCTGCGCGAGGTCTGCGCCCGCACCGACGCCCCGGTGATCGCCTCCGGGGGCGTCTCCACGTTGGACGACCTGCGCGCCCTGGCCACCCTGGAGCCGGTGGGCGTGGAGGGCGTGATCGCCGGCAAGGCGCTCTACGCCGGGGCGTTCACCGTGGCCGAGGCCCTCGCCACGCTGCGGGCCGCCGGGTGACGGCCGTCACCCGGCTCGGCTCGGGCGGCCCTTGGGAGGCCGCGTACGGCTACTCGCGGGTGGTCCGGGCCGGGCGCCTGGCGATCACCGCCGGCTGCACCGCCACGGTCGACGGGCGGGTGGTGCACGTCGGGGACGCGGCGGCGCAGACCGCCGAGGCGTTGCGGATCGGCCTGGCCGCGCTGGCCGACGTGGGCGCGGGGCCGGCCGACGTGGTCCGAACCCGGATGTACGTGACCGACCGGAGCCACGCCGACGAGGTGGGCCGGGCGCACCACGCCGTGTTCGGGGCGGTCCGCCCGGTGGCGACGATGGTGGTCGTGGCCGGGCTGATCGACCCGGATCACCTGGTGGAGGTCGAGTTGGAGGCGTACCTCCCCGGCCGCTGATCCGCCAGCCGCCTGTGACGCGGGACTCGTTCCGGGCGGTCGGCCCGCTCGGGCCGGCCGCCGGGCGGGACGGGTTGGATAGGCTCGCGGCATGACGGTGGCGGTACGGGTGATCCCGTGTCTGGACGTGGACGCCGGGCGGGTGGTCAAGGGGGTCAACTTCCTCGACCTGCGCGACGCCGGTGACCCGGTGGAGCTGGCCGCGGCGTACGACCGGGCCGGCGCGGACGAGCTGACCTTCCTCGACGTCACCGCCTCGTCCAGCGATCGGGGGACCATGCTCGACGTGGTCCGGCGCACCGCCGAGTCGGTCTTCATCCCGCTCACCGTCGGCGGTGGCGTACGGGCGGTCGCCGACGTCGACACCCTGCTGCGGGCGGGCGCGGACAAGGTCGGGGTGAACACCGCCGCGATCGCCCGGCCGGAGTTGATCGCCGAGATCGCCGACCGGTTCGGCCGGCAGGTGCTGGTGCTCTCCCTCGACGTACGCCGGGCGCCGGGCGGCACCACGCCGAGCGGTTTCGAGGTGACCACCCACGGCGGTCGCCGGGGCACCGGCATCGACGCGGTCGAGTGGGCCCGGCGCGGCGCCGAGCTGGGCGCGGGGGAGATCCTGCTCAACTCGATGGACGCCGACGGCACCAAGGCGGGCTTCGACCTTCCGCTGATCCAGGCGGTCCGGGAGGTCGTCGAGGTGCCGGTGATCTCCAGTGGTGGTGCCGGCGCGGTGGCGCACTTCCCGCCGGCGATCGGCGCGGGCGCCGACGCGGTGCTCGCGGCGAGCGTCTTCCACTTCGGCGAGCTGACCGTCGGCGAGGTCAAGGACGCGCTGCGCGGCGCGGGCCACCCGGTGCGCTGACCCGTTCCGTCGGGCGACCCCGGCCCCGGTCCCGCCGTGATCGGATCGGCGACGTGGTGGTGTCGTGCCGGCCCGGACACCGCGGGACCGCCGATCTGGTGGTGCCAGCCCGAGGTCAGGCCCGGCCGGAGTGGCCCTCGGGGGAGCGGCGCGGCATCGGGATCGAGCGGACCGCGTACTCCTGGACCGCGGCGGCGTGGTCGTCCGCGTCGAGGTGCCAGTCGGACTGGCCCGGCGCGTGCCGGCGGGTCAGCACGCCCTGGACGGTGTCCACAGTGGTCCCCACCCCGGCGCTCGGCCGGGTGCGCCACAGCCGTTCACCGTCCGGTGTGATCCGGAACCAGCCGTCGGAGACGCTGACCAGACCGGCGCCGGCCAGCCGGCGGACCGCGCCCTCCACCTCGTGCCGTTCGGGAATGGACCGGTTGAGGTGGTCGGCGGTGGAGAGGACGTCGGCGAGGCGGACGCCCTCCGGCCGGCGCGTGGCGGCCGACCGGCGGTGCCGGCCGGCACCGCTCGCGATCACCAGTGCGACGAAGATCCAGGCGTCGGTCCTACGCCATCCGTTCTCCCCCATGTGGGAATTCTGCCCGGCGTCGACGGCGGAGGAAACACCCGGTTTCGTCGAACCGTGTCAGCGCAGCTCATCGACGTGCCGGCCGTCCCATTTCCTGGCCGTCGGCACCGCCGGGGCTACGGTACGTAGCCGAACGGGGGTCACGCCGCCTCGCCGGCCGGCCCGGGCGCGCGGCCGATCGTCGGCTCCACGGTGGACCCGACCGGCTGCGCCGGCAGCGCGAAGAGCGGGATGAACAGCTGGGCGAGCGGCCCGATGGCGAGCGCGTACGCGACGGTGCCGATGCCGACCTTGCCACCGAGCAGCCAGCCGAGCGCCAGCACCGTGACCTCGATGACGGTCCGGACCAGCCGGATCGACCGGCCGGGGCGGCGGGCCACGTACCCGGTCATCAGACCGTCGCGCGGGCCGGGGCCGAGCGCCGCGCCCAGGTAGAGCCCGGTGGCCGCGCCGTTGGCGATGATCCCGACGGCCAGCGTGCCGATTCGCGCCGGCAGCCCGCCGACGGGTGGCAGCAGGGCCAGGGTGGCGTCCACCACGAGGCCGATCACCACGACGTTGCTGACCGTGCCGAGGCCGGGGCGTTGTCGCAGCGGGATCCAGAGCAGCAGCACGATGGCGCCGACCGCGATGGTGACCGTGCCGAACGAGAGCCCGGTCTGCCGGGCGAGGCCCTGGTGGAACACGTCCCACGGGTCGAGGCCGAGGCCGGACCGGATCATCAACGCCATGCTGACGCCGTAGAGGGTGAGCCCGACGTAGAGCTGGGTCAGCCGGCGGGTCGGCCGGTACCGGAGATTGCCAATCGCAGCCATGCGTGCCACTCTAGGGTCCAATCCTGCCGATGATAGAGCCAATTGCGGAGGGGTGGCCATGACTACTCAGGTGCGTGGCATCCAATTGGCTCGGCTGCTCGGTCAGTGGCACGCGTTGCCCGGCCGGCGGCGCAGCCCCGACTACGCCGCGCTCGCCGCCGCCGTGCGCGGCCTGCTCGCCGACGGCCGGCTCGCCCTCGGGGTACGCCTGCCGGCCGAGCGGGAGCTGGCGGAGGCGCTGCGGATCAGCCGGACCACGGTCACCGCCGCGTACCGGGAGCTGCGGGACAGCGGCCACCTGGCCAGCCGCCGGGGCGCCGGGAGCTGGACCATGCTGCCCGGCACCCACCGGGTCGCCAGCACCGGGCTCTGGACCCCGCTCGACGACCGGGACATGATCGACCTCGGGGTGGCCGCGCTCGCCGCGCCGCCGCAGCTCGTGGCCGCCGCCCGGGCCGCCACCGAGGATCTGCCGCGCTACCTCGGTGGGGCCGGGTACCACCCGACCGGCATCATCGAGCTGCGCGAGGCGGTGGCCCACGCGTACACCGGGCGGGGGCTGCCGACCAGCCCCGAGCAGATCATGGTCACCAGCGGCACCCAGCATGCGCTGGACCTCGTGCTGCGGCTTGCCCTGTCGCCCGGCGGCGCGGTGCTGGTGGAGTCCCCGACCTATCCCAACGCCCTCGCCGCGCTCTCCGCCCGCCGCGCCCGGATCACCACCCACGGCCTGGCCACCGACGGCGCCGGCTGGGACGCCGACCTGCTGCTGGGCAGCATCCGGCAGACCCGGCCGAAGCTGGCGTACCTGATTCCCGAGTTCCAGAACCCGACCGGCCACCTGATGGCGGCCGAGCTGCGCGAGCGGCTCGTCGGCGTCGCGCACGCCGCCGGGACTGACCTGGTCATCGACGAGTCCTTCGTGGACCTGCCGTTGGACGGGGCCCCGCTGCCGCCGCCGGTCGCCCTGTTCGACCGGCACTCGCGGGTGATCAGCATCGGCGGGATGAGCAAGCCGTACTGGGGTGGGCTGCGGATCGGCTGGGTCCGGGCGTCCGCCCCGCAGGTGCAGCGGCTGGCCGCCGCGCGGGTCGGCGTCGACATGGCCAGTCCGGTGCTCGACCAACTCGTCGCGGTGCACCTGCTGGCCGAGGCGACGAGCATCGTGACCGCGCGGCGGAACCAGCTCGTCGCCCAGCGGGACGCGTTGGTCGGGGCGTTGGCCGAGCGGTTGCCCGACTGGCGGTTCGCGGTGCCGCGCGGCGGGGTCACGCTCTGGGCCGAGCTGGACGGTCCGATCTCCAGCGCCCTGGCCCGGGCGGCCGAGGAGGTCGGCGTACGCCTGGCGCCCGGACCCCGGTTCGGCCTGGACGGCACCCTCGAACGGTTCCTGCGGCTGCCCTTCACGTTGCCCGCCGCCGACCTGGTGGAGGCGGTCGGCCGGCTCGCCGCGGTCCGCTACGACCTGGACCGGGCCGGCCGCTCGCAGTGGCGGGAGCCGTCCGTCATCGCCTGACCGGCTACGCCGAGCTGCCCGGATCGCGCTCGCCGGGCCGGGCCGGCTGGGAGACTGCGCAGGTGGGGAATGGTGGCGGCAGCCGGTGGGCGAGTGCGGTCCGGCCGGGCGCGCCGGGGTCCCGGACGACCCGGTTGGAACTCTTCTACGACCTGGTCTTCGTTTTCGCGTTCCTCAACGTCACCAGCCTGACCGTGGAGCATCCCTCCTGGGGCAACCTGTTCCGGGCGCTGCTGGTGCTGGCGCTGCTCTGGTGGTGCTGGACCGGGTTCGCCGGACTCGGCAACATGGTCCGCGCCGACCAGGGCGTGCTGCCGCTGGTCGGCTTCGTCACCGTGGCCTCCGCCTTCCTGCTGGTGCTGAGCATCCCGGGGGCGTTCGTCGACCAGCCCGGCGGGCTGAACGGGCCGATCGTCTTCGCCGTCTGCTACTTCCTGGTCCGGGCCGCGCAGCTGGCGATCTTCGGCTGGGTGGCCCGGACCGACCCGGCCGCGTTCCGGCGCTGGCTGCTGCTCGCCGCGCTGCCGGTGATCGCCACGGTGCTGCTGCTCACCGCCGGGCAGGTGCCGCCGCGGCTCGGCGACCGTACCGTGGCGGTGGTGCTCCAGCTCGGCCTCTGGACGGCGGCGGTGCTGGTGGAGTACGGGGCGGGGGTCGCGCTGGGCAGCTCGTACTGGGCGGTGATCTCCGCCGGGCACTGGGCGGAACGCCACGCCCTGATGATCCTGATCGCGCTCGGCGAGTCGATCATCGCGCTCGGTCTCGGTGCGAAGTCCATCAGCGCCCTGCCACTGACCGGCCCGGTGATCACCGCCGCCGTGCTCGGTGTCGCGATCGCCGCCGCGCTCTGGTGGGCGTACTTCGACACCTTCTCCCTCGGCGCGGAGCAGACGCTGCACCGCACCCGGGAGCCGGGCGCCCGGGCCCGGCTGGCCCGCAACGCGTACACCTACCTGCACATGCCGATGATCGCCGGGATCATCTTCTTCGCGCTCGGGGTCAAGGACATGCTCGCCGAGGCGGCGGCACCCGGGACACCGGCCTGGGGGGAAGCGCTCGGCGCCTTCTGGATCACCGTCCTCTACGGCGGTGTCGGCCTCTTCCTGCTCAGTCTCGCGGCCTGCGCGCTGCTGGTGCTGCGCAGCGTGCGCTGGCCGCTGCTGGGGGCGGTGGCGGCGATCGTCCTGGTCGCGCCGGGGGCGGCCCGGCTGCCGGAGCTGTTGGCGGTGGTGGTGCTGGCGGTGCTCTGCGTCGCGGGCACCGCCGTGGAGACGATGCGGGAGGACGGCCGGCGGCGGCGGATCAGGCAGCTCGCGCTGGACGAGCAGGTCGCCATCGAGGAGGAGCAGAGCCGGTGGCGACGGCAGCACCTGTGACCGGCGCCGGAAGCGGCGGCGGCCGTGCCCCGGGACGGAGGGGCACGGCCGCCGCCGGGCGCGGGACGACGGTCGCGGCGCGGCGCCAGACGCGCCGAGCTGGAGTTGTCGGACGACGGCTCCAGGTCGCGGCGCGGCGCCAGACGCGCCGAGCTGGAGTTGTCGGAGCTACAGCTCGGCGAGGGTGCCCGCGTACATCTGCTCGATCTCGGTGGCGAAGTTGCTCTCCACGCTCCGGCGCCTGATCTTCAGCGACGGGGTGATCTCGCCGTCCTCGATGGTGAGATCGCGGGGGAGGACCGCCACTTTCTTGATCGTCTCCCAGCGGTTGAGCCTGGCGTTGAGCTCCGCCACGTAGCCCTCGACCATCGCCCGCACCTCCGGCGAGGTGACGATGTCGGCGTAGTCGCGGCCGTCGAGGGGGCCGCCGGCCGCCCAGCCCCGGATCGCGTCCGGGTCGAGGGTGACCAGCATGGTGCAGTAGTTGCGGGCCTGCCCGACGACCACCGCCTGCGAGGTGTACGGGCAGATCGCCTTGAACATGCCCTCGATGTGCGACGGCGCGATGTACTTCCCGCCCGAGGTCTTGACCAGGTCCTTCTTCCGGTCGGTGATCCGTAGGTAGCCGTCGTCGTCGAGGCTGCCGATGTCCCCGGTACGGAAGAAGCCGTCCTCGGTGAACGCGGCGGCGGTCTCCTCGGGCAGGTTGTGGTATCCGCGCATCACCGGCCGACCGCGGACCAGGATTTCGCCGTCGGTGTCGATCCGGCACTCCAGGTCGCCCATCGCCCGGCCCACGGTGCCGATGCGCAGTCCGTCGGGCGGGTTGACGAAGTTGCCGGCGCTGGTCTCGGTGAGGCCGTACCCCTCGGAGATGGGCAGGTTGGCGGCGGCGAAGAAGGTGGCGATCTCCTGGCTGAGCGGCGCCGCGCCGGAGACCAGCACCCGGATCCGGCCGCCGAGCCGGGCCTGGAGCTTGCTGAAGACCAGCTTCTCGGCCACCGCGTACCGCAGCCTCAGCCCGATCGGCAGTGGCCGGCCGGCCTGCTCCAGGGCGACCTTCTCCTTGCCCACCGCGACGCCCCAGCCGAAGATCTTCGCCTTCGCGCCGCCGGCGTCCTGGGCCGTGGTGACCGCCTTGTTGTAGACCTTCTCGAAGACCCGGGGGGCGCCGCACATCAGCGTCGGCCGGACCACGGCGAGCAGCTCGACCAGCTTGTCCACCCGACCGTCGACGTACGTGGGTAGCCCGAGGTGGGTGACGCCGCAGAGCAGCGTCTTGCCGAACGAGTGCGACAGCGGCAGCCAGAGGTACTGGAGGTCGTCCTCGCGTAGCAGGTCCAGCTCGGCCTGCGCCACGCCCTCCCAGCACCAGCCGCCGTGCAGCAGCTCGACGCCCTTCGGCCGGCCGGTGGTGCCCGAGGTGTAGATCAGGGTGGCCAGGTGGTCCGGGCCGATGCCGGCGACCAGCATGTCGATCAGATCCGGCTCGTTGGCCAGGGCCTGCCCGCCCCGCTCCTCCAACTCGGCCAGGGTGAGCTGCGGGACCGCGGCGGCCGGGTCCGGCTCGCCGTCGAAGAGCACCACGTGGGTCAGCGCCGGCAGCTCCGCGCCGGCGATCTTCGCCGCCTGGGCCGGGTTCTCGGCGAAGAGCACCCTCGACCCGGAGTCGGCGACGATGTAGGTCGCGTCCTCCGGCTCGGTGGTCGGGTAGACGGTGGTGGTGGCCCCGCCGGCGCACATGATGCCGAAGTCGGCGATCACCCAGTCGAGCCGGGTGTTCGCCAGGATCGCCACCGGGTCCTCCGGGCCGACACCGAGCCCGTGCAGGCCGGCCGCGACGGCCTTGGCACGCTGCCCGACCTGCTCCCAGCTCAGCCAGACCGGCCCGGAGTCGTCCGGGGCGGGGCGGCCGAACGCGGGGCGGTCGGGGGTCGCCGCCACGCGCTTGAGGAACATGTCGGGAATGGAACGGTACGGTACATCGAGAGCCATCGCTGTAGCCGCCTTCGGGGATGGAGGGACGTGACGGGGGTCACGCCACTTTGCGGTTACCGAAGAGTATGGCCTGTCCCCGGCCAGCGGCTAGCCCTGGCGCCTCCACGCGGACCGGCGGCCCGCGACGGGGCCCGCCGCCGTCAGGCGTACCGGGCCGCGGCCAGCGACCAGTCGTAGGTGGCCCGGATCCAGTTCCGCCGGGTGGTGAGAACCGCCCGGACCGCCTCGTCGGCCCCGGCGGTCAGCGCCGCCTCCCGCGTCGCGTACTCGGCCAGCCCCTCGTTGAAGCGGGTGGCCGCCGCGCGCAGCGCGACCGCCTCGCCCTGCCCGGTCTCGCCGACGATCGTGGCGACCAGGTTGTGCGCGTCCGGCGTGCCGGAACGCTCCTTGCCGTAGGAGAACACGTCGTTGCACCAACAGACCAGGTCGGCGGCGAGGGCGTCCAGGGCGACCAGCGCCGGGTCCGCCCACCGGCCCGCCTCCGGCAGCCCGTCGTGGGCCAGGTCGGTGAGGGTGAAGCTGGGCCGGGCACCCCCGGTGTGCCGGCGCATCTGCACGTACTCGGCCACTCCGGGGACCCGGCGGTGCTCCCGGTTCGCCGCCTCCCACAACAGCGCCAGCAGGTACTCCCGCAGCTCGGAGACCAGGCGGAGCAGCAGGGCCGGTCGTTGCCGGGCGCGGACCCGCCGGCAGAGGTCGTCCAGCGCGACCCCGAGCGGTCCGACCTTGGTCGGCGCCGCCACCGTCCGGTCGCCGTGCCGTTCGAGCACCTCCAGCAGCTCCGCGACGGTCGGGGCGAGCCGGGTCGGGCTGGCGCCGAGGCCGTCCTCGTCGCAGGCGTCGTCCATCACGAACAGCCAGGAGATCAGGTCGGTGAGCAGGCGCAGCGCGTACACCGGCGCCTCCGGGCAGGCTCGGCCGGCCAGCTCCGCCGGGCTGGCGCCGGAGAGTCGGCGCATCCCCGCCGGGGTGTCGATCAGGCCCAGGTCGCGTACCCACTCGGCGCTCTGCGCGGCGACCAGTTCGACGGCGGCGTGTCGACGTGTCGGGAAGGGGGGTTCGCGTAGTGCTGAGACCGCGAAGCTCCGCATCCCTGGCCCCCCTGTCCCGCCGTCCCGGCAGTCCGGCGACGGGAAAGCAGCGTACGGCAGCGGGGATCGGCGAAAGTGAGTCGGGTCGGGGATGTTTCACGTTTCCGGTGACCGGTGCCACCCACCAGGTCAGAAGCCCAGGCGGGCCGTCCGCAACCTGTTCGCCGGTGCCGCCGGGCCGTCCACCTGCACCCGTGCCACCCGCTGCCGACCGGAAAGGAACAGCGCCAGCTCGCCGGGGCTGCCCACCACCCGCAGCCGCTCGCCGCCCCGGCCGGCGGTGCGTTCGCCGTGGCCGGGCGCCTGAATCAGCAGGTCCGCCGGGAAACGCCGCAACGCCACCCGGGCCAGCGTCGACGCCCGCTTCCACAGCGCCGCCGCCAACCCGGCCGGCAGCTCCCGGGGCCGCCATCCCGGCTGGGCCCGGCGTACGTCCTCGTGGTGGATGAAGAACTCCAGGGTGTTCGCCAGCTCGTCGGTGAGCGGATTGCTCACCGGGCTCCACAGCGGCGGGCGCCGGACCCGGGCCACCAGGTCCGGGTACGGCCCGGCGGCCACCTGCCGGCGGACCGCCTCGCCGTACCGGCGCAGCGGCGGCAGCAGGATGCCACCGGCGGCGTCCGGCCGGCGTTCCCGCACCACCAGGTGCGCCGCGAGGTCACGGGTGGACCATCCCGCGTCGATCGTCGGCGCGTTCGGTCCCAGGTCCAGCAGCAGATCGGCGAGCGCCTCGCGCTCCGATCGGGCGTACCGCGGCATGGCCCGATCGTAGGCCCGTCGCCGCTTGGGCCGGTGGGACGTGACGGTGGACATATCCGGCCCGGGTCGTCGGAGCTGGCCCGGACCGGTAAGGATGTGGGAGAAACTTGCGGCTTACGGCGGGGGAGAGCGTGGCGAGCAGGACAAGTCGGGACGTCCTCGGCAGGGGGCTGCGGGTACTCGGCCAGGCCATCCGGGAACAGCCGCGGATCTTCGCGGTCGCGGTGGCCGGCAGCGTGCTCTTCGGCCTCATGGTGATCGCCAGCGCGGCCGTGGTCGGCGCGGTGGTCGGCGAGGTGGTGGTCCCCGCTGTCGCCCACGGCTCGGTGGCCGGCGGCACGCTCGCGCTCGCCGCGGCCGCGCTGTTCGGGATCAGCGTCCTGCGGGTGGTCGGCATCCTCGGCCGTCGCCTCGGCGCCGGCTACATGCAGTACCGGATGCAGGCCACCTACCGTCGCCGGGTCACCCGCCGCTACCTGGACCTGCCGCTGTCCTGGCACCACCGCAACTCCACCGGCACCCTGCTGTCCAACGCCAACTCCGATGTGGAGGCCGCCTGGTATCCGATCGCGCCGCTGCCGTTCGCGGTCGGCACGGTGGTGATGCTGGTCGGCGCGGTGGTCTCGCTGTTCCTCACCGACTGGGCGCTCGCCCTGGTCGGTGTCACCGTCTTCCCGGCGCTGTTCGCGCTCAACGTGGTCTACTCCCGCCGGATGGCCCCCCGCCAGGCCCGCGCCCAGCGGCTGCGCGCGGAGGTCAGTGGCATCGCGCACGAGAGCTTCGACGGCGCGCTGGTGGTCAAGACGATGGGTCGCGAGGCGCAGGAGACCGCCCGGTTCGGCGCCCGCGCCGGTGAGCTGCGCGACGCGCTGATCTCGGTCGGCCGGCTGCGTGGCGTCTTCGACCCGATGCTGGAAACGCTGCCCAGCCTCGGCACCCTCGCCGTGCTGGTGGTCGGCGCGGTCCGGCTCCGGCAGGGCGCGATCACCGTCACCGAGCTGGTCAGCGTCGCCTTCCTGTTCACCGTGCTGGCCTTCCCGGTCCGGGCCATCGGCTGGGTGCTGGCCGAGCTGCCGCGCAGCGTCGCCGGCTGGGACCGGGTGCGCCGCGTCCTCGACGCCACCGGCGAGATGCCGTACGGCGAGGTGTCGCTCGACCCGGCCGCGCCGACGCCGGCCACCCTCGCCTTCCACGACGTCCACTTCGGGTACGAGCCGGCCGAGGCGCACCTGCCCGGCACGGAGGTGCTCGGCGAGGTTACCTTCACCGTGCCGGCCGGGAAGACCGTCGCCCTCGTCGGGCCGACCGGCGCCGGCAAGTCCACCATCACCTCGCTGGCCGTACGGCTGGTCGACCCGCGCGCCGGCACGGTCACCCTGGACGGCGTCGACGTCCGCGACCTCACCGCCGCCTCGCTCGCCGCGAACGTGGCCCTGGTCGCCCAGGTGCCGTTCGTCTTCGACGACACCGTCCGGGCCAACATCACCCTGGACCGGCCCGGGGTCGGCGACGAGGAGGCCTGGGCGGCGCTGCGGCTGGCCGAGGCGGACGGGTTCGTCGCCGCGCTGCCCGACGGGCTGGACACCATGGTCGGCGAGCGGGGCACGTCGCTCTCCGGCGGCCAGCGGCAGCGGCTCACCCTGGCCCGGGCGCTCGCCGGGCGCCCCCGGCTGCTGGTGCTCGACGACGCCACCAGCGCGGTCGACCCCCGGGTGGAGGCGGCCATCCTGGCCGGGCTGCGCGCCCCGGCCGATGGCGTCGCGCCCGCGTCGATCCTGGTGGTCGCGTACCGGCGGGCCACCATCGCGCTCGCCGACGAGGTGATCTACGTGGAGCAGGGGCGGGTGGTCGCCCGGGGCACGCACGCCGACCTGCTCGCCACCGTGCCCGGCTACGCCGACCTGGTCACCGCGTACGAGCAGGCCGAGCAGGAACGCGAGCAGACCCACCCGTACGAGGTCAGCCCACCGCTGACGTCCGGCCTGGAAGTCGAGGTTGACCGGTGAGCGCGAGTACGACGACGGCCGAGGCGACCGAGTCGACCTGGCGGACGCTGCGGCGTGGGCTGGCCCTCTCCCCCGAGCTGAAGACCGGGCTGGCCGGCACGCTCGGGCTGGCGCTGGTCTACATGGTCGGCCGGGTCGCGGTGCCGGTGGCGGTGCAGCGCGGCATCGACCACGGCATCGTGGGCGGGCTCGACGTGGACGTGATCACGCTGACCGTGATCGCCACCGCCGCCGTGCTGGTGGTCACCACCGCCTGCGGCTACCTGATGATGCGTCGGCTCTTCACCGTCAGCGAGACCGCCCTCGCCGGGGTGCGTACCCGGGCCTTCCGGCACGTGCACGACCTGTCCATGCTGCACCAGCAGTCCGAGCGGCGCGGCTCGCTGGTCTCCCGGGTCACCAGCGACGTCGACCAGATCACCCAGTTCCTCCAGTGGGGCGGCGTGATCCTGATCGTCAACCTGGGCCAGCTCGTGGTGACCACGGGCGTCATGCTGGCGTACTCGTGGCAGCTGACGCTGGTGGTGCTCGTCGCCTTCGCGCCGGCGGTGCTGGTGATCCGGGTGCTCCAGCGCCGCCTCGCCGCCGCCTACGGCCTGGTCCGCCAGCGGACGGGCGCCCTGCTCGGCACCATCGGCGAGAGCGTGGTGGGCGCCCCGGTGATCCGGGCGTACGGGATCGCCGGGCGGACGGCCCGGCGGCTGGACGCGGCGATCGAGGGGCAGCGGCGGGCCCAGCAGGGAGCCATCCGGATCAGCATCATGGGCAGCTCGGTGGGGGAGCTGGCGGCCGGTCTGGCCCTGGCCGGCGTGGTGGTGGTCGGGGTCAACCTCGGCGTCGACCGGACCCTGTCCATCGGCCAGCTCACCGCGTTCCTGTTCCTGGTGACCCTGTTCATCCAGCCGGTGCAGATCGCCACCGAGGTGCTCAACGAGGCGCAGAACGCGATCGCCGGCTGGCGCCGGGTGCTCGACGTGCTGGACGTCGCGCCGGACGTGGCCGACCCGGGGGAGCGGGGGCGGGAGCTGCCGCCCGGGCCGCTGGACATCCGTTTCGGGCAGGTGACCTTCGCCTATCCGGGCGGGCCGCCGGTGCTGCACGGGGTGACCCTGGACATTCCGGCGAAGAGCCGGGTGGCCGTGGTCGGCGAGACCGGCAGCGGCAAGACCACCTTCGCCAAGCTGCTCACCCGGCTGATGGACCCCAGCGAGGGCGAGGTGCTGCTCTCCGGCGTGTCGCTGCGCCAGGTGCGGTTCGACTCGCTGCGCTCCCGGGTGGTGATGGTGCCGCAGGACGGCTTCCTCTTCGACGCCACCGTCGGGGAGAACGTCCGCTTCGCCCGCCCGGAGCTGACCGACGCGCAGCTCACCACGGCCTTCACCGAGCTGGGGCTGGCGGACTGGCTGGACGGCCTGCCGGCCGGGCTGGACACTCCGGTCGGCGAGCGCGGCGAGGCGCTCAGCGTCGGGGAGCGGCAGCTCGTCGCGCTGGCCCGGGCGTACGTCGCCGACCCCGACCTGCTGGTGCTGGACGAGGCGACCAGCGCCGTCGACCCGGCCACCGAGGTGCGCCTCCAGCGCACCCTCGACGCGGTGACCCGGGGGCGGACGACGCTCGCCATCGCCCACCGGCTCTCCACCGCACAGGCGGCCGACGAGGTGATCGTGGTGGACCGCGGCCGGATCGTCCAGCGTGGCCCGCACGACGACCTGGTCAAGGACCCGGACTCCGTCTACGCCCTGCTCTACGCCTCCTGGCTCGAACAGACCCGCTGACTCCCACCCCTGGCAAACTTCTTGATCAACACCTGTGGGGGGTGGGTCAGGGGGTGGGGAGGGGGGCGGTGAGGTAGCGCTGGACGGTGGGGCCGATCGTGGCGACCAGGGTCTCCGGGGCGGCGGAGGCGACCGGTTCGAGGCGGAGGACGTACCGCATCATGGCCAGGCCGATCATCTGGGTGCCGACCAGCGCGCCGCGCAGCGGCAGCTCGGTGGGGTCGACGTCGAGCCCGTCGAGGACCCGGCGCAGCACCTGGGTGACCAGGAACTCGCGCAGCAGCCGGCCGGTCCACTCGTTGCTGACCGCCGAGCGCAACAGGGCCACCGCCGCCACCCCGGCCGGGGAGTCCCAGACCGCCAGGAACGTGCGGACCAGCCGCTCGCCCGCCCCGTCCGGGCCGGCGGCCAGCACGGCCGGGAGCAGCTCGGCCGGGTCGAGGGGGATCGCCACGGTCGCCCGGAACAGCTCCTCCTTGGTGCCGAAGTAGTGGTGCACCAGCGCCGGGTCCACCCCCGCGGCGGTGGCGATGGCCCGGATCGACGTGGCGTCGAAGCCGCGCTCGGCGAACGCCGCCCGGGCCGCCGCGAGGATGGCCTCCCGGGTGTCCGGGTTGCCGGGCCGGCGTCCGGTGCGTCGCGCCATCACCCGCTGCGCCGGCGCAGCGTGGCCGCGGCGAGCACCAGCGCCGCGACCGCCGCCCCGGCGACGACCGCCACGTCGCGCCACATCGTGGTGGTCGGTTCGGCGTGCGCGCCGACCTCCTGGAGCGCCTCGACCGCGTACGACAGGGGCAGCGCGTCGCTGACCGCCTGGAGCCAGCCGGCCATCTGCCCCCGGGGCACGAACAGCCCGCAGAGCAGCAGCTGCGGAGCCACCACCACCGGCATGAACTGCACGGCCTGGAACTCGGTACGGGCGAACGCGGAGCAGAACAACCCGAGTGCCACGGCGAGTACCGCGTTGATCCCGGCGATCATGACGACCAGCCAGAGGCTGCCGGCGGTGTCCAGCCCGAACACCCGGTACGCGACCAGCGACGCGATGGTGGACTGCGCCACGCCGGCCAGCCCGAACGCGATGCCGTAGCCGAAGAGCAGGTCGAGCTTGCCCAGCGGGGTGGTGAGCAGCCGCTCCAGCGTGCCGGTGGTGCGCTCCCGGAGCATGGCGATGCTGGTCACCAGGAACATGATGATGAACGGGAAGAAGCCCAGCATGATCAGCGCCACCCGGTCGAAGGCGGCCGGCTGACCCGGTGGGGCGTGCTGGTCGGCGTACATGTAGTAGACCAGCGTGAGCAGCGCGGTGGGCACCACGACGAGCAGCGCGACGGTCCGCCGGTCGTGCCGGAGCTGGCGCAGGATCCGCCCGGTGGTGGCGGCCAGGATGCGGGGGTTCACGACCGCTCCCCTCCGGCGGGCGCCCGGCCCGCCTCGTGTGTCCGGATCAGCCGGAGGAACGCTTCCTCCAGATCGTCGGCGCCGGTGGTGGCGCGGACCGAGTCGGGGGTGTCGTCGGCGATCAGCCGACCGTCCCGGATGAGCAGCAGCCGGTCGCAGCGGGCCGCCTCGTCCATGACGTGGCTGGACACCAGCAGGGTGGTCCCGGTGGCGGCCATGGCGTGGAACCGGGCCCACAGGTCGGCCCGGAGCACCGGGTCCTGGCCGACGGTGGGCTCGTCGAGGACGATCAGCTCCGGATCGCCGACCAGGGCGCAGGCCAGCGAGGCCCGGCTGCGCTGACCGCCGGAGAGCGTGCCGACCAGTTGGTCGGCGGCGTCGGCCAGCCCGACGTCGGTCACCGCGCGGTCCGCCTCGGCCCGGCCGCGGCCCTGGAGCACGGCGAAGTAGCGCGCGTTCTCCCGGACGGTCAGGTCGGCGTAGACGCTGGGCGCCTGGGTCAGGTAGCCGACCCGGTTGCGCAGCTCCGCCGCGCCCGCCGGTGCCCCGAGCACGGTCACCGTGCCCGAGGTGATCGTCTGCACCCCGACGATCGCCCGCATCAGGGTGGTCTTGCCACTGCCGCTCGGCCCGAGCAGCCCGGTGACCGTGCCGCGGGGCACCGCACAGGAGATGCCCTGGAGCACCCGCCGTCGGCCCCGGTCGACCACCAGGTCACGGACCACGACTGTGCCGTCCATGCCCGCCTCCAAAACTCATCATGCGTTGAACTCAACGCTAGTTGAGTTTCACCTCTCCGCGCAACGGTTGACTTCGAGTGCGCTCGAACTGGAACCCTTGACCGGGTGGACATCAGCACGCGGGAGACGAGCCTCACCGTCGGTGAGGCGGCGGAACGGGTCGGCCTGACCACCTACACGCTGCGCTGGTACGAGCAGGAGGGGCTGGTCGCCCCGGTGGGACGGGACTCCTCGGGCCGCCGGCGCTACACCGAGTCCGACGTCAACTGGCTGTTCCTGCTCACCCGGCTCCGGCGGACCGGGATGCCGGTGCGGGACATGCGCCGCTACGCCGAGCTGGCCCGGCAGGGCGACCGGACGCTGGGCGCCCGGCGGGCGCTCTTCGAGGCACACCGGGCCCGGGTGCTGGCCCGGATGGCCGACCTGCGGGAGGACCTCAGGGTGCTCGACCACAAGATCGACGCGTATCGCCGGGCGGAGGAGGAACTGGCCTGATCCGGCGCGGTGCCCGGGGAAAGGTACCCCGAGGCAGCAATGCGATTCGTCGGGCACTAGCCATCTCACCGGACACCAGGTCCGGCAACGGTCATTGCGTCGGAGATCGGACTCCGGCACCATGTCGCGGTGGGTCCCGCAGCGCTGCCCGAGACCGGATTCCTCGACGAGTGGGCCGTCCGGCTGCGGCAGGCCGCCGATCGCCCGGTGGTCGGCATCATGCTGCGCGGCAGCCACGCCCGCCGGGCCGCCACCGAGCACAGCGACGTCGACGTCGACGTGCTGGTCGCCAACGAGGAGCCGCCCGCCGACCCGGCCCCCGCGCCGGCGGTCCCGTCGGTGGCCGCCGACCCGTACGCCTCGCCGGCCGCCGACCCGTACGCCGCGCGGCGGGCGTACCTGGCCGAGTTCGAGGGACGTCTCGTGCACGTCTCGGTGGCCGCCCGGGACGTCCGGTCCTGGGTCCACCGGCTCGGCCAGCCGGCCGACTGGGCGTTCGGGCTGCCGGTCACCGCGCCGGCCCGGCTGATCTGGGCCACGCCCGAGTGGCGGCGCCGGATCGACCTGCCCGTGCTCTGCCAGCCCGCCGACGAACCCCGGCTGGAGGAACTGATCGCCAGCCTCGGCAAGGTCGCCGGCGCCCGGTGGGCCGACGACCCGCTGGGCGTCCGGCTCGCCGCCGCCGACCTGGCCCGGCTCTGCCCGTCGGTGCTGCGGCTGGTCAACCCCTCGGTCCGGGTGGTGTCCCGCCGGGACGCGCTGGCCGCCGCGCTGGACCTCCCGGTCGCCCCGCCCGGCTACCGCGACGACATGCTGCGCTGCCTCGGGCTGCGCCCCGGCGCCACCGGCGAGGTCGCCGCCGCCGCCGGCCGGCTGGTCGCCGGGATCGTCCCGCTGGTCCGCCCGTACGCCGAAGAGATCGCCGCGGTGGCCGGCGCCGACCTGGCGGACGCCCTGGTCGACGGCCGGCTGGACCGCTACCTGGCGCAACTGACCCGCGCCCTCGGCCGTCCCGGGGCCACCCCTCGGGACACGTCGTCGGTACCGGCGCCGCGTGCGGGAGAATGGCTCACCGTGCCCGCCTCTGACGCGCCGGTGACCGGCGCCCCCGCCAGCTCCGGCGACGCCGCGGCCCCCGGCCCGGCCCGCCCGTCCCGGCTCGACCCGGCCATCGCGGCCCGGCTGCGCCGCACCCCCGACGGCCTGGTGGCCGCGGTGGTACGCCAGCACGACTCGGGCGAGGTGCTGATGGTCGCCTGGATGGACGACGAGGCGCTGCACCGCACCCTGACCACCGGCCGGGCCACCTACTGGTCGCGCAGCCGGCAGGAGTACTGGGTCAAGGGCGCCACCTCCGGCCACCACCAGTACGTCCGCTCCGTCGCCCTGGACTGCGACGGGGACGCCCTGCTGGTCAGCGTCGACCAGGTCGGCGCGGCCTGCCACACCGGGCACCGCACCTGCTTCTTCACCGAGCTGCCGGTCAGCTTCCCGGAGGCGACGTCATGACGGACGGCACGGTCAGCCCGGACCAGACCACCTTCGCCGAGCTGGCGTCCCGCTGGCGGGTCGTGCCGGTCACCCGGCGGCTGCTGGCCGACGCGGAGACCCCGGTCGGCGTCTACCGCAAGCTGGCCGGCGGCCCCGGCACCTTCCTGCTGGAATCCGCCGAGCAGGGCGTCGGCTCGGCCGGGATGGCCTGGTCCCGCTACTCGTTCATCGGCGTACGCAGCAGCGCCACGCTGACCGAGCGGGACGGCGCGGCGGTCTGGACGGGTGCGCCGCCGGCCGGCGTACCGGCCTCCGGCGACCCGGTGGCGGTGCTCCGCGAGACCGTCGCCGCGCTCGCCGGCCCGGCCTGGGACCCGGCCAGCGGGATGCCGCCGCTCACCGGCGGCATGGTCGGCTACCTCGGGTACGACCTGGTCCGGCGCTTCGAGCGGCTGCCCGAGCTGACCGAGGACGACCTCGACGTGCCCGAGCTGGGCATGATGCTCGCCACCGACCTGGTGGTGCTCGACCACTACGAGGGGTCGGCGATCCTGGTCGCCAACGCGGTCCTGCCCCCGCTCGACACCCCGGACCGGGAGGCCCTGGTCGCGGCGGCGTACCACCACGCGGTGGGGCGGCTGGACGCGATGACCGCTGCCCTGTCCCGACCGATTCCGCCCATGATCTCGACGGTGGCCCGGCCCCCGGCCGGCGACGTGGTCAGCCGTACGGCCGACGGCGGCTACCCGAAGGCGGTGGCGGCGGCCAAGGAGGCGATCCGGGCCGGTGAGTGCTTCCAGATCGTGCTCAGTCAGCGGTTCGAGCGGGACACCCACGCCGACCCGCTCGACGTCTACCGGGTGCTGCGCACCACCAACCCCAGCCCGTACATGTACCTGCTGCGCTTCGACGGCTTCGACATCGTGGGCTCCTCGCCGGAGGCGCACCTGAAGGTGAGCGCCGGCGCGGACGGGCGGCGGCGGGCGCTGCTGCACCCGATCGCCGGCACCCGGCCGCGCGGTGGCACCCCGGAGGCGGACGCCCGGCTTGCCGCCGAGCTGCTCGCCGACCCGAAGGAACGGGCCGAGCACGTCATGCTGGTCGACCTGGGCCGCAACGACCTGGGTCGGGTGTGCCGCCCGGGCACGGTCGAGGTGCCGGAGTTCGCCACCATCGAGCGGTACAGCCACGTCATGCACATCGTCTCCACCGTGGTGGGGGAGTTGCGCGGCGACCGCACCGCCTTCGACGCGCTCGCCGCCACCTTCCCCGCCGGCACCCTCTCCGGGGCGCCGAAGGTGCGGGCCATGGAGATCATCGAGGAGTTGGAGCCGGTTCGGCGGGGTCTCTACGGCGGCACCGTCGGCTACTTCGGCTTCGGCGGCGACCTGGACATGGCCATCGCCATCCGGACCGCGCTGATCCGCGACGGCCGGGCATACGTGCAGGCCGGGGCCGGGGTGGTGGCCGATTCCGATCCCGCCGCCGAGGACCAGGAGACCCGGAACAAGGCCGCTGCGGTGCTCGCCGCGATCGCCGCCGCCGAGACACTGAGGCCGGCCCGGTGAGCGCGAGGAGCGCAGCGGAGCGGAGCCCCGCAGTCGCGAACGAAAGGCAGGCCCGGTGAGCGCGAGGAGCGCAGCGGAGCGGAGCCCCGCAGTCGCGAACGAAAGGCAGGCCCGGTGAGCGGGACCACCGCGGCGGCCGGGGCACCCGCCGCGCGGGGCCGGCGCGAGCTGACGTACGCGGTGCTGCTCTGCCTGGCCGGGGCGGGCCTGGCCTGCTGGGCGGTGACCCGGACCTGGTCGGTCGAGCTGGCCGCCCGGGGCTCGCTGCCGCCGGTGCGGCACGCCCGCACCGGCGCGGACCTGCTGCCCTGGGTCTCGGCGCTGGCCCTGGTCGGGCTGGCCGGCGGCGGCGCGGTGCTGGCCACCCGGCGTCGGGTCCGGCGCCTGCTGGGCGCCCTGCTGACCCTGGTCGGGCTGGCCGTGGCGGCCGGCGGCGGGTACGGCCTGACCGCTGCCGTCGGCGGCGGGGTGAGCCGGCAGTGGCCGGCGTTGGTGCTGCTCGGCGGGCTGGTCGCGGCGACCGGCGGAGGGTTCACCGCGCTGCGTGGCGGCGGCTGGCCGGCGATGGGCGCCCGCTACGAGCGGTCCGCCCGCCCGTCGGCCCCGGCGGACGCCGGCCGGCCGGCGGTGGAGCGGGGCACCCGGGACGCCTGGGAGGCGCTCGACCGGGGCGAGGACCCGACGGTCAGCTGACCGGCTGGCCGTCCCGCGCGTCGCGGCGCTCCCGGGCCGCGGCACGGGCGGCGCCCAGCTCGGCGACCAGGCGGTCCAGTTCGCGGCGCTGCGCGGCGCGCGCCCGGTCGGCGCAGACCGCCTCCCAGGCGTTGCCACGGGCGGTCCGCATCCGGCCGTCGCCGACCACGGCGCGTTCGACGGTGTGCACCACACCGACGGCGAGCGACGCGACGGTCCGGGAGATGGTGGTGAGCCCGATGTGGTTCGGCCCGTTGGCGCTCATGGTCACCCCGCACGAGATCGTTAACGCCGGTTGGCGGGCGCCTCATCGAGTCTGCCCGATCGGAATCCTGCCGGGCTCGCGTTTCGCCGCCGTGACGCCCAGGTCAACAGTCCGGCAGCGGGGGCGACCTGGGCAGGGCCGTTCGTCCTTGAGCTTGGTCACAACATCGAGGACGATCGTGGTCCTGCGGGCCCGGGGCGTCCATGGTGAGATGGAGCATGGGCGTGGATCGATGTGATGGTCGGGCCGGGTGGTGCCGGTCGCCGAGCGAGGTGGCACTGCGTGACATCCCGTTCACAGAGGCCGGCCATCATGCCACAGCCCATGTGGTGAGGTGCGCCATACCCCCGGCACTTGTCGCCAGGTGGCGCCCCCTAGCATCGGCCCATGACACCCGGAGAGGGGAGTCCGTTGGTGACTGCTGAGCATGCGCACGCGGAGGGGGACGACGCCGGTCCGGCGGCGACCACAGGCGTGCTCGACGAGATCCTGGCCGGTGTGCGTGAGGACGTGGCCCGGCGGCAGGAACAGGTGCCGCTGGAGCGGATCCGCGAGCTGGCCGGCGCCGCGCCGCCGCCGCTGGACGCGTACGCGGCCCTGCGCCGGCCCGGCGTGGCGGTGATCGCCGAGGTGAAGCGCTCCTCGCCGTCCAAGGGGCGGCTGGCCGAGATCGCCAACCCGGCCGACCTGGCCGGCGACTACGCGGCCGGCGGCGCCCGGGCCATCAGCGTGCTCACCGAGGGCCGCTGGTTCGGCGGGTCGCTGGACGACCTGGCCGCCGTACGGGCCGCGGTCGGCATCCCGGTGCTGCGCAAGGACTTCGTGGTCTCCAGCTACCAGGTGCACGAGGCGCGGGCGCACGGCGCCGACCTGGTGCTGCTGATCGTCGCCGCGCTGGAGCAGAACGCGCTGGTCGGCCTGCTGGAGCGGATCGAGTCGCTCGGCATGACCGCGCTGGTCGAGGTGCACACCGAGGAGGAGGCCGACCGGGCCCTGGAGGCCGGCGCGCAGGTGATCGGCGTCAACGCCCGTGACCTGCGTACCCTGGAGGTCGACCGCTCGGTGTTCGAGCGGATCGCACCCGGCCTGCCGAGCAGCGTCGTCAAGATCGCCGAGTCCGGCGTACGCGGCCCGCACGACCTCATCCGGTACGCCTCGGCCGGCGCCGACGCGGTCCTGGTGGGCGAGGGCCTGGTCACCCAGAAGAGCCCCCGCGAGGCGGTCGCCGAGCTGGTCAACGCCGGCAACCACCCGGCCACGCCCCGCCCGGTGCGCTGAGCCGCGCCGGTCCGCACACACAGCGAGAGGACAGCCCGATGACCGCTGACGCCCCGGCCGCCCGGGTCCCCGACGCCGCCGGTCACTTCGGCCGGTTCGGTGGGCGATTCGTCCCGGAGGCGCTGGTCGCGGCGCTCGACGAGCTGGACGCGGCGTACCGGAAGGCGATGACCGACGAGGCCTTCCTCGCCGAGTTCGACGGCCTGCTGCGCGACTACGCCGACACCCCCTCGCCGCTCTACCAGGCCCGGCGGTTCTCCGCGAAGGCCGGGGCGCGGATCCTGCTCAAGCGGGAGGACCTCAACCACACCGGCGCGCACAAGGTCCGCAACGTGCTCGGTCAGGCCCTGCTCACCAAGCGGATGGGCAAGACCCGGGTGATCGCCGAGACCGGCGCCGGGCAGCACGGCGTGGCCACCGCCACCGCCGCCGCGCTGTTCGACCTCGAGTGCGTGGTCTACATGGGTGAGGTCGACACCCAGCGACAGGCGCTCAACGTGGCCCGGATGCGGATGCTCGGCGCCACCGTCGTCCCGGTCACCACCGGCTCGCGGACCCTCAAGGACGCGATGAACGAGGCGATGCGGGACTGGGTCGCCAACGTCGACAGCACCCACTACCTGATCGGCACCGCCGCCGGCCCGCACCCGTTCCCGGAGATGGTCCGGGACTTCGTCCGCGGCATCGGCGAGGAGGCCCGCCGGCAGTGCCTCGACCTGACCGGCGCGCTGCCGGACGCGGTCGCCGCCTGCGTCGGCGGTGGCTCCAACGCGCTGGGCATCTTCCACGCCTTCGTGCCCGACACCGGCGTCCGCCTCTACGGCTTCGAGGCCGGCGGCGCGGGCGTGACGACCGGCCGGCACGCGGCCAGCATCACCGGCGGCTCGGCCGGCGTGCTGCACGGCACCCGCACGTACGTGCTCCAGGACGAGGACGGGCAGACGATCGAGTCGCACTCGATCTCGGCCGGGCTGGACTACCCCGGCGTCGGGCCGGAGCACGCCTGGCTGCACGACACCGGCCGGGCGACGTACCTGCCGGTCGACGACGACGAGGCGATGGCCGCGTTCGAGCTGCTCTGCCGTACCGAGGGGATCATCCCGGCGATCGAGAGTTCGCACGCGCTCGCCGGCGCGTGCAAGATCGCCCCGCGGCTCGCCGCCGAACTGGGCCGGGAACCGGTCATCGTGGTCAACCTCTCCGGCCGGGGCGACAAGGACGTGCACACCGCCGGTGAGTACTTCGGCATCCTCGACAAGGAGGAGTGACATCGTGAGCCGGATCGGGGTGGCCTTCGACAAGGCCCGCGCGGACGGTCGGGCCGTGCTGGTCGGCTGCATGCCGGCCGGGTTCCCGAGCGTCGAGGGCAGCATCGCCGCCATGAAGGCCATGGTCGAGGCGGGCGTGGACGTCATCGAGGTGGAGATCCCGTACTCCGATCCGGTGATGGACGGTCCGGTCATCCAGCGGGCCAGCGACATCGCCCTGGCCGGGGGCGTGCGTACCCGGGACACGCTGCGCATCATCGACGCGGTGGCGGCGACCGGCGCCTCCGTGGTCACCATGACCTACTGGAACCCGATCGAGCAGTACGGCGTCGACGCGTTCGCCCGCGACCTGGCCGCCGCCGGGGGCACCGGCCTGGTCACCCCGGATCTCATTCCCGAGGAGGCCGGCGAGTGGCTGGCCGCCTCCGACGCGTACGGGCTGGACCGGACGTTCCTGGTCTCCCCGTCGTCCACCGACGCGCGGCTGAAGATGACCGTCGAGCACTGCCGGGGCTTCGTCTACGCCACCGCGATCATGGGTGTCACCGGCGCCCGGGCGCAGACCTCCGACGCGGCGCCGATCCTGGTCTCCCGGGCGCGTGCGGTCACCGATCTGCCGGTCGGTGTCGGGCTGGGCGTGGGGACCGGCGCGCAGGCCGGCACCGTCGCCGGGTACGCCGACGCCGTCATCGTCGGCAGCGCGCTCATCCGCTGCCTGCTCGACGCCCCGGACCAGGCCGCCGGGCTGGCCGCGCTGCGCGCGCTGAGCGCCGAGCTGGCCGAGGGGGTCCGCAACCCGGTCCGCTGACCGCGCCGGCCCTCCTGGCTGGCCGGGCCGCCGGCGGTGGGCCCCGCGTCGCCCGTGGCATCGCTGTTCATGCCCTTTCGAGCTGAGTCGTCCGTGATATCGCGGCACTGTCCGGTCCGACCTCGCGCCGCGGTGCGACCACCGCGAGGTCCCGGCTGAGTCGGATGCGACATCAGCTCCGAAGGAGCTGTTGAGTCAGTCACCCCGCCCGCGCCGATCAACCGCGAGGCTGTCGACCGGGGTCGCCGTGGACCGGGGTCACCGCCCTTCCGAGACACCGCCGATCAGGCGGGGCCCCTGGCCGGTCCCGAACGGGTCGGCGGTCCGCTGTCCGGGTGGCGCGCCCCCGCCCCCGATCGAGCCCGCTGCGCCGTCCTGGACGGTCGGCACGGTTTCCGGTGGCGCTTCCCGTAGCAGCCCCGACCGGCCGGCGAGGGCGTCGGCGAGGGCGGCGCGGGTGATCGGGGTCAGCGTCTCGGGGAGCGCGTCCGGGGGGTGCCAGCCCAGCTGACAGCCGCCGACCGGGGTGCCGGCGGGCCCGTCGCCGCGGGCCCGGGCGCGGAACACGTGCACCAGCACGTCCGGCGGTGGCCCGCAGCGGCCGGGCGGCGGCGGGGAGGTGCCGGGGTCGCCGAGGCGGTACAGGCCCACCAGGTCGACCAGCTCGACCTGCCAGCCGGTCTCCGCGCGGATCTCGCGTGCCGCCGCCGGGAGTGGGCTCTCGTCGCGGCGCAGCCGCCCGCCCGGCAACGCCCAGCGCCGGCCGCCTCCGGAGCGCCGGCAGAGCAGCACCCGACCGGCCTGGTCCGTGACCACCGCGGCGACCGCCCAGATGAGCGCGCTCATGGAAAAACAGCGTACGACGGGGCAAAGCAGAAGTCAGCCGACCCGCGAAGCGGGCCGGACCGGGGGTGCCGCAAGCACCCTCCGCACGGGTAGCGTGTTCACCCGTGACCCTCGCCCCGATGACCCCACTGGCGGCCCTGCCCAGCCCCGCCACCGCCGTCTGGCAGCTCGGACCGATTCCGATCCGGGCGTACGCGCTCTGCATCATCGTCGGCATCGTGGTGGCCTGCGTGGTTACCGAGTACCGGCTGCGCCGGCGCGGTGTGGCCCCCGGCGCGGTGCTCGACATCGCCGTCTGGGCGGTGCCGGCCGGCATCGTCGGCGCCCGGCTCTACCACGTGATCACCTCGCCGGAGAAGTACTTCGGCGCCGGTGGCGAGCCGCTCAAGGCGTTCGCCATCTGGGAGGGCGGGCTCGGCATCTGGGGCGCGGTCGCCGGGGGCGCGCTCGGCGCCTGGATCGCCGCCCGCCAGCTCGGCATCCCGTTGACGGTGGTGGCCGACGCGCTGGCGCCGGGCCTGCCGCTGGCCCAGGCGGTCGGCCGGTTGGGCAACTGGTTCAACAACGAGCTGTACGGCGGCCGCACCAGCCTGCCCTGGGGCCTCCAGGTGCACGTGATGGATCCGGACAATCCCGGCCACGCGTTGCGCGACGACGCCGGGAACCCGGTCCTCCAGCCGGGCCTGTACCAGCCGACCTTCCTCTACGAGGCGCTCTGGAACGTCGGCGTCGCCGCCCTGGTCTACTTCCTCGACCGGAAGCTGCGGTTCGGCCGGGGCCGGGCGTTCGCGCTCTACGTGATGGGCTACACGGCGGGCCGGTTCTGGATCGAGATGATGCGCACCGACGAGGCCAACCACATCCTCGGCCTGCGGCTGAACGTGTGGACCGCGGTGCTGGTCTTCCTCGGCGCGCTGGCCTACTTCGTGCGGGTCCGTGGGCCGCGCGAGTACCTGATCCCGCTCGGCACCCCGGCCACCCCGGTCCCGCCCGCCGGCGGCGACGTGTCGCAGGTCGACCTCGCCGCCCAGGAGACCGGGCCGCGCAAGGTCGTCCCGGAGGGCTACCGGGTGGTGAACGAGGAGCAGTTCCGCGCGTACCAGGAGACCGGCGCGGTTCCCGACGAGGAGCCGCCGGCGGCCGACGCGGTCCCGGAGGCGGACGTCGACGAACCGACCGCGGCGGACGCCGAGCCCCGCGCCGAGGCGGGCGCCCGCACCGGTGCCGAGACGGGCGACGAGGCCCCGGCGGCGGTCCGCGACCGGGACAGTTGAGCGGGGGAGCAATGCGTACCGCGGTGGTGGTCGGCGCCGGCCTCGGTGGCCTGGCGGTGGCCGGTGCGCTGGCCCGCTCCGGGTGGCGGGTCACCCTCCTCGAACGGACCGACCGGGTCCGCCCGGAGCCGACCGCCGTCGTGCTCTGGCCCAACGGGGTACGCGCGCTGCGCGCCCTCGGCCTCGGCGCCGGGCTGGACGCGATCGCCACCCCGCTCCCCGACGGCGGGGTACGCCGCCCCGACGGGCACTGGCTGGTGCAGCCCCGCCCCACCCCGGCCGAGCGGATGCCGGTGGTGGTGCACCGGGAGGACCTGCACGACGCGCTCATCGCCGGCCTGGGCGACCAGGTGGAGCTGCGTACCGGAGTGACCGTGCGGAGCGTGCGGGCGGTCTCCGGGGAGCGCCCGGCGGTCGGTGACGGTCGGCACACCGTGACCGCCGATCTGGTGGTCGCGGCCGACGGCACCGACAGCGAGATCCGCCGGCAGCTCGCGCCGGAGGCGGCGGTGGTCAGCTCCGGCTGCGCCGCCTGGCGGGCCGTCATCCCCTGGTACCGGGTCCCGCAGCTCGCCGTCGACCAGCCGGTGTTCGGGGAGACGCTGGGCGCCGGCTACCGCTTCGTGGCCGCCTCGCTGGGCGAGCGGGGCACCGCGGGCGCCTCTCGCCGGGGCGGCATCTACTGGGTGGCCACCGCCGCCGGCGCGCCCCGCCCGGAGCCGCCGGAGACCCAGCTCGCCCTGCTCAAGCGCTGGTACGCGGGCTGGCCCGCGCCGATCGCCGAGCTGCTCGCCGCCACCGACCCGGCCGACCTGGTGCAGCAGGAGATCCGCGAGCTGCGCCCGCTGCCCCGGGCGTACGGCTTCCCGGCCGGGCCGGGCGGGGTGGTGCTGCTCGGCGACGCCGCGCACGCCATGCCGCCGCACCTCGGGCAGGGCGCCTGCCTCGCCTTCGAGGACGCGGCCACGCTCACCGCGCTGCTGCGCGAGTCCCGGCTGCCCGACGCGGTGGCCGCGTACGACCGGCTGCGCCGGCCCCGCGCGGCGACCATGGTGCGGCAGACCCGGCGGATGTCGGCCGTCCTGCAGACCCGGGGCCGGCTGGCGCTGCGGGCCCGCGACGCCGCCCTCGGCACGATCAGCCCCCGGCTGCGCAACACGGCCGCCTCGGCCGCCGCTTCCTGGCAACCGCCCACCTGATCGGGCCGCCCGGGGCGGCCGTCCCCGTCGGGCCCCGCCGCGGCCCGGTCAGCCGACCAGGGCGGCGGGCTCGGCGATGCAGGCGGTACCGACCCGACGGAAGCCGACCCGCAGGTAGACCCGGGCGATCTCCTCGCTGCCGGCGGAGAGGAAGACCAGGTCGGTGCCGGCGGCGCGCAGTTCGCGGGCGAGGGTGGCGGTGATCGCCGCGCCGAGGCCGCGCCGGCGGGCCGCCGGGAGGGTGGCCACCCCGGCGATCTCCGCCGCGTCGCCGACCCGCATCGCCATCCCGCTGGCCAGCGGGCCCTGGTCCGGCGTCTCGGCGACCACGGAGATCCGTCGCCCGTCGGCGATCCGGACGGCCTCCTCGTCCAGGGCGGCCACGTCCAGCCGGGGCACGGCGGCGTCCCGCTCGGCCGGACCGGCCTCGCCCCGCCCGGTGCCGCCGTTGGAAAAGCCGACCGCCGCGACGGCCCGCCGGGCCGCCACGTCCGCCGGAAAGCCGGGGTCGGTCGGGTCGAGGACCCGCACCGGTACGTCGCTGAGCGTCGCCGGGTCGGGCAGGCGGTCCGGGTCCAGCACCATCAGCGGCGCCTCCAGCACGGACAGCCCCGCCGAGCGGGCCACCGCCAGCAGGTCGGGGGTGGTCTCGTGCACCCACTCGAACGCCTCCGGCAGGCCCAGCTCCCGTTGCCGGGCCCGGACGGCGGTCACGTCGGCCAGCGCGGGCGGCGTGGTCGCGTCCCGCCGGGGGCGGGCGTAGAACGGCCAGCCGGCGCCGTCCCGGACGAAGAGCACCAGAGCGCCGTACTCCTCGACACGGGCGCCGTCCCGGGGCACCGCGTCGTAGAAGCGCTCCAACCGGTCGAGTACGTCAGCGCGTACGACATCCACCGCGCGAGACTACACGTCCCAGACTTTGGAATGTGTGATCAATCTGCACTGGCCTTGCGCCACTCGCCCTAACGTAGACTCAATAAGCCAGCAAGGGCCGACGTCGTCCCGAAACAAGATCCGACTGAGTGACGACAGGAGGCCCGGTGGCCTTTCCGTACCCTCTCAGCCCGCGGCCGGCCCCCCAGAAGACGGGGCTCTACGACCCCGTCCACGAGCACGACGCCTGCGGGGTGGCCTTCGTGGCCGACCTGCACGGCCGCCGCTCGCACGGGGTGGTCGCGCACGGTCTCGCGGCGCTCTGCCGGTTGGACCACCGAGGCGCCCGGGGCGCGGAGCACAACACCGGTGACGGCGCCGGGATCATGATCCAGGTGCCGGACGCGTTCCTGCGCGCGGTCGCCGACTTTCCGCTGCCGCCCGTCGGCCAGTACGCCACCGGCCTGGTCTTCCTCCCCGACGACGACGCGGCCGAGGCCCGGGCCCGCCTGGTGGTGGAGAAGTACGCCCTGGTCGAGGGGGCGGCGGTCCTCGGCTGGCGGGAGGTGCCCACCGACCCGAGCGGCCTCGGCGAGACCGCCCTGGCGGCGATGCCCCGGGTCCGGCAGTTGTTCCTCGCCGCGCGGCGGCTCACCGCCTCGCCCGCCGGCCCGGCGGGCTCCCCGCTCACCGGGCTCGACCTCGACCGGGTGGCGTTCTGCGTACGCAAGCAGGCCGAGCGGGAGACCGCCGAGCGGGGCGTACCCGCGTACTTCCCGTCGCTGTCCGCCCGGACCATGGTCTGGAAGGGCATGCTCACCCCCGACCAGCTGCCCGCGTTCTATCCCGAGCTGACCGACGAGCGGGTGGTCAGCGCGGTCGCCCTGGTGCACTCGCGGTTCTCCACCAACACCTTCCCGTCCTGGCCGCTGGCCCACCCGTACCGGTTCATCGCCCACAACGGCGAGATCAACACGATCCGCGGCAACCGGAACTGGATGCAGGCCCGAGAGGCCCTGCTCCGGAGCCCCGACCTCCCCGGCAACATCCGCCGGGTCTTCCCGGTCTGCACCCCCGACGCCTCCGACTCGGCCAACTTCGACGAGGTCCTCGAACTGCTGCACCTGGCCGGGCGGAGCCTGCCGCACGCGGTGCTCATGATGATCCCCGAGGCGTGGGAGAACGATCACGACATGCGCGCCGACAAGCGCGCCTTCTACCGCTTCCACGCCAGCCTGATGGAGCCCTGGGACGGCCCCGCCTCGGTCGCCTTCACCGACGGGGAGATCGTCGGCGCGGTGCTGGACCGCAACGGCCTGCGTCCCGGCCGCTGGTGGCGCACCGCCGACGGCCTGGTGGTGCTGGGCAGCGAGGCGGGCGTGCTCGACCTCGACCCGGCCACCGTGGTCGCCAAGGGCCGCCTCCAGCCCGGGAAGATGTTCCTGGTCGACACCGTCGCCGGCCGGATCGTGCACGACGACGAGATCAAGACGGAGCTGGCCGCCGCCCGGCCGTACGGCGAGTGGCTGCACGCCGGCCTCATCGAGCTGGACGAGCTGCCGCCGCGCGAGCACATCGTCTACACCCACGACTCGGTACGCCGCCGGCAGCAGACCTTCGGCTACACCGAGGAGGAGCTGAAGATCCTGCTCGCCCCGATGGCCCGCAGCGGCGCGGAGCCGATCGGCTCGATGGGCACGGACACCCCGATCGCCCCGCTGTCCACCCGGCCGCGGCTGCTCTACGACTACTTCCACCAGCTCTTCGCCCAGGTCACCAACCCGCCGCTGGACGCCATCCGGGAGGAACTGGTGACCAGCCTGGCGTCGACCATCGGGCCGGAGGGCAACCTGCTCGACCCGGGTCCGGCGAGCTGCCGGCAGATCGTGTTGCCCTATCCGGTGATCGACAACGACGAGCTGGCCAAGATCCTCTCCATCGACGAGGACGGCGACCTGCCCGGCTTCAAGGCGGTCCGGGTCTCCGGCCTCTACCGGATCCGGGAGGGCGCGAAGGGCATCAAGGCCCGGCTCACCGAGATCTGCCGGCACGTCTCCGAGGCGATCGAGGACGGCGTGCGGATCCTGGTGCTCTCCGACCGGGACTCCAACGCCGACCTGGCCCCGATCCCGTCGCTGCTGCTCACCGCGGCGGTGCACCAGCACCTGGTCCGCGAGCAGACGCGTACCCAGGTGGCGCTGATCGTGGAGTCCGGCGACTGCCGCGAGGTGCACCACGCGGCCGTGCTGATCGGGTACGGCGCGGCGGCGGTCAACCCGTACCTGGCCTTCGAGTCGGTGGAAGACATGATCTCCACCGGGTCCCTGGTTGGCGTCGATCCGGAGAAGGCGGTCCGCAACTACGTCAAGGCGCTCGGCAAGGGCGTCCTGAAGATCATGTCGAAGATGGGCATCTCGACGGTCTCGTCGTACTGCGGCGCGCAGGTGTTCGAGGCGGTCGGCCTGGACACCCGACTGGTCGAACGCTACTTCCGGGGCACCCCGAGCACGATCGGCGGCATCGGGCTGGCCGAGGTCCACGCCGAGGTGGCCGCCCGGCACGCCCTGGCCTGGCCGGCCCCCGGCGCACAGCCGTCCGCCAGGTTGGAGGTCGGCGGCGAGTACCAGTGGCGCCGCGAGGGCGAGCTGCACCTGTTCAACCCGGAGACGGTCTTCCTGCTCCAGCACGCCACCCGCAGCCGCCAGTACGACGTATTCCGTCGGTACACCGCGAAGGTCGACGAGCTGGCCGCCCGGGCCGGCTCGCTGCGCGGCCTGTTCACCCTGCGCACCGGCGTACGCCCACCGGTGCCGCTGGACGAGGTGGAGCCGGCCGCCGAGATCGTGAAGCGGTTCGCCACCGGCGCCATGTCGTACGGGTCGATCTCGGCGGAGGCGCACGAGACCCTCGCGATCGCGATGAACCGGCTCGGTGGCAAGTCCAACACCGGCGAGGGCGGCGAGGACGTCGAGCGGCTGCACGACCCGCAGCGCCGCTCGGCGGTCAAGCAGATCGCCAGCGGCCGGTTCGGCGTGACGAGTGAATACCTGGTCAACGCCGACGACCTCCAGATCAAGATGGCCCAGGGCGCCAAGCCGGGCGAGGGCGGCCAGCTCCCCGGCAACAAGGTCTGGCCGTGGATCGCGCGTACCCGGCACGCCACCCCGGGGGTCGGCCTGATCTCCCCGCCGCCGCACCACGACATCTACTCCATCGAGGACCTGGCCCAGCTCGTACACGACCTCAAGTGCGTCAACCCGGCCGCCCGGGTGCACGTCAAGCTGGTCAGCGAGGTCGGCGTGGGCACCGTCGCGGCCGGCGTCGCCAAGCTCAAGGCCGACGTCATCCTGATCTCCGGGCACGACGGCGGCACCGGCGCCTCCCCGCTCAACTCGCTCAAGCACGCCGGCACCCCGTGGGAGCTTGGCCTGGCCGAGGCGCAGCAGACCCTGCTGCTCAACAGGCTCCGCGACCGGGTCACCGTGCAGGTCGACGGCCAGCTCAAGACCGGCCGGGACGTGCTCGTCGCGGCGCTGCTCGGCGCGGAGGAGTTCGGCTTCGCCACCGCCCCGCTGATCGTCGAGGGCTGCGTGATGATGCGGGTCTGCCACCTGGACACCTGCCCGGTCGGCATCGCCACCCAGAACCCGGTGCTGCGGGAGCGTTTCACCGGCAAGCCGGAGTTCGTGGAGAACTTCTTCCTCTTCCTCGCCGAGGAGGTCCGGGGCTACCTCGCCGAGCTGGGCCTGCGCAGCGTCGAGGAGGCGATCGGGCAGACCGAGCTGCTCGACGTCACCCCGGCCATCGATCACTGGAAGGGCCACGGGCTCGACCTCGGCCGGGTGCTGCACCTGCCCGAGCTGCCCGAGGGCGCGGCCCGGCGTGGCATCCGGGCCCAGGACCACGGCCTGGAGCTGGCCCTGGACAACCAGCTCATCGCCCTGGCCGAGCCGGCGCTGCGAAAGGCGGCTTCCCGGGCGGAGGCGGCCGACGTCGAACCGGTCCGGGCCGTGGTGGCGGTCCGCAACGAGCACCGCAGCGTCGGCGCGATGCTCGGCGGCGAGGTGACCCGCCGGTTCGGCGGCGTCGGCCTGCCCAGCGACACCATCGAGTTCCTGCTGCGCGGCACCGCCGGTCAGTCCTTCGGCGCGTTCCTGCCGCCCGGGGTGACCCTGCGGCTGCACGGCGACGCCAACGACTACGTCGGCAAGGGCCTCTCCGGCGGGCGGATCATCGTCCGTCCGGACCCGGCCGCGCCCTTCGCGGACGGCGCGGCCCGGCCGGGGGAGCGGGCCGAGGACCAGATCATCGCCGGCAACACCATCCTGTACGGGGCCACCGGCGGCGAGTTGTTCCTGCGCGGCCGGGTCGGCGAGCGGTTCGCGGTACGCAACTCCGGCGCGGTGGCCGTCGTAGAGGGCGTCGGCGACCACGGCTGCGAGTACATGACCGGCGGCACGGTGGTGGTGCTCGGGCCGACCGGACGCAACTTCGCCGCCGGCATGTCCGGTGGCACCGCGTTCGTGCACCGGCTCGACCGGCGGCTGGTCAACGCCGAACTGGTCGACCTGTCGCCGCTGCGCGACGAGGAGCGGGACGTGCTGCACGACCTCGTCCAGCGGCACTTCGCCGAGACCGACTCGGCGGTCGCCGGGGAGTTGCTGAAGCGTTGGCCGGAGGCGGTGGAGGAGTTCACCACCGTGGTGCCCCGGGACTACCGCCGGGTGCTGGAGATCATGCGGGCCGCCGAAGCCGCCGGCCACAACGTCGACGACGCGGTGATGAGCGCACTGGCGGCGCCAGCCGCCGCAGAATCACAGTCGGCGCCGTCCGACGCGTCGGCATCACAGTCGGCGCCGTCCGACGCGTCGGCATCACAGTCGGTGTCGTCCGACGCGTCGGCATCACAGTCGGTGCCGTCCGACGCGTCTACGCCGGTGCCGCCCGCCCCCCGGGCGGTCGCCCAGGAGGTGGCTCGTGCCTGACCCGAACGGTTTCCTGCGCTACGACCGGCGGCTGCCGGCGCGCCGGCCGGTGCCGGTGCGGATCATGGACTGGCGCGAGGTGTACCCGCCGGCCGGCGAGGAGCTGATCCGCGAGCAGGCCACCCGCTGCATGGACTGCGGCATCCCGTTCTGCCACAGCGACACTGCCGGCTGCCCGCTCGGCAACCGCATCCCGGACTGGAACGACCTGGTCCGGACCGGTGACTGGGACGCCGCGGTGGATTCGCTGCACGCCACCAACAACTTTCCCGAGTTCACCGGCCGGCTCTGCCCGGCGCCCTGCGAGGCGGCCTGCGTACTCGGCCTCGGCGGGCAGCAGCCGGTCACCATCAAGCAGGTCGAGGTGGAGATCGCCGACGCGGCGGTGGCGCGCGGCGGGCTGCGTCCCCGCCCGGCGGCGGCCCCGACCGGGAAGTCGGTCGCCGTGGTCGGCTCCGGCCCGGCCGGGCTCGCCGCCGCGCAGCAACTGGCCCGCGCCGGACACGCCGTCACCGTGTACGAGCGGGACGACGCGCTCGGCGGCCTGCTCCGGTACGGCATCCCCGATTTCAAGCTGGAGAAGCAGCACATCGACCGGCGGCTGGCCCAGCTCGCCGCCGAGGGCGTGGTCTTCCGTACCGGGGTGAACGTGGGTGTCGACGTGACCGCCGAGCGGTTGCGTGCCGAGCACGACGCGGTGCTGCTGGCCTGCGGCGCGTTGCAGGGCCGGGACACCCCGGAGACGCCGGGCCGGGCGCTGCGCGGCGTACACCAGGCGATGGAGCATCTGGTGGCCGCCAACCGTGTGGTCGCCGCGGCGGGTGACGGGCGGCCCGCCCCGCCCAGGATGCCGGACGGCACCCTGATCGACGCGGCGGGTAAGCACGTCGTGATCATCGGCGGTGGCGACACCGCCGCCGACTGCCTCGGCGTGGCGCACCGGCAGGGCGCGGCGGGCGTGCACCAGCTCGACCGCTACCCCGAGCCGCCGGCCGCCCGGGACGCCGCCCGCGACCCGTGGCCCACCTGGCCGTGGATCCTGCGCGACTACCCGGCCCACGAGGAGGGCGGCGAGCGGGTCTTCGCCGCGGCGGTGCAGGAGTTCGTCGACGACGGCACCGGCCAGGTGCGGGCGGTACGGATCGCCGAGGTGACCGTGGAGAAGCGGGACGGCCGGCGGATCGTCACCGTGCTGCCCGGCTCCGAGCGGGAGCTGCCGGCCGACCTGGTGCTGCTGGCCATCGGCTTCGAGGGCACCGAGGAGCAGCCGCTGCTGGACCAGTTCGGGGTGACCCGCAACGCCCGGGGCGCGGTCGACGCCCGCCCCGACTGGCAGACCGACGCCGACGGCGTCTTCGTCGCCGGGGACATGCACCGGGGCGCGTCGCTGATCGTCTGGGCGATCGCCGAGGGGCGGGCCGCCGCGGCGGCGATCCACGCGTACCTCGGCGGGGTGGGTGCCCTGCCCGCGCCGGTGGACCCGGCCCGGGAGCCGCTCGCCGCCCGCTGACCCGTCGCGGTCACGCCGCCCTGGTCCGGGTCGAACCGGCCCGGACCAGGGCGGCCGGCTCCGCGTCCGCTTCCTGCCCGGCCCGCCCCGGATGCCGGACGCGGCCCGTGAGACGCCTCACGAAGTGCGGCGATGCGGTGTGCGCGCGGTCAGACTTGGCGGCTGGCCGGACCCGCGAGGTCCGGCTTTCGTCGTGTCATCACCTGGACAGGAAATCCTCATGGCCCTCGGCGCCACGTTCGCCGCGCTGCGCCACCGCAACTACCGGATCTGGGCCGCCGCCGGCTTCGTGTCGGTCGTCGGGACCTGGATGCAGGTCCTCGGCGTCAACTGGTACGTGCTGGCGAAGACCGGATCCGCCACCTCGATGGGCCTCACCGTCCTGTTGCAGGCGTTGCCCAGCCTGGTGCTGAGCGTCTGGGGCGGCGCGCTGGCCGACCGGCTGCCCGCCAAGCCGCTGCTGATCGTCGCCCAGGGCGTCCACGCGGCCCTCGCCGCCGGGCTGGCCCTGGTCGCCGTCACCGGCGCCGGCGGCCTGCCGGCGATCTACGCGATCTCCCTGGCCACCGGTGCGGTCTCGGCGATCGAGGGCCCGGTGATGGGCCGCTGGTGCTCGACCCTGGTGGACCGGGCGAGCCTCGGCAACGCCCTCGCCCTCGGCTCGCTCACCAACTCCGCCGGCCGCATCCTCGGCATGAGCGTCGGCGCCGTCGTGGTCGCCGTCGTCGGCCCCGCGCTGCTCTTCGCGATCAACTCCGCCAGCTTCGTCGCGGTCGTCGCGGCCCTGTTCGCCGTACGTGAGCAGGAGCGGCACACCGGCGCAGTGGACGACGGCTCCAGGTCGCGGCGCGGCGCAGGACGCGCCGAACTGGAGTCGTCGGAGGCCGACGCGTCCCCGGTGGACGGCGGCATCCGGGCCGGTTTCCGCTATCTGCTGCGTCAGCCGGTGGTACTGGTCGCCCTGGCGCTGTCCTTCGTGCTCGGCAGCCTGGGCCGCAACTACCAGGTCACCATGGCCGCGATGAGCGACGGGCCGCTGCGCGCCGGAGCCTCCGGCTACGGCTTCCTCTCCACCGTCTTCGCGGTCGGCACCGTGCTCGGCGCGCTGGTGGCGGCCCGCCGCCGGGAACTCGGCTACCGGGTCCTGGTCGGGGCCGGCCTGCTGGCCAGCGCCGGGCAGATCGTCGCCGGGCTGGCCCCCGGCACGTTGAGCTTCGCCGCGGTGATCCTGCCCATCGCGGCGGCCGCCGTGATCATCGACACCACGGTCGGCGCCCGCGCCCAGCTCGACACCGACTACGCCATGCGGGGCCGGGTGCTGGCCGCCCTGGCGGTCACCGGCTCGATCTCCGCGGCCGTCGGCGCGCCCCTGCTCGGCTGGCTCGCCGAGCATGCCGGGCCGCGGCAGACGCTGGTGCTGGCCGGCGTGCTCACCTCGGTCGCCACCGTCGCGGCCGGGGCGTCCCTCGACCGGCTCCGCGAGCGGCGGCTGCGGCGCCGGCTCACCCTGGTGCTCAACGCGCCCGCCGTGCGCCGCCCGGTACGCCGCTTCGCGGCCACCGCCGCCCGCGTCGTCCGCCCGGCCACCGCTGGTGCCGCCCGTCCGGCGACCGCCGACGGCCCCGTCCCGGTTCCGGCGAGCCGCCCGGCGGGACCACGGCCGGCCGGTACGCGGTTCGCCGGGCTGCGTCCCCGGTCCGGGCGTCTCGTGGCCGGTCCGTCCGTCCGCCCGGCACGGGAGTGCGCGGCCTGCGCGCCGCACCGGTCCCGGCGCCGCTCCCGGGCGACGGTGGCCCACGCGGCGGACTGCGCCCTCGCCGGGTTGGCGCCGGCACCCCAAGGTCACGCCCGATCCGGGATGTAGTGGCCTCGCGTGGCGCGGTAGGCCACTAACTTCCACGATCGAGCGTGATCTCTGCCCCCGGGTGAGCGAGGTCATGCCCGTCCGGGACCCAGGCGGCACGAAGATCATCGTTACGCTGCCGGTATGGACGTCGAGGAGCGCCTGGGCTGGCCTTCGCCCACCTGGTGCTCGCGCGCTGACCGCCCCGTTCAGGACGATGCCGGCCCGGGCCGCGAGCGGCTCAGCGTCCCGCCGTCGCGAGTTCGCCGGTCAGCTCCGGCTCGGCGTGCCGCGGCGACCGCTCCCCGCGCTGTCCACGCACCGCCGGCCGGCGGCCGGAGGGGACGATCAGTGCGGCCATCGCGGCGGCCAGCGCGATCCCGGTGAGGACCAGGAAGCCCATGGTGAACCCGGCCTCGCGCGGCAGCCCGCTCGCCTGCGGGTGAGCGGTGATCACCCCGCTCACCACCGCAGCACCGATCGCGCCGCCGATGGTGCGGATGTTGGCGTTCATGCCGGTCGCCACGCCGGTCTGCCCGGGCGGCACGCTGGCCACGATCAGGTTGGCCATCGAGGCGAACGCCAGCCCGATGCCCAGGCCCACCAGCCCGCCGGCCACGCCGATCTCCCAGCGGGTGTCGTGCGCGACGGTCAGCATCGCCGAGGCGAACACGTTGCAAACCGCGCCGGCCGCGAGCAGCGCCTTGGCGCCGAACCTGGCCTGCATCCGGCCGGCGGCGAGGCCGGCGACGAACATGGCAACCAGCATCGGCAGCATCAGCAGCCCGGCCTGGGTGACGCTGGCGCCGAAGCCGTATCCGGCGCTGGTCGGGATCTGCACGAACTGCGGCAGGAAGGCGTAGACGGCGAACATCGAGCCGCCGTAGAGCAGGGCGACCAGGTTGGTCGTCCAGACTCCGGGCAGGCGCATCATCCGCAGGTCGATCAGCGGGTTCGCCGAGCGGGCTTCGGCCAGCAGCCAGCTGACCAGGAGCACTCCGGCGAGCACCAGCGAACCGGTCACCCGACCGGAGGTCCAGCCCCAGGCGGCGCCCTTGCTGATCGGCAGCAGCAGCGCCACCAGCCAGCCGGACAGCAGCAGGGTGGCTGCCCAGTTGATCCGGCCGGGCGTACGGATCGGTGACTCCGGCACGAACCGGTGCGCCGCGAGTGCGGTGAGCCCGACGACGACCAGCGGGATCCAGAACAGCCAGCGGTACCCCAGGGTGGCGACGATCGGGCCGGCCAGGACGACGCCGAGGCCCCCACCGGCGGCGACGATCGCCGAGATCGCCGCGACGGCCGAACTCACCCGTGCGGCGGGGAACTCGTCGCGGATGATGCCGAACGAGAGCGGGAACACGGCGCCGCCGACGCCTTGGACGACCCGCGCGGCGATGAGCACGCCGATGCTGGGCGCGATGGCCGCCAGCAGGCAGCCCAGCGCGAGCGCGGCGAGGGAGACGACCAGCATCCGCTCCTTGCCGACCATGTCGCCGACCCGGCCGAGGACCGGGGTGAAGATCGACGCGGAGAGCAGGTAGGCGGTCAGGACCCAGGTCACGGTGTTCTGGGAGGTGTGCAGGTCGTGCTGGATGGTGGGCAGCACCGGGGTGATCAGCGACTGGAGCATCGAGAAGAAGCCGGTGCCGGCCGCGAGGACGAGGAAGGTCAACCGACGCGAGTCGCGTCGGGTGGGTTCGATCACGGAGAGGACTCCCGTTCGCGTAGCGGTGGCAGCCGGAGCTGCCGGTGTTCGGCCGAATGAGGGCATGGCGGGACCCGGGTCCGGGTGTCTGGGGCGTCAATCGCGCCAGCCGGGAATCGGCCCGAAAAGCCGGAGTAAGCTATCCGGAGGCATGGCTCCGGTCAGTTCCGGAGGGGTGCCTCCATTAAGCTAGCGGAGGGATGCCTCCGGTTGCAAGGTAGGAGAGGTGACGCCCGTCATGGCCAGCGCCGACCAGCTGGGGGAGGTCGTTGCGCGGCGCCCGAAGCGGGCGGATGCCCGGCGCAACTACGACGCGTTGATCGCCGCCGCGCGGGAGGCGTTCGGGGAGTGCGGTGCGGGCGCATCGCTGGAGGAGATCGCCCGGCGGGCCGGGGTCGGCATCGGGACGCTGTACCGGAACTTCCCCAATCGGCGTGACCTGTTCGAGGCGGTCTACGTCGAGGAGGTGCGCGCGCTCAGCGGGTCCGCCGCCGACCTGGCGGAGCTCCCGCCGTGGGATGCCCTGGTCGCCTGGCTGAACCGGTTCGTTGCCTACGTAGGCACCAAGCGGGCCCTCGCCGAGGAACTGGTGCACGACTCCGAGGTGTTCCGCAGCTGCCGTACCGAGATCTACGCCGCGGGCGAGCCGTTGCTGCGGCGCGCCCAGGAGGCCGGAGTGGCCCGGCCGGACGCCGGCTTCGACGACGTGGTGCGGCTGATCAGCGGAATCACGGCGTACCAGTTCCCCGAGCCGGCCCAGCGCGACCGGGTGCTGGCCATCGCCCTGGACGGCCTGCGCCACCCGGCCGCGCGCCGCTGACGCCCGGCGCGTTCGCCCCGGGGCGACGCGGTCGCCGGCCGGAGGAACGCCGGCCCGGTGGGATCGGTCACCGCGATGTGGACCAGGGCCGCGTACTGTGCCGGGCCGGCGGGCGTCCGTTAGGGTTCCCTTGATCGCAGACCGTGGCGACGTCGGAGGGTGGACGGTGGGCAGGCTCGCGACGGTGTACGGGCAGGCGGTCGCCTGCCACCGGCAGGCCGTACGCCGGTGGGAGGCCGTGCGACGCGCGCTCGCCGCCGCCGGACCGGTGGCCCCCGGCAGCCCCGAGCTGGTGGCCCGGCTGGCCCGGCTCGGCGCCGAGCTGGCCGAACCGGCGCCCGACGCGGCCCGGCCCGCCACCAACCCCGTCCCGGTACGCCTCGGCGAGGCGACCACCCTGGACGGCGGCTTCCCGGTGCTGGTGCCGCTGGCCGGTGGCACCCACCTGGCGGTGGACGCCGACGCCCGCGACCCTCGGGTCGGCGAACTGCTGCGGGCGGTGGTGGTGCGGCTGCTCGCCGCCCTGCCGGCCGGCACGGTCCGGGTCGCCGGCATCGACCCGGCCGCGTTCGGCGCCGCGTTCCTGCCGCTGCGCCCGCTGCACGACGCCGGCGTGCTCGCCCCGGCCGCCACCACCGCGGCCGAGATCACCGCGCTGCTCGACGAGGCCGAACGGCACGCCCGGACCGCTCAGCGGGCGGCCCGCGACGATCAGGAGCTGCTGCTCGTCGTCGTCGCGTCCGCCCCGCCGCCCCGGGAGCTGGCCCGGCTCGCCGCGCTCACCCACGCCGGCCCCGCGGCGGCCGTCTGCGTCCTGTTCGCCGGCTACCCGGCCGCCGGCCCGGGCGACCCGCCACCGCCGCTCGGCGCCACCACCCAGCTCCGGCTGAACGACCGGTACGTGCTGGTCGGTGACCCACCAGGGCAGCGGTTCAGCGCCGACGGCAGCGGTCTGGCCGCCCCGGTGCTGCTCGACGTTGACCCGTCGCACGCCACCGTCACGGGGCTGGCCCGGCAGCTCGGCGCGGCCACCCGGCAGGCCACCGCGGTCACCTTCACCGACCTGCTCCCGGCGCGGCGCTGGGCCGAGTCGTCCGGAGACGGACTGCGGACCGTGCTGGGCCGGGCGGGCCGGCAACTCCAGCTCGGCGCGTCTGACGCCGCGCCGCGATCTGGAGCCGCCCCTGCGGCCGTCGGTCGGGAACCGGTGACCGTCGCCTTCGACGACGCCACCCCGCACTGGCTGGTCGGCGGGCGGACCGGTGCCGGCAAGACGGTGTTCCTGCTCGACGTGCTCTACGGGCTGGCCGCCCGCTACTCCCCGGCCGAACTCCAGCTCTATCTGCTCGACTTCAAGGAAGGGGTCAGCTTCACCGAGTTCGTCCCCACCGAGCGCGACCCGTCCTGGCTGCCGCACGCCCGCGCGGTCGGCATCGAGTCCGACCGCGAGTACGGCGTCGCCGTGCTGCGCGAGCTGCGTGCCGAGCTGACCCGTCGGGCCACCCTGCTCAAGAAGCACGGCGTCACCAAGCTCGCCGACCTGCCGCCGAACGCCCGGCCACCCCGGATCGTCACCGTGGTCGACGAGTTCCACGTCCTCTTCGCCGGCAACGACGCCCTCGCCCGGCAGGCCGTCGACCTGCTGGAGGAGCTGGCCCGCAAGGGCCGCTCGTACGGCCTGCACCTGGTGCTGGCCAGCCAGAGCACCACCGGGATCGAGGCCCTCTACGGCCGGGCCGAGACCATCTTCGGCCAGTTTCCGCTGCGGGTCGCGCTGCCGGGTGGGGGCGGCGTGCTCGACCCGGTCAACGACGCCGCGAGGGCGCTTCCGGTGGGGACGGCCGTGGTCAACCACGCCGGGGGTGCGGCCGGCGCGGACACCGAGGTCCGTTTCCCGGACGCGCACGCCGCCCGCGCCGAGCTGGCCGCGCTGCGGCACGAGCTGTTCCAGGCCCGGCCGGCGGGCTCGCCGCCGCCGGTCGTCTTCCGGGGGTACGAGACGCCTCGGCTGGCCGACGACCCCGGCTGGGCCGGGCTGGGACCCGACGCCGATCCGCCGCTCGCCCTGCTCGGCCGGACCGTCGACGTGGTCGGCAGCGGCGCGGCGGTCCGCCTCGACCCCGCACCCGGCCGGCACCTGGCGGTGGTCGGCACCGCCGCCGCCGGGGCGGACGTGCTCCGCTCGGCCACCCTCAGCCTGGCCCGGCAGCACGCCCCCGGCACCGCCCGCTTCCTGCTCGCCCCCCTGGCGTCCGGCACCACCGAACGCGCCGACGACCTGGCGATGACGCTGGCCGCCGCCGGGCACCCGGTGCGCCGGCTCGACGCCCCGGCCCTGCGTGCCCAGCTCGCCGAGTTGGCCGCCGGCCCCGCCCCGGAGGCCGCCCGGACCTACCTCGTGGTGTTCGGGATGGACGCCGCTTCGGGCGCGCTCGCCGCCGCCGACCCGGAGACCTTCCGCTCCGGGCACGACGACCTGCGGGCGGTGCTGCGCCAGGGCCCGGCCCACGGCGTGCACCTGCTCGGCTGGTGGCGGGGCCTGCGCCGGCTCGGCGAGGACCTCGGCGGTACGCAGAACCGCGACGACGTGGCCTGCCTGGTCGCGCTGAACGTGTCCGGCGCCGACCTGGGCCTGCACCTCGGCGTGCACGATCTCACCTACACCCCGCGGGACGGGCGGGCCCTGCTGGTGGACCGGCACGACCAGCGCACCGACCTGATCGTGCCCTTCGTCGGCGACGGAGACGAGTGGTGACCGGAGACGAGTGGTGACCGGATTCGAGGAGTACGCGGCCCTGGTCCGGGAGCTGTCCGCCCGGCAGCGCGGCGGGGAGCAGGCCGTCGCCGCCGAGGCGGAACGCCGTCGCGGCCTGCACGCCGCCGCCGACCAGCTCGGCCAGCGGCTGGCCGCCCAGGGGCAGCGCCTCGACCAGCTCGGCCGCGCCATCGGCGGCTCCGCTTCGGTGACGGTGCCGGAGGGCGCGCCGGCCGTGTCCGTCCCGGCGTCCCCGGGAGGCGCACCGCCGCCCGGAACCGGGGCGGGGGCGACCGGCGGCGCAGCCGCCGCGCCGGGGCGGCCGGAGGTCGGGGCGTATCCGGAAGGGACGGTGCCCGGGCCGCGGGCGCCGGAGCCGGACCCGGCGGCGGAACTGGCCGCGGCCCGGCAGCTCGCCGACGAGGCCGACCGGTACGGGCAGCAGGCCGAGGCCATCGGGCACCGGCCCATGCTGCTGCCCACCTGGTCGCCGGCGGCCCGGGCCGTCGCGGTCTACGCGGCCTGCGCGCTGGCCGGCTCGGTGCTGATGTGCGGTGCGGCGTTGTCCCCGGCGAACCAGGCGGTCGGCCTCGGCCCGGTGCTCGCGGTGGCCTGTACCGGGATTCCGCTGCTGTCGTTCCTCGCCGGTCACCTGATCCTGGGCCGTTGGGGCCGGCCGGTGATCGGTGGCGATTTGCCGTCGTCGCGGTACGTCCCGCTCGGCTTCGTCATCTGCGCGCTGCTGTCCCCGTCGCTCTACTGTGCCGTCCTGGTGGTCACCCGCCTCACGTGAACCGGTGCTGGCCCCGGCGGCGGTTTCCGCCCGGTTCGCCCGGGCGGGCCGGCGGCTGCCGGTGGTTCCTGTGATCGGGTGGTCGCGGGGCGTGCGTCCGTCTCGTAGGCTCCTCTGTGCCCGGTGCCGCCGCGGTGGCGCGGGTCGGGCGAGGCGGACGACGTCGGGGAGGGGCATGTGAGCGAGCGGGTCATCCGGCTCGGTGCCGTCGTGGGGCGAAGTGGGGCGGCGGCGTGAGCGCGGCGCAGATCATCGCCAGGCTGGTGGCGGCGGCCCAGAAGCTGGACGAGGCGAAGGCCAAGTCGGCGGCCGCCGCGCAGGACGCCGCCGAGGCGCGGGCGTTGGTGGCCGGCGCGTTGGAGGGCGCGGCGGCCGGACCGTTGGTCGGCATGATCGACGCCTATCGGCAGGCGTTGGCCCAGGCCGCCCAGGGCGGCGCGCCCGCCCGGCAGCACGTTCAGGAGACGATCGCCAGGGTCCAGGCGTTGGGGAACTGAGCACCGATGAGCGGGATCGACGAGCCCGTCGACCGCACCGGCGGGGAACTGGACGGCTTCCGGATCGGCCACGTCCCGGACGGCGTGGGCCCGGAGATGTCCGACTCCGCCGGCGAGTGGGACGAGATCGCCGTCGCGACCCGGGTCTGGGAGCGCCGGGTGGACGGGGGCTACCGGGTCGACCTCAGGGTGCACGTGCTCCGCGGCGACCGGCTCTGCGATCTCGCCGCGCTGCACGACTTCCTCGCCGACTGGCACGAGCGTGACGCAGCGGAGTGGGAAATGGACGACTTCTCCCACCCCGACGGCCCCGGCCTGATCTGTGAGAGCGAAGCCTTCTGGCTGGTCGAACCGGGTGTCGCGGTCGCCGTGCTGCTCGACCCGGAGCACCCGGAGGCCGGCGCGCTCCCGGCCGTCGCGGCGGCGGTGACCAGAACACCGACGTAGTGGCCGGCCGGCCCGCCCCGGAGGCGTCCGATATGCCGGTTTGTGCCGAGGGCGGAACAATGGTTACCGACGCGTAACTTTTCATTGACGAGCATGAAAACAGTCGCGCATCATCGTTCCACGATCGATCGGATTCCCCCACCCGTCCCTCCCGGTTCCCCGGGTGCCTCCCATCGGAGGTGCAGCCATGCTGCTCCGAAAGATCCTCACCGTCACCGCCGCCGTCGCCGCCCTGCTCGTCCCCGCCACCGCCGCCCAGGCCACCCCGACGGCTTCCCCCGCCGCGACCGGTTCCGCCGCCGCGACCAGCGCCGCCACCGCCGGCCGCACCGTCGCGGCGGCGGCCTCCGGCAACCCGGTCATCGTCGTCGGCGGGCTGATCGGCATCTCCATCGCGTACGAGCCGATCGCCGCCCGGCTGCGGGCCGACGGCTACCGGGTGTGGATCTACCAACTGCCCGGGCTCGGCGTCGGCGACATCCGCGACTCCGCCCGCGCGCTGTCGTCCTACGTGGACCAGGTCCGCGCCGCCACCGGTGCGACCAAGGTGGACCTGGTCACCCACTCCGAGGGCGGCCTGGTCTCCCGCTGGTACGTCAAGTTCCTGGGCGGCGCCGACAAGGTGGCCCACTACGTCAGCCTGGGCACCCCGCAGCACGGCACCTACGTCGCCAACATCGTGAACTTCGTCGGGCTGGGCAGTTGCGCCGGCGTCGTCGCCTGCCAGCAGATGTCGATCGGCTCGGACTTCCTCGCCGGCCTCAACGACGGCGACGAGACCCCCGGCGCGCTCCGCTGGACCGCCGTACGCACCTGGCAGGACGAACTGGTCCGGCCGGTCGACAACGCCATGCTCGCCGACGGCGCCACCAACGTGCTGGTCCAGGCGTGGTGCCCGCTGCGGGTGGTCGGCCACCTCGGCCTGGTCCTCGACGGTACGACGTACACCGTCGTCCGGCAGGCGCTCGCCGACGCGACCATCCGGCCCGACTGCTTCGCCCTCTGACGCGGGCACGCCGACGGGCGGCGCCCGGCCACCTCGACGTGGACACGCCGCCCGCCGCCCGTCGGTCAGTCCCGGGTGTCGCGGCCGAGAATCAGGTCGGCGGCCCGCCACGCCAGCGCGGTAACCGGCGCGTTGATCCAGCCGGCGACCATCACCGGCAGCACCGACGCGTCGACCACCCGGAGCCCGGCCACTCCGCGTACGCGCAGTTGCGGGTCGACCACGTGCTCGTCGTCCGGGCCCATGGCGCAGGTGCCGATGGCGTGGTAGCCGCAGTAGCCGTCCGCCAGGGCCGCCTCGACGATCTCCTCGTCGGTGCTCGTCGCCGGCCCGGGCAGTATCTCCGCCGCGAGCCGCTTGGCGATCGGCGCGGTGGCGAAGAGTTCCCGCATCCGCCGGAAGGTGTCCACCGCGACCGTGCGGTCGTGCGGGGTGTCGAGGTAGTTCGCCACGATCGCGGGCGGGGTACGCGGATCCGGCCCGGTGACGGCCAGGCTCCCCGCGCTGTCCGGGCGGGTCACCGTGCCCAGGCACATCAGGCCGGGCTCCCGCTCCAGCTCCAGCGCCCGCCCCGGCCGGCGCGGCGCCGCCGAGAACGGGGCCATCAGCAGGTGGGCGTCCGGACGGTCCAGCTCCGGGCGGGACTTGATGTGGGCCGCCACGTCGAGCACCGGCAGGGCGAGCGGGCCGCGCCGGGTGAGCAGGTAGCCGAGCGCGGCCCGGGCCTGCCCGAGCGGTCCGCCGAGCCGCGCGTTGTAGCCGCCCGGCCCGGCCAGCCGGTACTGCAACGCCATCGACCGGTGCTCGCGCAGGCCGGCGCCCACCCGGGGCCGGTCGAGCAGCACCTCCACCCCGGCGGAACGCAGCGTGTCGGCCGGCCCGATCCCGGAGACCTGTAGCAGTTGCGGGGTGGCGAGAGCGCCCGCGGCGAGGATCACCTCGGCGGACGCCAGGTGCTCGACCGGCCGGCCCCGGTGCTCGGCGCGTACCCCGACCGCCCGGCCGTCCCGGACCAGCACCCGCAACGCGACGGTGTCGACCGCGACGGTCAGGTTCGGCCGTGCGCGTACCGGATGCAGGAAGGCGTGGGCGGCGCTGACCCGGCGTCCGTCGCGGATGGTGGCCATGGCGTAGCCGATCCGCTCGCCGTCGTCGGCGTTGAGGTCGTCGACCCGGCGCCAGCCCAGTTCCGTACCGGCCGCGATCATCTCCTCGCAGAGCTCGTCGGTGCCGGTGGTGGTGGAGAGCCGCAGCGGGCCGCCGACGCCCCGGACCGGTGAGGCGCCCAGCGGGTTGTCCTCCAGCCGCTTGAAGATCGGCAGCATGGTCGACCAGCCCCAGCCGGGGTTGCCGAGGCGTTCCAGCGCGTCGTAGTCCGGCTGGGCGCCCCGGCTGTAGATCATGCCGTTGATCGAGGTCGAGCCGCCGATCATCCGCCCGCGCTGCCACGTCTCCTCCCGCCCCGGCCCGGTCGTCGCCGGGTAGTGCCAGGCGGTACGCCCGTCGTCCATCAGGCGGGAGAACCCCTTGGGTACGCGGACGAAGGGGCTGCGGTCCCAGCCGCCCGCCTCCATCAGCAGCACCCGGGTGCCCGGGTCCTCGGTGAGCCGGTTGGCCAGCACGCACCCGGCCGCGCCCGCACCGACGATGACGTAGTCGAATTCGTCCACCTCGGACCCCACTGTCCCATTGAGCGAGAATCTTTCACACGGTAGCGAATCGATCACCTAACGAAAAGTCCCGATCGGCCCGCCGGCCGGGACGACGTACGTCCATGGGAGCGCAGGGCGGCGATGGGACGAACGGCGCGACGGGTCCGCAACCCGGCGCCGGCGCGGGCAGTTGGGGCGAGCGACCGCGACGACGGTCCGCGCCGTGCGAGTCTGGGTCGGGGCGTACGTCTGGAGGTGCGACATGACCGGAATCCCGCAGGTCGACTTCGCGCTCGACACGTACGAGTGCATCGTGCTCTACCCGGGGCCGTCGGGCCGCGCCCTGCCGGCGGAGACGGTGCAGCGGTTGCAGGCCGAGCACATCCACCACATGCGGGCGCTGCAACGGCGGGGCGTCATCCTGGTCGCCGGCTCGGTGGACGGTCCGGCCCGGCAGCCGGACCCGCCGATCGGCTTCGGCCTGGCCCGCACCGGCTCGGTCGACGACGTGCGCGGCGTCATGGAGGCCGACCCGGCGGTGCAGGCCGGGCTCTACCGGGTGGACGTGCTTACCTTCCTCTGCCCGGCCGGCTCGCTGGAGTTCCCGCTGGCCAAGACGCAGAGCTGACGGCGGGGCGACCCGCGCCCACGTCGGCCGCGTCGGTGCTGACGCGCCTCGAACCGGGGAAGTTCTGCTCGCGGACGCCGGACCACCTCGCCCCCGCGCGGTGTCGGCGTGTCGATGGCCGGACCACGGTCCGTCGCCGCCTATTCCGGCCGGCGTCGCCCCGCCCGGACAGCGGCGGTCGATCGCTGGTCGAGGCGGCCTCGACCGGCGCTCGCGGGCACCTCGGGAGCGCTCCGCCGGAGGATGACGGCGGGCGGTACGATTTCCGCCGCGCGGTCGCCGATGCCCGCCACTCACGACGCCCCGGGTGCCGTCGGGCACCCGCCCGCCGGGCGGGAATCTCGCGTCGTTGGACAACTGTTCCGCATTCCGAAAGGGGCCGGCCGGCAGGTCGACCCGGAGGAGAGACTAGCCTGATGGGCGTGACACGCCGCGCGAAGATCGTCTGCACACTCGGCCCCGCCACGTCGTCCCCGGAGCGCATCCGGGGCCTGGTAGAGGCCGGCATGAACGTGGCGAGGCTCAACTTCAGCCACGGCAGTCACGCCGACCACGAGTCGGTCTGCCGGCTCGTCCGGGAGGCGGCCGAGGCGGCCGGACGGCCGGTGGCGGTGCTCGCCGACCTCCAGGGCCCGAAGATCCGGCTCGGCCGGTTCGCCGACGGCCCGCACGAGTGGCGCACCGGCGACTCGGTGGTGATCACCGGGGACGACATCCTCGGCACCAAGGACCGGGTCTCCTGCACCTACCGCAAGCTGCCGCAGGAGGTGAAGCCGGGTGACCGGCTGCTGATCGACGACGGCCGGGTCGCGGTCGAGGTCAGCGACGTCACCGGCAACGACATCCGGTGCCTGGTCACCGAGGGTGGCGCGGTCTCCAACAACAAGGGCGTCTCGCTGCCGAACGTGGCGGTGAGCGTCCCGGCCCTGTCGGAGAAGGACGCCGCGGACCTGCGTTTCGCGCTCGGCCTGGGCGTAGACCTGGTCGCGCTCTCCTTCGTCCGCTCGGCCGACGACATCAAGCTGGTGCACGCGATCATGGCCGAGGAGGGCGTGTTCCGCCCGGTGCTGGCCAAGGTCGAGAAGCCCGAGGCGGTCGACCACCTGGAGGCGATCGTGCTCGCCTTCGACGGCGTCATGGTCGCCCGCGGCGACCTCGGCGTGGAGCTGCCGCTGGACCAGGTGCCGCTGGTGCAGAAGCGGGCGGTGCAGCTCTGCCGGGAGAACGCCAAGCCGGTCATCGTGGCCACCCAGATGCTCGACTCCATGATCGAGAATTCGCGGCCGACCCGCGCGGAGGCGTCGGACGTGGCCAACGCGGTGCTCGACGGCGCGGACGCGGTGATGCTCTCCGGTGAGACCAGCGTCGGCAAGTACCCGGTGCTCACCGTCAGCACCATGGCCAAGATCGTCCAGACCACCGAGTCCGGCTCGATCTCCGTGCCCCGGCTGCAGCACGACCCGCGTACGCACGGCGGCGCGCTCACCATCGGCGCGTCCTCGATCGCCCGGGCCATCGGCGCCAAGGCGCTGGTCGCCTTCTCGCAGACCGGTGACACCGTCAAGCGGCTCGCCCGGCTGCACTGCGACCTGCCGCTGCTGGCGTTCACCCCGGTGCCGGAGGTGCGCAACCAGCTCGCCCTCTCCTGGGGCGTCGAGACGTTCCTGATGCCCTTCGTCCAGCACACCGACGACATGTTCCGCCAGGTCGACCAGGCGCTGCTCGGCCTCAACCGGGCCAACCCCGGCGACTACGTGGTGATCGTGGCGGGCAGCCCCCCCGGCACCCCCGGTTCCACCAACACGCTGCGGGTACACCAGCTCGGCTCGCTGGTCGACGCCGCCGCGGCGCGGGCCTTGCAGTGAGCGCGAGGAGTGAGTCGGTTTTGCGAGCCCCGCGGTCGCGAACCGAGGTGACTCCGTGACCGAGCCGGCGGCGGCGACCGGCCAGGCCGCGGTCGACCAGCTCCTGGCCGTGCTGGACCTGGACCACACCGGCGAGATGACCTTCCGGGGGATGAGCCCGCCGGTCGGTCCGCAGCGGGTGTACGGCGGCCAGGTCGCCGGCCAGGCGCTGGTCGCCGCCGGGCGCACCGTCGACCCGGAGCGCTTCGTGCAATCCCTGCACGGCTACTTCGTCCGCCCCGGTGACCCGGCCGAGCCGATCGAGTACCAGGTGGAGAACGTCCGCGACGGCCGCTCCTTCTCGGTACGCCGGTCCGTCGCGCTCCAGCACGACAGGCCGATCTTCTTCATGTCGGCGTCGTTCCAGCGGCACGAGGAGGGGCTGGACCACCAGGCTCCCGCCCCCCTCGACGTGCCCGGCCCGGAGCAGGTCCCGACGATGACCGACCGGCTCTCCCGCTACCCGGAGCGGCTCGGCATCTGGGGCCAGATCCCCCGCCCGATCGACGTCCGCTACCTGGGCGAGCCCGGCTGGGTACGCCCCGGCGACCGGCCCGCCGAGCCGCACCAGCGGGTCTGGATGCGGATCGACGGCAAGCTGCCCGACGATCCGCTGCTGCACGCCTGCGCCCTGACGTACGCCTCGGATCTGACCCTGCTCGACTCGGTGCTCTCGGTGCACGGCGAGGTCTGGGGGCCCGGGGGAGTGGTGGGCGCGAGCCTGGACCACGCGCTGTGGTTCCACCGGTCCTTCCGCGCCGACGAGTGGTTCCTCTACGACTGCTGGAGCCCGTCCGCCTCCGGTGCCCGTGGGTTGGCCACCGGCCGGATGTTCACGACCGACGGCCGGCACATCGCCAGCGCCGTGCAGGAGGGGCTGCTGCGCCGGGTCGGCGCCTGACCGGCGGGCCGTGACCGTTCGGCCGAGGGCCGGGAGACCGGCCGGCTGACCAGCGGACTAACCTAGCCGGCATGCGTCTCTCCGCCCGCGTCGACTACGCCCTACGTGCCGCCGCCGAACTGGCGGCGGTGGACAGCAGCGCGGTGGCCGGCGGCGCGGCGGCCGGGCGCAGCCGCCCGGTGACCGCCGAGCAGATCGCCCGCGCCCAGGACATCCCGCCGAAGTTCCTGGAGAGCATCCTGCTCCAGCTGCGCCGGGGCGGCATCGTGCACGCCCAGCGCGGCCCCGAGGGCGGCTACTGGCTGGCCCGGCCCGCCTCGGAGATCTCCCTGGCCGAGGTGATCCGGGTGATCGACGGTCCGTTGGCGCACGTGCGCGGCCAGCGGCCGGAGCAGCTCGGCTACCAGGGGGCGGCCCGGGCGTTGCAGGAGGTCTGGATCGCCCTGCGGGCCAGCGAACGGGAGATCCTCGAACTGGTCACCGTCGCCGACGTGGCCAGCGGCACGCTGCCCGACCGGGTCAACGAGCTCGCCGCCGACCCGAGCGCCTGGAGCTGACCGCCGGCCTCCCGCCGCCCCACCGTCCGGCGCGCGGCGACTGACCCGCTCACCCTCCGCGCCGTCCGGCGCGTCCCAGCAACCGGATGTAGGACTTGACCGGAGCGCCTCCGTGCCGCATTGTCGACCAAGTCGATAGGAGATGCCGAAAAGTCGGAGGGCGCTCGTGCGCAAGCTGCTGATCCTCGCCCTGGTCGGGCTCGCCGCGCAGCTGGTCGACGGCGCGCTCGGCATGGCGTACGGGCTCACCTCCTCGACCCTGCTGCTGTTCGCCGGGGTGGCGCCGGCCGCCGCGTCCGCCTCGGTGCACCTGGCGGAGATCGGTACCACCCTCGCCGCGGGGGTGTCGCACTGGCGGTTCGGCAACGTCGACTGGCGGGTGGTCGGCCGGATCGCGGTACCCGGCGCGATCGGCGCGTTCGCCGGCGCCACCTTTCTCAGCTCCATCTCCACCGAGGCCGCCGCCCCGTGGATGGCCGCCATCCTGTTCACCCTGGGCGCGTACCTGCTGATCCGCTTCTCCCGGCCGCTGCGCGCCAACCGGGCCGCCGGCCGCCTGCGGGGCCGTTTCCTCGCCCCGCTCGGGCTGGTCGCCGGCTTCGTCGACGCCACCGGCGGCGGTGGCTGGGGCCCGGTCGCCACCCCGGCGCTGCTGGTCTCCGGCCGGATGGAACCACGCAAGGTCATCGGCTCGGTCGACACGGCCGAGTTCCTGGTGGCCGGCGCGGCCAGCGCCGGTTTCCTCATCGGACTCGGCACCGAGGGCTTCCTGCTGTCCACCGTGGCCGCCCTGCTGATCGGCGGCCTGATCGCCGCGCCGATCGCCGCCTGGCTGGTCCGCATCGTCCCGGCCCAGCTGCTCGGCGCGGTCATCGGCGGGGTGATCGTGCTGACCAACGCGCGCACGCTGCTGCGCGCCGGCGCGGCGAGCGGCCCGCTCCCGCCCCTGGTCTACGCGCTGCTCGGCGCGGGCTGGCTGGTCGCCCTGGCGCTGGCGGTACGGGCGCTGCGCCGCACCCGCCGGGCCCGGGCCGTCGCCGCGGCGGCCCTCGCCGAGGCCGTGCCCGTGGCCGATGCGCCCGTGACCTCGACCGACGTGCCCGTGACCCCGACCGACGTGCCCGTGACCCCGGCCGGCGCCCCGACGCCGGAGGCGCCCCAGCGCCTCACCGCCACCGTCGAGAGCTGACCTTTCCCGCCGCCCCCGACAACCGCCACCGACCGCCAAGATCGTGCTACCTCCCGGAAGTAGTGGTATCCCGGTGACGTCGAGGCCCCTACTTCCCGGATCGGGCGCGATCTCGCCGGCCCTGCGGCGGAATCAGCCGACGAGGAGGTCGTCGGCGGCGGCGGTGAGCAGCTCCCACGCCTCGTCGACGTGCTGCTCGGTGGTCAGCGGCGAGCCGACCGCCAGGCGCAGTGCGTAGCGCCCCTCGATCCGGGTGTGGGTCAGCAGCACCCGTCCGGTCGCGTTGACCCGGCCCAGCAGTTCGGCGCTCGCCTCGTCGCCGGCCCGCAACCGGAAGCAGACCAGCGAGAACGGATGCGGCGCGGCCAGCTCGAACCGGTCGTCGCCGGTGACCCGTGCGGCGAAGCGCTCGGCGAGCGCCACCCCCGAACGGATGTGCGCCCGCAACCCCTCGACGCCGTACCAGCGGAGCACGAACCAGAGCTTGAGCGCCCGGAACCGGCGGCCCAGCGGCACCTGCCAGTCCCGGTAGTCGATCACCGCCCCGGACTCGGTCGCCGCGTTACGCAGGAACTCCGGCATCACCGTGAGCGCCTCGATCAGCTCACCCCGGTCGGCGACCCAGAACGCGTCGCAGTCGAAGCCGGTGAGCAGCCACTTGTGCGGGTCGAAGCAGTACGAGTCGGCGTACTCGACCCCGGCGTGCGACCAGCGCAGCTCGGGGCAGACCGCCGCCGCGCCCGCGTACGCGGCGTCGACGTGCAGCCACACGCCGTACTCGGCGCAGATCGCACCGAGCGCCGGCAGCGGGTCCACGGCGGTACTGGACGTGGTGCCGATGGTGGCCACCACGATCGCCGGCACCACGTTCGCCGCCAGGTCGGCCTCGATCGCCGCCCGCAGCGCCGCCGGACGCATCGCCTGCGTCGCCGGGTCCACCTCGATCGCCCGTACCCCGTCGGCACCCAGCCCGGCGATCCGGGCCGCCTTCTCGATCGAGGAGTGCCCCTGCGTGGAGGTGTACGCCCGGTAGCGCCGGTCGATGCCGTCGGTCCGCCAGCGGCCCTTGCTGGCCCGGTGCAGCGCACCCAGGGTGGCGACCAGCGTCGCCGACGAGGCGGAGTCCTGGATCACGCCACCGCCACGGCCGGTCGAGCGAAACCGCTCCGGCAGGTCGAGCAGGTCGGCGAGCCAGTCCAGCAGCACCGTCTCCAGTTCGGTGCAGGCCGGGCCGGTCGCCCACAGCATCCCCTGCACCCCGAGGCCGGAGCTGACCAGGTCGCCGAGCACGCTCGGGCCGGAGGTGTTGGCCGGGAAGTACCCGAAGAAGCCCGGGTGCTGCCAGTGGGTCAGCCGGGGGACGACGACGCGGTCCAGGTCGGCCAGCACGGCCTCGACCGGCTCGCCCTGCTCGGTCGGCCCGGCGGGCAGCGCGGCGGCCACCGCGCCGGGCGGGTCCTGCGAGGTCACCGGCCGCTGCCCGACCGTCTTCCAGTAGTCGGCGATCCAGTCCACCACGGCGTGCCCGGCGCGGCGGAACTCCTCCGGGTCCATGTGCTCAGCCATGCCCTGGAGTCGATCAGGTGGGTCCGGCCGGGGCAAGGGGACGCGGTGGTGGTTGTGCGCGCCGAAAGCGTCGTCCTACGATGCCGGTGCGCGGAGCCAAATCATGGGCGTCGATAAGTGTCGTCCACCGTCACCGTCAGCGCGGCGTACCCTCCAGCCGGTCCGGGCAGGCCGGCGCCTCCCGCCGCGTGCCTGACCTGCGCGAAAGGTAGCTTCCGTGCATCCCACCACACCGCGCCGCCGCACCGCACTGCTCGCCGCGGCCTCGGCGGCCACCCTCCTCGCCGGCGTCCTCACCGCGGTCACCGCCGCCGCGGCCGCCGCCGGCTGCCGGGTCGACTACCGGGTCACCAACCAGTGGGGCGGCGGCTTCGGCGCCGACGTCACCGTCACCAATCTCGGCGACCCGGTCAACGGCTGGACGCTCACCTGGGCCTGGGCCGCCGGCCAGCAGGTCACCCAGGCGTGGAACGCCACCGTCACCCAGTCCGGCGCCCAGGTCACCGCCCGCGACGCCGGGTACAACGCGGCGATCGGCACCGGCGGCACCGCCGCCTTCGGCTTCAACGCCTCGTGGAACGACACCAGCAACCCGGCCCCGGCCAGCTTCGCGCTCAACGGCACCACCTGCACCGGCGCGGCACCGCCCACCAGCACGCCGCCGAGCGGCAGCACGCCACCGAGCACCGCGCCCCCGACCACCGCCCCGCCGACGACCGCCCCGCCCACCACCACGCCACCGCCGACCGGCGCCAAACAGATGGAGAAGCTGGACCGGGGCCTGATCAGCGTCCGCTCCGGCAGCGCCAACCTGGTCTCCTGGCGGCTGCTCGGCACCGAGACCACCGGGGTGGCGTTCAACCTCTACCGGGGCTCCACCAAGGTCAACAGCACCCCCATCACCGGCGCCACCAACTACCTCGACGGCGGCGCGGCGGCCGGCTCGGCGTACACGGTGCGGGCCGTGGTGAACGGCGCCGAGCAGGCGGCGTCCGCCCCCGCGTTGCAGTTCCCCAACGGCTACCTGGACGTGCCGATCCAGCCACCGCCCGGCGGGACCACCCCGACCGGGGAGGCCTATACCTACTCGGCCAACGACGCCAGCGTCGCCGACCTCGACGGCGACGGCCGATACGAGTTCGTGCTCAAGTGGGACCCGTCGAACAGCAAGGACAACTCCCAGTCCGGCTACACCGGCAACGTCTACGTCGACGCGTACTCCCTCACCGGCACCCGGCTGTGGCGCATCGACCTCGGCCGCAACATCCGTGCCGGCGCCCACTACACCCAGTTCCAGGTGTACGACTACGACGGCGACGGCCGCGCCGAGGTGGCCATGAAGACCGCCGACGGCACCCGCTCCGGCACCGGCCAGGTGATCGGCTCGTCCTCGGCCGACCACCGCAACTCCAGCGGCTACGTCCTCGCCGGCCCCGAGTACCTGACCATGTTCGACGGCCGCACCGGCGCCGCCCTCTCCACCGTGGACTACGACCCGCCGCGCGGCACGGTCTCCTCCTGGGGCGACTCCTACGGCAACCGGGTCGACCGGTTCCTCGCCGCCACCGCTTACCTCGACGGGGAACGCCCCTCGCTGATCATGGCGCGCGGCTACTACACCCGCGCGGTGATCGCCGCCTGGGACTTCCGCGACGGCACCCTGCGCAAACGCTGGACCTTCGACTCCAACACCAGCGGCAACGGCGCCGCCGCCGGCCAGGGCAACCACAACCTCTCCGTCGCCGACGTGGACGGCGACGGCCGCCAGGAGATCGTGTACGGCGCCGCCGCGATCGACGACAACGGCCGGCTGCTCTGGTCCACCGGCAACGGGCACGGCGACGCCCTGCACGTCGGCGACCTCGACCCGTCCCGGCCCGGGCTGGAGGTGTTCAAGGTCGACGAGGACGGCACCAAGCCCAGCTCCTACCTCGCCGACGCCCGCACCGGCCAGGTGCTCTGGCAGACCGCGCCCAACGGCGACAACGGCCGGGGCGTCTCCGACGACATCTGGGCCGGCAGCCCCGGCGCCGAGTCCTGGTCCGCCGCCGTCGACGGCCTGCTCAACACCAAGGGGCAGAACATCGGCCGCAAACCGTCCTCGCAGAACTTCCTCATCTGGTGGGACGGCGACCCGGTCCGCGAACTCCTCGACGCCACAAAGATCGACAAGTACGGCCCCAGCGGCGACACCCGGCTGCTCACCGGCAGCGGAGTGGCGTCCAACAACGGCACCAAATCCACCCCGGCGCTCTCCGGCGACATCCTCGGCGACTGGCGGGAAGAGGTGGTGTGGCGGACCAGCGACAGCACCGCGCTGCGCATCTACAGCACACCGACCCCGACCAGCCTGCGGATCCACACCCTGATGCACGACCCGCAGTACCGGGTCTCGATCGCCTGGCAGAACACCGCCTACAACCAGCCGCCGCACACCGGGTTCTTCCTCGGCGACGGCATGGCCACCCCGCCCGCACCGAACATCTACCTGCGCTGAACCCGGCCCGGTAGCAGAAGGCACCGGGCCGCCGACCGCGGAATCCGCGACGGCGGCCCGGTGCACCACACCGCGGCACTCCCGACCCGTCCCGACCGGGAGTGCCGTACCACCACCGGAACCAAAACTAGAGGTGTCGCGCGACGGTGGGGTGACATGGCTATGAAGAGCGTGTTTCAGCCGTTTCGGCGTAGACCGCCGGCCACCCGCTCGGCGATCAGCTCGAACGAACGGACCCGGTCGGCCACGTCGTACACCATCGTGGTCAGCATCAACTCGTCCGCGCCGGTGCGTTCCAGCAGCGCCCCGAGCTGCCGGGCCACCGTCTCCGGCGAGCCGGTCGCCTGGCCCTCCCGGCGCTGCGCCACGAACTCCCGCTCCAGCTCCGAGTACGGGTAGGCCGCCGCCTCCTCCGGCGTGGCCAACGGCTCCGGCCGCCCCGAACGCAGCCTCAGGAACGACAGCCCGGCCGGACCGGCCAGCCACTGCGCCCGCTCGTCGGTCTCCGCGCAGACCGCGTTGACCGCGACCATCGCGTACGGTCGCTCCAGCCACTGCGACGGCCGGAAACTCTGCCGGTAGAGCTGCAACGCCGGCAGCGTGTTCTGCGCGCTGAAGTGGTGCGCGAACGAGAACGGCAGCCCGAGCAGCCCGGCGAGCTGGGCGCTGAACCCGCTCGACCCGAGCAGCCAGACCGCCGGCGACTGACCCCGGCCCGGGGTGGCGGTGATCGGGCCCGGCTCGGCGCCGCTGAAGTAGTTCATCAGGTCCGCCAGCTCCCGGGGGAAGTGCTCGGCCGACAGCCCCTCCATGCTCCGGCGCAGCGCCAGCGCGGTCACCTGGTCGGTGCCCGGCGCCCGGCCGATACCCAGGTCGATACGGCCCGGGTGCAGCGCCTCCAGGGTGCCGAACTGCTCGGCCACCACCAGCGGCGCGTGATTGGGCAGCATCACCCCGCCCGAGCCGAGCCGGATCGTCGTGGTGTGCGCCGCGAGATGGGCGAGCAGCACCGCCGGCGCGGAACTCGCGATCGCGGGCATGTTGTGGTGCTCGGCCACCCAGAACCGGCGGTAGCCCAGCTCCTCGGTGCGGCGGGCGAGCTCGGTGGTGTGCCGCAGGGCCTCACCGGCGCTGCCGTTCCCGGCAACCGGAGCAAGATCAAGAACAGAGAGCGGTACGTCGATCACGAAACTGACCAACCCGCCGGACGCCGAACTTGTTCCTAGCCCATACCGCGCGCCTGCTCGAAGATCAGGCTGGTCTGGGTGTGCTGCACCGCCGGATCCACCGCCAGGTGGTCCAGCACGAAGTCCCGCAGCGCGTCCCCGGACGCCGCCCGCACGTGCAGCACGTAGTCCTCCGCGCCGGCCACGTGGAACACCGACACCACCCCCGGCAGCCGTACCGACCGGGCCCGGAACGCGTCCACCGCCGCCCGCTCGTGCGCGGCCAGGCGCACCGACACCAGCGCCTGCAACGGCAGGCCCACCGCCGCCGGATCCACCTCGGCGTGGAACCCACGGATCGCCCCGCTCTCCCGCAGCGCCCGGGTACGCGCCAGACAGGTGGACGGCGCCACCCCGACCCGCTCGGCGAGCGCGTTGTTCGGCAGCCGGCCGTCGGCCGCCAACTCGGTCAGGATCGCGCGGTCGACGTCGTCCAGCGCCGCGAACGGCCGTACATCATTCGGTGCGACGGGCATGCCAGCATCATTCTCCGAATCTCCCGATAGCAAAAGGGCCATCGGCAGAATTTTCTTCGCTCCTATTGCCCAACAACGTCCTCATGTTCGACCCTTCGTGCCATGACCGCCGTGGACACCGCAGCCGTACACGCCGGGCGCGACGACCTCGCCGGGCTCGGCGTCCACGTCCCGCCCATCGACCTCTCCACCACCAACCCCCTGCCGTCCGTCTCCGGCGGCGGCGACGCGTACGAGACCCTCGCCACCGGCGGCACCCTCCCGCCCGGCGGCAGCGCCGTCTACCAGCGGCTCTGGAACCCCACCGTGGCCCGCTTCGAGACCGCCCTCGCCACCCTCGAAGGCACCGCCGAGGCCGTCGCCTTCGCCAGCGGCATGGCCGCCCTCACCGCCACCCTGCTCGCCGCCACCCGCGACGGGAACCGCCACGTCGTCGCCGTCCGCCCCCTCTACGGCGGCACCGACCACGTGCTCGCCACCGGCCTGCTCGGCACCGAGGTCACCTGGGCCCGCCCCGACGAGGTCGCCGCCGCGATCCGCCCCGACACCGCGCTCGTCGTCGTCGAGACCCCGGCCAACCCCACCCTCGACCTGGTCGACATCGCCGCCCTCGCCACCGCCGCCGGCGACGTCCCGCTGCTCGTCGACAACACCGTCGCCACCCCGGTGCTCCAACAGCCCACCCGGCACGGCGCAACCCTCGTGCTGCACAGCGCCACCAAGAGCATCGGCGGCCACGGCGACGTCCTCGCCGGCGCCGTCGCCTGCGACCCCGACTGGGCCGCCCGGCTACGCCAGGTCCGCGCCGTCACCGGCGCGATCCTGCACCCGCTCGGCGCGTACCTGCTGCACCGCGGCCTGCAGACCCTGCCGCTGCGGGTCCGCGCCCAGCAGGCCGGCGCCGAGAAACTCGCCGGCTGGCTCGCCGGCCACCCCGCCGTCGAGCGGGTCCACCACCCCTCGCTGCACGACCCGGCCGGGCTGGTCGGCCGCCAGATGTCCGGCACCGGCAGCCTGCTCGCCTTCGAGGTACGCGGCGGCGCCCCCGCCGCAGCCAGCGTCGCCGGCGCCTGCCGGCTGATCACCCACGCCGTCTCGCTCGGCGGCGTCGACACGCTGATCCAGCACCCCGCCTCGCTCACCCACCGGCCGGTCGAAAACGACGCCAAGCCGTGCGGGGGCCTGCTGCGCCTCTCCGTCGGCCTGGAGGACCCGGAGGACCTGCGCGCGGACCTGGCGCGGGCGCTCGCCGCGATCTGACCCACCACGGCTGCGTCCCGGGCGTCCCGCCGTCCGCACCCGGGGCGCCGCCAGCGTCAGGACTTCGGGCCGACGTGGTGGTCCGGTGTGGCCACCGCGTCGCGTCGTGCGACGGAGAGGCAGTTGCGGCGGTTCATCCGCCAGGCGATGCCGAGCAGGTCGAGTGCCCACTGGCAGAGGCCCATGATGTCGGTCGACTCGTTGACGAACATGTAGCGGGGGTAGACGTACTGCTTGCCCCTCACCGTGACCCGGTTGCTCACGCGGCAGCCGTCGGAATGGAATAGCCCGCGCAGGAAGTCGCCCGGACACGCCTCGACGATGCGCCGTTGCCAGTCGGCCAGGACGATCGGGCGCTCGTGCTTCTTGCCCGGCCCGTGCTGCGGGAACAGGCATGGCCAGTGTTTGCCGTAGCTCTGCACCGCGACGCAGCCCTGTTTCTGCACCCGCTGCACCGAGGTGGCCAGGACCTTCCTCATTGCGTTCTCACATGCGGTAATCAGGTCCGGCCAGGCATCGGCACAGAAGATGCGTAACACCGGAACCCGCGCGATGACCAGGTGCCCATCGCCAAGGTAGAGACCGAGCAGGTAGGCGTACTGCCCGAGGGTCGCCGGACTGCCGACTTTGTCACGACACCGGAAGCAGCGCATCGCCGTAACCTGTTGCTTCGGCTCCGGTCGATCCTTGCACCAGTGCCGGGCCGTGGGATAGGGAAGGCCGACAGCTCGGGCGACCTCGGCCACGGTTGCTCCGGCGAGGTACAGACGCCGTGCTCGGGCGCGTATCTCGGGTGGATGAATGTGGGCAGTTTCGAACACCCGTATGACATCTTGGTGCCCCCGGTGGGATTCGAACCCACACTGTCGATCTTTTGAGAATCGCGCCTCTGCCGGTTGGGCTACAGGGGCTTCTGTAGTTCGGCCCCATTAGGTTACCCACTAGGCTAAGGGCGGCGACACCCGGCACGGGGGTGTCGAGCTCGAACTGGTGGGAGAGGCTCGTGGCCGAGACGCAGACGGATGCCGAGCGCAGGCGGGTACTGATCGCCGAGGACGAGGCGCTCATCCGGCTGGACCTGGCCGAGATGCTGGCCGAAGAGGGCTACGAGGTGGTCGGCGAGGCGGGTGACGGCGAGACCGCCGTGAAGCTCGCCGAGGAGCTGAAGCCGGACCTGGTCATCCTCGACATCAAGATGCCGATCATGGATGGGCTGGCCGCCGCCGAGCGGATCGCCGGCGCGCGGATCGCCCCGGTGATCATCCTGACCGCGTTCAGCCAGCGCGACCTGGTGGAGCGGGCCCGGGCGGCCGGCGCGATGGCGTACCTGGTCAAGCCGTTCCAGAAGAGCGACCTGGTGCCGGCGGTGGAGATCGCGCTGTCCCGCTACTCGGAGATCGCCGCGCTGGAGGCGGAGGTCGCCGGTCTCACCGACCGGTTGGAGATCCGTAAGACCGTCGAGCGGGCCAAGGGCGCGCTGATGACCACGTACGGGATGACCGAGCCGCAGGCGTTCAAGTGGATCCAGCGTACGGCGATGGATCACCGGATGACCATGAAGGAGGTCGCCGAGCGGATCCTCGCGGAGACCGCCGGCGGCGAGGTGGCGCAGCCGACCGCCTGACGACTCCGGGTTCGCCCGCGTGGGCTGCCCGGCGGCCCTTCTGATCGATACGATCGGATGCGTGCTTCCTCGGTGGCCGCGGATGGCGCTCGGCGTGCTGGTCGGGTGTGCCGTGCTGCTGGCCGGCTGCCGGTCGGTGGGGCATTCCGAGGCCGTCGCGGAGCCGGTGCGGCCCGACTGGCACGTGGCGGACCTGCCGACGCCGCCGGGCGCGCCGGGGCGGCTGGTGTTGCGCGACGCGGTGGCCTGCGCGGGGCGCTGGGTCGCGGTCGGTGCGGTGGCCGACGCGGCGGGCGAGACGCGGCCGGCGGCGTGGGCGAGCGCGGACGGGATGTCCTGGTCGGCGGTGCCGGTGCGGGCGGAGACCTTCTACGGCGCGCAGCACGTGCTGTACGCGGCGGCGTGCCGGGACGGCCGGTTGGCGGCGCTCGGGGCGCAGGTCGGCGGGGTGCACGGCAATCCGCGTACGGGTAGCTGGGTGCTGCGGCCGGACGGGGTGCTGCGGGAGGTGCCGGCGGCGTTCGAGCTGTTCGGCGGTCCGCGGGCGGTGAGCGTGGCGCGGCTGGCGGCGGGGTCGGGTGGCTGGCTGATCGCGGGCGCGCGGGTTGACGGCGCCGCGGTGTGGACGTCGTTGGACGCGTCCGGGTTCACGCTGCGCGAGGGGGTGCCGGAGCTGACCGGCGACGCCCGGGGGCGCACGGCGGCGTATGACGCGGTGGCGTTGGGGTCGGGTTGGCTGGTGGTGGGGTCGGTGCTGCCGGCCGGCGGTGCGGCGTTGGCCCCGCTGGTGTGGCGCTCGGCGGAGGGGCGGTCGTGGCGGCGGGCGGCGTTGCCGGCGCCGGACGGCGGTGGGCGGGCGGATCGGGTGGTGCTGCTCGACGGCGCGCCGGTGGTGGTCGGCCCGGTGCGCGACGGTTTCGCGGCGTGGCGGCCGGTTTCGGGAGATCCGGTTCCGGTTTCGGGAGATCTGGTTTCGGGGGAGCCGGCCGCGGCGACCCCGGCCCGGGCGGCCGACCTGGGTCCGGCGGGCGGATCGACGGGCGTGGACGGGTCGAGGGGCCTGGACGACGGGTCGGCGGGCGTGGACGGGTCGGCGGGCGTGGACGGCTGGCGTCGGGTCGGCGGGTTCGGGTCGGCGGGTCCGGGGGTGTCGTCGGTTTCCGGCCTGGCGGTGGCGGGGCGGGCCCTGGTGGCGGTGGTCGGTGACGGCGCCGGCCGGCGGGTGTGGGTCTCGGTGGATGGCGGGGCGTCGTGGCGGCCCGTGACGGTGCCGGTATCGGTGGCGGGGGGTGGGGACACCGCGCTGGTGGTGGCGGCCGACGGAGATCGACTGTGGTTGGCGGCGGATGACGGTCGGGTCTCCCGTGCCTGGTGGGCGAGGTTGCCGGTCGTCGATCGGTAGGGGGCGGATGGCGGTCTGCCCGTTACCGGTCGGGAAAACCGGACGGCTTGCTCCTGATCGATCGTTCTTACAGCGATCGTTTCCAATCGGCCACCGCGTGTAACGGTTCGGTCAACCCGCTCCCGTGGGACTTACGCCACAGCTCCGAGGTGGGATAACGTCCCGGCCCAGACCGGCGACGACGGTCTGGTTCGTCCGCCCCCTCCGCAAGGGCCAATTGGCAGCGGGTGGTTCGGACCATGCGACGGAGGAGGGTTCGGGCCTTGAGGCAGAAGCTCGCTCGCGTGATCGGCGGAGTGGCCATGCTGGCGCTCGTCGCCGGCGGCACCGCCTGCAGCAGTGGTGGCGACGACACCGCGTCCGGCGGTGACAAGTGTGGCAAGAAGATCGCATTCTTCGGTGCGCTGACCGGTAGCTCGGCGGCACTTGGCATCAACGAGAACAACGGCGTCAAGCTGGCCGTTGAGCAGTACAACAAGGACAACGCCGACTGCAAGGTCGAGCTGGTTCCGCTCGACTCGCAGGGCAGCCCGGACCAGGCCCCGAGCCTCGCGCAGAAGGCCATCGACGACGAGAAGATCCTCGGCCTCGTCGGCCCGGCGTACTCGGGTGAGTCGGAGGCCGCGGACCCGCTGTTCAACGAGGCGGGCCTGGTGCACATCACCGCGTCGGCGACCCGGCCCAGCCTGAGCCAGCAGGGTTGGAAGACCTTCTTCCGGGCGGTCGGCAACGACTTCAGCCAGGGCCCCGCGGCCGGTAACTACATCAAGAACGTGATGAAGGCCGAGAAGGTCTACGTCATCGACGACCAGTCGGCGTACGGCGCGGGCCTGGCCGACGAGGTCAAGAAGGTGCTCGGCTCCGCGGTGGCCGGCTCGGACAAGGTCCAGGGCGACGGCAAGCAGGTCGACTTCTCCGGTGTGGTCACCAAGGTCAAGGCCGCGAACGTCGGGGCGGTCTTCTACGGCGGCTACTACCAGGAGGCCGGCCTGATCCGTAAGCAGCTCACCGCTGCCGGGGTCACCGCTCCGCTGGTCGCCGGTGACGGCGTCAACGACCAGGCGTACATCGACTCCGCCGGTGCGGCGGCGGCCGAGGGCACCATCCTCACCTGCCCGTGCCAGCCGGCCGCCGAGGCCCGCGGCACGTTCAAGGAGGAGTACAAGAAGCTCACCGGCGCCGAGCCGGGCACCTACAGCGACACCGCGTACGACGCGGCGAACATCCTGCTGGCCGGCATCAAGGCGGGCAAGACCGACCGCGCCTCCCTGCTGGAGTTCGTGAAGAACTACAGCGGCGAGGGCGTGGCGGCCACCTACAAGTTCGTCGAGGGTGGCGAGCTGGACCCGGCGCAGGTGAAGGTCTGGGCCTTCAAGGTCCAGGGTGGCCAGGTCGTTCCGGACCAGGAGATTCCGAAGTCCTGACGCCGGTCGCTGCTACAGCGATTGCGTCGTGATCGCGGGTGCGGCCGGGAGCTCGCTCCCGGCCGCACCCCTTTTTCTCGCCAGACCTGATGGAGCGTCCCGCCCTTGAACTTCGACGGACTGTTCTCCAATTTCGGGGAACTCACCACGACCGGCCTGACACAGGGCGCCATCTACGCCCTGGTCGCGCTCGGCTACACGCTGGTCTACGGCGTGCTGAGACTCATCAACTTCGCCCACTCCGAGGTCTTCATCGCCGGTGCGTTCGCCGCGCTGTGGACCTGGAACGGATTCGGCCTCGACCAGAACTCGCAGGTCAGCGGGCTCGGGTCGATCATGTTCTACCTGCTCGTGGCGGTGATTGCCGCGGCCATCGCCTCGGCGGGCACCGCGACCGTGATCGAGCGGGTGGCGTACCGGCCGCTGCGTAAGCGGAACGCTCCGCCGCTGGCCTTCCTCATCACGGCGATCGGCGCCTCGATCGCGATCTCGGAGGCGTTCGGCGTCTACACCCGCCGGCGCCCGCAGGGCGCGCCCGGGCTGGTCAGCACCGAGCCGTTGTTCACGATCGCCGGTGTGCCGATCGACTCGGTGCAGCTGCTCACCGTCGGCGCCGCGCTGGGGATGATGTTCGCGCTGGACCTGTTCATCAACCGCAGCCGCGTCGGCCGTGGCATCCGGGCGGTGGCCCAGGACGCCAACACCGCCGCGCTGATGGGCGTGAACAAGGACCGCATCATCATGATGGTCTTCATCGCCGGCGGGGCGATGGCCGGTGTGGCCGGCCTGCTCTACGACGTGAGGATCGGCACGCTGACCTACAGCGTCGGCTTCCTGCTGGGCCTCAAGGCGTTCACCGCCGCGGTGCTCGGCGGCATCGGCAACCTGCGCGGTGCTCTGGTCGGCGGTCTGATGCTGGGCCTGGTGGAGAACTACGCGTCGGGCCTGTTCGGCACCCAGTGGAAGGACTTCGCGGCGTTCGCCGTGCTGGTGGTGCTGCTGATGTTCCGGCCGACCGGTCTGCTGGGCGAGTCGCTGGGGAGGGCACGGGCATGACGACGACCGTTAATCCGCCGAGCCCCGAGCAACGGGATACGGCGATGGACCGGCTGCGCCACGCACGCGCGGCGGTCGGGGAGCGGTGGCACGGCGCGCCGCGCTGGGTGCGCTGGGCGCTGCTGGCCGCGGTCATCGTGTTCTTCTACGCGCTGCCGAACAAGGAGTTCTACCAGTACCTCGGGCCGATCCCGACCACCGGCTCGAACTTCACCCAGGTGATGTTCACCGTCTCGATCTACGTGCTGATGGCCGTCGGGCTGAACATCGTGGTCGGCTTCGCCGGCCTGCTGGACCTCGGCTACTTCGGCTTCTTCGCCGTCGGCGCGTACACGGTGGCGGTGCTGACCTCGCCGAGCAGCGACATCAAGACGCTCTGGCCGTGGCTGCTGGTGGTGCCGGTGGCGATCGCGCTGACCATGGTCTCCGGCGTCATGCTGGGCACGCCGACGTTGCGGCTGCGTGGCGACTACCTGGCGCTGGTGACGCTCGGCTTCGCCGAGATGATCCGGATCTCGGCGGTCAGCCTTCCGTTCCTCAAGGGACAGCGGGGCTTCAACCAGATCCCGCACCCGCCGGGCAAGTACGCCGACGGCAAGCCGGTGTTCGGCATTCTCGACGCCCGGCCGTACTACTGGCTGGTGCTCACGCTGATCATCCTGGTGGTGATCGGGGTGCGGAACCTGACCCACAGCCGGGTGGGCCGCGCGTGGATCTCCATTCGGGAGGACGAGGACGCCGCCCAGCTCATGGGCGTGCCGACGTTCAAGTTCAAGCTCTGGGCGTTCGCGTCGGGCGCGGCGATCGCCGGTCTGGCCGGCGCGCTCTTCGCGGGCAAGCAGAACTTCGTCAACTCGCAGAACTTCGAACTGCTGAACTCGATCATTATTCTGGCCGCGGTCATCTTCGGCGGATCCGGCAACATCGTCGGCGCCATCGTCGGCGGTGGCCTGGTGGCGTACATGATCGAGCGGTTCCGCGGCATCGAGCTGTTCGGCCTGGAGCTCTACGAGTACCGGTTCCTCTTCTTCGGTCTGGTGCTCGTGGTGATGATGATCTTCCGGCCGCAGGGCCTCATCCCGAACCGACGACGGGCGGCGGAGTTCAAGGATCGCCGCAAGGAGGTGATCGTCGGTGAGTGACACCGAGCAGACGCCGGCTGTTCCGGCGCAGGCCGCCGCACCGGCGGTGGAGACGGTGCCCGCCCGGGAGCCGCTGCTGGAGGTCGACAACGTCACGCTGCGCTTCGGCGGTGTGGTCGCCCTGAACCAGGTGGACTTCACCCTCTACAAGGGCGAGATCCTCGGTCTCATCGGTCCGAACGGCGCCGGCAAGACCACCTGCTTCAACGCGATGACCGGTATCTACCAGCCCACCGAGGGGGCGATCCGGTTCCGCGGCGAGAAGATCAGCGGGCGGAAGCGTCACGTCATCACGCAGATGGGCATGGCGCGGACGTTCCAGAACATCCGCCTCTTCCCCGAGATGACCGCGCTGGAGAACGTCCAGGTCGGCGCGGACGCGCACCACAAGACCAGCGTCGTCTCGGCGCTGTTGCGGCTGCCCCGGCACTGGCGGGAGGAGCGCGAGGGCCGGGAGAAGGCCGAGCGCCTGCTGGAGTTCGTCGGCATCCGCAAGCGGATGCACGAGTTCGCCCGCAACCTCTCCTACGGCGAGCAGCGGCGGCTGGAGATCGCCCGGGCGCTGGCCACCGACCCGGTGCTGCTGTGCCTGGACGAGCCGGCGGCCGGCTTCAACCCGGCGGAGAAGGAGGAGCTGCTCCAGCTCATCCGGCAGATCCGCGACACCGGCGTGACCGTGCTGCTCATCGAGCACGACATGCGCCTGGTGATGGGGGTGACCGACCGGATCGTGGTGCTGGAGTTCGGGAAGAAGATCGCCGAGGGGCTGCCCGCCGAGGTGCGGGAGAACCCGAAGGTGATCGCGGCGTACCTGGGGGTGCCGGACGATGCTGCTTGAGATCGACGATGTGAGCCTGCTGTACGGGCGGATCCAGGCGCTGCACGGCATCAGCCTCACCGTGAACGAGGGCGAGATCGTCGCCCTGATCGGCGCCAACGGGGCCGGTAAGTCGACCACCATGCGGGCGATCTCCGGGATCCGGCCGGTGGCCTCCGGGCGGATCCGGTTCGAGGGTGAGGACATCACCAAGCTCCGGGCGGACCTGCGGGTGCGGCGCGGGCTGTGCCAGGCCCCGGAGGGGCGTGGCATCTTTCCGGGCATGACGGTGCTGGAGAACCTCGACATGGGGGCGTACACCCGGCGGGACCGGGCGGGCATCGCGCAGGACCTGAACCGGGTGATGGAGCTCTTCCCCCGGTTGGCGGAGCGGCGTAAGCAGCAAGGAGGCACCCTCTCCGGCGGCGAGCAGCAGATGCTGGCCGTCGGGCGGGCGCTGATGAGCCGGCCGAAGCTGCTGCTGCTCGACGAGCCGTCGATGGGCCTGGCGCCGATGCTGATCCAGCAGATCTTCAGCATCATCACGGAGATCAACGAACAGGGCACCACGATCCTGCTGGTGGAGCAGAACGCGCAGCAGGCGCTGGCTCGGGCGCACCGGGCGTACGTTCTGGAGACCGGACGGATCGTCAAGAGCGGCACCGGCGCCGAGCTGCTGCACGACCCGTCGGTCAAAGAGGCCTACCTCGGCGTGGCCTGACCGACGATCCCCTCGAAGGAGTTTCAACCATGCGCAACCTCAATGGTGGTCGGCGGGCGGCGATGGGCGTCGCCGGTGCGGCCGTCCTGTTGCTCTCTCTCGCCGCCTGTGGCGAGAAGGAGAATGCCGGCACGCCCGGCGGGGGCCCGTCGGTGACGGCGTCCGCCGACGCTGACCTGGCCGCGAAGGTGCCGGACGCCATCAAGGCCGACGGTGTGATCAAGGTGGGCACCGACTCGACGTACGCGCCGGCGGAGTTCCTCGACAACGACGGCAGTACGGTCATCGGCTTCGACGTCGAGCTGTTCAACGCGGTCGCCCAGAAGCTCGGCCTCAAGGCCGAGTACGAGTCGGCGCCGTTCGACGCGATCCTGCCCGGTGTCGACTCCGGCAAGTACGAGGTCGGTGTCTCGTCGTTCACGATCAACGCCGAGCGGCTGAAGAGCGTCAACATGGTCAGCTACTTCTCCGCCGGCACCCAGTGGGCGACGAAGAAGGGCAACCCGGGCGGCGTCGACAACGAGAACGCCTGCGGCAAGAAGATCGCCGTGCAGACCGGCACCGTGCAGGTCGACGACATCACCGCCCGGTCGAAGAAGTGCACCGACGCCGGCAAGCCGGCCATCACGATCGACCAGTACCAGGCGCAGAGCGACGCGACCGCCGCCGTGGTCAGCGGCAAGGACGACGCCATGCTGGCCGACTCGCCGGTCGGCGCGTACGCGGTGAAGCAGAGCGGCGGCCAGCTGGAGCTGCTCGGCGACATCTACGAGTCGGCCCCGTACGGCTACGCGGTGAAGAAGGACCAGCAGGCGTTCGCCGAGGTGCTCAAGGAGGCCGTGCAGGCGGTCATCGCCGACGGCACCTACAAGGCGGCGCTGGAGAAGTGGGGCGTCGAGGGCGGCGCCGTGACCAGCTCCGAACTCAACCCCGCCGGCTGACATGTCAGCCGACATCGAAACACCCGAACGGGCACGGCCGGAACCCATCCAGGCCGTGCCCGTGCGGCATCCCGGCCGCTGGATCGCCGTCGCGGTGATCGGGGTGCTGGTCGCCATGTTCGTGCACCTGCTGGTGACGAACAAGGCGTTCAACTGGTCGTTGATGGTCGACGAGATGTTCCGGCCGCCGATCATCGCCGGGCTGCGCGGCACCATCGCGCTGCTCGTGTTCTCGATGCTGCTCGGCATCGGGCTCGGCATCGTCATCGCGATCATGCGGCTGTCGGAGAACCCGATCCTGCGCAGTGTCTCCTGGGTCTACACCTGGTTCTTCCGGGCGGTGCCCCGGCTGGTGCTGGGCATCCTCTTCGGCAACCTGGGCATCCTCTGGGCCCGGGTGGAGTTCGGCCTGCCGTTCGACCGGCAGATCGGCGCGCTCTTCGGCGTCCACGACTTCGAGGCGCGCCTGTTCGGCTTCTCCGCGGTGGAGATCCTCACCGGGTTCGTCGCCGGCGTGCTGGCGCTCGGCCTCTCCGAGGCCGCGTACATGGCGGAGATCGTCCGGGCCGGCATCCAGTCGGTGGACGAGGGGCAGACCGAGGCCGCGCAGGCGCTCGGGCTGAGCCGGACGCAGATCCTGCGCCGGATCGTGCTGCCGCAGGCCATGCGGGTGATCATCCCGCCCACCGGCAACGAGACCATCGCGATGCTCAAGGACACCTCGCTGGTTGCCTACGTGCCGGTCAGCGCCGAGCTGTTCTTCCAGCTCAAGGCGGTCGTCACCCGGACCTTCCAGCCCTTCCCGATGTACGTCGCGGCCACCCTCTGGTACCTGTTCCTGACCAGCATCCTGCTGGTCGGGCAGTACTACCTGGAGCGGCACTTCTCGAAGGGCTTCGGGCGTAGCGCGCGGGCCCGGCAGCGGCTGCGGGACATCACCGCCGAGAACGGTGGCACCACGAGCGGGATGGCGGAGCGATGACTGAGATGGCCATTCCCCGGCAGGCGGGTTCGGCGGAGGAGTCGCCGGGCCCGATGGTCCGGGCCGAGCAGGTGCACAAGTCGTTCGGGCCCCTGGAGGTGCTCAAGGGCATCGACCTGGAGGTGCGCGCCGGCGAGGTGTGCTGCCTGCTGGGGCCCTCCGGCTCCGGCAAGTCGACGTTCCTGCGCTGCATCAACCACCTGGAGAAGATCAACGCCGGCCGGATCTGGGTGGACGGCGACCTGATCGGCTACCGGGAGCGCGGCGGAAAGCTGCACGAGCTGCGGGACAAGGAGGTGGCCGCGCAGCGCCGGGCGATCGGCATGGTGTTCCAGCGGTTCAACCTCTTCCCGCACATGACCGTGCTGCAGAACATCGTCGAGGCGCCGGTGCTGCTGCGCCGGGCCAAGAAGACCGAGGCCCGGGACCGGGCGGCGCAGCTGCTGGAACGGGTCGGGCTGGGCGACAAGCTCGGCGCGTACCCGGGTCAGCTCTCCGGCGGCCAGCAGCAGCGGGTGGCGATCGCCCGGGCGCTGGCGATGCAGCCGAAGCTGATGCTCTTCGACGAGCCGACCAGCGCGCTGGACCCGGAGCTGGTCGGCGAGGTGCTGGACGTGATGAAGGACCTGGCCCGGGACGGCATGACGATGATCGTGGTGACCCACGAGATCGGCTTCGCCCGGGAGGTCGGCGACTCGCTGGTCTTCATGGACGGCGGCGTGGTGGTCGAGCAGGGCAACCCGCGCGAGGTGATCGCGAACCCGCGCCACAACCGGACCAAGGCGTTCCTGGCCAAGGTGCTGTGACCCGGTGGGGTCCGGTGCGGCGTCCGCCGCCGCACCGGACCCGCGCAACGGGACATCCCCGTCGATCCGGGACAGGTCGCGGCCGATCGGCCGTGCCGCGGGCCGGGCTTGTCGGCGGTACGGACTAGAGTCGCTGCCGTGACAGCTACGACGCCGCGCCTGCTCCTCGTCGACGGACACTCCCTGGCATACCGGGCCTTCTTCGCCCTGCCGGTGGAGAACTTCTCCACCACCACGGGGCAGCCGACCAACGCCGTCTACGGCTTCACCTCGATGCTGATCAACGTGCTCCGCGACGAGCAGCCCACCCACATCGTGGTCGCCTTCGACGTCTCCCGCCGCTCCTTCCGCACCGAGAAGTACGCCGAGTACAAGGCCGGCCGCAGCGAGACCCCGACCGACTTCAAGGGCCAGGTCAGCCTGGTCAAGGAGGTCCTGGCCGCGCTGCGCGTCCCGGTGGTGGAGAAGGAGGGTTACGAGGCCGACGACGTCATCGCCACCCTCGCCTGCCAGGCCCGCGACGAGGGCATGGAGGTGCTGATCACCACCGGCGACCGGGACGCGTTCCAGCTCGTCGGCGACCGGATCACCGTGCTCTACCCGCGTAAGGGCGTCTCCGACCTGGCCCGGATGGACCCGGCGGCGGTCGAGGCGAAGTACGGCGTCGCCCCGGACCGTTACCGCCACCTGGCCGCCCTGGTCGGCGAGACCAGCGACAACCTGCCCGGCATCCCCGGCGTCGGCCCGAAGACCGCCGCCAAGTGGATCAACACGTACGGCGGGGTGGAGGGCGTGATCGCCCGGGCCGACGAGATCAAGGGCAAGGCCGGTGACAGTCTGCGCGAGCGGCTCGCCGACGTGATCCGCAACTACGAGATCAACTGCCTGATCGCCGACCTGGAGCTGCCGCTGCGCGTGGCGGACGCCCGCTGGCAGGGCTGGGACCGGGAGGCCGTGCACCAGGTCTTCGACACCCTCCAGTTCCGCATCCTGCGTGACCGGCTCTACCAGTACCTGGAGGCGGTCGAGCCGGAGGCCGAGGCCGGCTTCGAGCTGGCCGGGCAGGTGCTCACCGAGCCCGGCGGCCTCGCCGGCTGGCTGGAGACCCACGCCCCGGCCGGCACCCCGGTCGGCGTGGCGGTCAAGCTCGACACCGGCCCCAACCGGCGGCACACCGCCTCGGTGACCGGGATGGCCCTGGCCACCGCCGGTGGCGCGGCCGCCTGGTTCGACCCGGCCACCCTCGGCGCGGCCGACGAGGCCGCCCTGGCCGGCTGGCTGGCCGACGGCTCCCGCCCGAAGGTGCTGCACGACAGCAAGCCGGCGGTGCTGGCGTTCGCCGCGCACGGCTGGGACCTGCAGGGCATCTCCCGCGACACCCAGATCGCCGCCTACCTGGCCCGCCCCGACCAGCGGTCGTACGACCTCACCGACCTGGCGCTGCGCTACCTGCACCGGGAGTTGCGGGTCGACGCGCCGGAGACCGGCCAACTCACCCTGGAGGGGCTGGGCAACGACGGCGAGGCCGAGCAGAACCTGATGCTCCAGGCCCGCGCCACCCTCGACCTGGCCGACGCGATCGACGCCGAGCTGTCCCGCGACGGCGAGCAGTCCGCCCGGCTGATGGCCGGCGTGGAGCTGCCGCTGATGCGGGTCCTCGCGACCATGGAGCGCACCGGGATCGGCGCCGACACCGAATACCTGTCGGAGCTGGAGGCGCACTTCGCCGCCGAGGTGAAGGCCGCCGCCCAGGGCGCGTACGCGGAGATCGGGCGGGAGTTCAACCTCGGCTCGCCCAAGCAGCTCCAGGAGATCCTCTTCGGCGAGCTGGGCCTGCCCAAGACCAAGAAGATCAAGACCGGCTACACCACGGACGCCGACGCCCTCCAGTGGCTCTACGCCCAGCAGCCGCACCCGGTGCTGGCGCACCTGCTGCGCCACCGGGACGTGGCCAAGCTCAAGTCGACCGTCGACGGGCTGCTCAAGTCGGTCTCCGACGACGGCCGGATCCACACCACGTTCAACCAGACCGTGGCGGCCACCGGCCGGCTCTCCTCGACCGAGCCCAACCTGCAGAACATCCCCATCCGCACCGAGGAAGGGCGGCGGATCCGCCGGGCCTTCGTGGTCGGCGCGGGCTACGAGTGCCTGCTCACCGCCGACTACAGCCAGATCGAGATGCGGATCATGGCGCACCTGTCGTCGGACGACGCGCTGATCGAGGCGTTCAACTCCGGGCACGACTTCCACGCCGCCACCGCCTCCTCGGTCTTCGCCGTCCCGGTCGACCAGGTCACCGCCGACCAGCGCCGCAAGATCAAGGCGATGAACTACGGCCTGGCGTACGGGCTGAGCGCGTTCGGGCTCTCGCAGCAGCTCGGGATCAGCGCCGAGGAGGCGCGCGGGCTGATGGAGAACTACTTCGCCGGCTTCGGCGGGGTCCGCGACTACCTGCACGAGGTGGTGGCCCGGGCCCGGCAGGACGGCTACACCTCCACCATCCTGGGCCGCCGTCGCTACCTGCCCGACCTGGTCAGCGACAACCGTCAGCGCCGGGAGATGGCCGAGCGGATGGCGCTCAACGCCCCGATCCAGGGTTCGGCGGCCGACATCATCAAGGTCGCCATGCTGCACGTCGACACCGCGCTGCGCGAGGCCGGGCTGCGCTCCCGGATGCTGCTCCAGGTGCACGACGAGTTGGTCTTCGAGGTCGCCCCGGGCGAACGGGAGACCCTGGAGGCCCTGGTCCGCAAGGAGATGGGGGAGGCGTACCCGCTGTCGGTGCCGTTGGAGGTCTCCGTCGGCGAGGGCCACGACTGGAACAGCGCCGACCACTGACTGAGCATCGCCACCGGGATCGTCCTTGCCTCGCCGACGTTGCGGCATCCACCGGGTCGGGACCCGGCGACATCGCCGATCCGGTGGCGCTCAGCCGACCACCGCCCGCCGGGACCGGCTCAGCGTGCCGGTCCTCGGCGCGCCTTCGGCGGGGCGCCGTGCCGCTCCAGGGCCTTGCGGGACGGGCCGCCCGGTGGGGGCAGCGGCGCCTTCACCGGGTCGTGGCCCCAGTTCATCAGGGAGTACCGCCATCGGGTCCGGCGTACGTCGCCACTGGGTCGCTGCGCCATGTGCCGCCGGACGTACCCGACGACCTTGCGCATGTGCCGGTAGTCGGCCTCGGAGAGCTGGTCACGGCTGCGGCGCAGCAGGTCGATGATCTTCCGGCCGGACTCGTGGCCGACCGACTCGCCGCCCTTGCTGCCCTTCCTCCGCCAGCCGACGTGCTTCGACTCGTCGGTCTCCAGCCACTTCCGCAGCTCGCCGGGCGTCATGTTCACCGCCTCGGTGAACTCGTGGTAGGTGTCGCGGCCGTCCTCATTCCGGCTCACGGCGCAGCACCTCCGGCCGGTGCGCGACGTCCCGGCCCGAGTGGTCGTTGCGGATCCGGTACTGCGGCTCCTCCGGCGAGGCGTTCACCGTGTGCCCGCGTACGTGGGTGCGGTCGACCAGCTTCTCCTTGACCACGCCGTACGCCCGGCCGCTGTGGGCGGCCCAGGAGACGTGGTCGCCCTCGCGGAACTCCTTCTCGGCCATGCCGACGGCGTACCCGGGGGCGTCCGGCGGAAACAAACGCCGGTTGCTCAGGCGGTGATCTCAGCGACGGACGGCTTGAGGCTCCTCCGGCCGGCTCATCCGGCCGGCTTCTCCGCGACGAAGATCGCCGTGCCGGGGAAGAGCCGGCCGCGCAGCGGGCTCCACTGACCCCAGACGCCCTCGTGGCCCGCCGGCCACTCCGGCTCCACCAGGTCCAGCAGCCGGAACCCGGCCCCGACCAGCTCGCGGATCCGGTCGCCGAGGGTGCGGTGCTGCTCGACGTACGTGGCCACCCCGTGCTCGTCCTGCTCCACGTACGGGGCGCGGTCGAAGTACGAGTGCACCGCGGTGAGTCCGCCCTCCCCGGGGTCGTCGAGGAAGATCCAGCGCATCGGGTGGGTGACCGAGAAGACCCAGCGGCCCCCGGGCCGCAGCACCCGGGACACCTCCCGCATCACCGCCGCCGAGTCGTCCACGAACGGGATCGCGCCGAACGCCGTGCAGACGGTGTCGAACGCGGCGTCGGCGAAGGGCAGGGCGAGCGCGTCGGCCTGCACCAGCGGCACGCGTACGCCGGTGCGGTCGGCGGCGGCCGCGGCGTGCCGCAGCATGCCGGCGGAGAGGTCCAGGGCGACCGGCCGGGCCCCCTGGCTGGCCAGCCAGCGGGCGGCGGCCGCCGCCCCGCAGCCGAGTTCGAGAATCCGGCGGCCGGCCACCTCACCGAGCAGTCGGGCATCGGCCTCGCGCAGCCCCTCGGGACACCAGACGAAGTCCACCTCGCCCAGGAACGCCCCGTGCTCGGCCTGATAGTCGTCGGCGTCGGTGTCCCACCAGCCGCGGTTGGCCCGGCGGACCTCGGCGGCTCCCACCCGGCGTCGGGTCACCCTGTCATCCACGCGTTCACGCTAGCCTCAGCCCGGCGCGCTGCCGCCAGCGGTGTGACGGGTGGGGAAGATGTGACGGACGAGACAGCCGTGGCACCTTACCGCGCAAAATCTCCGCTTTCGCAGCTGGCGAGGTCGCGAGGACCCGGGAGGGCTTGCACGCTGTGGTAATGCAGCGGGTAGGCTAGAGGATGCGCTCGCGGATCGTGTGCCTCGGCAGGGAGCAGGTGCGCGGTCACCGGAGCCACTAATGATCTTCTGACGGCGATCGTTCGGTGTGCCCGGCGACGGATCCGCTGGCGCGGACAGGTCACCGCGACGCCCACGCCTGCTGTGACAACCCATCCGACCGGAGCAACCGCCCACATGACGAGCAGCATCGAGGCCACCTCGAGCGCCAACAAGGTCACCATCGACGACATCGGCTCCGAGGAAGCTTTCCTCGCCGCGATCGATGAGACCATCAAGTACTTCAACGACGGCGACATTGTCGAAGGCACCGTCGTCAAGGTCGATCGGGACGAGGTCCTGCTCGACATCGGCTACAAGACCGAGGGCGTGATCCCCTCTCGCGAGCTGTCGATCAAGCACGACGTGGACCCGGCCGAGGTGGTTTCGGTCGGTGACCACATCGAGGCCCTTGTCCTCCAGAAGGAGGACAAGGAGGGTCGCCTGATCCTCTCGAAGAAGCGGGCGCAGTACGAGCGGGCTTGGGGCACGATCGAGAAGATCAAGGACGAGGACGGCGTCGTCCGCGGTTCGGTCATCGAGGTCGTCAAGGGTGGTCTCATCCTCGACATCGGCCTGCGCGGCTTCCTGCCCGCCTCGCTGGTGGAGATGCGGCGGGTGCGTGACCTGCAGCCGTACGTCGGCCGGGAGCTCGAGGCCAAGATCATCGAGCTGGACAAGAACCGTAACAACGTGGTCCTGTCCCGCCGGGCGTGGCTGGAGCAGACGCAGTCCGAGGTGCGCACCGAGTTCCTCAACAAGCTGCAGAAGGGCCAGGTCCGCAAGGGCGTCGTGTCCTCGATCGTCAACTTCGGCGCGTTCGTCGACCTGGGCGGCGTGGACGGCCTGGTGCACGTCTCCGAGCTGTCCTGGAAGCACATCGACCACCCGTCCGAGGTCGTCGAGGTCGGCCAGGAGGTCGAGGTCGAGGTCCTGGACGTCGACCTGGACCGCGAGCGGGTCTCGCTGTCGCTGAAGGCGACCCAGGAGGACCCGTGGCGTCAGTTCGCCCGTACCCACGCGATCCAGCAGATCGTGCCGGGTAAGGTCACCAAGCTGGTGCCGTTCGGCGCCTTCGTCCGGGTGGACGACGGCATCGAGGGTCTGGTCCACATCTCCGAGCTGGCCGAGCGCCACGTGGAGATCCCGGAGCAGGTCGTCCAGGTCGGCTCCGAGGTCATGGTCAAGGTCATCGACATCGACCTGGAGCGTCGCCGGATCTCGCTGTCGCTCAAGCAGGCCAACGAGGGCTTCGTCGAGGGCGAGGAGCACTTCGACCCGACCCTCTACGGCATGGCCGCGACCTACGACGAGCAGGGCAACTACATCTACCCGGAGGGCTTCGACCCGGAGACGGGCGAGTGGCTCGAGGGCTACGACAAGCAGCGCGAGACCTGGGAGAACCAGTACGCCGAGGCGCGTCAGCGCTGGGAGGCCCACACCAAGCAGGTGCAGACCTCCCGGGCCGCCGACGCCGAGGCCGCTGCCAACCCGGCTCCGGCCGTGTCCGGCACCACCACCTCGACCTCGGCCCCGAGCCGTCAGGCCGAGGAGCCGGCCGGCACCCTGGCCACCGACGAGGCGCTCGCCGCGCTGCGGGAGAAGCTCGCCGGCGGCAAGTGACCCGGTGACAACGCCAGCTCGGCGCGTTTGACGCCGTCGCTGAACGACGACGGGCCCCGCCCCCGCGATCCGGTTCACCGGATTGCCGGGGGCGGGGCCCTCGCGTATCTCCGGTCAGGCACGCCCGCCGCCGGCACCGCGCCTGCTCTTGATCGATTCGGCGTGCGGCAGGTGGGGCTGTCCCGGTGACGGGACGCACGCGGGTCGATCATGGCGGGCATCGCCCCCGGCGACAGGTCCCGCGGCTGGTTTGGCGTGCGGCCGGTGATCCTGTTGACTGGTCCGGTGCTGATGGTGGGACTGACCGGGGGCATCGGGTCCGGCAAGAGCGCGGTGGCTAGCCGGCTGGCCGGGCTCGGCGCGGTGGTCATCGACTCGGACCGGATCGCCCGCGAGGTGGTCGCCCCGGGCAGCGAAGGGCTGGCCGAGATCGTCGCCGCCTTCTCCGACCGGGTGCTCGATTCGCACGGTGCCCTCGACCGGGCGGCGTTGGGCTCCGTCGTCTTCGCCGACCAGGCGGCCCGCCGCCGGTTGGAGGCGATCACCCATCCCCGGGTCCGGGCGCGGACCGTGGAGCTGACCGCCGCCGCGCCCGTGGACGCGATCGTGGTCAACGACGTGCCGCTGCTGGTCGAGGTGGGGCTCGCGCCGACGTACCACCTGGTGCTCGTGGTGCGGACGGCGATGCGTACCCGGGTGGAGCGGCTGGCGCGCGACCGCGGCATGGACCGCGCGGAGGCCGAGCGGCGGATCGCCGCGCAGGCCGACGACGCCCGCCGGGACGCGGCCGCCGACGTGCTGCTCACCAACGACGGCACGCGGGACGAACTGCACGCGGCGGTGGACGCGCTCTGGCGCGACCGCCTGGTGCCCTACGAACGCAACGTCCGCGAGCGCCGCGCGGTCCGGCCGGAGCGGCTGGTGCTCACCGACCCCGACCCGACCTGGCCCCGGCAGTACGCCCGGCTGGCCGCCCGGATCCGGCACGCGGTCGGCTCCGACCTGCGCGTGGACCACATCGGTTCCACCGCCGTACCCGGGCTGGCCGCGAAGGACGTCATCGACATCCAGCTCAGCGTGCCGTCGCTGGCGGAGGCGGACGGCCCGCTCGCCCAGCGGCTCGCCGACGCCGGGTTCCCGCGACTGCCCGGCGACTGGTGGGACAACCCGCGCCCGCCGGGCGGCGGCCGGTGGGAGAAACGGTTGCACGGCAGCGCCGATCCGGCCCGCCCGGTGCACCTGCACCTGCGGGAGGCCGGCTCGCCCGGCTGGCGGTACGCGCTGCTCACGCGTGACCACCTGCGCGCCGACGCGGATCAGCGGGCCGCGTACCTGCGGCTCAAGCGGGAACTGGCGGCCTCCAGCCAGGACGTCGACACGTACTGCGCCCGCAAGGAACCCTGGTTCGACGAGGAACACCTGCGCGCGGAGGAGTGGGCCGCACGGACCGGCTGGCGGCCCTGACCGGGCCCGTTGCCCGGTCAGGCGGCGGTGGGCAGCGCCGGCACCCGGCCCGGGGTGAGGTCGAGCTGCGCCCAGACCTTCCGTCCGGTCCGCAGCTCCAGCCGGCGTAGCAGGCCGCCCCGGTCGATCCAGTAGCGCAGGGCCGTCCGTCCGTCCGGGACCTCGACGACGTCCACGACGCGGCCGGCCACCCGGTCGTCGCGCAGCCGTACCGCCGATCCGGCCGGCACCGCGGTCCCACCGGCGCGCAGCGCCGTCTCCAGCAGCCGGTCCAGGGCGTCGTCGCCGGGCGGCCGGGCGGCCGGCCAGGCCAGCCCGGCCGGTGGCGGTAGCGGCGGTGCGGCGGGGACCTCGGCCGGCGTGCCGTCCGCCGGCACCTCCACCCGGGCCACCCGCCCCGGGCGGCACCGCAGCAGGGTCCGGCGCCCGGGGGTGTCGGCCTCACCCACGGCCAGGTACGCCGAGGCCGCCGCCCAGCTCACCCAGCCGGCGGCCCGCAGGTTGGCGGCGGGGCCGGCCGGGGCGGTCAGGGTCAGCGTGGCACCCCCGGCGGCCCGTAGCCGGGTGGACAGTTGGGCGAGCCGGTCCGCCTCGGCGTCGGCGAGTGCGCGGGGCAGGCCGGGTGGACCGCCGAGCGCGTCCACCGGGCGGAGCACGGGCCGGTCGGTGCGGGCCAGCTCGACGGTGACCGGGACACCGTCCGGCAGCCACCCCCGCAGCCGGTGCAGCCGGGCGTCCTGGTCGAGCCAGAGGCGGGGCGGCCGGCCCGGCGCGGCGCCGTCGGTCGGGTCGTCGGTGTCCGGGGTGCCCGAGTCGGGGCCGGCGGTGGCCTCGGCGTCCGCGGCGGGATCGGACGGGGGCGCGGGCAGGGGTGTCTCCACGATGTCGACCGGACTGCCGTCCACGGTGTCCCGGCCCACCCAGCGGGCCGTCGCGGGCACGGCGTCGGTCCGCTCCGCGGTCAGTCCGAGGAGCAGGTCGCGTACGGCGGCCACGCCGCGCCCGGCGGGCGGCTCCCGCAACCGCCAGCGGTCGGCCGGGGGCACCAGCGGCGGCGGGGCGGACGCCGCGGCCGGGTCGGGCCGGACCACCATCGCCGACCGGGTGGCCTGGACCAGGCCCTGCTCGGTGCCCACGTCCGGCCCGCGCACGCTGAGGTAGACCAGCGGCCGGGCCCAGTCGACCCAACCCACCAGCTCGGCGGCGGCTCGGCCCGTACCGATGGTGACCCGCACCCCGGCGCGGACGTCCCGCTGGTTGGTGACCCGCATCGCCGCCAGCCGGTCGGCCTCCGCCGCGGTGAGCGTCCGGGCCGGGTCGGTCGGTGGGGGTGACCAGTCCGGCAGCCCGGCGACCAGGGCCGCCGCCGAGACGACGGCGGTCACCCCGAGCGCGACGAGGGTGGCGCGCCGCCGGGTCGGCCGCCGCGGTGCGACGTCGCCGTCATCCGGGTCGTGGTCGTCCGGCGGTGCCGCTTCGGTACGGGTCCCGTCCGGTGGTCCGTCGGCGTCCCGGTCGGCCCGCCGCCGGCCCCGGGTGGTCCCGGCCGGAGCCCCGGTGGTGGGGCGGGAGCGCCGGTGGCCGCGACCGGGTTCGCGTGGCACGGCACCGGCCGAAGGGGCCGGTGGCGCGGCGGCGGGGTCCTCGGGTGACGTGGTGGGGTTCTCCGGCTCTGCGGCGGTGGGGCTCCCGGGCGGCGCGGCCGCACTCTCAGGCCTTGTGACGGCCGGGCCTCCGTACTTCGGTGGCTGGACGCGTCGGAACCACCGTCCGCGAGAGGTCTCCACAAGTGGAGAACGCGGCTGCGGGGATTGGGTGACGAGCAGGGCGCTCGCGGCGGCCGGTCTGCGCCTCCAGCGCGACCACGCGGTGCGCACGCCGGTCGTCCCGGGTGCTGCGACCGTCCGTGCCGGGGGCGGCCGGCCCTGGAAGGGCGGCCACCGGCCCGGTCGGCCGCCGCGAGCGGCCTACGGTAGGAGCGTAGCCGGGTGAGTTGGGGCACACAATGGGAATATCGAAGCAGGTCTCGGACTTGCGGCGGTCCGCCGGAACTGTCGTACGCCGGGCGTACCGTTGAGGCCATGGCGCTCGACATTCCCCGGCTCGAAGGCCGCTTCCAGGTCGTCAGCGAGTTCCAGCCGGCCGGTGACCAGCCGGCAGCCATCGACGAGCTGGAGCGTCGCGTGCGGCGTGGCGACCGTAACACGGTGCTGCTCGGCGCGACCGGCACCGGCAAGAGCGCCACCACGGCGTGGCTGGTCGAGCGGTTGCAGCGGCCGACCCTGGTGCTCGCGCCCAACAAGACCCTCGCCGCCCAGCTCGCCAAGGAGTTCGGCGAGCTGCTCCCGCGCAACGCGGTGGAGTATTTCGTCTCGTACTACGACTACTACCAGCCCGAGGCGTACATTCCGCAGACCGACACCTACATCGAGAAGGATTCCTCGATCAACGAGGAGGTCGAGCGGCTGCGGCACTCGGCGACCATGTCGCTGCTCACCCGGCGCGACGTCATCGTGGTGGCGACCGTCTCGGCGATCTACGGCCTGGGCACCCCGGAGGAATACCTGGACCGCGCGGTCCGGGTCGCGGTCGGCCAGGAGCTCGACCGTGACCAGCTGCTGCGCCGGCTGGTCGACATCCAGTACACCCGTAACGACATGGCGTTCCAGCGGGGCACCTTCCGGGTCCGGGGCGACACGCTGGAGGTCATCCCGGCGTACGAGGAGCTGGCCGTCCGGATCGAGCTCTTCGGTGACGAGATCGAGAAGCTCTACTACCTCAACCCGCTCACCGGCGACGTGGTCCGCGAGGTCGACCAGTTGATGATCTTCCCGGCCACGCACTACGCGGCCGGCCCGGAGCGGATGGAGCGGGCGATCCGCGACATCGAGACCGAGCTGGGCGAGCGGCTGGCCGAGCTGGAGCGGCAGGGCAAGCTGCTGGAGGCGCAGCGGCTGCGGATGCGCACCACGTACGACATCGAGATGATGCGGCAGGTCGGTTTCTGCTCCGGCATCGAGAACTACTCCATGCACATCGACGGCCGGCTGCCCGGCAGCCCGCCGCACTGCCTGCTCGACTACTTCCCCGACGACTTCCTCACCGTGGTCGACGAGTCGCACGTGACGATCCCGCAGATCGGCGGCATGTACGAGGGCGACGCCTCCCGCAAGCGAATGCTGATCGACCACGGCTTCCGGCTGCCCAGCGCGGCCGACAACCGGCCGCTGCGCTTCGACGAATACCTGGAGCGGGTCGGCCAGATGGTCTTCCTCTCCGCCACCCCCGGCCCGTGGGAGCTGGAACAGGCCCAGGGCGAGTTCGTCGAGCAGGTGATCCGTCCCACCGGCCTGGTCGACCCCGAGGTCGTCGTGAAGCCCACCAAGGGGCAGATCGACGACCTGATGCACGAGATCAAGCTGCGTACCGAGCGGGACGAGCGGGTGCTGGTCACCACCCTGACGAAGAAGATGGCCGAGGACCTGTCGGACTACCTCCTGGAGAACGGCATCCGGGTGCGCTACCTGCACTCCGAGGTCGACACGCTGCGTCGGGTGGAGCTGCTGCGCGAGCTGCGCAAGGGCGACTATGACGTGCTGGTCGGCATCAACCTGCTGCGGGAGGGTCTCGACCTGCCCGAGGTCTCCCTGGTGGCCATCCTCGACGCCGACAAGGAGGGTTTCCTGCGCAGCGGCCGGTCGCTGATCCAGACCATCGGTCGGGCCGCGCGTAACGTCTCCGGCCAGGTCCACATGTACGCCGACAAGATCACGCCGTCGATGGCGGACGCGATCGACGAGACCAACCGGCGTCGGGCCAAGCAGATCGCGCACAACGAGGCGCACGGGATCAGCCCGGAGCCGCTGCGCAAGAAGATCCACGACATCCTGGACGACATCTACCGCGAGGCGGAGGACACCGAGAACACCCGGGTCGGCGGGGCCGCCCGCCAGTTGTCCCGCGGCAAGGCCCCGGTCAAGGAGACCCGCAGCCGCGGCCGGGGTGGCGCCGCCACGCCGTCGCGGGAGGGGATGGCCCGGGCCGACCTGGCCAACCTCATCCAGGAGCTCAACGAGCAGATGCTCGCCGCCGCGCGGGAACTGCAGTTCGAGCTGGCGGCCCGGATCCGGGACGAGATCGCCGACCTCAAGAAGGAACTGCGCGGGATGGACGTCGCCGGCGTGAAGTGACGGGGGGTCCAGGGGTGCCGGGAAGACAGGTGATGACCTCGCCGCATCGATCGCACTGCGCAATCAAAGTATTGCCGTCCGTGATTGTTGATGCGTAGTCTCCCTCGATGGGAGGCTCGCATGCCGTTGTCAACAAGTCCTGTCGTCCGGCGAGCGCGGCTCGGCGCGGAGCTGCGCCGGCTGCGACGCCGGCAGGCGCTCACCCTGGAGCAGGTCTGTGGCCGGCTCGGCTGGGCGTCCACGTCCAAGCTGTCCCGCATCGAGCTGGGTCAGAGCCGGCCGGACCTGGCCGACGTGCTCGACCTGCTCGACGTCTACGAGGTGCCGCCCGGCCAGCGGGACGAGTTGATCGTCATTGCCCGGGACGCCGCCACCGGTCGGGGCTGGTCCCGGGCGCTGGGCGAGATGGGGGAGCGGCAACGGGCGTACGCGGAGTTGGAGGCGGGCGCCGCCCGGATCGTCGAATACCAACCCGCGGTCGTGCCCGGGCTGCTCCAGACCCCGGCGTACGCCCGGCTGCGGGTCGCCGCCGGGGCGCTGCTGCACGATGACGTGGACGTGGAGGCCGACGTACGGGGCCGCGCGGTGCGTCAGGAGGCACTGCGCCGGTCTGACCCGCCCCACTACATCGCCCTGCTCGACGAGCGGGTATGCGAGCCGGGCGGTGTGCCGGCCGACGCCTGGCGGGACCAGTTGCGGCACCTGGTCGCCCTGGCCGACCGGCCGCACGTCACGATCCGGCTGCTGTCGCGGGACGCCGTCCCGCACGGGGGTGTCCACCCGCTGACCGCCTTCTCCTACTACGCGTACCCGGATCCGGCCGATCCCCGGACGGTGCTGGTGGAGACCCTCACCACCGACCTGCGGCTGGTCGCCGAGGCCGACGTCGCCCGGTACGAGCGGCTGGTCGAGTGGCTGCTGGCGGCGGCGCTGCCGGCGGAGGAGACGGCGGAGCTGCTGGCGCGCCGGCTCGGGTCGGCACTCGTGCCCCGCCCGCGCGAGCCGCGTGACCCTCCGCTCCCCGAGCCGCGCGACGCTGCGGTTTCCGAGCCGCACTGAGCGACCGGGCGCGGCTCTCGCGGCGGGCGGTCAGCCGTGCCGCGGGTAGCCGTCCTCCGCTCTCGCCGAGGGCGGTCAGCCGTGCCGCTGGAAGCCGCCCTCGGAGTCGATGACCTGACCGGTGATCCAGCCGGCGTCGGGCGAGCAGAGGAAACGGACCAGCCGGGCGGCGTCCTCCGGCGTGCCCCAGTGGCCGCCGGGGAAGCGGCGGGCCACCCCGGCCAGCCGCTCCGGGTCGGCGTAGCCGGTGTCGGTCGGCCCGGGGTTGACGCAGTTGACCGTGATGCCCTTGGCCATCAGCAGTGGGGAGAGCTGGACCACGAGGTTCTCCACGGCGGCCTTGCTGGCCGCGTACGCCAGCTCGTCCGGCATCGGGCCGAGCCGCTGGCCGCTGGAGAAGAGCACCAGCCGGCCACCGTCCCCGCCTACGTAGGCGGCCGAGAACGCCTCCGCGAGCAGCAGCGTCGCCCGGACGTTGACCAGCAGGTGCCGGTCGATCTCGGCGGCGTCGAGCCCGCCCAGCGGGGTCGAGGTGGAGTAGGCGTGCACCGCCACCACCGCGTCCAGGCGCCCGTGCCGGCGTACCGTCTCGGCGACCAGTTCGGCCGGAGCGGACGGGTCCAGCAGGTCGACCGGCAGGTAGGGCACGTCGCCGCCGAGTTCGGCCAGCAGCGCCGGCACCCCGTCCGGGTCGCCGCCGTACGGCTGGGCGTCGTCGTAACCGGGCAGGCCGGTCAGCAGCAGCCGCCACCCGTCCGCCGCGAGGGCGCGGGCCACCGCCGCGCCGATGCCGATCCGCCGGCTGACGCCGGTCACCAGGGCCACCCGATCCATGCACCGCAGCCAATCGCCTGTGGGCCGGGCACGCAACGGAATATCGTCGCGCGGCCACCGGGCCCGGCGCCCCCGATTGCCGTCGGGACCGGTGGCCGGCGCGTCGCGCGCAGGCTATGCGAGAGGTACGACAGCTCAGGCCGGCACGTCGACGAAGTGCTCGACCAGCGGCGGGTTGGCGAAGTGCGGGCCGATCAGCCCCCGCCACTGCTGGAACCGCTCGCTCTGCCGGAAGTTGACGTCGTGCGCCTCGACCGAGTCCCACTCGACCAGCAGCACGAACCGGGACGGTGACTCCACGCCCCGGGTCATCCGCACCGAGCGGCAGCCGTCGGTGCCGCTGAGGATCGGGTACGCCTGCGCGTACGCGGCGGCGAAGGCGTCCTCATGTCCGGGCGTCACGTCGATCAGCGCGACCTCAAGAACCATGCGCGAAAGCCTCCCACGCCGGCCCCCGGTCCGTACGCCCCGGGGGTCGGCCCGGTCCCCGAACAGCACCTAGCCTCCTAGGACGCACTGCGCGGCGCGCTCCACGGCACACCGGAACGTGATTCCCTCAGCAATCCTGGCCCCCGGAGATGCGCGGCGCGGGTTCGATGGTGAAGAATGGCGCCCGGAGGGGAGTATTCCCCCGCGACGGAGTCGTCAGCACGGAAGAGCGCCGACCCCCGGTGTTACGACCCGGCTCCGTCGGTCAGCGGCCCAGCCCGGGTCGTTGGCGGAAGAGACCTCCGACAGTCACCAGAGTCAGCGTAGACGCACCCCGGCCCCTCACTCGGCGTACGGTGTGCCCGACGCTGCGTGTCTGCCGGAGGATGGAATTGAACGTGTCCGCATGGGTGTGGGCGGGGACCCTCGTCGCGTTGACCGCAGTCCTGCTCGCCGACCTCTTCATCATCGGTCGGCGTCCGCACGAGCCCAGCGTCCGTGAGTCGAGCCTCTGGGTCACCTTCTACGTCGGGCTGGCCCTGCTCTTCGGCGGCGGGCTCTGGCTCACCGCCGGGCCCAGCATCGCCGGCCAGTTCTACACCGGCTGGCTCACCGAGTACAGCCTGTCGGTGGACAACCTCTTCGTCTTCGTGATCATCATGGGCCGCTTCGCGGTGCCCCGGCCGTACCAGCAGAAGGTGCTGCTCATCGGCATCCTGCTCGCGTTGGTCATGCGGGGTGGCTTCATCGCCGCCGGCGCCGCCCTGCTCGCCCAGTTCTCCTGGGTCTTCTACCTCTTCGGCGGGTTCCTGATCTACACCGCGATCAACCTGGCCCGGCAGGGCGAGCCGGTCGACGACGAGTTCAGCGAGAACGTGCTGATCCGGTGGAGCCGCAAGGCGCTGCCGCTGTCCCGGAACTTCGACGGCGCGCGGCTGACCACCCGCGAGAACGGGCGGCGGCTGTTCACCCCGATGCTGATCGTGATGATCGCCATCGGCACCACCGACCTGATCTTCGCCCTCGACTCGATTCCGGCGATCTTCGGCATCACCCAGGAGGCGTACCTGGTCTTCACCGCGAACGTGTTCGCGCTGATGGGGCTCCGGCAGCTCTACTTCCTGCTCGGCGGGCTGCTGGACCGGCTGATCTACCTCAGCTACGGACTCTCCGTGGTGCTCGGCTTCATCGGCGTGAAGCTGATGTTGGAGGCCCTGGCCGAGAACAACCTGCCGTTCGTCAACGACGGTAAGCCGGTGGCCTGGGCGCCGCACATCCCGATCTGGCTCTCGCTGGCCGTCATCCTCGGCACGCTGTCGATCGCCACCGCGGCGAGCCTGTTCAAGTCGGCCCGGGACCGGCGCCGCGAGCTGGCCCGAGCCCGGCGCTGACCGGGCGGGCGCGGGGGGCGTCCCCGCGCCCGGGAGCGCGCCCCCTGCCGGGTACGGCTCAGACGCGGTGGGCGCCGACCAGCGTCGCCTCCCGGTCGGGGGGAAGCCGCTCTTCCACCACCCGGCGCTGGAGATAGCAGGCGTGCAACATCCGCCGGACCTCCCCGTGCGGCTCGCTGCTGACGATGCCGACGTGGTGGATCCGACGACCCGGGCGGGCGAAGAAGTAGAGGTCGCCGGGGCGTTCCTCACCCAGCGCCAGGGGAGTGGTCGCCTCGGCCTGGTCGTCGGCGTCGCGGGGCAGCGTCACCGCGTACCGCCGCCAGGCCAGGTGCACCAGCCCGGAGCAGTCGATCCCGTGGCTGGAGACGCCGCCCCAGAGGTAGACCAGGTCGCGCAGCCGCTCGGCGGCGGCGAGCACCTCCTTGGCCTCCGGCCGTTCGGCCGGCAGCGGTACGAGGTCGCCCTCGGGGGCCCAGAGCGGGTCGGCCCGGCCGGGCACCTGGACCGGCCGCCACCCGTCGACGGGCCGGCCGGCCGGGGCGAGCCGGGTGCCGAAGACCACGGCGGGCAGCGCCACCGGACCGTCCGGGGCGGCCCGCAGCGCGGTGCGCATGGCGTCGACCACCAGCGGGGTGGTCGACGGGCCGGCCTGCGGCGCGGCGGCGAGCTGGGCGGTGGGCAGCCAGCCGGGGTAGCCGCGCCAGTCGAGCTTGCCGGCCGGCTGGTCCAGGGCGATCACGTGCGTCCAGCCGTCGTCGCGCACCTCGGTGACGAGCACCTGTTCGCCGAGCAGCAGTTGGCTGAGCACGCAGTCGCCGACCTGCTGGTCGCGGTCCATGCCGCCGATCCAGGCGGCGATGTCCGGCGGGTCGGCCAGGGCGGGGCGGTCGACGGGGCGGACCGTCTCCGGGGCGGCCCAGAGGGTCGCCACCGGGACCCGGACGACGGCCTCGCGGCCGGGTTGCAGCTCCACGTCCACCCCCATCTCGCGCCCCTCTGTGGCGACCCTATGAAAAAATTCACCAACCCTCAACCGCGGGACTGAACCTTAGCTTCACTCATGTGCGAGATGCCGAGGCCGGGCGCGTCCGGCAGCAGGACGCTCGCGCCGTCGTACCGGATCCCGCCGTGCACCGGCGACCAGGCCAGCCACCACGCGGCGTCCAGGTCGGAGACGGCGCTGGTGCCGTACGCGGCGACCAGGCTGGCTGCGGCGCCCACGCCCACCGGGCTCTCCATCATGGAGCCGACGATGGTGCCCATCCCGTGGGCGGCGGCCAGGTCGAGCAGCGTCCGCGCGGGGTGCAGTCCGCCGCACTTGGCCAGTTTGACGTTCACCATGTCGGCCGCCCGCCGGCGGATCACCTCGACCAGTTCGCGGACGTCGAAGACCGACTCGTCGGCGAGGATCGGCAGGTCGACCCGGTCGCTGACCCAGGCGAGACCGTCCAGGTCGCGGCGGTGCACCGGCTGCTCGACCAGTTCGACGTCGAGCCCGGCGTCCTCGATGCCACGGATGACCCGGACCGCCTCGCGCGGCGTCCAGCCCTGGTTGGCGTCCAGCCGGATGCGGACGTCCGGGCCGACCGCGGCGCGGACCGCGCGTACCCGGTCGAGGTCGCCCCGGGCGTCGGTGCCCACCTTCAGCTTGAGCACGGTGAAGCCCTCGTGCCGGCGCTGCTTCGCGGCGGCGGCCAGGTCCACCGCGTCGCCGGCGGCCAGGGTGACGTCCGTCGGGACCCGCAGCGCCGTGCCGCCGAGCAGCCGGACCAGGGGTACGCCGAGCCGGCGCGCGGCCAGGTCGTGCAGGGCGACGTCGACGGCCGCCTTGGCGGACTCGTTGCCGACCACCGTGCGGCGTACCTCGGCGCAGCGGGCCTGGAGGTCGTCGGCGTCCCGCCCGGTCAACGCGGGCGCGAGGAGGTCCCGGACGCACGCCTCGGCACCGGCGATGGACGCTCCGGTGACCTGCCAGACCTGCGGCGCCTCGCCGAACCCGGACCGCCCGTCGGCGTCGACCACCTCGACGACCAGGGTGTCCACCGTGGTCGTTCGGCGCAGCGCGGTGACGAACGGGGTGTGTAAGGGGGCGGAAAGCCGATGGGTGCGTACCGCGGCGATGGTCATGTGCTGCACTCTATAAAGAGGTGGCCGAGGACCGGGGAGGGCCGATGGCGGCACGGGACTGGGAACTGGTGGGCGCGCCGAACGCCCGTGACCTGGGCGGCCTGCCCACAGCGGACGGGCGGCGGGTACGCCCGGGCCGGCTGATCCGCACCGCCGCGCTGGGCCGGCTCACCGACGACGACCTGCCGGTGCTGGGCAAGCTGGCGCCGGCCTGTGTGGTGGACCTGCGGCACGGCACCGAGCAGGCGGTCGCGCCGTCGGACCGGCTGGTCGGGGAGCCGCGGGTGGTGCACCTGCCCGTGTACGACCCGGCGCATCCGGTCTTCACGTACGTCTCGGCGGTGCTGCTCGGTCACGACCTGGACGCGTACGAGGAACTGGCCCGGGAGGGGATGCCGGCGGCGATGGCCGCGATCTACCGGTGGTTCGTCACCGGGGAGTCGGCCCGGGCCGGGTTCGGCGCGGCGGTGCGGCTGGCCGCCGACGGGGCGAGCCTGCCGTTGCTGTTCCACTGCTCGGCCGGCAAGGACCGGACCGGCTGGCTGGCGGCGGTGCTGCTCACCGCCCTCGGCGTCGACGAGGCGGTGATCCGGGCCGACTACCTGCGGCACAACGAGTTGACCGAGAGCCTGCGCGAGGTGCTGCTCGTGGCGATGACCCGCCAGCGGCCGGACCTGGATCCGGCGGTCGCGCGGCCGCTGCTGGAGGTGCGGCCGGAGTACCTGGACGCCGCGTACGACGAGGTGCGGCGGGTGCACGGCTCGTTCGGGGCGTACCTGCGGGACGGGTTGGGGGTGACCGACGGGATGGTCGCCGCGCTGCGCGCGAACCTGTTGGACTGAGCGGGCCGCCGGGGTGTCGGCGGCCCGCGCCGGGTCAGTCGGCCAGCTCGTGCCGGGAGGCCCACACCTGGGCGGAGATGTTCGCGATCAGGCGGCAGGCGTCGTCCTCGGTCTCCTCGCCGCTCGGGCCGCCGTCGGCCAGGTCGGTGGTGGTGCAGACGACGATCGCGTACGGCGGGGCGTCGGCCGGGAAGACCACCCCGGCGCCGTGCCGGATCCCGCGTACCCAGCCGTTCTTGTGCGCGATCCGGGTCCCGTCGGGCAGTCCGGCGGCGAGGTCCTCCCGGTGTTCCTGGGCGAACAGCACGTCCAGCATGGACGTGCAGCCGGCCGGGGCGGCCAGCGGGCCGGAGCGGCGCGCGCCGAGGGCCAGTTCACCGAGCAGGGCGGCCAGGTCGGCGGCGGTGACGAGGTTGTCGATGCCGGCGTCCCGGGCCGCGTAGTCCTCGATGCCCCGGCCGGTGACGCTGTGTCGCGCCCCGGCCAGCGCCCACGCCTCGGCCACCGCTGGCAGCCCGACGTGGCCGATGACGATGTTGGTGGCCAGGTTGCTGGATCGGATGATCATCCGTTCCGCGAGCCAGCGCAGCGGCGCGGTGCCGCCGACGCGGGCCCAGACCGCCTCGTCGTTGTCGTAGTCCCGGTCGTTGGCGTAGCGGGGTGCGCCGGCCAGCGCGGAGTCGAACACGTTGTGCACCGGGATCGGTGCGTCCAGGTCCAGCCGGCCGGACTCGGCGGCGCGGTACAGCGCCACCAGCACGGCCGCCTTCATGGTGCTGGCCGCGTAGTGGGTGGCGTCGGCCTGCCGCGTCCAGGCGGGCCGGGCGTCGAGCCGTCCCACGTACGCGGAGACGGTGCCGGGCACCTTGTCGAGATGCGCGTCGAGTTCCTCCCAGGTCATGCCGGTGACCGTAGCGGATCATCGGCGGGGCTGCGGCCCGGCATGTGGTCCGTCTAGCGTGCGGGGATGACGACCGCCGCGTACGACGCCATCGCCGACTGGTACGAGGTGTACGCCTCCGACACCTCCGCCGACTACATGGACCGGGTCCGCAGGCAGCTCGCCGGCCTGCTCGGCACCGGTCCGGGCCGCTGTCTCGACCTGTGCTGCGGCACCGGGGCGCACGCCGCCGAGCTGCGCCGGCTGGGCTGGGAGCCGGTCGGGGTGGATCTGTCCGCGGGGCAGTTGCGGCATGCCCGCGGCCGGCTGCCGGTGGCCCGGGGGGACGCGGCCCGGCTGCCGGTCGCCGACGCGAGCGTGCCCGCGGTGACCTGCGTACTCGGGCACACCGACCTGCCCGACTACCCGGCGGTGATCGCGGAGGCGGCCCGGGTCCTCGCGCCGGGCGGGCGTTTCGTGCACGTCGGCGTGCACCCGTGTTTCTGTGGCGCGTTCGCCGACCGGTCCGATCCGGGGCGGATCGTCATCGACGGCGGGTACGCCGAGCGTGAGCGAAGCTTCCGGTCCTGGAACGCGAGCGGGGTGCGGGCCCGGGTGGGCGCCTGGCATCTGCCGCTGGCGGACCTGGTCAACGCGGTCACCGACGCCGGGCTGGCGGTGACCCGCGTCGACGAGTCCGGCTCCACTGCCATCCCTGACATCCTCGCCCTCCAGGCCACCAAACCCGCCTGACCTGTCTGCTCGGCGGGGAGACAGCGGAGCCCGGGCCGCCGAGGGGCGGTCCGGGCTCCGGGTGGGTCGGTGGTCAGCCGGCGTGCTTGCGGCGGGCGGCCATCCGGCCGCGCTGGGTCTGGTCGAGGGTCACCTTGCGGATACGCACGGCGGCCGGGGTCACCTCGACGCACTCGTCCTCGCGGCAGAACTCGAGGGCCTGCTCCAGCGACAGCTTGCGCGGCGGGATCAGCTTCTCGGTCTCGTCCGCGGTCGACGAGCGCATGTTGGTGAGCTTCTTCTCCTTGGTGATGTTGACGTCCATGTCGTCGGAGCGGGAGTTCTCCCCGACGATCATGCCCTCGTACACCTCGGTGCCGGGCTCGACGAAGAGCTGGCCGCGCTCCTGCAGGTTGGTCATGGCGAACGCGGTGACCGCGCCGGAGCGGTCGGCGACGAGCGAGCCGTTGTTGCGGGTCCGCAGCTCGCCGACCCACGGCTCGTACGACTCGAAGACGTGGTGCAGGATGCCGGTGCCGCGGGTCTCGGTGAGGAACTCGGTCCGGAAGCCGATCAGGCCGCGGGCCGGGACCAGCCACTCCATCCGGATCCAGCCGGTGCCGTGGTTGACCAGCTGCTCCATCCGGCCCTTGCGGGTCGCGAGGAGCTGGGTGATCGCGCCGAGGTACTCCTCGGGGGCGTCGATGGTCAGCCGCTCGACCGGCTCGCAGGTCTTCCCGTCGATCTCCCGGGTGACCACCTGCGGCTTGCCGACGGTCAGCTCGTAGTGCTCGCGGCGCATCTGCTCGACCAGGATCGCCAGGGCCAGCTCGCCGCGGCCCTGCACCTCCCAGGCGTCGGGGCGCTCGGTGGGCAGCACCCGCAGCGAGACGTTGCCGATCAGCTCCTTGTCGAGGCGGTCCTTGACCATCCGGGCGGTGACCTTGGCGCCCTTGACCCGGCCGACCAGCGGCGAGGTGTTGGTGCCGATGGTCATTGAGATGGCCGGCTCGTCGACGGTGATCAGTGGCAGCGGGACCGGGTTCTCCGCGTCGGCGAGGGTCTCGCCGATCATGATCTCGGGGATGCCGGCGACGGCGATGATGTCGCCCGGCCCGGCGGACTCGGCCGGCTTGCGCTCCAGGCCCTCGGTCATCAGCAGTTCGGAGATGCGGACCCGCTGGGTGCTGCCGTCGGTGCGGCACCAGGCCACCGTCTGGCCCTTGTTGATGGTGCCCTGCCGGACCCGGCACAGCGCCAGCCGGCCGAGGAACGGCGAGGCGTCGAGGTTGGTGACGTGCGCCTGCAGCGGCGCGTCCTCCTCGTACGCGGGCGGCCGGATGGTGTCGAGCAGGGTGCGGAACAGCGGCTCGAGGTTGTGGCTGTCGTCGGGCACCGCGCCGTCGGCGGGCTGGGTGAGCGAGGCGATGCCGTCGCGGGCGCAGGCGTAGACGATCGGGAAGTCGATCTGCTCCTCGTCGGCGTCCAGGTCGAGGAAGAGCTCGTAGGTGTCGTCCACGACCTCCTTGATCCGGGCGTCGGGACGGTCCACCTTGTTGATCACCAGGATGATCGGCAGCCGGGCCTTGAGGGCCTTGCGGAGCACGAACCGGGTCTGCGGCAGCGGGCCCTCGCTGGCGTCCACCAGCAGCACCACCCCGTCGACCATGGTCAGGCCGCGCTCGACCTCGCCGCCGAAGTCGGCGTGACCGGGGGTGTCGATGATGTTGATGGTGACCGGGTCGGACCCGTCCGCCGGCAGGTAGCGCACGCCGGTGTTCTTGGCCAGGATGGTGATGCCCTTTTCCCGCTCGAGGTCCATCGAGTCCATGACCCGTTCGGTGACCTCACCGCGGGCGCCGTAGGCGCCGGCCTGCCGCAACATGGCGTCGACCAGGGTCGTTTTGCCGTGGTCGACGTGGGCGATGATGGCGACGTTGCGGAGGTCGGTGCGAAGCTGCATACCCTCCATACTCCTGTCTGCGGTTGCCGGTGGACGCCCCGGGGTCACCCCGAGATCGCCCGGATCTCTGCCGAAACTGCTGTCCCGACCGGTTCAGCGACTGGCATGCTGGCCCCGTGCGGGGGACCGATGCCTGACCTGCTGACGTGGCTGCAGGGCCTGCCGGCCCCGCTGATCTACCTGGTCGCCGCGACGATCGTCGCTGGTGAGACCGGGGTGATCGTCGGACTGCTGGTGCCGGGTGAGGCGACCCTGCTGCTGGTCGGGTTCCTAGCGTACGCGGGGACGCTGCGGCTCGTCCCAACGCTACTGGTGATGACGGCCGCCGCCGTGATCGGAGACACACTCGCCTTCCGGGCGGGCCGCCGGTACGGGCCCAGGCTGCGCGGTTCCGGCCTCGGTGCCCGGATCGGCGCCGACCGGTGGCGGCGGGCCGACTCTCTGCTCAAGCGGCTCGGCGGTCGCGGCGTCCTGGCCGCCCGCTGGGTGGCCGTCGCCCGCACCCTGGCGCCCCGGTTGGCCGGCGCGGCGGGCCTGCCGTACCGGCGGTTCGCGCCGTGGGACCTGGCCGGGGTGGCCAGCTGGGTCAGCGCGTCCGTGCTGGCCGGGTACGTCGCCGGCGAGTCGTACCAGCAGGTCTCCCGGCTGCTTGGCCAGGCCACCGGCGCGGTGCTGCTCCTGCTGCTCTGCCTGGCCGCCGTGCTGCTGGCCGGCCGTTGGCTCGGCCGTAATCCCGACCCGGCGCGGGCGCTGGCCGCCCGGGCCGCCGCCCTGCGCCCGGTCCGCTGGCTGCGCGGCCGGTACGGGGTGCTGTTCTTCCTGATCGCCGGGCGGGTCGGGGCGGCCTGGACGTTGCTGCTCAATCTGGCCGTCGGTCTGCTGCTGCTGTTCGCCGTCGGGCTGGCCGTCGCGGTGCTGCTGGAGGCGGTGGTCCGGCACAGCGGGCTGGCCGTGCTCGACGGGCTCATCGCCCACTGGTTCGCCGCCCGGCGTACCCCTGGGGTGGTGGACGTGGCGCTGGCCGTGGTCTCGGTGCTGCGCGGGTCGGTCCTGATCGTCGCGGTGGCGGTCGTCGCCGCGGTGCTGGCCTGGCGGAACCGGCCCTGGCGGGCGGACCTGCTCAGCGTGCTCGGCTCGGTGGGGGCGTTCGTGCCGCTGGTCGTGCTGGCCGTGGTCGCCGACCTGATCGGTCCGGGCGACGACCGGGCCCTCTTTCCCGCCCAGAACGCGGTGGTGACCGCGAGCTTCGGCACGCTGGCCTGGCTGCTGTCCCGGGGCGTGCGGTGGCCGGCGGCGGTGGCGGCGTGGACGGCCGCCGTCGCCGGGGTGCTCGCCGTCGGTGGCGCCCGCCTGTATCTGGGGTGGAGCACGGCCAGCGGCACCGCCACGTCGGTGCTGCTCGGCGCGGCCTGGACCATGGTGTTCATGGTCGCCTGGGCCACCCGGGACCGGGCGGTCCGCGCGGCCGGTCCGCCGTCCACAGCGGAGTCCGACAGTGCGGTGAGGTGACGTCGCGGTCCCGGTTGCACCCGCGCCGGCGGCGACGCGTGGCCCCCGGCGGCCTGTCGATCCTTGCTAAGGTGCGGCGGACAACCGTGGGGGAGGGTCTGATGCGTCGGGGAATCAGCCGATGGGCCACGGCGAGCACCGCACTGCTGCTGGCGGTCGGGATCGCCGGGTGCGGTGGCGAGGAACGCCCACCCCGAGAGGTGGCCGTCGACCTGCCCAGCGAGGTGCCCGTCGACGTTCTGGCCGACCAGCCGACCGAGGCGGCGCCGCCGGCGGTGGAGGCGATGGGCGTGGCGCCCAGCACCAAGCCCAGCCCGAGCGCCACGCCGACGGCGAAGGCCAAGCCGAAGCCCACCCGGACGTCCACGGCGCCGCTCGCCAAGCCGAAGCCGCCGACCGAGACCCGGGTCCCGCCGCCCCAGCCGAAGCCGGCGTCGAGCGGCTGCCAGCACAGCTACAAGGGCACCCAGGCGACCGTCAGCCAGGTGAAGTCGGCCCTGTCGGACGCGGCCGCGCGGACGTACTGGCCGACTTCGGCGCCCGACATCAAGATCCCGCTGAACCTGGTCAAGGCCACGGCCTGGCAGGAGAGCGGCTGGCAGTCCAACGTCGTGGCCTGCGACGGCGGCATCGGCCTGATGCAGGTCATGCCGGCCACCGCGGACTGGATGAACCAGCGTTTCGGCCAGTCGTACGACATCAACGACTACCGGGACAACGCCTACCTGGGGGCGAACTACCTCGCCTGGCTCACCAAGTACATCGGCGACATGTACTTCGAGTCGGACTACCGGCTGGACGCCGCGCTGTGCACCAGCGAGCTGAACTCGTGCCTGCTCAACGCGGTCATCTCGGCGTACAACTACGGGCACAACGCGGTGGCCCGGGAGGGCCAGCCGCTCGCCGTCCCGAACCCGCAGTACGTGGAGAACGTGCGGTCGTTGATGACCACGTGCAAGTGCCTGAGCTACTGATCTGTCGCGCCGAGGGGCCCCGGCCGAGCGCCGGGGCCCCTCGGTGTACGGCGGTCAGTCCCGGGCGCCGGACGGCTGGGCGGGCACCGCTTCGGCCGGGGCGTCGGGTACGCGCCGGATCCGGCCCGGCCACCAGAACCGGTCGCCGAGCACGAACGCCAGCGCCGGGACCAGCACCGTGCGGACCAGCAGGGTGTCGAGCAGTACGCCCAGGCAGACGATGATCCCGATCTGGGTGAGCGTGATCAGCGGGAGTACGCCGAGCACGGCGAAGACCGCCGCGAGCAGCACCCCGGCGCTGGTGATCACCCCGCCGGTGACCCGTAGCGCCGAGCGCATGCCGTCCCGGGTGCCGGTGCGGCGGGCGTCCTCGCGGGCCCGGGTGACCAGGAAGATGTTGTAGTCCACGCCGAGGGCCACCAGGAACACGAAGGCGAGCAGCAGCACGCCACTGTCCAGCGCCGGGAAGCCCAGCACGTGGTCGAAGAGCAGCCACGCCGCGCCGAGGCTGGCGAAGAACGAGGCGATGACGGTGAGCACCAGCAGGATCGGGGCCAGCAGGCCGCGCAGCAGCAGCACCAGCACCGCCCCGACGAGCAGCAGGATGACCGGCAGGATCAGCCGTAGGTCCTTCGTGTCCGCCCGCTGCGCGTCGTAGCCGGCGGCGACCGTGCCGCCGACCACCGCGCCGTGCGGAGCGTCGGCGCCGGCGACCGGGGGTGGCGCGGAGTCCGGTACGGCGGCGACGGCGTCGCGCAGCGCCGCCACGGTCCGGTCCGAGGCGGCGGTGCCGGGCTCGGCGGTGAGCACCACGTCGAGTTGGGCGACCCGGTCGCCGACCGGGCCGGGCCGGACGGTGTCGACCCCGTCGACCGTCCCGGCGGCGGCCAGCACCGCCTGCGCCGCGCCGGGATTGGTGAGCACGGCGACCGGCTGGGTGATCCCGGCCGGGAAGGCCCGCGCGAGGGTCTCCGCCCCGGCCACCGCCTCCGGTTTCACCCGGAACCGCTCGGTCTCCGACAGCCCGGTGCGCACGCCCAGGCCGCCCAGGGCCAGGCCGGCGAGGAGCAGTGTGGCGAGCGCCGCGACCGGCACCGGCCGGCGGACGACGGCGGCGCCGAGGCGGCCCCACAGCCGGCCCTCCCGCGTCGGGCCGCCGACCCGGGGTACGAGCGGCCAGAACAGCCGCCGCCCGAGCAGCACCAGGGCGGCGGGGAGCACGAACAGCGCCGAGAGCATGGCGAACAGGACGCCGATGGCGCAGGCGACCGCGAGCGCCCGGTTGGTTTCCCGCTCGGACAGCAGCAGGGTGAGCACGCCGAGGACGACGGTGGCGCCGCTGGCCAGGATCGGTTCGGCGGTACGGCGCAGGGCGGCCCGCATGGCGGCGAACCGGTCCGCCTCGCGGCGCAGTTCCTCCCGGTAGCGGGCGATCAGCAGCAGGGCGTAGTCGGTGGCGGCGCCGAACACGAGCACGCTCGCGATGCCGGTGACCTGGCCCGGCTGGAGGTGGATGCCGAGCGCCGGCACGATCGTGTCGACGGCGCGCTGGGTGAGCTGCTCGGTCGCGGCGACCACCAGCAGCGGCACGAGCCACAGGAACGGGCTGCGGTAGGTGACGAGCAGCAGCAGGGCGACGACGGTGGCGGTCACCGCGAGCAATGTGACGTCGGCGCCGTCGAAGACCTTGGTGAGGTCGGCGGTGAAGGCCGGCGCGCCGGTGACGGCCACGGTCAGCGGGTGGGGCAGGTCGGCCACCGCGGCACGCAGCCGGGCGACCTCGTCGACCACGGCCTGCTGGCCGTCGGCGGTGGACAGCGGTACGGCGAGGAGGGCCACGGTGCCGTCGGGGGAGACCTGCGGCGGTCCGACCCGGCCGTCGGCGGCGAGTCGGGCCAGCGCGGCCGACCGGTCGGCGAGGGTGGCCCGGTCGGCCTCGGTCAGCGGGGTCCGGTCGGCGCGGCTGACCACGACGACGGCGGGCTGGACGTGGCCGGAGGGCAGGTCCCGCTGGAGGCGTTCGACCTGCGTCGACTGCCACCGCGCGGACAGGCCGGTGGCCGAGACGGGGGTGGGGTTGTCGGGCTCGGGCAGCCCGAAGACGAACGCGCCGACGACGAGCGCGGCGGCGACGGTGAGCCAGGCGGCCAGCCGGCCCCGGGCGACGCGGGTGAACAGTGCCATCGGTTGCCCTCACGTGATCGCCGGCGGAGATTACTCTCGCCAGGCAAGTATCTTGATAGCCGAGATTATCGGCGACTGCTCTATGCTGCAACCGGACCGGTCGGACAGGGGGCATCGGCGAGACGTGGCACCACAGGGCGGATATCGGCGGCCGGACGACCGGCGCGCGCAGATGATCGCGGACATCACCAACGACCTGCGGCGCTACTCAGTGGACGCGCAGCACGTCGGGCAGGCGTTCGCCGGCCTGCACAAGCTCAACGCCACCGACCTGCAAGCGCTGATCGCCGTGATGGACGCCGAACTGCTCGGCGACCCGATCACCCCGGGGCGCCTCGGGGAGCAGCTCGACCTCTCCTCCGGCTCGGTGACCGCGCTGATCGATCGGCTGGAACGGGCCGGCCACATCCGGCGTGACCGGGACACCGCCGACCGCCGCAAGGTGTTCCTGCGCTACGCCGACCAGGGCGCCGCCCTGGCCCGCAGCTTCTTCGCCCCGCTCGGCCGCCGCAACGACCGGGTGATGGCCCGGTTCAGCGACGAGGAACTGGCGACCGTGCACCGGTTCATGGCCGAGATGGTGGTCTCGATCCGGGAGCACCGCGACGTCGTCCGCGGGGCCCGCGGCGAGCCGGCCCGACGGGCGGGCGGCGCCGAACCCGGACCGTCGTCGGACTGACCGTGGACCGGCTCCTCACCCGGCTCGCCAGCGCCGCGCTGCGGCTGCCCGCCGCCCGCACCCGGCGGATCACGGTGACCCGGGACATCCCGGTCCGGGTCCGCGACGGCGTGGCGCTGCGCACCGACCACTACGCCCCGGACCTGCCGGGCGCGCCCACCGTGCTGATCCGCACCCCGTACGGGCGGGGCGGGCCGATGCGGCTGCTGGGCCGGCTCGCCGCCGAACGCGGCTACCACGTGGTGATCCAGTCCTGCCGGGGCACGCACGGCTCCGGTGGTGCGTTCGCACCGCTGGTGCACGAGCGCGACGACGGGCTGGACACCCTCGACTGGCTGCGCCGGCAGCGCTGGTGGTCCGGGGCGTTCGGCATGTTCGGCGCCAGCTACCAGGGCTTCGTGCAGTGGGCGCTCGCCGCCGAGGCGGCCGACGAACTGCGCGCGATGGTCGCCGTGGCGACCGCCTCGGCCACCCGGGACTCGACGTACGCGGGTGAGTCGTTCGCCCTGGACACCGTGCTGACCTGGGCGGAGCTGCTCCAGGCGCAGACCGTGCCGTGGCTGGCCCGGCAGTGGGAGCTGCGGCGGGGACAGCCGCGGCTGGCCCGGGCGCTGACCCACCTGCCGCTGGCCGAGGCCGACCGGATCGCCACCGGGGTCACCGTGCCGTTCTTCCAGGAGTGGCTGCGCCACCACACCCCCGACGCCGACTACTGGCGGTCCCGGGTCTTCGGTGACCGGATCGCCGAGGTACGCGCGCCGGTGCTGATGCTCAGCGGCTGGCAGGACATCTTCCTCCCGGCCCAGCTCGACGACTACGTCCGGCTGCGCGCGGCCGGCGCCCGGCCGCGGCTGACCGTCGGCCCGTGGACCCACGGCAGCCCGGGGCTGCTCGTGGCGGCCCTCCGCACGGGCCTCGACTGGCTCGACGAGCACCTGGCCGGCCGCCCGACGCCGCCCCGCGCCCCGGTACGGGTGCACGTCGGCGGCGACGGCGGCGGCTGGCGGGACCTGCCCGACTGGCCCCCGCCGGCGGTGCCGACCCGGTGGCACCTGCACGCCGACCGGGCCCTCGGCACCACCGCGCCGATCCCGTCCCCACCCGACCGGATCTGGTACGACCCGGCCGACCCCACCCCGTCGCTCGGCGGGCCGCTCCTGGTCGCCCAGCGGGCCGGCAAGGTGGACAACCGGCCGGTGGAGGCCCGGCCGGACGTGTTGACCTACACCAGTGCCCCGCTGGACGCGCCGGTCGAGGTGGTCGGCCCGGTCCGCGCCGAGGTGCACGTCCGCAGCGAGTTGTCCTACCTGGACGTCTTCGTGCGGCTCTGCGACGTGGATCGCCGGGGACGGTCGTGGAACGTCTGCGACGGCCTGGTCCGGGTCGCCCCCGGCCGCTTCCCGACCGACCCGTCCGGTGTGGTCCGGGTGCCGCTCACCCTCTGGCCGGCCGCGCACCGCTTCGCGCCCGGGCACCGGCTACGCGTCCAGGTCTCCGGTGGCGCCCATCCGCGCTACGCGCGCAACCCCGGAACGGGAGAACCGCTCGGCACCGCCGTCACTCTTCGTGCCGGATGGCGGGAGATCCTGCATGACCCCGCGCACCCGTCGGCCATTGTGCTCCCCCACGCGCAGCCGCCGCCCGCCCCTCGACCTTAGTTCCAGATAGTGCCTCTGACCTGGGCGTGTCTTCAACTGTGTGGATATTCTCGGTGCAACTGCCCGGTGCCGTGCACTAACCCGGCCAGACGCGTCCCTGGCTCGGACAACTTCACGTTGAGTGACCCCGCGTCCGATCGGGCGAACGATCCGGAAAGGGGGATCCCATGACACGGGCTCCGGAAAATCTGTTGGCCGTCCGCAACCTTCTGCTCACCTATCTCAACGTCGACAAGAACGTCGTCCGCCCCGACGATCTCGAACCCGGAGAGGTCGGCATCGTCGGTGACGCAAACCACCGCGGCGGATACCACTGCGGCTCCGACCGGGTGGTGCGCAACGACTACTCGGTGGTCGAGTCCACCCGGGACTCCTCCGGGTTGACCCTCGACGCGTCCGCCCTCGACGTGGGCATGTTCTCGATCCGCTCCGGCGGTGCCACCAACAACCTGCGCACCTTCTCCACCTGGTGCGTGGCGCAGTGCGTCGCCGGCGCCGCGGACACCGGGGACATCCGGGAAATCATCTACTCACCGGACGGCAGAACCGTGAAGCGCTGGGATCGGCTGCGCAAACGCACGACCGGTGACAGCAGCCACCTGTTCCACACCCACTTCAGCTTCTTCCGCGACTCCACCAAGGCGAACCGGGACCAGACCCCGCTGTTCCGCCGCTACCTCACCGCGATCGGCCTGATCGCCCCAGTGAAACCGGAGATCGACATGGAACAGACCGACAAGCTCGTCAACGACACCGGAAACAAGAACCGCACCGTCGGCAACGTGCTGGCCGACCTGGAGAACCTGCGCAACTGGCTCATCTCACCGGCCAACACGACCGGCCTGATAAACCCGCCCCAGCCGGGGTCACCGCTGCAGCAGATTCTCACCATGGCGAAGAGCTGGCCGGACCTCGTCGCCCAGGTTACCGCGCTGTCCAACAAGGACTTCACCGACGAGCAGCAGATCGTCAACGGCGTACTCGCCGGGCTGCCGGCGGAGAAGATCGCCGCGGCGATCCCACCCCAGGTGGCCAAGGATGTCGCCGACGAACTGTCCCGGCGGCTGACCTCCTGACCGGGGCGTCCGGCCGGCGGGGCGGCTGCCGCGCCGCACCGCCCGGACGCCCTCGGCGTACCGGTGCGAGCGTGACGTCGCCGCCGCCGTGAGCATGCGCTGCGACGGCGGTCGGGCCTCCGACCGCCGTCGCCGGCACGGAACTACAGCGGGTGGACGTTGTCCGCCTGCGGACCCTTCTGCCCCTGGGTCACCTCGAACTCGACCTTCTGGCCCTCCTGCAGCTCCCGGTAGCCGCTGCTCTGGATGGCCGAGTAGTGGACGAACACGTCCGGCCCCCCGCCGTCCTGCTCAATGAAGCCGAAGCCCTTTTCCGAGTTGAACCACTTGACCGTGCCGGTTGCCATGCGTCTCTCCCTGTTCAATGCGGGTGAGCACCGGCCGCGGCCGATGCTCGCCCTGTACCTTCCCGACAGTAACCGCCCGAACCGGGATCCGCTGGCGGAAGTGCCGGCGCGCCCCGTGAATACGCGCCGAGCCGGGAAAATCCCCCCGCGACCGGCCGGCGCCCGGCATGCTTGCCCCGGTGGGGGCACACACGGCGCTGGCCGACCTGGAACGGGAGATCGCCGTGCCCGGCGGCGGCCCGGACCGCCTCCGGCTGGTCGCCCCGCCGTTCGTGCCCGAGGTACGGCTGCACCTCGCCGAGGACGCGATCCTCTGGTGGGCCCGGATGGAGGCGGCGGCCGGCCGTTCGCTGCCGCCGCCGTACTGGGCCTCGGTCTGGGCCGGCGGGCAGGCGCTCGCCCGCCACCTGCTCGACCACCCCGAACTGGCCGCCGGCCGGCGGGTGCTCGACCTGGCCGCCGGATCCGGGCTGGTGGCGATCGCCGCCGCGCTCGCCGGCGCCGACCGGGTGGTCGCCAACGACATCGACCCGTACGCGGTCGCTGCCGTCACCGTCAACGCGCGGGCCAACCGGGTGGACGTGGCGGCCACCGGCGACGACCTGCTCGACGCCACCGTGCCGACCGACCTGCTGCTGGCCGGCGACGTGCTCTACGAGGCGGCGCTGGCCGAGCGGGTGCTGCCGTTCCTGCAACGCGCCGCCGACCGGGGCGTCGAGGTGCTGGTCGGCGACCCGGACCGGGGGCACCTGCCACCCGACCGGCTGGAGGTGGTCGCCAGCTACCCGGTGCCCACCACCGAGCCTTCGGTGGACTCCCCGGTACGCCGGGTCCAGGTGCTGCGCCCCCGCTGAGCGCAACGTCGGCTCCCGCAGACCCCGAGACGGAATCAGGGGACGGTGGGGGATCCGACCGGATGTGTGCGCGGTCGGTTGCTGAGTATGGTGCGCGGCATGACGGATCTGCTGGCCCGGATCGGGGATCTGCCCACCAGCCTGCTGATGGGGATGCTCGGCCTGGTCATGCTCGCCGACGCCGTACCCCTGCTCGGCGTGCTGGTGCCCGGCGACGCCGCCGTGCTCGCCGCGGTCGCCGGAGGCCGACCGGCGACCGGGCCGGCCACCGTCGCGGCCGTGATGGCCGGCTGCCTCACCGGCTGGTCGTTGAGCTTCCTGGCCGGGCGACACTGGGGCGAGCGGCTGCGGCGCAGCCGGGTGGGCGGCTGGATCGGCGAGTCGCGCTGGGCCGCCGCCGAGGCGATCCTGCAGCGTGGCGGCGGCCGGATGGTGCTGGTGGCGCCGTTCCTGCCGGTGTTCAACGCGCTGCTGCCCCTGGCCGCCGGCGGGCTGCGGATGCCGTACCGCAGGTTCGTGTCGTGCGCGGCGCTCGGCGCGGCGCTCTGGGCCGGCCTCTACGTGCTGCTCGGCACCACCGCGCGGGCGCTGACCGGGCTGCTGCCCGGGGCACCGAACCCGGCGTGGCTCACCATGGCGGTCGGGCTGCTGCTCGCCGGTCCGGTGCTGCTCGGCGCCCGGCGCCGGCTCCGTGCGGTGACCGGCGCGGGCGCCCCCTGACCGGCGGGGCCGGTCACCAGCCGCGGGCCCGCCACTGCGGCAGCGCGGGCCGCTCGGCGCCGAGGGTGCTGTCCTTGCCGTGCCCCGGGTAGAACCACGTCTCGTCCGGCAGCCGGTCGAACAGCTTCTGCTCGACATCGTCGACGAGCTGCCCGAACCGTTCCGGGTCCTGGTCGGTGTTGCCGACTCCGCCGGGAAACAGCGAATCGCCGGTGAACAGGTGCGGAACGCCGGCCGGGTCACGGTAGAGCAGCGCGATCGAACCCGGGGTGTGTCCCCTGAGGTGGATCACCTCCAGGGCGCAGTTCCCGACCGCGACCGTGTCGCCCTCGCGCAGCGGCTCGACGTCGATCGGCAGCCCCTCGGCGTCGTCGGCGTGCGCCAGCGCCCGGGCGCCGGTCTTGGCTACGACCTCCTCCAGGGCCACCCAGTGGTCCATGTGCCGGTGCGTGGTGACCACCGCGGCCAGGCCGCCGTCGCCGACCAGGTCGAGCAGGCGGGGCGCCTCGTTCGCGGCGTCGATCAGCACCTGCTCGCCGCCGTCGCGGCAGCGCAGCAGGTAGGCGTTGTTGTCCATCGGCCCCACCGACACCTTGGTGACGGTGAGCCGGTCGAGTTCGCGGAAGGCCGGCGGGCCGCCGGGCGTGACGTCTCCGGTGTAGGGCATGACCACTCTTATATCCATCCTGGCGGGGTTGGCAGGGGACCGTCGGGAGTGACGGAGAGCACCTCGCCGGCGCTGCGGCCGATCAGCCAGGCGGCGAGTTCCGGCGCGGCGCCGGTGATCGTGGGCGCCCCCGCGGGCTCGCCCACGACGATCTCGTGGCGGACGCCGTCGAAGCGCAGCACCATGGCCGGCGCTTCGGGATCGTCGGCCAGCCCGGTCGCCACCTCGTGCAGCAGTCGCTGGGCGAACGCGTCCGGCCAGTCGCCCGGCCGGTAGCCGGCGGCCAGGTCGACGTGGTGCACCTCGACCTCGCGCAGTCGCCCCCAGACCAGCGTGGCCGCCGGCCACGGGCCGCGCCGGGTCTGCACGGTGGCCGCCCACGCCTCGACCGGCATCGCGTCGACCGCCGCCGCGAACCGTTCCGCGCTGCGGCGCAGATCGTCGAGAAGGTCGGCCGGCGCCCGGCCGGCCCCGGCCTCGATGTCCGTGGCCCGGGCCTCGGCGCTGGCGTACATCGGGATGGGCTCGCCGGTGCGGGCGGCGGTGAGCAGGTTGACGAAGCCGTCGGCGTTGCGGGCCAGGTGGGCCAGCACATGGCCGCGGGTCCAGCCCGGCAGCGGGGAGGCAGCGGCGACGTCCGCGGCGTCGAAGGCGGCCACGGTACGCAGCAGCCGGTCCGTGGCGGCGTCCACCTCGCCGGTCAGCAACAGCGGATCACTGGTCACGGCAACACCTCCTCGCAAGACCGACCCTAGTGGTTGCGAGACCGCCGCGTCGCCGGGGAAATCGCTTTCGGCGCGTCGACGGGCCGCCTACCGTCTGCATCGAACGCGGCACCGGGAGTCGGAGTGGAGGTGGTGAGCATGCCGGTCGTAGCACGCGTGTTCCGCCATGAATCCCCTCGACACCGATGAGGACCCCATGACACTCGACCTGACCGCCCTCGGCTGGGACGCCGACCGGGCGGCGCACGTACGACCACACACCGAACACCGCCCGGGCCGGGTGGCCCGGGTCGACCGCGGCGTCTGCACCGTGCTGCGGCCGGAGGGTCCGGTGCGGGCCAGCCTCGGCGGGGCGGTGCTGGCCGCCGCGGCCCGCGACCTGACCGCGCTGCCCTGCGCCGGCGACTGGGTGCTGCTGGCCACCTGGCCGGACGGGCCGGTCACCGTCGAGACGGTGCTGCCGCGCCGTACCGCGCTGGTCCGGCGCACCGCCGGCAAGGACGCCAGCGGGCAGGTGCTCGCCGCCAACCTCGACGCCGCCGCGGTGATCGAGCCGGTGCACCCCGAGCCGGACGCCGAGCGGATCGAACGGCTGCTCTCCCTGGCCCACGAGTCCGGCGCGGAGCCGCTGGTCGTGCTCACCAAGGCTGACCTGGCGGCCGACCCGGCGGCGGTCGCCCGCCAGCTCGCCGCCGTCGCGCCCGGGGTGCCGGTGCTGCCGGTCAGCGCCGAGCGGGGCACCGGGCTGGACCCGCTGCGCCGGTACGTCGCGCCGGGGCGGACGCTCGGCCTGCTGGGGCCCTCCGGGGCGGGCAAGTCGAGCCTGGTGAACGCCCTTGCCGGGGCGGAGGTGATGCGTACCCAGGCGATCCGTCGCTCCGACGGCAAGGGCCGGCACACCACCACCTGGCGGGCGCTGGTGCCGATTCCCGGCGGGGGCGCGGTGCTGGACACCCCCGGTGTCCGGGCGGTCGGCCTGCTCGACGGTTCGGCCGGGCTGGACCGGGCCTTCGCCGACATCACCGACCTCGCCGCCGGCTGCCGGTACGCCGACTGCGCGCACGAGGCCGAGCCGGGCTGCGCGGTGCGGTCGGCCCTGGACAGCGGCGAGCTGACCGCCCGGCGCTGGGAGAGCTGGCGCCGGCTCCAGCGGGAGCTGTCGCACGAGAGCGGGCGCCGGGAGGCCCGGCTGGCCGCCGAGCGGCGGGGGAGCTGGCGGGGCGAGCGGCGGCGCAGGGCGCGTCCGGCGGCACCGCCGTCGCCCGGCGGATACTGAGTAAGAGTACGGTCGCGCCGACCCGCCCCGGGCCGGCGCGACCGGGCTGACCTGGTGGAATGTGCGCGCGACGAAAGTTGTCGTACGTCGGGGCTAGAGTTTCCGAGGCGTGTTTCCTGCGCCTCGACAACCTCGAAAACCGCTCAGACCGTCCTCCGAGCGGACAGATCCGCCTCACATTCTTCTTCCGGGAGTACACGGACCGTGGCCGACCGACTGATCATCCGTGGCGCGCGCGAGCACAACCTGCGTGACGTCAGTCTCGACCTGCCCCGGGACGCTCTGATCGTCTTCACCGGGCTGTCCGGGTCGGGCAAGTCGAGCCTGGCGTTCGACACCATCTTCGCCGAGGGCCAGCGGCGCTACGTGGAGTCACTGTCGTCGTACGCCCGGCAGTTCCTCGGCCAGATGGACAAGCCCGACGTCGACTTCATCGAGGGCCTCAGCCCCGCGGTCTCCATCGACCAGAAGTCCACCTCACGCAACCCGCGCTCCACCGTCGGCACCATCACCGAGGTCTACGACTACCTCCGGCTGCTCTTCGCCCGCGTCGGCGAGCCGCACTGCCCGGTCTGTGGGGAGCGGATCTCCCGGCAGAGCCCGCAGCAGATCGTCGACCGGGTGCTCGCCATGGCCGAGGGCACCCGGTTCATGGTGCTCGCCCCCGTGGTGCGCGGCCGCAAGGGGGAATACGTCGACCTGTTCGCCGAGCTTCAGGCCAAGGGCTACGCCAGGGCCCGGGTCGACGGCGTGGTGCACCCGCTGACCGAGCCGCCGAAGCTCAAGAAGCAGGAGAAGCACACCATCGAGGTGGTGATCGACCGGCTCAGCGTCAAGGCGAGCGCCAAGCAGCGGCTGACCGACTCGGTCGAGGCGGCGCTCGGCCTCTCCGGCGGCCTGGTGCTGCTCGACTTCGTGGAGCTGGCCGAGGACGACCCGGAGCGGGAGCGTCGCTTCTCCGAGCACCTGGCCTGCCCCAACGATCACCCCCTCGCCATCGAGGACCTGGAGCCCCGGGTCTTCTCCTTCAACGCCCCGTACGGCGCGTGCCCGGAGTGCACCGGGCTGGGCACCAAGAAGGAGGTCGACCCGGAGCTGGTGATCCCGGATCCGGAGCGCACCCTGCGTGACGGCGCCATCCAGCCCTGGTCGACCGGGCACAACCTGGAATACTTCCTCCGCCTGCTGGAGGCCCTCGGCGAGGCCGAGCACTTCGACCTGGACACCCCGTGGCGGGCGCTGCCGTCCCGGGCGCAGAAGACGATCCTGCACGGCTCCGACGACCAGGTGCACGTCCGCTACCGCAACAAGTACGGCCGCGAGCGCTCCTACTACACCGGCTTCGAGGGCGTGGTGCAGTGGATCGAGCGCCGTCACACGGACACCGAGTCGGAGTGGTCGCGGGACAAGTACGAGGGCTACATGCGGGACGTGCCCTGCGCGGCCTGCGGCGGCACCCGGCTCAAGCCGGAGGTGCTCGCGGTCACGGTGGCCGGCAAGAGCATCGCCGAGGTGTGCAACCTGTCCGTCGGCGAGGCGGCCGAGCTGCTTGCCGGCATCGAGCTGACCGACCGGCAGAAGATGATCGCCGAGCGGGTGCTCAAGGAGATCAACGCCCGGCTGCGGTTCCTGCTCGACGTCGGGCTGGACTACCTCTCCCTGGACCGTCCGGCGGGCACCCTCTCCGGCGGCGAGGCGCAGCGCATCCGGCTGGCCACCCAGATCGGCTCCGGCCTGGTCGGCGTCCTGTACGTGCTCGACGAGCCGTCCATCGGCCTGCACCAGCGGGACAACCACCGGCTGATCGAGACACTGCTGCGGCTGCGTGGGCTGGGCAACACGCTGATCGTGGTCGAGCACGACGAGGACACCATCCGGGTCGCCGACTGGATCGTCGACATCGGGCCGGGCGCCGGCGAGCACGGCGGCCGGATCGTGCACAGCGGCTCGGTGCCGGCCCTGCTGGAGAACGAGGAGTCGGTCACCGGGGCGTACCTGTCCGGGCGCAGGGAGATCCCGACGCCGAGGCAGCGCCGCCCGCAGACCCCGGAGCGTGAGCTGGTGGTGCACGGGGCGCGCGAGCACAACCTGCGCAACCTCACCGTGTCCTTCCCGCTCGGCCAGCTCATCGCGGTCACCGGGGTCAGCGGCTCCGGCAAGTCGACCCTGGTCAACGACATCCTGCACGCGGTCCTGGCCAACCAGATCAACGGCGCCCGGCTGGTGCCCGGCCGGCACACCCGGATCACCGGGCTGGAGCACGTGGACAAGGTCGTCGGCGTCGACCAGTCGCCGATCGGGCGTACGCCGCGGTCGAACCCGGCCACCTACACCGGTGTCTGGGACCACATCCGCAAGCTCTTCGCCGAGACCACCGAGGCCAAGGTCCGGGGGTACGGCCCGGGCCGGTTCTCGTTCAACGTCAAGGGCGGCCGTTGCGAGGCGTGCTCCGGCGACGGCACCCTGAAGATCGAGATGAACTTCCTGCCGGACGTCTACGTCCCGTGCGAGGTGTGCAAGGGCGCCCGGTACAACCGGGAGACCCTGGAGGTGCACTACAAGGGCCGCACGGTCGCCGAGGTGCTGGACATGCCGATCGAGGAGGCGGCCGAGTTCTTCTCCGCCATCCCGGCCATCCACCGGCACCTCAGGACGCTTGTCGACGTGGGCCTCGGGTACGTCCGGCTCGGCCAGCCCGCCCCGACGCTCTCGGGCGGCGAGGCGCAGCGCGTCAAGCTCGCCTCGGAGCTGCAGAAGCGCTCCACCGGCCGGACGGTCTACGTGCTCGACGAGCCGACCACGGGCCTGCACTTCGAGGACATCCGCAAGCTGCTGATGGTTCTGGAGGGCCTGGTCGACAAGGGCAACACGGTGATCACCATCGAGCACAACCTCGACGTGATCAAGACGGCCGACTGGATCATCGACATGGGGCCGGAGGGCGGCCACCGGGGCGGCACGGTGCTCGCCACCGGCACCCCGGAGGAGGTCGCCGAGGTGCCGGAGAGCCACACCGGCCAGTTCCTGCGCCCGATGCTCAAGCTCGACGGCGCGGCCAAGGGCGCCAAGGCGGCCACCACCCGGGCGGCGAAGGCCAACGGCGGGGCCGCGAAGCCGCGTACCCGAAAGGTGCCGGCCGGGGCGCGCTGAGCGACGGGATACGACGGGCGGGCCGGGTGCCGGTTCGCCCGTCAGACCGCGATTTCGTGACGCTGCAGTATGAACCGTGCGGCACAGTGATCCGTGTTCAAAACTGTAGCCGTACGCCGCGCCCGACGCGGCGGCGAGAGAGAGGCCGGACATGAGTGACGATGAGGCGCTGACCGGACCGGGTACGCAGACCCGGCGGGCACTGCTGGCGGGCGCCGGCGCGGTCGGCGCGGCCGTGGTGCTGGCCGCCTGCGGCAGCGACGACGAGACGAGCCCGGGTGCCGCCGGCCCCACCAGCGGCGGCCCGGGCGCGACCGCCGGTGTCGGCGACGCCGGGGGCGGCAACCGGGACAGCATCGGTCCGCTCACCCGCACCACCGACATCCCGGTCGGCGGCGGGGCGGTGTTCGCCAGCAAGGGCGTGGTCATCACCCAGCCGGTGGCGGGCCAGTTCAAGGGCTTCGACCCGATCTGCACCCACCAGGGCTGCCCGGTGTCGAACGTCGACGGCGGCACCATCAACTGCACCTGCCACAACAGCCGCTTCTCGATCGTCGACGGGTCCGTCAAGCAGGGCCCCGCCACCCGGCCCCTCGCCCCGAAGAACATCAAGGTCACCGGCGACCAGATCACGCTGGCCTGACCGCTGCCTGCGGCGTCCCTGCCCCGCCTGTCCGCTGCCGGGCGGGCGCGCGGCGGCGGTGGGGTGTCGGTGGTGCGGACTAGGCTTGCGACGTGGCTGACCCCTCGACCTACCGACCCGCACCTGGCACCATCCCGGAGTCGCCGGGGGTCTACCGCTTCCGCGACGGCACCGGCCGGGTGATCTACGTCGGCAAGGCGCGGAGCCTGCGCAGCCGACTCAACTCCTACTTCGCCGACCCGGTCAACCTGCACCAGCGCACCCGGCAGATGGTCTTCACCGCCGAGTCGGTGGACTGGATCACCGTGGCCACCGAGGTGGAGGCGCTCCAGCAGGAATACACCTGGATCAAGCAGTACGACCCGAGGTTCAACGTCCGCTACCGCGACGACAAGTCGTACCCGTACCTGGCGGTGACCCTCGACGAGGAGTTCCCGCGGTTGCAGGTGATGCGCGGCGCCAAGCGCAAGGGGGTGCGCTACTTCGGGCCGTACTCGCACGCCTGGGCGATCCGCGAGACGCTGGACCTGCTGTTGCGCGTCTTCCCGGCGCGGACCTGCTCCTCCGGCGTGTTCAAACGGGCCGGCCAGGTCGGCCGTCCCTGCCTGCTGGGCTACATCGGCAAGTGCTCCGCGCCGTGCGTCGGGAGCGTGACCGCCGAGCGGCACCGGGAGATCGTCGACGGGTTCTGCGACTTCATGGCCGGCCGCACCGACACCATGGTCCGCAGGCTCGAACGGGAGATGCAGGAGGCCAGCGAGGGGCTGGAGTTCGAGCGGGCCGCCCGGCTGCGGGACGACGTCGCCGCGCTGCGCCGGGCCATGGAGAAGCAGACGGTGGTGCTCGGCGACGGCACCGACGCCGACGTGGTGGCCTTCGCCGAGGATCCGCTCGAAGCCGCGGTCCAGGTCTTCCACGTCCGCGACGGGCGGGTACGGGGCCAGCGCGGCTGGGTGGTGGAGAAGACCGAGGAGTTGACCACCGGCGACCTGGTCCACCATTTCTGCACCCAGGTCTACGGCGGCGAGCAGGGCGAGGCCGACGTGCCCCGCGAGTTGCTCGTGCCCGAGTTGCCCGGCGACGTCGACGCGCTCGCCGACTGGCTCACCGCCCGTCGGGGGAGTCGGGTGTCGCTGCGCGTCCCGCAGCGCGGCGACAAGCGGTCGCTGCTGGAGACGGTGGAACGCAACGCGAACGACGCGCTCGCCCGGCACAAGCTCAAGCGGGCCGGCGACCTGACCACCCGCAGCAAGGCCCTCGACGAGATCGCCGACGCGCTCGGCATGCGTACCTCGCCGCTGCGCATCGAGTGTTTCGACGTCTCCCAGATCCAGGGCACCGACGTCGTCGCCAGCATGGTCGTCTTCGAGGACGGGCTGCCCCGCAAGAGCGAGTACCGCCGGTTCATCGTCCGGGGCGCCACCGACGACCTCTCCGCCATGTCGGAGGTGCTGCGCCGGCGCTTCGCCCGCTACCTCGACGCCCGCGCCGAGACCGGGGAGATCGGCGAGGAGACCGCCGGCGACCCGGACCGGCCCGGCATCGACCCCACCACCGGGCGGCCACGCAAGTTCGCGTACCCGCCGCAGCTGGTCGTGGTCGACGGTGGCGCGCCGCAGGTGGCGGTGGCCGCGCAGGCCCTCGCCGAGCTGGGCATCGACGACGTGGCGCTCTGCGGACTGGCGAAGCGGCTGGAGGAGGTCTGGCTGCCCGACGACGAGTTCCCGATCATCCTGCCGCGCACCTCGGAGGCGCTCTACCTGCTGCAACGGGTACGCGACGAGGCGCACCGGTTTGCCATCACCTTCCACCGGCAGCGGCGCTCGAAGCGGATGACGGAGTCGGCGCTGGACAACATCCCCGGGCTGGGCGAGGTGCGCCGTAAGGCCCTGTTACGGCACTTCGGCTCGCTCAAGCGGCTCTCCGTCGCCACCGTCGAGGAGATCACCGAGGTTCCCGGTGTCGGCCGCCGGACCGCCGAGGCGATCCTGGCCGCCCTCGACGGGGACGCCAAGCCGACCCCCACCCCCTGACGGCCCCAGCGGCGCTGATGTGGCGAGGTTGGCCAGGTTGGGCCAGCCAGGTCGGCGAGGTGGCGGGTTCGGCCGACAGGTTTACCGCCGTATCGGCGACCTGGCTCGCCCAACGGCGGCGCCCGCTCAGGGTCGGTGGTGGGCTGAAGGGCCCATCGGTCGTCTTGCCCGGTTCGGCGTTTGGGCAAAATGTGCCCGGGCATCCGGTTGTGCGGGTAATGGCCAGGTGGCCGGGGGTGCTCGGCGGAATGACGGCCGGGCCGGGGGCGTTGAACATGGCTGACCGCGCCGGATCTCCGGCCCGCCAGCACGATGGGGCCCCGGCCGCGGCGGAATGACCGGCCAGCCCCGGTCGTTACATCCCCGGGACCGCCGAGCAGGCCCACTGGCCGCCCGGTCCCTGCCAAGACTTCCCCCCTTCGCGGCATCCACCGCACCCCCCTTTGCGGGCTGCCGCGTATCCCCCGAACAGGAAGGCTTCATCATGCGTACCGACATCCTGCGCAAGACCGTCCTGACCGCTGCTGGCGTCGCCGCCACCGCCGGTGGCATCGCCGGCCCCGCCGTCGCCGCCCACGCCGCCGACAGCAAGCCGGCCCAGCGTGAGCTCAACGTCCGCTACGAGGCGCAGCCCAACTTCTACTACTGCGGCCCCGCCGCCACCCGCAACGCCCTCTCCGTCCAGGGCAAGGACATCAACGTCGACGCCATGGCCAAGGAGATGGGCACCACCGAGAACGGCACCAACAGCATCAACGACATCACACCGGTGCTGAACAAGGAGACCGGTCGCAACGCCTACCACAGCACCGAGATGCCGGTCGACAAGGTCGACGTCAAGCACGTCGAGCAGCTGCGCGCCGACGTCGTGAAGGCCGTGGACGACGGCCGCGCCGTGGTGGCCAACATCGCGGGCACCGCGACCGACACCGACGGCAACACCCACTCCTTCGAGGGCGGCCACTACATCAGCGTGGTGGGCTACCGCGACGGTGGGAAGACCGTGACGATCGCCGACTCGGCCAACCCGAACATGGCCTCGTACCAGATGGACGTGGACGCCCTGGCGCACTGGATCGCCAGCCGCGGCTACAGCTCCTGACCCGAGGCAGTGACGAAGGGCCCGACCCCGAACGGGGGTCGGGCCCTTCGGCGTCTCGGTGGCGTGCTCACCCCTCCGCGAGTACGGCGAGGATCTGCTCGCCGTACTTGGCGAGCTTGTTCTCGCCGACGCCGCTGACCCGGGACAGCTCGGCCAGCGAGGCCGGAGCCTCGGTGGCGATCTGCCGCAGGGTCGCGTCGTGGAAGATGACGTACGCCGGCACGCCCTGCTCCTTGGCGCTGGCCGCCCGCCAGGCCCGCAGCCGCTCGAAGACCGGCGCCGCGTCGGGGGCGAGTTCGGCGACGGCGGTGGCCGCGCCCCGGGGCTTCGCCGACCGGGTCGACACCGGCTTCTCCGGCTCCCGCCGCATGGTGACCGCACGCCGGCGGCCCAGCACCTCGGCGCTCGCCTCGGTCAGCGCCAGGGTGCCGTAGTCGCCCTCGACCGCCAGCAGGCCCTCGGCGAGCAGTTGCCGCACCACGCCCCGCCACTCCGCCTCGCGCAGCTCGCTGCCGATGCCGAACGTGGACAGCGAGTCGTGGCCGTGCTGGTCGATCTTGTCGGTGCGCTTGCCGAGCAGGATGTCGATGCTGTGCCCGGCGCCGAACCGCTGGTTGCGCTCGCGGTCCAGCCGGTAGACGGTGGAGAGCAGCTTCTGCGCGGCGACCGTGCCGTCCCAGGACTCGGGCGGCTCCAGGCAGGTGTCGCAGTTGCCGCAGCCGGCCGTGCCGGTCTCGCCGAAGTATTCGAGGAGCTGCGCCCGGCGGCAGCGCACCGTCTCGCAGAGGGCCAGCATCGCGTCGAGGTGGGCGGCCAGGTTGCGCCGGTGCGCCAGGTCGCCCTCCGAGGTCTCGATCATCTTGCGCTGCTGGACCACGTCCTGGAGGCCGTACGCCAGCCACGCGGTCGACGGCAGCCCGTCCCGCCCGGCCCGGCCGGTCTCCTGGTAGTAGCCCTCCACCGATTTCGGCAGGTCGAGATGGGCGACGAAGCGCACGTCGGGCTTGTCGATGCCCATGCCGAACGCGATGGTGGCGACCATGACCAGGCCGTCCTCGCGCAGGAAGCGCTGTTGGTTGGCCGCCCGGGTGGCCGCGTCCAGCCCGGCGTGGTACGGCAGCGCCGGCACGCCGTTGGCCACCAGGAAGTCGGCGGTCTTCTCCACCGAGGCGCGGGACAGGCAGTAGACGATCCCGGCGTCGCCGGGGTGCTCGTCGCGCAGCAGGCTCAGCAGCTGCTTGCGCGGCTCCCGCTTCGGCACGATCCGGTACTGGATGTTGGGCCGGTCGAAGCTGGCCACGAAGTGGCGGGCCTCGGTGAGCTGGAGCCGGGTGGCGATCTCGGTGCGGGTGGCCCCGGTGGCGGTGGCGGTCAGCGCGATCCGCGGCACCCCCGGCCACCGCTCGTGCAGCATCGAGAGGTTGAGGTAGTCGGGGCGGAAGTCGTGCCCCCACTGGGAGACGCAGTGCGCCTCGTCGATGGCGAACAGCGCGATCCGCCCGCGTTCGAGCAGGGCGACGGTGGAGCGGACGGCGAGCGCCTCCGGGGCGAGGTAGAGCAGGTCCAGCTCCCCGGCGAGGAAGGCCGTCTCCACCCGCCGCCGTTCGGTGAGATCCTGGGTCGAGTTGAGGAACCCGGCGCGGACGCCGACCGCGGTGAGCGCGTCGACCTGGTCCTGCATGAGCGCGATCAGCGGGGAGACCACCACCGCGACGCCGTCGCGGACCAGCGCGGGGATCTGGTAGCAGAGCGACTTGCCGCCCCCGGTCGGCATCAGCACCAGCGCGTCGCCGCCGGCCACCACGTGCTCGACGACCTCCTGCTGGAAGCCCCGGAAGGCGTCGTAGCCGAACACCCGGCGCAGCACCCGCAGGGCGTCCTCGGTCCGCTGATCGGTGGGGGAGACCATCCGCGCAGTCTACGAGCGCCCGCCGACAAGGCCCGGGCGCGGCGGGCGCGTGCCGAAGGTTGGGCGGGCGACCCGGCCGGGCTGTCGGCAGTACGACAGGCCGGGGGCAGTCACCGGCAAATCGGACAAGTTGCTGTTCCGGTCGTCACCCCGTGGAATCCCGTACGGGGGCGCAGCCGTTAGAGTCGCTGACTGACCACGCGCGGCCGACCGGCCGCGGCGCCACGGCTTGGGGGTGTAACGGGTGAGCGAGGCGCGCACGGCGGGAGACCTGGTGCCGACCGGTACGGAGACAGCCCTGGGCGGGCCGGCGCCGGCCGAGGCGGACACCACCCTGGTGGTGGTCACCGGCCTCTCCGGCGGCGGCCGGAGCACCGTGGCCCGGGCGCTGGAGAACGTCGGCTTCTACGTGGTCGACAACCTGCCCCAGGCCCTCATGCTCGACATGGCCGAGCTGGCCTTCAAGGCCGGCGGCGCGGCCCGGCGTACGGCGATGGTGCTGGACGTGCGCTCGCGCGCCTTCTCCACCGACCTGGCCGGGGCGATCCGGGAGCTGCGCGAGCGTGGCTTCCAGCCCCGGGTGGTCTTCGTCGACGCCGACGACGAGGTGCTGATCCGCCGGTTCGAGAGCGTCCGGCGCTCCCACCCGTTGCAGGGCGACGGGCGGCTGGCCGACGGGATCGCCGTCGAGCGCGCCCTGCTGGAGGAGGCCCGGGACCAGGCCGACGTGATCATCGACACCAGCCACCTCAACGTCAACCAGTTGCGGCGCCGGGTCGAGGAACTGTTCGGCGGGGAGGACTCCCGCCGGCTGCGGATCACCGTGCTGTCGTTCGGCTTCAAGTACGGCCTCCCCCCGGACGCCGACTTCGTGATGGACGCCCGGTTCCTGCCCAACCCGTACTGGGTGCCGGAGCTGCGCGAGCACACCGGGCGCGAGGAGGCGGTCAGCGCGTACGTGCTGGGCCAGGAGGGCGCCGAGGCATTCGTGGCCGGGTACGCCGACCTGGTCAACGCCACGACCGGCGGCTTCGAGCGGGAGGGCAAGCGCTACCTGACCGTCGCCGTCGGCTGCACCGGCGGCAAGCACCGCAGCGTCGCGATCGCCGAGGAACTGGCCGCCCGGCTGCGCCAGTCCGGCATTGCCGCGAACGCCCAGCACCGGGACCTGGGGCGGGAATGAGCCCGGCCAGGGTGGTCGCCTTCGGCGGCGGGCACGGGCTCTCGGCGTCCCTGCGGGCGCTGCGGCACTGCGTACCCGAGCTGGACCTGGACATCACCGCGGTGGTCACGGTGGGCGACGACGGCGGCTCCAGCGGCCGGTTGCGGGCCGAGCGCGGCGGGCTGCCCCCGGGTGATCTCCGGCAGGCGCTGGTCGCGCTGGCCGGCGACCACCCGGCCACCCGGCGCACCGCCGGCCTGTTCCAGCACCGGTTCGCCGCGGCGGGCCGGGTCGGCGCCGGCGGGGGAGCGGCCGACGCGCTCGCCGGGCACGCGGTCGGCAACCTGCTGCTGCACGGGCTGATGGAGCTGTTCGGCGACCCGGTGGCCGCGCTCGACCACGCCGGCGCGATGCTCGGCGCGGTCGGCCGGGTGCTGCCGATGTCGCGGCAGCCGGTCGACATCGAGGCCCGGGTGCGCGGTGCCGACCCGGACCACCCCGACGAGGTACGCGCGGTGCGTGGCCAGCACCAGGTGGCGGTCACCACCGGCCGGGTCGAGGCGCTGCGGCTCACCCCCGCCGCGCCGGCCGCCTGCGCCGAGGCGGTGGCCGCGGTACGCGAGGCCGACTGGTTGATCTTCGGGCCGGGCAGCTGGTACACCAGCGTGCTGCCGCACCTGCTGGTGCCGGGGCTGGCCGACGCGATCATCTCCAGCCCGGCGCGGCGGCTGGTGACGCTCAACCTGGTGGCGGAGAAGGAGACCCTGGGGCTCTCCCCGGCCGACCATCTGGACACCCTGCGGCGCTATCTGCCCGAGCTGAAGGTGGACATGGTGTTGGCCGACTCCAAGGCGGTGGGTGACCCCGTGGCGGTCGAAGGTGCGGCAGAATCGCTGGGTGCCCGGCTGGTCCTCGCCCCCATCGCCGTCCGCGACGGCACGCCCCGCCATGATCCGGCCGCCCTGGGCGCCGCGCTGGTGCCTGTCCTGGGCGCCGATCGTTAGACACGTACGTAATCACCGGCGACACGCCGGAACCGGTCCGTGAGGGGGCGCACTATGGCGATGACGGCTGCGGTCAAGGACGAGCTGAGTCGGGTCGACGTGCCCAAGCCCTGCTGTCGGCGGGCGGAGATGGCCGCCCTGCTGCGCTTCGCGGGCGGCCTGCACATCGTGTCGGGTCGTGTGGTGGTCGAGGCGGAGCTGGACACCGGCGCGGTCGCCCGGCGGCTCCGTCGGGAGATCGCCGAGGTCTACGGCTATCCGAGCGAGATCCACGTGCTCGCCTCCGGCGGGCTGCGCAAGGGCAGCCACTTCATCGTACGGGTGGTGAAGGACGGCGAGGCGCTGGCGCGGCAGACCGGCCTGCTGGATGTGCGCGGCCGCCCGGTGCGCGGGCTGCCGCCGCACGTGGTCGCCGCCAACGTCTGCTGCGCGGTCTCCGCCTGGCGGGGGGCGTTCATGGCGCACGGCTCGCTGACCGAGCCGGGCCGCTCCAGCGCGCTGGAGATCACCTGCCCGGGGCCGGAGTCGGCGCTCGCCCTGGTCGGCGCGGCCCGGCGGATCGGGATCACCGCCAAGAACCGCGAGGTGCGGGGCGTGGACCGGGTGGTGGTCAAGGACGGCGACGCGATCGCCGCCCTGCTCACCCGCATCGGGGCCCACTCCAGCGTGCTGGCCTGGGAGGAGCGGCGGGTGCGCCGCGAGGTGCGGGCCACCGCCAACCGGCTGGCCAACTTCGACGACGCCAACCTGCGCCGTTCGGCCCGGGCCGCGGTGGCCGCCGCCGCCCGGGTCACCCGGGCGCTGGAGATCCTCGCCGAGGACGCGCCCGACCACCTCACCTCGGCCGGGCGGCTGCGCCTGGAGCACCGGCAGGCCTCGCTGGAGGAACTGGGGGCGCTCGCCGAGCCGCCGCTGACCAAGGACGCCATCGCGGGCCGCATCCGCCGGCTGCTCGCGCTGGCCGACAAGCGGGCGCGGGACCTGGGCATCCCGGATACGGAAGCAGCCGTCACGCCCGACATGCTCGTGGTCTGATAGGACGGTGGGGCGTCGTTCCGCCCGGCGGGACCACCACCCGCCGCAGCGCGACGTCGCGCGCTCGGATAAGGTCGCTGCGTACGGCAAGGGGGCCGGCACAAGGCACTCCTCGCCGTAATCACCGCCTCGGGCGGTCAGGTCCTGAGGACCGCGGCGGGGTGGCCGAGATGAACCGTCAACGGCCGGCTCCAACGGTCGGCGCACACACCTCCGCCGGCCCAGGTCTGACGCCGGCGGACCAGAACGCGAGGAGATGGGACCTGTGACCATCCGGGTTGGCATCAACGGCTTCGGCCGGATCGGCCGCAACTTCTTCCGGGCAGTGCTGGCGTCCGGCGCTGACATCGAGGTCGTGGCGGTCAACGACCTGACCGACAACGCGACGCTCGCCCACCTTGTCAAGTACGACAGCATCCTGGGTCGCCTCCCGCACGAGGTGAAGGCCACCGACGACGAGATCAGCGTGGGCGGCCACACCATCAAGGCGTACGCCGAGAAGGACCCGGCCCAGCTGCCGTGGGGCGAGGCCGGCGTCGACGTCGTCATCGAGTCCACCGGTTTCTTCACCGACGCCACCAAGGCGAAGGCGCACCTCGACGGCGGGGCCAAGAAGGTCATCATCTCCGCTCCGGCGAAGAACGAGGACGTCACCGTCGTCATGGGTGTCAACCAGGACCAGTACGACCCGGCCAAGCACAACATCATCTCGAACGCCTCCTGCACCACCAACTGCCTCGCCCCGATGGCGAAGGTGCTGCACGACACGTTCGGCATCCAGCAGGGTCTGATGACCACCATCCACGCGTACACCCAGGACCAGAACCTGCAGGACGCGCCGCACAAGGACCTGCGCCGGGCCCGGGCCGCCGCGCTCAACATCGTGCCGACCTCGACCGGCGCCGCGAAGGCGATCGGCCTGGTCCTGCCCGACCTGAAGGGCAAGCTGGACGGCTACGCGCTGCGGGTGCCGATCCCGACCGGCTCCACCACCGACCTGACCGTCACGGTCGGCCGGGAGACCACCGTGGACGAGGTCAACGCCGCGCTGAAGGCCGCCGCGAACGGCCCGCTCAAGGGCATCCTGGTCTACAACGAGGACCCGATCGTCTCCGCCGACATCGTCACCGACCCGGCGTCGTGCATCTTCGACGCGCCGCTGACCAAGGTGATCGGCAACCAGGTCAAGGTCGTCGGCTGGTACGACAACGAGTGGGGCTACTCGAACCGCCTGGTCGACCTGGTCAAGCTGGTGGGTAGCTCGCTGTGAGCATCCGGAACCTCGACGATCTGCTCGCCGAGGGGGTCTCGGGTCGGCGCGTGCTGGTGCGCGCCGACCTGAACGTCCCGCTCGACAAGCAGACCGGTGAGATCACCGACGACGGTCGGATCCGGGCCGTCCTGCCGACCCTGAGCGCGCTGGTCCAGGCCGGCGCCAAGGTGGTCGTCTGCTCGCACCTGGGCCGCCCGAAGGGCGCGCCGGATCCGCAGTTCAGCCTGCGCCCGGTCGCCGGGCGGCTCGGCGAGCTGCTCGGGGCTCCGGTCCACTTCGCCGAGGACACCGTCGGCGACTCCGCCCGCGCCTGCGTGGACGGGCTGGCCGACGGTCAGGTCGCGCTGCTGGAGAACCTGCGCTTCAACAAGGGCGAGACCAGCAAGGACGACGCCGAGCGGGGCGCCTTCGCCGACCAGCTCGCCGCCTTCGGCGAGGCGTACGTCGACGACGCCTTCGGCGCCGTGCACCGCAAGCACGCCAGCGTGTACGACGTGCCGGCCCGGCTGCCGCACGTCGCCGGCCGGCTGGTGCTGCGCGAGGTGGAGGTGCTCAGCAAGCTGACCGCCGACCCGGAGCGGCCGTACGTGGTGGTGCTGGGCGGTTCCAAGGTCTCCGACAAGCTCGCGGTGATCGAGGCGCTGCTGCCGACGGTCGACCGGCTGCTCATCGGCGGCGGGATGTGCTTCACCTTCCTCAAGGCGCAGGGCCACGAGGTGGGCTCCTCACTGCTCGAGGAGGAGATGGTCGAGACCTGCCGCAACCTGATGGAACGCGCGCCGGGCAAGATCATGCTCCCGGTCGACGTGGTGGCCGCGGACGCCTTCGCCCCGGACGCCGCGCACGACACCGTGCCCGCCGACGGCATCCCGAGCCACCGGCTGGGCCTGGACATCGGTCCGGAGACGGTGGCCGGCTTCGCGGCCGCGCTGTCCCAGGCGAAGACCGTCTTCTGGAACGGCCCGATGGGCGTGTTCGAGATGGCCCCGTTCGCCAACGGCACCCGGGGTGTCGCGGAGGCGATCACCAAGGCCGACGCGTTCAGTGTGGTCGGCGGCGGTGATTCGGCGGCGGCGGTCCGGGCGCTGGGGTTGGACGAGTCGTCGTTCAGCCACATCTCCACCGGCGGCGGCGCCTCCCTGGAGTACCTGGAGGGCAAGACCCTCCCCGGCATCGCGGCCCTGGAGAGCTGAATGGCGAGCACCCCCCGCCGGCCGTTGATGGCCGGCAACTGGAAGATGAACCTCAACCACCTCGAGGCCAACCTGCTGGTGCAGAAGCTGGCCGCGAGCCTCACCGAGAAGCAGCTCACCGACGTCGAGACGGTGGTCCTGCCGCCCTTCACCGACCTGCGGACCGTGCAGACCGCGGTGGACGGCGACAAGCTGCTGATCGGCTACGGCGCGCAGGACCTGTCGCCGTACCAGTCGGGCGCGTACACCGGGGAGATCTCCGGGCCGATGCTCGCCAAGCTGGGCTGCACCTACGTGGTGGTCGGCCACTCCGAGCGGCGGCAGTACCACAACGAGGACGACGCGCTGGTCAACGACAAGGTGAACGCCGCCCTGTCCAACGGGCTCACCCCGATCCTCTGCATCGGTGAGGGGCTGGCGGTCCGGGAGCAGCTCCGGCACGTGCCGCACTGCTGCGACCAGCTCGACGGTGCCCTCCGGGGGCTCACCGCGGAGCAGGTCACCAAGGTCGTCGTGGCGTACGAGCCGGTCTGGGCGATCGGCACCGGCAAGACGGCCACGCCGGAGGACGCCCAGGAGGTCTGCGGCGAGGTGCGCAAGCGGCTCGGCGAGACCTTCGACGAGAACACCGCACAGCAGGTCCGGATCCTCTACGGCGGGTCGGTCAAGGCGTCGAACATCGCCGCGATCATGGCCCAGCCGGACGTGGACGGGGCGCTGATCGGTGGCGCCAGCCTGGACGCCGAGGAGTTCGCGCAGATCTGCCGGTTCCCGGAGCACATCGCTCGCTGATCGCTCGCTATCCTTGACGCTGCCCGTCCACCGGTCGGTGCCACCGTGCCCGACAGGACGGGCAGTGATCGCAACGAGAGGACTGACCCCCGCCATGCCGATCTGGTTCGCCTACACGATGATCGTGTTGCTGGTCATCACGAGCGTCCTGCTCACCCTGCTGATCCTGCTCCACCGCGGCAAGGGTGGCGGCCTGTCGAGCATGTTCGGCGGTGGGGTCAGCTCCAGCCTCGCCGGCTCCTCGGTCGCCGAGAAGAACCTCGACCGCTACACCGTTCTGGTCGGGATCATCTGGTTCGCGTGCATCGTCGGGATCGGGCTCTGGCTTCGCCTGCAGCTCAGCAGCGGCGCCTGAGACAGCCCGTCGAGTCGTACAATCTGCGCGCGGTCCGTCACGGACCGCGCGCAGATTGTTTTTTGCGCTGCACCGCGTCGCCCGCCGCCCGTCCCCGCGCGCGGCGGTCCCCTCCGACGACAGGAGCGAGCAGCCGTGCCGAGTGGCAACGTCATCCGCGGCACCCGGATCGGGTCCGCCCCCGAGCGCTTCGACCGGCTCACCGCGCCGGCGCCGCGTCGCCCGGTCACCTACTGGTGCCGTAACGCCCACCGCGTCCAGTTCCTCATCGCCGCCGAGGCGGAGACACCGCCGACGTGGGAGTGCCCGCGCTGCGGCCAGCCGGCCGGGCCGGACCGGGGGAACCCGCCGGGCGACCGGCGCGCGGAGCCCTACAAGACCCACCTGGCGTACGTGCAGGAGCGGCGTACCCCGGAGCAGGGGGAGGCGCTCCTCGCCGAGGCCCTGGCCGCGCTGGCCCGCCGTCGCGGGCGGGCCTGAGCCGCGCGGTCAGCGGAGGCTGCGGAAGCGCGGCGGCACGCCGGCCGCCGCCGCCCGGTCGAGCAGCCAGAGGGTACGGGACACCCCGTGCACCCCGGCCGCCGGCAGTTGCACCGGCCCGGCCCCGGCGAGGGCCATCCCCACCGCCCGGGCCTTGTCCGCGCCGGCGGCCACGAGCCAGACCTCCTCGGCGGTGTTGATCGTCGGCAGGGTCAGCGTGGTCCGCACCGGCGGCGGCTTCGGGCTGCCGCGTACGGCGCTGACCGGCCGGTTGTCGTGGTGCACCGGGTGCTCCGGGAAGACCGACGCCACGTGCCCGTCCTCGCCGACGCCGAGCATCAGCACGTCGAAGTGGGGCAGCGCGGCGTTGCCCGGCCGGGCCGCCCGGGCGAGTTCCTCGGCGTACCCGGCGGCGGCGGCCTCCGGGTCGTTGCCGGCCGGTCCGTCGGAGGCCGGCATCGGGTGCACCCGTGCCGGGTCAATCGGCAGGGCGGCCAGCAGCGCCGCGCGGGCCTGCGTCTCGTTGCGTTCCGGGTCGCCGGCCGGCAGGAACCGCTCGTCGCCCCACCAGAGGTCGACCCGGGACCAGTCGACCGCGTCCCGGGCCGGCAGCTTCGCCACGGCCCGGTACACGGCAGCGGCGATCCGCCCGCCGGTCAACACCACCGACGCCTGGCCCCGATCCGCCTGCGCGTCGAGCAGCTTCACCACCAACCGGGCCGCCACCGCCTGCGCCAGCAGGTCGGGGTCCGCATGTACGGCGACACTCGCCTCACTCATCGATCGTGCCTTCGTGTTCCGACCGCCCCACGGCGGTCACCTGACTGTCCGACCGCCGTGCGGTCCGTGCTTTCGCCGTGACGGCGGGCTGGCTCACCCGTTGGCGGTCGCGTCGGCGTGCGCGGTGACCCCGGCCTCGGCCCGTTGGGCGGTCGCCGGATCCTTCCACACGTGCACCCGCTTGCCGGGGCGCTGCTCCAGCCCGGAGATGCCGGCGGCCGCGCCGAGCGCCTCCGCGTAGACCTGGTCGGCGTCGAGGCGGCGCAGTTCCTCGGCCAGCTCGTCGCCGAGCGGGCGGCGGACCAGCGGCAGGGCCCGGTCCTCCTGGCCGGTACGCCGGAAGGTCGCCATGCTGTCCTCCCGGGTCAGCACCAGCTCGTCGCCGTTGGCGCAGCGCAGCCCCACCTCGCGCATCCGGGGGAACTCGTCGGTGGGCTCCCAGACCGGGTCGATGTGCAGCCGGGCGGCGAGCCAGCCGCGCATCAGCGCCGCCGTCGGATCCCTGCGCGGCGCCACCACCGTCGCCTCGGTGATCCCGTACTGGGCGGTGTCGAACGCCCCGGCGACCAGGGTGCGCCACGGGGTGATCCGGGTCCAGGCCAGGTCGGTGTCGCCCGGGGCGTAGTCCACGGCCCGCTGCCGCAGCGCGGCGACCGGGTCGGCGGCCTGCGCCGAGTCGGTGATCCGCCGGTCCGCCACCACGCCGAGGAAGTCGGTCGCGATCTCCTCCGGCGGCTCGCCGTGCCACCACGTCACCACCGGCACGTCCGGCACCAGCAGCGGCATCACCACCGACTCGGCGTGCAGCGCGAGGCGGCCGTACATCCGGGTCACCACCGCCTCGCACGGGCCGAGCCGGCCGCCGACGACGATCTCCGCGTCCAGGCGGTTGCGGTCCCGCTCGACGTCGGAGCGGACCACCACGAGCAGCCGGCACGGGTGGGCCGCGGCGGCTATGGTCGCCGCCGCCTCCGCCTCCCGTACCCGCTTCTCGTCCACCACGACGATCAGGGTGAGCGCCATGCCGCTGGCCACCCCGCCCGCGCTGCGCCGTTCGGCGGCGAGCGCCTTGACCACCTCGTTGCCGGTGGTGTCCCACAGCCCGATCAACGGATCCTCCAGGTCTGCTCGGTCATGCCCGCCGCCAGGACCGGCCGTCGCGGGCCAGCATCTCGTCGGCGGCCCGGGGGCCCCACTCGCCGGCCCGGTACTGCTCCGGTTTGTGGCCCGTCCAGGCGTGCTCCAGCGGGTCCACCACCTGCCAGCTCTGCTCCACCTCGGCGGCGTCCGGGAACAGCGTCCGGTCGCCGATCAGCACGTCCAGCACCAGCCGCTCGTACGCCTCGGGGCTGGACTCGGTGAACGCCTCGCCGTACTGGAAGTCCATGGCGATGTCGCGGACCTCCATGGCGGTGCCCGGCACCTTCGAGCCGAACTTCAGCACCACGCCCTCGTCGGGCTGGACCCGGATGACGAGCTGGTTGTTGCCGAGCGACTCCACGTCCGCCGGGTCGAACGGCAGGTGCGGTGCGGTCTTGAAGATGATCGCCACCTCGGTGACCCGCCGGGGGAGCCGCTTGCCGGCCCGGATGTAGAACGGCACCCCCGCCCAGCGCCGGTTCTGGATGCCGAGCTTGACGGCGACGTACGTCTCGGTGGTGGAGTCCTCCGGGATGTCCTTCTCCTCCAGGTAGCCGACGGCCCGCTCGCCGCCGACCCAGCCGGGCAGGTACTGGCCCCGGACGGTGTCCCGGGAGATGTCGCCGGGCACCGTGATGGCCTTGAGCACCTTCAGCTTCTCGGTGCGGATCTCGTCGGCGTCGAAGCTGGTCGGCTCCTCCATCGCCACCAGGGCGAGCAGTTGCAGCAGGTGGTTCTGGAGCACGTCCCGGGCGGCGCCGGCCGAGTCGTAGAACCCGGCGCGGGTGCCGATGCCGACGTCCTCGGCCATGGTGATCTGCACCGAGTCGACGTACTTGGAGTTCCACAGCGGCTCGAACAGGTTGTTGGCGAACCGCAGGGCGAGGATGTTCTGGACGGTCTCCTTGCCCAGGTAGTGGTCGATGCGGAAGACGTCCTTGCGGGTGAAGACGTCGTCGACCAGGTCGTTGAGCGACTTGGCGGAGGGCAGGTCGTTGCCGAACGGCTTCTCCACCACCACCCGGCGCCAGCCGCCGGACTTGGCGTTGTCGGCCATGCCGGTGCGGGCGAGCTGCTTGAGCACCACGGGAAAGGCCGCCGGGGGGATGGAGAAGTAGAAGGCGGCGTTGCCGGGGATGCCCTGGGTGTCGCGCAGCTCGTCGAGGGTGGTGGCGAGCTGGTCGAACGCGGCGTCGTCGTCGAACGAGCCGCCGACGAACTTGATGTGGCCGGCCAGCCGCGCCCAGACCTCCTCCCGCCACGGGGTGCGGGCGTGCTTCTTCGCCGCCTCGTACGCCAGCGACTCGAAGTCGCCGTCGCCCCAGTCCCGCCGGGCGAAGCCAAGGACCACGAAACCGGGCGGCAGCAGCCCCCGGTTCGCCAGGTCGTAGACCGCCGGTAGGAGCTTCTTGCGGGCCAGGTCACCGGTCACCCCGAAGATCACCAGAGCGCACGGCTCCGGGATCCGCGGCAGCCGTCGGTCCTGAGGGTCGCGCAGCGGGTTCACCGGGCCACCTCAGTTCGTGGCTGCGGGGCTCGCAAGACCGGCTCACTCCTCGCGCTCACGCTGCCTCCTCGCTCCGCTGATGTCACGTCAATCATCGTCACGTCCGTGTCCGTCCGGCAGCATCCAGCAGCTGGGCGACGCCCGCCGCCCGCTCGGTCAGGTGCAGGCGTAGCACCGGCCGCCCCCGGTCGGCCAGCGCCTGCCGGTCGCCGGCCGCCTGCGCCGCCTGAAGTTCCCCGAAGGTGTACGGGCGGCCGGGCACCGGCAGATCGTCGGTGACCGCGCCGGTCACCTGGAGGTGGTGGCCGACCGGCGGGCCGCCCTTGTGGTACTGGCCGGTCGAGTGCAGCGACCGGGGCCCCCAGCCGAAGGTGACCGGTCGCCCGGTCGCCCCGGCCAGCGGCGGGCGCAGCCCGGCCACCGCCGCGTCGGCGTGTCGGTCGAGGTACGCGGTCACCGCCAGGTAGCCGTCGTCGGTGAGCCCGTCGAGCAGCCAGCGCAGCACGCCGGCCAGGTCGCCGGGGGCGCCGGCCGGGGCGTACACCTCGACGGCGCCCTCGGAGAACGACGGTGTCTCCGCCGTCGGGCCGGTGGCGAGGATACGGGCGGTGTGTTCCTTGCTCTCGGCGACGTCCGGCTGGTCGAACGGGTCGACGCCCAGCACCGCCGCGGCGATCGCGGTGGCGTACTCCCAGGCCAGGAACTGGGCGCCGAGGGGACCGTTGACCGCCACGTCGGCGACGCCGGCGTCGAGCGGCGCCACGCCCGGGGCGAGGGCCCCGCCGTGGCTCACGGTGAGGACGCCCGGGCCGGTGGCGCCGGGTGCGTCCGGCGACTCGACCACGACGGGCAGGATCCCCAGGCCGGCCTTGCCGGTCGACTCGGCCAGCAACTGCTCGGCCCAGTCGCCCAGCGTCTCGGCGCCGGTGCCGTCGGCCACCAGGGCGACCGTGTCCCGGCCGGTGGTGGCCGCCGCGCCGAGCGCGACCCCGAGCGCCAGGGCCGGGTTGTCCTGGTCGCGGCCCAGCGATACGGCCAGCGCGTCGGCGTCGTCCAGCAGGTCGGCCACGGCGACCCCGGCCAGCGCCGTGGGGACCAGGCCGAACGCGGTGAGCGCCGAGTATCGGCCGCCCACGTCCGGGTCGGCGACGATGGTGACCACGCCCATCTCGGCGGCGACCGCCTCCAGCGGCGAACCCGGGTCGGTGACCACCACGAAGTGCCGGGCGGCCTCCGCCTCGGTCATCCCGGCGTCGAGGAACGCGTGCCAGTACGCCCGCCGGTGGCTGTCCGTCTCCACCGTCGAGCCGGACTTGCTGGCGAGCACCACCACGGTCCGCTCCAGCCGGTCGGCGAGCGCCGCCCGGACCTGCCCGGGATCGGTGGTGTCCAGCACGGTCAGCGGCCGGCCGAGGGCCCGGGCGATCACCTCCGGGGCGAGCGACGAGCCGCCCATCCCGGCGAGCACCACGTGGTCCAGGTCGGCCAGTTCCTCGGTCAGCTCGGCGAGCTGGGGGAGCAGCTCCCGGCTGCGCCGGTGGGTGTCCACCCAGCCGAGGCGTACCTTCGCCCCGGTCTCGGCCCCGGGCCCCCAGAGGGTGGGGTCCTTCGCGGCGAGCCGGGCGGGGACGTCCCGGGCGGTCAGGGCGTCGCGGACCGGCGCGGCCCGGCCGAGCGCGTCCGCGCCGCGTACGGCCAGCCCGGCGGCGGCGTCCGCCGGGCCGGCCAGCAGGTCGGTGACGGCGCCACCCGGGTCCGGGTGGGCGACCGCGGCGCGGGGCGTCCCGGGGCGGTGCCCCGGGACGCTTCCGGCGCCGTCCGTCACGCGTTGCTCCCGGCCTGCCCCGGCATCCCGGCGCCCCGGGCCGCCTCGGTGAGGGACTTCCGTACCCCGTCGAGCAGCTCCACCCAACTGGCCTCGAACTTCTCCACGCCCTCCCGTTCGAGGACGGCGACCACGTCGGCCATGTCCACCCCGACCGCCTTGAGGTCGGTGAAGACCTTCCGGGCGTCGTCGAAGCAGCCGGTGATGGTGTCGGCCCGCACCTCGCCGTGGTCGGCGAAGGCGTGGATGGTCGCCTCCGGCATGGTGTTCACCGTGCCGGGGGCGATGAGGTCCTCGACGTACATGACGTCGCGGTAGTCGGGGTTCTTGGTCGAGGTGGAGGCCCAGAGCGGGCGCTGCGGGTGGGCGCCGGCGTCGGCGAGGGCCTGCCACCGGTCGGAGGCGAAGACCTCGCAGTAGCGCTCGTACGCGAGCCGGGCGTTGGCGATGGCGGCGCGTCCCTTCAGTCCCAGCGCACGCTCTTTGCCTGCCGGGTCCGCGGCCTCGCCGGCCATCCGATCAAGTCTCTTGTCCACCTCGCTGTCGACCCGGGAGACGAAGAACGACGCGACCGACCCGATCTTGGCCAGGTCGTGCCCGTTCGCCTTCGCCTGCTCCAGGCCGGCCAGGAACGCCTCCATGACCTCCGAGTAGCGGTCCAGGCCGAAGATCAGGGTGACGTTGACGCTGATCCCCTGGGCCAGGGTGGCGGTGATCGCCGGCAGCCCCGCCTCGGTGGCGGGGATCTTGATGAACAGGTTGGGCCGGTCGATCAGCCACCACAGCGCCCCGGCCTCGGCGACGGTCTTCTCCGTCTCGTGGGCCAGCCGCGGGTCCACCTCGATGGAGACCCGGCCGTCGATTCCCGCGCCGGCGTCGTACGCCGGGCGCATCACGTCACAGGCCCACCGCACGTCGTACGTGGTGAGCATGCGGACCGCCTCTTCGACGTCCACCCCACGGATCGCCAGGTCCTTGAGCTGCCAGTCGTACTCGTCGGCGGCGCTCAGCGCCTTGGCGAAGATGGTCGGGTTGGAGGTGACCCCGACCAGGTGCTTCTCCCGGCGCAGCTGATCCAGCCCGCCGGAGCTCAGTCGTACCCGGGAAAGGTCGTCGAGCCAGATCGCCACCCCTGCGGCGCTCAGCTCACCCAGCCTGTCGGTCATGCCGTCCACGCTCCCCTCAGTTGCCGGTCGTGAAACCGGTGATTTCGCCCACCCGGGTCAGCGCCGCGTGCGCGGCGGCCACGATCCGGTCGGGGGTGAACCCGAACTGCTCGAAGAGCACGGTGTGCGGGGCGCTCGCCCCGTAGTGCTCCAGGCTCACGCTCTCGCCGCTGTCCCCGACGATCCCGCGCCAGGACATGGCGATGCCCGCCTCCACGCTCACCCGTGCCTTTACCCCGCGCGGCAGGACCGACTCCCGGTACGCCTCGTCCTGCGCGAAGAACCACTCCTGGCAGGGCATGGAGACGACCCGGGTGGGGGTGCCGTCGGCCTCCAGCCGTTCCCGCGCGGTGAGGCAGAGCTGCACCTCGGAGCCGGTGCCGACGAGGATCACCTGGGGGATGCCGGTGGACGCCTCGGCCAGCACGTAACCGCCCTTGGCGGTGCCCTCGGCGCCGGCCAGGCCGGCGCGGTCCAGGGTCGGCAGCGCCTGGCGGCTGAGCGCCAGCGCGGTGGGGCGGTCGGTGTGCGCCAGGGCCTGCCGCCACGCCCACACGGTCTCGTTGGCGTCGGCCGGGCGGACCACGTCCAGGCCGGGGATGGCGCGCAGCGCGGTCAGGTGCTCCACCGGCTGGTGGGTCGGGCCGTCCTCGCCGAGGCCGATCGAGTCGTGCGTCCAGACGTAGACCACGGGCAGCTTCATCAGCGCGGCGAGCCGTACGGAGGGGCGCATGTAGTCGCTGAACACCAGGAAGGTGCCGCCGTACGGGCGGGTGCCGCCGTGCAGCGCGATGCCGTTGAGGATCGCCCCCATGGCGTGCTCGCGGATGCCGAAGTGCAGGGTGCGGCCGTACTCGTCGCCGGGGAAGTCCTTGGTGGCGTGCACCGCCGGGATGAACGACCGCTCGCCCTTCATGGTGGTGTTGTTGCTCTCCGCCAGGTCGGCGGAGCCGCCCCACAGCTCCGGCAGCACCGGGGCGAGGGCCTCCAGCACCTTGCCGGAGGCGGCCCGGGTGGCGATGCCCTTGGCGTCGGCCGGGAAGGTCGGCAGCGCGTCGGCCCAGCCCTCGGGGAGTTGGCGGACGGCGAGCCGGTCCCAGAGCGTCCGGCGCTCCGGGTTCGCCTGCGACCACGCGTCGAACGTGGTGGTCCACGCCGCCTGGGCCGCGGCGCCGCGCTCCAGCACCTGACGGGCGTGCTTGAGGACCTCCTCGTCGACCTCGAAGGTCCGCTGCGGGTCGAAGCCGAGGATCTCCTTGGTGGCCTTCACCTCGTCGGCGCCGAGCGCCGAGCCGTGGATCTTGCCGGTGTTCTTCTTGTTCGGCGCGGGCCAGCCGATGATGGTGCGCAGCGCGATGAAGGAGGGGCGGTCGGTCTCCGCCCGGGCGGCCAGCAGCGCCTGGTGCAGCGCCTCCACGTCCTCGTGGTACTCGCCCTGGTCGGCGTCGCCGCGGCGCCAGTCGACGGTCTGCACGTGCCAGCCGTACGCCGCGTAGCGGGCGGCGACGTCCTCGCTCTTGGCGATCCGGGTGTCGTCCTCGATCGAGATCTCGTTGTCGTCGTAGATCACGCAGAGGTTGCCGAGCTGCTGGTGGCCGGCGAGGGCGCTGGCCTCGTGGCTGATGCCCTCCTCGATGTCGCCGTCCGAGGCGATGCACCAGATGTCGTGGTCGAAGGGGGACTCGCCGGCCTCCGCCGTCGGGTCGAACAGGCCGCGCTCGCGGCGGGCCGCCATGGCCATGCCGACCGCGTTGCCGAGGCCCTGGCCGAGCGGGCCGGTGGTCGTCTCCACGCCCGGGGTGTGCCCGTGCTCGGGGTGGCCGGGGGTGAGCGAGCCCCACTGGCGCAGCGCCTTCAGGTCGTCCAGCGACAGCGGGTAGCCGGCGAGGAAGAGCTGGATGTACAGGGTCAGGCTGGAGTGCCCGGCGGAGAGGACGAACCGGTCCCGGCCGGCCCAGTTCGGGTCGGCCGGGTTGTGCCGCATGACCCGGTTGAAGAGCAGGTACGCGGCCGGGGCGAGGCTCATCGCCGTACCCGGGTGGCCGTTGCCGGATTTCTCCACGGCGTCCATGGCCAGCACGCGGACCGTGTCGACGGCCCTGCGGTCGAGGTCGGACCAGTTGAGAGCGGGAAGCTCGGGTCGGTTGGCAGCCACGATGGTTGTGCTCCTCGGCAGATGGGCGGAACCCTCACCGATGACCCTATCGAGCGGTCCTAAACGTGCGCCCGGGGATCTCTCGCATGCTGTTCTGTAGGGTCCGACCGGATCCGTCGTTCACCGCGGACTGTGACGGCAGGCACCGTCGTCGGGTCTCGGGGGCAGCGAAAACGACGACGCGTAGTCTGTGGGTCGGTGTGTGGACCCGGACGGGTCCGGCCGACCCGACCTCCCCCTGCCGACGCCGGAAGGTGGCAATCCGTGAGCACGATCACCGAGCGCCCCGTCAGCAACTCTGCCGGGCAGCCGCCGGTGCGCACGGTGGACGAGGAGGCGACGAGCGGTCGGCGGAGCGTGCGGGCGGTGGTGGCCGCGTACGTGACCCTCACCAAGCCGCGGATCGTCGAGCTGCTGCTGGTCACCACGGTGCCGGCGATGATGCTCGCCGCCGGCGGCATGCCCAAGCTCGGGCTGATGGCCGTGGTGCTGGTCGGCGGCTCACTCGCCGCCGGCGCGGCCAGCGTGCTCAACTGCTACATCGACCGGGACATCGACCAGTTGATGCGGCGCACCAAGCGCCGACCGCTGCCCGCGCACACCGTGTCGCCGCGCAGCGCGCTGATCTTCGGCCTGGTGCTGGCGGCGGTCTCGCTCGCGCTGATGGCCACGTTCACCAACTGGCTGGCGACGGGGCTGACCCTGGCCGCGATCGCGTACTACGACCTGGTCTACACGCTCTGGCTGAAGCGGACCACGGCGGCGAACACGTTCTGGGGCGGCATCTGCGGTTCCGCGCCGGTGCTGATCGGCTGGGCCGCGGTCACCGGCTCGCTGGCCCCGGCCGCGTGGGCGCTCTTCGCGGTGGTCTTCTTCTGGCAGATGCCGCACTTCTACGCGCTGGCGATCAAGTACAAGGCCGACTACGCCCGGGCCGGTGTCCCGATGCTGCCGGTGGTGGCCTCGGTCCGTCGGGTGAACGCGGAGATCCTCATCTTCTCCTGGCTGACCCTGATCTCCTCGCTGGCCGTCTGGCCGCTGGGGATGAGCCCGATCTACGGGGTGACCGCGCTGGTCGTCGGTGGCATCTTCGTCGTCGAGGCGCACAAGCTCTGCCGGCGCGCGATGCGGGGTGAGGCGGTCAAGCCGATGCGGCTGTTCCACTGGTCGACCACCTACCTGACGATCCTCTTCGCGGCCGTCGCGCTCGACGCCCTGCTCTGATCCGGCGGGGCGTGGACCCGGGTGGAATGCGTCACCGCAGGTCGCGCCGTTTATCAGAACTTTTTTCAGGCTGAGCGAGGGCGGCTCAACTCGGACAGAATGTGACGATCTCACCTGTCCGCTTCGTGGGGACTTAGTGCGACATGACTGGGCAAATTACCTGTGGTCTTCCTTAAGCCCGTAGGTAATTGGCATCACAATTGGTTCATCGTTCTCGCACATGTGGGTGGAAGTCTGCTTAGGCTTCGCGTCATGGCAGATGGTTCCGATACGACGCTGACGGCTGAACAGACGGCCGCCGACCCGGCTCCCAACGGCCTGGTTGCCGGCATCAAGTCGTTCGCCGCCGGACACGGCGGCGCGAAGGCGGTCATCGAGTACGTCGGCAAGCGCGGCGCGCGGATCGTCCTCGTGGGTTCCGACGGGGAGTGGGCCGACCAGTTCGCCGACGGCACCGACGTCGCGCGGCAGGCCTGCGCCCTGGCCGGGGTCGCCGTCGAGAACGCCTGGGAGCGTGAACTGATGGACCAGATGCGGCCCAGCAACGACCTCTGGCGGTCGATGGCCCGGCGCACGATGGCCCGTTGACATAAATTGACCAACCACCACCAGCCGACCCGGGGGGAGCCCCGGGTCGCTCTCGCCACCTGTTCCGCCCTGCCCGGCCTCGACCCGGACGACCGGCTCGTGCTCGCTCCGCTGGCCGCCCGCGGCGTCGTCGCCGAGGCGGCGATCTGGGACGACCCGGCCGTGGACTGGTCCGGGTACGACCTGGTAGTCCTCCGCTCACCCTGGGACTACGCGCTGCGCCGTGACGAGTTCGTCGCCTGGACGCAGACCGTGCCCCGGCTGGTCAACCCCGCCGACGTGGTCCGCTGGAACACCGACAAGCGGTACCTCGCCGAGCTCTCCGCCGCCGGCGTGCCCACCGTGCCGACCGTCTGGGTCGAGCCGGGCCAGACCTGGACGCCGCCCGCCGACTCCGGCGAATACGTGGTCAAGCCGGCGGTCAGCGCCGGCAGCCAGGACACCGGCCGGTACGACCTGGCCGATCCGGAGCACCGGGAGCTGGCCGTGGCGCACGTGCGCCGGCTCACCGCCGCCGGCCGGGTCGCCATGGTCCAGCCGTACCTGCGGGCGGTGGACACGGCCGGGGAGACCGCGCTGCTCTTCCTCGCCGGGCCGGACGGCCTGGCGTTCAGCCACGCGATCCGCAAGGGGCCGATGCTGACCGGCCCCGACCGGGGCGTGGCCGAGCTCTACAAGGAGGAGCGGATCGACCGCCGGACGGCGCTGCCCGAGCAGCTCGCGGTGGCCCAACGGGCCCTGGCCGCCGTCCCGGGCGGCGCGGACCGGCTGCTCTACGCCCGGGTCGACCTGATTCCCGGCCCGGACGGCGCACCCGTCCTGGTCGAGCTGGAGCTCACCGAGCCCAGCCTGTTCATCGGGTACGCCGCCGCCGCCGCCGACCGCCTCGCCGCGGCGATCACCACCCACCTGGCCCACCGGTCCTGACCCCGCCGGGCCCGGCCCGGCCGGGGCGAGGCGGCCTCACGCCACGTCCTCGTGGTTGTGGTCCCAGCGACCGCCGACCGGAGGCGTTTCCAGCCGGACGGCCGCCTCGGTGCCGGCGAAGTCGTTGTCCTCGATCCGGCAGGAGACGCAACTGCCCGCCGCGGTGATCCAGAACCCGTAGGTCTGGGTCTCCTCGTCCCGGTTCCAGATCCGGTTGCCCCGTACGGTGGCCGATTCGATCCGGGCGTTGACGGCGATCCCGGCGCGGACCGCCGGACCGGCCGGCAGCTCGTACGGGGTTCCGGGCGCGGGGGTCGCCTCGTTCCATCCGGTGGCGCCGTCCGGCCGCACCTCGGCCAGGGACAGCTCCGTGGCGGTGTTGGCCGCCACCACGGCCACCCGCGAGTCGACCCGCACCGCCTTGCCCCGGTGCCCGTCCCAGGGCCAGTCCGCCGCGCCGTCGACCACCGTGCGGGGCCCGTAGCGCACCGCGTCGCCGCTGCCGCGATGCGCCGGCGCGGAGCGCCGCCCGTTGTCGCGGATCCGGTTGCCGAGGACCGTCGCGTCGATCATCGGCCGGTCGATCCGGATGCCGTCCAGCGCGTTGTCCCGGATGTCGTTGCCCTCGATCACCACGTCCGCCGCCGGGCCGCGGTAACCGTTGCCCAGGTCGTGCTCGTGGTAGCCGTATCCGCCGTTGCGGCTGATCCGGTTGCCCCGCACCGCGTACGCGCCGGGGGTGTTGCCCATGCTGATCCCGTCGCCGACGTTGCGGTCGATGTCGCACCCGGTCAGCAGCCCGCCCCGGCCGGCCACGCCCGAGGTGCCGTTGGCGGAGACGTCGAACCCGGCCTCCAGGTTGTTGGTGAGGGTGCAGGCGGACACCACGAGGCCGTCGGCTCCCCAGTCGGAGATGCCGAACCGGTTGGCCTGGCTGTGGCACCCGATGATGCGGAAGCCGCGTGGCGGCGACCAGTGGTCCTTCTGCAGCTCCAGGAAGATCCCGTTGGTGCCGTTGCCGACCGTGGTGCAGTTGGCGATGGTGAGGCGCTCCACGTCGCCCCAGCCGCCGATGCCGACGCCGATGCCCGCGCCACCCATCTGCTCGCCGTTGTCGAGCCGGCCGCAGCCCACCACGACCACCCCCTCGATCAGGCTGTCCTGGAGGAAGTCGCAGCCGAGCCCGGTCGCCCCGGTGTGGTGGATGTAGAGGTTGCGGAACACCCCGCGCACCACGTACTGCAGCCCGAGGCCCTTGGCGAGGTAGTTGTACTCGGCCATGCCGACGCCCGAGCCGTCGATCTCGAAGTCGGCGAACGTGCAGTCGGCGATGTGCCGGTCCCGGTCCGCGCCGTGCTGCACCGTGGTCCAGTAGGCCAGCGGCACCGGGTCGCTGCGGTTTCCCTCGTTGCTGAGCAGGAAGCGGGTCGCCGCGGAACCGGCGCCGATCAGCGACACGCCGCTGCGCCAGACGGTGCCGGCGTCCCGGATCGAGTAGATGCCGGGCGGGCAGTAGATCACCCGGGCCCGCCCGTCGGCGGCGTACCCCTCGCCCAGCCGGTCCACCAGCGCGGCCAGTGCCGGCTGGTCGTTGGTCAGCCCGTCGCCGGTGAGCCCGAAGTCGCGCGCGTCGCACCACAGCGGCGCACCGGCGACCGGGGTGAGCCGTTGCGGGACGCTCGTGGACAGGCCCTTGCGCGACACCGGAACTCCCCTCGGGGCGGACAGTCCGTCGGCGGACGGCATTCCCGCAGCCGCTGGTGGGTAACCTCGCCGGGTGCCGGGTGCCGGGTGCCGGGTGCCGGGTGCCGGTCAGACGGCGGCGGGGACCGGCTCGGCGGCCGGGCTGGGCCGGTTCTCCGGAGCGACCGGGCGGCGCTCCCGGGTCGACCAGAGCATCGCCAGGGTCGCCAGCAGCACCAGGCAGGAGCCGAGCATGTGCGCGGCGACCAGCGCCCCCGGCAGGTGGGTGAAGTACTGCACGAAGCCGATCAGGCCCTGGCCCAGCTCGACCGCGACCAGCACGGCGGCGGCCCGGGCGGCCCGTGTCGCGCCCACCGCGCGGAACGCGAAGACCAGTGCCACCGAGAGGCCGATCAGCAGGAAGACCCCGTCGGCGTGCACCTGGGAGATCGACTCCGGGTCGAGGCCGTTGCGGGCCGCGCCCTTGTCGCCGGCGTGCGGGCCGCTGCCCGTCACCCAGGTGCCGACCACCAGCACCGTCGCGCTCACCACCGTGGTGAGCAGGGCGAGGGTACGCAGCGGTGCCGGCACGGTGGGCATCGCCGGGCCGTCCGGCTCGACGGTGCGGCGCCAGAGGGCGTACGCGGCGGCGATCACCGCCATCGAGGCGAGGAAGTGCAGCCCGACCACCCACGGGTTGAGGTCGGTCAGCACGGTGATCCCGCCGATCACCGCCTGGGCGGGGATGCCGAGGAAGACCGCGATCGCCAGTGGCAGCAGCCCGCGCGGGCGGGGCCGCTGGGCCAGCACAGCGAGCAGCACGGCGAGGGCGATGACGCCCACCGCGAAGGTGAGCAGCCGGTTGCCGAACTCGATCATCCCGTGCACGCCCATCTCCGGCGTGGTGTGGTACGACTCGTCGGTGCACCGGGGCCAGGTGGGGCAGCCGAGGCCCGAGGCGGTCAGCCGGACCGCCCCGCCGGTGACCACGATCGCCACGTTCGCGATGATCGAGGCGTACGCGAGCCGACGCAGCAGCGTGGGGGAGACCGGGAACCGGACGGAAGGCTTCACGAAGCGAATCCTACGCACCGTAGTGGAGCACGATCGGGTGACTCCGACACCCCGGTGTCGGGAATCACCGGGACCCGGTTTGCGGCCCTCCGGCGAATTACGTAACGTTGGCGTTGTGAAAAAGGCGGCGGGGCTCTCCGGGCACCAGGCCGACGGCGCCACGCCGCGGCGTGGCGAGCCGGCTGTGTCCGCCGATCTTTCCACCCGGGACCGGGTCACCCAGCTGCTGCTGGAGCGGGGGGCGACCACCGCCGCCCAGCTCGGCTCGGCGCTCGGGCTCAGCCCCGCGGCGATCCGCCGGCACCTCGACGCGATGCTCGCCGACGGGGACGTGGTCGCCCGCGAGCAGGTCGTGCGGGGCAGCCGGGGCCGGGGTCGACCGGCCAAGGTCTTCGTGCTGACCGACGCGGCCCGGCTGCGCTGCGGCACCCACCACTACGACAACATGGCCACCGCCGCGCTGCGCTGGATCGCCCGCAGCGGCGGACCGGAGGCGGTGGAGGCGTTCGCGGCCGAGCAGGTGTCGGCGCTGGAGGCCCGCTGCCGGGCCGCCATGGAGGACGCCGGCGACGACCCGCTCGCCCGGGCGGAGGCGCTCGCCGGGGCGTTGACCGCCGAGGGCTACGCTGCCAACGCGTCCACGATCGCCTCCGGCGGCCAGCTCTGCCAGCACCACTGCCCGGTGGCGCACGTGGCCGCCGAGTTCCCCCAGCTGTGCGAGGCCGAGACCACGGTGATCTCCCGTCTGGTCGGCACCCACGTGCAGCGCCTGGCCACCATCGCGCACGGCGACGGGGTGTGCACCACGCACATCCCCGCCCAGCCGCGTAAGTCCGGTAACACCGTCACCACTGTGAGGACAATCAGATGACCGAGCAGATCGTCCAGCCCCTGACCCAGGAAGAGCAGCTCGCCGCCCTCGGTCGCTACGAGTACGGCTGGGCCGACCCCGACGTCGCCGGGGCCTCCGCCCAGCGTGGCCTCAACGAGGCGGTGGTACGGGACATCTCGGCCAAGAAGAACGAGCCGGCCTGGATGCTCGACCTGCGTCTGAAGGGCCTGCGGCTGTTCGGCCGCAAGCCGATGCCGGCCTGGGGCGCCGACCTGACCGGGATCGACTTCGACAACATCAAGTACTTCGTCCGGTCCACCGAGAAGCAGGCCGCCAGCTGGGAGGACCTGCCCGAGGACATCAAGAACACCTACGACAGGCTGGGCATCCCCGAGGCGGAGAAGCAGCGGCTGATCGCCGGTGTCGCGGCGCAGTACGAGTCCGAGGTCGTCTACCACAAGATCCGCGAGGACCTTGAGGAGCAGGGCGTCGTCTTCCTGGACACGGACACCGCGCTCAAGGAGCACGAGGACCTGTTCAAGGAGTACTTCGGCACGGTGATCCCGGTCGGCGACAACAAGTTCGCCGCGCTGAACACCTCCGTCTGGTCCGGTGGCTCGTTCATCTACGTGCCGAAGGGCGTGCACGTGGAGATCCCGCTGCAGGCCTACTTCCGGATCAACACGGAGAACATGGGCCAGTTCGAGCGGACGCTGATCATCGTCGACGAGGGCGCGTACGTGCACTACGTCGAGGGCTGCACCGCGCCCATCTACTCCTCGGACTCGCTGCACAGTGCCGTCGTGGAGATCATCGTCAAGAAGAACGCCCGGTGCCGCTACACGACCATCCAGAACTGGTCGAACAACGTCTACAACCTGGTCACCAAGCGGGCCGTGTGCCACGAGGGCGCGACCATGGAGTGGATCGACGGCAACATCGGCTCCAAGGTCACGATGAAGTACCCGGCGGTCTACATGACCGGCGAGCACGCCAAGGGCGAGGTGCTCTCGGTGGCCATGGCCGGTGAGGGCCAGCACCAGGACGCCGGCGCCAAGATGGTGCACGCGGCACCCCACACGAGCAGCACGATCGTGTCGAAGTCGATCGCCCGGGGCGGTGGCCGCACCTCGTACCGGGGGCTGGTGCAGGTGCTGGAGGGCTCCAACAGCAGCCGGAGCACGGTCAAGTGCGACGCGCTGCTGGTCGACACCATCTCCCGCTCGGACACCTACCCCTACGTCGACATCCGCGAGGACGACGTGTCGATGGGCCACGAGGCGACCGTCTCCAAGGTCAGCGAGGACCAGCTCTTCTACCTGATGAGCCGGGGCCTGAGCGAGGACGAGGCGATGGCGATGATCGTGCGTGGCTTCATCGAGCCGATCGCCAAGGAACTGCCGATGGAGTACGCCCTGGAGCTCAACCGCCTGATCGAGCTCCAGATGGAAGGCGCGGTCGGCTGACCCGGCTGGCCCTCGCGCGGCCCGGACCCGTCGCGCCGCGTCGCGACCAGCCCGACCGACCCTCCGATCAATCGCTGAACAGACCAAGGAAGAGATGACTACCCAGGCTTCCGCGCCGCCCGCGACCAAGTCGCAGGCGCTCCGCTCGTACGACGTCGCCGACTTCCCGGCCCTCACGGGCCTGGAGGAGGAGTGGCGCTTCACTCCGCTCAAGCGCCTGCGCGGCCTGACCGGCGAGGCGCCGGCCGCGACCGGCGCGGTCCGCCACGAGTACGCCGACCTGCCCGAGGGCGTCACCGTCGACCGGATCGGCAAGGACGATCCGCGGGTGGGCAGCGTGCTCACCCCGTTCGACCGGGTCAGCGCGCTGGCGTACGGCGGGGTGGAGCAGGCGCTGCTGGTGCGGGTCGCCCGCGAGGCGGTGGTGACCACCCCGGTGAGCCTGCGGGTGGTCGGCGAGAGCGCGGACGCGCTCGCCTTCGGCCACACCTTCGTCGAGGTGGACCGGTTCGCCGAGGTGACCGTGGTGGTGGAGCACACCGGCTCGGCCACCCTCGCCGACAACGTCGAGGTGGCGGTCGCCGACGGCGCGAAGCTGACCCTGGTCACCGTCGCCGACTGGGCCGACGACGCCGTGCAGGCGCAGCACCTCAAGGTGCGGCTGGGCCGCGACGCCAAGGTGACCCACGTGCAGGTGAGCCTCGGCGGCGACCTGGTCCGTCAGTACACCTCGGTGGAATACAGCGACCGGGGCGGCGAGGCCGAGCTGTACGGGCTGTACTTCGCCGACTCCGGGCAGCACCTGGAGCACCGGCAGCTGGTCGACCACACGGTGCCGGACTGCCGCAGCTACGTCGGCTACCGGGGTGCCCTGCAGGGCGACAGCGCGCACACCGTCTGGGTCGGTGACGTGCTGATCCGGGCCGAGGCAACCGGCACCGACACGTACGAGATCAACCGGAACCTGCTGCTCACCGACGGCGCCCGGGCGGACTCCGTACCCAACCTGGAGATCGAGACCGGCGAGATCGCCGGTGCCGGGCACGCCAGCGCGACCGGCCGCTTCGACGACGAGCAGCTCTTCTACCTGATGGCCCGGGGCATCCCGGAGGCCGAGGCCCGCCGGCTGGTGGTCCGCGGCTTCTTCGCCGAGCTGATCAACAAGATCCCGGTCGAGGAGCTGCGGGAGCGGCTCGGCGACGCGATCGAGGCCCGGCTCACCAGGGCCGGCGCCTGATGATCAGGATCTGTTCGACCGAGGACGTGCCGAAGGGCACCGCGATCAGCGCCGACGTCGACGGTACCCAGCTCGCGATCGTGCACGGCGAGGACGACAACTTCTACGCCGTGTACGACGAGTGCTCGCACGCCGCCGTGGCTCTCTCCGAGGGCGAGGTCGAGGGCTGCACGCTGGAATGCTGGCTGCACGGATCCCGTTTCGACCTGCGTACCGGTGAGCCGACCGGGCTGCCCGCGACCGAACCCGTTCCCGTCTATCCCGTCGAAGTCCGCGACGGCGAGATCTACCTTCCCGTGGGCGACGACGGCCGCCCGAAGCCGAGCAATGGAGTAAGCCGATAATGAGCACCCTGGAGATCCGCGACCTGAAGGTGTCGGTCAAGCTGCCCGAGGGTGAGCTCAAGCCGATCCTCGATGGGGTAAACCTGACGGTCAGTTCGGGCCAGACTCACGCGATCATGGGCCCGAACGGCTCCGGCAAGTCGACCCTGGCGTACTCGATCGCCGGTCACCCCAAGTACGAGATCACCGGCGGCTCGGTGACCCTCGACGGCGAGGACGTGCTGGCCATGTCCGTCGACGAGCGGGCCCGCGCCGGCCTCTTCCTGGCCATGCAGTACCCGGTCGAGGTGCCCGGCGTCTCCGTCGCCAACTTCCTGCGTACCGCCAAGACCGCGATCGACGGCGAGGCGCCGAAGCTGCGCACCTGGGCCGGCGAGCTGCGCGGCGCCATGGAGAAGCTCCAGATGGACCCGGCGTTCGCCCAGCGCAACGTCAACGAGGGCTTCTCCGGCGGCGAGAAGAAGCGCCACGAGATCGTGCAGCTGGAGCTGCTCAAGCCGAAGATGGCCATCCTCGACGAGACCGACTCCGGCCTCGACGTGGACGCGCTGCGCGTGGTCAGCGAGGGCGTGAACCGGGTCCGCGACACCGGCGACACCGGCCTGCTGCTGATCACCCACTACACCCGGATCCTGCGCTACATCAAGCCGGACTTCGTGCACGTCTTCGTCGCTGGCCGGATCGTCGAGCAGGGCGGCCCGGAGCTGGCCGACAAGCTCGAGGAAGAGGGCTACGAGCGGTACGTCGCCGGGGCCGGTTCGGCGCGGGCCTGACAGCACGGACGGGGGCCGCAGAGATGACCACCATCGCCATCCCGCAGGGGATGCCGCAGTACGACGACGTGCCGCGTTTCGACGTGGCCACGGTGCGCGCCGACTTCCCGATCCTGGACCGGGAGATCAACGGGCACCGGTTGGTCTATCTCGACAGCGCCAACACCTCGCACAAGCCGCGGCAGGTGCTCGACGTGCTCGCCGAGCACTACGCGCGGCACAACGCCAACGTGTCGCGTTCGGTGCACACCCTGGGCACCGAGGCGACCGAGGCGTACGAGGGGGCCCGCGCGAAGATCGCGGCGTTCATCAACGCCCCGAGCGTGGACGAGGTGGTGTTCACCAAGAACTCCACCGAGGCGATCAACCTGGTGGCGTACGCGTTCTCCAACGCCTCGGCGCGGCCGGACGCCGACCCGCGGTTCCGGATCGGCCCGGGCGACGAGATCGTGATCTCCGAGATGGAGCACCACTCGAACATCGTCCCGTGGCAGCTCCTCGCGGAGCGGACCGGCGCGACGCTGCGCTGGTTCCCGATCACCGAGCAGGGGAGGCTGGACGAGTCCGGCCTGGACGACCTGGTCACCGAGCAGACGAAGATCGTCTCGCTGGTGCACACCTCCAACATCCTCGGCACGGTCAACGCCACCGCGCGGATCACCGCGCGGGTCCGCGAGGTGGGTGCCCTGCTGCTGCTCGACTGCTCGCAGTCGGTGCCGCACATGCCGATGGACGTGGTCGACTACGACGCCGACTTCATCGTCCTCACCGGGCACAAGATGTGCGGGCCGACCGGCATCGGCGTGCTCTGGGGGCGCGGTGAGCTGCTCGCCGCGATGCCGCCGGTGCTCGGCGGCGGCTCGATGATCGAGACGGTGACGATGGCGCGGTCGACGTTCGCCGCGCCGCCGGCCCGGTTCGAGGCGGGCACCCCGCCGATCGCCGAGGCCGTGGCGCTCGGCGCGGCGGTGGACTACCTCAGCGGGATCGGGATGCGGGCGATCCAGTGGCACGAGAAGGAGCTGACGGCGTACGCGCTGGACGCCCTCGCCACCGTGCCGGAGCTGCGCATCTTCGGCCCGAACGTGCCGGTCGGCCGGGGCGGGACGATCTCGTTCGCGCTCGGCGACGTGCACCCGCACGACGTCGGGCAGGTGCTCGACTCGCTCGGCGTGCAGGTGCGGGTGGGGCACCACTGCGCGAAGCCGGTGTGTACCCGGTTCGGGGTGCCGGCGATGACGCGGGCGTCGTTCTACCTGTACACCACCACGGAGGAGATCGACGCGCTGGTCGCCGGTCTCGAGCAGGTGCGGAAGGTGTTCCGATGAACCGGGCGACGCAGGAGCCCGGCGAATCGACGGGAGTTCAGCTTGATGCAGCTTGAGTCTCTTTACCAGGAGATCATCCTGGACCACTACAAGCACCCGCACGGCCGGGGCCTGCGGGATGCCGAGGATCCGCGGGCCCACGTCGGAGAGGCGCACCACGTCAACCCGACCTGCGGCGACGAGATCACCGTACGGGTGGCCACCGACGGCAAGGTGTTCACCGACATCTCGTACGACGGGATGGGCTGCTCGATCAGCCAGGCGTCGGCGAGCGTCCTGCACGAGCTGCTGCGCGGCCGGTCCGCGGACGACGCCACGGTGGTGCACGAGGCGTTCGTCGAGTTGATGTCCGGGCGTGGCCAGGTCACGCCGGACGAGGACGTGCTCGGAGACGGGGTGGCGTTCGCGGGTGTCGCGCGCTACCCGGCCCGGGTGAAGTGCGCGCTGTTGTCGTGGATGGCGTTCAAGGACGCCGCGGCACGCGCCGGGGTGGGCGTGAGCCCGGAGGTGAAGGCATGAGCAGCGAGGACACCACCACGCCGGAGGCCGGCGCCGTGGCGACCGACGGCGCGGCGACGCCGGCCACCGGCGGGGACGCCCCGGCCGGCGGCAAGGCGGCGATCGCCGACATCGAGGAGGCGATGAAGGACGTCGTCGACCCCGAGCTGGGTATCAACGTGGTCGACCTGGGTCTGGTGTACGGCGTCCACGTCGACGACGAGAACGTGGCCACCCTGGACATGACGCTGACCTCGGCGGCCTGCCCGCTGACCGACGTGATCGAGGACCAGGCCCGGCAGGCGTTGACCACCGGTCCGGGCGGCGGACTGGTCAACGACATCCGGATCAACTGGGTGTGGCTGCCGCCGTGGGGCCCCGACAAGATCACCGACGAGGGGCGTGACCAGCTCCGCTCCCTCGGCTTCAACGTCTGATTCCACCCTCGTCGAGCGCGGCATCCCCTTCGCGGGGCGCCGCGCTCGACGCGTCTCCGCCGTCCGATCTCGGGGGCGGGAAATCCGGTGGCGGGGCGGGCGCGCGGGGCGCAGGATGGCCGGGTGATCGAGGCGTACCCGAAGCAGGTTCCTGTCCGCGCGGCCACCGCCGCGCGTCGACAGCGCACCTGGCCGGGGTCCGCCTCGACCTGCCGCCCGCCGTCGTGACCGGGGCGTTCCTCGCCGGTCTGGTGGCCGGCTACGGCGTCGCCGTCCCGGTCGGCGCGATCGCGGTGCTCATTCTCGGGCTCAGTGCACGTACCTCTTTCCGCGTCGGCGCGGGCGCGGCGCTCGGGGTGGCCACCGCCGACGGTGTCTACGCCGGGGTGGCTGCCCTCGGCGGCGCCGCGGTGGCCGGTCTGCTCGCCCCGTTCGCCGATCCGTTGCGGCTGGTCGCGGCGGCGGTGCTGCTGGTCCTCGCCGGGCACGGCGCGTGGCGGGCCCTGCGCCCTCCGGCTGCGGCCGGTCGGCAGGTGGTGCGGCGCGGGCTGGACACCCCGACCCGGGCCTACTTCGCGATCCTCGCGCTGACCATGCTCAATCCGGCGACCGTCGTCTATTTCGCGGCGCTCGTCCTGGGCCGGCGCGATGCGGGCGGTGCCGACGTCGTGGCCGCCGGGCTGTTCGTGCTCGGGGCCTTCCTCGCCTCGGCCAGTTGGCAGTTGCTGATCGCCGGGGGTGGCACGCTGGTCGGTCGGGCCCTCACCGGCCCGCGGGGGCGTCTGGTCACCGCGTTGGCGTCCAGCACCATCATCGCGGCGCTCGCCGTCGCCGTGCTGCTGGGTTGAACCGGCCTGATCATCCACAGGGGATGATCGATGTATTACAGTCTCATGACGGTTGATCTTCATGGGTGTTACGACGACGTCGGTCGAATCGGCAGGTCTATCCGTCGAACGCACAGTTCTGTTCGCATCTTCGACCACCGATGCTCCGCCGTCGGGACGGCCGCTCCCGTGTACCCCGTCGTCGCCGTCGGCTGATGATCACCTGGCCGACGTGCGCCGTTCGACGTCCTGTCAGGATCGCCTCCACTGTTCGGCTGATGTCGGGAGTCCGTCATCCGTTTAGGGTCCTTGACCAATCTGTGGATCAGCCGTGCGCGGCCCCGCCGACCCGGGACGGTGCGACGGCTCCACCACTCCTCACCGAGCAGGGAGACGTCTTGAGGATCACCCTGATGCGTCTACCGCGGCACCGTGAACGAGACGGTCAACCGCGGCGTGGGCGGATCGCAACCCTACTCGCTGCCGCGCTGGTAGCGGCGGCGCTGCCGGCGCTGGCGGCGCCCGCAGCGGCCAGCGCGGCCCCGTCCCCCAACGGCCCGTGGCACAAGGTGGACGGCAAGCCGGCACCGACCAAGGCCGGCAAGAAGGCCACTGTCAACGCCAAGCGGCTCTCCGCGTTCACCCTCGACCGGGCCAGCCTGAAGGGCACCCTCGACAAGGCTCCGCGCGAGCGCGGCAAGGCGGCGCGCCAGCAGCGGCAGATCGTGTCGCTGCCCGCGCCCGACGGGACGCTCCAGCGCTTCGAACTGGTGAACTCGCCCGTGATGGAGGCCGGCCTGGCCGCCAAGCACCCCGAGATCACCACGTACGCCGGTCAGGGCCTGGACGACCCGACCGCGACCATCCGGGCGGACCTCACTCCGCTCGGCTTCCACGCGTCGGTCCGCTCGGCGGCCGGGAACTGGTACGTCGACCCGTACTACCACCTCGACGAGAGCCTCTACGCGAGCTACTTCGCCCGCGACCTGGAGAACCCGCACGGCGAGTTCGTCGAGCGTGAGGACGTGGCGAGCGAGGCGCACGCCCTGGCGGACGAGATCGCGACCGCCCAGGCCGAGGTCCCGGCCGGTCCGCTGGTGAAGCTGCGCACCTACCGGGTGGCGCTGGTGACCGACCCCTCCTACGCCAACTTCTTCGGCGCGGAGAACGTCACCGCCGCCAAGGTCACCCTGATGAACCGGGTCACCCAGATCTACGAGGACGAGACCGCGATCCGGCTCGTGCTGATCAACGACACCGACAAGACCAACCTGAACACCCCGGCGCTGGCCACCGAGCCGAACGGCCCGTGTGGCGCGGCGGCGTGCTTCACCACGGCGCAGATCAGCTCCTGCGGCAGCAGCACGCTGAGCCGGAACCGGATCGTGCTCGGCCAGATCGTCGGCGCCAGCAACTACGACGTGGGCCACATCGGCCTCGGCGTCAACGGCGGCGGCATCGCCAGCCTCGGTGTTATCGGCGGCGGCAGCAAGGCGCAGGGCTGCACCGGTCTGCCACAACCGACCGGTGACTTCTATGCGGTGGACTACGTGGCACACGAGATGGGCCACCAGTTCGCCGGCAACCACACCTTCAACGGCACGCAGTACAACTGCTCGGGCGGCAACCGCAGCGCGGCCAACTCGTACGAGCCGGGCAGCGGTTCGTCGATCATGGCGTACGCCGGCATCTGCCAGCAGGACAACCTCCAGCCGCACACCGACCCGTACTGGTCGCACCGCAGCTACACCGAGATCACCACGTACGTCACCTCGAACCGCGCGGCGATCAGCGAGGTGCAGACCGCCTCGCTGTACGACTTCGACGCCAACGGTGACTCGTTCCGGGTCCGCTACAACGGCAACGACTCGGCCCCGATCGTGCGGGGTGGCAACTACACCACCGCCGGCATCAAGGCCGCCATCGAGGGGATCGCCGGCTGGCCGGCCGGCGCGACCGTCACCGTGGCCGCCTTCGGCGGCAGCGGCACGCTGAACGACACCGGTTTCCAGGTGACCTTCGGCGGCACGCTGGCCAACACCAACGTGGCCGCGCTGGAGCTGACCGACTTCACCGGCGCCTCCGGTTTCGTCGGTGAGACCGCCAAGGGCGGTGCCATCGACAACGGCGGCTTCCTGGTCGAGGACACCGCCAACCACGCGCCGGTGGTCACCGTGCCGGGCACCGTCACCATCCCGGTGCGTACCCCGTTCGCGCTGACCGGCAGTGCCACCGACGTCGACGGCGACACGGTGACGTACATGTGGGAGCAGAACGACCGGGGCGCCTCCGCCGGCACCGCGCTGGTGAACAACACGAAGACCAACGGTCCGCTGTTCCGGGTGTTCGGCGAGGCGGCGAACGTGTCGCCCGAGGACACCCTGAAGTACCACTCGCCGGGTCAGAACGCGGTGACCACCGACTCGACCCGGATCTTCCCGGACATGAAGCAGATCCTGGCGGGCAACACGAACGCCAAGACGGGCGCCTGCCCGGCCGCGCCGGCCCCGCCGCCCACCGGTGGTGCCTCGAACGTGCCGGCGGAGATCGTCGACTGCTTCTCGGAGTTCCTGCCCACCAAGGACTGGGTCGGTTTCAGCAACGACCGGACCCTGCACTTCAAGCTCACCGCCCGCGACGGGCGGCTGGGTGGCGGCGGCATCGGCAGCGCCGACGTCGCGGTGGCGCTGGCCCCGAACGCCGGGCCGTTCCTGGTCACCTCGCAGGGCTCCGCCGCCGTCCTCGACGGTGGTTCGAGCCAGACGGTCACCTGGGACGTGGCCGGCACCGACGCGGCGCCGGTGAACGCCAGCCAGGTGAAGATCTCGCTGTCCGCCGACGGTGGACAGACCTTCCCGTACGTGCTGGCCGAGAGCACCCCGAACAACGGCAGCGCCACGGTGACCCTGCCCAACGTGGCGACCAAGCAGGCCCGGATCAAGATCGAAGCCGTTGGCAACATCTTCTTCGATGTCAACGACGCCGACCTCACCGTCCGGTCCGCCCCCGTGGTCACCAACGACGCTCCGGCCGGCGGGGCCCGCGTCCAGTACAGTGACGCGCTCTCGCCGACCGTCACCGTCTCGGCGACCGACGGTGACACCGCCGGCACCGCGCTGACCGCGTCCGCCGCCGGCCTGCCCGCGGGCCTGTCGCTGGCCGTGGCGGCGACCTCCGGCACCGACACCCTGCCCGGTACGCGCAGCTGGACCGTCGCCGGTACCACCACGGCGGCTCCGGGCACCTACCCGGTCACCGTGACCGTCTCCGACGGCACCGGCCTGGCCGGCAGCACCTCGTTCACCGTCACGGTCACCGCCGAGGACGCGGCGGCGACCTGGGCCGGTGACACGCTGGTGAGCACCGCGACCAGCGGCGCCTCCGGCAAGGCGCTGCTGCGGGCCGTCGTCCAGGACAGCTCGGTGCTGCCCTCGGCGACGGACACCACCGCGGGTGACATCCGCAACGCCACGGTCACCTTCACCGAGGGTGGCGTGACGCTCTGCACCGGCACGGTGGAGCTGCTCGGCGCGGCGACCACGAGCGCCTCCGCGGCGTGCGAGGTCGCCCTGCCGGCGGGTACGCACACCGTCACCGCGACGGTCGGTGGGTACTACACCGGCAGCACCACGGCGCAGGTGACGGTCGCCGTCTCCGACGGTGGCTTCCTCACCGGTGACGGCGAGATCACCGTCGACCGCTCGGCGGGGGCGTACCCGGCCGACGCGAAGTCGAAGGTCGCGGTGAACCTGACCGGGAAGCCCGCCACGGCCAACAAGGCCGCGTCGGGCCAGGCCGAGATCGCGTTCCGCTCCGGCGGCAAGTCCTACACGATCAAGGCCGGTACGGTCGACGGGCTGGGGATCACCTCGGCCGGCAAGGTCGCTCAGGTGCGCTACCAGGCCAGCCTGTACGACAGCAACGGCAAGGTGGTGGCCAGCGGCCTGACGCTGGCCGTGACGGTGACCGACCGGGGCGCTCCCGGGCGGGACGACACCGTCGGCATCACCCTGTGGAACGGCGGTGCCCTGCTCTTCTCGTCCGACTGGACGGGGAACGGCACCGGTGAGGTCAACCTGACGGCGGGCAACCTCACCGTCCACTGACCAACGGGTAGCGCGGGAGGACGCCGGTCGCGGTGTCCTCCCGCGTTGCTTTTCCCGCCGAGCCACGGCGACTCCCCGTGCCGTACCGTCGTGGCATGAGCAGCCGACCCGCAGCCGGGGGCGGCCGGTGGGTCGAGGTCGACCCGGCCCGCGTCGCCCGCTGGGTCGAGGGCCTCACCGACCGGCACGGCCCGCCCACCACCACCGTCCAGGGGTACGGTCTGCTGCTCGCCGCCCCGGACGGGGCGACGGCCGAGCTGCACACCCCGCCCGGCGCCCCCGCGAGCGCCGACGTACCCGGGTTCGTGGCCGCCGCCGGTGCGCCGCGGCGGCTCGGCCTGCTGCTGGCGCGCAAGGGCGCGGTGGCGGTCGGCGTCGCCGACGGTCCGGACCTGATCGTCTCCAAGGTGGACACCCGCTACGTGCAGGGGCGCACCGCCGCGGGTGGCTGGTCGCAGCAGCGGTTCGCCCGGCGGCGGGACAACCAGGCGAAGGCGGCGCTCGGCGACGCGGCGGAGCTGGCCGTACGCCTGCTGCTGCCGGAGGCGGCGACGTTGGCCGCGCTGGTCTGCGGCGGTGACCGGCGGGCGGTGGACGGTGTGCTGGCCGACCGGCGGCTGGCCCCGCTCGCCGCGCTGCGCGCCGACCGGTTGCTCGACGTGCCCGAGCCCCGGCACACGGTGCTGGTCGGCGCGGTGGCCGCCGCCCGCGCGGTGCGGATCCTGGTCCGCGACCCCGACCGCGACTGACCCGTTCGCGTTCCCCGCACCACCGCGCTGTGGCTCCGCAGGTATCTCCAGTAGCCTCCCACCGTGGTGGAAACCAGCAGGGTCGAGCGCTACCGGCACGAGGTCGATCGTTGGACGGTCGGTCAACTCCGTGCTGCGCTGGACGGGCTCCCGGACGACATGGTGCTGCGGGTCGAGGTCCCGTTCGGGCCGAGCAGCGCCCATCCCGATCCATGGGGTAACGACCAGTTCGTGGTGACCGCCGCGACGGTCGACGACGGCGACCACCTGCCGGTCGACGAGTTCGTCGTGCGGGTCGACTACCCGGCCGACTGGTACGTCCGGGTCATCTGAGGCACGGTCGACCTCCGCCCGGTCAGGTCCCGAGCGGAGTCCTCGTCGACGCCTACCCCGCATCGGGCCCTCGGGCCCTGACTCGCGCGCAGGTGCCTCGGGCGGGCCCGGTACCCTTCCGACGATGTCCCGAAATCGCTCATCCCGGGTCGGACTGGTTGTCGCCGGGCTCGGCACCGCGCTGCTTTTGGCGGCCTGCGGACCGTCTGCCCCCGAGGCTCCGCGGGTGGTGCCGGCGTCGGCATCGGTCGACCCGGCCGGCATCGTCACCGACTTCGTCAGGCAGCTCAAGCCCACCGCGCCGTACCGCGACCCCACCGCGACGGAGCGCCGGGCCGTTCGGGACGCGGTCGATCTGCTCCTTGACGGCCCGGACGGGCTGGAGGACGCAACCCGTCTCCTCGACACGGTCGGCTACACCGCCCGCGTCACCGACGATCCCGAGACCGGCCGCCGGTACGCGATGTTCGCCACCGAGCCGGGCGGCGACGGCTCCTGGGGGATGCTGCTGGTGGACCTCTCCGGCGAGCTGAAGCTGGCCATCGAGGTGCCGCACCCGAACTCGGACCTACAGACCGAGGACGTCGGGCTACGGCTGTTCCGGGCGGTGCCCGGGTCGATGCTGGTGGTCGCCGGCGCACACCGCCGGGCCGGGGGCGACCGGGCCGACGCCGCGCACAACGCCGTCGGGATGTTCCAGGTCGTCACCGGCCGGTTTGCCCGGCGCGGCCTCAACCAGATCCAGCTGCACGGATTCGCCGAGCAGAGCCTGCCCGACGAGGACGCGGTGGTCTCGAACGGCCAGCGCAGCTCCAACGCGCCGCTACGCCGAATGGCGGACGCGCTGGAGGACGCCGGCTTCGTCACCTGCCGGGCCTGGGCCGTCCGCTGCGGGCAACTGGAGGGCACCACCAACACCCAGGCCGACGAGGCCCGCCGAAACAGGTCGGTCTTCATTCACCTTGAGATCACCTGGGCGATCCGTCGGGACGCCGACCGCCGGGCGGAGCTGGTGGCGGCGCTCAGCTCGGCCGACCTGCCACGCAGTTGACCCGGTGGGACAACCCCGGCGGGCGTCGGATCCCGCCGGGGGCGTAGGCGGACGTCAGATCCGGCGGGCGGTGAGGAAGCGGTTCGACCAGTAGCTCGGGCCGTCCAGCAGCGACTCGCCACCGAAGTCGCCGAAGGTCGGGCCGTCCGCCTTGACCCGGCTGGACATGAAGCGGTGGTGGCCCGAGTCGTCGACGCCGATGAAGATCCCCGAGTGCTGGATGGTCGGGCCGGCCTCCTCACCGTGGCTGAAGAACACCAGATCACCCTCTTGGAGCAGGTCGTAGTCGCGGGCCGGCTTGCTGGTGTTGGGGATGAGCAGCGTGCCGGGACCCAGCTCGGCCATCGCGTACGCCCGGCGCGGCAGGCCGGGACCCTTGATGTTCTTGCCGAGCAGGGGGTACTTCATCCGGTAGCCGTAGACCATCCGGATGAACCCGGAGCAGTCGAGGCTGCGCAGGTGCGCCTTGTCCGGGCGCTCGTGCTTGCCGTCGGGGAAGTCCCACGAGACGCCCATGTAGTCGTAGAAGTCGGAGTTCTCCGCGCGGCCGTCCGGGTCATTGGGCGCCAGCGGCCCGAACGAGGCGTCACCGGCGTACTGGACACCCTTGGCGTCCTTGCGGGCCGGGGCGCCGTCGAGGTAATCCATCGCGATGGCGAGCGCGTCCGGACTGGTGTCCTGAACCTGCTTGGTCAGCCAGGGCCGGAACCAGGCAGCCTGCTCCGCGCCCTCCGCCCACGGCTTCGGCGCCAGCCTGATCCACGCGTCGGTGGTCACGGTCGCCTGGGTGAACCGAGGTTCCCGGAAGGTCCGCTCGGGCCCGGAGATCCGTACCGTGCGGGACTTGTCGGTGAACATTGCCAGCACCCGACCGGCGGCGTCCTGGACCTGGGTGCGGGCCGGCCGGTCGAGCCGGGTGTAGGTCAGCTCGCCGGAGGGGTCCGCCGGCCCCGCGGTCTCGATCGCGGCCGGTGCTACCGGCGCGGAAGGCCGGAGTGCCACCGCGACCATCACGCCCGCGACGACGACGACGGCGACCAGGGCCGCCCATATCCAGTTGCTGCTCTTCGACGCCATGAGTGGTCTCCCTGTGGTCGGTTGCGGCCCGGAGAGTGGTCAGCTGACCGGCACCAGGCCGGCGAGCACACCGCTGACGATGATCAGATAGGTGCCCACGGAAACCGCCCCGGTGGCGAGCATCGTCGCCACCGGAGGCTGTCGGACCAGCTGGTAGGCGATCAGGCCGGGCGCGACGAATCCAAGGGTCTGGTGCGAGAACAGGAGCGGGAAGTCCTGCTGGATGACGAGGAACAGGGTCGTCTGCAACAGCACGCTGAGCAGGACGATCGCGGCGAAGAGCCGCTTGCCGTAGAGGATGACCACCCGCTGCATGACCTTGGTCAGGGCCCAGGTGACGGCGGTCATCGCCAAAATCACCAGCGCCTGCTGGTATTCCTCGACCAGCGTCAACGCCAGCCAGCCCGGGGTGATCATGCCGCCTGGCGAGAGGTTGGTGGTCAGGTAGCAGGCCAGTGCGAGCACCAACCCCACGCCCAGGCAGAGCGTCGCAAGCTCGGGCGTCAGTTCTCCGCTCGTCACGAGGGGCTCCAGTAGGCGGACGGCCGCTGTTGCGGCGGCTGCTGATCGGACTCTTGCTGGTCGGACGGGTGCGCTGGTGGTCGGGTGGCGCCGGACGGGCGCCGGACGGGCGGGGTGGCCCGGTCCGCATCGTAGGCGGCCGGCTGGTCGGGCATCACCCGGCCCTGGTCGTACCCGGCCGGGTGGTCGGGCCGCCTCCGGTCCGGGTCGTATCCGGCGTGCTGGTCGGGCCGCCTCTGGCCCGGGTCGTATCCGGCGTGCTGGTCGGGCCGTCTCCGGTCCGGGTCGTATCCGGCGTGCTGGTCGGGCCGCCTCTGGCCCGGGTCGTATCCGGCGTGCTGGTCGGGCCGCCTCCGGTCCGGGTCGTACCCGGCCGGCGGGGTGCGCTGGGGCGGGACGGGCCGGGCCGGCGGCACCTGCCGGGGGCGGGCGTGCGGCCCCTCGACGTGGCCGCCGTGGTGGCCCGGACCGTCGTAGCGCGGCGGCCTCGGCGTACCCGGGCCGTGCGGGAACTGCTCGGGTGCCGGGCCGGGGGCGTACGGGGCCCGCGGGTCGGGTCCCGGGCCGGCGCCGTACGCAGGGCGCGGGCCGTGTGGAGGCCGCGGGCCGTGCGGGGGGCGCGGGCCCTGCGGCGGGCGGGGGCCGTTGGCGCCGGGGATCTGCGGTCCACGACCGTCATGCGCCCCGGCCGGCGGGCGTCCGTCGTGCGGCTGGACGCGGGCGGCCTGTGCTTGGGCAGGCGCGCCGTACTCGCGCGGCTGCCGGGGCGGCGCACCGTGCGGCCCCGCCCCACGGGGCCCGTACGGCCGTGCCCCACGGGGCCCGTACTGCCGTCCCCCGCGCCCGTACGGCTGGGCGCCCCGGGGCGCGTCGTAGGGTGGCCGATCCGGAGTGGCCACGGGGAAGGGCGGCGCGGTGCGCTCCTCCGGGGTGGGCCGTTCCAGGCCGGCGAGCTGGGCCAGCAGGATCTCGCCCTGGCCGTGGATGTTGCCGATCGCCAGCACGGAGGCGAACGTGTCGATGGTGCCCAGCACGCCGTCGAGCAGTTCGCCGGCACCGATCTTGCCGCCCAGGTCGACGACCCGGTCCTGCCACTTGTCGTCGATCTTGACGCGGGCGCTGCGGGTCGGCTCGCCGATGAGGATGATCTTGTCCGGGTCGATCCGGGAGATCAGCGAACCCATCTGGCCGTTCCGCTCGACCCGGTCCGGGCGGCAGTTGATCAGCACGTGCAGCGGCCGGGGGATGGAGCCCTGGTCGGCGAGCTGCTGGATGTTCATGTAGGTCGACTCGGGGTCGTTCGCCGCGAAGATGTTCGCGAAGCGCAGCGACTTCGGCCCCGAGCGGTACTCCTCCACGCTCAGCACGCCCGGGTCCGGCGGGGCGGTCCACATGCCGTTGAGCGCGGCCTTGCGGGGCACCCCGAGCAGCTCGGCCACCTTGAGGGCGATGGCCACGTTCTCCTTGAACGTGGTCCAGGTGAAGCCCTTCATCTCCTGGTCGGCGACCGACTCCGGGTCGACGGCGACGAGCTTGCAGTTCCGCTTGTCCGCCTCCTCCTGGAGGATGTGCAGCCGCTCCTTCTCGGCGGTGACGCAGATCCCGCCGACCGGCATGGACCGGCTCAGCGACCGGGCCACGTCATCCAGCGTCGGCCCCATCTCGGCGAGGTGGTCCTCCCGGACGTTGCACAGGATGCCGATGGTGGACTGGATCAGCTTGGTCTGGTTCAGCTCCTGCAACGGCGGCATGACCGCCATGCACTCGATCACCAGCGCGTCCGGGTAGTAGGCGGCGGCCCGGCGGACGATACCGATCTGCTCGACCACGTTCGCGATGCCGAACTTCCGGTATACCGGCTCCTCGCTGGCGTCCGGAAAGATGAACCGGGCCGCGGTGCCGGTCGTCTTGGCCACCACCACCAGCTTGCCGCCACGCAGCGCGCCGGCGGTGAGCCGGGTGATCGAGCTCTTGCCGCGGATGCCGTTGACCAGCACCCGGTGCGGGATGCTGTGCAGGCTCCGGTGGTGGTTGCGCTGCTCGATGATCCCGGCGACCAGCAAACCCACGCAGGCGAGAAGAAACACCAGATAGAGGAAGAGCATCTCAGTCACCCCTCCGGCCGCCGCGGCCCCGTTCCGGCACCTTGGTCATGATCGTGGTCGGCATGCCCTCGGTGCCGCGCAACCGTGCCGCGCCGCCCAGCCGCTGCTCGCCGTGCACCGCCGCCTGGCGGCACACCTCCAGGCAGACCGCCACCGCGCCGATGTCGTCATGCACGCGCGGAGAGACCACCCGGGTGGTGTCGCCACCGGCCAAGGCGGCCGCCTCCCGCGCCAGGCCGCGCAGCGCACGGAGCTGGAAGAAGTAGTGCCAGCTGAACAGCAGCAGACCGATGCCGACCGCCACGACCACCACCAGCAGGGCACCGTGGTGCAGCTTGTTGCCGGGCATCGCGAAGTCGACCACCGGACGCTGGGCGACGACCGTCCACTCCAGCTGCGCGGCCGAGCCGTCCAGCGCGACCGGCGCCGCGATCAGCAGGCTGCGTACGCCCTCGACGTCGGTCACCTCGGCGTACGGGCGGCCGGTGAGCGCCTGAGCCGCGGCGCTGACCACCGGCGGCGTGCTGACCTGCTCGAACGCCAGGTAGCCGTCGCTGTCCAGGAGGTCCCGCTGGTCCACGTCGAGGACCCGCACCCGCCCGTCCACGCGTTGCAGCAGGCGGGTCAGGTAGCGCACGTCGAACTCGGCGACCAGCGACCGGCCGTCGGACAACGGCCGGTACGCGTAGATGATCGGCAGCCGGCCCGCCACGTCGTGCAGCACCACGCCGCCCTCACCGGGGAGCAGGCCCGCCGGTCGCAGCGGCTCCCGCCCGGCGCTGGTGACCACGCTCCCGTTCGCCGACACCAGGTAGGCGCTGCGGAAGCGATTGTTGTCGTCGACCAGATTGGCCAACGCCCGGCGCATCTGCGCGGTGTCGGCCTTGCCGTGGTCCCGGCCCAGCAGGGTGAGCTTCTGGTAGCCGCCGTCCAGCGTGTCGCCGACCGCCCCGGCCACCGAGCTCGCCTGGTTCTCCGTGTCCCGTACCACCTGGGCGGGGAGGTCGCGTTCGGCCTCGGTGAGGGTGGTCAGGACACCGCCGGCCGCGCCGAGCACGGCGAGGACGGCCAGTACGACGATCAGCCCGGCCGGGACGCCCCCGGGAGCGGAGTCGCGCCGTGCCGACCGGCCGGAGCCCTGTCGGTCGGCGAGCGTGCCGAGCGCCACCGCGATCCGATTGACCTCGGCGTTGCTCGTGCGCGGCGGCTCGCCCGGCGAGTTGCCGGAAGCGACCGCCTTGGCGTACCCGAGCAGCCGGCGGACCGGACGGGCCAGGCCGTACTGGAGGATCAGCAGCACCGCGACGGCCGCCACCAGCAGGGCCAGCGCCGCGACCAGGGGCTCCCGGACCACCGCGGCGTCGGTGATCGGGGTGTAGACCAGGGAGACGATCACGAACCCGAACTTGCCGACGGCGTCGGCGGTGACCAGCGGGACAACCGGCGTGTTCGATCCGCTGCCGGCCGGGGGCGCGACCGCCGTGCCGTTGCGGGTGGCGGTCGCCGTGCGGGAGCTGCCCTCGACGGCATTTTTGATCAGGGCGTCCAGCTGTGGCTCGGCCTGGACCGGGGTGCCCTGGGCCAGCGTCCGGCCGCCGTTCGGCACGGCGATCATGACCGCCTGCTTGGAGCGCGGATTGAGCCGCAGGGTACGGACGTTCAGGTTCAGCTCGGCAACGAGCAGCTTGCCGTCGCCGAGCGGCTCGACCAGCAGCAGTCGGGGAGCGTTGTTGTCGACCAGCGGGAGCGCGGCCCGCTCCGGGGCGGTGCCCTCGGGCAGCACGACCGGCTCGCCGACCGCGGTCACCGCGGTCTTGCCGTCGGGGCCGAACACGGCGGCACCCCGCCACTTGGGCTGGTCGGTGGTCAGCGAGGCGAGCTGTGCGGCGGCGGCGTCCGGCCGGACGTTGTAGGCGTCGACGGTCCGGGACACTTCGTCACGGCTGCGGATCACCAGGTTGTTGAGGCTGCGGGAGATCTCGTGGACGAAGTCCCGCTGCGAGTCGACCACCGCCTTCGGCACTCCGCCCGAGTCGCCCTGGCTCAGGTACGCGAAGGCGAAGATGGCCAGCAGGGTGAGCAGCAGGGACGACACCAGGGCCGGCGTGCCGATGCCGGTGAGGAGACGGGACTGCGGGAGCTGCTTCTCCAGGCTGATCAGGCGCCAGCGCGCGAGCTGGTCCCGATCGCCCCCGGGGTGCTGAGCACGACCCGCGGTGGGCGCGAAGTTCATCTCCACACCCCGTTCAGGCCGGTGTCACGCAACGACAGTCCTCCATGAGACAGTGGGCAGGCGAGGCCAACGGCCGCCTCGCGCTGCCCGAATCGGTCAGCCGATCGTCGTACCGGGTTCACCGCGCCGTCCACGCTCATCCGTCCAGCGCCGGTCGGGCGCCCTCGGGCTCCGAGGGCCCGGCGGTGCCCGTTTGCGCCGGCGGTGGGCCGAGCACCTTCAGCCCGGCATCCGCGCCGCCCTTGGCGAGCAGGTGGCCGCGGATCCGGTCCAGCGCGGCCTGGTAGCTGACGCGGCGGGCCGGGGAGGTCGTCTCGTCCGCCAGCGCGGCGGGCAGGTCGATCAGGCGGACGTCCGGGTTGAGGTCCACCCAGACCGGAATGGCCTCGGCCAGGGTGACCCGCCACTTCTTGCTGGCGACCTCGGTGAAGGTGAACCGGGCCATCACACCTTCGCGGTTGTCGAAGATCGGCTCGAGGTGCCGGGCGACCTGGTTGCCCATGCCGTAGACCACCCAGTCCGCGCCGATCTTCTCGATGGGCTGCACCACGTGAGCGTGGTGGCCCAGGATCAGGTCGATGTCCGGCGAGGCGATCAGCGGTCGTACCCACTTCTCCTGGTCGGCGTCCGGCTGGTGCAGGTACTCGGTGCCCCAGTGCATGCTCAGCACCACGATCTCGGCGCCGGCCGCCCGCAGCCGCTTGGCCGCGGCCAGGATCTCGGCGGGCTCGATGAGATTGGCCATCCACTCCTTGCCCGCCGGCCGCTTCAGGCCGTTGAAGTGCAGGGCGTACGCGAGGTGACCGACCTTGACCCCGTTCTTGACGTAGATGGCCGGAGTGAGCGCCTCCTGCTTGGTGCGGGCACTGCCGGTGTGTCGGATCTTGGCAGCGTCGAGCGCGTCCAGCGTGCGCTTCACGCCCTGCTCGCCCTGGTCGATGGTGTGGTTGGACGAGGTGGAGCAGGCGTCGAAGCCGGTGCCGCGGATGGCGTCCACGATCTGCGGCGGGACGTTGAACTTCGGGAACCCGATGAACGGGCCGTTCGGCGGCGCGAGCGGCGTCTCCAGGTGGCAGATGGCCAGGTCGGCGCCGGACACGGCCGGCCGCACCTGCTGGAGGAGCGGGTTGAAGTCCAGTCCGCCGGGGTTGCCGCCGCGTTCGGCGTCCCGGCGTGCCTGCGAGGTCAGCTCGGGGTGGATCAGGATGTCGCCGGCCCCGAGCACCGTGAAGATCCGACGCCCGGAGGAGTCCCGGCGGGGCTTCGGGTCGGGCGGCGTGGGCACCGAGCCGGCGGCCACCGGCTGCCCCGCCTGCGACGGGCCGGCCGGGGTACGGCTCTCGTCCCGGTTCCGGAGCACCCAGAAGACGCCGCCGGCCAGCAGCACAAGCACCAGCAAACCGACCGTGATCACCTTGCCACGGCCGGATCCTTCACGCATGTCACGCCCTTTGGACACCGCGACAGACTAGGGCAACGCCCAAAAACAGTCACATCACGTGACTGGCCTCACGCTGCGTCATCGGTCGCCTCCTGCCGGGCATCCCTCCTCAGTGGAGTCGTCGGCGGTCGAGCCTCGGTAGCACACCGTGAACCGCCGAGCCGGGGTGGCGTCAGCGGGTGCCGCCGAAGGTGTTGCAGGACTTCGGGTCACCGGTGGAGTAGCCCTGGGTGAACCACTGCTTGCGGTCCGCCGAGGTGCCGTGGGTGAACTCGTTCGGGTTGACCGGCCGCCCGGCGCGCCGCTGGATCGCGTCGTCACCGATCTTCTCGGCGGTGTCGATCGCCTGCTGGACGTCCTGCTCGGTGATGCTCTTGAAGATCTTCTGGCCGCGCTTGTCGGAGGTGCCGGTGGCGCTGCGCGCCCAGGCGCCCGCGTAGCAGTCGGCCTGGAGTTCCAGCCGTACCGAGAGCGCGTTGGCGTTGGCCGGGTCGCGCTGCTGCTGGCGGCGCATCTGTGCCTCGGTGCCGAGCAGGCTCTGCACGTGGTGGCCGTACTCGTGGGCCAGGACGTACGGCTGGGCGAACTCGCCCTTCGCGCCGAGCTGGTCGGCGAGCAGCCGGTAGAAGGTGAGGTCGATGTAGACCTGGTGGTCGGCCGGGCAGTAGAACGGCCCGACGCCGGAGTCGGCCGCGCCGCAGCCGGTGCGTACGGCCTGGCTGAAGAAGACGGTCTTGGCGGGCTGGTACTGCTGGCCGAAGACCTCCGGCAGCGCGGTACGCCAGTAGGCCTGGATCGAGTTGACGTAGAGGGTGTTGCGGCAATCGAGCTGCTGGAGCGCGTCCGGTGCCGCGCACTTCTGCTTCAGTGAGGTGTTGTCGCCCTGGTCGGAACCGCCGCCGCTCAGGGCGTTGAGGCCGAAGCCGCCGCCCGCGAGCGCGACGAGGACGGCGATCACGATGCCGATGATCCCGCCCCGGCCACCGCCGATCGGGATCGGGATGCCCAATCCGCCGCCTCCGCCGGACCCTCGCCGATCATCCACCTCGCTGGTGTCGATCTCCGCGTTCTCGTTCAGCTCCATGTCGACCCCGATCACCGATTTGTCCGTGTCTGCTGGTTGCGGTACCGGAATGGGTCCGGACGGCGTTTCCGATACCCGATGATCTTGCCCGGTAATCGGGAGGAAGCGGTAGGGCCCGCCCCGGTACACTTGCCCCCGTGCTGCGCTGCGAAGGCTGAACCGCCCCGCGCCGACGGGAAGTGTGACCCGCCGGCGCTTTCGCGTGCCCTGAATCAGCCCTTCCGGAACCCGAGAGCGAGTACCTCGACATGATCACTGCCACCGGCCTGGAGCTGCGCGCCGGTTCCCGGATCCTGCTGTCCGACACCACGCTGCGGGTGCAGCCGGGTGACCGGATCGGCCTGGTCGGCCGCAACGGCGCCGGCAAGACCACCACGCTCAAGGTGCTCGCTGGGGAGGGACAGCCGTACGCCGGGCAGCTCGACCGGCGCAGCGCGATCGGCTACCTGCCGCAGGATCCACGTACCGGCGATCTCGACGTCACCGGGCGGGACCGGGTGCTCTCCGCCCGTGGCCTGGACGTGCTGATGGCGCAGATGAAGGAGCTGGAGGCCAAGCTCGCCGAGGGCGCCGAGGACGAGCGCCTGGTCCGCCGCTACGGCGCGCTGGAGGACCAGTTCGCCTCCCTCGGCGGGTACGCGGCCGAGGCCGAGGCGGCCCGGATCTGTGCCAACCTCGGCCTGCCCGACCGGGCCCTGGCCCAGACCATCGGCACCCTCTCCGGCGGCCAGCGCCGGCGTATCGAGCTGGCCCGGATCCTGTTCCGCGACGCCGGCGAGAACGGCGGCGGCATCCTGCTGCTCGACGAGCCGACCAACCACCTGGACGCCGACTCGATCACCTGGCTGCGCGGGTTCCTCGCCAACCACAAGGGCGGCCTGATCGTGATCTCCCACGACGCGTCGCTGCTGGAGGCGGTGGTCAACAAGGTCTGGTTCCTCGACGCCACCCGCTCCGTGGTCGACGTCTACAACCTGGGCTGGAAGGCGTACCTGGAGGCGCGGGAGACCGACGAGCGGCGCCGCCGCCGGGAGCGGGCCAACGCCGAGAAGAAGGCCGGCGCGCTGATGGCCCAGGCGGACAAGATGCGGGCCAAGGCCACCAAGACCGTCGCCGCGCAGAACATGGCCCGCCGGGCCGAGAAGATGCTGGCCGGCCTGGAGGAGGTCCGCGTCGCCGACAGGGTGGCGAAGGTGCGCTTCCCCACCCCGGCGGCGTGCGGCAAGACCCCGCTCACCGCCGCCGGCCTGTCCAAGTCGTACGGGTCGCTGGAGATCTTCACCGATGTCAGCGTGGCGGTGGACCGGGGCTCCCGGGTGGCCATCCTCGGCCTCAACGGCGCCGGCAAGACCACCCTGCTGCGGATGCTCGGCGGCCTGCTCGAACCGGACACCGGCGAGGTGCGCCCCGGGCACGGCCTGCGGCTCGGCTACTACGCCCAGGAGCACGAGACCCTGGACGTGGACCGGACCATCCTGGACCACATGCGCAGCGCCGCGCCGGAGCAGACCGACACCGACCTGCGCAAGATCCTCGGCGCGTTCCTGTTCTCCGGGGAGGACGTCGACAAGCCGGCCGGGGTGCTCTCCGGTGGCGAGAAGACCCGGCTGGCCCTGGCCACGCTGGTCTGCTCCGGGGCGAACGTGCTGCTGCTCGACGAGCCGACGAACAACCTCGACCCGGTCAGCCGGGAGCAGGTGCTCGACGCGATCGCGCGTTACCCGGGGGCGATCGTGCTGGTCACCCACGACCCGGGCGCGGTGACGGCGCTCAAGCCCGATCGGGCCATCCTGCTGCCCGACGGCGACGAGGATGCCTGGAGTGACGACCTGCTCGAACTCGTCGAACTCGCCTGACCTCCACCCGTCACCGCGGCGTACGGGTCATCCGCCAGGTCAGGCCGCCATGATCCACCCGGACGGCCCGAGCTGACCGGTCAGTAGCATCACGGTATCGGGAAGCTGACATTGCATAGCGTGTCGGTTGGCGAAGAGTTGATATCTGGCGCATGATCGTTCGAGACGGTCTAATAGGTGGGACCGTATCCGAACCGCACAGTCTGGGACGTGAGGAATCAGCATGGCAGCCACCGGCACAGCCACCAGCACTGAGAAGGGTCGCCGGATCGTCGGAGCCGAGCGTCAGACGCTCGCCAAGGACCTGGTAAAGCGGTACACCTCGGGTGAGAGCATCCGTGCGCTCGCGGCCTCGACCGGCCGGTCCTACGGATTCATCCACCGGGTGCTCACCGAGTCCGGGGTGCAGCTGCGGCAGCGCGGCGGTGCCCGGCGCCGCAAGAAGGCGTGACCCGCCGGCCAGTGTCGTCCATCAGCGCCGTGCTCCGGATGGTCTGGTGACCACCGCAACGACCGGAGTACGACTCGACTGCGACGGGCCGGTCGCGACAGTGACGTTGTGCCGGCCCGACGTGCTCAACGCGCAGACCCCGGCGATGTGGCGCGCGATGAGCGATTTCTCCCGGGATCTGCCTGGCGACGTCCGGGTCGTCGTGGTGCGCGGCGAGGGGCGGGCCTTCTCCGCCGGCCTCGACCTGTCCGTGGCCGGCGCGTCCGGCCCGGGCTCGTTCGCCGAACTCGCCACCCTGCCCGAGCAGGAGTGCGCCGACCGGATCGCCGAGTACCAGGGCGGCTTCACCTGGCTGCACCGCCCGGACGTGATCTCCGTGGCCGCCGTGCAGGGGCACGCGATCGGTGCCGGGTTCCAGCTCGCCCTCGCCTGTGACCTGCGGGTGCTCGCCGAGGACGCGCGGCTCTCCATGGCCGAGGTGACCCTCGGCCTGGTCCCCGACCTCGCCGGCACCAAGCGTCTCGTCGAGCTGGTCGGCTATTCCCGCGCGCTGGAGATCTGCGCCACCGGCCGCCGGATGGACGCCGCCGAGGCGGACCGGATCGGGCTGGCCACGCTCGTCGTGCCGAACGCGGAACTGGACGCCGCGGTACGGGACCTGACCGCCGGCCTGCTGGCCAACAACCGCGACGCGGTCGTGGAGATCAAGGCGCTGCTCGCCGGCGCGGCCGGGCGTACCCACGCGCAGCAGCAGCGGGCCGAGCGCGAGGCGCAGACCCGGCGGCTGCGCGATCTGGCCGGGCGCGGAGAATAGTAAGGACCGTAGGGGAAGATCCGGGTTACTCGCGAAGTTGTCGTAGTCGTCGGGAGAATTGACCCGACGATCGAGGGCTCCCCGACGACCCGGAGGTGACGAGTGTCCAACCACATGGCCGGTGGCGGCATGGGCGGCTGGAGCATGCTCCGGTCGATGCGCAACCAGGACGAGGTCGCCACGCACCAGCTCAATCGCGGCACCGCCAAGCGGATCGTCGCGTTCGCCCGGCCCTACCGGCGCGACATCATCATCTTCCTGATCACCGTGGTGATCGCCGCGGTGGTCGGGGTGGCCACGCCGCTGCTCGCCGGTGACGTCATCGACGCGATCGCCAAGGGCGGCCCCGACGCGCGCTCGACGGTGGTCCGGCTCGCCCTGGTCATCGCCGCGCTGGCCGTCGCCGACGCGCTCTTCTCGCTGGCCCAGCGGTGGTACTCGGCCCGGATCGGGGAGGGCATCATCCTCGACCTGCGGACCCGGGTCTACGACCACGTCCAGCGGATGCCGTTGCAGTTCTTCACCCGGACCCAGACCGGCGCACTGGTCAGCCGGCTCAACAACGACGTGCTCGGCGCCCAACGGGCGTTCACCTCGACCCTGTCCGGGGTGGTCAGCAACGTCATCCAGCTCGTGCTCACCGCCGGGGCGATGCTCCTGCTGTCCTGGCAGATCACCGTGCTGGCGCTGGTGCTGCTGCCGATCTTCATCATCCCGGCCCGCCGGGTCGGCCGTCGGCTCGCCGAGATCACCCGCGAGTCCTACAACCTCGACGCGAAGATGAACGCGACGATGACCGAGCGGTTCGGCGTCGCCGGCGCGCTGCTGGTCAAGCTCTTCGGCTCGCCCGAGGTGGAGGCGGCCCGGTTCGCCGGCCGGGCCGAGCGGGTCCGCGACATCGGCATCCAGTCCGCCATGTACTCGCGCACGTTCTTCGTGGCGATGCTGCTGGTCGCCTCCCTCGCCCAGGCCCTGACGTACGGGCTGGGCGGGTGGCTCGCCGTCACCGGCGCGGTCAGCGCGGGCACCGTGGTCAAGCTCGCGCTGCTGCTCACCCGCCTGTACGGCCCGCTCACCGCGCTGTCCAACGTCCGGGTCGACGTGATGAGCGCGCTGGTCTCCTTCGACCGGGTCTTCGAGGTGCTCGACCTGCGTCCGGGCATCGAGGAGAAGCCCGACGCGGTTCCGGTGCCCCGGGCCAGTGGCCGGGTCGAGTTCCGTGACGTGCGGTTCCGCTACCCGAGCGCCGCCGAGGTGTCGCTGGCCTCACTGGAGGAGGTCGCCGCGCTCGACCGTACGGTGAACGAGCCGGTGCTCAAGGGCGTCTCGTTCGGCGTCGAGCCCGGGCAGATGGTGGCCCTGGTCGGTCCCTCCGGCGCCGGCAAGTCGACGCTGTCCATGCTGATCTCCCGGATCTACGACGTCAGCGACGGCCAGGTGCTGGTCGGTGGTGTCGACGTGCGGGACGCCACCCTGGCCTCGCTGCGCGACGAGATCGGCGTGGTCACCCAGGACTCCCACCTGTTCCACGAGACCATCCGGGAGAACCTGCGCTACGCCAAGCCGGACGCCACCGACGACGAGATCTGGGCGGCTTTGGCCGGCGCGCAGGTGGCCGACCTGGTCCGGTCCCTGCCCGACGGGCTGGACACCACGGTCGGTGAGCGCGGCTACCGCTTCTCCGGCGGCGAGAAGCAGCGCATCGCCATCGCCAGGCTGCTGCTCAAGGCCCCGTCGATCGTGATCCTCGACGAGGCGACCGCACACCTGGACTCGGAGAGCGAGGCGGCGGTGCAGCGGGCGCTCTCCGTGGCGCTGACCGGGCGTACCGCGCTGGTGATCGCGCACCGGCTCTCCACCGTCCGGGACGCCGACCAGATCCTCGTCCTCGACGAGGGCCGGATCGTCGAGCGCGGCCGGCACGAGGAACTGGTTGCCGTCGGCGGCCTCTACGCCGAGTTGTACCGCACCCAGTTCGCGGTGGCCGACTCGCCGACCCCGTACGCCGAGCCGGCGCCGCCACAGCCGGTGGTCAGCACCGTGCCGCTGGGCACCTACGTGGCGCAGGAGCCGGTGCCGCCGGCCGCGGCCAACTAGGAGCCCCCGTCCCGGGGCGGGTTGGCGCGTGTGGGCAGACCTGCTGCGGCGGCTGGGCCGCACCGACGAGGCGGCGGTCACCTACCGGCAGGCGCTGGAGTTGACCAGGAACGAGGCCGAGCGGGCGTTTCTGTCCGAGCGCCCTCGCCGACTGCCACCGGCTAGCCGATCGCCGCGCGTAGCCCCGCGAAGGCGGCGCCGAGCGTTTCCGGGGTGAAGTGCGCGTTCAGGCCGCTCGGGTTGGGCAACACCCAGAGCGGGGCGCCGCCGAGCGGTTCCGGCTGCGGGCCGAAGCCGGCCTTCGGCCGGGCGAAGCCGATCCGGTACGCGGTCACCCCGACCACCGCCACCCAGCGCGGCCGGTACCGCTCGACCTTGCCGGTCAGCTCCGCCGCGCCGGCCACCAGTTCCGCCGGGGTCAGTTCGTCGGCGCGCGCGGTCGCCCGGGCCACCAGGTTGGTGATGCCCAGCCCGAGGCGGGGCAGCTCGTCCTGCTCGCTGGGGTGCAGCCGGCGCGGGGTGAAGCCGCCCCGGTGCAGCGCCGGCCAGAACCGGTTGCCCGGCCGGGCGAAGTGCCAGCCGGTCGCCGCCGACCAGAGCCCGGGGTTGATTCCCACGAAGAGCACGTCCAGGCCGGGCGCGATCACGTCCGGCAGCAGCGTGTCGGCCGCCGCCGCGAGCTGCTCCTTCGTCGGCCGGGGATAGCGCCGGGTGGCCGGCGTCAGGCTCGCCGGGAGCGGCTCGGCCCCGTCGAGCCGCCTCGGGCCAGCCTCGGCCGCGCCGGGCCGGATCGCGTCCGTACGGCTCGGCTCAGCCGCGCCAGGGCGCGCCGGGCGCGTGTCGGGCCGGGCATTCCGGGGTCGGCGTCGTCCGCTCACAGGTCCCGTCACAGGCCGCGCAGCGCGCCGCCGTCAACCGGCACGGTGACCCCGGTGACGTAACCGGCGGTGGGGGAGAGCAGGAAGGCGGCCACCCGGCCGAACTCACCCGGCTCGCCGAACCGACCGAGCGGGATCGACGCCTCCGCCTCGGCCCGGGCCCGCTCCGGGTCGCCGGTGGCGGCGAGAAGCTCCCGGTTCCGGTCGGTCATGATCCGGCCGGGCAGCAGGCCGAACACCCGTACGCCGCGCGGGCCGTACTCGTCGGCGATGTCCTTGGCCACCCCGGCGAGGCCGGGGCGCAGGCCGTTGGAGATGCCGAGCCCGGGCACCGGCCCACGCGCCGAGGTGGAGAGGACCAGCCCGATCGCGCCGCCGTCGGTGAGCGCGGCGGCCACCGTACGGGCGGCCCGGACGCTGCCCAGGAAGACCGTTTCGAAGGACTCCCGCCACTGCTCGTCGGTGACCTGGGCGGCGGTGCCCCGAGGCGGCCCGCCGACCGAGATCAGCGCCCCGTCGAGCCGGCCGAACCGCTCCCGCGCGGTGGCGACCAGCCGCCGCGGGGTGCCCGGGTCGGTCAGGTCGGCGGTCAGCCCGACGGCCCGCTCCGGGCCGCCCAGCGCCTCCACGGCGGCGGCCACCTGTTCGGGCAGGCGGGCCGAGATCACCACCTTGGCGCCGTCGGCGACGAGGGCCTCGGCGGTGGCGAAGCCGAGGCCACGGGAGGCGCCGGTCAGCACGTACACCCGGTCGGCGAGTCCGAGATCCATGGGCCGATCCTGCCGTACCCCGGACCTGCCCGGCCAGCCGCCTCAGCGGTGGCCGGGCGGATGGCGGAGCTGAATCACCTCTCCGTATCGACTCGGATGAACGGCGCGGGGAACGGGAAGTTGCCGGCTCCATCGGCGAACGTGTTGCCGTCGAAGGCGATCGTCGCCGTCGCGGTCGCCGCGCGCTCCTTGCGCTTCGACCCCGGCCCGTTGACCGTGGTCACCACCGGTCCGCTGCCGGTGCAGCGGGCGTCGACCGAAACCGTGTGCAACCCGCCCCGGTTGTCCCGCACGTTTGCGAACGTGCCGACGGCACGGAATCGCGGTCGGCCGTGGCCCGACGGTTCGGCGGCCCGCCGAACCGAGATGCTCAGCGGTGGGCCGGGCGGATCAGGCGTACCCGACCGGCGAGCTGCACCGCGACGGCGCCGCCGGCCCGGGCGACGGCCGGCAGCCGGCGGGGCCGGGGCGGGGTGCGGCCGTCGTAGCGGGCGGCGGCCTCCCGGGTGGCCAGCTCCTCCGCGCCGAGCGACGGCAGCGTGCCCCGATCGCGCAGCTCCCGGGCCAGGTCCCAGCCGTCGCGCAGCGACCCGTTGCCGGGGCGGCCGGCCGCCCATTCGGTGAACGTGCCCGGCCAGGCCGCGGCGAGACCGGCGGCGAGCAGCGGCCAGTGCCGCGCCACCTCGCCCGCACGCTTGCGCAGCAGCGCCCGGCGGGCCGCCTCCACCGGCGTGGGGGCGAACCCGGGCGGCAGCGGCGCACCGGCGACCAGCGCCGCGACCAGCTCCGCCTGCCGTGCGGCCAGGCCACCACCCGGACCGGCCGGGGAAGCGGCAGGCGACGGCCCGGCTGGGGGAGCGGCGGACGACGGTGGTTTCCCGGCCGGGGGAGCGGCGGATGGCGAGGCGGCCGACTCCGTCGCGGTGGCGCGGCCGTGGCCGGTGCCGGCGGCTCCGCGAGTCAAGTGATCACCGGGTACCCGGAGGCGGCGGCGAGCGCGTCCAGTTCGCCGCGCAGCTCGGCGGCGGGTGGGTAGTGGCCGTCGCGTTCCAGCAGCAGCGCCGGAGGACGGCGGCGGGCGCACAGCTCGCGGACCAGGCCGAGCACCTCGGCGGGGACCGGGTCGGTGTGCGTGTCGTGGTAGAAGCCGCCCTGCTCGGCGCCGCCGGCCACGTGCACGTAGGCGATCCGGTCCAGCGGCAGCCGGTCCAGCAGCGCGAGGGCGTCGCCGCCGCGGTTGCGGGCGTTGGCGTGCACGTTGGCGATGTCGAGCAGCAGCAGCGCCCCGGTGGCGTCGAGGATCTCGGTGAGGAAGGCGGCCTCGTCCAGCTCGTCGTCGGGCCAGTCGAACAGCGCGGCGATCGGCTCCAGCGCGAGCGGCACCGGCAGCTCCGCCTGGGCCCGCCGGACGTTCGCCACCACCGCCGCGACCGCCTCCCGGCTGCGCGGCAGCGGCAGCAGGTGACCGGCCTCCAGGCCGCCGGCCCGCACGAACGCGATGTGCTCGCTGACCAGCGGCGCGTCCACCGCCGCGGCCACGCCGGCCAGGTGCGCCAGCCGGGCCGGGTCGACGGGTTCCGCGCCGCCGAGGGAGAGTCGCACCCCGTGCGGTACGACGGTGACACCGCGCCCGAGCAGGGCGGCGAGGTCGTCCGGGAGCGGCCCGGCCGGGGCGACCGTCTCGGCCACCACCTCGACGAAGCGCAGCCCGGGCAGGTCGGCCACGAAGCCGGCGATCTCGGGTCGCCAGCCGATGCCGACCCCGTACGGGCCGGTCGAGGGCGCCGAGGAGTCGGTCAGGGGCGCCGAGGGGCCGGTCGGGGGTACGGTCCGGCCGGTCATCCGCCGCACCCGCCACCGCCGCACCCACCGCCGCCCCCGCACGAGCTGCCGCCGCAGGAGCTGCCGGTGCCGCCCGAGCCGCACGAGCCGCCGGAGGTGCCCCCGCCCGTGGCGAGCGCCTGGCGCTGGATCGCGGCCTGGCCGGCGAAGCCGGGATCCATGGCCCAGATGGTGGCGGTGCCGAACAGCGCCACCCCCATCGCCGTGGTCGACGGGCCGTACGTGGCGTACGCCGGCGCGGCGGAGGGCCGCAGCCAGGTGTGCTCGCGCTGCAGGTCGCGCAGGGCCCGGTCGGCGGCCCGGGTCCGCCAGGGCACCCGGACGAGCAGCGCGAAGGCGACGACGAGCGGGATCAGGCTGAGCAGGAGAAAGCCGGCGGGCCGGCCGTTGGACAGGCCGACGACGGCTCTGATCCCGCCGAGCACCAGCAGGGCGGCGATCAGCAGCGGGCCGCGCCGCAGGGCGGACCGCTGGTCCGGCCCGAGCGCCAGACCGCGCCGCTGGAGTTCGTCGCGGAGCTGGTCGAGGGCGCGGACCACCCACTCGTCGCGGCGCAGCTCGCCGGAGCGTACGCCTCGGGCGGCCGCGTTGACCACGGCCTGGTCGAGCGGGGTGGCCCCGGCCGGCAGCGCGCCGGCGGTGGTGAGCCGCCGATCGGGGCGTACGGCGACGACGCCGGCGTGGCGCAGCCCGCCGAGCGCGGTCCAGACGGCGAGTTCGTCGCCGCCGTTGAGGTACGCGACCTGCTGCGGCCCGAGCTGCCCGGCCCCGGCGACCGGCGTGCCGGCCAGCGCGCGGAACCGGTGCACCAGGGTGCCCACGACCAGCACGGCCGCGACCACCAGATACCAGCGTAGGAAGACCGGGCCGGGGATGCCCCAGGTGTCGTCCGGTGCGGCGAGGACGGTCATCAGATTCCTTCCGTGGATACCCCGACCTTCAGGCGGGGAGGAAACGGAACTTCTGCAGAGCAGGGCAGGGAAAACCGATTCGCCGCCAAGGCGGATCGGCGTGCGTCCAGATGCAACCGCATGAATCTCGAACGGGTGTGCTAACGTGTGGGCCGTGGTCAGGGCGGTGAAGCGGGCATTCAGGTACCGCTTCTACCCGACCGATACGCAGGCCGCTGAGCTGGCGCGGACGTTCGGATGTATCCGGAAGGTGTACAACCTGGCGTTGGCCGCACGCACCGAGGCGTGGGTATCGCGCCAGGAGCGGGTGACCTACACCGCGACCTCGGCAATGCTGACCCGATGGAAGAAGACCGAGGACCTGGCCTACCTCAACGAGGTTTCCTCGGTGCCGTTGCAGCAGACGCTGCGGCATCTGCAGACCGCTTTTACGAACTTCTTTGCCAAGCGGTCCAGGTACCCCACGTTCAAGTCGAAGAAGAAGTCGCGGCGCTCGGCGGAGTACACCCACAGCGCGTTCCGATGGCGCGACGGCTCGCTGACCCTGGCGAAGATGACCGAACCCCTGGCGATCGTGTGGTCTCGGCCGCTGCCCGAGGGTGCGTCCCCGTCCACGGTGACCGTGTCCCAGGATCCGGCCGGGCGTTGGTTCGTGTCCCTGCTCTGCGTCGACGTGATCCCCGACGCCCCTGCCACCACCGCGGTCGGGGTCGGGGTCGACGCGGGCCTGGACAGTCTGCTCACGCTCTCGACCGGGGAGAAGATCACCAACCCGAGGTATGAGCGCGCCGACCGGGCCCGGTTGGCCCGCGCCCAACGGGATCTCGCCCGTAAGGAGAAGGGCTCGGCGAACCGGGCCAAAGCCCGCCTGAAGGTGGCGCGGGTGTACGCCCGCATCGCTGACCGGCGGCGGGACCATCTGCACAGGTTGACCACTCGACTCGTTCGTGACAGCCAAACGATCGTGATCGAGGACCTGTCTGTGCGGAACATGATTCGCAACCACACGTTGGCCCGGGCGATCTCGGACGCGGGGTGGCGGCAGTTCCGCGCGATGCTGGAGTACAAGGCCAACTGGTACGGCCGTCACCTCATCACGGTCGACCGCTGGTACCCCTCCTCCAAACTCTGCTCGACCTGCGGTGCGCTGGCCGAGACGATGCCGCTGGATGTGCGGTCGTGGACGTGTCGATGCGGCGTCGTTCACGACCGCGATGTCAACGCGGCACGTAACCTTCTGGCCGCCGGGCTGGCGGTGACTGCCTGCGGAGCTGGCGTAAGTCCTCAACGGGAAACCTCCCGGACGGGGCGACCGGCGGTGAAACAGGAAACCTCTGGGGTGACCCAGGGAATCCCCTTCCTTTAGGGAGGGGAGGATGTCAAGCTCTGCTCCTGTCGCGAGGTGGTGCCGCCATTGTGGAGCAGGGCCGCCAGCCGGGATTCGGTCGGTCGGGCGAGTTACCGGACCGAGACCCGGGCGGTCAGTGGCGGCGGACCGCCTCCTCGACCAGGTCGAGCACCCGGCCCAGGTCACCGGCCGGGCGCCCCATCGCCAGGTGCAGCACCAGCCCGTCGTAGGCCAGCTCCAGGAACTGGGCCATCACGTCGATCGACACGTCGTCGCGGAGCACCCCGGCCTCCCGCTGGCGCAGCAGGCGCTCGCGGGTGGCCTCGGCGATGGCCGCCGAGCGTTCCGCCCAGCGCTTGGCGAACGCCGGGTCGGTACGCAGTCGCCGGGACACCTCCAGCTGGCTGCCGAGCCAGCCGGTGGTGTCCGGGGAGAGGGCGCGGGCGAGCAGATCCCGCATCACCTGGACCAGGCCGTTGCGGGCGACGGTCTCCACCATGGCCGCCGCGTCGTCCTCGGCGACGGCGAGGAAGAGGGAGTCCTTGTCGCGGAAGTGGTGGAAGATCGCGCCGCGGGAGAGCCCGGTGGCCTCCTCCAGGCGCCGCACGGTGGCGCCCTCGTAGCCGTGCCGGGCGAAACACGCCCGTGCCGCGGAGAGGATCTCCTGCCGGCGCGCGTCGAGCTGGTCCTGGCTTACTCTGGGCACGTACCGATCGTTCCAGGCGTATCCCGTCGACGCAAACCGTACGTACGGCTTGAGATGCGCGTTCGCATGATCAGCACGAGGACGCGATCCGGTTACGATCAGCGGATGACCGCCCCCGCCCACCCGTTGACCGTGGCCGCCGTGCAGGCCGAGCCGGTTCCCGGCGACGTCGCCGGCAACGCCGCCACCGCGGCCCGCCTCGTCGGCCGGGCGGCCGGCGCCCGGGTCGTCGTGCTGCCGGAGCTGTTCCTGCCCGCGTACCACCCGCCGACCCTCGCGGCCGACCCGATCGGCACCGACGTGGTCGCCGGCCCGGACGGCGGGGTGGCCGATCCGCGCCTCGACCCGCTGCGGCAGGCGGCCCGCGACGGCGGGACCACGGTGGTGGTGGGCGCGGCGGTCCGGTACCCCGACGGGCGGCGCACCATCTCCTCGCTGGTGATCGACCCGGCCGGGGCCGTGCGGGCGGCGTACGACAAGCAGCAGCTCTGGGGCGGCGAGCGCGAGCTGTTCTCCCCGGGCCGACGGGGCGCCACCCTGCTGGTCGACGACTGGCGCCTCGGTCTCGGGATCTGCTACGACGGCTGCTTCCCGGAGCACGGGCGGGCCGCCGCCGACGACGGTGCGCACGGCTACCTCTGCCCGAGCGGCTACCTGGCCGGCTCGGAGCATCGGCGGGACGTCTACTACGCCGCCCGCGCCCTGGACAACACCATGTACGTCGTCTTCGCCAACGCCGTCGACGGCGTTGACCCGTGGCGGTTCAACGGCGGTGCCGCCGTGTACGACCCGGAGGGCCGGCCGCTCGTCCGGGGCGCGGACACCGGCACGGAGGTGCTGGTGGCGACGCTCGACCCGGCGGCGCTCGCGGCCACCCGGGCGGCGCACACCATGCTCGCCGACCGCCTGTCCGACCAGGGCCTGCCCCGTACGGCGATCATCGGCTGACGGATACCGGCCCGCAACCCTGTCGGTGGCCCGCCCCGGTCCCGTAAGGTTCCCGAGTGCCGTTGCTCCTGCTCGATCTGGACAACACGCTGCTCGACCGGGATGGGCCGTTCCGTGCCTGGGGTGAGCGATTCCTGGACGACATCGGCGCTCCACCCACCGACATCGACTGGCTGCTCTCCGTCGACGCGGACGGGCTGACCGACCGGTGGGACGTCGCGGACGCCATCCGGAACCGGTACCAGCTCAGCGTCCGCGCCATCGACCTGGTGGATGAGCTGCACGACGGGGTGGCGGCGAAGACCAGACTGGATCCGTTGGTCGCCTGCGCGCTCCGGATCGCCGACGACGCCGGGTGGGTGCCGGTGGTGGTCACCAACGGCGCGGTACGCCAGCAGGACGCGAAGATCCGCCGGACCGGCCTGGACCGGTACGTCGCCAACTGGGTGATCTCCGAGGAGGCTGGCGTCAGCAAACCCAACCCGAGGATCTTCGCGCTCGCCGCGCAGCGGGCCCGGATGCCACTGCGCGGCGCCTGGGTGGTCGGGGACAGCCCGGAGGCGGACATCGGCGGGGCCAGCGCGTCCGGGCTGCCCAGCGTCTGGCTGCACCGCGGGCGTCGCTGGTCGGACACCCGGTTCGCGCCGACCCGTACGGTCGACGGGTTGATCGCCGCGGTGGCCGCGGTGCTGGCCGGGTGAGCGCCGGGAAATTCGGTTGACCCGCTCGCGCCCGCCGGTGAGCATGGGGGCCGCGCGAGGGCGCAGCCGGGCGGAGCCCGGTCGAGGAGAGGAGGTCGGTAATGGCCGTCATCGCAGGGTCGTTCCAGCTGCCTCCACCTGCCTCGATCGAAGGATCAACCCACCCGTGCGCGAACACGACTTCCCGGCGCCGCAGCGCCGTGGCCGCGGCAAGAGCCGCTTCGACGACGACGAACCGTATTTCCTGAAGCGCGGCGGGCCCGCCGAGCCGGCCCTCGCCGAACCCGACGACGAGCCCGAGCCCGAGGACCAGTGGTCCTCCTGGGACGAGGCCGTGCACGGGCCCGAACCCCACCCCGAGTGGCTGGTCACCGAGCTGGCCGCGAAGGACACCGAACTCGGCGTGCTGAAAACCGGCAAGGAGGCGGACGTCCACCTGGTCCGCCGGGCCGTGCCGGGCACCGACCGGTCCTGCCTGCTGGCGGCCAAGCGCTACCGGGACGCCCAGCACCGGCTCTTCCACCGCGACTCCGGTTACCTGGAGGGGCGCCGGGTCCGCCGGTCCCGGGAGAACCGGGCGATGGCCGGCCGGACCGCGTTCGGCCGGCAGATGATCGCCGGGCAGTGGGCCGCCGCCGAGTTCGCCGCCCTCGCCCGACTCTGGGAGATCGGCGCCGCCTCCGGGCGGATCGCCGTGCCGTACCCGGTGCAACTGCTCGGCACCGAGCTGATGCTGGAGTTCGTCGGCGACGCCGAGGCGGGGCAGGCCGCGCCCCGGCTGGCCCAGGTCCGTCCCGACGCCGCCGAGCTGCGCGACCTGTGGGAGCAACTGGTCGACGCCCTGGTCGTGCTGGCCCGGGCCGGGTACGCGCACGGCGACCTGTCGCCGTACAACCTGCTGGTGCACCGGGGGCGGCTGGTCATGATCGACCTGCCGCAGGTGGTGGACGTGGTGGCCAACCCGCAGGGGCCGGAGTTCCTGGCCCGGGACGTGCGGGTGGTCGGCACCTGGTTCGCCGCCCGGGGCCTGCCCGCCGGGGACGTCGACCCCGGCGAACTGACCGGGCTGCTGCTGCGCGAGGCGGGCATCCGCTGAGCGCGTCGTGTCCCGGGCGGGTCAGCCCCGCCCGGGACACCGGCCAACCGGCGCGCACCGACGCCCCGGAGGGCGACGTTCGCCGGACCCGGATCGGCGCGTCGCCGGAGCGCGGCGTGCCGGCGGGCCGCCGCCGGGGCGTCCGGCGACGCCGCCTCATACAGCTCGTCGAGAGTGCGCGCGAGAATCGAAGATCAACGGAGCGCGCGGGACCGCGAGGTCACTGGAGGTAGCGCTCGACCTCCGGCAGGGGGCGCTCGCCCTGGGCGTCCGGGTCACCGTGCGCCTGGCGGGCCGCCCGCCGGCGGCGCAGCAGGTCCCAGCACTGGTCGAGGGACTCCTCCAGCGCCCGCAGCCGTTCCCGGGCCGCGTCGTCGGTGCCGGCCTCGTGCTCCTGTGCCGCCGCGCGCAGCCGGTGCTCCTCGTCGACCAGTTCGGTGATCCGGTTCAGGATGGTCTTGTCGTCCATGCCCGAAGCTTGGCACAGGGTGCGGTGCCGCGCCCGGGTTCCTCGTCCCCGGTCCCGCTCGCCCACCCCGGCGCCGCGCCGGCGGTCGAAACCGGCGGCCCCGCCGCCCTCGTACCTGACGGGTGGCCGGGACCCGGGCGCGGCCCGCGCCTCGGCCCGGAGCCGGCTCCGGCGGAGTTGACCGACCGACCGGCCGGTGCCGCCGGGGGTGGCGCTGCCCGCCGCGACCGGCCCGGCCGCCCACGGACCGCCGCGCTGCCGGGCCGGCGGAACCCGCTACCACGGCCGAGCGGTCGCGTCGGCCGGACCGGGCGCGCCGTGACCGGCCACCGGTACGTCGTGACCGGCCAGTTGCGCCGGAGGCGACATGGAGGTGGCGTCCGGTTGGCCGTGGGGTTACCGGACGGTTATCGACAGGCAAGGATGCCTGCGTAGCCGGCCGGACGGACGGGAAGTCCGCAGCCTCCATTGTCGACAGTGGGAATTTTGTCGTGTGAGATCTATTCCTCTTTGCTCTTTTGATCGGCCGTTAAGGCTGGCATGCTCGGCGGCAAGCTCACGGGTCATGACGGTTTCGCGACACCGAGTAGACCCAGGGGGGAACGCATCACGTGGACCAACCGCATACAGCTGCCGAATCCGCTGGTCAGCTCCGTACCGTGCCGCTGCGTCAGATCCTGCCCGGCATGCTCCGCGACCCGGCCCGCGCGCTGATCGACGTCGGCAACCGGACGCAGGGCTCGCTCGTCCGGATCAACCTCGGGTCCTTCCGTCCCTACCTGGTCACCCATCCCCGGCACGTGCAGCACGTCCTGCGTGACCGGGCGGAGAACTACGAGCGGGCGGGTGACGGGCTGTTCTGGCGCCCGGTCAAGCGGCTGTTCGGCGAGGGAATCCTCGGCGAGGGCCAGATCTGGTCGGCGAGCCGCCGGATGCTCCAGCCGATGTTCACCGCCAAGCGGGTGGAGGCGATGATCGACGGGATGGCCGAGGCCATCCGCGACGCGGTGGACGAGCTGGACCAGCCGTCAAGCGCCGGGCGCACCGTCGACATCGGCGCCGAGCAGGCGCGGATCGTCTGCCGCGCGATCATGCGGGTGCTCTTCGCCGACAAGATCTCGGTGGCGGACGCGATGCGGGTCGTCGACGCCCAGGACGTCATCGCCACGGCGGTGATTCCCCGGATCATCGTGCCGTTCGCCCCGCTGTCGCTGCCGATGCCGGGCGACCGGCCGTTCCGTCGGGCGAAGCGCATCGTCGACGACGTGCTGGTGCCGGTCGTCCGGGCCACCCGGGCGGTCGCCGACGAGGGCGACGACGTCATCTCCACGCTGTGGCGGGCCCGGACCGACGACGGCCGGCAGCTCGACGAGCAGCAGGTACGCAACGACACGGTGGCGATGTTCGCGGCGACCACGGAGACCACCATCAACGTGCTCACCTGGTTCTGGCCCCATCTGGAACAGCGGCCCGACATCGCCGACCGGCTCTACGCCGAGATCGACCGGGTGGTGGGCGGCGAACCGGTCCGCCGCGAGCACCTGCCCGAACTGACGTACACCCGAATGGTCCTGGACGAGCTGCTGCGGCTCTACCCGATCGGTTGGATCATCCCGCGTCGCGCGGTCGCCGCGGACGAGATCGACGGCGTGCCGATCGAGGCCGGGGCGACCGTGGTGGCGAGCCCGCTGGTCACCCAGCGGATGGCGCGGTTCTGGGACCGGCCGGACGAGTTCGACCCCGAGCGGTTCCGGCCGGAGCAGGTCCGGGCCCGGCACCGCTACGCCCACTTCCCCTTCGGCGGCGGCCCGCACCAGTGCCTCGGGATGTACCTGTTCTATCTGGAGGCACAGCTCATCCTCGCCACGATGCTCAGCCGCTACCGCTTCCGGATGCGCCGCCCGGGCGTGCCCGGCCTGCGGCTGGCCGCGGCGCTGCGACCGCGCCACCGGGTCGAGCTGACGCTGCTGGCCGCCTCGCCCTCGCCAGGGACGGCACCGGCATGACCGACGTGGACGGCGGACAGCTCGCCGAGGCCGCCGAGCAGGGACGGATCTGCGCGCTCGCCGCCCGGGGGCAGCGGGACCTGCAACGACGGGCCGCGGCGCACCCCGACCTCTTCCCCAGCCGGCCCTTCGACGCGGCGCTGTTCAGCAGCATCGCGCTGGCCATGGCGTTCAGCGCGCCGTGGTGCACCGCCGAGGAACTGGGTCTGACCAACCGCGCGGTGCTCTGGGGCTTCGTGATCGACTGGCAGGTCGACCACCAGGCGACGTCCCGGTCGGAGGTCGACCTCGTCGCGAAGACGTGCCTGGCGGTGGCCGGCGGCGCCCCGGCCGACGACCCTCTGGGTCGGTTCCTCGCCGAGCTGCGGGACGACCTCGCCGCCGCCCCGGCGTTCGCCGGTCTGCGTGGCCTGTGGCAGGAGGAGATCGCCCGCACCCTGGCCGCGATGACCCGAGAGTGGGAGTGGAAGGCCGCGGCGCAGCACGGCACCGCGGCCCCGCCCACCCTGGCCCAGTACCTCGACAACGCCGACAATCTCGCCGCCACGGTGGTCAACGTCGCGCACTGGATCCACACCGGATCCGCCGAGACCCACCGCCAGCTGCCCCGGCTCGTGACGGTCAGCGACGAGGTGCAGCGGGCCCTGCGGCTGATCAACGACCTGGGCACCTACCAGCGGGACCGCGAGTGGGGCGACCTCAACGCGATCATGCTGGTGGACGACGACCGCGCGGAGATCGAACGGCAGGTCGCGACGCGGATCGACCACTGCCGGCACCTGCTGGCCGAGCTGCGGCCCGACTGTCCGCGGGAGGCCGACTACCTGTCCCGACAGCTCGGCTTCACCAGCGGCTTCTACCGCCTCACCGACTTCTGGGGTACGCGGTGAGTGTGACCACGAACCGTCGGCTGCCCGCCCGTCGTGGTCCGGGTGGCGCGCCGCCCGACGCCGGGCTCGGAGCCGACCGGGTCCGGGACCTGATCGCGGCGATGGCACACGACCCGTCCGGGCAGACCTCGCCATCGGTCTACGAGACCGGCCGGCTGCTGTCGCTCGCGCCGTGGCTGCCCGGCCACGACGTACGGATCGATTGGCTGCTCGCGCGGCAGCGGGCCGACGGCGGCTGGGGCGGCCCGGAGGGGTACGCCGTGGTGCCGAGCCTGAGCGCCGTCGAGGCGCTGCTGACGGTGCTCGGTCGGGGCGACGGTGGCCCGGCGACGGCCGCCGACCTGACCGGCGCGGCGGAGCGGGGCCTGCGTTTCGTGGCGGCCCGGCTCGGCGACCCGGCCGCGCCGGCACTGCCCGACCTGCCGGCCACCGACCTGATCGTGCCGGCGCTGGTCGAGTCGGTCGACGGGTGGCTGAACGGCCCGGAGTCTCCTCCGGCGGGTCTCGCCGGGTGGCGCGGCCGACCCCGTCTGCCGCTTCCGTCCGGCCTGGACCCCGGCCGCCTGCACCGGGTACGCGGTCTGCTGGCCGCCGGTGGACCGGTCCCGGAGAAGCTGGCGCACGCCCTTGAGGTGGGTGGCGGGTGGGCCCGCCGGGCTGCCGGCGTGTCACCGGTCGGCCCCGGGGCGGTCGGTGCGTCTCCGGCCGCGACCGCCGCCTGGCTCGGCGGCCCCGACGAGCCCGGTGGATCGGCCGTGGACTACCTGCGGGGCGTCGGTCGCGGCGGTGCGGTGCCCTGCGCCAGCCCGATCGCCGTGTTCGAGCGCGCCTGGGTGCTCAGCATCCTGGCCCGGGCGGGGGTACCGATGGCGGTGCCCGCCGCGCTGGTGGCCGAGCTGCGGGCCGCCGTCGGCCCGGCCGGCGTGGCCACCGGGCCCGGGCTGCCCGCCGACGCGGACACCACCTCGGTGGCGCTGTACGCCCTCGCCCGGCTCGGCCAGCCGGTCGACCCGTCCAGCCTCTGGACCTACGACACCGGCGCCCACTTCTGCACCTGGCCGGGGGAGGACGGTACCTCGATCACCACCAACGCCCACGTGCTCGACACCCTCGGTCACCACCTCGCGCACGGTGGGCCGATGGCCGACGCCCGCGTCGCGGCGGCCGTGGACCGGGTGGCCGCCTGGTTGATCGCCCGGCAGGAGGCCGACGGGCGGTGGTGTGACCGGTGGCACGCCTCGCCCTACTACGCCACCTACTGCGCGGTGCTCGCGCTCGGCGACCACGCCCGTGGCGCCGCGGGCCGGGCCGCCGTCGGGCGGGCGGTCGACTGGCTGCTGGCCGCCCAGCGGCCGGACGGTTCGTGGGGGCGGTGGGCCGGCACCGCGGAGGAGACCGCGTATTCGGTGCTGGCGCTGGTCGGGGCCGGTCTGTCGGCCGATGCCGAGGTCGCCGCGGCCGTCGGGCGGGGCCGGCGCCGGCTGTCCGAAATGGACGAGGCGGGTGACGACGGGCCGCTGCTGTGGCACGACAAGGACCTCTATCGACCGGAGTTGATAGTACGCTCAGCGGTGTGCGCGGCGCTGTGGAGTGATGACGCGGCGACCGGGTTCCGACCGCACCCCGACGACCACCCATGATCAGGATCGCTTGAGTGAAGTTCGGGACGCTGCTAGCGTGCGCCGGAGTCGATCGGATCGCCGACGACTCGATTTCGGGCACGTGACCGAACACCCGGCCAGGAAGTTGTGATGGGTTCCCGCAGTACGAATATCCGTACGAAGATCGTCGCACTGCTCATGTCGCTGTTCGCCCTGTGGGCGTTCGCGGCGTGGGTGACCGTACGGGATGGCTTCAACCTGCTGGGCGTCCAGACGCTCAACGCCCGGGTCTTCGAGCCGAGTGACCCGCTGCTGTTGCAGCTACAGGACGAACGCCGGTTGTCGCTGTCCTACCTCGGACAGTCCGACCCGGGTCAGCTCGAGGAGTTGGTCGCGCAGCAGCGGCGGACCGACGAGACCGCCGCGACCCTGTGGAAGTCCGCCCAGGACTGGCGTGCCGAGCTGCCGGCGAGCGACCAGCTCGTGCGGCGGATCGCCGAGCTGCGGCGGAAGGTCGAACAGCTCGGTGGCGTACGGGCCGAGGTGGGACGCAAGACGATCGACCGGGCCGCGACGCTGGCCGCGTACAACGACGCGGTCGACGGCATCTTCGACGTCTTCGACGCGCTCGGCGGTCTCGACGACAAGGAGATCGCCCGCGACACCACCGCCCTGATCGACCTCAACCGCGCCCGGGAGCTGCTGTCGCAGCAGGACGCGCTGTTGACGGGCGTCCTGGCGGCCAACCGGATGACAGTGGCCGAGCAGACGACCTTCTCCCGACTGGTCGGTGCGCAGTGGTACCTCGCGGACCGGACGGCGCAGTCCCTGGCGCCGAGCGACCGCGACCGTTACCAGGCGATGATCGACGGTGCCTCGTTCCAGCAACTGCGCACCCTGCAGGACCGGATCCTGACCGCCAAGGGCAGCGACGTCCGGCCGCCCGTGTCGGCACCGGCCTGGCAGGCCGCCGTCGAGCAGGCGATGGAGGACCTGCGCGGGGTCATCCTGGCCGGCGGCAAGGACATCGTGTCCCGGGCGACCCCGGTCGCCATCGGCGTCATCGTCCGGGTGGTGCTCGCGGCCGGCCTCGGTCTGCTCGCCGTCATCGCCTCCGTCGTGGTGTCGATCAGCACCGCCCGTGCGCTCATCCGGCAGCTCGAACGGCTGCGCGAGGCGGCGTTCCGGCTGGCCAACGAGCGACTGCCCGGTGTGGTGGAGCGGCTCGGCCGAGGCGACGAGGTCGACGTCGCGCGGGAGGCGCCCCCACTCGAGTTCGGCGACGACGAGATCGGGCAGGTCGGCAAGGCGTTCAACGTCGTGCAGGAGACCGCCATCCGGACCGCCGTCGAGCAGGCCGAGCTGCGCCGCAACGTCCGCGAGGTCTTCCTCAGCCTGGCCCGGCGCACCCAGGCGCTGGTCCACCGCCAGCTCACCCTGCTCGACGCGATGGAGCGCCGGGAGCACGACGCCGAGGAACTGGAGGACCTGTTCCGCGTCGACCACCTGGCGACCCGGATGCGGCGCAACGCCGAGAACCTGATCGTCCTCTCCGGATCCACCCCCGGGCGGTCCTGGCGGCGCAACGTGCCGATGGTGGACGTCATCCGCGGCGCGGTGGCCGAGGTCGAGGACTACACCCGGGTGAACGTGCTGCCGATCGGGCCGGTGTCGCTGACCGGCCGGGCCGTCGGCGACGTCATCCACCTGCTGGCCGAGCTGATCGAGAACGGCCTCTCCTTCTCGCCCCCGCACACCACCGTCGAGGTACGCGGCCAGATGGTGGCGAACGGTTTCGCCATCGAGATCGAGGACCGCGGGCTGGGCATGACCGGGGAGGATCTGGCCGCCGCGAACCACCGGATCGTCGACCGGTCCGAACTGAACCTGGCCAACGCCGCCCGTCTCGGCCTGTACGTGGTCAGCCGGCTCACCGAGCGGCACGGCGTGAAGGTGCAGCTCAAGGAGTCCGCGTACGGCGGCACGACGGCCGTGGTGATGATCCCGCTCGACCTGGTGACCGCCGACGGACCGGACGCCAGCACCTCGGGCGGCTTCCGGGCGGGCACCGGGACCGCGTCGGACCGGGACGTGCCGGCGGGGCACGGCGCGCCGGAGGGCGGGTCGTCCGCGCCGGCCGTCGAGCGGGCGACCGCCCCGGTGGCCCTCGCCGACCCCACCACGCCGGTGCCGGGGGACACCGTGACGGAGCCGCTGCCGGCGCCGGTCGGCGCCGAGGCGCCCGCGCTCACCCCGTCCGGGCTGCCGGCGCGTACCCGCAGGCGGCAGTCGGCGGCCGACGGGCCGGCCGCGCCCGCGGGCCTGACCACGGTGGACGCGCCGGCGGACGCGGACGCGGCGGGTGACGGGCCGACGGCCGCCGCCGGAGCGACGCGGTCCGACGTCGGCCTGCCGGTCCGGGTACGCCAGGCGAGCCTCGCGCCGGAGCTGCGGCAGGATCCGTCCACCCCGGACGATGACCAGGACGACGAAGCGGTGCGACCGCCGGAGCAGGTGCGCCGGATGATGAGCTCCTACCAGAGCGGTACCCGACGCGGCCGGACCGATGCCGCGCGGCTGCTCGGCGGGGCGCACGGGGCCGGCGAGGAGCCGGACCCGGGGGACGGGCAGGCGATCTGAGGGAGACGCCGTGGCGGCGGATCCCAGACGAGTACGGCGACACCAGCCGGGGAGAAGAGGACGACGAGTGGCCCAGAAGACGGCTTCGAGCGCGGACCTGACGTGGTTGCTGGATGACCTGGTCGGCCGGGTCAAGCAGGCGGAACACGCCGTGGCGCTGTCCACCGACGGCCTGCTGATGGCCTCGTCGCGGGGGCTGAGCCGGGACGACGGCGAGCACCTGGCGGCGATGGCGGCGGGCATCCAGAGCCTGGCCCGGGGCGCGGGCAAGCGGTTCGGTGGTGGCCAGGTGCAGCAGACCATCATCGAGATGCAGTCCTCGTTCCTCTTCGTCACCGCGGCCGGGCGCAACGCCTGCCTGGCCGTGCTGGCCTCCGAGGACGCCGACGTCGGCCTGATCGCGTACGAGATGGCGATGCTGGTGACCCGCGTCGGCCGGTTCGTCGCCTCGCCGACCCGTGAGGCATCCGCCGGCGAGAACCCGGCACGATGACCGGCCAGGCGGAGTCCGCCGAGCAGGAGTGGGTGGACGACCACGCGGGTCCCGTGGTGCGCCCCTACGCGGTGACCGGCGGCCGGGCCCGTCCGGTCACCGGCACCTTCGACCTGATCTCCCTGGTCACCGCGACTCGGCCGGACGTGGGCGCGGAGTCCGGGCTGGGCCCGGAACACATGGCGATCGTCGGCCTCTGCCAGCGGATGCAGTCCGTGGCCGAGATCGCCGCCCACCTGGACCTGCCGGTGGGCACCGTCCGGGTCCTCCTCGGTGATCTGGTGGCCCGTCACCTGGTGCAGGTCCGTGAGCCGCGCGCAACCCCCGCCGGCCTTCCCGACGACAGCGTTTTCGAGGCGGTAATCAATGGACTACGGGCGCTCTGAGCGGCCGGCGGGAGCGGCCCCCCTGCCCACCGCGATCAAGATCCTGATCGCCGGCGGTTTCGGCGTCGGCAAGACCACCATGGTCGGCGCGGTGAGCGAGACGCGCCCGCTGCGGACCGAGGAGGTGCTGACCGAGACCGGGATCGGCATCGACGACCTCTCCGGGGTGGAGGGGAAGAAGACCACCACCGTGGCGATGGACTTCGGCCGCATCACCATCAGCGACGACCTGGTGCTCTACCTGTTCGGCACCCCGGGCCAGGACCGCTTCTGGTTCGTCTGGGACGAGCTGTCGCTCGGCGCGCTCGGCGCGGTGGTGCTCGCCGACACCCGCCGGCTGGCCGACTGCTTCCCGTCGATCGACTACTTCGAGGAGCGGGGCACGCCGTTCGTGGTGGCGGTGAACTGCTTCGAGGGCGCCAAGAAGTACCGGCTCGACGAGGTGCAGACGGCGCTCAACCTCGACCCGGGCGTACCGGTGGTGCTCTGCGACGCGCGGCAGCGGGAGTCGGCCAAGGAGGTCCTGATCACGCTGCTGGAGCACGCCATGAAGCTGCGCGAGGAGCGCCGCCGCACCGCCGACTGAGCCGGGCGGCTCGCCGGCGACGCGGGCGCTCGGACGCCGTGAACGCGAAGGCCCCCTTCCCGCCGAGAGCGGGAAGGGGGCCTTTCGGTGTGCGAGGTCAGCCGGCGATCATGCGACGCAGCACGTACTGCAGGATGCCGCCGTGCCGGTAGTAGTCCGCCTCACCGGGGGTGTCGATGCGGACCACGGCGTCGAACTCCACGCCGGTGTCGGTGGTGACCTTCACCGTACGCGGGGTCTCGCCGTCGTTCAGCGCGGTGACGCCGGCGATGGAGAAGGTCTCCGTGCCGGTGAGCCCCAGCGACTCGGCGGTGGTGTCGACCGGGAACTGCAGCGGCAGGACGCCCATGCCGATCAGGTTCGAGCGGTGGATGCGCTCGTACGACTCGGCGATGACCGCCTTGACGCCGAGCAGCATGGTGCCCTTGGCCGCCCAGTCGCGGGACGAGCCGGAGCCGTACTCCTTGCCGGCCAGGATGACCAGCGGGACGCCCGCCTCCTGGTACGCCATCGAGGCGTCGTAGATCGAGGTCTGCTCGCCGTTCAGGTGGTTGACCGTGAAGCCGCCCTCCACGCCGGGGACGAGCTGGTTGCGCAGCCGGATGTTGGCGAAGGTGCCCCGGATCATCACCTCGTGGTTGCCCCGGCGTGAGCCGTACGAGTTGAACTCGTGCCGCGGCACGCCGTGCTCGGCGAGGTACTTGCCGGCGGGGGAGTCCGCCTTGATCGAGCCGGCCGGGGAGATGTGGTCGGTGGTCACCGAGTCGCCCAGCTTGGCCAGCACCCGGGCACTGGTGATGTCCTGCACCGGCTGCGGGCTGTGCTGCATGCCCTCGAAGTACGGGGGCTTGCGCACGTAGGTGGAGTCGGCGGCCCAGGCGAAGGTGTCGCCGGTCGGGGTGGGCAGCGACTGCCAGCGCTCGTCACCGGCGAAGACGTCGGCGTACGCGGAGCTGAAGCCGGTGGCACCGATCGCCGAGGCGATGACGTCCTGGATCTCGGCGCTGTTCGGCCAGATCTCCCGCAGGAACACCGGGTTGCCCTGGGCGTCCTCGCCGATCGGCTCGTTGGCCAGGTCGATGTCCATGGTGCCGGCGAGCGCGTACGCGACCACCAGCGGCGGGGACGCCAGGTAGTTCATCTTGACGTCGGGGTTGATCCGGCCCTCGAAGTTCCGGTTGCCGGACAGCACCGACACGACGGCGAGGTCGCCCTCGTTGACCGCGGCGGAGACCTCCTCCGGCAGCGGGCCGGAGTTGCCGATGCAGGTGGTGCAGCCGTAGCCGACCAGGTTGAAGCCGAGCTTCTCCAGGTAGGGCGTCAGGCCGGCCCGGTCGTAGTAGTCCATGACGACCTTGGAACCGGGGGCCAGGGTGGTCTTCACCCACGGCTTGCGGGCCAGGCCCTTCTCCACCGCGTTCCGGGCCAGCAGCGCGGCACCGATCATGACCTGCGGGTTCGAGGTGTTGGTGCAGGAGGTGATCGCGGCGATCACCACGGCGCCGTGGTCCAGCTCGTACTCGACGCCGTCGGTGCCGGTCACCCGGACCGGGTTGGTGGCCCGGCCGCCGGCGCCGACCGCCGCGGTCACCAGGTCGCGCGGCTGGTCGGCCGGGTCGCTGGTCTCGTTGGCCGGCGGGTCGCTGGCCGGGAACGACTCGGCGCTGGCCTCGTCGGCCGGGCCGGCAACACCGGTGGGGAGCTGCTCCCGGGCCACGCCCGGCTTGATCTCCTTCTCGCCGGCCGTGGCGCCGTCGGCGACGTAGTCGGTGAGGGCGGAGCGGAACAGGGTCTTGGCGGCGCCCAGCGGCACCCGGTCCTGCGGGCGCTTCGGGCCGGCCAGGGACGGCTCGATCGTGCTCAGGTCGAGTTCGAGCCGCTCGGAGTACTCCGGCTCGCGGGCCGGGTCGTGCCAGAGGCCCTGCTCCTTGGCGTACGCCTCGACGAGCGCGACCTGTTGCGGGTCGCGGCCGGTCAGCTCCAGGTAGCGGACGGTCTCGGCGTCGATCGGGAAGATCGCGACGGTGGAGCCGTACTCCGGGGACATGTTGCCGATGGTGGCCCGGTTGGCCAGCGGCACCGCGCTCACGCCCGGGCCGTAGAACTCGACGAACTTGCCGACCACGCCGTGCTTGCGCAGCATTTCGGTGATGGTGAGCACCAGGTCGGTGGCGGTGGTGCCGGCCGGCATCTCGCCGGAGAGCTTGAAGCCGACGACCCGCGGGATCAGCATGCTGACCGGCTGGCCGAGCATCGCGGCCTCGGCCTCGATGCCGCCGACGCCCCAGCCCAGCACGCCCAGGCCGTTGACCATGGTGGTGTGCGAGTCGGTGCCGACGACGGTGTCCGGGTACGCCTGGCCGCCCCGCTCCATGACCGTGCGGGCCAGGTACTCGATGTTGACCTGGTGCACGATGCCGGTGCCCGGCGGGACGACCTTGAACTCGTTGAACGCGGTCTGGCCCCAGCGCAGGAACTGGTAGCGCTCCTTGTTGCGCTCGTACTCCAGCTCGACGTTGCGCTGGAAGGCGTCCTCGCGGCCGAACAGGTCGGCGATGACGGAGTGGTCGATGACCAGCTCGGCCGGGGCGAGCGGGTTCACCTTGGTGGCGTCGCCACCAAGGTCGCGTACCGCCTCGCGCATGGTGGCCAGGTCGACGACGCAGGGTACGCCGGTGAAGTCCTGCATCAGCACCCGGGCGGGGGTGAACTGGATCTCCACGCTCGGGTCGGCGGTGGGGTCCCAGGCGCCGAGCTGCTGGATGTGGTCGGCGGTGATGTTCGCGCCGTCCTCGGTCCGCAGCAGGTTCTCCAGCAGGATCTTCAAGCTGTAGGGCAGCCGGTCGTGGCCCTCCACCTTGTCGATCTTGAAAATCTCGTAGCTCGCGTCACCGACGCGTAGCTGGGTCTTCGCACCGAAGGTGTCGAGGCTCGCCACGTCGTACTCCTTCACACCAGCGACCGTGAGTAGTCCTGAGCAGTCTGTCGCACCGGTCGGAAGGTCGCCCGGGTTAGGCAACACTTACCGCCGATTCTCGTTCAACAAAACCGTACGTCCGTCTTGCTATCCATGCAACCTCGTGCCAGCGTTCGGGACGAGGAGGTGCCACCATGATCCAACACGTTCCGTCCGCCGGCCCACGCGGTGCCGAGCGACGGGGGTCCGGTCGGGTGGCCGCAAGCTGAGAGGCCCCCGTACCGTCGGACCGGAGGTAGGGTTCGAGGTCGAACCGGAAGGGGTGGCGGTGGTCGACGTCCAGCACTGGCTTTCCGCGCTCCCCCCGGGCGTGGTCTACCTGATCGTCGCCGGCGTGATCGGCGTGGAGAGCATGGGCGTACCGCTGCCCGGCGAGATCGTCCTGGTCAGTTCCGCGCTGCTCGCCGCCGCCGGCGTGGTCCAACCCGAGTGGGTGGCCACCGCCGCGGCGCTCGGCGCCATCGTCGGCGACTCCATCGGGTACGCCGTGGGGCGGCGCGGCGGACGCCCGCTGCTCGCCCGGCTGGGCCGGCGCTTCCCCCGGCACCTCGGTCCGGCGCAGATCGCCCACGCCGAGGAGAGCTTCGCCCGGTACGGCGTCTGGGCCGTCTTCTTCGGCCGCTTCGTGGCGCTGCTGCGGATCCTGGCCGGGCCCCTCGCGGGCGCGCTGCACGTGCCCTACCGACGGTTCCTGCTGGCGAACGCGGCCGGCGGCCTGGTCTGGGCCTTCGGCACCACCTACCTGCTGTTCACCGTGGGCCGGGCGGCTGAGCGCTGGCTCAAGGACCTGTCCTGGGCCGGCCTGGCCGTCGCGATCATCGCCGGCCTCGCCAGCACCTGGTGGCTGCGCCGTCGGGCCCACCGGCTGGCGTCGGCCGAGACGGCCGCCGAGTCCGAGCCGGTACGCGCCGGCAGCGATCGCTGACCGCGCCGGCGTCCTGACGCGGACCGAGATCCGCTCCCTTTTCGGGGATGTTGCTGTGTCCCGGTGCCGGGAGGCGGCAACATCTCCGAAGTTGCTGTGGGGATGACGAAAGGGCCGGCCCCGGGTGGGGGCCGGCCCTTTCGTGTGTCGCTTGTTGGATCAGGCGGAGTAGCCGCGGGTGGCGATCCAGTTGGCGAGGTTGTCGACGCTGATCTGGTAGGAGGCGGTGTTGGGGTTGGCGGAGTCGGCGATGGTGACGGTCTTGCCGTCGTTGTGGTAGCCGACGACGCTGATGTAGTGGCCGCCTTCGAAGGAGTGGGTGTTGCCGTCGGTGTCGGTGGCGGTGCCGGCGATGTTGGCGACTACGGCGCGGCCGTCGTTCACGGCGTGGACGATGTCGGTGCGCAGGGTGTCGGTCTGCTTGGTGTCGGCCTTGTTGTTCTTGATTTCGACCGAGTGGTAGGCGTCCTTGCCGGTTTCCTTGTTCAGGACGGGGGTGATGTCGTTGATGCTGTTGGTGCCGTTCTCGGTGGTGCCCATTTCCTTGGCCATGGCGTCGACGTTGATGTCCTTGCCTTGGACGGAGAGGGCGTTGCGGGTGGCGGCGGGGCCGCAGTAGTAGAAGTTGGGCTGGGCCTCGTAGCGGACGTTGAGTTCGCGCTGGGCGGGCTTGTTGTCGGCGGCGTGGGCGGCGACGGCGGGGCCGGCGATGCCACCGGCGGTGGCGGCGACGCCAGCAGCGGTCAGGACGGTCTTGCGCAGGATGTCGGTACGCATGATGAAGCCTTCCTGTTCGGGGGATACGCGGCAGCCCGCAATGGGGGGTGCGGTGGATGCCGCGAGGGGGGAAGTCTTGAGGTTCGGGGCCCGGCGATCGGGGTGACCTGCTCGGGCGGCCCGGGGATGTAACGACCGGGGGTGGGCGGTGATTCCCACGGCCTCACCGGCTCGGGACTGTCGCGGTCCCGGGTCATCTGAGCGGTGGGCCGGCGGGCATGGTCCCGGGGGTGTAACGACCGGGGGTGGCCGGTCATTCCGACCGGGCTCGGCCGGCCGGGCGGGCTGGCTCTGCCACGCGGTCTGCCATGTTCAACGACCCGGGCCCGGGCATGATTCCGCCCCGGGGGTGGCCCCGGTCACGCGACAGCAGGGCGCAAACCGCCCACCGCCGGAGTCCGGCCACGCCGCCCGAACGCGGGACCGGACATTCCGCCCAAGCAGCGCATGTGACGCCCCGGGAGCGGTGGGGCCGCCACGGTCGCCTGCCAAGGTCCGCACACGTTCGGGGAGGTTGCTGCTACCAGGCGCGCGGAGGCAGCAACCTCCCCGATCCGGCGCGGATCGTGAAGCCCCGCCGGCGGGCGGGCGGATCAGGGGGTGGTCAGCGGGCGGCCAGGAGGTCGAGGACGGCGTCGCGGCCGGCGCGTACCGCGTCCCGGGACTGGTCGGTGTGGTCGAGGGCGTCGAATCCGTGCCGACCATCCGGTACGTCCACCAGGCGCACGGCCGAACCCGGACGGGCCGCGGTGGCGAGGAACTCCTCGGTGGGACCGAGGATCTCCGGCCGGTCCAGCCCGGCACGGGTCAGCACCAGGGGCGGGATCTCGGCGGCGCCCAGCGCCTCGACCGGCCGGAACCGGTCGTCCACCTGCCATCCGGGCAGCGGCGCGAGCAGCGGGTACGTGGCCGCCAGGCCGCGTAGCCAGGACGGCGGCCGGCGCAGCCAGTCGGCCAGCAGCAGCCCGCCGCCGGAGAAGAACCACAGGACCAGCCGGTCGGGGTCCACCCGGGGATCGGCCCGGACCAGATCCACGGCCTGGCTCACCTGCTCGGCCGCGACCGACAGATCGGCCGGGTTGTGCAGGGGATGGGCGGGTACGGCGGCCACCACGCCCTGCTCGGCCAGGAGTGCGCCGTAGCCGCGGTAGAGCAGCCAGTCGCGCGGGTCGGGCGCCTCGGGTGGCAGCGGGACGCCGTGCACCAGCACGACCGCCGGGCGCGGGCCGGCTCCCGCCGGCAGATGCAGGTCCACGTGCCCGTGCCGCTCGACCGGCGCCGACGGCGGGGACAGGACGAAGGGGGACTCCCAGAACGGGCTCACCATCCGCCCATGTTACGTGGTGGCGGCGCGATCCGGTCGGCCGTCCACAGGAGAGAGTCGGTACGGTGTGCCAACATGTTGCGGGTGGAGATCTGGCACAACCCGTCCTGCTCGAAGTGCGCCGGGGCCCGCGCGACGCTGGACGAGGCGCGAGTGCCCTACCGGCTGCGGGCGTACCTGGCGGAGCCGCCGAGCACGGTCGAGCTGACCGACGTGCTGCGCCGGCTGGACGCCCGGGCCTGGGACATCTGCCGTACCGGCGAACCGGCCGCGGCGGCCCTGGGCATGGCGGACTGGCCGCGCGACGACGCGACCGAGCCGCGCTGGATCACCGCGATGGTCGAGCACCCGGAGCTGATTCAGCGTCCGATCCTGCTGCTGGACGACGGCGGCGCGCTGGTCGGTCGTACCCCTGAGGCCCTGGACGAGGCGGTGCGCCGCGCGGACCGGTGAGCCGCGGGCAGGTCAGGGCCGGTCGTCGGTGGGGGCGGCGGGCCCGGTGGCACGGGCGTGCCGCTCGCGCAGGCGGTCCCGGATCTCTTCCGGGGTGTACGCCCGGCGCCGCCGCTCCGCCCGGGCCACCACCACCCCGGTCGCCGCGACGCCGGCGAGGCCGGCCAGCCCGAGTACCTTCCACCACCGCATCCGTCGCCGCATCGGCTTAGGGTAGTCCGTTGTGAGCATCAGCCTGGACGAGGCCGTGGAGCTGACCCGGACCGGAGACGTGTGGGTGTTCCGCGGGCGCAGCGTCCCCGACCGTGCCATCCAGCTCACCACCAACAGCCCGGTCAACCACGTCGGCATGGCGGTGGTGCTCGACGACATGCCGCCGCTGATGTGGCACGCCGAGCTGGGCCGGTCGCTGCCGGACATGTGGACCGGCAGCCATCAGCGCGGCGTGCAGCTGCACGACCTGCGGGACGCGGTCCGCGTCTGGGCCAACCGGTACGGCCAGCGGGCCTGGCTGCGCCAGCTCGAACCGCCGGCCGACACCGCGATGGAGGAGGCGGTGCTGCGGACCGTGGCCCGCCTCGACGGCACCCCGTTCCCGTCCACCGCCCAGCTCGCCTGGCGTTGGGCTCGGGGCCGGGTGCCCGACCCGCGCCGCCGGCCGCCGTCCACACCGGAGGGCGGGGCCGTGCCGGTACGCGATCGGGCGCTGGAGACCGCGTACTGCGCCGAGGTGGTGGCGGTGACCTACGAGGCCATGGGGCTGCTGCCGGCCGGCCGCCGGCCCAACTGGTACGACCCGGGGCGGTTCTGGAGCGGCGACGACCTGGAACTCGTCGGGGGCGCCCAGCTCGGGACGGAGATCGAGGTACGCGTCCCGCCGCGCTGACCGGGTTTGCCGGGGCCACCGCGCGGAAATGGAGAGCCCGTGACGGCTTCCACGGATCTCGACGCGCTGACGGACTTCTTCGACCGCTACGGGGCCGCGCTGACCACCGGCGACGTGCCCGCCATCGCCGGCTGCTACGCCCTGCCCGGGCTGGTGGTGGCTGACACGTACAGCTTCTGTTTCACCTCGCCGGCCGCGGTGGCGCTCAGTTTCGTCGGCGCCGCCCCGGACTACCGGGAGCGGGCCCTGGTCGCGGCCCACGCGCAGATCGAGGACGTGCGGCAGGTCTCGGCGCTGCTCACCGACGTCGCAGTGCGCTGGGAGTTCCTGGACAGCCAGGGCCGGGCGGTGTCGGGCGAGCGGTACCGGTACCTGCTGCGCGCCACCGACGCCGGTCCGACCATCTGCACCGTCATCCGGACCGCCTGACGGATCGGTCACCGTTGCGTGGCCCCGATCCGCCGGGGCGCCGGCACGACCGTGAGTAAAGCGGATCGGCTGACTTTGCGGAGTCATCGCTGGTCGTTACGCTCACCCGGCGGAATCAACAGGGGAGGGTCATGTTCGGCATGCGTCGCGCACGTCCGTCACTCGGCGCCGCTGTCGCCTCCTCGCCGTGGATCGTCGTCTCCATCGGCGTGGTCGTCATGGTGGTGCTGCTGGTCGTCGCGCTCGGCTCGGCACGGGACCGGCGGACGTACGCCGACGGCGCACCACCGGAGCCGGCGATGTCGTTGCCGGAGCTGCCGGCGGCGGCCACCACGTCGTCCGCGCCCAACTCGGCAGCCACGCCGGTGCCGCCCAGGCCGTTGCCCAAGTCGACCGCCGTGCTGCCGAGCCGGCCCACGCCGAGCCCGTCGACCGGCGCCACCGAGGGCAGCCGATCGGCCCCTTCCTCGTCCTCGCCGCCGGCGCCGCTGATCGCCCCGCCCGCGGCGTCGCCGGTCACCGGCCGGTACCGGGTGGTGAACAGCTTCCACGGTGGCTTCATCGGCGAGGTGCTGCTGGTCAACAGCGGTGACCGGCCCAGCGGCTGGACGGTGACGCTGAGTTTCGCGCGGGGACGCCTCTCGTCGTCCTGGGTGGAGGGTGCGGAGCAGGGCACCGCGAGCTTCTCCGACGGGGTCTTCACGTATCGGAGTGGGGTGGACCTGGCGCCGGGGGCGTCGGTGCCGTTGCGGTTCCACTACGAGAAGGCCGGCAGCAGCCGGCCGACGAGTTGCCTGGTCGGCACCACGGAGTGTGCCCGCTCCTGAGGTCCACCCCGGCCCGGGTCCGCGTCGTGGCGGGCCGGGCTCACCATGTCAATTTGCGCAAGCCGGCTGCTTTGTTGCGGCTCGGTTTGCAAACTATTGCAGAATGTTTCGGCAAGGGCTAGCGTGCGGGCGAATCAGCGACCAGAGAAAGGCCGTCGATGAAACCCCCGCCGATATCTGCCAAGGCCCTGCTCGCCCTGATCTCCGCCGTCGTGCTCACCCTGGTCGCCGTGCCCCAGTTGGGTGCCCGGGCCAGCGACCGCACCGCGACCCCGGACGCCCTCGCGGCCGCCGGCGCACCCCAGTGGAGCAGCGAGCCGTCCGCCGAGGCGCTGCTCAAGGCCGGCAGCAACACCGCCCGGGCGGAGCAGTTCTACTTCGTCCTGCCGGACCGCTTCGCCAACGGCGACCAGCGCAACGACACCGGCGGCCTGACCGGCGACCGGCTCACCACCGGCCTGGACCCGACGGACAAGGGCTTCTACCACGGCGGTGACCTCAAGGGACTCATCGACAAGCTGGACTACATCCAGGGCTTGGGCACCACGGCCATCTGGATGGCCCCCGTCTTCAAGAACCGGCCCGTGCAGGGCAGCGGCGCGGACGTCTCCGCCGGCTACCACGGCTACTGGATCACCGACTTCACCCAGGTCGACCCGCACTTCGGCACCAACGAGGAGCTGAAGCGGCTGGTCACCCTCGCCCACCAGCGGGGCATCAAGGTCTACCTCGACATCATCGTCAACCACACCGCGGACGTCATCCGGTACGCCGAGAACAAGTACGGCTACATCGACAAGAAGACCGCGCCGTACCGGGACGCGCAGGGTCGGGCCTTCGACGACCGCAACTACGCCGACGGCAGCCGGACCTTCCCCCAGGTCGACGAGAAGTCGTTCCCGTACACCCCGACCTTCGCCAGCGCGGCCGACGCGAAGGTCAAGGTCCCGGCGTGGCTGAACGACCCGACCATGTACCACAACCGGGGCGACTCCACCTTCGCCGGCGAGAACAGCGAGTACGGCGACTTCTTCGGCCTCGACGACCTGTGGACCGAGCGGCCCGAGGTGGTGCGCGGGATGACCGACATCTACGCGCAGTGGATCACCCGGGCCGGGGTCGACGGGTTCCGCCTCGACACGGTCAAGCACACCAACCTCGACTTCTGGCCGCAGTTCGCCCAGGGCGTCAACGCCGCCGCGCAGCGGGCCGGCAAGAAGGACTTCTTCATGTTCGGCGAGGTCTACAGCGCCGACCAGGAGATCGAGTCGACGTACGTGCGGCAGGGCGGCCTGCCGGCCACCCTGGACTTCTCGTTCCAGGAGGCCGCCCGCGGCTACACCGCCGCCGGCGGTTCGGCCAAGGCGCTCGCCGACGTGTACGCCCGGGACGACCTCTACGCCGCCCGGGACACCAACGCCAACCGGCTCACCACCTTCCTCGGCAACCACGACATGGGCCGGATCGGCTCGTTCATCGCCGCCAACGGCGGGGACGACGCCACCCAGCTGCGCCGCGACCAGCTCGCCCACCAGCTGATGTTCCTCACCCGTGGCCAGCCCGTCGTGTACTCCGGCGACGAGCAGGGCTTCACCGGCCCCGGCGGGGACAAGGACGCCCGGCAGGACATGTTCGCCAGCCGTACGCCGGACTACCTCGACGACGACCTGATCGGCACCACCCGTACCCACGCCAGCGACCAGTACGACACCACCCACCCGCTCTACCGGACCATCGCCGAGCTGGGCCGGCTGCGGCAGGCCCACCCCGCGCTGCGCGACGGCATCCAGGTCACCCGGTACGCGGCCGACGGCCCCGGCGTCTTCGCCTTCTCCCGGATCCTGCCCGCCGACCGCACCGAGTACGTGGTCGCGGTGAACAACGCCGGCACCGCGCAGACTGTCACCGTGGACACCTGGTCGGCCGGTGCCACGTTCACCGGCGTCTACGGCGGTGCCGGCACCTCGAAGGCCGGCGCCGACGGCAGGCTGAGCGTGACGGTTCCGGCGATGTCGGCCGTGGTGCTCCGGGCCGACCGGGCGATCCCGCAGGCCGGCGCCGCCCCGAAGATCACCGTCACCGAGCCCGGCGACACCCCGGTCGCCACCCGGGCCGCCGTCACCGCGCAGGTCACCGGCGACCCCCTCGCGACCGTCACCTTCGCCGCCCGGGTGCCCGGCGGCAAGTGGACCCTGCTGGGCAGCGCGAACCGGGCCCCGTACACCGTCCACCACGACCTGACCGGCCTGCCGGGCGGGACGGAGATCCAGTACAAGGCCGTCGTCCGCGACGGCAAGGGTCGTACCGCCAGCACCCGGGCCACCGGCCTGGTCGGCACCCCGGCGCAGAGCGCGTCGCGGGACTGGGTGGTGGTGCACTACCAGCGCCCGGCCGGCGGGTACGCCGACTGGGGCCTCTACACCTGGGGCGACATCGACCCGGCGTACCAGACCGACTGGCCCAAGGGGCAGCCGTTCGCCGGTGAGGACTCGTACGGCCGGTTCGCCTGGGTCAAGCTGAACCCGGGCGCCAAGTCGGTCGGCTTCCTCGTGGTCGACCGGAACGGCACCAAGGACGTCGAGAACGACCGCACGATCGACGTGACGCAGACCGGCGAGGTCTGGGTCAAGCAGGGCGACCCGACGCTGTACCCGACCCGGCAGGCCGCCACCGGCGAGCCCGACCCGCCGGCCGACCAGAACACCGCGCTCCTGCACTGGCGCAAGGCGGACGGCAACTACGACGGCTGGGGCCTGCACCTGTGGGACGGCGCGGCCAACCCGACCGACTGGGGCAGCCCGCTCAAGCCGGAGAAGGTCGACTCCTTCGGCGCGGTGTTCCGGGTGCCTCTGGCCGCCGGGGCCACCGGGCTGAGCTACATCGTGCACCGCGGCGACGAGAAGGACCACCCGGAGGACCAGCGGCTCGACTTCGCCGCCGCCGGGCGCGAGGTCTGGCTGCTCGCCGGCGTCAAGGGCCGGCTGCTGCCGTCGACCTCCACCGGGGTCGCCAAGGACCTCGACATCACCAAGCAGAAGGCGCAGTGGATCGACCGGTCCACGGTGGCCTGGCGGACCGGGCCGACCGACGGCAGGCGGTACGCCCTGGTGGCCGCCCCGACCGGTGGGCTGAGCGTCACCGACGGCGAGCTGACCGGGTCGTACACGACGCTGCCGCTGCGGGCCGAGCGCAACGGGCTCACCGAGGCCCAGCGGGCGGCCTGGCCGCACCTGTGGGAGTACCAGGCGTTCACCCTCGACCGGGCCGACCTGGCCAAGGTGCCGGCGGCGCTGCGCGGGCAGCTCGTGGTGACCGAGCGCGACGCGCGGGGGCACCTGCTCGGCGCGACCGGGGTGCAGATCCCGGGCGTGCTCGACGACGTCTACCGGGCCGCCACCACCGCCAAGCTCGGGCCGACGTTCGCCGGCAAGGTGCCCACCCTGGCCGTCTGGGCGCCGACCGCCCGCACCGTGTCGCTCCAGCTCTTCGACTCGCCGACGGCGCAGCCGCGGTCCGTGTCGATGAGCCGGGACGACCGCACCGGCGTCTGGTCGGTGCGCGGCTCGAAGGCGTGGACCGGGCAGTACTACCGCTACCAGGTCGAGGCCTGGCAGCCGGCGGCGCAGAAGGTGGTCACCGCGTCGGTGACCGACCCGTACTCGGTGGCGCTCGCGCCGGACTCGACGCACAGCCAGATCGTCGACCTGGACGACCCGGCGCTGGCCCCGGCCGGCTGGGCCAAGCTGCGCAAGCCGGCGGCGGTGTCGTCGTCGCGGGCGCAGATCCAGGAGTTGTCGGTCCGCGACTTCTCCGTCGCCGACGCCACCGTGCCCACCGACCGGCGGGGCACCTACCTCGCCTTCACCGACCCGGGCACGGCCGGCATGAAGCACCTCAAGGCGCTCGGCGACGCGGGGGTCAACTACCTGCACCTGCTGCCGGCGTTCGACTTCGCCACCATCCCCGAGAAGCGGGCCGACCAGCGGCAGCCGGCCTGCGACCTGGCCGCGCTGCCGCCGGACTCCGACGAGCAGCAGAAGTGCGTCGCGGCGGTGGCCGACACCGACGGCTACAACTGGGGGTACGACCCGCTGCACTACACCGTGCCGGAGGGCGGCTACGCCGTCGACCCGACGGGGGCGCGGCGGACCACCGAGTTCCGGCAGATGGTCGCCGGGATCAACCAGGCCGGGCTGCGCGTGGTGATGGACGTCGTCTACAACCACACCTCGGCGGCGGGCACCGACCCGAAGTCGGTGCTCGACCAGGTGGTGCCGGGCTACTACCAGCGGCTGCTGGACGACGGCACGGTCGCCAACTCGACCTGTTGCGCCAACACCGCCCCGGAGCACGCCATGATGGGCAAGCTCGTGGTGGACTCGATGGTCACCTGGGCCCGGCAGTACAAGGTGGACGGCTTCCGGTTCGACCTGATGGGTCACCACCCGAAGGCGAACATCCTGGCCGTACGGGCCGCGCTGGACCGGCTCACCGTGGCGAAGGACGGCGTGGACGGCAAGCGGATCCTGCTCTACGGCGAGGGCTGGGACTTCGGCGAGGTCGCCGGCGACGCCCGGTTCGTGCAGGCCACCCAGGCCAACATGGCGGGCACCGGGATCGGCACGTTCAACGACCGGCTCCGCGACGCGGTGCGCGGCGGCGGGCCGTTCGACGACAACCCGCGGATCCAGGGCTTCGCGTCCGGCCTGTGGAGCGACCCGAACGGTGACCCGGTCAACGGGTCGGCGGCGGAGCAGAAGGCCCGGCTGCTGCACCAGCAGGACCTGATCAAGGTGGGTCTCGCCGGCAACCTGCGCGACTACCGGTTCACCGATTCGTCCGGCCGGCAGGTCACCGGCGCCCAGGTCGACTACAACGGCTCGCCGGCCGGCTACACCGCCGCGCCCGGCGAGGCGGTCACCTACGTCGACGCGCACGACAACGAGATCCTGTACGACGCGCTGGCGTACAAGCTGCCACCGGGGACCTCGGCGACGGATCGGGCCCGGATGCAGGTGCTGGCCCTGGCGGCCACCGCGCTCGGGCAGGGGACCGGGTTCGTGACGGCCGGCTCGGAGCGGCTGCGTTCGAAGTCGCTGGACCGCAACTCGTACAACTCCGGGGACTGGTTCAACCAGATCCGCTGGGACTGCGCCCAGGGCAACGGGTTCGGCGCGGGTCTCCCGCCGGCGGCGGACAACCAGAGCAAGTGGTCGTACGCCAGGCCGCTGCTGGCCGACCCGAAGCTGGTGCCGGACTGCGCGGCGATCAACCTGGCCGACGCCCGGTACGCGGAGCTGCTGAAGGTCCGGCAGTCCTCGCCGGTCTTCGGGCTGACCACGGCCGACCAGGTGCAGCAGCGGGTCGCGTTCCCGCTTTCCGGTGCCCAGGAGACCCCGGGCGTGGTCACCATGACGCTGGACGCCCGCGGCCTGGGTGGGTCGTGGAAGTCGGTCACGGTGGTCTTCAACTCCACCCCGGAGGCGGCGAAGCAGGCGGTGACCGGCCTGCGCGGGGCGGACGTGGCGCTGCACCCGGTGCTGCGTAGCTCGGTCGACCCGGTGCTCCGGACGGCCTCGTTCGACCGGGCGAACGGCACGTTCACCGTGCCGGCACGTAGCGTGGCGGTCTTCGTCCAGAGCTGACCCCGACGACGATCCGGCCCCCTGTCACCTCGGTGACAGGGGGCCGGAGTGCTGCGCGGAGCCGTTTCGCTGACCGTCGGTCAGTTGAAGCAGTCCTTGACGGTGCCGGCGCAGTTGGTCGGGTCGTTGTTGGTGATGGTGGTCTTTTCGTCGATCTTGACCTTGCCCTTGTTGTTGAAGACGCCGCCGGCGACGCGGTGGGTCTTGGACGAGTCGGTGGCGGTGTTCTTGGTGACGCGGGTCTTGGTCAGGGTGACCCGGCCCTCGTTGTTGAAGATGCCGCCGCCGTTGAGGGCGGTGTTGTTCTTGATCTCGGTGTCCCGGACGGTGAGGGTGGCGTTGTCGTCCTTGTTCTTGTCCTTGTCTTCCTCGGATTCGAGGAAGCCTTCCTTGATCTTGACGTCCGGGTTGCCGTTGAAGATGCCGCCGCCGAAGCGTCCGGCGCTGTTGTCGAGGACGGCGCTGTCGGCGATGGTGGCGGTTGCCTCCCGCTCGTTTTCTTCCTTCTGGTCCTTCTGGTCGCCGTACGGGGCTTCCTTCTTCTTCTCCCCGCCGGTGTTGTAGACGCCGCCGCCGTCGCGGTCGGCGTGGTTCTTCTCGACCCAGACCTTCTGGAGGTCGAGGTCGGTGTTGCGGGCGTAGATGCCGCCGCCGTTCTCGCAGGCGGTGTTGTTCTTGATGGAGGTCAGGAAGATCCTGACGAAGCCGCCGGAGCTGAACACGCCGCCGCCGTTCTTGCCGGCGCGGTTGTTCTCGATCTCGGTCTTGCCGATTTCCTTGCCCTCGACGCGGCCGATGATCTCCACGGTGCCGGCCTCGTCGCGGCCCTTGACCCAGACTTCCTTGCCCTTTTCCTTTTCTTCCTTGCCTTCGCCGTTGGCGATGCCGCCGCCGTTCTCGCCGGCGGTGTTGTTGTTGATGCGGGATTCCTTGATCTTGAGGACGCCGATGTTGAAGATGCCGCCGCCGTTGCGGCGGGCGTGGTTGTTCTCGACGCTGCTCTCGTTCAGGTCGACCCGGCCGAAGTTGGCGATGGCGCCGCCGTTGCCCTCGGCGTTGTTGCGGGTCAGTTCCACCTTCTCCAGGTGGGCGCTACCACCCCGCTCGACCAGGAGGGCACCACCATCGGCCTCACCCTCCTTCTTGTTCTCTTCCTTCTTGCCGTCCTTGCCGTCCGACCACGAGGACCCGTCCTGCGCGTTCGGCGCCATCGGCGGCGCCCCGTACTTGAACTCGGCGGCGTTGCCGTCCTTGACGGTGAGGTCCTTCAGGGTCAGGTCGCCGCCGTCGGCGACCCGGAACAGCCGGAAGGCGTCCTCGGAGTCCCGCTTGATCGTGGCGTCGTTGCCCTTGATCGTGATCTCCTGCCGGATCGTCGGCAGGGCCGTGCCGGTCTTCTTGTCGGCGAAGGACAACTTGTAGACGCAGTGCGGGGCCAGCTTCAACGTGCCACCGTGGTCCCGGTTGGCCAGATCGATGGCCTCGATCAGCTTGTCGTCGTTGCAGGGAACCTCCCGCACCCGCCCGTGCTCGTCCCGCTCCTCACCGCGCTTGTCCCGGTCCTCGCCGCGCTTGTCCCGGTCCTTGCCGTCGCGGCTCTCCTCGTCCCGCCGGTTGTTCTCGTCGCCCTTGGCGCCGTCGTCGCTGAGCTGCTGGGCGGTCGACCACTTCACGTCGGCGAGCCGGTGGGGACCCACGGCGCCGGTGGTCGCGTACGCCACTCCCGCGAGGCTGACCGCTCCCGTCAGGCCCACGACGCCAGTGGCGAGCCAGACCCGGCGACGACGGATCGGGGAGGTCGTCTGGCGGCCGGCGTCATCGTTATTGCGAAGGTAGTTGGACATCGGAGCTCTCTGCCCTCTCCTTGTATCCGACAAGGTCGCTTCGCCACGGCGAGGCGGCCTTCGCTACAAATCGGTTGTAGCTGCTGAAGACCACCGTATGAGAACCTTCTTCACTTGGCGGGCGTATACGAAAAAAACCCGCATTGGGTGCGGGCGGCGCGGCGGGCGGCACGACGGACCGCGATGCAGGAGCGTCTCGCGGGCGGCGAAGAGCGTGGCGGAGGGCGGAAAGCGGGCGGCGGGGCCCGACCGCCCCGCACCGGCGGTGCCCGCGACGAACCACCCGGTCGCGACGTGCGGGGAAGGGGAGTCCCTTTCCGCCGCTCGGCGGCGGAAAGGGACTCCCGCAGTTATGTGGTGGTTCAGTTGAAGCAGTCCTTGACGGTGCCGGCGCAGTTGGTCGGGTCGTTGTTGGTGATGGTGGTCTTTTCGTCGATCTTGACCTTGCCCTTGTTGTTGAAGACGCCGCCGGCGACGCGGTGGGTCTTGGACGAGTCGGTGGCGGTGTTCTTGGTGACGCGGGTCTTGGTCAGGGTGACCCGGCCCTCGTTGTTGAAGATGCCGCCGCCGTTGAGGGCGGTGTTGTTCTTGATCTCGGTGTCCCGGACGGTGAGGGTGGCGTTGTCGTCCTTGTTCTTGTCCTTGTCTTCCTCGGATTCGAGGAAGCCTTCCTTGATCTTGACGTCCGGGTTGCCGTTGAAGATGCCGCCGCCGAAGCGTCCGGCGCTGTTGTCGAGGACGGCGCTGTCGGCGATGGTGGCGGTTGCCTCCCGCTCGTTTTCTTCCTTCTGGTCCTTCTGGTCGCCGTACGGGGCTTCCTTCTTCTTCTCCCCGCCGGTGTTGTAGACGCCGCCGCCGTCGCGGTCGGCGTGGTTCTTCTCGACCCAGACCTTCTGGAGGTCGAGGTCGGTGTTGCGGGCGTAGATGCCGCCGCCGTTCTCGCAGGCGGTGTTGTTCTTGATGGAGGTCAGGAAGATCCTGACGAAGCCGCCGGAGCTGAACACGCCGCCGCCGTTCTTGCCGGCGCGGTTGTTCTCGATCTCGGTCTTGCCGATTTCCTTGCCCTCGACGCGGCCGATGATCTCCACGGTGCCGGCCTCGTCGCGGCCCTTGACCCAGACTTCCTTGCCCTTTTCCTTTTCTTCCTTGCCTTCGCCGTTGGCGATGCCGCCGCCGTTCTCGCCGGCGGTGTTGTTGTTGATGCGGGATTCCTTGATCTTGAGGACGCCGATGTTGAAGATGCCGCCGCCGTTGCGGCGGGCGTGGTTGTTCTCGACGCTGCTCTCGTTCAGGTCGACCCGGCCGAAGTTGGCGATGGCGCCGCCGTTGCCCTCGGCGTTGTTGCGGGTCAGTTCCACCTTCTCCAGGTGGGCGCTACCACCCCGCTCGACCAGGAGGGCACCACCATCGGCCTCACCCTCCTTCTTGTTCTTGTCCTGGGACGGGATCGAGGGTGCGGCCTGCGGTTCGGATCCCGGCTGCGGGATGGACGGCGCGGAGCCGTACTTGAACTCGGCGGCGTTGCCGTCCTTGACGGTGAGGTCCTTCAGGGTCAGGTCACCGCCGTCGGCGACCCGGAACAGCCGGAAGGCGTCCTCGGAGTCCCGCTTGATCGTGGCGTCGTTGCCCTTGATCGTGATCTCCTGCCGGATCGTCGGCAGGGCCGTGCCGGTCTTCTTGTCGGCGAAGGACAACTTGTAGACGCAGTGCGGGGCCAGCTTCAACGTGCCACCGTGGTCCCGGTTGGCCAGATCGATGGCCTCGATCAGCTTGTCGTCGTTGCAGGGAACCTCCCGCACCCGCCCGTGCTCGTCCCGCTCCTCACCGCGCTTGTCCCGGTCCTTGCCGTCGCGACCCTCCTCATCCCGCCGGTTCTCCTCGGCGTGCTGGTTGTCGCCGTCCTTGCCCGTGTCGCTCGCGTTCTGCGGCGCCGCCGCGTGGTTCTCCGCGACGCGCTGCGCGTCGCCGGACTTGTCGTCACGAGCGGCGAGGCCACCGAGCGCCGCCAGACCGACGACGCCGGTCAGCCCGGCCACGCCGGTGGCGACCCAGAGCGCCCGCCGCCTGCTCGTCGGCGGGGTCATCGGGGCCCCGCCGTCGGAAGTGGTTACGTCGTTGGACATCAGAGCCTTCCGCCCTTTCAGCTACCCAAAGGGGTCGCACCGCCCCTGGCGGGGCGACCAGCTACAAACCGGTTGTAGCCTCTGATGCACACCGTATGAGAAGGATCCTCACGAGGCGGACGTATCTGAAAAAACCCCACATTCGCCTCATGGTAGGCGTGTGACGACCTTCGGAGCGCGCGGTGACGAGGGTGCCGAGCAGCACAAACAGTGGCGAGCCCCACCACCGGCGGCAGAACGACGGAAACGTCGCAGCCGCCGGCGGTGGGGCCCGCCGTCGGGTCGTACGGCCTAGATCAGCCGGGGAGGCGTGGGCCGGCCTCGCGCTGCTCGGCCAGCCACGTCTCCACCTCGTCCGAGCGGCGCGGCAGCCCGGCCGAGAGGTTCACCGCGCCGTCGGCGGTGACCAGGATGTCGTCCTCGATCCGGACGCCGATGCCGCGCAGCTCCTCCGGGACCAGCTCGTCCTCCGGCTGGAAGTACAGCCCCGGCTCGACGGTGAGCACGTAGCCCTCGCCGAGCGGCCCGTCCCGGTAGGTCTCCTTGCGGGCGTTGGCGCAGTCGTGCACGTCGATGCCGAGCATGTGGCTCGTGCCGTGCAGCGTCCAGCGGCGGTAGACGGTCGAGGACGGGTCCATCGCCTCGTCGACGCTGACCGGCAGCAGGTCGAGGTCCTTGAGCGCCTGGGCGAGGACCCGCATCGCGGTGAGGTGCACCTCCCGGAACGCCACGCCCGGCTTGATCACGTCGATGCCGGCCTGCTGGGCGGCGTAGACGGCGTCGTACACCTGGCGCTGCAGCGGGGTGAACCGGCCGTTGACCGGCAGCACCCGGGTGACGTCCGCGGTGTAGAGGTTGCGGTTCTCCACGCCCATGTCCATCAGCAGCAGCTCACCGGGGCGGGTGGCGCCGTGGTTGTGCACCCAGTGCAGGATCGTGGCGTGCTCGCCGGCGCCGACGATCGAGCCGTACCCGACGTCGTTGCCGTCGTGCCGGGCGCGCAGCGCGAAGATGCCCTCCAGCAGCCGTTCCGAGACGCCGCGGTCGGCCGGCAGCGCCCGGGCCACGTCCTCGAAGCCGCGTACGGTGGCGTCGCACGCCTCCTGGAGCTGCGCGATCTCCCACTCGTCCTTGACCAGCTTCAGCTCCGAGACGGCGACCGCCAGCTCCCGGTCCCGACCCGGCTGCCCGTCGACGCGGGCGCCGTCGTACGGCCGCACCGCCGCGTCCACCCGGGCGTCGAAGCCGCGCAGCACCCGCGTACGCCCAGGTGCCAGGTCGGCCAGGGCCGCGTCCAGTTCGGTCAGGTCGGCGGTGGGCAGACCCAGCTCGGTCGACCGTTCGCGCAGCGTGGGCCGCCGGCCCACCCACAGCTCGCCGTTGCGGCTGCGGAAGAACTCGTCGGTCTCCCGGGACGACCGGGGCCGCATGTAGAGCATGGCGTCGCCGTTCGGGCGCAACACCAGCACGCTGTCCGGTTCGAGGTCACCGGTCAGGTACGCGAAGTCGCTGCCCGCCCGGAACGGGTGGTCGGTGTCGTTGGCGCGTACCTTCTCGTTGCCGGTCGGGATGACCAGCGTCTCCCCGGGGAAGGCCGCGGCGAGCGCGGCGCGGCGCTTGGCGTGGTTGGGCACCTCCGGGCGGGGCCCCACCGGCAGTTCGGTGTCCCGCCAGCCCTGCCGCATGAACGTCAGGAACGCCTCCGGAAAGTCCGGGTCGTGCGACTCGGTGCCGTCCGCCGGCTTGCCCTGCTGCGTCCGCTCCTCGGCCATGATCCGCCCTCCCTGAGCCTCGTCGCTGGTCCAGACGGTACCGCGCGCACGGGAGCGGGGAGAGCCTGCGGTGCCGCGACGGCTGCTCCGACCGCGTGGAAAGATGGCCATCATGTGCGGACTCCTGGCTTTTTTCAGCGCGCGCGGTGACGCCGCCGCCCACCGCGACCACATCGCAAGAGCACTGGAGTGCCTGCACCACCGCGGCCCGGACGAGACCGGGGTCGAGGTGGTCGGCGACGCCACCGGGCAGTACGCGGACGGGGTGTTCGCGCACAAACGGCTGGCGATCATCGACGTGGCGCTCAGCCACGAGCCGTTGCCCTACGCGAACGGCCGCTACCTGCTCACCTTCAACGGCGAGATCTACAACTACATCGAGCTGCGGGACGAGCTGATCCGGGACTTCGGCGCCCAGTTCGCCACGAACGGGGACGGCGAGGTGATCGTCGCCGGCTACCACTACTGGGGTGAGCAGGTGCTCACCAAGCTGCGCGGCATGTTCGCCTTCGTGATCTGGGACCGGCAGGAGCGGCGGGCCTTCGGCGCCCGCGACTACTTCGGCATCAAGCCGCTGCACTACCTGCAGACGTCGGACGGGCTCTACCTCGCCTCGGAGAAGAAGGCGCTGCTGCCGTTCGCGCAGTCGGCCCATCAGGGCGACGCCGGGATCGACACGGCCAACCTGAGCCACTACCTGACCCTGCAGTACGTCCCGGAGCCGGGCACCCTGCACCGGGGGATCAGCCGGATCGGGTCGGGGGAGTACCTGACCTGGACCCCGGGCGGCCGGATCGAGGTGCGCCGGTGGTACCGCCCGGTGTTCCATCCGGCGCCGGTGGCCGACGAGCAGAAGCTCTACCACGAGATCCGGGAGACGCTGCGGGAGAGCGTCCGGATGCACATGCGCTCGGACGTGCCGGTCGGCTCGTTCCTGTCCAGCGGCATCGACTCCACCGCGGTGGTCGCGCTGGCCCGGGAGTTCAACCCGAACATCCTCACCTTCACCGTCGGGTACGACGTGCCCGGCTACTCGGAGATCGACGTCGCCCAGGACTCGGCCCGGCACCTCGACGTGACCACCATCCCGACGAAGATCGGGCCGCAGGACATGATGGAGGCGCTGCCGAAGATCGTCTGGCACCTGGACGACCCGGTCGCCGACCCGGCCCTGGTCCCGCTCTACTTCGTCGCGAAGAAGGCCGCCGAGCACGTCACCGTGGTGCTCTCCGGCGAGGGCGCGGACGAGTTCTTCGGCGGCTACACGATCTACCGGGAGCCGCTGTCGCTCAGCTCGGTCAACGGCCTGCCCGGCGGCGTGCAGAAGGGCCTGCGGGCGGTGTCGAAGGCCATCCCGCAGGGGGTCAAGGGCAAGAGCTTCCTGGAGCGCGGCACCACCCCGATCGAGCAGCGCTACTACGGCAACGCCCGGATGTTCACCGAGGAGGAGAAGCAGCACCTGCTGCGCCGCTACGACCCCTCGGTGCGCTACACCGACGTCACCGCGCCGATCTACGCCGAGTGCATCGAGCTGGACGACGTCACCAAGATGCAGTACATCGACCTCTACACCTGGCTGCGCGGCGACATCCTGGTCAAGGCCGACCGGATCTCGATGGCGCACTCGCTGGAGGTGCGGGTGCCGTTCCTGGACCGGGAGGTGTTCAACGTGGCGGCCGGCATCCCGGTCGACCTGAAGCTGCCGCCGCGCTCCGAGGCCACCAAGTACGCCATGCGCCAGGCGTTGCAGGGCGTCGTGCCGCCGGCCATCGTCAACCGCAAGAAGCTCGGCTTCCCCACCCCGACCCGGGTCTGGCTGCGCGGCGAGATGTACGAGTGGGCCCGGCACGTGCTGGCCACCTCCGGCGCCGGCGACCTGATCGACCTGTCGTACGCGATGCGGCTGCTCGACGAGCACAAGCGGGAGGAAGCGGATCACTCCCGCAAGGTGTGGACCGTGCTGATCTTCTGCATCTGGCACGCCATCTTCGTGGCCAAGACCCTCGATCCGGGCATCCAGCGCAACCAGTCGGCCCTGCTGACCAAGCCCGTCGTGGGCAGCATGGTCCGCTGATCCGAGAGTGAAAGCGGGCCCCCGGTCGTACCGGGGGCCCGCTTCACCGTGGGGCCCGCTTCACTGCGCGCGTCGGGTCACCGGCCGGTGCAGGTGACCGTCGGCAGGCTGTTCGTGCCCGAGGAACTGGCCAGGAAGCCGAACGTGGTGGTGCCCTCCGGCGCGATCGTGCCGTTGTACGAGACGTTGGTGACCGTCACCGACGACCCGCTCGTGCTCAGGTTGCCGTTCCACAGCTGGCTGATGCTCTGGCCGCTGGGCAAGGTCCAGTTCGCCGTCCAGCCGCTGTACGTCTGGGAGCTGTGGTTCATGATCGTGACCTCGGCCTGGAAGCCGCCCTGCCAGGAGTTGGTCAGCGCGTAGACCGCCATGCAGCTGCCGTTGCCCGGCGGCATGGTCGTCGGCGGCGCGGTGGTCGGCGGCCTGGTCGTCGGCGGGGCGGTCGTCGGCGGCGTGGTGGTCGGCGGGGTGGTGGTCGGCGGGGCGGTCGTCGGCGGCGTGGTGCCGCCCGAACCGATCCCGGTCACCTCGCCGTTGCCGCCGTCGAAGGTCACGTCGGAGCAGCCGAAGAAGTTCTCCTGGCTGTCCGAACGGACCCAGCGGGAGTAGATGATGTGCCGGCCGCTCTTGTTCGTCGGCAGGGTGCCGTTGAAGTAGTAGTGCCCGTCGGCGGTGCCCACCGAGCCGCGCTGCGGCGGGTTGGTCACCGTCAGGAACGGCTGGTCCTCCAGGTCGCTCCAGGCCAGCGCCCGGGTCGGGCTCCAGGTGTTCTTGGTGACGTAGAAGTAGAAGGTGCCCGGGTGGTGGGCCCAGTTGCTGTAGCGGAACTCCATGGCTCGCCCGGCGGTCAGGTGGGTGATCGGCCAGTCGTTGCGGGCCAGGTCGTACCCGCTGAAGCCCGGGTTGCCACCGCTGCACAGCTGGCCGTCGGGGATGAAGCCGACGGTCCGGCCGCCGGCGTCGGAGCGCAGCACGCTGAACCAGTTGTAGAGCGAGTTCGTCCCGCTCTGCGCGACCGCTGCCGAACAGGCGGGGTTGTTGGGCTTGATCTCACCGGTCTGGGTGAGACCGTCCTTCCAGCACAGGTAGGTCCGGGCGCCCGGCGTCATCGCCGCGCCGTGGGCGGCGGCTGGGCCGGAGTTGGTGACCAGGGCGAAGACGCCCGCGGCCAGGGTGGTGGCGGCCGCGGTGAGCAACGCGGCCATACGGGATCGGTGCACGAGTTTCTCCTGACTCGCGGGGCGGGATCCGCACCGGTCCGCCCCGCTGCGACGAGCGGATGCGACGATCGCGGTGCCACGCCCGGCGGTCGGAGTGCGGCCGGGGCCGACTGGGCGCGCACCATCTGCGGTCCGTGCCACGGACCGGTGTGCCCTCGCGTCGGCTCGACCCGGCGGCCGGCGGCGCGGCAGCCCCCGCACCACTCCGGCAGACGCCATCCCATCACGTCACCGTGGTCCACGCAATAGTCGTACGTCGATGACGTTGGTCTCGTTGCGCGGCGTCCGGGTCGTCCCCGCGCGCCGCGCCCCCGGGATGCGTCAGGATCGGGGTACCACGAACGGAGGGAGCCAGGATGGGGTACGCGGTGGTGCTCGGCGAGGCGCTGGTCGACCTGCTCGACGCCGAGTACGACGGGCAGCCCGTCTACCGACAGGCGATCGGCGGGGGACCGCTCAACGTGGCCGTGGCGGTGGCCCGGCTCGGCGGCGACGTGCAGTTCGTCGGGTCGCTGGGCGACGACGCGCTCGCGGAGCGGATCCGGGCGTTCCTGGCCGAGGCGGGCGTCGGGCTGGCCGGGGCGGTCACCGTACCGGCCCCGACCGCGTTGGCGGTGGCCACCTTCGCCGGCCCCGAACCGGACTTCCGCTTCTACGGCGAACCCCGGTCGTACGCCCTGCTCACCGCCGAGGACCTGAGCGTGTCCCTGATCGAGGGCGCGCAGGTGCTCTACTGCGGGTCGATCGTGCTGCTCGACCCACCGGTGCTGGCCGCCGCCCGGCGAGCCTGGTCCATCGCCGGGGCGCTGCGGGTGTTCGACCCGAACGTGCGTACCCGGCTGCTGGACGGGCCCGGCGCCCTGGCCGCGCTGCGCGAGGTGGTCGCGGAGTTCGCCGCGAGCGCCCACCTGGTGAAGTTGAGCACCGCCGACGCGGCCGTGCTCTATCCCGGCGAGCCGGTGGAGGGGGTCGCCGCGTACCTGCGCGAGCTGGGCGCGGGGACCGTGGTGGTCACCCTCGGCGCGGACGGCGCCCTGGTGGCGGCCGCCGACGACGTGGTACGCGTGCCCGCCCCGAAGGTCGCCGCGGTGGACGCGACCGGCGCCGGGGACTCGGTGATGGGCGCGCTCATCGCCGAGCTGCTCGCCTCCGGCGAACCGGTGGACCCGGTCGGCTGGCACGACCGGGTCGCCTTCGCCCTACGCGTCGGCGGCCTGGTGTGCGAGTCCCCCGGCGGCGCCACCTCGATGCCCACCCGCGCCGCCCTCTCCACCCGCTTCCCCTCCTGACCCACCCCACCCACCCACCCCACCACCCTCCCCACCCACCCCTCCGTCGATCATGGAGTTATGGCGGGTGTGAAAGGCGCGATTCCGGACAAGCTGGCGACCACAAGTCCATGATCGACGGGGAGGGAGGGAGGGAGGGAGGGAGAGGGCGGGAGAGGGAGGGAGGGGGCTGGGGGTTAGGCGGTGCCGTCGAGTTCGGCGTAGCCGCGGCGGGCGGCGATCAGGCCGGGCCGGGCGCCGAAGGGCGACTCGGCGGCCACCCGCTCCGGGGGCGCGTTGCCGGTGTGGCCGGCCCGGATCAGCCAGGCCTGCCGGGCCAGCTTGGCGTGCTGGTCGCGGACGAAGTCCACGTCGACCGGCGTGCCGTGCCCCGGCACCACCACCGTGTCGGGCGTGGTGAGGCGGAGCAGGTCGGCCAGCGCGTCCGGCCACTGGATCGGGTACGACTCCTCGAACGCCGGTGGCCCGCTCTGCTCCACCAGGTCGCCGGCGACCAGCACGTCCGCGTCCGGCACGTGCACCACGAGATCGGCGTCGGTGTGCCCGTGGCCGGGATGGCGCAGCACCACCCGTCGGCCACCGACGTCGAGCACGGTCTCGACGCGTACCGCGTGCGTCGGGGCCAGCAGCTCGGTCCGGGCCAGCTCGGCGGCCAGCGCCGGCTGCTCGTCGCGCATCTCCTCGTACGCCGCCCGGCGCAGCTCGTCCGGGTGGTCGCGCAGCGCGACGGCGGCCAGCTCGTGTGCGTACACCGGGCGGGGCGGGTCGGCGGCCAGGGTGACGTTGCCGAAGCAGTGGTCGAAGTGGTGGTGGGTGTTGACGACGGTCCACGGGTGCGGGGTGACCGTCCGGGCGGCCTCGGCCAGCTCCCGGGCCTGCGCGGCGGTCGAGAGGGTGTCCACCAGCAGCGCCGCGCCCTCGCCCACCACCAGGGTCACGTTGACGTGCAGCAGCGGCTCGCGCAGCACGTGGACGCGGTCGGCGACCTCGACGAACCGGGCGGTCATGAGGCCCGCGACGCGCGCTCGACGAAGCGCTGCCGGTCGACCAGCACGCGTTCGACCCGGCCCTCGGCGACGATCTCGTCGCCGTCGGTGACGGTCACCTCGAACAGCAGCCGCCGGCCGTCGACCTTGGCGAGCCGGGCCTCGGCGGTCACCGTCCGCCCGACCGGCGTGGCGGCGCGGTGCTCCAGCTCGACCCGGACGCCGACGGTCGTCGACCCGGCTGGCATCCGGGCCGCGGTGGCCGCCACGGTCGCCGCCTCGGCCAGGGCGAGCACCCGCGGCGTGCCGAGCACCGGCACGTCACCGGAGCCCACCGCCTGCGCGGTGTCGGCGTCGGTGACGGTCAGCTCGACCCGGGCGATCAGGCCCGGCGCGAAGGGCGGCTGCTCCGGCTGTTCCTGCATGCTCCGAGCCTAGACGAGCCCGGGCCGGGCCGCCCGGTCCGGCGGGCCGCGGGCCCCCGACGGGTGGTCGGCGTCCGTCGATGCGTGGTGCGCCGTTAACCTTGACCCCGATGGCCGTCGTGACAGACCCCCAGCCCCCCGCCCCGACCGGTGCCCCCGCCGCCCCCGACGGTGGACGCCGTCGGGTGGTGGCGATGACGATCTGGGCGGTCGCCTTCGTGGCCGCCTGGCTCGGCATCGGCCTGCCCACCGACCCGGCGTACGCCTTCGTCTGGATCTGGGCGGCCACCGTCGCCTGGCACTCCGACCGGCCGTGGCGCAGCCACCTGCGATTCGCCCGGGACTGGATCCCCGTGGTGCTGCTGCTGGTCGGGTACACCATCTCCCGTGGGTTCGCCGCCAACGGCGCGACGCCGCACGCCATGGAGCTGATCGTCGCCGACCGGTTCCTGGTGGGCTGGGCCACCGGCGGTGAGGTGCCCACGATCTGGCTCCAGCAGCACCTCTACCGGCCCGAGGTGCACTGGTGGGACGTGCTGGTCAGCTGGGTCTACTTCTCGCACTTCGTGGCGACGCTGGCCGCCGCGGCGGTGCTCTGGATGCGCGACCGGTCGCGCTGGGCGGCGTACATGCGGCGCTGGGGCTTCCTCTGCGCGGCCGGGCTGGCCACCTACTTCCTCTACCCGGCCGCCCCGCCGTGGTGGGCCGCGCAGAACGGCCTGCTCACCGACGTCGCTCGCATCTCCACCCGGGGCTGGAAGGAAGTCGGCATGCACGGCGCGGGCAACCTGCTCAACGCCGGGCAGTTCGCCTCCAACCCGGTCGCCGCGATGCCCTCGCTGCACACCGCGTTCGCCCTGTTCGTGGTGCTCTTCTTCCTGCGCTCGCTGCGGAAGCGCTGGTGGCCGCTGCTGCTGGCGTACCCGCTGGCGATGACCTTCACCCTGGTCTACAGCGGCGAGCACTACGTGATCGACGTGCTGGTCGGCTGGGCGTACGTCGGGCTGACCTTCCTGGTCGTCGGCCTGGTCGAGCGCTGGTGGGCGGCCTGGCGGGCCCGGCGCGCGGCGGTGGCGTCCGCCGGGGAGCGGCAGGCGCCGGAGGTTCCGGACCCGGCCGAGCCGGGCAGCCCGGTGGAGGTTCCGACCACGGTCGACGCGGTGCCGGCCGAGCGCTGACCACGCCGCACTCGCCCGGCGCGGGGCGCTGACCGCGGGGTCAGCCCCGCCGGCGCCGGGCGTCGTGCGCCCGCTCGATCAGCTCCGCCGCCAGCCGCCACGCCTCGGCGAGGTCGCGGTCGGGCGCGGCGGCGCCCGACCCGCCGGCGGTGTCCGCGTGCACCGTGGCCAGCCGCAGCCACCGCTGCGCCAGGCCCTGGGTGACCCGCACGCTCTGGATCCGGGCGTACGGCACCAGCGTGAGCCGGCGGGTCAGCAGCCCGGAGCGGGCGACGAAGACCCGCTCGTCGAGGCCGGCGCCGACCGCCGTACGGGTCAGCGGGCGCAGCCAGCGTGCCCGCGGGGGCGGTGCCGTGGCAGGCAGCGCGTCCAGTCGTACGCCGGGCAGCACCTCCGCGACGATCAGCTCGCCGGCCTGCGTGTCGCCGACCGGCAGCAGCCGGTCCGGCCGGTTGCGGTCGTCCGGCTCGGCGGCCGAGTAGCCGGCCACCTCCAGCCGCAGCCGCAGCCAGCCCTTCATCCGCCAGAGCAGTGGCCAGGTGACGCCGACGGTCTGCACCCGGTGCAGCGGCACGGTCTGCACCCGGGTCTCCAGCAGGCCGTTGTGCACCCGCAGCGTGTCGGCGTCCCGGTCGAGCCGGAAATTCCAGTCGTCGAGCACCCGGCGGACCGGTTGCAGCAGCACGCCGGCCATCGCGGTCAGCGTGCTGGCGACCGCGATGAACGACCAGGACCCTTCGGAGAGGAACTGTGTCGCCACGAAGGCCACGCCGAACGGGAGCAGGAACGCCTGCGGGGTGAGCAGCTGGCTGACCAGCAGGTCCGCGTTGCGTACGGTGTGCAGCCGGCGCCCGGCCGGGGCGGGCGCGGGCGGCTCGCCGGCGGCGGGCGGGCCGGCCTCGCGGGCGGGGCCGGCCACCGCGAGCAACCGCTGGCGCAGCGCGGTGGCCTCGGCCACGCTCAGGTACGCCAGCGGCGCCTCGGTCTTGCCCCCGCCGACCACCTCCAGGCGCAGCTCGGCCAGCCCGGTGAGCTGCGCCAGCAGGGGCCGGACCACCTCCACCGCCTGCAGCCGCTCCAGCGGGATCGCCCGGGTACGCCGCCAGATCAGCCCCTCGTGCACCCGCAGCTCCCGGCCCACCAGGTGGTAGCCGGTGTTCCACCAGCTGACCACGGCCAGCACGGTGGCGGCGAGGACGAAGACGGTGACCAGCGCGGCGAACCAGCCGAACCCGACCCGGGACAGCGTCGACCAGGAGAGGCCGGCGATCACCACGACCAGTGATTTGGCGCCGTGCAGCGCCGGGCTGAGCGGGTGCAGCCGTTGCCGAGGTTCCTCCCCGCCCGCTGCCGGCGGCGCCGGATACGCGGACCAGCCGGGACCCGGCCCGTACGCCGGCCACGGACCGGGACCGGGTGGGAAAGGCTCGGGGTGCCCGGTACCGGGCGGGAACGGGCCGGGCTGGCCGGTCGCCGTCGGGGCGGGGCCGGAACCTCCTGGCGCCGGCGGCCACGACGGCGGCGGGGGCCGGTCGTCGCCGCCCGGGTACGGCGGTGGGGCGCCGGGTCCCGGGTCGGCCGGGCCGTGGCTCACAACCCCTCCGCCCGGTCCTCGCCCAGCGCGGTCAACCGGTCCCGCAGCCGGGACGCCTCCGCCGGCCGCAGGCCGGGGACCCGGGCGTCGCTCGCCGCCGCGGCTGTGTGCAACTGCACGGTGGCCAGGTCGAACGCGCGCTCCAGCGGTCCCGCGGTGACGTCGACGAACTGCATCCGCGAGTACGGCACGATGGACAACCGCCGTACCAGCAGCCCGTGCCGGACCAGCAGGTCGTCCGCGCGTTCGGCGTATCCCCAGGCGTGCACGGCGCGGACGATGGTGACGGTGCGCCAGGCGGCGAGCAGCAGCACCACGCCGAGGGCGGCGCCCAGCAGCCAGTGACCGGTGACGGCCCACGCCACAGCGAGCACCAACAGCACCACGGCGAGCAGGATGCCGAGCCGGATCAGCTCCACCCAGATCAGGTCGCGGGAGATCGGCTGCCACCGCACGGTGGCCGGCCAGGGCTCCAGGGGGCTGGGCGGGGCCGGCGGGGGGCCGACGAGGTCGTCACCGTTCACCGGGGTGCTCCGCTGCGCTCGCTCCGCTCGCTCACGGTTCGAGCGTAGGCGATTGCGGCACCGCCACCACCTCGCGCAGGAAGCCACGTGCGTCGAGGAAGGCGCCGAGCGATTCGCGGTGGTCGGCGCAGGCCAGCCAGGTCTTGCGCCGGTCGGCGTCGTGCAGGCGGGGATTGTTCCAGCGCAATGCCCAGACGGCGGGGACGCGGCACCCCCGCGCCGAACAGATCGGCGTCTCGTCGGCGGGGGCGGGAGTGGTCACCGGGGCGATTCTAGGCCCGCGCACCGGGAGGTTTAGCGCCGGGCGGCCACGGGGGGAGCCGCCCGGCGACGGGGTGAATCGTACACACGCCGGACCCGTGGTTGTCCACCCGTGTTCAGCGTTTTCCGTGCAGCGGGACGGCGCGGCGAAAATCGTCGCTCTCCCACACTCGGCTCACAGCCGGGCATGACAGTCTTGATACGCACCAAGCCGCGACGACGACCAAGCTGTGGAGGACCGGTGGCCCAGCCGACCACGCCCGACGCCCCGATTCCGACCGAGGCCGCGCCGGGCGCGCCGCCGCCGGCGGTCACCACCCCGGCTCAGGACGCCACCCTGCTGGAGCGGGCGCTGTTCGAGATCAAGCGGGTGATCGTCGGCCAGGACCGGATGGTCGAGCGGATGTTCGTCGCCCTGCTCGCCCGGGGGCACTGCCTGCTGGAGGGGGTGCCCGGCGTGGCCAAGACCCTCGCGGTGGAGACCCTCGCGAAGGTGGTCGGCGGTTCGTTCGCCCGGGTGCAGTTCACCCCGGACCTGGTGCCGGCCGACATCATGGGCACCCGGATCTACCGGCAGTCCAGCGAGAAGTTCGACGTCGAGCTGGGCCCGGTCTTCGTGAACTTCCTGCTCGCCGACGAGATCAACCGGGCGCCGGCGAAGGTGCAGTCGGCGCTGCTGGAGGTGATGAGCGAGCGCCAGGTGTCGATCGGCGGGGAGTCCCACCGGGTGCCGGACCCGTTCCTGGTGATGGCGACCCAGAACCCGATCGAGCAGGAGGGGGTCTATCCGCTGCCGGAGGCGCAGCGGGACCGCTTCCTGATGAAGATCGTGGTGGGCTACCCGACCGACGCGGAGGAGCGGGAGATCGTCTACCGGATGGGTGTCGCGCCGCCCGAGCCGGCCCGGGTCTTCGACACCCCGGACCTGATCGCCCTGCAGCACAAGGCCGACCAGGTCTTCGTGCACAACGCGCTGGTCGACTACGCGGTCCGGCTGGTGCTGGCGACCCGCGCGCCCGCCGAGCACGGCATGCCGGACGTGGCGCAGCTGATCCAGTACGGCGCCAGCCCACGCGCCTCGCTCGGCCTGGTCCGGGCCACCCGGGCGCTGGCGCTGCTGCGCGGCCGGGACTACGCGCTGCCGCAGGACGTGCAGGACATCGCCCCGGACATCCTGCGCCACCGGCTGGTGCTCAGCTACGACGCGCTCGCCGACGACGTACCGGCCGACCACATCGTGCACCGGGTGATGTCGACCATCCCGTTGCCGGCGGTGGCGCCCCGGCAGCAGGCCACGCCGCAACCGGCCGTTCCGCAGGGGAACGGCTGGCCCGGGCAGCGGCCGTGACCCCACCCAGCCGGCTGCCGGCCACCGGCGACCGCTCCGGGGCTGTCCTCGCCCGGTTGCAGCTCATGGTCACCCGCAAGCTCGACGGCCTGCTCCAGGGCGACTACGCCGGGCTGCTGCCCGGGCCGGGCAGCGAGGCGGGGGAGTCCCGCGAGTACCGCCCCGGCGACGACGTACGCCGGATGGACTGGCCGGTCACCGCGCGGACGACGCTGCCGCACGTCCGGCGGACCGTGGCCGACCGGGAGCTGGAGACCTGGCTGGCGGTCGACCTGTCGGCCAGCCTGGACTTCGGCACCGGGCGGTGGCTCAAGCGGGACGTGGTGGTCGCCGCTGCGGCCGCCCTGGCCCACCTGACCGTTCGTGGCGGCAACCGGATCGGCGCGGTGGTCGGCACCGGCGCCACCGCGGGTGCGGGGCGTGGGGCGGGCTCGCGGACCGGCCGCCGGCGGGGCGACCCGGAGGCCACCGGCCCCGGTACGCTGCTGCGGTTGCCCGCCCGGGCCGGCCGCAAGGAGGCGCAGGGGCTGCTCCGGGCCATCGCCGGCACCGAGATCCGCCCCGGGCGCAGCGACCTCGGGACGCTGGTCGACATGCTCAACCGGCCGCCGCGCCGGCGCGGCGTGGCGGTGGTCATCTCCGACTTCCTCGCGCCGCCGGAGCAGTGGGGTCGGCCGATCCGTAAGCTGCGGGTCCGGCACGACGTGCTGGCGGTCGAGGTGGTCGATCCGCGCGAGTTGGAGCTGCCCGACGTGGGGGTGCTGCCGGTGGTGGATCCGGAGTCGGGCGAGCTGCACGAGGTGCAGACCGCCGACCCGGCCCTGCGCCGCCGGTACGCCGAGGCGGCGGCCGCCCAGCGCGCGGCCATCGCCGGTGAACTGCGCGCCGCCGGCGCGGCCCACCTGCGGCTGCGTACCGACCGAGACTGGCTGCTGGACCTGGTGCGGTTCGTCGCCGCGCAGCGGCACGCCCGGACCCGAGGGACGACCCGATGATCCGTTTTCTGCAACCGTGGTGGCTGCTGGCCGTGCTGCCGGTGCTCGCCCTGGCCGCCGCGTACGTCTGGCGGCAGCTGCACCGCCGGTCGTACGCGATGCGGTTCACCAACGTCGACCTGCTGCGTACCCTCGCGCCCAAGGGCCTGGGCTGGCGGCGGCACGCGGCGGCCACCGTGTTCCTGCTCTGTCTGCTGGTGCTGGCCAGCGCGCTGGCCCGGCCGGCGGTGGACACCCGGGAACCCCTGGAGCGGGCCACCGTGATGCTCGCCATCGACGTGTCGCTGTCGATGCAGGCCGATGACGTCGCGCCGAACCGGTTGGAGGCCGCCCAGGAGGCGGCGAAGCAGTTCGTCGGGGAGCTGCCGAACAGCTACAACGTCGGGCTGGTGTCCTTCGCCAAGGCGGCGAACGTGCTGGTGCCGCCGACCAAGGACCGGGCGGCGGTGACCACCGCCATCGACGGCCTGGTGCTGGCCGAGGCGACCGCCACCGGTGAGGCGGTCTTCACCTGCCTGGAGGCGATCCGCTCGGTGCCCGCGGACGGCGCGGCGGGCATCCCGCCGGCCCGGATCGTGCTGCTCTCCGACGGTTACCGCACCTCGGGGCGGTCGGTGGAGGAGGCGGCGGCCGCCGCGCAGGCGGCGAACGTGCCGGTCTCCACCATCGCGTTCGGCACCGACTCGGGTCAGGTGGACATCGGTGGCCAGCTCCAGCGGGTGCCGGTGGACCGTACGGCGCTGTCGCAGCTGGCGGAGACCACTCGGGGCTACTTCTACGAGGCTGCCTCGGTGACCGAGCTGAAGCAGGTGTACCAGGACATGGGCAGCTCGATCGGGTTCCGGACCGAGCCGCGCGAGATCACTCAGTGGTACGCGGGGCTGGCGCTGCTCTTCGCCCTCTGCGCCGGTGGGCTGAGCCTGCTCTGGTCGTCCCGCCTGATCTGAGGCGGGACGGCCGGGGCCGGCCGATCGGCGATCTCGGGTACCGGCCGGTCGGGGGCGTCCCGGCCGGCGCGGTCAGCGAGCGCCGGTCAGGATGAAGAGGACGGCCACCCAGACGGCGGCGAGGGTGAAGCCCAGCGGGGCGACGTAACGGCTCATGGGACTGCTCCGTGGCGACGGCGGTCCGGGCTCGACGGCCGGGCCGCAGGGTGGATCGGGGCGTACGCACACGAGAGTCGTGACCGGGGTGCTCCTCCACGGGCGGCCGACGGGCCGCGCGACACGATCGTCCCCGGCTGTTCGGTCGGGAGACGGGCGGTGCGGAGGCGCGGGAAGCTGGGTCAGCTCGACGACTGAGTCATGGCTCAGCGGGGCTGACGACGGGCCCGGCCACGACTGGAAGGATCGCCATCTCGCACAGCGATCACCTCCTGCGGTCGGCGGGGCTCCGGAAGGCGGGCGATACCACGGCCCGCGAACGGGATCATCGTACACCCGCCGTGCCGCGACCCGGCACTCGGCCGACCGGGTGCCGGGTCGCGGCACCCGGCCGACGCCGTCTCCTCCGGGACGGCCCGCGCCGCGCGGGCCGGGCTGACGTCAGCGAGGCGTGGCAGTCGGCCCGGCCCCGACCCTTCCCGCCGCCGGAACGCCCCGGTCGGCGGACGACCCGGCCGCGACCGTGCCGAGGCGGCCACCCGACGCCCTGCGCCTCGGCGCCAACAGCGCGACCAGGACCAGGGCGAACAGCGGCAGCCAGCAGAGCCGGGCGGCCACCCAGCCGGGGCCGGCCGGCGCGGTGTGCAGACCCGGCAGCGGGCGGACGAGGTGCGCGGTGAGCGCGGTCACCGCGAGCAGCACCGGCTGGTGCCAGAGATAGATCCCGATCGCCTCCCGGTTGACCGCGGTCACCAGCCGCGCCGGCCAGGGCCGGGCCACCAGCCGGGCCAGCGCGGGCCGGGCCAGCAGCGCGAGGCCGACCTGGCCCACCGCCAGCGCGACGGCGAACAGCGACGGCGGGTACAGGTTCGACATCCCCGCTCCGGGCACCCCCACCGCGCTCGCCGGGTAGCCGAGCGCGACCAGCCCGGCGAGCGCCACGCCGCCGGCCGCCGCGAGCCCGGCGGCCGGGCGGGAACCGGTCAGCCGTCCGTCGGCGTGCGCGACCCCGAGCAGCCAGGGCACCGCCCACGCGGCCAACAGCGTGACCGGCAGCCGCCCGGGGGTCGCCGACAGCACCCGCGCGGCCAGGTCGGCGGCGGCCACCACGGCCACCGCCGGGGCGGCGCACCGCAGCGGGCCCCAGCGGCGTACGGCCGCCCGCAGCGGCCCGGTCAGCACGGAGAGCGCCACCAACGGCAGCAGGAACCACAGCGGGCTGACGGCCAGCGTGACCGCCACGGTGAGGGTGCCCTCCGGGGTGCCCAGGACGATCGCGGCCAGCAGCAGCCCGGACCCGATGCCGGCCAGCGCCAGCGCCGGGCGCAGCAGCCGGCCCAGCCGCCGGGCCAGCCAGCGCCCGGCGCCCTGCGGGTACCCGGCCAGCGACCGGGTGGCCGCGTAACCGGCGGTGAAGAAGAACAGGCCGAGGGTCTGCAGCAGCCAGGTGGCCGGCGCAAGGGCCGGCAACGCGGTCAGCGGGCTGGCCGTGTGCAGGGAACCGTCGGCGGTCAGCACGAGTGCCGTGACCAGCCAGTGCCCGAGCACCACCCCGCCGATCGCGTACGCCCGCAGCGCGTCGACCACCCGGTCCCGCCGCGAAGACGGCGCGGTACGTGGCCGCGGGGCCCGCCAGCCCGGCTCGCTCCTCGCGCTCACGGTGTTGTCGTTTGTTCGCGGCTGTGGGGCTCGCAGGCCCGGCTCGCTCCTCGCGCTCACGGTGCCGCCTTCTGTTCGCGGCTGTGGGGCTCGCAGGCCCGGCTCGCTCCTCGCGCTCACGGTGCCGCCTTCTGTTCGCGGCTGCGGGGCTCGCAGGCCCGGCTCGCTCCTCGCGCTCACGGTGCCACCGTGCCTTCGTCGTCGGTGCCGGTGAGCACGACCGACGCCACCGCGGCCGTCGTGGCGCTGCCGGGTGCCAGGTAGCCGTCGTGGCCGGTCACGCCTGCCGTGGGCAGTGGTCGCGCCCCGAAGACCGGGTCGCCCGGGCGGACGCCGTGGCCGAGACCGGGCAGCCGTACCTCCGGCACCCGGCGGATCCAGTCGGTGGGCGCCTCCGCGGCCCAGATCCGTACCCGAGCCAGCTCGTCGGCCCGATCCACGCCGACGCCCACCCCGCCGAGCGACACCACGTCGGTCACCTCGACCGGCGACCGGCGGGCGGCGAGCCCCACGACAAGCGCCCCGTAGCTGTGCCCGACCAGCGTCACCGTGGCGTCCGGGCGGCGGGCGGCGAGCAGCCGTAGCTGAGCCAGGAGGGCGTCGGCTCCCCGGCGGGCCGCGGTCGGGCCCGCCGCCGTCGTCACCCCGTCGGGCGGGTCGTAGCCGAGCCAGACCAGCACCGCGACCCGGGCGTCGGGGGTTCGGGCACGCAGCGCCTCGTACAGCTCGGCGCCCTGCCGGGCCGGCGCGCGCCGCGCCACCCCGCCCAGCCCCCGGTCGAAGTCGCGCAGCGTGCTGCCCACCCCGGGCACCAGCACCGCGATCCGGTCGGCGGTGGCCAGGTCGCCGAGCACCTCCACCGCGAGGCCGTCGCCGCGCGGATCGAAGACCAGGAACCGTCGGCCCGCCTCGGCCCAGCCCTCGTACGGCGGTCCGGCCGCCCGCAGCCGCGCCGCCACCACCGGATACGCCTCGACGTACGCGGCCGGTGCCAGCGGGTCGGGGCGGTCCGGCAGCAGCAGGCCGAGGCCGAGCAGCACGGTCAGCGCCGCGCGGGCAGGTCGGGTCCAGTGCATCGTCGTCTCCCTCCGGATGGTCCTCCGGCGGGAGCATGCGGCGCGGACGGGGCGAGGATCGTCACCCCGCCGGGTGGTTCCCGGCGTGCTACCCGAGGGCTACTCGCCCGCGGCCACCAGACCGGTCTCGTACGCGACGACCACGGCCTGGGCGCGGTCGCGGAGCTGGAGCTTGGCCAGGATCCGCCCGACGTGGGTCTTGACCGTCTGCTCGGCGACCACCAGGTCGGCGGCGATCTCCGCGTTGGACCGGCCCCGGGCGATCAGGCGCAGCACGTCGGTCTCCCGGGGAGTCAGGCCGGCCAGGTCGGCCGGGCGGGGCCGCCGGTGCCCGGGCCGGGCGGCGAACTCGGCGATCAACCGGCGGGTCACGGCCGGCGCGAGCAGCGCGTCGCCGGCCGCCACCACCCGGACCGCGTGCACCAGGTCGGCGGCGGGGGCGTCCTTGAGCAGGAACCCGCTCGCCCCGGCGCGCAGCGCCTCGTAGACGTAGTCGTCCAGGTCGAAGGTGGTCAGGATGAGCACCCGGGGGCGGTCCGCACGGCGGTCGCCGAGCAGTTGGCGGGTGGCGGCCAGCCCGTCCAGCACCGGCATCCGCACGTCCATCAGCACCACGTCCGGGTCCAGCCGGCGGGTCGCCGCCACGGCCGCCGCGCCGTCGGCGGCGTCCCCGACCACGAGCAGGTCCGGCTGGGCGGCCAGCAGCGCGCCGAACCCCTGCCGGACCATCGCCTGGTCGTCGGCGATCAGCACCCTGATCATCCGTTCCCGTCCTCCCCGTCGTACGGCAGCAGCGCGTCGACGGCGTACCCGCCGTCGTCGAGTGGTCCGGCGGCGAACGTGCCGCCCAGCGCGAGGGCCCGTTCGCGCATGCCGGTCAACCCGTGCCCGGCGCCCCGCTCGGCGGTGCTCGGGCCGGCCGGGCCGGCGGTGTTCTCGACCCGGACCGCCAGGCCCCGTGCTCCGGGCCGGACGCTGACCCGCACCGCGGCCCCGGGCGCGTGCCGGGCGGCGTTCGCCAGCCCCTCCTGCACGATCCGGTACGCGGCCAGCCCGACCGGCGCGGGCGCCCCGGCGGCCGGCGCGGGGGCGTGCAGGGTGACCGCGAGGCCGGCCCGGCGGGCGGCGTCCACCATCGCCGGGACGTCGGTCAGGTCGGGCTGCGGCGCGGTCTGTGGACCGGTCGACTCGCTGCGCAGCACACCCAACAGGCGGCGCATGTCGGTCAGCGCCTCCCGGGCCGAGCCGGCGATGGCGGTGAACTCGGCGCGCGCGCCGTCCGGCACCTCGGCGAGACGGTACGGCGCGGTCTCCGCCTGCACGGCGATCATCGACATGTGGTGGGCGACCACGTCGTGCAGTTCCCGGGCGATCCGGGCGCGTTCCTCCAGCACCGCCCGGCGCTCCTGCTCCCGCTCGCTGAGTTCGGTCTGCGCGGCCAGCGCGTGGCGGGAGAGCCGGTTGCCTCGTACCAGGTCGCCGAGCACCAGCAGGACCAGGACCAGGAGCAGGACGCCGACCCGGTTGTTCGGGTGGACCAGGGTGAGCACCGGCAACACGGTGATCAGCCCCACCCAGACCAGCATCGGTCGGTCCACCCGGGCGGCGACGATCGCGAGCACGAGCAGCGACCCGAGCACCAGCACCGGGCTCCACGGCCAGGGCGCGCGTGGCGGGGCGTTGAACGTGCAGGTGGCCAGCGCGACCATGGTGAGCCGCCAGGCGAGCAGGGGGCGCCGGGGCAGGACGAGCAGCGGGGCGATGGTCAGCGCCGCGAACAACGGCGGCACGATCCCGGGCAGGTGCCGGTTGTACTCCCAGGCGAGGGTGGCGGCGAAGAGGCCGACCATCGCGAACAGGCCGGCCGGGCGCAGGAACCGGGCCAGCCGGGGCCAGCGCTCGGGCGGCGTCCGGGCGGGCGGGACGTCCGGTCCGGCGACGACCCGTCGCAGCGCCGGCCACCAGGTTCCGACCCACGATTGCTCCATCAGCGGCAGCGTACGGGCCGGTGGGGTCGTCGTCGTCCCGCCAGGGGGTGAGGACCGGTGTCATACCCCGGTGTGACCGGCGCGCGTTAGCGCTTACCTGCCGGTAACGCCTAGGCTCCGACCGGCGAGATCAGCTGAGCAGAGGGGGAACCGTGGCCCGTACCGTGCTGGTGACCGGCGGAAACCGGGGGATCGGCCTGGCCATCGCGCAGGCCTTCGCCAAGCAGGGCGACCGGGTGGCGGTGACCCATCGCAGCGGCGACGCCCCGGCGGGCCTGTTCGGCGTGAAGTGCGACGTGACCGACGCCGAGTCGGTCGACGCCGCGTTCACCGCGATCGAGGCCGAGCTGGGCCCGGTCGAGGTGCTGGTCGCCAACGCCGGCATCACCGACGACACGCTGCTGATGCGGATGTCCGAGGAGCAGTTCACCCGGGTGCTCGACACCAACCTGACCGGCGCGTTCCGCTGCGCCAAGCGGGCCTCGACGAAGATGCTCCGGGCCCGGTGGGGTCGGATGATCTTCATCTCCTCGGTGGTCGGCCTCTACGGTGGCGTCGGCCAGGTCAACTACGCGGCCAGCAAGGCGGGCCTGGTGGGCGTGGCCCGCTCGATCACCCGCGAGCTGGGCAGCCGCAACATCACCGCGAACGTGGTCGCGCCCGGCTTCATCGACACCGACATGACCGCCGCGCTGCCCGAGGAGCGGCGCACCGAATACCGCAAGGCGATTCCGGCCGGCCGGTTCGCCGAGCCGGAGGAGGTCGCCGGCGTGGTCGCCTGGCTGGCCTCGGACGCGGCCGGGTACATCACCGGCGCCGTCATCCCGGTCGACGGCGGCCTGGGCATGGGTCACTGAGAAACACGGAGGAACTGCGTAATGTCCGGACTGCTGGCCGGTAAGCGGCTGCTGGTCACCGGCGTCATCACCGACGCCTCGATCGCCTTCTCCGTGGCGAAGCTCGCCCAGGAGAACGGCGCCCAGGTCGTGCTCACCGGCTACGGCCGGCTCTCCCTGGTCGAGCGGATCGCCAAGCGGCTGCCCGAGCCGGCCCCGGTGATCGAGCTGGACGTGACGAACCAGGAGCACCTGGCCGGTCTCGCCGACAAGGTGCGCGAGCACGTCGACGGCCTGGACGGGGTGGTGCACTCGATCGGGTTCGCCCCGCAGAGCTGCCTCGGTGGCGGTTTCCTGGACGCGCCGTGGGAGGACGTGGCCACCGCGGTGCACGTCTCGACGTACTCGTACAAGTCCCTGGCCATGGCGGCGCTGCCGCTGATGTCGGCGGGCGGCGCGGTGGTCGGCCTCACCTTCGACGCCACCAAGGCCTGGCCGGTGTACGACTGGATGGGCGTGGCCAAGGCCGGGCTGGAGTCCGCCTCCCGCTACCTGGCGCTGCACCTGGGCAAGCGGGGCATCCGCAGCAACCTGGTCGCCGCCGGGCCGCTGCGTACCATCGCAGCCAAGTCCATCCCCGGCTTCGAGCAGTTCGAGGACGCCTGGGCCGAGCGGGCCCCGCTCGGCTGGAACCTCACCGACCAGGAGCCGGCCGCCCGCGCCTGCCTGGCGTTGCTGTCCGACTGGTTCCCGGCCACCACCGGCGAGATCGTCCACGTCGACGGCGGCTACCACGCGATCGGCTCCTGAGGTGTGAGGAACGGCCCTGTCGACGCCCCCCGACCAGGGGGCGTCGCGGGGCCGTCACGGCGTCGGGGAAGAATGGGACCATGGCGTACGACGCGTTGGTGCTGGTCTCCTTCGGCGGACCGGAGCGGCCGGAGGACGTGCGGCCCTTCCTGCAGAACGTGACCCGGGGGCGGGGCGTGCCCCCGGAGCGGCTGGAAGAGGTGGTCCAGCACTACCTGCACTTCGGCGGGGTGTCCCCGATCAACCGGCAGTGCCGGGAACTGCTCGCGGCGATCCGCGCGGACTTCGCCGCCAACGGCGTCGACCTGCCGGTCTACTGGGGCAACCGGAACTGGGACCCGATGCTCGCCGACACCGTGGCGCGGATGCGCGACGACGGCGTCCAGCGGGCTCTCGCCTTCGTCACCAGCGCGTACGGCGGCTACTCCTCCTGCCGGCAATATCAGGAAGACATCGCCGCGGCCCGGGCCGCGGTCGGCCCGGACGCCCCGGTGATCGAGAAGCTGCGCCAGTTCTGGGACCACCCCGGCTTCGTCCAGCCGCACGCCGACGCGGTGCGGGCCGCGCTCGCGCAGCTCGACCCGGCCCGGCGGGAGAGCACCCGGCTGGTCTTCACCGCGCACTCCGTGCCCACCTCGATGGCCGCGACCGCCGGCCCGCACGGCGGCCGGTACACCGCCCAGCTCGCCGAGACCGCCCGGCTGGTGCACGCCGCCGCCGCGCCGGACCTGCCGTACGACCTGGTCTGGCAGAGCCGTTCCGGGCCGCCGCAGGTGCCGTGGCTGGAGCCGGACATCAACGACCACCTGGCCACCCTCGCCACGCAGGGCGTCACCGGCGTGGTGGTCAGCCCGATCGGGTTCGTCTCCGACCATCTCGAGGTGGTCTGGGACCTGGACACCGAGGCCCTCGACACGGCCAAGCAGCTCGGCCTCGACTTCGCCCGCGCCGGCACCCCCGGCACCGACCCGCGGTTCGTGGCGATGGTGCGCGAACTGGTCCTGGAACGCACCAACCCGGCCGGCGAGCGGCTGCGCCGCCGCCTCGGCGAGCTGCCGATGTGGGACACCTGCCCGACGGCGTGCTGCGTGCCCCCGGCCCGCCGGCCCGGAGCCTGACCGATCTCCCGACACCCCTGGGGACGACACATGCATGACCGCAAGCCGGTGCAGAGCTGGCTCACCGACATGGACGGCGTACTGGTGCACGAGGGGCAGCCGGTGCCCGGCGCGCCCGAGTTCGTCAAGAAGCTACGCGCCTCCGGCAAGCCCTTCCTGGTGCTGACCAACAACTCGATCTACACCCCGCGTGACCTCCAGGCCCGGCTGGCCCGGATGGGGCTGGACGTGCCCGAGGAGGCGATCTGGTCGTCCGCCCTGGCCACCGCGCAGTTCCTGGCCGACCAGCGGCCCGGCGGCACCGCGTACGCGATCGGTGAGGCCGGGCTGACCACGGCCCTGCACGCGGTGGGGTACGTGCTCAGCGACTTCGCCCCCGACTACGTGGTGCTGGGGGAGACCCGCACCTACAGCTTCGAGGCGATCACCAAGGCGATCCGGCTGATCGACGACGGGGCCCGGTTCATCTGCACCAATCCGGACGCGACCGGCCCGTCGGTCGAGGGCGCGCTGCCGGCCGCCGGCTCGGTGGCCGCGATGATCTCCAAGGCGACCGGGGTGGAGCCGTACTTCGTCGGCAAGCCCAACCCGATGATGATGCGTTCGGCGTTGAACACCATCGAGGCGCACTCGGAGAGCACCGCGATGATCGGCGACCGGATGGACACCGACATCCTCTGCGGCCTGGAGGCGGGTCTGGAGACGATCCTGGTGCTGACCGGGATCAGCTCCCGGACGGAGGCGGAACGCTACCCGTACCGGCCGTCCCGGATCGTCAACTCGGTGGCCGACCTGATCGACGAGATCTGAGCCGCGGCGGGCTCGGCGGGCCGCCGGCCCACATGCGGCGTGCTCCGGCGGGCCGCCGGCCGCCGTTCAGGGGCGCAGCGGGGCGTTGCAGGCGGCCACCAGGGCCTGCCGGCAGGCGGTGGTCAGCGGGCGCAGCGCCGCGTCCCGCTGCTGCGCCTCGTAGGTGTTCACCGCGCCGCCCGGGGCGCTCTCCCCGGCCAGGGCGAGCACCCGGTCCAGTACGGCCGCCCGGGCGAACAGCCGGCGCGCCCGCGGGTCGAATCCGGGCGGCAGGTCGGTGGTGCCGTCGGGGCGGCGCAGTGCGGCGAGGGCGCCGGCCAGCTCGGGCCGCCACTGGGCCACGTCGAGCCGGGTGAGCGCGGCGGTCGTCTCGGCGAGCACGGCGGCCAGCTCGGCTTCCGCCTCGGCCGCCCCGGGCACCGCGAGGGACGCCTTGGGCGCGTCGGCGGGCAACGGGTACACCCGCCAGAGCACGGTCTCCCAGGTCATGCCCGACCCGGAGGTGTGGGTGCGTACCTCCGGCACGAGGCCGAGCCCGCTGGCCACCACCGCCTCGCCGGCGAGCAGCGCCGCGCCGGCGAAGTCGCCGGGGCCGGGCAGCCCGCGCGGGTCGCCCGGGGCGGGCAGCACCAGACGGATCTCGTCCGGGGAGAGCTTCGCCAGGCTGGGCAGCGCCTCCCGCAGGGACACGTCGGTCCAGGCGCCGGGCGCGTCCGCGACCAGGTGCTCCTCGTCGCCGGCGATCTCGTCGGCGACCTCGTCGAAGGGCACCAGGCCGGCCCGCCAGGCGCGTACCCAGGCAACGAACCGGCTCGACCGACGCGGAGCCAGGGTGGCCGCGCCCGCTGCGGGGGAGGACATGCCGAAAGGGTACGTGCTCCCCACCGCCCCTGTCTCGACTGCCGCACCCGCGGCGTGACCTGCCCCCAACTACCCGCTTCGCCCCTTTCCACCCCGCCCGAGGTCCCACCGACCATGGATGGGTGGTGCCGGCCTGGCGTCGTCCGCGACTTCTGTTCGGGACCACGGCTCCATGATCGAAACCGTGCGGCGGCGCGTCGGCGGGCGGTGTGGCGGACCGCTGGTTAGCGTGATCGACATGGCGGGGCGATACGACGGGGACGTGCTGGCGGGGGACTGGCGACGGCGGAAGGTCACCCCGGAGGTGGACGCCGAACCGGACCTGGTGGTCGAGGACGCCGATTCCGGGTTCTGCGGCGCGGTCGTCGGCTTCGAGGCCGGTGCGGTGGTGCTGGAGGACCGGCACGGCCGGCGGCGCAACTTCCCGCTGCTGCCCGCCGCGTTCCTGCTCGACGGCAAGCCGGTCACCCTGCGCAGGCCGGCCCGCGCGCCGGTGCCGGCGGCCCGGCGGCGTACCGCCTCCGGCTCGATCGCGGTCGACAAGGTCCGGGCCCGGGTCGCCAAGGCCAGCCGGATCTGGGTCGAGGGGGTGCACGACGCGGCCCTCGTGGAGCGGATCTGGGGCGACGACCTGCGCATCGAGGGCGTGGTGGTGGAACCCCTGGACGGCATCGACGCCCTGGCCGCCGAGGTACGCGCGTTCGACCCGGGCCCGGGCCGCCGACTCGGCGTGCTCGTCGACCACCTGGTGGCCGGCTCGAAGGAGAGCCGGATCGTGGCGGCGGTGACCTCGCCGCACGTCCTGGTCACCGGCCACCCGTACGTGGACGTGTGGCAGGCGGTGAAGCCGAAGGCGCTGGGCATCCCGGCCTGGCCGGTGGTGCCGCCGGGGCGGCCCTGGAAGGAGGGGGTCTGCGCGGCCCTCGGGGTGGTCGAGCCGGCGGACATGTGGCGGCGCATCCTGTCCCGGGTGAACAGTTTCGCCGACGTGGAGACGCCGTTGATCAACGCGATGGAGCGGTTGATCGACTTCGTCACCGAGCCCGGCTGAGCCGTCAGGTTGCCGGGGGTGGCAGCGGTCCGTACGGGCGTGGCCCGTACCGGCGCCGAAGCCGTTCGCTCACGGCACGGTCGAGCTGTACCGTCCACCGGCCGCGAAGGTAGGGCTCGGTGTGGCAACTGCTGTAAATGTTGATGGTTTTGAGCGGGTACAGCCGGCTGAGCCAGAACAGCCGCACCGCCTCGTCGATGATCAACGGTGGGACGGTGTCGCGGTCGTTGTCGAACCTGACCGCGACGGTCACCTCGCTGACGTTTACGGCGAACTTGGACACCCTGGCCGCACGGATCGACGGGTCGTATCGCCTCAGGGCCGACCCCAGCTCATCGAAGACCGCCTGCTGCCGCTTTTCGGCGTTGTCGGAGCCGCCGTAGAACATCTCTTCATAGACGAAGATCAGGAAGACCAGCAGCGGAACGCCAAGGAACAGCACCCCGCCGTGCCATGTCACACCGAGGCAGCATGTCAGCAGCGCGCCCACGGTGAGGATCTTCCAGGCCGGCTTGGGGAACAGGCGCTGCCACCAGCGGGTCGGTGCGGGCAGTAGCGCGGAGTTGAACAGGAGTCTGTCGAAGGCGCGGTCGAGGGGGCCGCGTCGGGCCGGTCGGGGTGGGTCGACGAGGTCGGCGAAGAGCGGCGCGGTGTCGGCGATGCTGCCCGCCGCGTACGCGGTTCGCAGGCGGGACTCGTATTCGGGCAGGTCGAGGCGGCCCTCGTCGAGAGCGCGTTTGAGCCGGCGGGCGACGTCGTCGCGTTCTGCCTGGGACAGTCGCCGGGCGTCGCCGTGCAGGTCCCCGGTGAGCTGCGCCAGGTCGGCGGTCATGGCCACATGCTGGGTGCGGGCGGTGCGGTTGGCGTGTTCGGTGCCGTCGAGCCGGCCGTCGTGGTGGGCGGCGGCCAGCTCCGCCGCGGCGTCGTGGCGTTGCTGGTCGCTGGCCCGGGCGGCCAGATCGGCCAGCAGGGCTCGCAGGTCACGGAGCCGGCGGGCTTGGCCGATGTCGGCCTCCAGCCCCGGGTGCTCGGCTGGTTCCACCCGGCCGTCGACGACCGCCTCGGTCAGCCGGGCCAGGGCCGCATCGCGGTCGGCGGTACCGGCCAGCAGATCATTGTCGTCCGTGCCCGGCCAGCCCGGCAGCCCGCGCAGCAGTGCGCGTAGTTCCGCGTAGGTGCCGACACCGGGCAGCGCAGCCGAGCGTCGCTCGACCTCGGCGGCCGTCAGCCGGCCCTGCGCCGCGCCCTCGGCCAGCCACCGCACCGCCCGCTCACGGTCGTCGCCGCGTACCCGAGCCGGATCGAACCACCAGTGCTCACCACGCCGGTCCGGCAGGTCGAGGGTCAGCGCCACCAGCTCACCGCGGGTCTTCGCGGCCTGCACCGCGTCCACACGCCGGGCATGCTCGACGCTGTCCAGCCGCCCCTCGTCCCGTCCGATGTCCAGAATCCGCACCACGGCCGCACGGTCATCGTTCGTCGCACGCAGGCCGTGCTGCCCGTCGTCGGACCACCCAAGATTCACGGCCAAGATCGTAGACCCAAAGATCAACAACGGTACGGCGTCGGCTTTACCCGGACGGATCTGACGGGTTGGCGGCTGGTCAGCCGAGCACCATGACCGCCGGGTTCGACTTCGTGCCGTCCACGCGGAGGAACACCCATCGCTGGCCCACGGCCCGCAACTCGTCGATCCAGGCGCTCTCCCCGAGGATCTCATCAAGATCGTGTCGTTCCGTCTTTCGGCCGTCCTGCGGTGTCAGCAGAACGACCTCGCCGCCGGTCTTGACGAGGATGTTTCCGTCCGCCGCGGTGATGGCCTCCACCAGGTCGCCCAGGTCGGTCAGCCACAACCGGCGACCGTCGGTGAGGGAGAAGGCGGCCACGTGACTGGGTCTCTCGTCGCCCGCCCTGGTCACCGGCGCGACGAGCGTGTCCCCGACGACCGCCACCGGGTAGGCCGAACGCGCCTCGAACATGGTTGCCAGAAACGCGCTGGGGAACGACCCGGCGACGTCGAACTCCTCCTGCGACTGCAGGATGGTCGCCCGGCGGGCGCCGTGAGCGTCGAAGGAGACGAAGGCGCCGCCCCGGCCGTCCTCGTCACTGACCCGGATGACCAGCGGGTCGAGCGAGAGCACCACCGTCCCGTTCCCCGTCCAGAGGTACCGCTCGTCGGTGTCGCTGGTCTGCAGCTGGGCGTGCCACCGTTCCCGCCCCGAGGCGAGGTCGACGACGGTCAGCCGGGCGGTGCGCCCCTCGCAGGTGCTCAGCAGGGCGGCAACACCGCCGCCCGCGGCCACCGAGTACGGCTCGCAGCCGCGGGCGGCGGGCAGCCGCCATCGCGGCTTGTTCTCCCGTGCGTCGACCGCGACGAAACCGGTCGGTTCCTTGATCACCGCGGTCTCCGTGGTCAGCGCGAACTCCTCGGAACCGCCGTACCAGCGAAAAATCTCCGGGGGTATCCGCGTCTCGCGGTGCCAGAGGAGCCGGCCGTTGGTGACGTCGAGGGCGACCAGCGTCGCGCACCGGTACTCGCCGTCGGGTGAGTAGGCGATCAGGCCGATGCCACCCTCGGTGGTGCGACTCATCGCGCAGACCTGCTGCCGGGCGGGGAGCTGGAACGTCCAGCTGACCTGTCCGTCCGCGAGCTGGTAGGCCACCACCTTGTCGGTACGCGCCCGGATCACCGTGTCGCCCGCGACCCAGTTGCCGACGCCTTTGACGGTCGAGGGCCGGTCGACCGGCGCCGACCAGAGAACGTGGACCGCGTGGGAGGTGTCCCCCTGCTCCCGCTGCTGTTTACCGCCGCCGTGCCAGACGAGGCCGCCCACACCGAGGGCGAGGCAGCCCACGACGACGGCGGCGATCGCCACCCGCCGCCGGCCAACCGTGCGGTTCTCGACCGGGTCGGCGGCGCCCGCCGCTCGCCGGCTGGGTTCCGGTTCGATGATGTCGGCCAGCAGCGGCTTCAGCTCTCGGGCGGCTTGCGCCGCGTACGCCGCCCGGGTTCGTTCGTCGTACTCGTCAAGGGTGAGCTGGCCGTCGTTCAAGGCCTGCTGCAGCTCCTGGACGGCCTGGTCGCGCTCGGTGTCGGAGAGCCGGTACCGGCGGACCGACGACAGCAGCGACCGGGTGGGCGCCCGGCCGGGCAGGTCGTCGAGGAGCCGGGCCAGCTCGTCCTCCCGGGTCGCCGCGTTGGCGGCGCGGACCCGCTCGGCGTGCTCGGCGGCGTTGAGCCGCCCGTCCGCGTGGGCCTGATCGAGGCGACGGACCGCCCGGGCCCGGTCCGTCGTGCCCGCCCGCCCGGCCAGGCCGGCGGCGACCTGGTCCAGGTCCCGGTACCGGGTGGCGCGCTGGGCGGACGTCCGCAGCTCGGCGTGCTCGTCGGCGGTGAGCATGCCGTCGGCGAACGCCTGGGACAACCGGTCGAGGGTCGCCTCGCGGTCGCCGGCGGACACCAGCAGCTTCTTCCGCGTCGCGGAGGGGGGTCCGGGTACGCCGTCCAGGAGACCTCTGAGATCGGCGTACGTCTCCGCGCCGGCGAGACCGGCGAGCCGCCGTTCGTGCTGCTCGGGGGTCAGCCGCCCCTCGGCCAGCGCGTCGGCGAGCCAACGGATCGCCAGGTCCCGGTCAGTGGCCCGGACCCGGAGGCTGGCGGCCCAGTCCCGGACGCCGAGCTGGCGGGGCAGGTCGGCCACGAGAGCGTCGAGTTCGTCGACGTACCGCGCGGATTCGCCGGCCCGGGAGCGGCTGTCGAACTCCACCGCGTCGAGCCGGCCCTCCCGCAACGCCATCTGGAGCACGTCTGCCGCCTGGCGACGGTCTGCGTTCGTTGCGCGAAGCTTGATGGTCCGGCCGGTCCGACGTTGATCATCACGTGGCACGCGGCCATCGTAGGGGCCCGGGGCACACGCCCGTCAGCCCCGACGCGTCACGGGACCTCGTCGGGATCGCGGGTGAAGACGAAGGTGGCGATGTCCAGTGCCACCGGGCGACCGGCCCCGTCCCGGAGCACGGTGAGGATCTCGCCGTCCTGAGAGCCGGAGCGGCCCCGCCAACGGTCCGGGCCCTCGGGGCTGAAGCGGAGCAGCGGTCGACCGACCGGGCCGCCCACCAGGTCACCGGCCGGGTCCGGGCGGAACTCGTACTCCATGCCCATCCACCACCAGCGGCCGGTCAGCTCGGCCAACTCCGGGGCCGGCGGGCCGGCCGGACGCCACGGGGCGGGCGGGGCCGGCTCGGCGTCCAGCACCAGGGTGAGCACCTGCCGGGCCAGCTCGACGACGTGGTGGCCGGCGCGTAGCCCGTAGGAGTTGGCGAAGTCGACCACGGCGGTCCGGCTTGGCCGGTGCACCGCCAGGCCGGCCACGTACCCGGGCATCGAGCCGCCGTGGCCCACGTACACCCGGTCGCCGACCCGGTAGAGCTCCACGCCGAGGCCGTGCCCGCCGGTCCACGAGTCCAGGTCGCTGATCACCACCGGCGCGCACATCTCGGTGAGCGTGGCCGGGGCGAGCACGTCCGGGGCCGGGTCGGCCAGGAACGCCGCCCAGCGGGCCAGGTCCGCGACGGTCGACCAGAGCTGACCGGCGGGCGCCATCGCCCCGGTGTCGGTACGGGGCTCCTCGCGCAGCGTGTCGTGCCAGGGGTGCACCACGTACCCCCGGGCGTAGGGCTCGGTCGGGTGGTAGGTGGTGCGCCGCATGCCCAGGGGTTCGAGGAGCCGTTCCCGGAGCAGGTCGGCCCAGGGCGTCCCGGTGACCCGCTCCAGCACCCCGCCGAGCAGCCCGTACGCCAGGTTTGAGTAGTGGTACGCGCGGTGCGGCGGGTGGGCGATCTTCTCCGGTGTCAGCCCGGCGACGAGGGTGCCCAGGTCGACGCCCTCGGTCCGCTCCCACCACCGGCCGTCCGGCTCGCGTTGCAGGCCGCTGGCGTGCCCGAGCAGCTGGCGCAGGGTGAGCGCGCCGGCCGGGGTGCCGGGCAGGTGCTTGTCCAGCGGGTCGTCCAGGGCCAGCCGGCCGGCGTCCCGCTGCTGCATCACCAGCACGGCGGTCATGGTCTTGCTGATCGAGCCGATCCGGTACTGCAGGTCCGCGTCGGAGACGGGGTGGTCGCCGGCGAGCGCGAGGTGGGCGAGGCTGCCGGCGCGGACCACGCCGAGGGCGACCGAGGGGCCGCGTCCCTCGGCCTGGGCCCGGGTGACCAGCGCGTCGACCCGTCGGGCCGTTTCGGGCAGCAGGGCCATGGTCGTCCTCCTCGTCGACGTCGACCTCGGCACCGCCGAGGAGCACGACGGCGGGTGCCGCCGAGCTTACTGATCATGACGGGTTCGTGGGATGTGCGTCGGCGTGTCACGATCGTGGGGTGAACGCAGTGCTGTGGATCGTGCTTGGTGTGGTGTTGGCGGTCGCCGAGATCTTTACGACGACGCTGTTCCTGATCATGTTCGCGGCCGGGGCGTTCGCCGCCGCGGCCGCCGCCGCGCTCGGCGCTCCGGTCGCGATCCAGGCGCTGGTCTTCGCCGTGGTCTCCACGCTCTGCGTGGCGCTGCTCCGGCCGGTCATCCGGCGGCACGCCAATGCGGCGCTGGAAGGTGGCGAACGGTCGTTCGGCGTCGAGGCGCTGGAGGGGACGGCGGCGCTGGTGGTGGAGCCGGTGGACGTCGAGCACGGCCTGATCAAGATCGACGGAGAGTTGTGGACCGCTCGGGCGTACGACGCGACGCGGAGCTACGCCGTGGGTGAGCGGGTGCAGGTGATAAAGGTCCGGGGCGCCACCGCCCTGGTCTGGCAGGACGAGATTTCCACCCCGGGCGCACTGCCCGAGACGAAAAGGTGAACGGTATGGAGTTTGCAGCGGTCGTCTTGATCGCGATTGCGGTGATCGTCGTGGTGACGCTGGCCAAGGCGGTGCGGATCGTGCCGCAGCAGCGGCAGGACGTGGTGGAGCGGCTGGGGCGGTACAAGCGGACCCTGAACCCTGGGCTGAACCTGCTCGTGCCGTACATCGACGCGGTGCGTACCAAGGTCGACATGCGGGAGCAGGTGGTCAGCTTCCCGCCGCAGCCGGTGATCACCTCGGACAACCTGGTCGTCTCGATCGACACGGTGCTCTATTTCAAGGTGGTCGACTCGGTGCGGGCCACCTACGAGATCTCCAACTTCCTTCAGGCCATCGAGCAGCTCACCGTGACCACGCTGCGTAACGTGATCGGCTCGCTGGACCTGGAGCGGGCGCTGACCAGCCGTGAGGAGATCAACCGGCACCTGTCCGGCGTGCTGGACGAGACCACGGGCCGGTGGGGCATCAAGGTCACCCGGGTCGAGATCAAGGCGATCGAGCCGCCGCCGAGCATCCGCGACTCGATGGAGAAGCAGATGCGCGCCGAGCGGGACCGCCGTGCCGCGATCCTGAACGCCGAGGGTCTCAAGCAGTCGCAGATCCTCACCGCCGAGGGCGAGAAGCAGGCCGCCGTGCTGCGGGCCGACGGTGACCGGCAGGCCCGGATCCTCCAGGCGGAGGGCCAGGCCAAGGCGATCCGGACGGTCTTCGACGCGATCCACCAGGCCAACCCGAGCCAGAAGGTGCTCGCCTACCAGTACCTCCAGGCGCTGCCGCAGATCGCCAACGGTTCCGCGAACAAGGTCTGGATCGTCCCGGCCGAGCTGACCAAGGCCCTGGAGGGGATGGGCGGCGCGCTGGGCGGGCTGGCCAACATGGTCGGCGACGTGCCGTCGCCGGAGGCCAGCAAGGGCGCCGGCGAGGTGGAGCGGGAGGCCGCCGAGGCGGCGCAGGCCGCCGCCAGCGCCGCCCAGGAGATCCACGCCGAGGTACGCCACGCCGAGGCGCAGGCCAGCGGCGGCAACGTCCCGCAGCAGGGTCTGCCGGCTCCCGAGCCGGTCTCCCCGGAGAGCCTGCTCAACGACCCCTCGGACCAGCGCGAGCGGGGCTGAGCGGGGCCGTCCGATCTCGGACGGCAAATACGAAAAACTCTCATGCGGCGCCCCGGTGCCTGCCACCATCGGTCTGAGGACGGGTGGTGACCAGGCCCGGGGCGCCGGCGCGTCCCGCGCCGCCCGCAGGCGGAGCGAGGTGAGCCATGAAGGACCCGGCGAACAAACTGTCTCCCAAGGATCTGTTCTCCAAGGAACTCTTCTCCCGGGAACCGGTCCCCGGCGCGCACGATCCCGCCGGACCGCTCGGCACCCGGCGTACCGGGGGTGGCTTCGGGGTGCTGCCGTTCGTCTCCGAGCCGGGACCGGCCGCCCCCGCCACCAACGCGAGCTGGGCCTGGTCGGTACGCCGGTTCGCCCGCGCCGCGGTCTGGCTGCTGCCCGCGTACGCGGTCCTCTACGGCCTGGTCGCGATGGCCAGCGACGGCGGGGTGGGCAACGCCCCGTACCCGGCCGACGGCAACCCGCTCTACCTGGTGGGCTGGGTGGCCGCGGTCTGGCTCGGGCTGCTCGCGCTGCTGGCGCTCACCGGCCTGCTCGCCGCCACCCGGAGCCGGCGGGTCGCCGCGACCGGGCTGCTGGTCAGCATCGCCGGCGTCGTGCTGATGCTGCCCTTCGCCGGGCTGGACGAGCAGGCACCCGTCTTCGGCACCAGCGCGCGCAACCTCGTCCTGGTCGGTGCCACCTGCTACAGCATCGGGTGGTTGTGCACCGGTTGGGCGGTGGCCCGGTCCGGGATGTTCTCCTGGGGCGACGGGATCATGCTGATGATCGCCGCCCCGCTGCTCGGCCTCGGCGGCGCGCTGCTCGGTTCGTTGCAGACCTTCGGCGCGATCTTCGCGCTGGTCTCCGGGCTCGGCATCGGCTACCGCTCCGGGCGCCTGGTGCCCGCCGCCATCGCCCGCGACGTGATCGCCGCCAGCGTCGTGGGCGCCCCCGCCCCACCCGCCGGTCCCGCCAAGCCCACCACCCCGAACGGCCCCCTCCCCGGCTGACCCGTCTCCCGGCGGGGTCGACCAGGGATGGCTGGGAGATCACCGTGAAGTGGCTGACAGTTGCCTGGCGGGGTGGTCGGTTGGCGGCTTTCGCGGCAATCTGGAGTCCATGCCGTCTCCCCGGTCGCCGCTGTCGCGGCTCTTCACCGTGCTGCTCACCGGCGTCCTCGCCGGGCTCGTCCTCGCGGTCGCCGTGCTGCCCGGCAACCTGCTCGGCGGGTTCGTCGCCAAGGCGGCCCTCGGGGCGTACGCGCAGCTGCCCGACGCGCTGCGCACCCCCGCCCAGCCGCAGCGCTCCTACCTCTACGCCAACGACGGCAAGACCCTCATCACGACGTTCTACGACGTCAACCGCACCGACGTGCCGCTGGCCGAGATCGCCCCCGTGATGCGGCAGGCGATCGTGGCCGCCGAGGACCGCCGCTTCTACTCCCACGGCGGCGCCGACCTGCGCGGCCTCGCCCGCGCCCTGGTCGCCAACGTCACCGGCGGCGGCACCGAGCAGGGCGGCTCCACGCTGACCATGCAGTACGTCCGCAACGTGCTCAAGACCGACCCCACCCGCAGCGCCGAGGAGCGGCAGGCCGCCACCGAGCAGACCATCGGGCGCAAGCTCCAGGAGATCCGGTACGCGAACGCACTGGAGAAGGCGCTCAGCAAGGACGAGATCCTCAACCGCTACCTCAACATCGCGTACTTCGGCTCCGGGGCGTACGGCGTCGCCGCGGCGAGCCAGCGCTACTTCGGCAAGGCGCCGGCCGACCTGACCCTGGCCGAGGCGGCCCTGCTCGCGGGCCTGGTCCAGTCGCCCGACGCGTACAGCCCGATCGACGGGGACCAGGACAAGGCCCTCCAGCGCCGGGCGTACGTGCTCGACGCGATGGCCGAGACCGGCGCGATCACCGCGCAGCAGGCCGCCGCGGCCAAGGCGGAGAAGCTCACCCTGCACCCGACCGCGCAGCCCAACGGCTGCACCGCGGTCGCCCAGGGGCACGACGACTGGGGCTTCTTCTGCGACTACCTCCGCCAGTGGTGGCTGGCCCAGCCGGCCTTCGGCGACACGGTGAAGGAGCGCGAGCAGGCGCTGCGCCGTGGCGGCTACACGGTGGTCACCTCGCTGGACCCGAAGATCCAGCAGACCGCCCAGCAGCAGGCCACCGCCGTCTACGGGTACGACAACAAGCGCGCCCTGCCGATCGCCGCGGTCGAGCCGGGCACCGGCCGGGTGCTCGCCATGGCGGTCAACCGGCACTACAGCCTGGCCGACAACCCGGCCGGGCAGGCCAACCGCCCGAACACCGTCAACCCGCTGATCTCCGGCGGCGCCAGTGTCAACGGCTACCAGGCCGGTTCGACGTTCAAGATGTTCACCATGCTCGCCGCGCTGGAGGCCGGCAAGCCGCTCGCCACCGGCTTCGACGCCCCGGCCAAGCTGCCCACCCGCTACGCCTCCGACGCCGAGGGCAACTGCGGCGGCAAGTGGTGCCCGGCCAACGCCAACCCGCAGTGGATGGACGGCTACCGGATGATGTGGGACGGCTTCGGTCGCTCCGTGAACACGTACTTCGTCTGGCTGGCCGAGCAGATCGGCCCGGCGAAGGCGGTGGAGATGGCGCAGCGGCTCGGCATCACCTTCCGGGCCTCGTCCGACGCCGCCTTCGCCAAGAACAACGCGGACAACTGGGGCGCGTTCACCCTGGGCGTGGCCGCCACCACCCCGCTCGACCTGGCCAACGCGTACGCCACGGTGGCGGCCGAGGGGACGTACTGCACCCCGCTGCCGGTGGTCTCGGTGACCGCCGCCAACGGCGAGAAGGTCGACGTCGGCCAGCCGTCCTGCAAGCAGGTCCTGGACCCGGACGTGGCCCGGGCCGCCACCGACGCGGCCCGCTGCCCGGTCGGCCAGCAGTCGGCGTACGGGCAGTGCAACGGCGGCACCGCCACCTCGGTCGACCGGATCGTCGGCCGGCCGGTCGCCGGCAAGACCGGCAGCTCCGAGCAGAACGCCACCGAGACCTTCGTCGGGTTCACCCCGCAGGTGGCCGTCGCCGGCATCGCGGCCAACCCCGACGACTCGACCGACCTGGTCGGCGCGGCGGTGCAGGCCAAGGTGATCGACGCCGTCGCCCGGGTGATCTCGACGGCGGTGGACGGCAAGCCGGTGAAGGACTTCACCGCGCCGAGCCACGAGCTGGCCGGCGACCCGCAGCGTCCGGACCCGCAGCCGACCCCGCAGTGGCAACAGCAGCAGGACCAGGGCCTGCCCCCCAACCTCCTGCGTTTCTTCCAGAACCGCAACCGCGGCTGACCGGAGGGAAGGCACCCGGCGAAAAAGCCCGTCCGCGGGTGTCGGATCCGACTTGCCGGCTCCGACCCACCGGTGAGCGCGCCCGTCAGGGCGCCACCGAGCAGGAGGACACCATGCGCAAGCTCGTCTACTGGGTGCACCAGTCCGTCGACGGTTTCATCGAGGGGCCCAACGGTGAGTTCGACTGGCCGGCAATGGGGCCGGAGCTGTCCGCGTACTCCTTCGAGCTGTGCGACCGGGCCGACGCCTTCCTCTACGGCGGCAAGGTGTGGGGGCTGATGTCCTACTACTGGCCCCGGGCGGAGGAGCTGTCCCAGGACCCGCACGACCTGCGGTTCGCCCCGGTCTGGCGGCGTACCCCCAAGGTTGTCATCTCGCGCAGCCTGGAGACCGCCGAGTACGGCGCCCGGGTGATCGGCCGTGACCTGGCCGCCGAGGTCGCCGAGCTGAAGGCCCAGCCGGGCCGGGAGCTGCTGCTCACCGGGGGTTCGGGGGCCGCCGCGGCGCTCACCGACCTGGGCCTGGTCGACGAGTACCAGGTGGTCGTGCACCCGGTGGTGCTCGGCGGCGGCACGCCGGTCTTTCCCGGCAAGGACCGCCTCGACCTGCGACTGGAGGAGACCCGAGGTTTCGACGGCCGCTCGGTGCTGCTGCGCTACGTGCGAGCGTGACGCGGTACGGGTCGGCGGCTCCGGCCGAGCGCGCCGGTCCGGCCGTGCCGGCGCCCGGCGTGGGTGCCGCCGTGCCGCCGCACCTCGAAAGCCCGGCGGGGTGCCCGGCGGCCGGAGCCACCGAGCCGGCCAGGCAGAATCGTCCGGTGCCCGTCCACGAGATCACCGACCCCGACGACGACCGGATCGCCGACTACCGCGCGCTGACCGACGTCGAGCTGCGGACCCGCTGGGAGCCGCCGCACGGCCTGTTCATCGCCGAAGGGGAGCTGGTGCTGCGGCGGGCGCTGCGGGCCGGCTACCCGGCCCGGTCGTACCTGGTCGACGCCAAGCGGGTCGACCAGCTCGCCGACCTGGACACCGGGGAGGCCCCGGTCTACGCGGCCACGCCCGGCGTGCTGGAGAAGGCCACCGGCTTCCACGTGCACCGGGGCGTGCTCGCCTCGTTCCACCGCAAGCCGCTGCCCTCGGCCGTCGAGGTGCTGGCCGATGCCCGCCGGGTGGTGATCCTGGAGGACGTCAACAACCACACCAACCTCGGCGCGATCTTCCGGGCCGTGGCCGCGCTCGGGGTGGACGCCGTGCTGCTCTCCCCGACCTGCGCCGATCCGCTCTACCGGCGCAGCGTCCGGGTCAGCATGGGTGAGGTCTTCGCCATCCCGTACGCGAAGCTGGAGCCCTGGCCGGACGCGTTCGCCCAGGTCCGGGCGGCGGGCTTCACGGTGCTGGCGATGACGCCCGCGCCGGACGCGGTGCCGATCCAGCGGCTCGACGCCGGCCAGCGGGCCCGGGCGGCGCTGCTGATGGGCGCCGAGGGGGCCGGACTGACCCGGGCGGCGATGGACGCCAGCGACGTGCGGGTGGTGATCCCGATGCGGCGCGGGGTGGACTCGCTCAACGTCGCCGCCGCCACCGCGGTGGCCTGCTGGGAGCTGGGCCGCGACGACCCACCGTTCGGTGGCGGATAGCACCTCTTCCCGGCGCCGTCCTGGGCCTGGATCGCCTTGCCCCGTAGGCGACTTGTGCCGCGTACCTACGATGATCCTCGCATTGTTGCTTTCCTGCAAGGAGGATTCGTGCGGCGAAGGATTACTTCATACGCGGCGGTACTCACCCTCACTGCGGCACTCGCCTTGGCCGCCACACCAGCGGCGGCGACCATCGCGCGCCCCGATGTCGCCCAGGCTCCGACAGTGGCCGCGGCGGCGGAAGCCGCGCTCATGAGCGAGGCAAGCGCCATCAACAACCCGGGGGAGATCGTGGGCTGGTCGAGCACCAGCGCAGGCACCCGGCACGCGGTCCGGTGGACCCCGCGACCGGGCGGTGGCGGCTACGACCCCGCCCAGGACCTCGGCACCCTCGGCGGGCTCTACAGTTGGGCCACCGCCATCAACGACCTCGGTGAAATTGTCGGCGTCAGCCAGGACGCCGGCGGCGCCCGTCGCGCCTTCCTGTGGACCTCCACCGCCGGCATGACCGCCCTCGGCAGCGTATCCGGCTCCACGTGGTGTGAAGCCAACGACATCAACGACCGCAGCCAGGTCGTCGGCTACTGCACCGTTGGCGTGGGCTCCCTGTCCACCAACCGCCCCGTGCTGTGGTCCAACGGGCAGGTCCGTGACCTCGACGCCAGCCGTGGCGGCTCCGGCATCGCGATGGGCATCAACGACCGCGGCGACGTCTACGGAAGCGTGCGGGAACAGGGTCTCGCTCTCTGGAGCGGCACCACCCGCACCATTCTGGCCGGCACCAACACCACCAGCTACGGCGACGTCAACGACCGTAGGGAGGTGGTCGGCAACTGGTCCAACTTCAGCGACCACGCCCGGCTCTTCACCCCCACGGCCGAGGGTGGTGGCTACGAGGAGACCGACCTCGGCGCGTTCGCCGGCGACGTCAGCGTCGCGTACGACATCAACGAGCGAGGCGACGTCGTCGGCTTCAGCTACACGGCCGACGCCACCCGCGGCTTTCTGTGGGATCGCGGCACCATGACCGAGATCGGCACCCTCGGCGGCCCCAACAGCCCCGCCTACGGCATCAACGACCGCAGCGAGGTCGTCGGGCAGTCCCACCTTGCCACCCTGGAACTACACGCCTACTACTGGGACCGCGGCACCATCACCGACCTCGGCACCCTGTAGCCACCCGACGCGGGGCGCTGGTGGCCTGTCGCGGACCGCTCCGTCACAAGGCACCAGCACCCCCCGCCCAGCCCACGTCGCGCAACTCCGCCGATCACGATTCTCTGGCCGTTACGCCTGGCCAAACCCGAACCAGACCTGTTCACCCTCGCCTCGCCGCTCCACCTGCGCCTGCGGGGAGCTGGGCCGCGACGACCCGGGCTGATCCCCGCCGGCCGGTTCTTCGAGATCACGGTGACGCAGGGTAGCGTGTCGCCCGTGTTCCCTACCGTGCGTGAGGTGCTCGCCCTGGTGCCGGTGCGCCACGGCGCCCCGCGCCTGGTCGCCGGCGACGCGGGCCTGGACCGGCCCGTGCGCTGGGTGCACGCCGCCGAGGTGCCGGACATCGCCACCCTGCTCGGCGGCGGCGAACTGGTGCTCACCACCGGCATCGGGTTGCCGGCCGACGACGCCGGGCTGCGCGCCTTCATCGGCGACCTGGCCGACGTCGGGGTCTCCGGGCTCGTGGTCGAGCTGGGCCGCCGCTACGTCAGCGGGGTGCCGCGGGTGATGGCCGCCGCCGCCGAGCGGCGCGGGCTGCCCCTGGTCGAGCTGCGCCGGGCCATCCCGTTCGTACGGATCACCGAGGCGGTGCACGCGCTGATCGTGGACGCCCAGCTCACCGAGCTGCGAGCGACCGAGGAGATCCACCAGCGGTTCACCGAGCTGTCCGTGGAAGGCGCCGACGCGGCCGAGGTGGTGCGGCAGGCCGCCGACCTGTCCGGCTGCCCCGTGGTGCTGGAGAACCTGTCCCGGCAGGTGCTCGCGTACGACCCGGCGGGGCAGAGCGCCGAGTTGCTGCTGGAGCGCTGGGAGCAGCACTCCCGGCGGATCCGTCCGGGCGGGCGCACCGCGTACGACCCGGACAGCGGGTGGCTGGTGACCACGGTCGGCGCGCGCGGCCAGGACTGGGGGCGGTTGCTGCTGCGCTGGCCGGCCGGCGGGGAACTGACCACCGGCCGGGCGCTGCCGGCCGACGACGGCTTCGAGTCACGGGCCGCCCCGACCGGTGCCGTCCGCACCGATGCCGCCCCGGCCGGGCGGACCGACGGCGACCGGGGCGGCGACGTGGCGCTCGCCGGCCGGATCGCCGGCCCGTACGCCGTCGGGTCGGGTGCCCCGCCCACCCGGCTCACCATCCTGGTCGAGCGGGCCGCCTCCACCCTCGCCCTGGGCCGGCTGATCCGCCGTGACGCCGAGGGGTTGGAACGTCAGATCCACCGCACCCTGCTCACCGCCCTGATCGATCACTCCCGCCCGGTGGACGAGGTGGCGCTGCGGGCCAAGGCGCTCGGCGTGCCGCTGGACCGCCGGCATCTGGTCGGCGTGGTGGTCCGTTACCGGGCCGACGAGCCGGTCGGGGAGGGGGCGGCGCCGGGCGTCGACGCCGGGCCGGAGGCCGGTCCCGCCCGGCTGCGCGACCTCGCCGAGGCGGTCGGCCACGCGCTGTTGGAGGCCAAGCTCACCGGCCTGACCAGCGCCGTGGACGACCATGCGGTGGGGGCGTTGCTCGCGCTGCCCGATCCGGCCGCGGAGGAGAAGGCACTCGCCGCGTTCGCGGCGGCGTTGCGGCGGGTACGCCTCGACGCCGCTCCGGCCCGTCCGCCGGCGCCCCGTTCGCCCGTCGGCGGTACGTTCCGCCCGGCCGCCGCGGGTGGTCCGGCCGCCGTGATCGTCGCCGCCGGTTCCAGTGTGAGCAGCCTGCGGGAAGCCGGCCGGTCGCTGGTGGAGGCCAGGCAGATCGCCCAGGCAGCCCGCCGGGACCGGCGCGATCTGCTGATCTTCCGGTTGCCCCATGTCGGCCTCGCCGGTCTGCTGCATCTGCTGCGCGACGAGCCCCGGGTGCAGACCTTCGTCGAGCGGGAACTCGGCGCGCTGTTGGCGTACCACGCCCAGCACCCTCGGGAGCAGTTGCTCGGCACCCTCCGGGCCTACCTGGAGTCGGGCCGGAACAAGTCGGCTGCGGCTGCGGCGGTGCACCTGTCCCGACCGGCGTTCTACGAGCGGCTGGCCCGGATCGGTCGGATCCTCGACGTCGACCTCGACTCGGTCGACGCCTGCCTCTCCCTACACGTCGCCCTGCTCGCCCTGGACGCGGTCCGCCGTAGCTGAGCCGGGCACCGGTGTCGCCGTCGCACACCGGTGGCCCGAGTACGCCCTGAGCCGTCGAGCGGCGGGCCAAATGGCTGGACGATCAGCCGGGGAGAGACGCCCAAGCCAGCGCGGTGAGCGCGGCGGCGTACCGCTGCGGGACGAAGTTCGGACCGCCGGGGGTGAAGACGTCGGAGGTGGCCGCGGCCGACCACGCGGTGTCCGGCAGCGCGTCCACCAGGGCGCGAACCACCGGCGCGTCGCGCCACTGCTCCTGCTGGGCGAGCAGGCTCAGCGCCACCACCGACTCCTCGACCTCGCCGACGCACTCGAACGGCTTGTGCCCGTCCACCCCGAGCAGTTCCCGGTAGCCGGGGATCTGGGTGGGGTCGGCGAGCAGGTCGCCGCCGAAGATGCGGGTGATCCGTTCCCGGGTCATGAACGGCGCCATGGCCAGGAAGACGAACCGGCACTTGGGGCAGTCCCGGCACCAGCGGTCGCTCGCGTCGCGCAGCTTGAACGCGGCGTTGCAGCTGGTCACCACCGCGTCGTACCGGTCGATCTCGGCGAAGAGCCGGGCGATGTGCAGCTCGGACAGCGACCGCAGCAGCGAGAAGTACGGCTCGGTGAGCCCGGCGTGCTCCGCCAGGGCGGACCGCAGCAGCCCCTCCGCCTCGACGCCCTTGGACCACTGGTGGTTGATCTCGTGGCCGTTCCAGACCAGGTTCGGGTCGGACGCCGAGCGCTCGTTGGACATCACCACCGGACCGAGCCCGTGCAGCACGGCGGTGGCGACCGCGATCAGCGAGTTGATCGCGGTGACCGGGATGTGGCCGTTGCGCGCGCCGGCCGCGTTGAGGTCGAACAGCACCGGGTCGATCCGGCGCCGGGCGGCGAGGGGCACCAGGTCGGACGCCTCGTTGACCGAGACGATGACGTGGTTGGGGTTGACCGAGAAGGGCACCGGGTCGAAGCCGGCCCGGCGCAGCGCCTCCAGGGTGACGATGGAGTCCTTGCCCCCGCCGACGGCGGACAGCGGCCGGCGGTCCGAGTCGTCGTACACCCGGGGCGGGGCGACCTCGCCGGCCGGCACCTCCGGGCGCAGCTCCAGTACGTGCGGCAGCTGGTTGCGGTACGCGTACTCGGCGAGGCCCTTGGTGTAGACGGCGGTGACCAGCTCGACGGCGGCGGCGCCCAGCGGCGCCGGCAGCACCAGCCGGCCCGGCGCGGCGGCCTTGTAGTAGCTGACGCCGGCGACGACGTGCAGCAGTTCGAGGACCCGGGTGAGGGTGGCCGCGGTCTCGTCCGACACCGGCTCGGCCGGCAGCGGGAGGGTGATCGCCTCGGTGAACCGCTGCTCGCCGTCCGGGCCGGTCAGGGCGTAGTCGAACAACGCCTCGCCGGTGGCGAGGTCGATCGAGTAGGACGGGAAGGTGAAGGCGTCCATCCGCCGGAGCTGCTCGTTGGGCACGCGCAATACTAAGCCCTGGTTCGTCCGGCCGTGTCCGGCTGTGCCGGACCGTGCCCGCCGACCGCCGTCGCTACCCCTGAGGAGTGCCTGTGCGCCTGTCTGATCTGCGTGGACGTCATGTCGCCGTCTGGGGAGCCGGCCGGGAGGGCCGAGCCGCGGTGACCGCGATCGCCGCGCACGGCCCGGCCGGCCTGGTCGCCGTCGACGACAGCGCGAACTTCCTCAGCCTGCCCTGGGAGGGGCCGGTCGCCGCGGCCGCGCCGCTGGTGACCGGGGAGGAGGGCTTCGCCCGGCTGGCCGCCGCCGACGTGGTGGTCCGGTCGCCGGGGGTGCCGAGCACCCACCCGTGGATGGTCGAGCTGCGCGCCCGCGCCGTACCGGTCACCCAGGGCAGCGCGCTCTGGATGGCCGACCACGGCGACCGGACGGTGGGGGTCACCGGCAGCAAGGGCAAGAGCACCACGTCCAGCCTGATCAGCCACCTGCTCACCGCGATGGACCGGCCGAACGTCTTCGGCGGCAACATCGGGGTGCCGCTGCTCGACCTGCCCGAGGCCGAGCTGTACGTGCTGGAGCTGTCCAGCTACCAGTGCGCCGACCTGACCGACTCGCCCCGGGTGGCGGTGGTCACCGCGCTCTTCCCCGAGCACCTCGACGCGCACGGCGGCGAGCGGGAGTACTACCGGGACAAGCTCAACCTGCTCGGGCACGGCCCGCACACGGTGGTGGTCAACGGCGCCGACCCGCGGCTCGCCCTGGAGCTGGGGGACCGGGCCGCGGTACGGGCCGGCCTGCCGGACACCACCCACGTCGCCTCCGGCCCGGACGGCACCCCCTGGTTCCACCTGCGGGACACGCCGCTGTTCCCGCGCGGGGTGCTGCCCCTGGTGGGCCGACACAACGAGACCAACCTCTGCGTGGCCCTCGCCGTGCTGGACGCGCTCGGCGTGGACGTGGCGGGCCGCAAGGACACCCTCGCCGTGGCGGTCGCCGGGTTCCAGGGGCTGGCCCACCGGCTCACCGAGATCCCCGACCCGTCGGGCGTCACGTTCGTCGACGACACCCTCGCCACCAGCCCGTACGCGGCGATGCACGCGATCGACGCGTACGAGGGACGGCCGCTGACCGTGATCGTCGGCGGCACCGACCGGGGCCTGGACTACACCCCGTTGCGCGACCACCTGGCCGAGCGGGAGATCACCGTGATCGGCATCCCGGACAGCGGCCCGCGGATCGTCGAGGCGCTCGCCGGGCTGGCGGCGGTGCGGACCGAGCTGGCCGAGGACCTGGTCGCCGCGGTGGGGCTGTCCCGCAAGCTGACCCCGGCCGGCGGGGTGGTGCTGCTCTCCCCGGCCGCCCCGAGCTACGGCCGGTTCCGCAACTTCGAGCACCGGTCGGAGGTGTTCGCGCAGGCGGTCGCCGACACCGCCCGCTGAGTGCTGTCGGGCGCACCTCCGGCGGAGCGCCCTGGCGGCGGCCCGGTTCCGTCGAGCCGGGTCAGCGCCGGGGCGCGAGGGCGGCGACCAGGTCGGCCGCGTCGAGCGGGGTGACCCGCCCGGCGTCCAGGTCGGCCCGGTGCAGCGCGTACGCCTGCGCCCCGGCGGGCAGCGGGAGGTCGCCGCGGACCAGCGCGGCGAAACGCGGCTCGGCGTCGGCCGGCACCCCGTCGGTGGGCGCCTGGTCGGCCGGCCCGAGCGCGGTCAGCCGCCCCGCGAAGGCCGCCGCCGACTCGCCGGCCGTGCGGCGGTAGCCGGTGAGCGCGCCGTCGCGGCTCCGGACCAGCACGGTGTCGGCCCGGCCGGCGGCGTGCCAGCAGGCCAGCTCCCACAGGCTCACCCGTCGGCCGGCGGCGAAGTGCTCGTCGGCGGCCACGGTGAGCCGTGCGAGGGTGCGCGAGTAGCGGGCCACCGAATGCTCGTCACCGGTGCCGGTCATGGTGGCGTCGATCCAGCGCATCGTCCGGGAGCGCAGGTCGACCAGGAGCGGGGTGGCGATCTTGACACGGCCGGTGAGGTCGAACCGCTGCTCGACCGCCTTCGGCTCGAACGGCGCCCCGTCGCCCGGGTCGCCCATGAACCCGGCGAAGGCGTCGGTCATCTCCTCGAACGGCACGTCGTTGTAGCTGAACACCACCATCGCCACGTACCGGATCCCGCGCCGGGTCAGGTCGGGGATGTCGAGGTCGACGAACTCGCTCGCGCCGAGCGGGGCCGGCGCCGAGGTCAGGTCTCCGGAGTGGACCGCCGCCGTCCCGAAGAACCGCAGCCGGGTGTAGTCGCACCAGCCGACGAAACCGCCGTCGTCGGCGATCATCGCGACGGAGAGATCCAGGTCGACGCGGGTGCCGGCCGGTTCGGTCCAGTGCAGGAAGAGCCGGACCCGCCGACCGTCCGGCAGGGGTCGGGCGCTGCCGCGTGGCAGGCGGACCAACGCGTCCGAGGCGGTCCGCTCGGCGAACGGCGCCGTCAGGTCGGCCAGCGCCGCGTCCACCAGCGCCACGTCGACCCGGGGCAGCCGGGACGCCCGGTCCCGCAGCTCGGTGACCAGCAGGTCCTCCAGCTCGCCTCCGACGAGGGCGGGCAGCCGGGGGCGGCGGTCCGGCTCGGCCCAGAGCCGGGCACGGCCGCCGCGCGGGAAGAAGAGCCGGGTGCCGGCCGGCCAGGTCGCCGCGCGTACCGCGCCGAGGGCGGCGATCAGCACGCCGGGCGACACGGTACGGGCGGCCTCCGCCACCGCCGCGCGCAGCCGCTCGGGGTCGCCCCCACGGGCCGCCAGCGCGACGGTCCGCCGCAGCAGCTCACCCGGCCGGCGGGCGAGCAGGTCGACGGCCGCGTCGACGTCCCCGTCGGCCAGGGCGGCCTCCACCCGGGCGGCCGGGGACGCGGCGTGCAGCCGACCCGCCGCCGGCCGGACCAGCGGCGCGTACGCGGCCACCACCTCGGCGACGACCCGGCCGAGGCGGCTGTCCGGGGCGACCGTGGTGCGGCGCAGCACGGCGAAGGCGGTGGCCGCCTCCGGGTGCCGGGCCGGCTGCTCGAACGGGTGCAGGTTCTCGGCGGCGGCGAGCCAGCGGTCCCGGTGCCGGGGCAGGTCCGCCAGCAGGGCGGGCAGCCCGAGCGCGTCCAGCCGGGCCAGCAGCGCCCGGCGCAGCGGGCGGGGCGGCGAGCCGCGCCGCTTCGGCGGCTCCACCAGCCCCGGGTCGCCACCGTCGCGGACCGCGAGCAGCCGCAGCACGTCGGTGGCGGTGGTGACGTACCGGTCCAGCAGGGCCGCCGTGCGGGCCGGGTCGACCGGCCCGGTGAGCAGCCGGTCCAGCAACAGCGCCCGGGTCTCCCGGACGGGCACCTCGTCGGGCAGCCAGGCCGGCTCGGCCGGGCCGGCGTGGTCGACCAGGGCCAACAGGTCGCGCTGGTCGGTGGGGGAGAGCGGGGTACGCCGGGCCAGCAGCGCGCCGAGCGCCTGGTGCACCGCGCGGTCGACGTCGTCGGCCAGTTCCAGCACCTCGGCGCGGCGGGGCAGCGGCAGGGTACGACCGCCGCTCGGGGGTGCGACGACCGGCAGGAAGGGCCCGTCGGTGATTCGGCGGTGGCAGATCGGGCAGGCCGTGTAGCCCTCGTCCCAGCAGGCGACGCAGGTCAGGTGGGCGCAGGGCGACACCGGTTGGACGGTGCGGACCCGACCGCAGAGCACACAGGGCTGCTCCGGCTGCTGCAGGAGCAGCGCGAACATGCGCCGGACGTGCAGCTCCCGCGTGTCGGCGGGTACTCGGCGGGGGAAGTCCTTGAACAGCGGGACGTGCGGGGCGTGCGCGCCGACCGCCGTCTCCAGGGTGGCCAGCAGGCCGTGGCCGACCGCGGCGAGCCGCTCGGCGGGCAGCGCGGCCAGCGCGGCGCGCAGCCGGGGGCCGATCAGCCAGCCGAGGGCGAGGACGTCCGCCTCCAGCGCGGTCACGGCCTCGGCGGTGCCGACCGGCCGACGACCGGCGCGGCGGACCTTGCGCCCGCCGTGCAGCAGGCCGGTGGCGACCAGGCCGGCGCGGCGGACCAGGGCCACCGCGACCGGGTGTACGCCGGCGGTCGTGGTCGGAGCCGTCGGTCGCGTCATCGCCGTCACCCTCTGTAGCCGAAGCGGCGAGGACGGAGATCGGGCGCGCTAGGTCTCTGCGAAAGATTCGAGAAGGAAGCGCGCCCGGAGCCGTCCTCGCCGTGCCGGAAGGCTACCGGGGCCGGGTCGGCGGGCGCAGCCGGGTTTCCGGCCATCCGGGTTTCAGGCGGCTGGCAGGGCGGTGTGCAGGGCGCGCATCGACCGGATGGCCGAGCGGATCTCCTGGAGGTAGCGGCCCGGGGTCAGCGTCGGCTCCGGCACGCCCGCCAGCGTGGCCAGCGCCGGGTCGACGCCGACCGTGTCGATCCCGCAGCCGTACGGCACGGCGAGGGTGCGCAACGCGTCGCAGTGCTGGAACGGCACGTAGATCGGCGCGGTCACCATCAGCACCGGGTCGCCGGGGCGCAGCCGGATGTGCTCGGCCCAGAAGCGCTGGGTGTCGGCGGTGTGCGCCCGGCGCCGGTCCGGCTCGCTGGACGGGGCGGCGAGGACGCGGACCGGGGGCAGGCCGGCCGGCCGGTAGGTGCGCGAGGACCAGGCCCGGTGCGGGTGGTCCGCCTCCTCGCCGGTCTCCTCGCTCGGCGCGCTCACCCCGAACGCGGCGCGCACTCCGGCGTCGAGGGCGTCCACCTCGGTCGCGCAGTCGGTTGTCCCGGCGTCGGCGAGCAGCCGCGACTCGGCCGGGGAGAGCGCCCGGCAGCTGCCCAGCGCCGCCACCTCGCCGGAGATCCCGGCGACCGTACGCACCAGGTGTGCGGCGTACGCGGTGCGCCGCAGGCAGGCGTGCGCCAGTCCGCCGAGCACCAGCAGGTGCACGTAGCGGGGCAGGGCCGGTGGGGCGGCCCGGACCATGCCCAGCGTCGCCGCCGCGTCGAGCACCAGCCGGACGGTGGCCGGGTCGAAGGCCGGTTCCCGGGCGTCGGGGCGCTCCCGCCCCTGCCGGAAGTCCCAGTGTCGGGCGGAGAAGTCGTCCAGCGCGGCCAGCACCGCCGACAGGTCGCCGGCCGGCCAGTCGCCGCCGAACCGCCCGACCAGGGCGCGCAGCGGCGGCGACTCCACCCAGGCGCGTACCCCCGCCCCGAGTCGCCCGTCGGTCGTGTCCGCCGCGCCGCCCGGCAGCGCCACCTCCTGCGTCCGCACCCGGCGGATGCTACCGCGCGTCCGTACGCCGACACCGGTCGTCGTGGATCGTGGCCGCCCGGGTCGGGCCCTCGGAGAGGGGGCCGCCGACGGTGGTTGACGTGGTGTCAGGCGGCGGCGGGCGCTGCGCTACACAGTGGCAGTTGTCCCTGTCGTCCGGGCGGTGAGAGCGTGCGAGGACCTGACGCCGCTGAAGGGTGCGACGATGACCTCCGACGACCTGCTGGCCCGGCACCGGGCCGTGCTTCCGTCCTGGATGCCGCTCTACTACGCCGAACCGATCGAGCTGGTCTCCGGCTCCGGCCGTCGGGTGACCGACGCGCAGGGCCGCAGCTACCTGGACTTCTTCGGTGGCGTGCTGACCAACATGATCGGTTACGACATCCCGGAGATCCGGGAGGCGGTCGAGCGGCAGCTGCGGACCGGGATCGTGCACAGCTCCACGCTCTATCTGATCCGGCAGCAGGTGGAGTTGGCCGAGAAGATCGCCCGGGTCTCCGGCATCCCCGACGCGCGGGTCTTCTTCACCAACTCGGGCACCGAGGCGAACGAGGCGGCGCTGCTGGTCGCCACCAACTACCGCCGTTCGCACCAGATCCTCGCGGTGCGCAACAGCTACCACGGCCGGTCGTACGCGGCGATGGGCGTGACCGGCAACCGGAGCTGGTCGGCGAGCGCGCTCAACCCGTTGCAGGTGGCCTGGCTGCACTCCGGTGAGCGGCTGCGCGGCCTGCTGGCCCGGCTCGACTCCGACGACCGGATCGACGCCGCGGTGGAGGACCTGCGCGAGGTGCTCGCCACCCAGACCTCCGGCGACGTGGCCTGCCTGATCGCGGAGCCGATCCAGGGCGTCGGCGGGTTCGTGCACGGCCCGGACGGGCTCTTCGCGGGTTGGAAGAAGGTGCTCGACGAGCACGGCATCCTGCTGATCAGCGACGAGGTGCAGACCGGCTGGGGTCGCACCGGCGAGCACTTCTGGGGCTACCAGGCGCACGGCGTCACCCCGGACCTGCTCACCTTCGCCAAGGGCATCGGCAACGGGTTCGCCCTGGCCGGCGTCGTCGGGCGGGCCGACGTGTTGGAGTCGGTGCCGGCGATCAGCTTCTCCACCTTCGGCGGCAACCCGATCTCCACGGCCGCCGGCAGCGCGGTCCTGGACTACCTGCTCGAACACGACCTGCAGGCCAACGCCGAGCGGGTCGGCGCGATCCTCGGCGACGGCCTGCGCGCCGCGACGGCCGACCTCGCCTGCGTCGCCGAGGTACGCGGCAAGGGCCTCATGCTCGGCGTCGAGTTCGTCCGCCCGGGCACCACCGAACCCGATCCGGCGCTCACCGCCCGGGTCTTCGAGGCGTGCCGGGCCGGTGGCCTGCTGGTCGGCAAGGGCGGCCTGTACGGCAACGTGGTGCGGATGGGCCCGCCGCTGACGCTGACCGAGGACGAGGCCCGGGAGGGGCTGGCCATCCTGGTCGACGCGATCCGCTCCTGCGCACAGTCGGCGGTGCCGGCGTGAGCACGGGGAACGACGTGCCGGTCATCGGGCACTTTGTCGACGGCAAGCGGGTGGGCGGCGACTCGGAGCGGCGCGGGGACGTCTTCGACCCGGCCACCGGTCGGCGTACCGCGCTGGTCGAGCTGGCCTCGGCCGCGGACGTGGCGGGTGCGGTGGAGTCCGCCGAGCGGGCCGTGCGGGCCTGGCGGGACGCCTCCCTGGCCAAGCGGACGGCCGTGCTGTTCGCGTTCCGGGAGCTGGTCAACGCCCGACGGGACCGACTGGCCGAGGTGATCACCGCCGAGCACGGCAAGGTGCTCGCGGACGCCGGCGGCGAGGTGCAGCGCGGCCTGGAGGTGATCGAGTACGCCTGCGGCATCCCGTCGGCGCTGCGTGGCGGCTTCAGCGAGAACGTCTCCACCGAGGTCGACTCGTACAGCCTGCGCCAGCCGCTCGGCGTGGTGGCGGTGATCTCGCCGTTCAACTTCCCGGCGATGGTGCCGCTGTGGTTCGTGCCGGTGGCGGTCGCCTGTGGCAACGCGGTGGTGCTCAAGCCCAGCGAGAAGGACCCGAGCGCGGCGCTGCTGCTGGCCGAGTGGTTCAGCGAGGCGGGCCTGCCGGACGGGGTGCTCAACGTGGTCAACGGCGACAAGGAGGCGGTCGACGCGCTGCTCGACCATCCGGGCGTGAAGGCGGTGTCGTTCGTCGGCTCCACCCCGGTCGCCCGCTACGTGCACCAGCGCGCCTCGCTGGCCGGCAAGCGGGTGCAGGCGCTGGGCGGGGCGAAGAACCACATGGTGGTGCTCCCGGACGCCGACCTGGACCTGGCCGCCGACGCGGCGGTCAACGCCGGCTTCGGTTCGGCGGGGGAGCGGTGCATGGCGATCTCCGCGCTGGTCGCGGTGGAGCCGGTCGCCGACGCGCTGGTCGAGAAGATCGCGCAGCGGTTGGCCGGGCTGCGCACCGGGGACGGCCGGCGGGGCTGCGACATGGGGCCGCTGGTCACCGCCGCGCACGCCGAGCGGGTCCGCGGCTACGTGGAGTCCGGGATCGCGGTCGGCGCGGTGCCGGTGGTGGACGGGCGGGACGTCACCCCGGACGGGGCGGCGGAGGGGTTCTGGCTGGGCCCGACCCTCTTCGACCACGTCACCCCGGCGATGTCGATCTACACCGACGAGATCTTCGGCCCGGTGCTCTGTGTGGTCCGGGTCGGCTCGTACGACGAGGCGGTCGAGCTGGTCAACGCCAACCCGTACGGCAACGGCACGGCGATCTTCACCAACGACGGCGGGGCCGCCCGGCGGTACCAGCACGAGGTGGAGGTCGGCATGGTCGGCGTCAACGTGCCGATCCCGGTGCCGATGGCGTACTACTCGTTCGGGGGCTGGAAGGCGTCGCTCTTCGGTGACCTGCACGCGCACGGCGCCGACGGGGTGGCCTTCTACACCCGGGGCAAGGTGGTCACCAGCCGTTGGCTCGACCCGCGGCACGGCGGGGTCAACCTCGGCTTCCCCACCCAGACCTGAGCAGTCGCAGCAGTCCCGCCCCGACCAGGTACGCCACCAGCGTCGGGGCGGGCAGCCCCAGCGGCTCGGCCGCGCTCTTCGGGGTCAGGCTGTTGATCAGCAGCCCGACGGTCACGCCCGCGTAGCCGATCGCCACCAGCGCGGTCTGGACGGGGCGGCTGGTGCGCACCCTGCCGTGCCGGCGGGTGCGGGCCTCGATCGGGCCGAACACGGCGACCAGCGCGGCCAGCACCACCGCCAGGGCGAGCAGCCAGGGCACCCGCCAGGCCCACCAGGCCGCTGTTCCGACTTGCGGGGTGGGCAGCACGCCCAGGGCGTTCAACAGGCCGACCAGCAGGACGGCGGCGGTCAGGTGCCAGAGGAAGACGGTCAGCACCACGGAGTTCACCGCGATCACCGCCTGCCAGGGGCCGCTGCGGCGTAGCCACCGCCGGGCGTGGTTCTGCAGCAACAGGATCAGGCCGAGCTGCGCGGTGGCCGCCGCGAGTAGCGCCACGCTGGGCGGGGCGGTGTTGTTCAGGCGCTCGCCCGGCACGTTCAGCATCGCCACCGGATACGGTCCGACGTGGGTCAACAACACCAGTGCGACCAGCCCCACGAGCAGCAGCACCGCCCCGGCCCGCCGCGAGGTGGGCAGCCGCCGCCGGTGCAGTCCGGGACGGTCGTGACCCGGTTCGACGGGGCTCCCGCTCCGGGCGTCGTACCAGGCGAAGCCGAGCTGGTGGATGGCCAGCCAGCCGAACAGGTAGTTGGCGGTGGCGAGGTTGGCCGGGCCGAGGATCCGGCCCAGATCGCCGAGCGTGACCAGCCCGACCAGCACCAGCGGTACGACCAGCCCGAAGCGGCGGTGCAGCGCGTACATGGCCGGGGCCAGCGGAACCATCACCAGGTAGGCGACGAGAAACCAGAGCGGGATGGTGGCGAACCAGACCACCGTACGGATCTGGGTGGGGTCGACGCCGTTCAGCCAGGCGATCGCCCCACCGATCGCGAGGATCACCAGCAGCGCGGTGGTCGGGCGGATCAGCCGGCTGCTGCGGTCGATCAGCCAACCGGTGGCGTCCCCGCCGACGGCCCCAGGTCGCGGCGCGGCGGCAGACGCGCCGAGCTGGAGTTGTCGGCCCCGTGACCGCCAGGAGGTCAGCGCGGCGGCGTTGGCGTAGCCACCGACCAGGAAGAAGACCGGCATCACCTGGAGCACCCAGGTCAGCGGCCAGGCCCAGGGGAGGTAGCCCAGGGCGGACTGCCCGGTCGGCCGGCCGGCCTGGTCGCGCCCGATCACGCTGATGATCCAGTGGCCGAGGACGACCAGGATGATGGCGAGCGCCCGGAGCAGGTCGGCGTAGCGCTCCCGTCCGGGCGGTGTGCGCTCGGCGAGCTGCCGCAGGCGGCGCATGTGCTCAGGCTAGGCCAGCCGTTGCCGGCGTGTGGTGATAACGGTTCGGTCGTCGGGTCTTGTGGTCTGCGCCGCACTGCCGTAGAAATTCTTCAGCAAGATCTAGAGAACTGAAGACAAGCAACAGATGACCCCACCACCCGTGCCTCGACGCCGCGGCCGCCGTTCCCCCAGTCCTCGGCGGGCCGCCCGTACCCGAACCGAGGAGATGCGATGAACAGGCGTGAGATCCTCCGGCGCACCGCCGCCGCCGGTCTGCTGGCCACCCCCGCCGCCGGCCTGCTCGCCGGCTGCGCCACCTCCGGCGGCGACGACAAGAAGGACGCCGGCTACAAGGGCGCCAAGAGCGAGCAGAACCCGCTCGGTGTCAAGGAGGACGCCCCGCTCGAGGTGGTGATCTTCAACGGCGGCTTCGGCGAGGAGTACGCCAAGGCCCACGAGGCCATGTACAAGGAGAAGTACCCCAAGGCCGAGATCAAGCACGCCGCGACGCAGGAGATCAACAAGACCCTCCAGCCGCGCTTCGTCGACGGCAACCCGCCGGACGTGGTGAACAACTCCGGCGCCGGCCAGATCGACTTCAACGGCCTGGTCAGCCAGAACGCCATCGCCGACCTGGGTGAACTGCTCGACGCCCCGAGCCTCGACATCCCCGGCAAGAAGGTGCGCGACACGCTGCTGCCCGGCACCGTCGAGGTCGGCTCGTACGACGGGAAGTTCCTCGTCCTCAACTACACGTACACCGCGTACGGCATCTGGTACTCCACCAAGCTCTTCACGGAGCGGGGTTGGCAGTACGGCAAGACCTGGGACGACCACATCGCGCTCTGCAAGCAGATCAAGGCCGCCGGCATCGCGCCGTGGACGTACGCGGGCAAGCACCCCCGCTACATGAGTTGGCCGCTGATCGCCACCGCGATCAAGTTCGGCGGCCCGTCCGTGGCGATGGCGATCGACAACCTCGAGCCGAACGCGTGGAAGTCCGACGCGATGAAGGCGGCCGCCGACGCGTGGCACCAGATCGTCAAGGACAAGTACATCCTGGACGGCTCGCCGGGCCTGGACCACATCCAGTCGCAGACGGCCTGGTGCCAGGGCAAGGCCGCCTTCATCTCCTGCGGCTCCTGGCTGGAGAACGAGCAGGCGAAGGTCACCCCGGCCGGCTTCAACATGTCCATCGCGCCCACACCCAGCCTGGGCAGCGGCGACAAGCTGCCGTTCGAGGCGATCCGGGGCACCGCGGGCGAGCCGTTCATGGTCCCGGCCAAGGCCAAGAACGTCGCCGGCGGCCTGGAGTACCTGCGGGTGATGCTCTCCAAGAAGGGCTCCCAGGACTTCACCAAGAAGGTCTCCAGCCTGCCCGTGGTCGCCGGCGCCACCGAGGGCGTCGAGCTGCCGTTCGGCCTGGACACCGTGTCGAAGGCGCTGGACGCGTCCGGCTCCAACGGCTTCAACTGGGTCTACAACAACTACTACCGCAAGCTGGAGCGGGAACTCGTCGACGCCGCGTGTGGCGAGTTCTTCAGCGGGCGGATCGGCCCGGACGAGTTCCTCGACCAGTGCCAGAAGGGCGCCGACTCGATCGCCCAGGACAGCTCGATCAAGAAGTACAAGCGGGCCGCCTAGCCCTTCGGCGGGGGCGGGCACCCGCCCGCCCCCACCCCTGGCCGGTTGGAGAAGGATTCCCGTCGTGCGACATGGCAAGTACCCGCTGATCATCGCGTTCCTGGTGCCACCGCTGGCGCTCTACGTCCTGTTCGTGATCTCGCCGTACCTGCAGGCGTTCCAGATCTCGACGACGAACTGGCTGGGCTACTCGGCCCAGGCCGACCCGGTCGGCCTGGCCAACTTCCGCACCATGCTGCACGACGACCGGGTGTGGAACGCGATCGGCAACAACGCCATCCTGCTCGCCGTGGTGCCGGTGCTGACCATCGTTCTCGGCCTGTTCTTCGCCACCATGCTGTCGATGGGCGGCCGTGGCGACCGCGCCGGCGTGACCGGGGTCCGCGGCAGCGCCTTCTACCGGCTGGTGTACTTCTTCCCGCAGGTGCTCTCGGTGGTGATCATCGCGCTGCTCTGGCGGGAGATCTACCACCCGAACAACGGCCTGCTCAACGGCGCGCTACGCGCCGTCGGACTGCCCGCCCCGACCTGGCTCGGCGACCCGCGGACCGCCTTCTGGTGCGTCCTGGCGGTGATGGTGTGGAGCAACGTCGGCTTCTACGTGGTGCTCTTCGGCGCGGCGATGTCCGCCATCCCGCGCGACATCTACGAGGCGGTCCTGCTCGACGGCGCGTCCCGTTGGGTCACGCTGCGCCGGATCACCGTGCCGCTGCTCTGGGACACCGTGCAGGTCGCCTGGATCTACCTGGCCATCGCCGCGCTGGACGGCTTCATCCTCGTCCAGCAGATGACGAACGGTGGACCCAACTTCTCCTCCGACGTCATCGGGCTGCGGATGTACGAGACCGCGTTCGGCAGTGAGAGCAAGTTCGGGTACGCCTCGGCGATCGGCGTGGTGATGTTCTTCCTGACCCTTACGGTGGCGGTGCTGGCGCTGCGGGCCGCCCGGCGCGAGCGGATCGAATACTCATGACCACACTGGACAGGCCCACCACGACGGGCGCGGACCCTGGCCCGAGCCGCCGCGACCCGGGGCCGCCCCGCCGCGAGTTGGGCGTGGTGAAGGTCGCGTCGCACTCCTTCCTGCTGGTCTGGGGCGCGCTGACCGTGCTGCCGCTGTTGTGGATGTTCCTCAGCTCGTTCAAGAGCGACGGCGAGATCCTCTCCGACCCGTGGGGGCTGCCCGGCGCGCTGCGCCTGGAGAACTGGGCCCGGGCCTGGACCGAGGCGCACATCGGCCGGTACTTCCTCAACAGCGCCATCGTGGTGGCCGGTTCGCTCACGCTGACGATGCTGCTCGGCGCGACCGCGGCGTACGTCTTCGCGCGCTACGAGTTCCGCGGCCGTCAGCTGGCCTACTACCTGTTCGTCGGCGGCATGATGTTCCCGGTCTTCCTCGCCCTCGTGCCGCTGTTCTTCGTGGTCCGCAACTCCGGTCTGCTCGGTACCTGGACCGGTCTCATGCTGGTGTACGCGGCGTACTCGCTGCCGTTCACGGTGTTCTTCCTGACCGCGTTCTTCCGTACCCTGCCGACCGCGGTGGCGGAGGCGGCCCTGATCGACGGCTGCGGCCACTTCCGGCTCTTCTTCCGGGTGATGCTTCCGATGGCGCGTCCGGGATTGATCAGTGTGGCGATCTTCAACTTCCTCAGCCACTGGAACCAGTTCATCCTGCCGCAGGTGCTCATGCAGGGCGACGACTCGAAGTACGTGCTGGCCCAGGGCCTCACGGCACTGGCCGTGAGCCAGGGCTATCAGGGTGACTTCAGCGGGCTGTTCGCCGGCCTGACCATCGCCACGCTGCCGGTGCTGGTGGTCTACGTGGCGTTCCAGCGGCAGATCCAGACCGGCCTCACCGCCGGCCAGCTCAAGTGAGGTGGCGGTTGCCACAGGCAACGGGGCAGCGCGACGGTGACGGCTCCTCTATCGTGTGCCGGCACCTTTCAGCTGATTGACAGGAATCACATGTTCTTTCTCATCTACACCCTCCTGCTGATGCTCAGCGGCATCGCGATGGTCGTCGTCGGCCTGGCGATCAAGCAGCAGTCCACCCTCGCCAGGATCGCCAGCGTCGTCGCCGGTATCGCCTTCTTCTGCTACGGCTTCTACCTGTTCTTTCTCTTCGACGGCGGCGAGTACCGGATCTTCTTCTACGCGTTCGTCCTGCCGATCCTGCTGATCGTGCAGGCGGTCAAGGCGCGCAAGCAGGCCCAGGAGGAGGCCGCGGCGCAGCAGGTCGCCGGGCCGCCCCCGGGCCAGTTCGGCTATGGCCAGCCGGCGCCGCAGGGCCAGCCGCAGGGGCAGCCGGGTCAGCCGACCGTCTGAGACGCGAAGCGGTGGGCCGGTCGACGCGGGTCGGCCGGCCCGTCCCGTCCTACGTCTCTGAGCGGCAGCGCCCGCGCGGCCGTAAAGAGGGGGCGGAAAACCAGCCAGCTTCAGTCGGGCCGCCTGCGACGCCCGGCTAACCCACGTCGATCGGCCTCCAGCGGCCGGGCCAGGGCGTCGGCGTTGTGCCGCTCCACGTGTAGCGGCAGCGTACGCATGCCCCGCGGCAGCGGCCAGGCGTCCGCCGGGCCGGCAGGTCGGGCGCGCTCATCGCCGGCCGGTCCGGTGCAGCGCGAGCTGGCGGTCGGCCGCCTCCTGCAGGCGGTCCTTGTCGGCGAGGATGACGCTGCCGGGGTCGTTGTCGGGAAGTTCGTTCTCGACGTCGCGGATCGGTCGGTAGGCGATGCCGGCGGCGGCAAGGGCGAGCGCGCAGAGTCCGGCCACGACTGCCGCGAGGGCCATGCCGCGGCCCGGTCCGGTGCCGACGACGGCGGCCAGCACACCGTCGGGCGACACCATCGGGGTGAACACGTGCTCGGCGAGCGGGCCGGCGGTGAGGAAACCGGCCGGCACCATCAGCCAGGACAGCATCTGGCCCATCGACAGCACCCGTCCTTGGAGGTCGAGACCTACCTTGGCCTGCACGATGGCCAGCCAGTGCGTGTTCACCAGCGCCGTGGCAAGACCCATCCCGAACAGGCCGACGGCCGGGAACAGCGGGCTCGGGTGCAGGCCGACGGTGAGCAGCGACGCGCCGAGGAGCACGACGCTGGCCAGGATGCCGGTGGTGCGTCGGGCCGTGCCGCCCCACACGCCCATGAGGACCGAGCCGACGACCATGCCGATCCCGCTGGCGGCGAGCACCTTGCCGAGCACCGCCGGGTCGCCGAACGACAGGGTCAGCGGTGTGACCAGGACCTCCACCATGGAGAAGAAGTAGTTCAGCGACGCGGTCAGCACGACCAACGCGACCAGGCCGTGCCGGCGGGTGATGAACCGCCAGCCGCCCAGGACCTCCCGCAGGAACGGCTCCTCGCGCTTGACGAACAGGGTGTCCGGGAAGCGGACGGACATCATGACGGTGACCGCGATGGCGAAGGTGAGCAGGTCGATGACGACGATCCCGCGCAGTCCGACCGCGATCACCAGCGCACCGCCGACCAGCGGTGCCAGCACGGTGCTGGTCGCCGTGCCGAGGGAGACGATGCCGTTGGCGCGCCCGTAGTAGCGCTTCGGTACCAGTTGCGTGACGGCCGCCAGGTAGGCGGGTTGCTGGAAGGCGGTCGCCACCGCGGTGACGGTGATGGCGGTGAACACGTGCCAGAGGTGGAGCTGCCCCAACCACAGGAGGAGGGCGAGGCTCACCGTGCCGGCGGCGGCCAGGGAGTCCGCGAGGATCATGATCAGCCGTCGGTTCCACCGGTCGGCCAGCGCACCGGCGATGGGGGAGAGGACCACGGCGGGCAGCAGCGCCAGGACGGTGGCCGTGGCGAACAGCGAGACCGACCGGGTCTGCTGGTAGACCCAGAGGCTCATGCCGAAGCCGGTCAGGCCGCTGCCGATGAGCGAGACGAGTTGACCGATCGCGATCAGGTAGAACACCGTCAGGCTGGGCATCGCACGCTGCGCGGCGGGCCGGTGGGCGTCCGGTGCGGTCGGGACGGTCGCACGGTTCGCCGCCTTCGTCTGCGGCTGCTCCCGCGGCAGCGTGGACGCGGCGGCTGGCTGCGGCGCTGCGGCCAGGGGCGTCACGCCGCAGCTCGCCACGATGATCTTCGCCAACTCGTCGGGCTGGTGCTTGGCGAAGTAGTGTCCGGCGCCCTCGATGACCTCCAGCGACACCCGGTCGGAGAAGAACTCCCACTCCAGGTACCGCTCCTGGTACAGCTCGGTGGCGCGGTCACCGGTGCCGGCGACGCAGACGATCGGTGCCGACAGTTTCCGGGGCAGACCGTTGGCGTAGACGTCGGTGTAGTAGTCCTCGCCCATCGTGGAGTCGGCCAGGACCACGCCCATCACGAAGTCCTTCTCGTGCTCCTCGAATACGTCGGTGAAGAAGCCCAGCGCGCGCAGCCCTTCCAGGGTGCGCCGCTTCGACGTCCAGCGCTCCACCGGGAACCACCGCCGCAGCCAGGCGAACAGCCGGCCGGGCAGCCTCGGGGCGGGGAAGTGGGCGCCGATGACCACGCTGGTCACCTCGACGCCGGCCGCCTCAAGCCGGCGGCCCAGCTCCACCGCGACGGAACCACCCACGCAGTGCCCGTACACGGCCACCGGGCCGGTGATCCCCTCGACGACCTCGGTGACGCAGCGGCCCACCAGCTCGTCCAGGTCGAGCAGGGGTTCGTCCGGGCGGTTGATGTCGTGTCCGGGCCGCTCCAGGGCGTACAGCGACACGCCCGGTGGGAGGGCGTCGGCCAGCGGCTGGAAGGTGATCGCGCTGCCGCCGCCGAACGGTACGCACAGCAGCGTCAACCGCGTCGGCACCGCCGGTCGCGCGGGGGTCAGCTCGTGCAGCAGCCGTCCGACGGAGCCCCCGGTCGCGTCCAGGTGCTCGGTCAACGACCGGATGGTCGGGTGGCGGAACAGGTCGAGGACGCTGATCGCCGGGTCGTTGCCGGCCAGCGCCTTGATGGCCTTGAAGGAGTCGCCGCCGAGGTCGAAGAAGTCGTCGTCGATGCCGACGCTGTCGTAGCCGAGCACCGCCGCCCACCGCTCGGCCAGCGCCTTGCGCAGCGGCGTGTCGGGTGGGGCGGCGCCGACGGTGGCGCCGCCGCGGCGGGGTGCGGGCAGGGCCGCGCGGTCGACCTTGCGGTTGGCGTTGAGCGGCATGCGGTCGAGCACCACGAACGCGGACGGCACCATGTAGTCGGGCAGGTAGGTACGGGCGAAGGCCCGCCACGGCGCCGGGTCGACGTCGAAGTCGGCCGTGACGTCCCCCGTCGCCCCCTGATCGGCGTCATCGCCGGGCTCCGCCCCCGTGGTCAGCGTCAGGTAGGCCACGATGGTCTTCTCGCCCGCGTCCTCGCGGACCACGACGGCGATGTCCCGTACCGACGGGTGGCGGCGCAGCACCGCCTCGATCTCACCGAGTTCGATGCGGAATCCGCGCACCTTCACCTGGGAGTCGCTGCGGCCGACGAACTCGATGCGGCCGTCGGCCAGGTAGCGGCCGAGGTCGCCGGTGCGGTAGAGCCGGCCGCAGCCGTTCGGGTCCGGCACGAACCGCTGTGCGGTCAGCGTCGGGTCGCCGTGGTAGTCGCGGGCCAGCCCCGCACCGCCGAGGTACAGCTCACCCAGTACGCCCACGGGGGCGGGTGACAACTGCGGGTCGAGCACGTAGACGCGCATGTTGCCGATCGGCCGGCCGATGGTGAGGTGCGTGAAGGCGGGCTCGATACGCTCCATGGTGGACCACACGGCGGCCTCGGTCGGGCCGTAGAGGTTCCACAACGCGCCGACCCGTTCGGCCAACTGCCGGGCCAGCGGCGCGGACACCGCCTCGCCGCCGCACACGGCCGTCAGGCCGGGCAGTCCGGGCCAGCCGGATTCGATTAGCAGCCGCCAGGTCGCCGGGGTGCCCTGGGCCAGGGTGACCCCTTCCGCGGCGAGCAGTTCGGCCAGCCGCGTCGCGTCGTAGGCGACGTCCCGGCCCACCAGCAGCATCCGGGCGCCGACCACGAGGGGCAGGAACAGCTCCGGCACCGACATGTCGAAGGCGAAGCTGGCCATCGCGAGCATGGTGCCGTCGCCGGTCAGACCCGGCCGCTCCCGCATGGCGGCCAGGGTGTTGACGACGGCGCCGTGGGTCACCCGTACGCCCTTGGGGCGTCCCGTCGACCCGGACGTGTAGATCACGTACGCGAGGTCGTCCGGCCCGGCCAGCGGCTCGGGGTCGCTGTCCGGCTCGGTGCCCAGGAACGCCGGGCCGCTGTGCACCACCGCGCCCGCGTATCCGGCGAACCGGTCGGCGAGGACTGCCTCGGTGACCAGCACCGCGGCGTCGCTGTGCGCCAGCACGTACCGCTGCCGCTCGATCGGGTAGTCGGGGTCCACGGGGACGTACGCGCCGCCCGCCTTGAGCACGCCGACCAGCGTGACCGGCAGCTCGTGCGAGCGGTTGAGGCAGATGGCGACGGTGACGTCGGGGCCGACCCCGGTCCGGCGGAGCCGGTGGGCGAGCCGGTTGGCCCGGGCGTTGAGCTCGGCGTAGGTGATGGTGGTCGTCCCGAACGTCACGGCGGGCCGGTCGGGGTTCGTCGCGGCCTGGTGTTCGATCAGCTCGACGAGGGTCGGCACCCGCCGCCCGTCCGGTCGTTGCGTGGCCCAGTCGAGCGCGGTGGCGGTGTCGTTCCATTCGGCCACCCGGGCCAGCTCGGTGGGGCTGAGGATGGCCACGTCCGCGAGCCGGACGCCGGGGTCGGCGACGGCGGCGGCGAGCAGCGTCTCCAGGTGTCCCATCATCCGCTCGGCGGTCGCCGCGTCGAACAGGTCGGTGTTGTACTCCAGCCGGAACCGCAGCCCCTCGGCCACCTCGTACGCGTACAGGGCCAGGTCCTGCTGGGCGATGCCCGGCTCGACGGCGAACTGGACCATCCGCAGCCCGGTTGTCCGCAGGTCCTGTTCGGGGACGTTCAGCATGTTGAACATCACCTGGAACAGGGGGTTCCGGCTGAGGTCGCGGGGTACGTCGACGAGGTCGACGAGGCGCTCGAACGGCACCTCCTGGTGGTCGTACGCCCCCAGCGCCGTACGCCGTACCTGCCCGAGCAGTTCCTCGAAGGTCCAGTCGCCGTCGAGCAGCGTCCGCAACGGCAGCATGTTGACGAAGAAGCCGACCATCGGTTCGAGTTCGGCGCGGACCCGCCCGGCGACCGGGGTGCCGACGCAGATGTCGGCCTGGCCGGTGTAGCGCCAGAGCAGGGCCTTCAGCGCGGCCAGCACCGTCATGGCCAGGGTGGCGCCCCGGGCCTGGCTGAAGTGGCGCAGCTCGTCGGCGGCCTGCGGCGGCAGGACGCGGGTGCTGACCGCGCCGTCGAACGTCTGCACGGGCGGCCGTGGCCGGTCGGCGGGCACCTCCAGGACGCTGGCCACACCGTCGAGTTGCCGGCGCCAGTACCGGATGTCGTCGTTGTCGGGGTCCGTCATCCGGCCGTGCTGCCAGCGCGCGTAGTCGCCGTACTGGACGGGCAGTTCGGGCAGCGGCGAGGGACGGCCGCCGAGGACGGCGTCGTAGAGCGTGGCCAGCTCGCCGGCGATGATGCCGAGGGACCACCCGTCGGAGACGGTGTGGTGCATGGTCAGCGACAGCACGTGCCGGTCGTCGTCGATCCGGAGCAGCACGGCCCGGAACAGCGGCCCTCGGGCCAGGTCGAACGGGCGTCGGACGTCAGCGGCGAGGGCCGCGTGGACCCATCGTGGCACCGCGTCGGCGACCGCCGACTCCACGATGCTCCGCACCGACTCGGGGGTGTCCGCGGCCACGCCGGTCGGCGCGGACGTGATCGTCAGGTCGACCGGGCCCGGCGGCGACACCTCCTGGACGGGGTCGCCGTCGGGGCCGAGCGGGAAGACGGTACGCAGCGACTCGTGCCGCCGGACCAGCTCGGCCAGCGCCCCGCGCAACGCGTCGACGTCGAGGGCGCCGTCCAGCAGCAGCGCGGTGCCGACGGTGTAGGCGTCCTGGTCGTACGCCTGGTCGAGGAACCACAGCCGGTGCTGCCCGGAGGACAGCGGCGCGGGGCCGGCGCCGGGCGCGGCGCGGGGGATGGCCGGCTGGGCCGGCGCGGCGGCGGGTTGCCCGGCGACGGCCGCCGCGGCGGGGGCGGGCTCGGTGCCGGTCGGCGGCAGCGCCGCCGCGATCCCGGCGACGGTTGGCTGCGTGAAGACCGTCTCGAGCGGCAGCGCCACGCCGAGTCGGGCCCGCAGCCGTACGACGAGCTGGGTGGCGAGCAGCGAGTGCCCGCCCAGCTCGAAGAAGTTGTCGAGCGCCCCGATCGGTCGGATGCCGAGCAGTTCGCTCCAGATCTCCGCCACGCACTCCTGGTGAGATGTGCTGGGGGCGACGTATGCGGTGCTGACGGCCGGTCGATTGCCGGCGCTGACGGGCTCGTCGGCGGTGGCCGGGGGAGTGTCGGGCGAGGTGGCGTCCGACGCCGGCTCGGCCGTGATCGTCCGTGGCCCGGCATCCACCCAGTGGCGGTGCCGCTCGAACGGGTAGCCGGGCAGCGCCAGCCGGCGGCGCGAGCCGCCGTGGAACCGGGTCCAGTCGACCGGTACGCCGGACAGCCACATCCGGCCGACCGCGTCGAGCATCGTGGTCAGGTCGTCGGCGTCGCTGCGCGGATGGCGCATCGCCGCCACGACCTGGCCGGGCCGCAGGCCGGCCAGCCGGGCCAGGCCGCCGAGGGCGTGCCCGGGGCCCAGTTCCGCGAGGACCACGTCCTGTTCGGCGAGGAGCGCGGCGGACTCGGCGAACCGTACCGGCTCGCGCATGTGCCGCACCCAGTAGCCGGGGTCGGTGACCTGCCCGGGGATGACGGGAGCGCCGGTCAGGTTGCTCAGGTAGGGGCGCTCGGGTTCGGCGTAGGTGACCCGGCGGGCGTGGTCGGCGAACTCGTCGAGCACCGGGTCGAGCAGGGCGGAGTGGTAGCCGCGGGTGACTCGCAGCGGCCGGCAGTCGACCCCGTCTCCGGTCAGCCGCCGGCGTTGCTCCTCGATCGCCTCCGGGTCGCCGGACAGCACGCACAGCTCCGGGGCGTTGACGGCGGCCAGCGCCACCCGGTCGTCGAGCAGCCCGGTCACCGCCGTCTCGGGCAGGCTCACCGCGAGCATCGCCCCGGTCGGGGTCCGCTCGACCAGCGCACCGCGGGCGCACACCAGGCGCAACGCGTCGGCTGGGGAGAAGACCCCGGCGAGGCACGCGGCGACGTATTCGCCGAGGCTGTGCCCCACCATCAGGTCCGGGGTCACGCCTCGGGCGAGCAGCGACCGGGCGAGGGCGTACTCGGTGACGAACAGCGCGGGTTGGATCAGCCGGGGCTGCGCGAGCAGCCGCTCGGCCCGCTCGTGGCCGTCGGGCGCCGGGCAGAGCAGGGTACGCAGGTCGAGCCGCAGCTCGTCGGCGAGCTGTTCGACGCACTCGTCCACCACGGCCCGGTAGGTCGGGTCCGCGCGGTACAGGCCGGCGCCCATCGCCACGTGCTGGGCGCCATGCCCGGGGAAGGCGAACACCAGCGGCCGCCGGCCGCCGGGGTGGGTGCCGGTGAACTGCCGCTGCGGCGAGTCGAGTGCGGCCAGCGCGTCGGTGCGGTCCGCCGCGACGAGGAACCGCCGGTGGGTCATCGGCTGGCGCCGGCCCAGGCTGGCCGCCACGTCCCCGAGGTCCGCCTCGGGATGCGCGTCGAGGTGGTCGCGGACCTGGCGCGTCTGCCGGTCCAGCGACCCGATCGTACGGGCCGACAGGACCAGCAGTTGCGGCCCCGGGGCCGGCGGCCGGGCGGGCGCCGCGGCGGGCGGCTCCTCCAGTACGACGTGCGCGTTCGTGCCGCCGATGCCGAAGGAGCTGACCCCGGCACGGCGCGGGCCGTCGCCCGGCCAGGGGCGGGCGCTGTCGTTGAGGTAGAACGGGCTGGCCCCGAAGTCGATCGCCGGGTTGGGCCGGCTGACGTTGATCGTCGGGGGCAGGGTTCGGTTGTGCAGCGCCATGATGGTCTTGATCAGGCCGGCGACACCGGCGGCGGCGTCGGTGTGCCCGATGTTGGCCTTGACGGAGCCGAGGGCGCAGAAGCCGCGGTCGTCGGTGCCGCGCCGGAACGCCTCGGTCAGCGCGGTCACCTCGATGGGGTCGCCGAGGCTGGTGCCCGTCCCGTGGGCCTCCACGTAGCTCACCGAACGGGGGTCCACCCCGGCCGCCGCGAGGGCGTTGCTGATCACCTCGACCTGGCCGTCGACGCCCGGCGCTGTGTATCCGGTGCGGCGGGCGCCGTCGTTGTTGATCGCGGAACCGCGGATGACGGCGTAGATGGTGTCGTGGTCCGCGACGGCGTCCTCGAACCGCTTGAGCGCGACGATGCCGACCCCGCTGGATTCGATGCTGCCGCGGGCGTCCGCGCTGAACGGTCGGCAGTGCCCGTCGGGGGAGTAGATCCCGCCGTCGTGGTAGAGGTAGCCGCGCCGCTGCGCGGGGAAGATGCTGACCCCACCGGCCAGGACCAGGTCGGATTCGCCGGTCAGCAGGCTCTGCCGGCCGAGGTGCACGGCCACCAGCGAGGTCGAGCAGGCGGTGGCGACGGTGACGGCGGGGCCGGTGAGGTCGAGCTTGTAGGCGACCCGGCTGAGCAGGAAGTCCTTGTCGTTGCTGATCGACAGCTGGTGTTCGCCGATGGCGCTCATCAACTCTGGATTGCTGCTGAGGTGGTCGAGGAGGTAGCTGTTGCGACCTGACCCGGCGAACAGGCCGATCCGGCCGGAGTGGTCGGACGGGTCGTAGCCGGCGTGCTCCAGCGCGTGCCAGGCGCATTCGAGCAGCAGCCGGTGCTGCGGGTCGAGGGTCTGCGCCTCGCGGGGCGTGATGCCGAAGAACGCCGCGTCGAACTCGTCGATCCCGGGCAGGTAGGTGCCGGCCCGCACGTACGCCGGGTCGTCGAGCCGGGCCGGGTCCGCCCCGTCGGCCAGCATCTCCTCGACCGTGAACTCCCGCACCGACTCCACGCCGGCGCGGATGTTGTGCCAGTACTCGTCAGGCGTCCGGGCGCCGGGGAAGCGGCAGGCCATGCCGACCACGGCGATCATGCCGCTGGGCCGGCCGATGTCGCCGCCCGCGCCGGCGGATGGCCGGGCGACGCGGGCCGGCGCGGGACGCGGGGCGGTCGCCGTCCCGGTGGTGGCGGTGACGAGGAACGCCGCCAGGGAGTCGACGGTGGGGTTGCGGAACAGGTCGGTGACCGTGACGACGTCGCCGAGCTGCGCGCGCAGCCGGTCGAGGACGGCCAGCAGGCGCATCGAGTGGCCGCCGAGGTCGAAGAAGTTGTCCCGCACCCCGACCCGGGGCACGCCGAGCACCTCGCGCCACACCTCCACGACCAGCCGCTCGAGGCGTATCCGTGCGGCGTCCCACTGCGCCGGACCGGGGTCGGCGGGCGCGGCCACCGGTGCGTCGGGGGCGGCGTCCGGCTCGGGCGTGGATCGCTGCCGCGGCACCTCCGGTGATCGGCCGGGAGCGGGCAGCGCGGTGGGGTCCACCTTCCCGTTGCCGGTCAGCGGCAGCGCGTCGAGGAAGACGAACGCGGCGGGAACCAGGTAGGACGGCAGATCGGCGGCGAGGGCAGCCCGGAGGACCGCGCTGTCCCGGTCGCTGTCCACGACACCCGCCACGTACGCGACGAGCCGCGGGTCGTCGGGGTCGTCCCGGCGGAGCTGCACCGTGACGTCGCCGTCCGGCAGGTGCCGTCGGATGGCCGCCTCGATCTCGCCGCACTCGATGCGGTAGCCGCGCAGCTTGACCTGGTTGTCGGTGCGGCCCAGGTATTCCAGGTTCCCGTCCGGGCGCAGCCGCACGAGGTCGCCGGTGCGGTACAGCCGCGCGCCGGGGGCGGACGAGAACGGGTCCGGGACGAACCGCTCGGCGGTCAGCCGCGGCTGGTGCAGGTAGCCGCGCGCCACGCCGGCCCCGCCGACGTACAGCTCGCCGAGCACGCCCGCCGGAACCGGGTTCAGCCAGGCGTCGAGCACGTACAACTGGGTGTTGGCGACCGGCCGGCCGATGGGGACCGAGCCGCCGGTCGGGGTGGCCGGGTCGACCTCGTACGCGGCGCAGCCGACCACGGTCTCTGTCGGCCCGTACTCGTTGACCAGTGCGGTGGCGGGGGAGTGGGCTCGCCAGGGTGCCACCTGGTCGGCGCGCAGGTTCTCGCCGCCGATGACGAAGCACCGGGTGCGGTCGGCCAGTTCGGCGGGGCGCAGCTGGTGGTTGACGAGGTCGAGCTGGGCCGGAGTGATCTTGACCAGCCCGAACGGAGTCCGCTGCTGGCGCAGCGCCTCGCCCAGCGCCTCGGGGCCGAGCTGTTCGCCGATCATCAGGACGGTGGCTCCGCTGGTCAGCGGGACCAGCAGGCTCGTGACGGCCAGGTCGAACCCGATCGACGAGTGCAACGGGACGGTGTCGCCGGGCTGCAGGCGGTAGGCCTGGGCGGCCCAGCGTACGTAGTTGCACACGCCCCGGTGGGTGACCATGACGCCCTTGGGTCGGCCGGTGGACCCGGAGGTGTAGATGACGTACGCGAGATCCTCCGCCGACGGCGTCGGCCGGCGCCGCGGCCGCCGCTTCGGCCCCGACCTGCCGGTGCCACGACCGGGGTCGGCCGGCACGACAGGCGGGTCCAGGTCCGGCACGAGCAGCGCCGCGTCGTCGGGCACCAGGTGCGCCAGCTCGGCGCAGGTGAGGACGACCGGGGCGGCCGTGTCGTCGTGCAGGTACCGCAATCGGGCGGGCGGGTTGGCCGGATCCATGGGTACGTAGGCCGCGCCGGTCTTCAGCGCGGCGAGGACCGCCACGGCGAACGGGACCGAGCGCGGCAGCAGCACCCCCACCAGGCCGCCGATGCCGACGCCGCGCTGGCGCAGGGTCTCCGCCAGCGCCTCGGCCCGCGCGTGCAGCTGCTGGTAGGTCAGCGCGGTGTCGCCGTCGGTCACGGCCACGCCGTCAGGGGTCCGGCGCGCCTGCTGCTCGATCAGTACGTGGACCAGGTCGTCGGGCTCGGTGGGGGTGGCCGTGTGGTTCCACTCCACGACGAGCTGCCGGTGCTCGTCCGGGGTGAGCATCGCGGCGGAGCCGACCGGTGCGCCCGGATCGGCCAGCAGCGACCGCAGCAGCGTCTGGAAGTGTCCGGCGAGGCGGACCATCGTGTCGTCGTCGAACAGGTCGGTGCGGTACTCCAGCACGGTCCGCACGCCGTCGGTGTTCTCCCGTACCGAGACGGTGAGGTCGAACTTGGCGGTGGTGCCGGGCACCTCGAGCGGGGTGACCTCGAGGCCGTCCAGGCGCGGGGGTGCCGCCTCGCGGCCGTAGACGAACATCACCTGGAACAGCGGGGAGAAGCCGGGCTGGCGGGCCGGGCGCAGCGACTCGACCAGCGCCTCGAAGGGAAGCTCCTCGTTGCGCAGCGCATCGAGGGCGGCGGCGCGTACCCGCTCGAGCAGCGTCTCGAACGACGGGTTGTCGTCCAACCGGGCACGGATCGCCACGGTGTTCAACAGCAGCCCGACGAGCTTCTGCGCCTCGGCCCGCTGCCGGTTGGCCGTCGGCGTGCCCACCACGATGTCGCGCTGTCCCGTCCAGCGGGCCAGCAGCACCTGCAAGGTCGCGAGCAGGACCATGTACGGGGAGACGCCCATCCGGCGGCACAGCGCCATCAGCGTCTCGGTGGACATGTCCAGCGGGAACGACAGCGTGGCGCCGGCGCTGGACGGTACGGCGGGCCGTGGCCCGCGGGTGGGCAGCTCGAGAACGGCGGGCGCGTCCGCGAGCTGAGCGTGCCAGTATTCGCGCTGGGCGGCTGCCTCCGCACCGCCGAGCCAGTCGCGCTGCCACGCCGCGTGGTCGCGGTGGTCGACGTCGACCGGGTCGAGGTCTGCCGGCTGCCCCGTGCGGTGGGCGGTGTAGAGCCGTGCCCACTCGTCGTGGAGGATGCCGAGCGACCACTCGTCGACGGCGACGTGGTGCAGCGTCAGCAGGAGCACGTGCTCCTCCGGCGCGCAGCGCAGCAGGCTGGCGCGCAGCACCGGTCCGCGTTCCAGGTCCATCGGGGTGGACGCCTCGGCGTGGATCCGGGCCCGCAGCTCCTGGTTGCGTTGCCAGGTGGGCAGCCCGCTCAGGTCGTGCACCCGCAACAGCCCCGGGTGCGGGTTGTGGACCACCTGGACCAGGCGCTGCGTCAAGCCGGCCGGCTCCGACGGTCCGGCCGTGGCGTCCGCCGCCGGCGCGAGGGTGGTACGCAGCGCGTCGTGCCGGGCCACCAGCCCGTCGAGCGCCGCCGACAACGCCGTCACGTCCAGCGGCCCGCGCAGCCGGTACGCCAGCGGGACCAGGTAGGTGGCCGTCCCGGCGTCGAGGCGGCTCAGGTACCACATCTGGCGTTGCGCGTACGAGGCCGCGACAGGGCCGCCGGCAGGGGCAGCGCCTCCGGCGTCGACCCGGAGCGGCTCGATGGGCGCCGCCTGCCGGGAACTCAGGACATCGGTCATCGCGTCCGCCTCCTCTGTGCCAGCACCGGCCGGAGGAGCGCCGCCAAGGCGGCGGCCCGTTCCACCAGTTGCTCGTCGTCCGCTGGGCCGAACCTGTCGATGACGGCCGGTCGACCTGGCGCCTGCCCGGCCTGCTGGAACACGGCGGCGGGGTGTGGTGACACGACCAGCCGGCGGGCTGATTCCGCAGGTCGGAAGGTGCCCGTCCCGGTCTCCATGATCGGCTCATTCATACGACAGAGGTAGCTTCTTTGACAGGAACAGCCCGTCGACATCATGGCACTGGTGATCTTGATTGAGGGATCCCCGGATTGTGTCGGCTGTCGATGCTTTCGGTGCCGACGTCGTTGCACGTTCGTCTATTTTTCTGGCGGCGGCAGGATCTCTTACCCGGAAGCTGTCGCACCCACGATTGACCGCCGCACGGGCACTCAGGGCAAGGCTCGGTCTGCCGTTCGGAGCCGTCCTGCCAGAGTGCTTTTCGAGCGCTTTGGAGCTGATGTCGCAAACGATTCATCCGGTCCGCCGGCTGGGCACCGGGACGGGTCCGGCCGGCGATTCGTTCGTGATATCAGCTCCAAAGGCCAGCCTCGGTTATCGGGCGCGGGGCGCGAGGCGCGGGGCGCGAGGCGCGAGGCGCGAGGGTCAGGCGGTCGGCGGGACCAGGAGCGCGTGCAGGGCCGTCGGATCGGTCACCTCGGGCAGCTCGCGGGCGGCGAGCCAGGCTGCCGCCGCGGCGCCGTCCCCGGCGGTCCGCAGTGGCGCGTCCGGCCAGCGGTGGGCCAGCTCGGCGCGGACCGCGTCGGCGAGCGGGGTGTCCCCGGTGAGCAGCCCGCCGCCGAGCACCACCGGGTCGGCCGCGCCGGCCGGCCGGATCCGGGTGACGCTCTCGGCGAGCAGCGCGGCGGCCTCCCGGATGAGCGTCCGGGCGGTCGGTTCCCCCTCCCGGGCCGCGGCCACCACCAGCGGCGCGAGCCGGGCCAGCTCGACCGGCGGACGTCGGGTGACCGCCTGCACCACGGCCTCGGCGGTCGTCCGTGGCCGGTCGGCCACGTCGGCTGAGCCGGTCAGCTCGGCGAGCACCCGGTGGGCCAGCGTGCCCGGCGGGTCGGCGCGGTCCAGGTCGGACAGCAGCCGGCGGACCGCCTCGCGGCCCAGCCAGAATCCGGAGCCGGCATCGCCGAGCAGCCAGCCGTGCCCGTCGGCGGTGCGCTCCAGGCGCAGGTCGTGAACCTGGGCGGCGATCGCGCCGGTGCCGGCGATGAGCACGGTGCCGTCCGGGGCCGCGGTGCCCGAGGCGTACGCGACCAGGGCGTCGCCGTGCACGGCGTACGGGCAGCGTAGGCCGGCGTCGGCCCAGGCGCGGTCGAAGGCGGCCCGCCCCTGCGGGTCGGCGAGGAGCCGGCCGGCCCCGGCGAGGCCGATGGTGCCGGCGCGTACCCGGGTCGGGTCGATGTCGGCGAGCGCGGCGCGCAGCGCGGCGAGCAGTTCGGCGGCGGCCCGGTCGGCGCCGTGGCTGGTCGGGTTGCCGCCGCCGGCCCGGCCGGTGCCGAGTCGTACGCCGTCGAGGCTGAGGGCGGCGGCGCGGGTGGACGTACCTCCGACGTCGAGGCCGACCACGACGCTGTCGGACATCCGGTGGGCCTCCCTGGGCTCGGGCCTGGTGGCTCTTCATGCTGGTCGGCCCGGCGGGTCGAAGCAAGATCCACCGGCGGGCGTGCGGTTGTGTGCCAGGTAACAGTTTGAAAACTTCGCCCACGGCCTTGACACGGAGGGGCCCTCAGTAAGAACTTTTACCACTAACAGTTAACACTCTTTTCCGAAAGGCGTCCCATGGTTGATCATGAGGTGGACACCTCCGCGGGGACCGCGGTGGTCGACGCCGAAGCGGTCGACCGGCGGGGTGCGGTGGCGGTCTCCTCCGACGGTGTGCTGGCCAGGGTCCGGGCCGGGGCGGGGGAGCTGACGGGCGCCCTGCGCCGAGTCGCCGAGCACGTGCTCAGCGACCCGGAGGCGGCGGCCCGGGCCACCATCGTGGAGCTGGCCGAGCGCAGCGGCACCTCACCGGCGACCATCACCCGCTTCTGCCGGGCGATGGGCTTCGAGGGCTACGCCGACCTGCGGCTCGGCATCGCGGCGGAGACCGGCCGGGCGCGCTCCGCCGGCTGGACCGTCGACATCGGTCGGGAGATCCAGCCCGGCGATCCACTGTCCCGGGTCCTCGACCAGATCATCGCCGCCGACACCCGGGCCATGCACGACACCGCCGCGCTGCTCGACCTCGCCGAGGTGGAGAAGGCCGCCGTCGCCATCGCCGGTGCCAGCCGGGTGAACATCTTCGGCGCCAGCGGCAGCGCCCTGGTCGGCGAGGAGATGCAGTTCAGCCTGCACCGCATCGGGGTGGCCGCCTGGGCCTGGAGCGACGTGCACGAGGGGCTGGCCAGCGCCGCGCTGCTCGGCGTCGGCGACGTCGCGCTCGGCATCTCACACACCGGGCAGACCCGGGAGACCATCGAGATGCTCGCCGAGGCGGACAGCCGGGGCGCCACCACCGTGGCGCTGACCGGCTTCCCCCGCTCGCCGCTGGCCGAGCTGGCCGACATCGTGCTGGTCACCGCCAGCCAGGCCACCACCTTCCGGCCCGACGCGCTCTCCGCCCGGCACCCGCAGCTCGTCGTGCTCGACCTGCTCTACATCGCGGTGGCGCAGCGCACCCACGACCGCGCCCACGCGGCCTTCCGGCGTACCGCCCAGGCCGTCGACGGGCACAAGGCCGCGAAGGGGACCCCCTCATGATCAGTGCCCAGCGGTACGCGGACGCCGTCCGCCCGGTGCTCGACCGGCTGGTCGACACGCAGGCGGACGGGGTGGACCGGGCGGCCGACCTGATCGCCGCCGGGCTGCGCGCTGGCGGGGTGCTCCAGGCCTTCGGCGCCGGCCACTCCGAGGCCTTCGCCGCCGAGCTGGTGGCCCGCGCCGGTGGCCTGGTCCCCACCAACCGACTCTCCCTGCACGATCTCGTGCTGCACGGCGACGCGCCCCGCGACGTGCTCGCCGACCCCAAGCTGGAGCGCGACCCGGCGGTGGCGCACCAGCTCTACGCCCTCGCGGCGCCGCAGCGCGAGGACGTGTTCGTGGTCGCCTCCCAGTCCGGCATCAACGGCTCGGTGGTCGAGCTGGCGACGCTGGTCCGGGAGCACGGCCACCCGCTGATCGCGGTCACCTCGGTCGAGCACAGCGCCCGGGTCGCTCCTCGGCACCCGTCCGGGCACCGGCTCGCCGACCTCGCCGACGTCGTGCTGGACAACGGCGCGCCGTACGGCGACGCACTGCTGCCGCTCGAGGGCGGCGGCGCGGTCTGTGCGGTCTCGTCGGTCACCGCGGCGCTGCTGGCGCAGCTGCTGACCGCCGAGGTCGTACGACGGTTCCACCAGGCCGGGGAGGTACCCCCTATCTACCTCTCCGCCAACGTCCCCGGTGGGGACGAGCACAACCTCGCCCTCGAGTCGCGGTACGCCGGACGCCTCCGGCGGACCGCCTGACCCGACACCACAAGGAGAGACGAAGATGTCGGTTACTCCCGAGAACCTCGGCGACCTCAGCCGCCGGACCCTGCTGCAGCGGGCCGCCGCGGCCGGCCTGCTCGCCGCCCCGGCCATGGGCCTGCTCAGCGCCTGCGCCGGCAGCGAGCCGAGCAAGCCCGAGGACAAGGGCGGCGCGAAGAGCAAGGACAACCCGTTCGGCGTGCAGGACGGCAGTGCGGTCAAGGTGGTCGTCTTCAACGGCGGCCTCGGTGACCAGTGGGCGAAGGAAGACAAGGTCATCTTCAACGCCAAGCACGCCAACGTCACGGTCAACATGAGCTCCACCCAGAAGATCAAGACCGAAGAGCAGCCGAAGATGGCGACGCAGCCGAGTGACCTGGTCATGAACTCGGGTTCGGACATGATGGACCGCAGCACGCTGATCAACGAGGGTGCCATCGAGCCGCTCGACGACCTGCTCACCGCCCCCGCGTGGGACAGCGAGGGCACGGTAGCCGACTCGCTGCTGCCGGGCACGGTGTCCGACGGCACCCAGAACGGCAAGTTCTACGTCGTGAACGTGGCGTTCACGGTCTGGGGCAACTGGTACAACGCCGCCCTGTTCCAGAAGGAGGGTTGGCAGCCGCCGACCACCTGGGCCGAGTTCTTCGACCTCGCCCCGAAGATCAAGGCCAAGGGCATGGCGCCGTACGTCCACGACGCGGCTCACGGCTACTACCCCCGGTGGGCGCTCATGGCGAGCATCTGGAAGACCGCCGGCAAGCAGGTGGTCGTCGACATCGACAACCTGAAGGACAACGCCTGGAAGGCCGACGGCGTCCTCAAGGCGCTGGAGCCGTGGGAGAAGCTGGTCAAGGACAAGCTGCTCCTGCCGGGCAAGCTCGACCACACCCAGTCGCAGCAGGCGTGGCTCGACGGCAAGGCGGCGTTCATCCAGGTCGGCACCTGGCTGAAGAACGAGATGGCGGCGACCATCCCGCCCGGGTTCGACATGGCGATCTCCGACTACTGGTCCAACGCGGACGACAAGGCGCCCAAGGACGTCTTCGCCGCCGCCGGCGAGGGCTTCGTCGTGCCGAGCAAGGCGCCCAACAAGGCGGCCGCCAAGGAGTTCCTGCGGGCGATCCTGTCGAAGGAGGGCTCGGCCAAGTTCGCCGAGCTGACCAAGTCCCTGGCCTCCACCAAGGGCTCCGGCGACAACGTGCAGGACTCCGCGCTGTCCAGCGCGAACAACCTCATGAAGAACGGCGGCAGCGAGCTCATCTCGGTCAAGTTCCAGGACTTCTACGCCGACCTGGACAAGGAGAGCCAGAACCTGTCCGAGGAGCTGATGGCCGGCCGGCTCACCGCGCAGCAGTTCGTCGACAAGATGCAGGCGGCCGCCGACAAGGTCGCCAAGGACTCGTCGATCAAGAAGCAGACCCGTACCTCCTGACCCGATCGGAAGTGTGAGTCGAATGCGGCACGGTGTCGCGCGTTTCGTCACGGGCTTCCTTGCCCTGCCCGTCGCGCTGTACCTGTTCTACGTGGTGTGGCCATTCGCGCAGGCGGCGGGCTACTCGCTGACCGACTGGGGCGGGTACTCGGATTCCCAGCACTTCGTCGGGCTGGACAACTACGTCCGGCTGCTCTCCGACGAGCTGATCCGGAAGGCGTTCTGGCACAACGTCTTCTTCCTGGTCACCGTGCCGCTGTTCACCATCGCGCTGGCCCTGTTCCTCGCGTTCCTGCTCAACGTGGGCGGACGCGAGGACAGGGCCGGCATCCGCGGGGTGTTCGGCTCCGGGCTCTACAAGGTGATCTTCTTCTTCCCGCAGGTGCTGTCGCTGGTGGTCATCGCCGTCATGTGGCAGCAGATCTACCGCACCGACAGCCAGGGCCTGATCAACGGCCTGCTCATCAAGATCGGACTGGTCGACCCGGAGAACCCCATCGCGTTCACCGCCGATCCGGAGCCGTTCCTCGGCGTGCCGGCGGTGCTGTGGTGGCTGCTGCTCATCGCGGTGTGGAGCGGCGCCGGCTTCTACATGGTGCTCTTCTCCGCGGCCATGCAGTCGATCCCGAAGGACATCTACGAGGCGGCGGTCCTCGACGGCGCGGGCCGGTTCCACACCTTCTTCCGGGTGACCCTGCCGCTGCTGCGGGACACCGTCTCGGTGGCCTGGGTCTACCTGGGCTTCATCGCCCTGGACATGTACGCCCTGGTCTTCGTCATGACCCCGAGCCAGGGCGGGCCGAACCACGCCAGCGAGATCTTCGCCTCGGTGATCCAGTTCAACGCGTTCCAGAAGGGCCAGTTCGGCTACGCCTGCGCGATCGCCGTGGCGCTGGCCATCTTCACGATCCTGCTCGCCGCGGTGCAGCTGAGGATCACCCGTCGTGATCGTATCGAGTTCTGAAGGAGGCGCGACGATGAGCACGGCGACGCACGGTCTCGGCCAAGCCGATCACACCACGCCTGCCCACCCGGCGCGCGCACGGCGGGCCGAGCCCCGCGCGGCCGGAATCGGAAGCCGGATCTTCAACGGCTTCTCCCACCTGTTCCTGGTCGTCTGGGCCCTGATGGTCATCTACCCGCTGCTGTGGGTGGTGATGTCGGCGCTCAAGAGCGACTCGGAAGTCATCCGCAAGCCGCTCTCCCTGATCCCGAGCAGGCTGCATTGGGACAACTTCGCTCGGGCGTGGACGGCCGGGATCGACAGCTTCTTCCTGAACACGGTGCTCGTGCTCGTCGGCAGCGTGACCCTGACGATGCTGCTGGGCTCGATGGCGGCCTACGCGCTGGCCCGCTATCAGTTCCGCGGCAACCGGCTGATCTACTGGATGTTCCTGTCGGGGCTGACCCTGCCGATCTACCTCGCCGCGGTGCCACTGTTCAAGGGCGTCTACAACATGAACGTGGTGTTCCCGCTGCTCGGCCCGAACAAGCACCTGATGCTGATCCTGGTCTACGTGGCCTGGTCGCTGTCCTTCACGATCTTCTTCATGCACTCGTTCTTCCGGACGCTGCCCCACTCGATCGCCGAGGCGGCCATGGTCGACGGGGCCTCACACACCCGGACCTTCTTCAACGTCATGCTGCCGATGGCCAAGCCGGGCCTGATCAGCATCGGCATTTTCAACGTGCTCGGCCAGTGGAACCAGTGGTACCTGCCGACCCTGCTCATGCAGTCGCTCTCCGGCGAGCCGAAGCACCAGGTGATCTCCCAGGGGCTGATCGAACTGTCGGTCAACCAGGGCTACAAGTCCGACTGGTCCGGCCTCTTCGCCGGCGTCACCATGGCCATGCTGCCGGTCCTGATCGTGTACATCGTCTTCCAACGCCAGGTCCAGTCCGGCCTCACCGCCGGCGTCGGCAAGTAACCCTCCGGCCCCCGGGTTCGGAGCGGCCCCTTCTTGACGCGTGTCAAGAAGGGGCCCTGCCTTCTCCGAAGTGTCAGACGGGCGAGGCAGAATCACGTTCGTGCTGGTGGCGGTGGTGTCCGACGAGCGGGGCGGGGGTGTGCTGCAACCCCTCGACCCGGCCGGCCGACCCACCGGTCCGGCCGAGCCGGTGGCCGACCTGGCCGCCGCGGTGGCCGCCCGCGAGGCCGCCGAGCGGCCCCGATGGGTCTGGGCCACCGGCGTCCCGATCTATCCGGCGCTGCTGCGCGCCGACGTCCGGCTGGACCGCTGCCACGACGTCGAGCTGACCGAGGCGCTGCTGCTCGGCCACGCCGGCCGCTGGGGTGAGCCCCGCTCGCTCGCCGCCGCGTGGGCCCGGCTGACCGGCGCGCCGGTGCCGGCCGACCCGGCGCCCCGCCCGGCGGAGCCGCCCGGTCACGGCCAGGGCGCGCTCTTCGACGCGCCGTCCGGCCCGCCCGGTCCGGGCATCGAGGCGTTGACCCGGGTGTACGCCGACCAGCTCGCCCGGATCGCGGCGACCGCGCACCCCGGCCGGTTCCGGCTGCTGGTCGCCGCCGAGTCGGCCGGTGCGCTGATCGCCGCCGAGATGGGGGCGGCCGGCCTGCCGTGGCGTGCCGACGTGCACGACACGATCCTCGCCGAGCTGCTCGGCGAGGCGTCGCCGGTCGGCGGGCCGCCCCGCCGGCTGGCCGAGCTGGCCGCCGGGATCGCCGAGGCGTTCGGCGTACGCCAGGTGCACGCCGACTCCCCGGCGGAGCTGCTGAAGGCGTTCGCCCGGGCCGGGGTGGAGCTGCCGAACACCCGGGCCTGGGTGCTGCGCGAGGTGGAGCACCCGGCGGCGCCGCTGGTCCTGGAATACAAGGAGCTCTACCGGATCTGGACGGCGCACGGCTGGGCGTGGCGGGACGCCTGGGTCTCCGGTGGCCGCTTCCAACCCGAGTACGTGCCCGGCGGGGTGGTCTCCGGCCGGTGGGCCACCCGGGGCGGTGGAGCGCTGCAGATCCCGAAGGTGATCCGGCGCGCGGTGGTCGCTGATCCCGGCTGGACGTTCGTGGTGGCCGACGCGGGGCAGCTCGAACCCCGGGTGCTCGCCGCGGTCTCCGGTGACGAACGGCTGGCCGCCGCCGGTGGCGCTGGCGACCTCTACGCCGCCCTCGCCCGGGACGCCTTCGGCGGTGACCGGGCCCGCGCCAAGGTGGCCCTGCTCGGTGCGATGTACGGGCAGACCGGCGGCGCCGCGCTGCCCGCCCTCGCGGTGCTCAAGCGCAACTACCCGACCGCCTTCGGGTACGTCGAGGCGGCGGCCCGCACCGGGGAGGCGGGCGGGCTGGTGCGGTCGTGGCTGGGGCGTACCTGCCCGCCCGGGTCGGTGGGCCTCGGCGACGGGGAGGAGGCGGACCCGGACGCGGGGGCGGATCCGCAGGGTCCCCGGGCCCGGGCGGCCCGTTCCCGGGGCCGGTTCACCCGCAACTTCGTCATCCAGGCCACCGCCGCCGAGTGGGCGTCCACGCTGCTGGCCACGCTCCGTACGGCCCTCGCCGGCACCGGGGCCGAGCTGGTCTTCTTCCAGCACGACGAGGTGATCGTGCACTGCCCGGCCGGGCGGGCCGACGCGGTCGCGGCGGCGGTCACCGCCGCGGGCGCCCAGGCCACCCGGCTGCTCTTCGGCGACACCCCGGTCCGGTTCCCGCTGGACCTGTCCGTCGTCGACTGCTACGCCGACGCGGCATAGTCGCACAATTTTCCGTTTTGCCCCGCTACCCGCTCGCGGGGGCGCTCGTTGGTCCGGTGTGCGTACGACGGGACGGACCGGACGCCGGCTGCGCCGCTCCGTCCCCCAGGACGAGGGGGCACCGCTGAACCGGATCGCAGGAATGATCATCGCCGCTGGTGGGGGCCGTCGGATCGGCGGACCCGAGGCGTTGCTGCACCAGGGGGAGAAACCACTGGTCAGCCAGATGATCGACACAATGGGCGAGGCGGGCTGCGAGCAAATCGTGGTCGTGCTGGGCGCGGCCGCCGACCAGGTCCGCGAGACGACGGACCTGACCGGCGCCACCGTGGTGGTAAACCGCGCGTGGGGGACCGGCGTCGGCTCCTCGATCCGGGCCGGGCTGGCCGCGCTGACCGACGACGGGATCGAGGCCGTCGTCGTGGTGCCCGTCGACATGCCCGGGCTCACCGCCGCCGCCGTCCGGCGGGTGGCCGCCCTGCCCTACCCGGACGTGCTGGTCTGCGCCACCTACGACGGGCTGCGCGGCTACCCGATGCTCTTCGGCCGCCGCCACTGGTCCGGCATCGCCACCCTGGCCAGCGCCGACGTCGGCGCCCGGCCGTACCTGCTGGCGCACAAGGACCAGATCGTCGACATCTCCTGCGACTCGGTGGCCGACGGCAGCCGGATCGACAGCCCGGAGCTGATGGCCCTGTACGGACTGTCCGTCCCCGAGCAGCGTGTCGGCGCCTGAGGGCTCGACGTGCCCGGGAATTCTTGATCCGCCGGTTTGGGGGTTCGAGTCCCTGGCGGCGCACGGGTGTGATGTATCGACACTGGCCCAATGATCAGGTGTGGAGGCTGCCCGGGGACGCCAACAGCCACCGGCTGGCTGACCTCGGGGTCTGACCTTGCCTCCTGTCTCCGCGCGAGGTGGGTCAGCCCCGATCGGTGCTGCTGGCAGGCAGGTCGCCGGCCATCCGGGTCGCTGCTTCGAACGCAGCCGTCCACGGGAAAGCCCGCTGGCGGCTGTTGCCGCTGCCAGGCGGGTGCGGCTCCCATCCGTCGTCGGTCCCGAGGATGACCCGTATGCGCTCGTCGCGGAGATTCGCCACGGCACGCTGGAAGGGTGCGCGGGTGGCCAGGGCGGCGTTGACGAACGGGACGACCACGGTCGGCACCTGCCGGCCGATCAACTCGGCGATCGTGATCATGGCGTAGTTGTCCGCGATGCCGAGGGCGATCTTGTTGACCGAGTTGTAGGTGGCGGGGGCGATGATGAGCGCGTCCGCGGTAGGGAGGGAGCGGCGGGTGCCGGGGGACGACCGGTAGGTGGATCGGACCGAGTGTCCCGTCTGCTGTTCTATCGCTTCCGCGTCGAGGAAGTCGAGGGCGCTGGGGGTGGCGGTGACCGCTGTTGTCCACGCCTGTTTCGTCGCGGCGTCGATCAGCCGGGTTACGTCTGCGGCGGGCCCAGCAGCGCAGACGACGATCTGCAGATGGCCGCGAGTCATACCTGGATCCCGGCGTGCTGGGCGAAGCCGAGGGCGGCGGTGCGGACGTGCCCGCGGGTGAGGACTGCCAGGTCGCAGGCGATGCGCTGCACCGCTGGCCGGCACCGGATCTCTTCTGGTGCCACCTGATAGGCGCTGCGCAGTGCGTTCAGGCCCTGCTCGTAGCGGCCCCACTGCGTGTAGGCGCGAGCCACGTCGACGAATAGGGATGCCTTGCGTTCGGCGAGGTCGATCTTGTCGAGCGGTACCTGGCGGGCGAGGGCGATAGCGGTGCCGGCGTCGCCCAGGGTCAGCGCGATGTTGACGCGGTGCAGCAGGACGTTGGTGGCGCCGAAGCCGGTCCACCGGTCGTTGCCGTCGTAGCCGAGTCGTCCAGCGGCATGGGAAGCCTCGTCGAGCATGGCTTGTGCGCTGTCTCGGTTGTCGTCACGGGCGGCGGCGACAGCACCACGCAGCAGCAGGGCGCCGTGGACGGCCACCGCATCGGTCGCGGCGAGCCGGGTGTCGCGTCGAAGAGTTTCGGCCGCGTCTTCGGCGAGCTGCCTGGCCTGTTGGCTGTGGCCGTTGCTCATGAGGGCGTGGGTCATGATCCGTGCGCTGGTGGCCATCGCCACCGGGTCCTGACTGATCGAGGCGGCGCGGGTGCTGCGTTCGGCGGCGACCAGGGCCATGCCCTTGTCGCCGACCTTGAGCAGCACGCTGCCGGCGACGTGGTAGAGGTCGCTGGCCAGGGCGTCTACCTGCGCTCGTTGCTCGCCTTCGGTGTCCGCGCGAGTCGGTTCCAGGGCGGGCAACAGGGCCACGAGTCCGGCGAGAAGCTGCTCGTACCGGCAGGCCTGGTAGTCGGTCTTGGCTGCGGAGACACCTTGAGCGAACTGCCGAAGCGGTAGGGCAACTGGTTGGTGTTTCGAGGGGGGTGTGACCAGTGCGTTGAGCAGCAGTGCGACGTTCGGCAGGGCCATGCCGCTGATCGTGACGCCTGTCAGGAGGTCTCTGCGCCGCACGTCGCCGTCCGAGTCGATGTCGTGAATGCTGCCTTCGTCAGTATGAAGGTGCGTGGCGGTGATAGTCGGCGTCGCGGGATCCGCAAATGCACCGTTGGTATCTGTGCTCAACAGTGCTTCGAAGCGTTCGCGGACGTCGGGGGTCGCACGCGCCAGCACGGTGTCCAGGGCAGCCTGCATGTCGGCACGCAGATGGACCTTGTCGCCCTGGCTGCTCCACTTGGCCACCGTCCGACGGGCCGCGCCCAAGTGCTCGGCGAAGCCGGTAACGCTCATCCGCAGCGCTTGGCGCAGTGCGTTCGCTTCCCGGCCGGTCCAGGTCGTCACCGCGGCCATCGCACGTCCTCTCGCTGCGAGCAGTTATCGGCCGGACGATCGTAACGGCACTCGGCGTGCTTGCAGGTGCACCGTGAGTGCACCGCCGGGACATCCCCATAGCCGCGCTCAGCGGGCGAACCTGATCGTGCTGGTGCGCCGTTCTCGGGAGTAGGTGGCCGGCACGCAATCGCAGCCTCACGCCAGGGAGGGAGCCGGAGATGAACGACGGGACCGCCGGAAGGCAAGAGCGTTCCTCAGCGCGATGGCCAGCGCCATCGCGTGACGCCCCCGTACGCGTGCGGTTGAAGCCTCGCCTGCGTACTGCCATGAGGGCTGCGTGGGTGGGTGACCGGCGGGCTGCTCCCACCCGCCGTGGTGCGGCGGTGGGCACGCCTTTCCCCCGGCGAGCCCACCGCTCACCGTTTCAAACGGCGGTGCCGGCATGACGGTGTACGCCTCGCGTAACGCGATCGCCGACCAGCACCGGCGGCCTGAGCCCGGGTGCACGTCGTCGCAGTGGCAGGTGCGGCCTGCTGATCCGCCGTTGCTCACCCATGTGTGGTGCCGGCTGTTCGAACAGCAGGCTAGGGAGCGTGATCGCCGGTGACCGGCCAGCAGCGCCGTTCCTCGGCGCACCGGAGCGTGCCGGATGTGGTCGAGCATCTGCCGTTGCGTCCGTTGTGGTTGTGTCGCCGGTGCGGGCAGCCGTGGCCGTGTGGGGCGGCGAAGCTGGCTCTTGTGGCCGAGTACCGGGACAACCAGGTGAGCCTGTTCCTGTACATGGCGGGCTGCATGCACGACGCGATCGACGATCTGCACCAGCTCAATCCGAGTGAGACGGGCAGCGCCTCCGGCATGTTCGACCGGTTCCTCGGTTGGCCCGCTCGACACACGGACTCCTATCGAGTCACCACGCCCGAGGCCATTCGGGGCGAGGGGACCTCGTCGTGAGAAGTTCGACAACCGATCCACCTGGGACAACCGCAGGAAGTTCGACAGCCGTCCCGGCTGGGACAACTGGAACAAGAAGAAGTAGCCACCCACACACGGGACGCGCGGGGTGGCGTGCCCACCCCGCGCTCACACAGGTTGAGGACATATGCGCACCACCACGATCGGCGACGTGAGGATCTTGCTGCCTGATCTCGACCCGGACGACCTCGACTCCGTGACCGAATTGGGGGACGGCCTCACCGACGCTCTTGTCGAAGGCGCATCCTGGCATGGCGTGCAGCTGGAGGATTGCCGCTTGCGCAGCAGCCGGATCACCGGTGGGGACCTCAGCGGAAGCACCTGGGAAGCCGGCAGCCTCTACGGCTGCGAGATCACCCGCACCGATTTCTCCGGCGCGACCCTGACCGGCATCACCATCGACCGGTGCGCGATCACCGGCTCCCGGTTCACCGGCACCAGACTCACCGACGTACGCCTCAAGGACGTGCTGTTCGACGGCTGCCGCTTCGACTACGCCACCTTCCAGCGTGTCACCGCCGCCGGCTCAGTCGCCTTCACCGACTGCACCCTCACCAATGCCACCTGGTCCACCTGTCGACTTCCTGGTCTAGCCATGCGGGCATGCGACCTCGCCGGCCTGGAACTGGACTCCTGCCATCTCGACGGCACCGACCTGCGGGGCAGCCGCCTCCACGGGCTGAGGACGCCCCTCGACAATCTGCACGGCGTCACCCTCACCGAGGATCAACTTCCTGACCTCACCCAACTGGCCGTCGACGCTCTGGGCCTCGCCGTGCGCAACGACTGACCCCGAGGAGGCATCATGCGGGTTGAACCTGTGTTCACCGGGAGCCCGGACACGATCCTCGTGTGCATCCGGGGCAACTCCGGCTCGGGCAAGAGCAGCATCGCCCGTGAGCTGCGGCGCCGGCACGGCCGGGGCTGCGCCCTGGTCGAGCAGGACTACCTGCGCCGCATCGTGCTGCGCGAGCGGGACAAGCCCGGCGGCGCGGCCCCCGCGCTGATCGCGCAGACCGTCCGGTTCGCGCTCGACCACGGCTACCACGTGCTGCTGGAGGGCATCATGCATACCGACCGTTACCGGGGCATGCTGGCCGCCCTGCGCGAGGGTCACCGGGGGCGATCGCTGTTCTGCTACCTCGACGTTTCCTTGCCCGAGACACTGCGGCGGCATTTGACCCGTCCGCAGGCCAGCGAGTTCACGGCCGAGCACATGAACGGCTGGTACGCCGTCCACGACGTCCTGGGCTGGCCCGACGAACTCGTGCTCCCGGAGACCACCAAGCTCGAAGAGGCCGTCGAGGCCATTGCCGCTGCCGCCGGGCTACCCCAAACCGGACGTGACGACGACCTGCTCCCGATCGTCCCGTAACCCCGACCAGATCCGCCGGTTCACTGCATCTGGAGATCACTCCAGCCGGGTTACCGGCCGTGGCCGGCTACTCACCGACTGGCTCGCCGGACGCAAGAACATCCATCAAGAAAGGCCAGCGCGATGGAGCTGATGGCCCGGTACGGACTGTCCGTCGCCGAGCAGCGCGTCGGTGCCCAGGGCGGGCAACCGCAAGGGGCGTCACGGGCGGCCTCCGTCGGACGGGCGGTCCGCCGTCCGGAACGGGCCGGTTGGCCCCCGCCAAACAGCGGTGGGTGGCCGCACACCAGTCGGGTCGTCGCCGCCGAGACGGCGGCATCTCGATCCTTATCGGACCGGCTACGGTAGCCTTCCGGGCGATTGATGATCATCCGTCAGGACAGGCGGAGATCGCGTACGCACCGAGAAGGAGTCGCTTCCCTTGCGCCTCAAACGAATGCTGCTGTCCGCCCTCGCGCTGGTGCTCGTGCCGATCGGCACGAGTGTCGTGCTGGCGCAGCCGGCACACGCCGACCCCACGTTCCCGCTGTACGGGCCGTACCCGGCCAAGACGGCGATCGACGGGCGCGGCAGCATGAACCCCGACGACCGCGACGCCATCGACCTCTATACGACCGGCGAGCAGATCTACCTGCGCTGTCAGGACTCCGGCCCGTCGATGGGCGGCAGCGGGATCTGGGACTACACCCGTGAGGGCCACTGGATCCCGGACGCCTACGTGACCACCGGCTACAGCGGGTTCGTTCCGGGTGTGCCGCGCTGCCTGGCGCTGGGTATCGACGGCCACGCCTCGACGGGGACCATCCACGGCCCGTACTCGGCCAAGGTGGACATCGACGGCCGAGGCAGTGCCGATCCCAATGACCGGGTGCGCACCGACGCATACCTGGCCGGCAGCTTGCTGTACCTGAAGTGCCAGGACTACGGCGTCGCCGTCGGCGGCAGCACGCTGTGGAACTACACGTACGACGGCTACTGGGTGCCCGACGTGTACGTCACCACCGGCACCAACGGCTGGATCCCCGGTATGCCGTCGTGCTCGTCCCTGGGGATCCACGGCGGCGTGGCCGGCAACCCGAACGGCGGGCGGCAGTTCCTCACCCGCGCCACGCTCAACGGCTACCACGGCAAGAGCCTGTCCGCGAGCAAGGTCGTTGACCGGTACGCCGAGGGCACCTACATCACCGTGATGTGCCAGGCGTACGGTGAGGCCAACTACGGTGGTTCGGCGATCTGGGACAAGACCAGCGACGGGCTGTGGGTGGCCGACTTCTACGTGCGTACCGGCTCCACCGACATCGTCATGAACCGCTGCGACAACGACGGCCCGTCCGGCGCCGGCAACCGCTACCTGGCGAAGACGACACTCAACGGCTACCAGGGCAAGAGCCTCAGCTCGACCAGGGTCGAGGACAAGTACCCAGGCGGCAGCTACATTACGCTCGTCTGCCAGGCGTACGGCGAGTTCAACTACGGTGGTTCGGCGATCTGGGACAAGACCAGCGACGGACTGTGGGTCCCCGACTACTACGTCTACACGGCCTCCACCGACATCGTCATGAGCCGCTGCGACAACGATCCGAAGCCCACCGGCGGCCCGGGCAACCCGTCGGTGCCCGGCGACCCGGCCCCCGGCTCGGTGTCCGACCGGCAGATCCGCGACAAGATCGTCAACGCCGCGCTCAGCCAGGTCGGCGTCCACGAGTGGGGCGACAACTGCAACCCGTACGGCCAGAACGGCGTCCAGTGCGGCTGGGCCTGGTGCAGCATGTTCGCCAGTTGGACCTGGCGTCAGGCGGGCATCAACGTGTTCTTCCCGTACAGCGGCACCTTCTACACGTGGGGTCAGGCACGCGGCCTGCTTCGTTCGAAGAACAACATCCGGCCCGGCGACGTGGTGCTGTTCGGTAGCAGCCCTGGCACGAGCAATCACATCGGCGTGGTCGCCGGTGTCGAGCCGGACGGACGGATCACCACCATCGAGGGCAACTGGGGCGACCAGGTCAAGGTCGTCGGCCCGTACGACCCGTACAGCCCCGGGCCGACCCACGAGAACATCTACGGCGTGGTGGCCCCGGTGAACGACTCCTCGGACGTGTGGCAGAACGGTGCGGTCACGTCCGACGCCACCTGCACGGCCGAGAGGTCCTCGAACGGCGTCGACTACCAGCTGTGTCAGGAGGTCAGTGGGACCCTGGTGCGGTCGGTGCTGGAGGTCTGGTCCAGCAAGGACCAGGTGGTCCGCGCCAGCGTCTACCTCGGCGGCGCCGGTGACTGGGACTCCGTGGTCTGCCAGTCGACCATGCTCAGGGCCAACACCTGGCGAAAATGTGTCACCGCCTGGAAGACAATCAAGTACGGCGGCGCGGACGCCGACGCGACCGTCACCTCCGGCGGCAGCGAGCGTCCCGAGCTGCACACCGGCGTGCTGAAGCTGCGCGGCTGGGCCCAGGAGAAGGGCAACTACTGCGGCCCGGGGACCCTGCAGGCCGCCGCGGCGACCATGGGCATCTCGACCGTGCCCAGCCAGAACGAGCTGGCGAGCGAGTCACACACCAGCTCCACCGGCACCCTGCCGTCTGACATGGCGTCCACCCTGTCGGGCAACACCCCGATCGGCATGGGCTACGACTTCTACGGCTGGTACTCGTTCGGCGACCGCAACCTGCCCCTGGAGTACGGCATCGACCGCGTCCGCCGCGGCATCAAGCAGGGCCAACCGTCGATCCTGCTGGTCAAGCCCCAGCTGCTGCCCTGGGGTACGTCCGGCGGCAGCGGCCTGCTCCGTCACTACGTCATGATCTACGGGTACGGATCGGTCGACAGCACCGCCGGTGCGACGGGTCAGTACACCAGCACCTTCAAGGTATGGGACCCGTGGGACGCGACGACCCACGACATGACCCTCGACGAGCTGATCACCGCGGCGAACGCCGCCGAGGTGCCCGGCGACATCACCACCATCTCGCCGAAGATCTGACGCACCGCGCCGTCGTGCGCCGCGTAAAGTCGCGGCGCACGACGGCGCTGATGCCTCGGGTGGCATCGCACCCTGGCATGTTGTGTGCTGGCGGACGGTGGTGGAAGCAGCAGTCGTCGGATTCCACCCGCCTTCCACACGCCTCCACTGACCTTCCACGGGCATTTACGACGATCAGTTCGGAATGCGAGATTGGCGGCAGTCGTTGGAGCGAGTGGGGTGGCCGGGTCACAGCTCGCTGGCGTGTGCCTGAAGGACGCGGGGTTGTGGATGAAGATCCATGCAGAGTTCCGGACCGAATTTCTGCCGCAGACGGAACGCTTCGCCGCCTGGCAGGAGGTCACCAATGGCCTCATCCCGGCGGTCACGCGTTCCGAGCACCCGGACGAGTTCCAGGCGTCGGTGCGAATGGTGGCACTCGGCGACGTCCAGGTGACCAGTCTGGCGTTCTCGCCGCTGGAATCCTACCGGTCGCCGAAGCTGATCCGCCGCCATGATCCGGGGCAACTGGCCGTGTGGATAAGTCTGAGCAGCGGCGTGGAATTCGACCTCACCAGCGGCTCCTCCTTCGTCCGTGCGGGAGAAACACTGTTCTACAGCAGCTCACAGCCCTTCCGTGTCCGTAATCGGAAGCCGGTCCAAGGACTGGTGGTGCAACTGCCGGCGGAGTTGCTTCCCGCGTCGAAGGCCGCCGCGTCACTCTTCGGGACATCGATGCCCGGTCGGGCAGGGCTCGGGGCCCTCCTCACCCGCTACCTCGTCGATCTGGTGCGGCACGCGGAGCACTACCGGACGCCGGACGTACCCCGGCTGTCCACGGTCACCGTGGACCTCCTGACCGCCTTCCTGCACGGCCAACGCCTGACCGACTCCCGCTCCGCGCCGGAAACGCACCAGCGGGTACTGCGACTGCGTATCCATGACTTCGTCCGGCGGCGGATCGACGACCCGGAGCTGTCCCCGCAGGTGATCGCCGCCGCGCACGGGATCTCGGTCCGTGCCCTGTACCGGCTGTACGAGAACGAGGGCCTCTCCCTGGCCGGGTGGATACGTCATCGCCGGCTCGAACACTGCCGCCACGACCTGGCCGATCCGCGCCAGGCGCACCGAACGATCCAGTCGGTCGCGTTCCGGCGAGGGTTCAGCGACGCCGCCCACTTCAGCCGCCTCTTCCGCAGCGCCTACGGCATGTCCCCCAAGGACTACCGAAAGCACTATTCCTGAGCGGCTCTCTTCCCCGAAGTCGGGTGTGGCTGCCGTACAGAAGAACGGCCCGGGGACGAATTGTCGCCCCCGGGCCGTCCTGGTCAGGCCGCATGCCACCGCTCTGGCCTGAAGTGCCGCTGTCGGACCCCTACGCAGCCGTCAGCACCGCACGCCCGATCCGTACCCCAGCAGGTTGTCGTCCCAGACCCAGCCGGCGATGGACGTTCCCGGAACCCGCACCCAGGTCCAGGTGTTGCCGACGTCGTTGACGACGTAGCAGTGGTAGGCGAGGTTGGTGCCGCTCGCGACGTACCCGTCGATGGAGCAGTCCGAGTACGGGCCGGCGCTGCGGATGGGCACGCTCGACTTGGCGGGGCCGCCGATCGTGTTGTCCTTGGCCGTGTGGGAGTGCTGGCGGCAGTTGGCCGCGGGCGCGAAGTTGTCGGCCGACGCCTGTGCCGGAGCGGCGAGGCCGGTGGTGACGAGCGCGGCACCGAAGACCGCTGCGGGGAGTCGTCTCCGAAGATGCATGGACTGGCACCTTTCGTGTAAGGCCCGGCAGGAGGTGCCGGGCCTGACCTGGACTGTCCAACACAGCCTGGCAGGCATCGGCGCACGCTCCTTGTACGCGAGTGACGGGTGCTTGACCTTTCACGCCAGGTGACTCTCGTGGAGCGCCGACGCCCGCACCGCCATCACGCCGCGGGGGCTGCTCGCCCGCGCGGCGAGCAGTTCCCGTGGCCGGTCAGGCGTCCGGCAGCCGGTTGGTGGTGGCCAGCCGGCGGTACCAGTGGGCGCTGTCCTTCCAGGTGCGGGCGAGGGTGTCGTAGTCGACGCGGATGATGCCGAACCGCCGGTCGTACCCGTACGCCCACTCGAAGTTGTCCAGCAGCGACCAGACGAAATACCCCCGGACGTCGGCCCCGCCCGCCAGCGCGTCGCCGACCGCGGCGATGTGCCGGCGCAGGTAGTCCACCCGCTCGTCGTCGTGGACCGCGCCGTCCGGCGCGACGACGTCGTCGAACGCGGCGCCGTTCTCCGTGATCATCAACGGCTGGCCGGGGTACTCCCGGCGCAGCCGCAGCAGCAGCTCGGTCAGGCCGCCCGGGTCGATGTTCCAGCCCATCGCCGTGTGCGGACCCGGCTGGGGCAGGAACTCGACGTCGCCGGCGCCCACCCACGGGGTGTGGGCCGAGGCGCCGTGCCCGTCCGCCTCCGACCTGGGCGAGGCCCCGTCCCAGGCACGGACCAGGGTGGTGGCGTAGTAGTTGACCCCGAGCACGTCCAGCGGCACCGCGGCGGTGCGCTCGTCGCCGTCGCGTACGAACGACCAGTCGGTGACCGCCGCGGTGTCGGCGAGCAGGTCCGCCGGGTACGCGCCGTCCAGCATCGGCCCGAGGAACGCCCGGTTGGCGAGCGCGTCGATCCGGCGCACCGCGTCGCGGTCGGCCGCCGAGTCCGACGCCGGCCGGATCACGTGCAGGTTCAGCGTGACCGAGAGCCGGGCCGCCGGTGCGAGGTCCCGGATCACCCGGCCGGCGAGGCCGTGCGCCAGGTTCAGGTGGTGTACGGCGGCCAGCGCCGCAGCCGGTTCGGTGCGCCCCGGCGCGTGCACCCCGGAGGCGTAACCGAGGTACGCCGAGCACCACGGCTCGTTGAACGTGGTCCAGGTGTGCACCCGGTCGCCGAGCGCCCCGACGATGCCGGCGGCGTAGTCGGCGAACCGTGCGGCGGTGTCCCGCGCCGGCCAGCCGCCGGCGTCCTCCAGTTCCTGCGGCAGGTCCCAGTGGTAGAGCGTGGCCACCGGCGCGATGCCCAGCTCCAGCAGGCGGTCCACCAGCCGGGAGTAGAAGTCCACTCCGGCGGCGTTGAAGTCGCCCGAGCCGCCGGGCTGCACCCGGGGCCAGGAGATCGAGAACCGGTACGCCCCGAGCCCGAGCGCGGCGATCTGCTCCACGTCCTCGGCCCAGCGGTGGTAGTGGTCGGCCGCCACGTCGCCGGTGTCCCCGTTGCGGGTACGCCCCGGGGTGTGGCTGTAGGTGTCCCAGATGGACGGCCCCCGGCCGTCCTCCTTCGCCGCCCCCTCGATCTGGTACGCCGCCGTCGCGGAGCCCCAGACGAAGCCCTCCGGAAACACGAACCCGCTCATTCCGCCACCTCCACCAGATAACCCGACGATGCCCCCGCCACCAGGTCGACGGTGGCGCTCCCGTTGTCGTACCGCACCTCGAACTCGGCTCCGACACCGCCGGCCGGCGCCGGGACCCGAACCCGGGTGCGCTGCCCCTCGACCGGCGCGTAGAGCCGCAGCCGTACGTCGTCGGCCCAGGCGTAGTCGGGCCGGTCCTCGACGGCCCCGAAGGGGACGACCGCGCCGGGCCGGGCGAGCACCGGCACGCTGTCGAAGTCGTGCTTCTCGGTGACCCAGCCCGGACCGGTCACCCGCGCGCCGCTGACCAGATGGGTCCAGGTGCCGGCCGGCACGTAGTAGGTCACCTGCCCGTCGGCGCTCAGCACCGGCGCCACCAGCACGTCCGGGCCGAGCATGTACTGCCGGTCCAGGTACGCGGCGGTCGGATCGTCGGGGAACTCCAGGATCATCGGCCGTAGCACCGGCACCCCGTCGGAGTGCGCCTCCTCGGCCGCCGCCGCGAGGTACGGCATCAGGCGCAGCTTGAGCCGGGTGAAGTGGCGCAGCACGGTGACCGCCTCTTCGTCGTACGCCCACGGCACCCGGTACGAGCCGGAGCCGTGCAGCCGGGAGTGCGAGGAGAGCAGGCCGAAGGCGATCCACCGCTTGAACACCGCCGGGTCGGGTGTGCCCTCGAAGCCGCCGATGTCGTGGCTCCAGTACCCGAACCCGGACGCGGCCAGCGACAGCCCGCCCCGCAGCGACTCGGCCATCGCCACGAAGGTGGACTCGCAGTCGCCGCCCCAGTGCACCGGGAACTGCTGCCCGCCGGCCGTCGCCGACCGGGCGAACACGACCGCCTCGCCCGCGCCGCGCTCGGCCTCCAGCAGCTCGAAGACGGTCCGGTTGTACAGGTACGCGTAGTAGTTGTGCATCCGCTGCGGGTCCGCGCTGTCGTGCCACACCACGTCGGTCGGGATGCGCTCGCCGAAGTCGGTCTTGAAACAGTCGACCCCCATGTCGAGCAGCACCTTGAGCTTGCCGGCGTACCACCGGGCCGCGTCCGGGTTGGTGAAGTCGACCAGCGCCATGCCGGCCTGCCACTTGTCCCACTGCCAGACCGAGCCGTCCGGGTTGCGGACCAGGTAGCCGGCCCGCCGGCCCTCCTCGAACAGGTACGACCGCTGCGCGATGTACGGGTTGATCCAGACGCAGACCTTCAGGCCGCGCTCGTGCAGCCGGCGCAGCATGCCCTCCGGGTCGGGGAAGGTCTCCGGATCCCAGACGAAGTCGACCCAGTGGAACTGCCGCATCCAGAAGCAGTCGAAGTGGAACACCGACAGCGGCAGGTTCCGCTCCGCCATCCCGTCGATGAACTCGGTCACCGTCTTCTCGTCGTACGAGGTGGTGAACGAGGTGGACAGCCACAGCCCGTACGACCACGCCGGCACCCGCGCCGGCCGCCCGGTCAGCGCCGTGTACCGGCGCAGCACGTCCTTCGGGGTCGGGCCGTCGATCACGTGGTAGGTCAGCGACTGCCCCGCCACGCTGAACTGGGTCTGCGACACCACCTCCGAGCCGACCTCGAAGGAGACCAGCTCCGGGTGGTCCACGAACACCCCGTACCCGGCGCTGCTCAGATAGAACGGCACGTTCTTGTACGCCTGCTCGCTGGCTGTGCCGCCGTCGGCGTTCCAGATGTCCACGGTCTGACCGTTCTTCACGTACGGGCCGAACCGTTCGCCGAGGCCGTGGATCGTCTCGCCGACGCCCAGCGCCAGCCGCTCGTGCACGTACTTGTGGCCCTCGGCGTCGGTGACGATGCCGACGCTGCGTTCGGTGGAGGAGGTCACCGGCCGGTCCCCGCGCAGGAAGTCGACCCGCCATGGGCCGACCAGCGCGACCCGCGCGGACAGTTCGCCGGTGGTCAGCGTCGCGGTGAGCCCGGTGACCTCCACGTGTACGGGATGGTCGGTGGACTCGGCCAGGGCGAACCGGGGCTCGCGGGGCAGCCCGCCGCAGTGGTGGCCGATGGTCACCCCGACCACGCCGGGCGCGGGGGAGAAGAACCGTACGGTCACCACCGGCCGGTTGAGGGTGTCGCCGCGCCCGGTGATCCGGCCGGTGGGCGCGAACACGGTGAACCCGCGTTCGTCCGGCTCCACCGACTCCACCGTGCCGGGGCGTAGCACGCTGACCCCGGGACGCAGTTGCCAGTATCCGTCGGTGAACTTCACTTCTCCGCTCCAGCCGTGATGCCGCGCGCCAGGGTGCGCTGGAAGATGAGGAAGAACAGGATCGCCGGTACGAGGCTGAGCAGCGCGCCGGCGTTGGTGGTCGGGGCGTCCATCAGCCGGTCGCCCTGCAATGACGCGAGCGCGACCGGGACGGTCTGGGTCTGGTTGTCGATGAGCATGACCAGGGGGATGAGGAACTCGTTCCAGGTCCAGATGAAGAAGAAGACGAGCAGCACCGAGAGGGTGGGCCGCAGGTTGGGCAGCACCACCCGCCACAGGATCCGCCACTTGCCGGCGCCGTCCAGCGCCGCCGCCTCCAGCAGCGTGCGGGGGAAGGTGCCGAGCACGGAGGCGAGCAGGTACGTGCCGAACGCGCTCTGGATGACCGTGAAGATGATGATCACGGCGAGGCGGGTGTTGTAGAGCCCGGCCTCCTTGGCCAGGTGGTAGAGCGGGTAGATCAGCGACTCCTGCGGGATCATGTTGGCCAGCAGGAACAGGCCGATGATCCAGAGTCGGCCGCGGACCCGGCCGACGCCCAACGCGTACGCGTTGAGCAGCGAGACGAGCACCGCGAGCACCGCGACGGAGCCGGCGATGAGGACCGAGTTCCACAGTTTCAGCGGGAAGTCGACCTGCTCCCAGTACGTCCGCAGCCCCTTGGTGTAGAACTCGGACGGCCAGCTCAGCGGGCCGTTGGTCGAGTAGTCGCCGGGCGACTTGAAGGCGTTGAGCAGCATGAACGCGAACGGCACCAGCATCGCCAGCGCCGCGGCGGTGACCAGCGCCAGCACGATCCACCGGGTGACGCCGCGGTGGTGCCGGTCCGGTGCCCGCCGGGTGGCGGCGGCCGGGGTGAGCGTGGCGACCATCAGAGTTCCCCGTCCCGCCGCTCGGCGCGGTTCTGCGCCCGGATGAACAGCACGCTCACCACGACGATGATCAGCGTGAGCACCATTGAGATCGCGGAGCCGTAGCCGACGTGCAGCTTCTTGAAGAAGGTGTAGTAGGCGAAGTAGGACGGGACGTTGGTGGCGTTCTCCGGGCCGCCCCGGGTCAGCGCGTAGATCGGCCCGAACACCTTCATCGCGGCGATGGTGCAGGTCAGCCCGACCACGAAGGTCTCCGGCCGGATCTGCGGCAGGGTGATCGCCCGGAACCGCCGCCACCAGCCGGCGCCGTCGATCTCCGCCGCCTCGTAGAGTTCCGGGTCGACCCGCTCCAGCGCCGCCATGAAGACGACCACCGGATAGCCGAGCTGCACCCAGATCATCACCGCCATCACCACGGGCAGCGCGGTGTCCGGGTCGCCGAGCCAGTCGTGGCGCAGCGAACCGAGGCCGACGGTGTCGAGCAGGCCGTTGAACGCGCCGTCGGGGCGCAGGATCCAACCCCAGACGATGCCGGCCACCACCACTGGCAGCACCTGCGGCAGGTAGAAGGCGGCCCGCAGCGCGGCGGCGGTGCGGGGGCGGAACCGGCGTCCGATGGTGTCGAAGAGCACCGCGGCGAGTACCAGCCCGATCAGGGTGGGCAGCAGCACCATCGCGACGATCATCGCGAGGGTGTTCTTGAACGAGGTCCAGAACACGTCGTCGTGCAGCAGGTCGCGGTAGTTGTCCAGGCCGATGAAGGTGGGGTCGCCGACGCCGGACCACCGGGTGAGGGACAGATAGCCGGTGTAGACCAGGGGTCCGCCGATGACGAGCAGGAAGAGGATCGCGCCGGGAACCAGGTAGAGCCAGTACGCGGCGTCGCGGCGGGACGGGCGGCGCCGGGCGCCGGCCGTCGCTGTCGGGGGTGCCGTGGTCGCCCGTCGGCGGGCGACGACGGTGTCGGGCACTGCCATGGGGGGTCCTTCCGGGGTGGGCAGGCGCTCCGGTCGCGCCGGGGCGCCTGCCCCGCCGTCGTCAGTTGCGCTTGATCTCCGCGACGCCGTCCTGGTAGGGCTTGGCGATCGCGTCGAGCACCTGATCGGGCGACTTGGACTGGTTGATCAGGGACTGGAGGCCGGCGACGAGGACGTCGTAGTAGCCGGGCACCGGCCAGTCGGGGTAGAACGCCAACCCGTCCTGGGCGCTGATCTTGTTGAAGTCCTCGATCAGCTTCCGGTCCTTCGGGTCGCTGACCTGGGCCGGGTCACCGGCGACCGGTACGCCGCCGTTGTTGGCGATCAACGCCTGGATCTCCGGACGCATCGTGATGTCGATGAAGTCGTACGCCAGGTCCTTGGCCTTGCTGCTGGCCGGGACCACCCAGATGTTGCCCGACGAGCCGGCGTTGAGGGTGTTGCCGGGGAAGAGGAAGGTGTCCCAGTCGAACTTGATCTCGTCCTTGAACCGGCCGTACCACCAGCTGCCGGAGACGATCATCGGCGTTTTGCCGGCGATGAACGCGGTGCCCATGTCCTCCGCCTTGGCGCTGGCCGCGTCCTTCGACACGTAGCCCTTGCGTACCCAGTCGGCGAAGGTCTCCGCGCCGAAACTCAGCGGGTCGGCGTGGAAGTCGACCGGGTGCTTGTAGAGCTGGTAGTTGTCGACGAACGTCCGGTCCGCCCGGGCCAGGGCGAGCTGGTAGAAGAGCTGACCGGCCGGGTACTCGGCGCCGGCCGTGCCCAGCGGCGTGACACCCTTGCCGACGAAGGTGTCCATCGCCGTGGTCATCTCGTCGAGCGTGGTGGGCACCTGCACGCCGTACTTCGTGAACAGGTCCTTGTTGTAGTAGACCGTTACGTACTCGCCGTAGTTCGGCACGCCGAACCAGTTGCCCGAGCCCATCACGCCCTTGTCGTCGTATCGGGCGGTGGTCTGCAGGCTGGGGCTGAGCGTCTTGTCCCAGCCGCGCTTGGTGGCCTGCGCGGTGAGGTCGGTGAGCAGGCCCTGTGAGGAGAGCAGGCCGGCGGTGGCGTTGCCCTTGTTGTACTCCATCACGTCCGGGCCCTCGGACGAGTTGATGATCATTGCCGCGTTCTGCTGGATCTGCTCGAACGCCTTACGCTCGAAGCGCACCTCGACGCCGGTGTGCTCCTGCTTGAAGATCTCGATCGCCTTGTCCCAGGCGACCCCCATGGCGCTGTTCGCGCCCTCGTAGTGCCAGAGCTTGAGGACCTTCGCCCCGCTGCCGTCTTCGCCGTCGTCGCCGCCGCAGGCGGTTACGCCGGTCGCCGCGAGCACGGCCACCATGGCCGCCACGGCGACTCTCCGGAGTCGCTGCATTGCTAGTCTCCTCGGTGAGTATCGAGCCGGTACTCCTTCAGGCCCGTCGTCGCGTGGCAGCGCGGCGGCGGGCTGCTTCCTCGGTAGGCGCCGGTGCCGGCCTGGCAGGGCCGGCGCCGGTGATGCCGTCTCCGCCCGTCGCGCGGGGCGGTCCGCTCGACCCGCGGACCTCCAGCGCGCAGGGCAGCAGTTGCTGGTGGATCTCGCCGTTGTCGGCGTCGAGATGCCGCAGCAGCGTCTCGACCGCGATCCGGCCGAGCGCCGAACCGGGCGAGGTCATCGCGGTCAGCGCCGGGGTCGCCAGCTCGGCCACCTGCGGCGAGGTGACCATGGAGACGACCGAGACGTCCCCGGGAACGCTCCGGCCGCGGCCGGCCAACTCGCCGAGGATGCCGAAGACCGCGCTCTCGTTCATGGCGAGGACCGCCGTCAGGTCGGGGGCCTGGGCCAAGGCGGCGGCCATCGCCGCCCGCCCGCCGGCGGCGCTGTCGTCGGCGGGGATCATCAGCGGCGCCAGACCGTGCCCGGCCATCGCCGCGGCGAACGCGTCCCGGGTACGCAGCGCCGGGCCGTAGCCGTCGGCGAGGGCCGCGGCGGAGTGGTTCACGTAGACGATGCGGCGGTGGCCGAGCCCGACCAGGTGGTCGACGGCGTCACGCACGGTGAGGTCGAAGTCGATGTCGACGTACGACAGGCCGGACGGGTCCTCGGTGCGGCCGATGAGCACCAGTGGCACGCCGACCTCCTGGAGGACGGCCACCCGGGGATCGGCGAGCTGCACCTCCATCAGCAGCGCCCCGTCGAGCATCCGCTGGCTGGCCAGCCGGCGCAGCTCGTCCAGGTCGTTGACGCCGACGGGGGAGAGGACCAGGTGGTAGCCGGCGGCGCTGGCCGCGGCGGCGGCCCCGGTGACGAAGGCGGTCTCGGTGGCGCCGAGGCCACGCTCGTCGATCGGCAGCAGCAGTCCGACGATGCGGCTGCGCCGGCTGGCCAGGCCCCGGGCCATGGCGTGGGGCTGGTAGTCCAGCTCGGCCATGGCCGCGAGCACCTTCTCGCGGGTCGCCTGCGAGATGGGCCGGGCTCCGGTGAGCACGTACGACACGGTGCTGACCGACACCCGGGCGAGGCGGGCGACGTCCTGCATGGTGGCCATCGCGCACCTCCTCCGGCGGCGGTTCCCGGCCGTGCCCGGGAGTTGTCGAAGCGCTTCGACGAAGCGTTTCGACAGACGGTAGGTCACGTGTTACACGCACGTCAATAGCCGATGTCGAGGAGAGAACCGGCCTGGTCGGCGGCCGACTCAACCGGTGGACAGGCCGAACAGGTCGGCGGCGTTGTGCCAGCAGACCGCCCGCAGCCAGTCGTCGCCGAGGCCGAGCCGGCCCAGCCCGGTGAGCTGCTCGGCGTACGGGTACGGCAGGTTCGGGAAGTCGCTGCCCAGCAGCACCTTGCCGGCCAGTCCCAGCTCGCGCAGCCGGGGCAGTTCCGCCGTGGGGAACGGGTCGAACCGGTCGAAGAACGAGGTGAACGCCATGGTGGTGTCCAGCCGGACCCGCTCGTATGCGTAGGCCAGGTCGAGGAACGCGGTGTAGTCGGGGGCGCCCAGGTGCGCCACGATCGCGGCCAGCCGGGGGTGCCGGGCGAGCACGGCGGCGAACGGCGCCGGCCCGGTGTGTGCGGTGCCGACCGGCGCGTGCCCGGCGTGCACCACCACCGGTACGCCAGCGTCGGAGAGCAGTCCCCACACGGGATCGAGCGCCGGGTCGGTGGGTGGGAAGCCGCCCACCTGCACGTGCACCTTGAACACCCGAGCACCGGCGTCCAGTGCTTCGGTGACGTAGTGGACGGCCTCCGGCTCGGGGAAGAAGGTGGCCGAGGGCAGGCAGCCCGGGGTACGCGCGGCGAAGTCCAACGTCCACCGGTTCAGTGGCTCGGCCATCCCGGGCCGGTGCGGGTACGCCAGCGCGGTGAACGCTCGAACCCCCAGCCGGCGTAGGTGCGCCACCCGCTCCGCGTCGTCCCACCGGTACCGGATCGGCCACTCGGTGCCGAGCAGTGGACCGGCCGCGTCGAAGTACGCCCACACCCGTCGCAGCAGTCGGGGCGGCAGGAAGTGGGTGTGCACGTCGGCGAGCCCGGGCAGCCCCAGCCGCCGCCAGAACGCGGGCACCGCCGCATCCTCGACCGGTGGCCGCGCCTCGCCGGCCGGCACCTCGGGGGAGCCGGGATGGTCAGCCGGCGGGCGCGTCGTCGGTCAGCCCTCGATGTTGAACCGCTGCAACACCGACGGCGCGACCAGCCCCACGGCGGCGAGGATCGCGATGATGGTCATCGCGGTACGCAGTACGACCACCTCGGCCTTGCTGCCGGTGCGCAGCGCGATGCTGTCGGGCAGCCCGATCATCGTCCACATGCGGCGCTTGATCGGGATGGGCCAGAGGATCGGCACGCCGGCCCGGGTGATCATGTCGCCGAGGATGTGTACGAAGCAGCCGACCCCGACCGCGGTGCCGATGAGCGGATAGCCCCGGTCGCCGGGAAGGTTGGCGAAGGTGAACCAGGCGGCGGCGGCCGAGACGAGGGTGACGACCACCCAGCCGGCCCGCTCGGCCCACTTGTCGAAGAGCCCGCGCAGCGCCAGCCCGATCATGAAGAAGAGGATGCTGACCACCGCCCACTTGCCGTAGTGGGCGCAGAGCGCGGTGGTGCCCCAGCCGACCAGGACGGTGAACGGGATGGTGTGGGTCAGCGTCCGGTGTCCGTTGTTGCGGCGCGGGTCCTTGCTGAGCTTGGTGGCGTAGTAGACGCCGAGCGAGATCTTCTCCATCACCTCGGCGACGAAGAGGCTGACCACGCCGAAGGTGCGCGCCACGGTGGCGCCGCCCTGGTTGCGGGTGACCTTGCCGGAGAGGTCGAGGTCGGGGAAGAGTGCCCCGCCCGCGCAGACGGCGGTGCCGACCGCCAGTGCCAGCGGCGTCTGGTGGTAGTCGGCGAACTGGTCCAACGCCCAGGACCCGGTCAGCCACACCGCCGCGCCGGACAGCGCGTGGGACGGTCCCATCATCTCGGCTCGCCCTCCCCAGAGATCTTGATCGACAAAACTACGCCACTGTAGTCAGGCCGTGGGGTCGAGGGGCATCACCCGGACGGTCCACTGAGGAGGATGGCGGACCGGTCCGCCGGGCGGTGCCGGACCACCAGGAAGTATGCCCTCTCGGGCGGGTCGCACCGGAGAAACTGTCGGCGATGGGACGCGGTGGCGTCAGCCGGTCGAGCGGGTGGCGCCGCTCGGCTGGAAGCCGCGCCGGATGATCGACAGTTGGGCGAGGCTGGCGTCCCAGTCGGCGTCCCGGGTGGTCCAGCCGAGGGTCCAGCCGTCGGCGTGGCCGGGGAGCACCCGCAGGGCGTGCATCCGTTCCCCGTACGGCGTGGTCCAGCGGCACTCCCACTCCGCGCCGCCGTCGACGGCGGTGAGCCGGATCCGCTCGTACCCGGGTAACCGGCCGCCTTCGATCAGGTCTCGCTCGGCCGTCCGCAACTGGGCCACCGGGTCGGCGCTGCCCAGGCGCAGTTCGACGCCGAGGATCCGTCGGGTGGCCGGGTCCTGGAAGCACGTGGTGTCGCCCCACCGCAGGTGGCGCCAGCCGGCCGGCACGGCGATCCCGAAGCCGCCGTGGTCGCCGTACCAGATCCAGCCGGCGGGCGGGGTGACCGTCCGGTCGGCGGGTGGGGTGCCCGCGGTCACCGGCTCGCCGGCCACGTCGCGGCGGACGCACGGGAAGGGCGGCGGCGGCACCGGGCCGCCGTCCGGCGGTGGTCCGGGCGGTGGGGGTGCGTGCTGCCACGGCTCGCCGGTGGGCGGCTCCCCCCACGGCTCCCCCGGCGGCCGTTCGTCCGACCCGCTGGTGACCGCCAGTGCGGTGCCCACCCCGGCCGCCACGGCCAGCACGCAGGACGCGGTGGCGAGCCCCCAGCGTCGCAGCGCGGCCCGGCGGCGATCCGGGCCGTGGTCGCCGGCCGGCGACGCCCCAGGACCGGCACCCGGCCCGGCGGCGCCGCGCGGCTCGGAAGGGCCGGCACCCGGCCCGGCGGTGCCCGGCTCGGAACGGCCACCCGGCTCGGTCGGGTCGCCCGGCCGTGAAGGATCGCCCGGCCCAGGGTCGCCGCCCGAGCCGGACGGGGTGTCGTGGGCGGTGGAAGCGGCCGGGAGGGTGGCGGGCCGATGAGCGCGATCGGCGCGGGGGCGGATCTCGGGGTCGCCGGCCGGGTCGCGCTGGTAGGTGGTCGGGGCGGGGCCGGCGGCGGGAGCGGCGGCGGCCGTGAGCAGCCGGGCGGCACCGTCGTGGCGGAGCCGGTGGCTGGGGTCGCGGCGCAGCAGCCCGGCGAGCACCGGTGCGAGCGGGCCGGCGTGCGGGGCGGGATCCGGCGGCTGGCTGGCCAGCGCGCTGAGGGTGGCCATCGCGGTGGTGCGGGCGTACGGCGAGCGCCCCTCGACGGCCGCGTGCAGTGTGGCGCCCAGTGACCACAGGTCCGTCTCTACGCTGGACACTCCCTCGGCGGCTCGCTCCGGGGCCACGTACTGCGGGGAGCCGAGGACCAGCCCGGGGCGGGTCATCGCCCCGTCGCCGCCGTCGAAGACGGCCAGCCCGAAGTCGGTGAGCAGGACGCGCCCGTCCCGGGCCAGCAGCACGTTGGCCGGCTTGACGTCGCGGTGCAGCACCCCGGCGGCGTGTGCGGCGCGCAGCGCGGCCAGCACCGCCAGCCCGATCCGGGCGGCGCGTCGGGGGTCGAGCGGGCCGTCGGTGTCGACGATGTCCTGCAACGACCGGGACGGGACGTACTCCATGACCAGCCATGGGTCGCCGTCGACCTGGACGACGTCGTAGACGTGGACCACGTGGGGGTGGCTGAGCCGGGCGGCCGTCCGTGCCTCGCGGAGCGTCCGGCCGCGCAGCTCGTCCCGTTCTTCCGGGCCGAGCCAGTGCGGTGGCGCGACCTGCTTCACCGCCACCTCGCGGTGCAGCATCTCGTCCCGGGCCCGCCAGACCCGGCCCATTCCGCCGCGTCCGATTAGTTCGAGCAGGCGGTACCGGCCGGCGATCACTACCTGCTGCACCGTTCTCCTCACCGCTGGTGGACGTCCACCATAGCCAACGGATCGGGGGCCACCTATTGCCCGTCGGGGTGCCGAGGTTCAGCTCGCGGCGCCGGTCAGCAGGTTCCCGTCGGGAATGGCGATGTCGGCCCGGCCGCCGGCCAGCAGGGTGGTGGCCCGGCGGGCCTGGAACGCGCCGTGTTCCCGGCGGGCGATCGCGTAGCTGGCGGCGGTCCGGGCGGCGATGCTCGCCCAGCCGTACCGCTCGGTGACCATGGTGCGGGCGCGGCGGGCCACCCGGCGGGCGAAGACCTCGTCGCCGAGGAGTTGGTCGACCGCGCCGGCCAGGGCGTCCGGGTCGCTGTGCGGGAAGGTCACGCCGGTGATCCCCGGTTCGACGATCTCGGCGAGCCCGCCGGTGTGTGCCACCGCGAGTGGTGCTCCGGCGGCGGCGGCCTCCAGGGCGATCATGCCGAACGGCTCGTAGAGGCTGGGGATGACGGTCGCGTCGGTGGCGGCGAGCATCGCCGGGAGCTGGGTGGCGTCCAGGAAGCCGGCGAACCGGACGGTGTCGTCGAGGTGCAGTCGCCGCGCCTGGTCGAGCAGCTCCTCCTGGTACGGGCCGTTGCCGGCGATCACCACGCGCAGCCCCGGGTGCCGGTCGCGCAGGTACGGCACGGCGTGCACCAGGTGTTGTACGCCCTTCTCGTAGACCAGCCGGCCGGCGTACCCGACCAGGGGCCCGACGCCGGCGAAGCGGGCGCGGGCGGCGGCGACGGCGCGGGGGCGGGGGCGCCAGGCCCGGTCGTCCACCCCGTTGGGGACCACGTCGACGCGTCCGGTGGGCACGTCGAACAGCCGGGTCACCTGCTCGCGCATGTATCCGGAGCAGGCGATCACCCGGGTCGAGGCGTTGCTGAGCCAGTGTTCGACGCCGTGGATGGTGCGGTTCATCTCCTCGGGGAGCCAGCCCTGGTGTCGGCCGGCCTCGGTGGCGTGGATGGTGGTGACGAGTGGGATGTCGAGGTGTTCGGCCAGGGTGATCGCGGTGTGGGCGACGAGCCAGTCGTGGGCGTGGATGACGTCGTAGTGGCCGGTTTGGGTGGCGCGGAGGGCGGTGCGGGTGAGGGTGTGGTTGAAGGCCATGGTCCAGGGGAGCAGGGAGTTGGTGGCCAGGGGGAAGCGGACGGGGTCTTCGGGGGCGCGCAGGATGCGTACGCCGTCGGCGTATTCCTCGAGGGGTGCGCCGTCGGTGTGTCGGGTGATGACGGTGACCTCGTGGCCGGCGGTGGCCAGGGCGACGGAGAGGGCGTGCACGTGGCGGCCGAGGCCGCCGACGAGCACGGGCGGGTACTCCCAGGAGAGCACCAGCACCCGCTGGTGCCGGGCGGGCTGGATGTCGATCACGTCGGCGTCGGCGGACATGCGGCCCCCTTTGAGTTGTGGTTCCCGGCCCGCGCGCCGGTCGGCACCGCGTCGGTGCCCGCCGCCGTGCCGGGTCGTCGCCCATCCTGCCCAGCGGTCGCTAACCAGCGGAGACGTGGCGATTGCCGGGGTGTAACAGCGGGGGGTCAGCCGCTGCGGTGGACGCGGAGCAGTTCGGCGACCGACCACGCCTGGAACGGGCAGCCGGTGGCCGCGTGCGGGGCGAGCCCGTCGGCCGTCTCGCTCACCGAGCCCAGACCGAACTCCACCAGGTGCGCCTCGAGACCCACCAGCAGGTCGTCGGTGGGCAGCCCGGCCCGGCGGTACGCGTCGACGAACGGCCCGATCAGCCAGGGCCAGACCGTCCCCTGGTGGTAGGCGGCGTCGCGGTCGGCCGGGCCGCCCCGGTGCCGGCCGACGAAGCCGGGGCAGTCGGGGGCGAGGCTGCGCGGCCCGAGCGGGGTCAGCAGCCCCTCGGCGACCCGGCGCAGGGTCGCCTCGTCCGGTTCGAGCGGGGCGTACGGCAGCGACCAGGCGAGCAGCTGGTTGGGGCGGAGCAGGTCGTCGTCGTGGTACGGCGCCCCGCCGAGGGGGTACGCCGGGGCCGGCGCGTCCACCACGTCGTGCAGCCAGCCCACCGGTGCCGGGAACCGTGTCCGGAACGCGTCGGAGGCCTTCGCGTGCAACCCCCACAGGGCGGTGGCGTCCCGCCCGAGCAGCTCGGTCAGCTCGGCGAGCCCGGCCAGCCCGTTGACCCAGAGCGCGTTCACCTCCACCGGTTTGCCGGTACGCGGGGTCACCGGCACCCCGTGCACCCGGGCGTCCATCCAGGTCAGCGCGGTGCCCGGGGTGCCGCCCTGGGTGATCAGCCCGTCCGCCGGGTCGACCCGGATGCCGTAGCGGGTGCCGGCCAGGTGGGCCCGCACCACGGCGTGCAGCGCGGGCAGCAGTTCGTCGCCGAGGTCGGTGTCCCCGGTGACGGTGACGTGCCGGGTCACCGCGTGCAGGAACCACAGCGTCGCGTCGACCGTGTTGTACTCCACCCGCCCGGTGTCGGCGGTGTTCGCCAGCATCCCCTCCGACAGTGTCGCCGCGTACGCCCGCAGCAGCTCGCGTCCCTCGTCGGCGCGGTTGGTGCACAGGAACAGCCCCTCGTACGAGGTCATGGTGTCGCGTGACCAGGCGCCGAACCACGGGTAGCCGGCCACCACGTCCGGCCCGGCGCCGGTGCGGACCACGAACGCGTCGGCGGCCAGGGCGAGGGTGGCCTCGACCGGATCGTCCGGTTGCGCGGCGGCCACCACCGCCCGGTTGCGCCGCCGGGCCGCCTCGACCAGCGCGGTCGCCGGCGGCGGCTCGTCGGCCAGGTCGCCCGCCCAGGCCAGCACCGTCACCGTGGCGCCCGGCTCGTCGAGCGCGCCGGAGAACCGGCCCGCGTGCCAGAGGTCCTCGTCCGGGTTCAGGCCGCGCGCCGCCTCCTCCCGGTGGTGCACGCCCAGCCACCACTGCCCCTCGGGCGTCCAGTCCGGCCCGGCCAGCCGGAACGCGCCCTCGATGACCGCCCCGCCGGCCACCGGCTCCAGCCGCGGTGCCGGCCCGTCCGCGCGGCGCTCGCCGTGCGCGTCGCGCCAGGTGCAGGCCGCGGCCAGGTCCAGCCGGACCGGGCCGCCGGAGACCAGCCGGTGCACCACCGCCACGCAGGGCCGGCCGTACGCCATGGCGATCTCCCGCTCGATCACCAGGTCACCGATCCGCCACCGCCAGCGCGGCACCCCGTCGGTCAGGTCGAAGCGTTCCAGCAGCTCGAAGCCGCGCGGGTCGACCACCCCGGTGGACCACTCATGCGCGCCCAGCCGCACCCGCCCGCCGGTGGGCAGCACCACCGTCGGGTCCAGGCTGACCAGCCCGATCCGGCGGCTGGCGGCGGTTTCGCCGGCCACCGCCAGCAGCCCGTGGTAGCGGCGGGTGCGCAGCCCGCCGACCGTGCCCATGGCGTAGCCGCCCAGGCCGTCGGTGACCAGCCACTCGCGGCTGGAGGCGGCCGGCAGCTCCCCGCAGACCTGCGGGCCGAAACGAATCTCGATCAACTTTCCTCCACCGGCGGCGAGGTGTGACGCGCCACGACGACAATGGCCGCTGTGGTTATGTACCCCGGCGGCGTCGAAGATGTGCAGGTGATCACTGACCGCCCGACCTCCGAGAGTCCCGACCCCGAGCGGCACCGGCTCGCCCAGGCCGACGCCGGGGTGCGGGACTGGCGCGCATGGGGCCCCTATCTGTCCGAGCGGGCCTGGGGGACGGTACGGGAGGACTACAGCGAACACGGCACGGCCTGGGACTATTTTCCCCACGATCACGCGCGGTCGCGAGCCTACCGGTGGAACGAGGACGGCATGGCCGGCGTGTGCGACGACCGGCAGACGTTCTGTCTCGCCCTGGCGCTGTGGAACGGGCGGGACCCGATCCTCAAGGAGCGGATGTTCGGCCTCGGCGGCGACGGCGGCAACCACGGGGAGGACGTCAAGGAGTACTGGTGGTACGAGGACTCCACCCCGACCCACTCGTACATGCGCTGGCGCTACCACTACCCGCAGGCCGCGTTCCCGTACGACGAGCTGGTCGCGGTGAACGCGCTGCGCGGTCGGGAGGACACCGAGTACGAGCTGGTCGACACCGGGATCTTCGACGACGACCGGTACTGGGCGGTGACGGTCGACTACGCGAAGGCGTCCCCGACCGACCTGTGCGTCCTGATCACGGTCGCCAACCGGGGGGACCGGGACGAGACCCTGCACGTGCTGCCCACCCTGTGGTTCCGCAACACGTGGGCGTGGGGGCTGCCGGGCGGTGACCGGGTGCCGGTGATCGTCGGCACCACGGCCGGCCCCGACACCGGCGCCCGGCTGCTCGGCGACCACTGGGTGCTCGGGCAGCTCCTGCTGGAGGGCGACGGGGAGCCCACCCCCCTGCTGTGCGACAACGACTCCAACGCCGAGCGGCTGTGGGGGCTGCCTGGGCGGTCGCCGTACCCGAAGGACGGGATCAACGACCACGTGGTGGCCGGCGCGGACACCGTCAACCCGGACCGGGAGGGCACCAAGGGCGCCCTGCACTACGTGCTCGACGTGCCGGCCGGCGGGCAGCGGCAGATCCGGCTGCGGCTGACCCGTACCGCCCCGCCGCCGGCGAGCGCGCCGCCGCCCCGGGCGGACCTCGGTGACGACTTCGACAGCGTGCTCTGGGCGCGCCGCGCCGAGGCCAACCGCTTCTTCGACAGCGTCATCCCGGCCGGGGCCAGCACCGACGAGGCCCTGGTGGCCCGACAGGCCATCGCCGGGCTGATGTGGGGCAAGCAGTTCTACCACTTCGACGTCAAGCGGTGGCTGGACGGCGACCCGGGCTCCGCGCCGCCGCCGGCCGGGCGGCGGCACGGGCGCAACAGCGCCTGGTGGCACATGAACAGCTTCGACGTGATCTCCATGCCCGACCCCTGGGAGTATCCCTGGTACGCGGCCTGGGACCTCGCCTTCCACTGCGTCACCATCGCCCGGGTCGATCCCGGTTTCGCCAAGGACCAACTGCTGCTCCTGCTGCGCGAGTGGTATCTGCACCCCAACGGGCAGATCCCGGCGTACGAGTGGGCGTTCGGGGACGTCAACCCGCCGGTGCACGCCTGGGCGGCGCTGAAGGTGTTCGAGATCGACGGCGGCCGGGACCACGAGTTCCTGGCCCGGGTGATGCACAAGCTGCTGCTGAACTTCACCTGGTGGGTCAACCGGAAGGACACCGGCGGCAACAACGTCTTCGAGGGCGGCTTCCTCGGGCTGGACAACGTCGGCCCGTTCGACCGCTCGGCCGCCCTGCCGGTCGCCGGGGTGCTCGAACAGTCCGACGGCACCGGCTGGATGGGCATGTACGCGCTGAACCTGCTCGACATGGCGATCGTGCTCGCCGAGCACGACCGGGCGTACGAGGACATCGCCACGAAGTTCTTCGAGCACTTCGCGTACATCGCCGCCGCCGCGTACGACCAGGGGCTCTGGGACGACGAGGACGCCTTCTTCTACGACGTGCTGCGGCTCGCCGACGGCACGAAGGTGCCGCTGAAGGTCCGCTCGGTGGTGGGGCTGCTGCCGCTCGCGGCGACCACCCGGCTCACCGCGCGTACCCTGCACCGGCTGCCCGAGCTGGGCGCCCGGCTGCGCTGGTTCCTCACCAACCGCCCCGAGTACGCCGACGTGATCGGCGCCCGCCGGATCGGCCCCGACGGCCGGCAGCAGCGGCTGCTGTCCATGGTCGGCCCCGAACAGGTGGTCCGGCTGCTCGCCCGGATGCTCGACACCGACGAGTTCCTCTCCGAGTACGGCCTGCGTACGCTGTCTCGCGCCCACCTGGACAAGCCGTTCACGGTGACCCTCGGCGGGCAGGAGTTCAGCGTCGGCTACGAGCCGGCCGAGTCGACCAGCGGGCTGTTCGGCGGCAACTCCAACTGGCGCGGCCCGATCTGGATGCCGACCAACTTCCTGCTGGTCAGCGCGCTGCGCGACTACGCCGCCTTCTTCGGCGACGACCTGCAGGTGGAATACCCGACCCGCTCCGGCCAGAAGCGGACCCTGGACGAGATCGCCGACGACCTGTCCGCCCGGCTGATCGCGCTGTTCACCCGGGACGACTGGGGCAGGCGCCCCATCTACGGCGCCTGCCAACTCTTCCAGACCCACCCCGACTGGCGGGATTTGATCGCCTTCCCCGAGTACTTCCATGGCGACAACGGCGCCGGGCTCGGGGCGTGGCACCAGACCGGGTGGACCGCGCTGGTCGCCGACCTGATCCTGACCCTGCGCCGCTGACCCCCGCCAGCGGAGGCCGAGGCCGTCGCCGACCTCTGCCGGCGGAGGCCGGAGCCCGCCGCGCCCCCAGGGGCGAGGTCAGGGCAGCGGGAAGAAAGCGACCCGGGCGTGGTACTCGCCGGCCACCGTGGTGGTGTCGCTGCCGACGAACAGCCCCCGGTCGGTGGCGTACAGCGCGCCCGTGCCGACGCCCCGCTCCTTCGTCGGGTTCCACGCCAGCGCCCTGCCGGTGCTCGGGTGGATCGCGCCGATGCCCGGGCGGGGCACCGCGCCCGGTCCGGCCGAGTTCCGCCCGAGCGGGTTGTCCAGCCAGCGCTGGTGGCCGCCGACGTACACCGCCGCGCCGGTGATCGCCACCGACAGCAGGGTGTCCCCGCCGGTGTGGTTCACCCAGGTCGGCTGCATGCCGGCGGTCTCGGTGCCGAACTCGAAGCGGGACGCCGCGTCGCACAGCGTCCCCGGGAACGGCCCGCCGGTGGTGACGGCCACGAACCAGCGGCCGTCCGGCGAGATGTCCACCCCGCGCAGGTAGCTCGGTATGGTCTTGGCGCACTGCGGCTGGTAGCGGTCGGTCGACCAGCCGGACAGGGCGGCCCCGGTGGCGGTCAGTTTCGCCACCGCGAGCTGGGGGCGGGCCTGGCCGGCGACCGTGCCGAAGTTGCCCACGAAGACCAGCCGGGCGCCGTCGGCCGAGACGTCCAGCGCCTCCACCCTGACCGGGGAGGTGGCCCCGGTGGTGGTCTTGCGGGGACTTGCCAGTCGCAGGTCGACCGACGGGTCGGCGGCGCCGGTGCGGGCGTTCAACGCCGCCAGGCCGCGCCGGGTCACCCCGGCCACGGTCTGGAACGCCCCGCCCACCAGCAACCGGTCGCCGACCAGCCGCAGGTCGTTGACCTGGTTGTCGAGCGCGGCGGCGGTGAACCCGGCGACGCGCGTGCCGGTGGCCGCGTCGATCCGCGCCACCCGGGCGGCGGCCACCCCGTCGACCGAGGTGAACGCGCCGCCGAGGTAGAGCGACCGGCCGTCCGCCGCGGCGGCGAGGGCAGTCACCGTGCCGTTGACCGCCGGTCGGAAGGTGGTGTCGATCCGGCCGGTGGTGGCGTCGAAGGCCACCAGTCGGGGCATCGCCAGTTGGGCGCTCCTCCCGGCGTTGCGGACCTTGGTGAACGATCCGGCCAGGTACACCCGGTTGCCGATCCGCAGGATCCGGTACACGGTCCCGTCGAGCGCGTGCGGCGTCCAGGCCGCCGGCTTCGCGCCGACCACGCTGGGATGCGGGGCGTTGACCGCGCGGGCCGGCGTCGCGGGCAGCGCGCCGCCGGCCGCGACGAGGGCGGCCAGCAGCGCGGCGGCCGCCCGCCGGCGACGTCGGCGCCGGGCGTGGGTCGCGGGTGGATGCTCGCGATGATTCGTCATCGTCGAAGCATGTCGCCTGTGCCCCGGTACGCGCAGTCGGGTTGCCGTCGCCCGAACCGCCGTATTCAGGCAGTTTGCGCCCGGCGGCCCGAGTGGCCGGAAACCCGGCTGTGCTGGCCGGGTGGCCGCTGTAGCGTGTCGGGGCCGCCACACGGGAGGAGTACGTGATGCGACAGCGCCGGGAGGCCACGATGCTCGTCTTCGACGCCGACGACACGCTCTGGGAAAACAACGTCCTCTTCGAGCGGGTGATCGACGACTTCCTCGACTGGCTGGACCACCCGACGCTGGACCGGGTGGCGATCCGGGCGGTGCTCGACGACATCGAGCGGGCCAACGCCGTCGCGCACGGGTACGGCAGCAAGGTGTTCCTGCGCAGCCTGGGGGAGTGCCTGGAGAAGTTGCGGCGGCGCCCGGCGACCGAGCGGGAGCGCGCGGAGATCGACGGCCTCGCGGTGGCGCTGATCGGCCACCAGGTCGAGTTGATGCCCGGGGTCGCGCAGACCCTGGACGATCTCGCGACCCGGCACGAGTTGCTGCTGCTGACCAAGGGGGAGCAGGAGGAGCAGCAGCGCAAGCTCGACGCGTGCGGGCTGCTGCACCATTTCCGGGCCGCGCACATCGTGCCGGAGAAGGACGTGGACACCTACCGCTGGCTGGCCCGCGAGCACGCCTTCGACCCGGCGGGCGCGTGGATGATCGGCAACTCGCCGCGGTCGGACATCCTGCCCGCCCGCGCGGCAGGATTGAACGCGGTCTTCATCCCGAACGAGAACACCTGGGTGCTGGAACACGACGAACTCGACCCGAACGACACCGGGGTGATCCGGTTGGCCGCGTTCACGGACCTGGTCCAGCACTTCTGACGGTCGGGTAACGTCCGGTTCGTGCCGCTGACCTTTCCGTCGCACCTGGCGCCGGTGCTGCCGCTGAAGCTGTGGCGGCCGCACTGGTTCGACGGCGTGGCGCTGGCCACCGGTGCGGTGGCGCCGGACGTCGGCTACCTGTTCACCGGCACCCGGTTCGATCTCGGTCTGCGCACTCACACCCTCGGCGGGCTGCTCTGGTGGTGCCTGCCGGTCGCGCTCGCGTACGCCTGGGTCGTCCGCCGGGTGATCGCCGGAGTGTCGGTGCACCTGCCGGGCGAGCGCCTGTTCGCCTGGCGGGACCACGCGGCCCTGGCCGGGGTCCGCCATCCCTGGCAGGTGACGGTCTGCTCGGTGCTCATCGGGGCGTTCAGCCATGTCGCCTGGGATCGGGTCACCCACACCGAGCGCTGGCTGCGGTTGCTGGGGATCCAGGATTTCCACGCCGCGACCGGGATCTACTGGTGGCTGTTCTCGGACCTGCTCAGCACCGCGGTCGGTGCCGTCGTCGTGGTCGCCCTGGCGCTGCGGGCCGCCCGCCGGCGGGAGATCTTCCACGGGGTACGGCCGCCCGCGCCGCCGGCCCGGCCCGTCGTCTTCTGGGGAGTGGCGCTGCCGGTCACCGCGGCCGGCGCGCTGCTGCTGCCCGGCCTCCCGGCCGCGACCGTCCCGGCGCCGGCCGGGGTGCGGCTGCTGCACCTGGCGGCGCTCGCGTTGATCGCCGGGGCCGTCGCGGCCGGCGGCCTGACCCCGCCCCGGCCGGGTGCCGTGGGTCGTCTCGCGCAGAAACAGCGCCAGGCCGGCTGACCCTGTTACGCCGACATGCCGGATTTCGACGTTGGTATCAATCACATTCTCCCGGCCTCGGTAGAGCTTGTTCGGCCTACGGCAAGCTGCCTAACCTGAGCCGGCGTTCACGGCTTGTCGGGGTGAGCCGGGAACGCGCCGAGTCCGGTAGTTGGGCACCGTGGAGCTGAGTGCAGGCGGGCCGGTTCGCCGTGTTGAGCTCGGCGTGGGCGACGTGCCACGCCCGCCGTGCTCGCGACGGCGAAATCCGCTACCACACCGGACGGCCAGGGTCAGGGCCGGGGAGTTGCGGACCCGGTCCTGACCCGCTCCGACGGTTCGGGTCCGGTCCGGTCCGGCCGCCGCTCGCGCCGCGATCGCCGGCCACATGCGAGGATCTTGCGCATGTACCCGACCGGCCCCGTCCAGTTGACCACCCTGCCGCCGCACGCGCGGCAGGCCGTCGTCGTCACCGGGGACGGCTACCGCACCACCCACGCCATCCTGCGGGCGTACGCGAGGGTCGACGACGGCTGGAGCCCGGTCGGTCCGCCGCTGCCGGCGCGGATCGGCGCCGACGGGTTCAGTGATCACCACGTCGAGGGCGTGCCGACCACACCCACCGGCGTCTACGCCATCGGCCCGACGATGTACGGCATCGCCGCGGACCCGGGCGTCCGCTACCCGTACCACCGGTTGGCCGCCGACGAGTGGTGGAACGCGAACCCCGACTCTCCGCACTACAACAGCTTCCAGCGGTCGGCCACGAACCCCGGCGGGCACAGCGAGGCGCTCTGGCGGGAGGATCCGGCCTACACGCACTTCGCGGTGATCACCTACAACATGCCGCCGACGGTCGGGACGCCGGTGCCGGACGCGGGCAGCGGCGTCTTCCTGCACGAGTTCAGCAAGGCCGTCGGCAATGCCACGGCCGGCTGCGTGGGCCTGTCGCACGACCACCTGGTCGAGGTGCTGACCTGGCTGGACCCGGAGGCATCGCCGCACGTCGTCCTGACTCCCGCGCAGCACCTCGATCGCTACTGAGCGGGCGGCCGGTCCGCTCCGGAAGTATCTAGACGATATCGGCAAATGTATCGATCACCTTTAGCGTCCACTCGACGTGTCTCCAAGGGACCGGAGGGTGACGGTGAAGGGACGATCACGGGGCCTCCTGATCGGGGGGCTGGCGGTGGCCGTGGTGGCCACGCTGGGCGGGACGGAGGCCGTACCGGGCCGCGATCCCGGCCGAACCGACCAGGCCGTCGGCAGCGCCAAGGACGACGGGGGCGGATTCCTGTCCCGGTTCGGCGACGCCGCGCACGGGCTGGTCGACGGTGGTCCGCGCCGGGCGCGGCCGGAGGTGGTCAGCGCCGGGCTGTTCCGGGACGAGAAGCCGCCGGCGGCGAAGAAGTGGCCGCCGCAGAAGCGGGTACGGGAGCTGACCGGCAAGCGGACGGCGAACAGCCGCGTCTATGAGCTGGCCGACGGGCGCACCCAGGCGGAGATCTCCGCAGTGCCGGTGCACTACCGGGACGCGAAGGGCCGGTTCCAGCCCATCGACACCACCGTCCGTCCCGTCACCGAGAAGGGATACGTGCAGGGCAACCGCACGAACACCTTCACCAGCCTGTTCGGGGCCAGCACCGGCGACCTGATCCGATTCGAGCGGGACGGCCGGAGCATCGAGCTGGGTCTGGCCGGTGCGGCGAGGGCGGTCACGCCGAAGGTCTCCGGCTCGACGGTGACCTACCCCGGAGTCGCCGGGGGCGCGGACGTGGTCTACGACGTGACCAGCTCCGCGCTGAAGGAGAAGATCGTGCTGCGACGGGCCCCGGGTGGCCCGGTGTCGTACACGTTCACCCTTGACACCGCGGGACTGGTCGCGCAGCAGCGGACGGATGGCTCGATCGCGTTCGTCCGGCCGAGCGGTGGCGAGCCGGTGTTCGTGATGCCAGCGCCGTTCATGTACGACTCGAAGGACGACAAGACGTCCCCGCACGGCAAGGTGTGGAGCGACAGCGTCACCCAGCGCGTGCGGCAGATGTACGGGCAGACCAGCGTCACGGTCTCCGCGGACGCCGCCTGGTTGGCCGATCCGGCCCGGGTCTACCCGGTGGTGATCGATCCGACCATCAAGATCCAGCCGGTGCCGACGGATGCCCAGGACACGCAGATCTACTCGGCCGACCCGAACCACGCCTACGGGCAGGACGAGGTCACCTGGCCGTTGCACGTGGGCACCACGTCGGACGGCAAGTGGCGGTCGCTGGTGCGGTTCGACACCAGCTCCATCCCGGCGAACACCCCCGTCGACGACGCCCGGCTGGAGTTGTACTACTCCCAGACGCACACCGCCTGGGAGTACGACGTGCCGATCGAGGTGCGGCGGATCACCAAGGCGTGGAACGAGACCACCGCGACCTGGAACACCATGTCCACCGAGGTCGACACGGGTCCCGCCGGCAACTTCGTGACGGTGGACGACGGTGGCGCGGGTACCGCGGCGAAGGGCACGTGGACCGTCTCGACGAGCCCCCTCACCGCCGAGGCGGTCGGTGGCGGCTACCGGGTCAACAACGACTCGACGACGGGTGACACCTACACCTGGACGCCGACGCTGACCGAGTCCGGCGACTACACGGTCGAGGCGCACTACGTCGGGGCGTTCGACCGGGCCAACCCCGCCACGTACACCGTCCACTACAACGGCGGGTCGAAGGAGTACCCGGTCAACCAGACGGTCCCGGACAGCAAGGGCGCCTGGGTCACCCTCGGCACCCATCCGTTCGTCGCCGGCACCGCCGGCAAGGTCGTGCTCGGGGACGTCGCCAACAAGGCCGTCATCGCCGACGCGGTGCGGTTCGTCAAGAACGGCGCGGTGAAGAACGCCGGGAAGTCCAGCACCTGGATGTCGTTCCCGGTGCGCAACGTGGTGCAGCAGTGGGTCAACGGGACCCAGAACCACGGCTTCTCCCTGCAGGCCAAGAACGAGTCCGCCCTGAACCAGGGCGGTCCGGTCTTCGAGGCGTCCGAGTACGCGTACGCCAACGACCGGCGGGACTTCAACCTGCCGAAGCTGGTCGTCACCTATGGCCGCCCCGGCGTGGCGGTGAACCCACCGACCACGATCACCTCCACCGGGGCGGCGCTGGACTGGCCCGCGTACGTGGACCCGTCGTCGAGCAGCGCGGACGACGCGGTGGAGTACCAGGTGCACCGCAGCGTCTTCCAGAACTTCGCCCCGTCGGCGGCGACGCTGGTCGCGCCGGTGCCCACCTCGACCCGCAGCTACCAGGACACCACCGCCGTGCCGACGGCGGCGGACAACACCGATCCGATGGACCGGAAGTTCTACTACTACATGGTCGCGGTGAAGACCCGCGACGGGCAGGTGATCGCAGGTCCGACGCAGCCGGCGATGCTGCCGAAGGCGGGCCAGATCACCCGGATCTACCGCACCGCGGCGACCGACGACACCGGCTCGGACGGTGTCATCGACACCACGTTGTCGCAGGCGCGGCCGACGGAGAACGTCGACGTCTACGGCGGTGACCCGTACGTCAGCCCGGGCAACAACTCGTCCTACTACGGCGACACCCGCGGCCTGGTCCGGTTCCCCACGCTGACCGGTATTCCCGGCGCCGCCAGGATCGTGGGCGCCGAGCTGCGGATGTACAACACCTACCTGTACCCGGGCACGAACCAGAACGAGTACGTCGACGTCTACCGCCTGACCCGGGCGTTCAGCGAGACCAAGGCCACCTGGAACACCAGCAACGGCACCACCGCGTGGACCACGCCCGGTGGCGACTACGACACCACATGGAAGGCCGGCTTCAACGGGTTCACCAACGACCCGGAGTGGGAGACCTGGGACGTCACCCCGGCCGTGGACGGCTGGCTGAAGAACCCGGCGAGCAACTACGGCCTGCTGCTGCGCCAGCGCGACGAGGTCAACCAGACCGCCCGGGCGATGCTGCTCTCCTCCGAGGCGCCGGAGCCGCTGCTGCGCCCGACGCTGGAGGTCACCTACCTGGAGCAGACCCCCGAGTCGACCTACTACGCGGCGTCCACCCCGACGGTGGCCGCGGCGGACTCGACGTACACGGTGCCGCTCACCCTGTCGAACCCGACCCTGACGGCGTGGAACCCGAACGAGTGGGAGTTGTCGTACGACTGGAAGCGGGCCGACGGGGTTACCGACGGCGCGGACGCCAGCTACGAACTGACCTCACCGTTGCCGAAGAGCGTCCCGGCCGGCGGCACGGTCGACATCAGCGCGCAGGTGAAGACCCCGCCGCCGTCGACGGAGGGCAACGAGCGCACCGACTACGTGATCCAGTGGGAGCTGCAGAACAAGCTGACCGGCGACAAGCTCTCCGAGACCACGCCCATCACCGCCCTGACGCAGAACGTGACCGTGGAGGAGCCGACCTCCGACCAGCTGGGCCTGGAGAAGTTCTACTCGTACGCGGGCAAGAACACCGGTGCCGGCGGAACGTTGATGAACAACCTGTACGCCGGCAACACCGTCTGGTCGTACAACGCGTTGATCAACCCCTCCCGGGGCCTTTCGACGTTCGTCAGCCTGGCGTACAACTCGCTCGACACGAGTGACACCGTCGCCGGCTACGGATGGTCGCTTCAGGCCAGCTCGATGATGCGGCTCGGTACGCCGCTGGACTTCCACCCGAACCCGAACCCCACCAAGGTCACCCTGACCGATGGTGACGGCACCAGCCACCGGTTCACCTGGGACGCCGCCTCGAACGGGTGGAAGAGCCCGAAGGGCGTGCATCTCTACCTGCAGAAGTACAGCAGCGTGGACTGCAAGCCCAACACGCAGGAGCGCAAGGCCTGGGTGGTCACCAAGCCGGACCGTACCCAGTTCTTCTACGACTGCGACGGTTTCGTGTCCAGCATCGTGGACAACAACGGCAACGAGATGGTGTTCACCTACGAGGAGCGGAAGTCGAACAACAAGCCGACCAAGTTCCTGAGGTACATCACCGACCCGACCGGTCGGATCACCCTGACCGTCGACTACTTCGTCAAAGGCCAGGACTACGACTACATCGACGACACCACCTGGACGCGGAAGTCCGCGACCAAGCTGACCAATCCGAAGATCATCGATCACGTCTCGCAGATCACCGACATCTCGGGGCGCAAGCTCACCTTCACATACACCGACAAGGGTCTGCTGGGCGAGCTGATCGACGGCGCCGGCTCCACCAACGGCGCGCCGAAGAGGTTCCAGTTCCGCTACGACATGACGCAGGGGAACAAGAACGTCAAGTTGGTCAAGGTCACCGACCCGCGGGGTAACGCCACCGACCTGGTCTACAACTACCCGCAGACCGGCGATGACCCGAAGTTCCACTGGACCACCAAGTCCTACACGGACCGGCTCGGCCACCTGACCAAGTTCGACTACGTCGACCCGGACGGCCCGCAGGGCAACACGATCAACACCACCGTCACTGACGCCGAGAACCATGCCACCCGCTACCAGATGGACGGCTACGGCCGACCCGTCCAGACCACCAACGCCAAGAACGAGGTCACCAAGCTCGAGTGGGACGGTGACCACAACGTCACCAAGCTCACCGAGAACAACGGCGCCAGCTCGACCTGGGCATACGACGCCAAGACCGGCTACCCGACCGAGATCAAGTCCGCCGAGGCGGTCAAGAACGGCTCGCCGGGCACGGTTCTGGGCTACCAGCGGCAGCTCAACGGCTACGTCGCCGACCTGACCGAGAAAACCAGCCCGGAGGGCCGGAAGTGGACCTTCGGCTACGAGCCCGACGGTGACCTGGCGTGGGTGGTCGACCCGCTTGGCAACACCACACCGGACCCGAACGACTACAGGACGTCCTACACCTATGACGCCTGGGGCCAGATGCTGACGGCCAAGGACGCCAACGGCAACGTCACCACCAACGGCAATTTCGACCCCAACGGCTATCCGCAAACGATCACGGATGCGTTGAACAACCCGACCGCGTTTGTTTACGACGCCCGTGGCCAGGTCACGAAGGTCACCGACGCATTGGGCAAGAGCACGACCCAGGCGTACGACACCTTCGGCCGACCGCTGGAGAGCAAGACGCCGAAGGACGAGGCCGCCGGGGCGTTCATCATCACGCCAGCGCCGACCTACGACGCGAACGACAACGTCACTCAGTCGATCGCGACCAACGGGGCGGTCTACAAGGCCGCGTACGACGCGGCGGACCAGGCGAGTGAGGTGTCGGCACCGGCCGACATCGCCGGGGATCCGGCACGCAAGACGTCCTTCACGTACGACAAGGTCGGCAACCTGGTGACCACTACAGACCCGAAGGGAACGTTGACCACGTCGGATCCGACCGACTACGTGACGACGAATGCGTACGACGAGATCTACCAGCTCACCTCGGTTACCAACACCAAGGGCGAGAAGATCTCCTACGAGTACGACTCCGTCGGCAACGTGGTCACGGTGACGGACCCCCGCAAGAACGCCACGGCCGACACCACCGACTACACCTCCAGGTTCTCCTACGACCTGAACCACCGGTCCACCGTCACCACGGACGCGGGCGCCTACACGACCTCCACCGAGTACGACCGGGACGGCAACGTCACGGCCACGGTCGACCAGCTGGGGAACAGGACGCTGCTCCGGTACAACGCGCGCGGCGACCTGATTGAGCGCAAGGTGCCGACGACCAAGGACGCATCGGGGGCCGTCACCTACCGCACCGTGCAGTACGAGTACGACCAGGTCGGCAACCGAACCCGGGTCATCACCCCTCGGGGAGTGGCGACGACCGACGACCCGGACGACTTCGCCCAGGTCACGCTCTACGATGCGCTGAACCGGGTGAGGGAGACGCAGTCGGCGTACGACAAGGACGACTCGCGTTACACGACGCCGGACAAGACCACGTACGCCTATGACGCCGTGGGTCGACTGGTGACGATGTCGGCGCCACCGTCGGCAGGGCAGTCGGTGCGCAACGACACCACTTACAGCTACTACGACAACGGGTGGATGAGGACCTCGTCCGATCCGTGGGACATCGTCACCTCGTACGACTACAACGACCTGGGTGCCCAGACGGCCCGGACGCAGACGTCGGCCGGCGGTTCCTCCAACCGCACCATAACCTGGTCGTACTTCCCGGATGGGAAGCTCAAGGCCCGGTCGGATGACGGTGTTCCGGTCGGTAAGCAGGTGGTGCTGGTCGACAACTCCGACTTCAACAACACCCGTGTCACCGGGACATGGCCGGCGGCCGGCTCGGCCTCCGGCAAGTACGGCACCGACTACGCCACCCACGCGGCCGGCGCGGGTTCCAACGCGTTCACCTGGGAGCTGAACGTCCCGCAGGCCGGCTCCTATCAGGTGTACGCCCGGTACCCGCAGGTCTCGGGAGCGGCCAAGGACGCCAGGTACACGGTGACCTACAACGGTGGCAGCACGGTGAAGACGGTCGACCAGACCGCGAGCACCGGCACCTGGGTCAGCCTCGGTTCCTACAGCTTCGCGGAGGGCGCTGGCCAGAAGATCACGCTCTCGGACCAGGCCACCGGAACGGTGGTGGCGGACGCCGTGAAACTCGTTCGAGACAACTCGGCGGACGTCGACGACGAGAAGCACGACTTCCGTTACCGGTACGACCTCAACGGCAACCTGACCACGATCACGGACGCCTCGCCGGGTGCCCGGGTGGACACCTACGCCGTCACGTACACCGAGCTGAACCAGGTCGAGAAGGTCACCGAGTCGAAGTCCGGCGTTGTGGTGAACGCGACGTCCTTCACATACAACGCGAACAGCGAGCCGCTCACGGTAAGCCATGACAAGCAGTACTCGTCGTATACCTACGATGTCCGGGACCTGGTCTCGCGGATCAGCGTAGGCGCGACCGCGACCGACGCCACTCCCAAGATCACCAACTACGACTACACCGCCCGGAGGCAGATCTCCAGCGAGACGAAGCCGAACGGCAACAAGGTCGAGCACGACTACAACCTGGATCAGTCGCTGCGCCACCAGGTGGAGAAGAAGTCCAACGGAACGGTGGTCAGCGAACACACCTACCAGTACGACCTCAACGGCAACCGCATCCAGGACGTCGCGAAGAAGCAGAACGCCGACAATCACGCGGGGTACCTGAACACCACCAGCAGCTATGGCTACGATCCGCGGGACCGGATCGCGTCGGTTGACAAGACCGGTGACGGTGCCGGATCGGAACGGTACATCCACGACGCCAACAGCAACGTCATCAGTCAGACCGTCAAGGGTTTCTCCACGGCGTTCAACTATGACCGGAACCGGCTGCTGACTGCCGTCACCGACGGAGTCACCGCTGCGTACAACTACGACCCGTTCGGTCGGTTGGACACGGTCACCTCGGCGGGCAGAGTGGTCGAGCGGAACATCTACGACGGTTTCGACCACGTGGTGGAGAACCGGCAGTCCAACGGCGCCACGAACACGGTTACGAAGTACACGTTCGACCCGATGGATCGGACGTCCACCAAGACCACGGATGCCGGCGGGTCGAAGGAGAAGACCACCACCTTCAGCTACCTGGGCCTGGCCAGCGAGGTGCTGGACGAGAGCGTCGCCGGCAAGCTGACGAAGTCGTACCAGTATTCGCCCTGGGGACGGCGGCTGTCGCAGGTCACCTACAACGCGGACGGCACCCAGGACGACGCTTACTACGGCTACGACCAGCACTCCGATGTCGAGACGCTGACTGACGGGTCCGGCGACACAAAGGCCACCTACGGTTACACGGCCTACGGCCAGAACGACGACGCCCAGTTCACCGGCATCGACAAGCCGCAAGCGGCCGATCCACTCAAGGACCCTTACAACTCATACCGGTTCAATGCCAAGCGCTGGGACCAGGCCTCGGGCAATTACGACATGGGTTTCCGGGACTACAGCCCTGGCCTGAACCGGTTCTTGGCGCGCGACTCCTACGAGGGGGCATTGGCCGACCTGAAGCTCGGCACAAACCCGTTCACCGGCAACAGGTACGCGTTCGGCGGCGGCAACCCCATCAGCGCCATCGAGATCGACGGACACTGCTGGGAGTGGGCTCAGGGCATCTGTGACGCCGCGGAGACGGTGGCCAACTGGGTGAACCACAACGCCGACACGCTCCGGGATCTGGCGGTAGACGCCGCCGAGGTCGCCCTGGGCTGGGCGGCGACCGAGATCGGTCTCGGTATGATCGCTTTTGGTGCTGCCGAATGCGGCATCACCGTGCCGCTGGTCGCGACGGGTATCGGAGCCGTGGTGACGGCGGCAGGATGTGCCAGCGGCGCTGCCATCGCCGGTGGCGGCGTTCTCGTGGCCGGCCTCGGACTGTTCGCCATGGCGGACGGAGTCGGCAAGGGGATCAGGGACCTCGGCAAGCTGGAGAACCCGCCGAGTGGCGGGAGCGCGACCCCCGCCGGGCCGACCGGGAAGCCACACGTGCCGAAGGATCGCTCCGGGCACATTCGCGGCGCGCACGGTCCGGGGGCCCGGACGAGGGATCCGCAGGCCGGCGAGTTCGACGAGGACTTCTTCTACAACAGTGCGGACGACGATGTCTTCGACCAGAAGCTGGTCGACGCCGTCAACAACAGCAACCCGCAGCCGAATCCGAACGGGGAGGGTTTCATCTATCAGTACGACTATGGTGCGGGGAACGAGATCGGTTGGGCTGGTAACCGCCGGACGAGCGTCATCGAGATCGTGGTCAAGCCGGACGGCAGGATCTGGACCGCCTATCCCAAGTAGTAATCGTCGGACCGATCGGTTTGGGAAGTGCCATGTACGTTTTGCGGGAAGTTTCGGCTCCACCAATTGACGACACGTGGAGGGTGGTCTACTCCGGGCTGGACTTCTGGGGGAAGGAGATCTTCCTGCTGGCTCCGGCCGGAGCGGACCTGGCCGCGGTCGAGCCAGAAGTAGGCAGCAGGAAGCCCCCGACAGGACGCGGAATGGCGGTATGGCGGGACGGGCAGCTCGTGCCGCTGCCCGACCTGCCTCAAGTCGCCGACACCGCCGACCACGGTCCGCAGGGCTACGTGTTCGCCAGTCGTGCCGTTGGCGTCGAAAGCGACGACGGCACCGCTGAATCGGCGGAGAACGTCTGGTTCGCAGACGGGGACGGCAAGGTGTTCCGGGGCATTTCAGTGGGTAGCCAGTTCTCTCATCTGGCCATGGACGATGAGGGCGCCCTGTGGGTCGGGTACCGGGACCAAGCCGGCCTGTGGGTTCCACCGCCAGCCGCCGGGCGGCCGGATCTCGCGGATGGAGTCCTACTCCCCGGCGTCTGCCGGTGGTCGCCGGAGGGCCACCTCTCGTGGGTTCTGTCCAGGGACGCTGGGGTGGCCGAGCCGGGTTTCCACTGCTACTCGCTCAACGTGTCGGCCGCTGGTCGGCTCGCCGCGGTCGACTGGCGGAACTCGGTGGTCGAACTTGCCGTCTCAGGGGAATCCCGGTTCTGGGCGACGGAGAACCAGTCTCCGTCGGGGCTGGCGAAGCGGGGAGACGACCTGCTTCTTCTGGGGCGCTACGAATGGCCGAAGCGGAGAGGCGACCAGCCCGCCGGATTCGATGTGGTGAGCCGGCATCACCTAACCGGGGCGGGTCTCGAGCTGTCGGAGGAGTCACGGCTGGTGTTACCAGATGGGTCTGCGCTGCCCGGCGTGCCGCAGGGCGTCTCCGCCAAGGGGGACCTTGTCCTGATGCACTTCGGTGACGTCAGTCGGCCATCCGTGTTGTCCCTCTGATTGTCACCGCACCTGTACGGACGGGGGATCGGGGCGACCGGTACGGGTCGCCCCGGTCTCCGTCCTCCGGACGTCTCGCCGTGGGGCCTCGGGCGTTGAAGGCGTCGATGGGGAGTGTCTCTTGGGGTCAGGCAGAGTCGTGACTCGATCTCGACGGTGACGGCATCGATGTCGCTGCCCGCCGACGCCGAACAGGTCGATGGCTACCCGAACGCCCTGCCCGCACACGGTCTGCCGAGAGGTGTTCTTCTGACGTGTACTACCCGGATCTCAGTCCTTACGGGTACAACCGGGCCGAGGGCTGGTGTTCGAAGGCTCTCAACGTAGGCTGGTTGGCGGCGGGCGAGGAATTCACGTCCGGCTCGGTGCCGGCAGGGTTCCTGTCGCGGCTACGGCAGTGGTGGTGAAGGGGGCTGGTCGGGATTCCCGCCAGCCTCGCCTGGCCGCCGGCATGCTGGTTACCGTGCGTAGCGAAATTCTGCGGCGCTTTCAACGCAATTATTGTTACCGCGACACGCTGCGATATGCATTGATGTTCGTCACATGCCGGCGCTGACTTTCCGGCCTTGTTTCGCCCGCAAAGTCCCTTTAGCCTGAGCGCGCTCGAGGTTCAACGGGGGAGCGCGAGATGAAACTGGGGATTCGGCTTCTGGGGTCGGTGGAGCTATACGTCGACGGTGAATTGGTGCCGCTCGGCGCCGCGAAGCGACGCGCGGTCCTCGCCGGGCTGGCACTGGACGCCAACCGGCCCGTGTCGCTCAGCCGGCTGGCGGAGATGGTCTGGGCCGACGCCCCGCCGGCGTCCGCCGTGGCGAATCTGCGTACCCACGCCGCGGCGCTGCGCCGCGCCCTGGGTGAGCGCCTGATCGCCCGCCCGCACGCTTACGAGCTGCGGGTGGCGCCGGACGAGCTGGACGTCACCGAGTTCCAGCGGCTCGCCGGGGAGGGCCGTGCCCTGCTGGCCACGGAGGACTTCGCCAGTGCCATCGCGGCGCTGACCGCGGCACTGGCCCACTGGCGCGGGGCGTCGGGTGACGGTCTGCCGCAGGGTACGGCGCTGGACAACCGCTGGGCCAGCCTCGACGAGCAGCGACTCCAGGTCTTCGAGGAACTGGCCGAGGCGCGGCTGTCCGTCGGAGAACACGGACCCATGTTGGCCGAGCTGCGTACCCACCTCGCCGCCCACCCCCTGCGGGAGCGGGCCTGGGCTCAGCTCATGCTTGCCCTCTACCGCTGCGGGGACGCCCTGGCCGCGCTCAACGTCTATCAGGACGCCCGGACGATCCTCGACCAGCAACTCGGCATCGAGCCCGGCGGGGAGCTGGCGGGCCTGCACCGCGCCGTGCTCGACCGGGCGCCGGAGCTCTCGTACGCCCCACCGGCCACCCCGACCGTCACCGTGCCGGCGCCGGCCGTCGAGGTGCGGCCCACCGTCGGCTGGACCGTGCCGCGGGAGCTGCCGGCGGACCTGGTCCCCTTCGTCGGACGTACCCGGGAGACCGCCGACGTCGTGGCGGGGCTGACCAACTCGGCGCCGCCCGCCGTGGCCGTCAGTGGTATGGCTGGCATCGGCAAGACGGCGCTGGCCGTCCGGGCGGCGCACGTGGTCGCCGCGGACTTCCCCGACGGTCAGGTCTTTGTCGACCTGGGCTACCAGCCTTCGCTCAGCGGGGACGACGTGGTGGCCCGGATCCTGCGCGCGGTCGGCGTCGACGCCGACGAGATCCCCGAGCGGACCGGCGAGCGGGCGGGCCGGCTGCGTTCCCTGCTCGCCGGATGTCGCGTCCTGCTCATCGTTGACGGGGTCACGAACGCCGCCCAGGTCCGTCCGCTCGTACCCGCCGTTCCGGGGCCTGCTCTGATCGTCGTCGGCCAGCGCTGCCTGCGCGGCCTCGACGGGGTGTGCCGCGTCACGCTCGGCGGCCTGCCCGCCACCGAGGGCCACACGCTGCTCGACGCGCTCGGAGGCGCCGAGCGGCTCGCCGCCGCGCCGGCCGACGCCGCCGCACTGGTCCGGCTCTGCGCCGGCTCGCCGCTGGCGCTGCGGATCGCCGCCTCCCGGCTGGCCCGTCGGCCCACGGCGTCGGTGGCCGACCTGGTCGCTCAACTGCGGGACGACCTGCTGGACTGGCTGACCGACGACGACCTGTCGGTGCGGGACCGGCTCGACCTCGGTTACGCGGCCCTGTGCGCCGACGACGAGCTGATCGGCCAGGTCTTCGTGCTGCTGGGGTCCGCGCCCGAGGAGGCGACGGCGCCCCACACGACAGCGGCGCGGCTCGGCGTCTCCGTCGAACGGGTCCGGCAGGCACTGGAGAAGCTGCTGGACGCCCACCTGGTCTGCGTCGACGAGTCCGGTGGCTACCGGCTGCCTCCGCTGGTGTGCGACTACGCCGCCGAGCTGGCGGAGCCGCCGGCTCCCTCGATGCTGCATCCGCTGCCCGCGTGGCCGGCCGGCCCGGTGCCGATGACACCCGTGCGGGTCCAGCGCCCGGCGCGTTCCGCCTGATCGGGACGATCGCCCCTGGTCGGGGCGGGCCGACCGCGCCGGCCGCTGGGCCGACGCGGTCGCGTCACGCGTGGTTCAGGCGACCTCGCCCCGGACGATCGCCACCGCCACCCGGCAGAACTCGTCCATGTCGGGCTGGAAGCCGGCGGCGATGTCGGGGTGCAGGCCGGCGCGGGTCTCGTCGAGGAGCCGACGGCAGACGTCCTCGACAGGCTCGCCCGCGTAACTGGCGCGGACCCGTTCGGTGGCCGCCTGCAGGGCCGAGGTCAGCTGATCCTCCAGCGGGCCGCGCAGCTTGCGCTGCACGGGGTCCAGCCCGCTCGGGTCGAGCGTGACGTGTGGCTCCGACACTGGCGCTCCCTTCGTCGGCGTCCGCGATACCCCACCGCGGCCGTCGGTCAAACCGCCGCCGGTACGGCGGCCACCCGGACCTGGTACGAGAATTCCTCCGCCGGCTCCTCGGCGTACGACAGCCGGCGGATCTGCCGGTCGTCGTCGTAGAGGGCGACGTCGACCAGCACCCCGAGGTGGGCCAGGCCGATGTTCGCCACCCGCTTCTTGTCCTGGAGCACCGCGCAGACTCCGCCCAGCAGGGTGCTGGCGTCGGAGGTGCGGTGCCCGGGCGGGCAGCGCAGGGTCACGTCCACTTCGACGGGACCGCCGAGCGGGGTCCACCCGGTGTGCTGGGCCGCCGTGCAGGCGGCCTGGAGCAGGGCGCGGACCCTCGCCGCTTGCCGGTGCCCGGCGGCGAAGATGGACAGGGCCTCGGTCTTGACCGGGGGCAGGCCGCTTACCTCGAACGTCAGGGCGAGAGCGCGGGTGTCCTGCACGACGGCTACCTCCTCGTTGGGACGATCCTGCCCAACCGGTGGTACGGCGGAGGCGAGTTCGCGCGAGAACCAACCGATCGGGCGGCCTGGGTCGGCCGGAGGCGTATCGACTTCGACGGCGACGCGCTGACTAGGAGCTACGCAAACGCTAAACCACCCGGCGCATGCTGGGTAGCCTCGCCGCTCACTGGGTGGGACGCGGCGCGAAGGCGCAGAACTCGTTGCCCTCCGGGTCCGCCAGCACCCACCAGGGGATCCGGTCGTCGGGCTCGCGCAGCAGGGTCGCGCCCGCGGCGATCAGCGCGGTGGGGTCCGGGCCGGTCAGGTCGACGTCCCAGTGCACCCGGTTCTTCACCCGCTTGCGTTCCGGCACCGGATCGAAGACCCAGCGCTCCCAGGGGAAGCCGTCCGCGTCCACCAGCGAGGCGGCGCCCTCCGCGGTGGTCTCCACCCGGCCGCCGACCACCCCGGCCCACCAGGTCGCCTGGCCCGCCGGGTCGGCGCTGTCGACGACCAGCGCGAGGACGCCGGGCCGGGCGTCCCCGCGTGGCCGGAACGCACCGAACTGGTTGCCCTCCGGGTCGGCCAGCACCCACCAGTTGATCTCCGCGTCCGGCTCGCGGACCAGCCGCGCGCCGGCGGCCAGCAGCGCGGCCCGCTCCGGCTCGGCGAGGCGCAGGTCCAGGTGGACCCGGGTCTTGCCGGTGCGCGGTTCGGGCACCCTGTTGACCCAGATCGACTCGGCCTTGCTGGTGGCCGCCCGGGGATCGATCCGGGTGTCGCCGTCGCCGGTGTCGACCAGGTCACCGTCGAGGACGCCGGCCCAGAAGGCGCCGAGGTGGTGGGCGTCGGCGGCGTCCATGCACAGGTCCTTGAAGCGCGCGATCATGCGGCCCACTATGCCGGCCGCCCCCGACACACGCGGCCCGGGGCGGCCTGTCGTGCTCGTCTCGTCACTGTCAGGTTTCGTAACGGCGCAGGTCGGGCACTGTTGGGCGCATCGAAACGCCCGGGGCGTGGGCGGACCTGCCGCCACCGTTCGTCCCGACCGTCTCGCCGTGCGCCGGGGCACGGGTGACTCCCCCCGGCTCTCGCCGATGAAAGGGGGAGGGCGATGACGACAGACCCCGACGCGACCGCGCACCGGCGGCGGCCGGCCAGACGTGCGGCGGCGGTCGCCGCGTTGGCGCTGGTGGCCCCGTTGGCGGCCTGCGGGTCCGGCGGCGACGGCGGTGCGCCGACCATCAACCTGTACTACCCGCCGGAGCAGAACCTCCAGAAGGTCGTCGACGACTGCAACGCCCAGGCCCAGGGCCGCTACCGGATCGTCTACCGGGTGCTGCCGCGGCAGGCCGACGACCAGCGGGTGCAGCTGGTGCGCCGGCTGGCCGCGCGGGACAGCGGGATGGACGTGCTCGGCCTCGACGTCACCTGGACCCAGGAGTTCGCCAGCGCGCACTGGATCCGGGAGTGGACCGGTCAGGACAAGGCGGAGGCGGAGCAGGGCACGCTGGCCGGCCCGCTGGACACCGCCCGGTACGAGGGCAGGCTCTACGCCGCGCCGAAGAACACCAACGTCCAGCTGCTGTGGTACCGCACCGATCTGGTGTCGGAGCCGCCGAAGACCTGGGACGAGATGATCTCCGCCGCACAGCGGCTGAAGGAGCAGGGCAAGCCTTACCAGGTGCTCACCATGGGCGCCCAGTACGAGGGTCTGGTCGTCCTCTACAACACCCTCGCGGAGAGCGCCGGCGGGAAGATCCTCAGCGACGACGGCAAGCGGGCGGTGCTGGACGAAGGTGCCGTCAAGGCCCTCGACCAGCTGCGCAAGCTCGCGACGTCGGGGGTGACGTCGCCGTCGTTCAGCAACGCCACCGAGGATCCGGTACGGCTGGAGTTCCAGTCCGGCGGCGGTGCCTTCGAGGTCAACTGGCCCTTCGTCTATCCGGCGATGCAGGAGGCGGCGCCGGAGATGGCGAAGAAGGTGAAGTGGGCGCGGGTGCCCGGCATCGACGCGAACACCCCGAGCAAGGTCACCATCGGCGGTGTGAACCTGGCGGTCAGCGCCTACTCGAAGCACCCGACGGAGTCCTTCGAGGCGGCCCGGTGTCTGCGCGACGCCGAGCACCAGAAGTTCTCCGCGGTCAACGACGGTGTGCCGCCGACCATCGAGCGGGTCTACGACGACCCGGAGATGGACAAGGCGTACCCGATGAGGGAGACCATCCTGGCGGAGCTGAGGGAGCCGGCGGTCCGGCCGCTGACCCCGGCCTACCAGAGCATCTCCACAGTCATGTCGGCGATGCTGTCGCCGCCGTCGGCGATCCGGCCCGAGCAGACCGCCGACGACCTGCGCAAGGCGATCGCCGACGCCCTCGAGTCGAAGGGGGTCCTGCCGTGAGCGAGTTGATCCACCCGCAGCGGGCCGACCGCCCGGAGGTGACGGCATGAGCGTGAACGCGAATCCGGCCGGCGCGGACGTCGCCGCCGGGACCGAACGCACCGCGGGGCGGCACGCGACGGTGCCGGCGCAGCGGACCCGCCGCCGGACGAAGCCGCCGCTGAGCGAGAACAAGCGGGCCGAACGGCGCCTCGGCTGGCTGCTCTGCGCGCCGGCCGCGCTGGTCATGCTGCTGGTCACCGCGTATCCGATCCTGTACTCGGGCTGGCTGTCGTTGCAGCGCTTCGACCTGCGCTTCCCGGACCAGCGCGAGTTCGTCGGGCTGGACAACTACGCCACCGTGCTGACCAACCAGTTCTGGTGGACCGCGTTCGGGGTCACCGCCCTGATCACCGTGGTCACCGTCGCGGTGGAACTGGTGCTCGGCATGGGGCTGGCGCTGGTCATGCACCGGACGCTGGTCGGGCGGGGCATCGTGCGTACGGCGGCGCTGATCCCGTACGGCATCGTCACGGTGGTCGCCGCGTTCTCCTGGCGGTACGCGTGGACGCCGGGCACCGGTTACCTGGCGAACCTCTTCGACGGCGGTGCGCCGTTGACCGAGCGGGCCAGCTCGCTGGCGATCATCATGCTGGCCGAGATCTGGAAGACCACGCCGTTCATGGCCCTGCTGCTGATGGCGGGCCTGGCGTTGGTGCCGGAGGACCTGCTCAAGGCGGCCGCGACCGACGGCGCGACGGGCTGGCAGCGGTTCACCAAGGTGATGTTGCCGGTGATGAAGCCGGCGATCCTGGTCGCGCTGCTGTTCCGGACCCTGGACGCGTTCCGGGTCTTCGACAACATCTTCATCCTGACCGCGGGGGGCAACGAGACGTCCTCGGTGTCGATGCTCGCCTACAACAACCTGATCCGCGGGTTGAACCTCGGCATCGGCTCGACGATGTCGGTGCTGATCTTCATCAGCGTGGCGATCATCGCCTTCGTCTTCGTGAAACTGTTCGGCACCGCCGCCCCCGGCAGCGACGACGGGGAGAGGCGCTGACATGGCCACCGAAACCACCGTGCGGGCGAAGCTTCGCTGGGGTCTGCTGGACGTCATCGTCGTCGTCTTCGCGCTGATCCCGGTGCTCTGGATCGCCTCGCTGTCGTTCAAGACCCCGGCCACGCTCACCGACGGGAGGTTCATCCCCCGGGAGTGGACGCTGGACAACTACCGGACGATCCTCGACACCGACCAGTTCGTCCGGGCCCTGGTCAACTCGATCGGCATCGCGCTGATCGCCACCGCGATCGCGGTGGTGCTCGGCGCGATGGCCGCGTACGCGATCGCCCGGTTGGACTTCCCGGGCAAGCGGCTGCTGGTCGGGGTGTCCCTGCTGATCGCGATGTTCCCGCAGGTGTCGCTGGTGTCGCCGCTGTTCGAGATCGAGCGGCAGCTCGGCCTCTTCGACACCTGGCCGGGGCTGATCCTGCCGTACATCACCTTCGCCCTGCCGCTGGCGATCTACACGCTGTCGGCGTTCTTCAAGCAGATCCCGTGGGACCTGGAGAAGGCGGCGAAGATGGACGGCGCCACCCAGGGCCAGGCGTTCCGGCGGGTGATCGCGCCCCTCGCGGCGCCGGGTCTGTTCACCACGGCGATTCTGGTGTTCATCTTCTGCTGGAACGACTTCCTGTTCGCCATCTCGCTGACCTCCACCGAGCGGTCCCGTACGGTGCCGGCGGCGCTGTCGTTCTTCACCGGCGCGTCGCAGTTCGAGGACCCCACCGGGGCGATCTGCGCCGCCGCCGTGGTGATCACCGTTCCGATCATTCTCTTCGTCCTCTTCTTTCAGCGCCGCATCGTCTCCGGACTGACCTCCGGCGCCGTCAAGGGATAGGTGACAGTCGTGGCTGACATCGTGCTCGACAAGGTGAGCAAGCGGTTCCCGGACGGGACCATGGCGGTGCGGGACGTCGACCTGGAGATCGCCGACGGCGAGTTCGTGATCCTGGTCGGCCCGTCCGGCTGTGGGAAGTCCACCACCCTCAACATGATCGCCGGGTTGGAGGACATCAGCTCCGGCGAGCTGCGGATCGCCGGGCAGCGGGTCAACGACCGGGCCCCCCGGGACCGGGACATCGCCATGGTGTTCCAGTCGTACGCCCTGTATCCGAACATGACCGTGCGGGAGAACATGGCCTTCCCGTTGCGGCTGGCGAAGCTGGACAAGGAGACGATCAACCAGAAGGTGGACGAGGCGGCGAAGGTCCTGGAGCTGACGCCGCTGCTGGACCGCCGGCCGGCCAACCTCTCCGGTGGCCAGCGGCAGCGGGTGGCGATGGGCCGGGCGATCGTCCGCCAGCCCAAGGCGTTCCTGATGGACGAGCCGCTGTCCAACCTGGACGCCAAGCTGCGGGTGCAGATGCGTACGGTGGTGTCCCGGCTGCAGCGGCAGCTCGGCACCACGACCGTCTACGTCACCCACGACCAGACCGAGGCGATGACCCTCGGCGACCGGGTGGTGATCATGCGGGGCGGCGCGGTGCAGCAGGTCGGCCCGCCGCAGGAGCTCTACGACCACCCGGGCAACCTGTTCGTCGCCGGTTTCATCGGCTCGCCGTCGATGAACTTCCTGCACGCCGCCGTCGAGGAGGGGCACCTGCGGACCGCGCTGGGCGACGTGCCGATCGGCGACCGGGTACGCCGGCAACTGTCCGGGGCCGACGCGCCGCGCGAGCTGATCCTCGGCATCCGCCCGGAGCACTTCGAGGACGCCGCGTTGATCGACGACGAGACCCGCCGCCGGGGCATGGAGTTCGAGGCGCCGGTGGAGATCGTCGAGTCGATGGGTTCCGACAAGTACGTCCACCTCACGGTCGAGGGGGAGCGGGCCAGCGCCGCCGAGCTGGAGGAGTTGGCCGCCGACGTGGGCGCCGCCGACTTCAGCGGCGCCGGCACCGGCCTGGTCACCCGGCTGTCGGCGGAGTCGCCGGCGCGGGAGGGGGAGAGCCGGCGGGTCTGGTTCAACCTGGAGAAGATCCACCTCTTCGACCCGGCCTCCGGCCGGAACCTGACGGTGCACGAGGGGCGGGCGGGCGGCGCGCTCGCGGACTGACCGGCGCAACCGGGCGGACGGGACAGGGGCCGGTGGCGTTCCGCCGGCCCCTCAGCGCGCCGGCAGCCGGTCCAGCAGCTTGTCCAGCCGGACGGGCAGGTCGCGGATGCGGACGCCGGTGGCGTGGTGCACCGCGTTGGTGACGGCCGCGGCGCTGCCCACGATGCCGATCTCGCCGATGCCCTTCACCCCGGCCGGGTTCAGCTCGGCGTCCTCCTCCGGCAGCCAGTACGCCTCGATCCGCTCGACGTCGGCGCAGGCGCTGACGTGGTAGGTGGCGAGGTCGTGGTTGACCCAGTCGCCGTACCGCTCGTCGAGCAGGCCCTCCTCGTGCAGGGCCATCGACACGCCCATGGTCATGCCGCCGATGAACTGGCTGCGGGCGGTGGTCGGGTTCACGATCCGCCCGGCGGCGAAGACCCCGAGCATCCGGTTGAGGCGGATCTCGCCGGTGTCGACGTCGACCCGTACCTCGGCGAAGTGGGCGCCGTAGGCGTACCGGGGCCGGGCCGGCTGGGCCCGGATCTCGTCGGCGGTGCTCGCCTCGACGGTCAGCCCCTCGGCCGGCACCGGGTCGCCGGGTGACTCGCGCAGCCGCTCGCGCAGCCCCTCGCAGGCGCGGATGACCGCCCAGCTCCAGGAGGCGGTGCCCATCGAACCGCCGGCCACGCCGGCCGGGGGCAGCGCGCTGTCGCCGATCCGGATCGCCACCCGGTCGGCGGGCACCGCCAGGGCGTCCACGGCCACCTGCCACAGGGCCGTACGGGCGCCGGTGCCGATGTCGGTGGCGTTGATCCGTACCTCGAAGGTGCCGTCCGGTGCGGCGGTCGCCGCCGCCGCGGCGGGCCGGGACCGGGCCGGGTAGCTGGACCCGGCGACCCCGGTGCCGACCAGCCACCGCCCGTCGCGCCGGAGGCCGGGCGTCGGGTCCCGGTCGGCCCAGCCGAACCGGCGGGCCCCCTCGCGCAGGCAGGCGACCAGGTTCCGGCTGCTGAACGGCTGCCCCTGCTCGGGGTCGACCGGCGGGTCGTTGCGGATCCGCAGCTCGACCGGGTCGACGCCGCAGGCGGTCGCCAGCTCGTCCATCGCCGACTCCAGCGCGTACGCGCCGGGGCACTCGCCGGGGGCGCGCATCCAGAACGGGGTCGGCACGTCCAGCCGCACCACGCGGTGGGTGGTGCGCCGGTGGCGGCCGGCGTACATGCCGCGGGTGTAGACAGCGGTCTGTTCGGTGAACTCGTGGATCGTCGAGGTCTGGCTGATCGCGTCGTGGCAGACCGCGGTGATCCGGCCGTCGGCGTCGGCGCCGAGGCGGACCCGCTGGATGGTGGGGGTGCGGTAGCCGATCGGGCCGAAGAGCTGCTGGCGGGTCAGGGCGAGCCGGACCGGGCGGCCCACCTGCCGGGCGGCGAGCGCGGCGAGCACCACGGGCGCCTTGGCGGCCCCCTTGCTGCCGAAGCCGCCGCCGACGTGTTCGGTGATCACCCGGACCGCCTCGTCGGGCAGCCCGAACAGCCCGGCGAGGGTGGCCTGGACGGAGGTCGAGCCCTGGTTGGAGTCGTGCACCAGCAGCCGCCCGTCCCGCCACCGGGCGGTGGCGGCGTGCGGTTCCATCGGGTTGTTGTGGTGGGCCGGGGTGCGGTAGGTGGCGTCGACGCGGATCTGGGCGGCGGCGAAGCCGGCGTCGAAGTCCCCGTCGGCGGTGTCGGCCGGGTACGCCGGGTTGACCTTGTCCGGCCGGTACAGGCCCGGGTGGTGTTCGGTGAGGACGGTGCTGTGCGGTTCGGTGTCGTAGTCGACGCGGACCAGCCGGGCGCCCTCCCGGGCCGCTTCGAGGGTCTCGGCGACCACGACCGCGATCAGTTCGCCCCGGTAGTGCACGGCCGGCTCCTGCAACAGGAACAGGGTGGCGTCCACGCCGGGCACCAGGCGCGGCGCGTGGCCGTGGTGCAGCACGTCGAGCACTCCGGGTACGGCCAGCGCCGGGGCCGCGTCGATCCGGGTGATCCGGCCCCGGGCGGCGCCGGCCGGCACCGCCCAGCCGTACGTCACGTCGTCGGTCGGGAACTCGACGGCGTACCGGGCGGCGCCGGTCACCTTGTCCCGGCCCTCCAGCCGGGGGTGCGCCACGCCCACCTCGGTGCTCACGGCCGGCCCGCCAGCTCGGTCAGCGCCCGTACGGTGAGGTTGCGGATCAGCGGCACCTTGAAGGCGTTGTGTTCCAGCGGGCGGGCGGCGGCGAGTTCGGTGTCGGCGGCGTGGGCGGCCAGCTCGGGGGTGAACGGCCGGCCGCGCAGCGTCTGCTCCGCCCGGTGGGCCCGCCACGGGCGGTGCGCCACCGCCCCGTACGCCAGCCGGACGTCGCGGACCACGTCGCCGGCCAGGTCGAGGGCGGCGGCCACCGAGCCGGCCGCGAAGGCGAACGACGCCCGGTCGCGCGCCTTGTGGTACGACGAGCGGCGGGCGACCGGCGACGGCGGCAGGCGTACGGCGGTGATCAGCGCGCCCCGGGGCAGGGTGGTCTCCTGCTCGGGCCGGTCGCCGGGTTCGCGGTGCAGTTCGGTGAGGGGGATCTGCCGGGGGCCGTCCGGTGCGTGCAGTTCGACCTCGGCGTCGAGCGCGACCAGGGCGACCGCCATGTCGGACGGGTGGGTGGCCACGCAGTGCTCGGACCAGCCGAGTACGGCCAGGTCGCGGTTCTGCCCGTGCCGCGCCGCGCAGCCGGTGCCGGGCTCGCGCTTGTTGCACGCCTTCGAGGTGTCCTGGAAGTAGGCGCAGCGGGTGCGTTGCAGCAGGTTGCCGCCGGTGGTGGCCATGTTGCGCAGCTGTCCGGAGGCGGCGGCGAGCAGCGCCCGGGCGAGCACCGGGTAGTCGCGCCGGACGACCGGGTGGGCGGCGAGGTCGCTGTTGCGTACGTTCGCGCCGATGCGTATCCCGCCGTCGGGCAGGGTCTGCACGGTGTCCAGCGGCAGTCGGGTCACGTCGACCAGCAGGCTCGGCCGTTGCACCCCGAGTTTCATCAGGTCCACCAGGTTGGTGCCGCCGGCCAGGTACGCGGCGTCGGGCTCGGCGTCGAGGAGGGCGACGGCCTCGGCGACCTCGGTGGGCCGGTGGTAGCGGAAGGGCCTCACCGGGCCGCCGCCTCGCGGACCGCGGCCACGATGTTCGGGTACGCCGCGCAGCGGCACAGGTTTCCGCTCATCCGTTCCCGGATCTCCGGGTCGGTGAGTTCCGCGGGCGCGGTCAGGTCCGCGGTCACCGCGCTGGGCCAGTCGCGGGCCACCTCGTCGAGCATGCCCTGGGCGGAGCAGAGCTGTCCGGGGGTGCAGTAGCCGCACTGGAAGGCGTCGTGGGTGATGAAGGCGGCCTGGATCGGGGCGAGGCCGTCGGGGCCGGCGAGCCCTTCCACGGTGACCACCGGGCGGCCGTCCAGCGTCACGGCCAGGATCAGGCAGCTCTTGACCCGCCGGCCGTCGAGCAGCACGGTGCACGAGCCGCACTGGCCGTGGTCGCAGCCCTTCTTGCTGCCGGTCAGGCCGAGTCGGTCCCGTACGGCGTCCAGCAGGGTGGTGCGGTTGTCCAGGCTCAGGTCGTGCTCGACGCCGTTGACGACGAGGGTGACCCGGGACGACCAGTCGTCGTCCGCCGGTTTTCCGCTGTCCCGCCCGCTGCGCACCGCGTCAGACTACCGTTTACCGCGACATCCACTGACAAATACGGGCATACGCCCGGAACTGGCGATCGGTGAAGCCGCATGCGCGACGTCCTGGCCGCGGCCCACGACTGGCGGCTACGCCGGATCCCTTTCGGACTGGCGACCGTGGTCGCCAGCAGCGCGGGCACCGCCACCGCCCCCGGCGACCTGCTCGCCGTCGACCCCACCGGCGACGTACGCGGCGGCGTCCCGGCCGGCTGCGTCGAGTCGGCGGTGCTCGACGCCGCGGCCGAGACCCTGCGTACCGGCCGGGCCCGGCTGGCCCGCTACCCGGTGGGCGAGGACGGCCCCTGGCCGGCCCGGCCCGGCTGCGCCGGAACCGTCGAGATCCTGCTACGCCGGGTCACCGCCGACGGGCCGACCGCACGCTCCCTGGCCGCGCTCACCGGGCCTGACCCGGCCGCCGTGGCGACCGTGGTGGGCGGCCGGGCACCGTTCGCCGCCGAACTGGTGATCCGTCGGAGCCGGACCGACGGCACGCTCGGCACCGCCGACCTGGACCAATGGGCCGTCGACCGGGCGGCCGGGCTGCCGGCCGGCACGGTCGTGCTGCGCCACGGCGAACGCCCCGGCGTACGCGTGCTGTTCCAGGTGACACCGGCCGCGCCACGGATGCTGCTGTTCGGCGCCACCGCCGTCGCCGCGGCCCTCGCCCGGCTCGGATCGGACCTGGGCTACCGGGTTGTCGTCTGCGACCCACGACCCGCGTTCGCCACCGTCGCACGGATGCCCGCCGCGCACGAGGTGCACCGGGCCTGGCCGCACCGCCTGCTCGCCGCCACCCCGGTCACCGCGGACACGGTGCTCTGCCTGCTCGGCCACGATCCCCGCTACGAGCAACCGCTGCTGCGTGCGGCCCTGGACACCCCCGCCGGCTACCTCGGGGTGCTCGGCAGCCGCGCGGCACACGCGGCCCGCCTGGCCCGGCTACGCGCCGACGGGGTCCCCGAGGCGCACCTGGCCCGGCTACGCGCGCCCGCCGGGCTGGACCTCGGCGGACACGGCCCCGTCGAGACCGCGCTGGCGATCGCCGCCGAGCTGGTGGCCTGGCGGCACGGCGGCACCGGCCACCCACTGTCCGGGCTGACCGGCCCGATCCACGCCGCCCGCCCGACCGGCGTACCCGAGGCGGCGACGCGGTGACGCCGGCCGGACCGGTTCGGGTGGGCGGGGCCATGACGGCCCCGCCCGCGTCTCACGGCCGCAGATCGGTGCGGGCGGCACCCGACCCCGGGTCGTACGGGAACGACAGGTGCTGATGCACCATCGACCAGCCGCCCTCGGTACGCCGGAACACGCGCGTGCCCCGCGACCAGGACTCGTCGAGTCGCCCGTCCGGCGTCTCGACCCGTACCCGGTTGAATCCCCACGCCACGGCGAGGTCGTCCCGTGCCACGACGGTCAGGTCGGGCACCTGCCAGGTCACCTCGCCGGAGCCGGCCGCCAGGCCGCGTTGACACACCTGCCGCACCCGCGCCAGGCCGACGTACTCCAGCGGCACCTCGTGCTCGTACGACACCACGTCATCGGCGATGTGCGCCATGAGCCCGTCCAGGTCCTTCGCCGCCGTACGGTCGAACCACCGCTCGTGCACCTCCCGGATCTCCTGCTCGGAGGCCGCGGCGTCCTCGGCCCCGGCGAGCGGGAACGAGTGGTGCTCGTGCGTGACCACCCACCGCCCGTCGTCCTTGCGGAGCCCGAGCGTGATCCGTAGCCGGTGGCCGGGGTGCCGCGCGAGGTGCTCCGGCGCGCCGCAGCGCAGGAGCGCGTGGGCGAACGCCACGTCGGCGCCGGCGGTCACCTCCAACCGGACGATCTCGAAGACCGCCCCGCCGGCGAGCCAGCGGAAGAACGGCGGCCACGCGTCGCGGTACGCGTCGATGCCCCGCACGCCGTCCTGCGGCGGCGGCACGTCGAACATCACGACGTCCTCGGCGTGGTCGGCGAGCACGCCCGCCAGGTCGCCCTTCTGGATCGCGGCCACCCACCGCTCGATGAGGTCACCGATGAGCTTCTCGTCATCCTCGTATCTCTGCATTTGACTGCCTCCTTCACCGGTGGAACCCGGCGAGACGGCCGAACTCATCGCACCGGCGGTCAGCCCGGCAGGTTCGCGGGCAGGCCGAACGCTCCGAAGTCGGCGTCGAGGAACGACACGACCTCCGCGACGCCGAACCGGCGCAGCGTGAGCACGTCCAGCCCGCCGGGGACGAAGACGCCGACGTCGCCGTCCCGGCGGTAGGTGCCGAAGGCGAGCTGGCCGTTCGCGGTGGCCGGCACGAAACGCCAGCGGCACGCCAGGGGGCCGTCGAGCAGGAACCCACGGATCGCGTCCCGGCCGGTGAACCAGGACCGCAGCGGCGGCATCGAGTATTTCGCGTCGTCGGTGAGCATGGCGACGATCCGGTCGACGTCGCCCTCCTCCCACGCCGCCGCGTACCGCCGGGCCAGATCGCGCACCGCCGGGTCGCCCAACTCGCGCAGCGTCGCCTGCTGGGTGACGGCGGGCAGCCCCGCGTCGAGCACCCCGCGGGCGCGCTGCAACGCGCTGTTGACCGAGGCAACGCTCGTGTCGAGCTGTTCGGCCACCTCGCGCGCGGTGAAGCCGAGCACCTCCCGCAGCAGCAGCACCGCCCGCTGCCGGCCGGGCAGTCGCTGCACCGCCGCGACGAACGACAGCTCCAGGCTCTCCCTGGCCAGGGCCCGCCCCTCGGGGCCCAACCGGTCGTCCGGGTACGGATCAAGCCAGGCGGCCTCGGCGTCGGGTGCGCCGGCGGCATGAAGGTCGGCGGGCAACTCCCGACGGGTACGCCGGTCCAGCATCGACAGACAGCGGTTGGTGGCGATCCGGTAGAGCCACGGCCGGATCGAACCCCGGTCCTCGAAACGCTCCAGCGCGCGCCAGGCCCGTACCAGGGTCTCCTGTACCGCGTCCTCCGCGTCGTGAGTCGAGCCGAGCATCCGGTAGCAGTGGGCGTGCAACTGCCCGCGCAGCGGGCCGACCATCGCGGCGAAGGCGTCCGCGTCTCCGGCCCGCGCCGCCAGCAGCACGTCGGGATCCGTCGCGTACGCCATCAGGTCAGCCTTCCACAGCGCCCCGATCAGCCGGTGCGTACGCCGTCACGGCGCGAGGCGTTTCTCGAACCAGTGGTGGGCGTAGTGCTCGGCGTTGTACGCCTCGATCTCCCGGTAGCCGGCCGAGCGGTACATCGCGATCGCCTCGGTGAGGTTGCGATTGGTGTCCAGCCGGACAGCGGCCCAGCCGCGCTCGGCGGCGTACCGTTCCAGCTCGCTCAGCATCCGCCGGCCGACCCCGAGCCCGCGCACGGTGTCCGCCACCCAGACGCGCTTGATCTCGGCGGGTGCGTCGCGGTGCAGCTTGACCGCGCCGCAGGCGACGGGCTCGGCGTTGAGGGTGGCGAGCAGGAACACGCCGGCGGGCGGGACCAGTTCCTCGTCGTGGACCGGGTTGCTCAGCGCCGGGTCGAACCCGTCGTCGAACCGTCGCATGACGTCGCGGGCGTACGCCCGTACGCACGCCCGGGCCCGGGGATCGCCCGGTGGGCACGGCTCGATGACCACCATCGACGAGACGAGCAGCCGTTCGACCTCGGCCATCGCCGCGGCGAGCCGTTCACGGCGGTGCTCGGTGAGCGGCGCGAGGATCGACCAGGCGAGTTCGTCGGAACGTCGGTCGAGTTCGACCCACTCGGCCTGCCCGGCCTCGGTGAGCGTGGCCGCCCGTACCCGTGCGTCGCCGCCGACCTGCTCGGCCGGGCCGACGGTGACGAGCCCGTCGCCTTCGAGGGCGCGCAGCAGCCGGCTCAGGTATCCCGAGTCCAGGCCGAGCCGGGCCCGCAGCGCCGCGACCTCGGCGCCGCCGGGGCCGATCTCCCACAGCAGCCGTGCCTGCGCGAGCGGGCGTCCCCGGGCCATGTACTCGTCGTCGAGCGCCCCCACCCGCTGGGTGACCGTCCGGTTGAACCGCCGCACCGCGGCGACAAGCTCCGAGTCCATACGCCTGACTTTAGTCAGGCAATTGAGGGTGGCGCCAGTAGGTGGCCGATCGGCGAACGGGCACCCGCCGCCGACGTCGACCTCGGCTCGTGCCGTCGTGGGGCAGCGGTGGGCGGGAGGCCGTGACAGGATGCGGCCCGTGCGTCCTGGACCACCTCTCCTGATCGGCGCGGTGGCGTTCGCCGGGCTGCACGCCGCCGGCGTACTGGTCGCCCAGCCGGTCTGGCGCTACGCCGAGGTGCTGAGCCTCGGCCTGCTCCTCGCCTACGCCCTGGTCAGCGGAGTGCCGGCACCCCGCTGGGCGGTTCCGGCGGCCCTCACGGTGCTGCTCCTCGACGCGGTCCGGACGACGCCACCCGCCCCGGGCACCGAACGCCACGTCCTGATGATCGAGCGGGGCGCCGACCTCGACGTGCCGTCCGGCTTCGAGTCGGGCCTCACCCTCTGCTGGGCGTCGTTGACCGCCGTGGCGGTGCTGCTGACCGTGTGGCGCCGCGACGGCTGGCACCGGCGGGTCACGGCCGGCGCGGCGGTGGCCGCCCTACTGGTCGCCGGGTACGCCGTCGTCCGGGTCGTCGACATCTGGCTCGCCGTCCGGGCCGAACCCCGGCCGTACCTGCACGGCACCGACTCGGCCGACCCGGTGATCGCCGTGGGCCTGGCGGTGCTGCCGCCGCTGGCGCTCGGGTTGACCGCGCTGGCACTCGCCACGGCGCTGGCCGGGCACGGCCGGCGGCTCGCCTCGGCCGGCGCGGTGTTGCTCGCCGTGGTCGCGCTGCCGTACCTGGACGCGAGCATCGGCGCGGTGCCGCTGCCCCTGTACGCGGCCGACCGCACCGCCATGTTCGCCGGCAACGCCATCACGCCCACGTTGTCGCTGCCGCGCCCCGTTCCGGCGCTCACCGTGGCCGTGGAACTGGCCGCCTACCTGCTGCTCGTTGTGGGCCTGACCGGTTCCCGCCGCCCGACCCGCGCCGTGACGACGGAGCCGGCCGGATAGCGGCATCGAGAGGCCTCCGTCGCTGTCATCTGTTTCCGGGGCCGCGCGCCAGTAGTCAGTCACCGGCCGGCCCGCTTCGGCGGCGCCGCAACGAGGTGGATCCGCGCAAGGTGGCTCGCGCGAACACCGCGAGGGCCCGGAGGATCTCGGGTCGATCGTGAGGTTCCGTTCCCCGAAGCGCCACGATGGCGACGAGCGCGAGCAGGCAGGCCGGCGCGGTGAGAGAGATCAGCAGGAGGAATCCGACCGTGGAGAGATTCATTTCTCGCCCCATTCTCTGCTGAACGAGCGGGGCGTCGTGCAAGCTCAGCTCGATCAGCGAACACGCTGAAGAAGCTGAGTTCCTGCTCCGGCGGGTCTCAGATGCGGGCCGAGCCCGCGCTCCAACAAGTCGGGGGACACATTGGTCCCGTTGTCCGGAGGTCTCTTCCGTCACGGCTCAACAGAGCGGTGACCGATGATGCCGGGTGACCACGACGGGTCAGTACAGGTGCTTGGCCGGATTACCGAAGCCCCGACCAGCACCTCCGTGCTGACGACACCATCGCTGAGGAATACTCCCCTCCTGCGATGGGTCCGATTCTCGCATCAGCACCCGGAAGATCGCCACACGCCGGCACCGGCCGTCCGGTCCAGCAATGCCCAGTAATCTCGTACCGGGTCCTGAGCTGTCAGCCATCGTTGCATCGCCTCGATCGACGCCCGGTGGGACTCCGAGCAGACGTCGTACCACCGGTGCAACAGCAACTCGTGTACGCGCACGGCGCGGTCGGCGAATTCGAGCACCCAGGCGTCCACGGCGGCGGCGACCTCCTCGGCATGCCCGCGCAGCAGGGCGGTGCAGTCGATGTCCGTGGCGATCTGGTATCCGTCGCCGACCGCGACGATGGAGAACTCGACCGTTCGATCACGCGTGCCGACGTCGACCGTCTGTGCGAAACCGATGATCTCGTCCCCGGTGGGCAGGGCCATGCCGTCGCGGGCCGCGCCGGGCGGCAACACGTAGTGAACCCAGAACGTCATGGGTCAGTCGTCGAATTCGAACCCGTTGGCGGCGGCGGTCGCGACCAGTTGGCGCATTCGGTCGGCGTCGGTGGCGACGGCCGCCATCCGCGCGGCCAACTCTTCCAGCGCCGATCGGTCCGTACCGTAGGCGCAGAACATGCCGCCCTCGGGGTCGTACGCGAAGCGGGACTCCAGGGCGGGTGCCTCGGTGCTGACGAGCAGTTGCGCGACGCCTTCCCAGAAATATCCGTTGGGTTCGTGCCCCAGTTCCTCGATCACGTCGTCCACCGCGGTGGTTCCCGCGTCCAGCAGCAGGGAGTATTTGCCGGGGTTCGTTTCGACGAGTCTCAGCGGATGCACCGAGGCATGCTGGCACACCCCGATGACGAGCGGCAAGGAGACCCGGCGCGCGTCCGAACGGGTCTGCCGGCCGATCACCGTTCGAAGAGGAGAGACCCGAGTCTGGCCGTACCCTGTCGCAGGGCGCCCGGGCCGTTGGCGGCCTCGATCAGCACCCGCCGGCAGCCGTCGGCCTCGGCGTAGACCATTCCGGTGGGCAGGTGCAACACGGCGAAGCGGCTGCTCGGCGTACTGCACGCGGTGGCCGGAGCGGCGGTCGTCAGTTCGTGCCGGATCGCCGTCCACCGCCCGGCGGGAAGCTTGCCGCCCGACTCGAAGTCGCCGGCCGGCTTTCCGCCGCCCTGTTCGCTCTCGGGAACCCGGTAGACGCAGACGCGGACCTCCGCGTCGTCGCCGGCCAGGGACGCCGGGACGTCGTGCCGGCCCCCGCCGGACTGGCCCGCCACCCACACCATGTCCGCCCATTTTTGGCTGCATCCGCTGGCCACGGCCTGGTCCGACTCGATTTCCCGCAGCACGCGCGTCGTGACCTGCCGGGTCGGCAACTGTTCGTACGCCGTGCGGAACTCCTGCCGTGGCTTGTGGCAGGCGTTGGTGGGGATGCCGGGGCGTACCCAGCGGCCCTGTGCGTCCAGGAGCGCCAGCCACGGGACGAACGGCATCTCCATGGTGCAGAACCCGGCCGTCGGCTTCGCGTCGGGCAGCCGTAGGGCTGCCGTCAGCGCGGCCACGTCGTCCGCCCGCTCCTCCACGGCGACCCAGTCCGAGCCGCCGCTGGGCCGCTGCCGCGGCTGTACCAGACAGACGACCGCGGCCACCGGCTGGAACCCGTCATCCATGTGGGGCAGCGAGAGGGCCGCCTGGCTGTCGTCGGGCTCGATCCCGGTCACGGGTGTGGCGGCCTCGCACGACTCCCATTGCGGGTGGACCGTGAGCGTGCCCGGGAGGCGTGGGGACTCCGAGGTGCCGTCGCCGGCCGGTGCCGGGCGGGCGCAGCCGGCCACCGCCAACGCCAGGACGATCATGCAGGCCGCTGCCCGGACCGTCATGCCCACTCGCAACGTCGTCACGTGCGGTGAGACGACGGAACGCCGTCGTGGGTTCCACCCGCGGCGGCGACGAGGTCACGGACGCAGTGGTAGACCGAGGAAGCGGGCGTAGTCGGCGAGGGCCGAGTCGACGCGGGACCGCAGCGCGGTGTCGAACGTGGTCAGCGGGTGCACGGCCACCGTGACGCCGGCCTTGCCGACCGTCCGCTTCCAGGTGCCGACCACCCGTCCGCCCCGGACCACGGTGGACTGGAAGACGCCGTTGCCGCCGGGGACGACGGCCGCGGCGTGCGCCGGGTCGAGCATCAGCGTGCGGTCCTTGAAGCCGAGCAGATACTCGTCGAAGCCGGGCAGCGTGTGCACGTCGTCGACCGGTTCGCGGGGCGCGTCGAGCAGGGCGGCGTCGACCACCGCCGGCGTGCCGTCGACGTCCACGGCGGCGAGGGCGTCGCCGGCTACCGCGATGCCGCGCGTGGCGTCGGTGACGGTCAGGCCGGTCCAGCGGGCGAGGTCGTGCCGGGTGACCGGGCCGTGGCTGCGCACGTACCGCAGGGCGAGCAGCCCGAGTGCCTCGTCGCGGTCGGGGTGGTGCGGGTCGGGCACCCACTCGTCGAGCAGGGTGAACGTCTGCTCGCTGCCGATGTGGGGGGCGATGCAGGTGATGCCGTGCACGGCGGTGTGCCAGAGCAGGTGGTAGCCGCGCTGCCCGCCGGTGTCGATGCCGGCGGCGTTGAGCGCGGCCAGGCACTGGGCGCGGGTGAGCCGGCCGCCGCCGGTCAGCGCGTCGCCGAGCACGTCGGCGGCGCGCCGCGCGTCGGCCTCGGTGAGCCCGAGCTGGGCGCGGCGGGTGGCGGCGGCGGCCAGGGTGCGTACGCCGGTCACCGCCAGCATCCAGTGGGCGTCGCGGGACGGGACCAGGTGCACGGTGCCGCGCATCGGCCAGGTCCGCAGCGCCTCCCGCCGTTCCAGCGCCGCCCGTACGTCGGCCTGGGTGCGTCCCGGCAGGCGTACGCCGAGTGACCACAGGCCGCTGGCCGCGTCCTGGGCCTGCATGGCGCCGAACCACTCGACCACGCCGGCCACGCTGCCGGGGCGGGCGTGCGGGTGTGGGCGCAGCAGCAGGCTGGTCATCCGCAACGCCAGCGCCTCGGCGCCGGTGAGTCGTACGGGCACGGCCAGCCTCCCGACGGTCGGTGGACGGCCAGCATAGGTGGGCCCACCGACGTTTCCGCCGGACGCGACCGGGTGGGCGGTCGTGCCCGCCCACCCGGAATGTCGCCGGTCAGTCGGCGGGTCGTGCCTGTTCCGGCACGTCGGTGTCGATCACCTCCCGCTGGACCTGCGCGTGGACCGGCCGTTCCTCGACGACCTCGTGGCTGGTCAGCCGGACCCGTTCGACCGGGACCCGTTCCTTGACCGCCACCGGGTGTTCGGCGTACAGCACCAGTTCGCGTTGGTCCTCGCCGATCCCGGGCCGGACGTCGCCGCGCTCCGCCGGGCTGATCGGCTCGCGGACGACGCTGACCTCGTCGTGCTCGACCGGCACGGTGGTGTGCACGTTCTCGGCCACCACCCGCTTGCGCAGCCGCGCGGTGCCGACCGGCTCGCTTCGGGTGCCGACCCGCAGCCGTTCCTCGGAGCGGATCAGCTCCGGCGGGGCAGCCGTGCGCGGTGGCGGCTGTTGCTCCGGTTGCCCGGTGGGCAGCTGGTAGTGGCGGTAGAGCTGGGTGAGCTGGTCCACGCCCAGCGGCTGGTCGGTGCCGCTGTCCACGGCGGGGGCGGTGCGTACGGTGGATTTGTCGTACGGCATCCGTACCCGGCCCTCCTGCAACCGTGCGGTGTGCAGTGGGGCCATCGACTCGTGGCGGCCGGGGACGCCGGTTCGCACGCTGACCCAGGTGGGCTCGCCGGCGGCGTCGGCCCAGACCTGGCCCACGCTGCCGATCTTCGCGCCCGAGCGGTCCTGGACGTCCTGCCCGTACAGCGAGCGGATCTGCTGCTCGGTCAGTCGCATGGTTCGTCCTTCCTCTCGGGGTCACGGAGAGGATCCCCGCGGGGCGGTCGGGCATGCCGGGGAAGTCGGACGAATAGGAGGGGCAGCAGCAGAACCCCTGATCGCGCTACGCCAGCCGCGCTGCGGGCGGAGCGCGATCCCCCGTTCAGGTTCCCGGTGTCGGTCGGCGGGCCGGCCTGCACCCGGTGCGTTCAGGATCCCCGGTGTCCGGGTCGCCGCGGCGGATCGGCAGGGAATTTGCGTAAACCTTGAGCCATGGCAGGTGTTCGGGCGGGGGATCGGCTCGCCGGGCTGCGCCGGCCGGTCTGCGGCGTTTGTCCCGGCCGGCAGGGGGTAGTCGCCGGAGCCGATCCCGGCACCGACATCGAGGAGGACGCGTCTGATGGCTGGCTCGGTCAAGGTCGCGGTGATCTACTACAGCGCGACCGGCATCACGTACCAGATGGCGCAGGCGGCGTGCGAGGCGGCGGAGGAGGCCGGGGCCGAGGTGCGCCTACGCAAGGTGCGTGAGCTGGCCCCGGACGAGGCGATCCGGTCGAACTCGGGTTGGGAGGCGCACCGCCTGGAGACCCAGAACGTGCCGGAGGCCCAGCCGGACGACCTGGTCTGGGCCGACGTGGTGATCTTCGGTTCCCCCACCCGGTACGGCATGGTCGCCGCGCAGCTCAAGCAGTTCATCGACACCACCGGCCCGCTGTGGGCCGAGGGCGCGTTGGCCGACAAGGTCTACAGTGCCTTCACCTCGACGGCCACCTCGCACGGCGGTCAGGAGGCGACGTTGTTGTCGCTGTTCACGGTCGTCTACCACTGGGGTGGCATCGTGGTGACCCCCGGCTACACCGAACCCAGCCAGTTCGTCGCCGGCAACCCGTACGGTGCCTCGCACACCAGCAACAACGGGCAGATCGCCCCGGACCACATGGCCCTGGGGGCCACCGCGTTGACCGCGAAGCGGGCGGTGCAGATCGGTGCCGCGCTGCGGCGGGGCCTGGCCGGCTGAGCGAGCCGGGCCGGTGGCCGGACGGGTCCTCCCGACCACCGGCCGTCGGTCGGCCTATCCGTGCTCTCCCTGCCCGGTCAGCGCCGGATGGGCGAGCAGGTGCCCGAGCAGGTCCGCGAGGACGGCCAGGCCGTCAGGGCTGAGCACCGACTCGGGGTGGAACTGCACGCCGGCGAAGCCCGGCCCGCGCAGCGCGTGCACCGCGCCGTCGGCCGGGTCCCGGGACAGCTCCACCGGGCCGTACGGGGTGGCCGCCCGGTCCGCCTCGGCGTGGGCGGTGAAGCTGGAGTAGAAGCCGACCCGGCGGGTCACGCCGAACACCGGCACGTCGCGTTGCAGGCCCTGGTAGGGCGCGTCCCGGCGGCGCAGCGGCAGCCCGAGCAGCCCGGCGAGCAGTTGGTGGCCGAGGCAGACCGCCAGGGTCGGCCGGCCGCCGGTCAACAGTTCGGCCAGCAGCGTCCGCATCGCCGCCATCTTCGGTTCGGTCAGGTCGTTCGGGTCGCCCGGTCCGGGGCCGACCACCACCAGGTCGTACGGGGCGAGCGGGCCGGGCTGGGGCCAGTCGCGGCGGGTGACGGCCAGGCCGAGGGCGCCGAGCTGGTGGGCGAGCATCCCGGTGAAGGTGTCCTCGCCGTCGACGATCAGCGCGCGGCGGCCGGTCAGCCCGGGCAGCGCGGTGGCGCCGGGGGTGCGTTGGTCGAGCCAGAACCGGGCCAGCGGCGCGTTGCGGGCGGCGAGCGCGGCGCGTACCTGCGGGTCGTCGGCGAGCCGGGCGGCGGGGGTGGGTCCCGGCTCGGGCGCGTCCGGGCCGAGGCCGAGCGCGGCGAGCACGCCGGCGGCCTTGGCGTGGGTTTCGGCCACCTCGCCGGCGGTGGTCGAGTGCCGGACCAGGGTGGCCCCGACCGGGACCCGCAGCTCGCCGGTGGGGGACAGTTCCGCGGTGCGGATCAGGATCGGCGCGTCGAGGGTCTGCCGGCCCTCGTCGTCGCGGCCGAGCAGGGCGAGTACGCCGGCGTAGTAGCGGCGGCCGGTGCGTTCGTGGCGGGCGATCACCCGGCAGGCGTTCTCCATCGGGCTGCCGGTGACGGTGGGGGCGAACATGGTTTCCCGCAGCACCTCCCGGACGTCGCGGGAGCCTCGTCCGGCGAGCAGGTATTCGGTGTGCGCCAGGTGCGCCATCTCCTTGAGGTAGGGGCCGACGACCTGGCCGCCGTGCTCGGCGACGGTGGCCATCATCTTCAGCTCCTCGTCGAGGACCATGTACAGCTCCTCGATCTCCTTCGGGTCGTGCAGGAAGCGCAGCAGGGCGTCGCGGTCGGGCGTGGCGCCGGCGTGCCGGAAGGTGCCGCTGATCGGGTTCATCATGACCAGCCCGTCGTCGACGCTGACGTGCCGTTCCGGGCTGGCCCCGACCAGGATCCGGGTGCCGGTGTGCACGACGAAGGTCCAGTACGCGCCCCGTTCGCGTAGCAGCAGCCGGCGCAGGGCGGCCAGGGCCGCCGTCAGGGGGTCGCCCTGCACGGTGGCCCGCAGGGCGCGGTGGATGACGAAGTTCGCGCCCTCGCCGCGGCCGATCTCCTCGGTGAGCACCCGGTCGACGGTCGCCGCGTACTCGGCGTCGGAGATGTCGAACGCCGCGTCGCGGGTGTGCACGGGCGCGTCGGGCAGGGCGGCCACCACGTCCGCGAGGGGGATACGCCGGTGTCCCTCGACCAGCAGACACTCCAGTGGTGTGCCGTCGTCGACGCAGGCGAACCCGCGTTCGGCTATCTGCCGGAACGGCACCAGGGCCAGGGTGCGCGGTCCGGGGCCGCCCTCGGGCAGTGGGATGTCGGCGAGCCGTGCGGTGGTGCGTACGGTGCCGGTGAGCAGGTCGAGGTGGTCGGCGCCCTCGCGGCGGATGAGCGCGAACGGGCCGGGTTCGACGCCGGCGGCGACGGCGGCGAGCGGGTCGTGCGGGCTGGTCATCGGGGTCTCCTCGGTGGGCCGGTGGCCGCCCGGCGGGGCGACCCGGGGTGCCGGGGAGAGACCGGCGGCCGCCTCGTCGGGCGGCCGCGTGGGGAAGCTACGCGCGGGGGTGGGCCGCCGGGTCGGCGGGCCACCAGCAGGACAGGTGCGCGGGCATGGCGATCACTGTACGCGACGGGGCGGCGGTGGGGAACCTGTTCGCCGGGAACGGGGGTCCCGGTGGGCGCGCATCTTGGCTTCGGCGCCACCCCTGGCGGGTAGGTTGACGGCGATGGCCATTCTCGCGCTCGACCTGGGCACCTCCTCGGTACGGGGACTCGTGCTGGACGCGGACGCCAGCCCGCGTGCCGGCGCGCTGGCCCGTCGGCGGGTGCACCCGGTCACCGGCGACGACGGCACCGGCACCCTGGACGCCGCCGGCTACCTCGCCTGCCTGGTGGAGTGCCTGGACGAGCTGGCCGGCGGTGGTCATCTGCGCGACGTCGAGCTGGTCGCGACGTCGGCGCAGTGGCACTCGGTGCTGCCGCTGGGCGGCGACGGTGAGCCGCTGGGCCCGGTGCTGACCTGGCTGGACACCCGGCCGCAGCCGCTCGCCGGGGCTGCGGGGCCGGCCGATCCCGAGGCGTTCCACCAGCGCACCGGCGCGTGGTGGCACCGCTGCTTCTGGACGGTCCGGCTGCCCTGGTTGCGGCAGCGGATCGGCGGGCGCGTGGTTCGTTTCGTCGGGCTCGCCGAGTACGTCTTCGGCGCGCTGCTCGACGAGGCGCCGATGTCGGTGTCGCTGGCCTCGGGTGCCGGGCTGCTCGACCTGTGTCGGGTGGACTGGGACGCCGAGGCGTGCGAGCTGGCCGGGTCGCGCCCGGCGGACCTGCCGGCGCTGGCGCCGCGACGGTGGCGTGGCCGGCTGCGCCGTGGGTATGCCCGGCGTTGGCCGCAGCTCGCCGACGCCGGCTGGGCCGCCCCGGTGGGCGACGGGGCCGCCTCCAACGTCGGTTCGGGTTGTGTCGACGTGTCCCGGGCCGCGGTGACGGTGGGCACCTCCGCCGCGGTACGCCTCCTGCAGGCGGTTCCCGCCGGGGCGGCGCTGCCGCCGCTGCCCGATCGGTTGTGGCGCTACCGGGTCGACCACGAGCACGTGGTCACCGGGGCGGCGTACTCCAGCGGCGGGAACCTGTTCGCCTGGGCCGAGCGGGAGCTGCGCCTGCCCGCGGGCGCCGAGCTGGAGGTGGCCCTGGCGCGGGCGGCCGAGGGCCTGCGGGTGTCGGCCAACCCGCGCTTCGGCGGGGACCGGCCGCCCGGCCGCGCGCCCGCCGGCTGCGGCGAACTGCACGGGCTGAGCTTCGGCACCACCGCCGTCGACCTGCTCGCCGGGCTGATGACCAGTCTGTGCCGGCAGGTCGGGGACGACCTCGCGGTGCTGGAGTCCGGTCTCGACCAGCCGACCGAGGTGGTGCTCGGGGGCGGTGCGATAACCGCGTCCGCCTGGTGGCGCGCGGCGTTCGCCGACGTCCTGGCGCCGCGTGCGGTGCGCCACCAGCGTAATCCGGAGGTCGGGGCGACCGGTGCGGCGTTGGTGGCACTGGGCCGGGTCGGTGACGCGGCGCATCTCGCGGGCATCGGCCGGACGGACGAGGGGGACGCGCCGTAAACGGTAGGCGGTGCCCCGCCGCGCTGACCTTCCTGGTCATGCGACCGGTCGGCCCGTTGACACCGCCCACCGGCCTGGTTGGATGGACTGCGGCCACCGCCGGTGGCGGAGTCGAGGGGACCGAGGAGGCGTTCGCGTGGGGGCAGGTCCCGACCCGGCTCGCGCGGCGGGTTCGCGCCCGCGCCGTTCCGGCGATCGGGTCGCGCCGCATCGGCGGCGCTCGGTGCTGCGGCTGCGGGACTGGCGGATGCGCACCAAGCTCGCCACCGTGCTGGTCATTCCGTCGCTGGCGTTCCTGGTGCTGGCCGGGGTGCAGGCCCGCGGGCTGGTGGGGCAGACCACGGCGTTGAGCGACTTCGCCGAGCAGGTCGGCATCGGCCGGCAGATCACCGCGGTGGTGGACCGGTTGCAGCAGGAGCGGGACCGTTCCGCCGGGGAGTTGGCCGCGCTGCGCCGCTCGGGCGGCAGCGCCGACCGCGACGCGGCGGTCGCCGCGCTGAAGCCGTTGCAGGCCGCCGCCGATCAGGCGGTGGCCGAGCTGCGTACGGCGGCCGAACCGCTGGCCGACGCGAACGCCGGCTGGCGGGTCGCGTACGCGCAGGTCCTGGAGGCGTACGACCAGGTCGTCTACATTCGCTCGGCGATTGCGCCGGCGGTGCTCAGCAGCGACACCATCCTGAGCAACTACCACCGGGCCGTCGCCGCCCTGCTCAACCTGCTGGCCGAGCCGTCGCCCGGGGACGATCAGCGGGCGCTCACCGACGCGGTGCTGCGGTACGTGCAGCTCTCCCGGGTCAAGGAGTTCTCCTCGCGGATCCGGGCCGAGTTGTACACGGCGGCCCGCGCCGGCCGGTACGAGGTGGACGACCAGGCCACCCTGACCGACCTGCGGGCCCAACAGCTCACCGCGCTGGGCGCGTTCCGGGTCACGGCGACCGCCGGTCAGGTCGCCCGCTACGACCAGATCTCGCGGGATCCGGCGTTCACGTCGGCCGCGGCGCTGGAGGAGCGGACGCTGCCCACCGTCACCGGCAAGCCGGCGGTGTTGCCCGCGTCGCAGTGGTGGGCGGCCAGCGAGCAGCGGCACGAGCTGCTGCGTCAGTTGGAGAGCGAGGTGCTCGACGACGCCGCGCGGCGGGCCGACGAGGCCAGTGCCCGGCAGCTGCGCAACACCCTGCTGGTGGTCGGTGGCATCGTGGCGGTGCTGCTGGTCGCCGTGCTGATCTCGTTGCTGGTCGGTCGTTCCGTCGCCCGCTCGATTCGGTTGCTGCGCGGCCAGGCGTTGCGGATCGCGCAGGTCGACCTGCCGCACACCCTGGAGCGGCTGCGGGTGCTCGACCGTCCGGTGGGGGCGATCGAGGTGCCGCCGGCGGTGGTCCGGGCGCGGGACGAGATCGGCGAGCTGGCGCAGGCGTTCGTGGCGGTGCACCGCAGCGCGGTGGACGTCGCCGTCGAGCAGGCGCTGATGCGGCGCAACGTCAACGCGATGTTCGTCAACCTGGCCCGGCGTAGCCAGGTGCTGGTCGAGCGGCAGTTGGAGCTTCTCGACGAGCTGGAACGGGAGGAGGGCGACCCGGAGCAACTGGAGAACCTGTTCCGGCTCGATCACCTCGCGGCCCGGATGCGGCGTAACGACGAGAGCCTGCTGGTGCTGGCCGGCACGGAGTCCAGCCGGCGCTGGCACCGGCCGGTCGGCCTCGGCGCGGTGCTGCTCGCGGCCAGCGCCGAGATCGAGCAGTACCAGCGGGTCCGCCACGAGTCCGGCGGTGAGGTGCATGTCGTCGGGCACGCGGTCGGCGAACTGGTGCACCTGTTCGCGGAGCTGTTGGAGAACGCCACCGCCTTCTCCCGCCCGGACACGCTGGTGCGCGTCGTGGCGGGCGCGGACGGGACGGGCGCGCTGGTGGAGATCGTCGACCAGGGGCTCGGGATGAGTCCGGCCGCGTTGGCGGAGGCGAACGCGTTGCTGGCCCGGCCGCCGGCGGCCGACGTGGCGGCGTCCGAGCGGATGGGCCTGTTCGTGGTCAGCCATCTGGGCGCCCGGCACGGGGTCTCGGTGCGGTTGCGGGGCGGCCGGGACGGCCTGGTGGCCCGGGTCCGGCTGCCCGCCGCGCTGCTGGCTGCGGCGCCACCGGTCGAGCTGGATTCGCCGCGCTCGCCGCGGATGCTGACTCCGCAGCTCGCCGCGGCCTCCCGGTCGGTGGCCAACGGCCGGGACGCCGCGTCGGCGGCGGGCCGGCTGCCCGCGTCGCCCGGGGCTGAGCTGCCGGCGGGGCGGTTGCCCGGGCCGGTGGGGGTCGAGGTGCCGGTGGCGGGTCGTCGCCCGGACGTCGCGGCGGGTCCGGGGTCGGCGTCCGGACCCGCGCCGGCCGTGCCGCGGCCGTCCCGCCCGGTGCCGGTGCGGGCCGAGGACGTGCTGTCCCCGGCGGCCGGGGCGCCCGCCGGCGGCGGGGGTTGGTTCAGCCGTCAGGGCCCGTCGGCGGCGGCGCGCGGGACGGCCCCGCCATCGCCCGCGACGCCGGTCACCGCCGGAACCAACGAGCGGGGGCTTCCGGTACGGGTGCCGATGGCTCAGCTCACCGCGGTCACCCAGTCGGCCCGCCCGGACGTGCCGGCTCCGCGCCACGACCCGGACCCGGACGCGGTCGGCGGCATGCTCACCCGCTTCTACCAGGGGGTGCGGCAGGCCGAGGCCGACGAGACCCAAGAAATGATCATTCCGCCCACCGGCGTACCCAGCGAAGGGAGACCACAACAGTGACGACGACGTTGAGCCAGGAGGCACGTGACCTGAGCTGGCTGGTGAACGCGTTCGCGGAGCGGGTCCCGGGGGTGGCGCACGCGGTGGTGGTGTCCTCCGACGGTCTGCTGGTGGCGATCTCCGCGCACCTGCCGCGTGACCACGCGGACAAGCTCGCCGCGGTGACCTCGGGTCTGATGAGCATCACCGCTGGGGCGGCGCAGATGTTCGACGGGGACGTGGTGAAGCAGACCGTGGTGGAGATGGGTCGCGGCTACTTCCTGGTGATGCAGATCCGCGACGGTTCGATCCTGGCGACGTTGGCCGGGACGGAAGCCGACATCGGTGTGGTCGGCTACGAGATGGCGCGGCTGGCCAAGCAGGCGGGGGAGATGCTCACCCCGGCGCTGCGGGCGGAGCTTCAGCAGGCGTTGCCCCGCTGAGCGGGGGCGGCCCGGCCGGCGGCGTGTGGTGCCCCGGCCGGGCCGCGGACGACCTAGAGTCCGTTGTCGCGGATGACGGTGCGGTACCAGTGGGCGCTGCGCTTGAGCACCCGGCGCTGCGTGGGGTAGTCCACGTAGACCAGGCCCCAGCGCTGGTCGTACCCTTCGGCCCACTCGAAGTTGTCCAGCAGCGACCAGACGTGGTAGCTCTCCAGCGGCACACCGTCGCCGATCGCCCGGTGGGCGGCGGCGAAGTGGTCGCGCAGGAAGTCGATCCGGGCGGCGTCGTCGACGGTGCCGTCCGCGGCGAGGGTGTCCGGGCAGGGCAGCCCGTTCTCGGTGATGGTGAGCGGGACCGGGCCGTAGTCGCGGGTGACCCGGGTGAGGATGTCGTACATCCCGTCGGGGTAGATCTGCTGCCAGCTCGCCTCCGAGGTGGGCCACCTGCTGACCGTGTCGCCCTGGCCGGTGACGTAGATGGGCGTGTAGTACTGCACGGCGACCAGGTCGACCGGGCTCGAGATGATCTTCAGGTCGTCGTCGCGGAGGCCGCGGACCATCCGGCTGTCCGGGCCGAGGTCGGCCAGCACGTCCTCGGGGTAGGCGCCCTTGAGGATCGAGTCCAGGTAGAGCCGGTTCTCGTAGCCGTCGTAGAGGCGGGTCGCCGTGGCGGCCTCGGCGGTGTCGTCGGCGGGGTAGCAGGGGTGCAGGTTGAGCGCCGGGCCGATCCGGGTCTTGGCGCCGGTGGCGCGCAGCGCGCGTACGGCGAGACCGTGGGCGAGCTGGAGGTGGTGGGCGACCAGGTACGCGGCCGCCGGGTCCTGCCGGCCGGGCGCGTGGTGGCCCCAGATGTAGCCGTTCTGCACGACGGTCTTGGGCTCGTTGATGGTCAGCCAGACGGGCACCTGGTCGCCGAGGGCGCGGAAGACGATGTCGGCGTACTCGGCGAAGCGTTCGGCGGTGTCCCGGTTCTCCCAGCCGCCGGCGTCCTGCAGGGCCTGGGGGAGGTCCCAGTGGAACAGGGTGGCCATCGGGGCGATGTCGCGCTCGTGCAGCCCGTCGACGAGGCGACGGTAGAAGTCGAGGCCGCGCTGGTTGGGCCGGCCAGCCCCGTCGGCCTGGATACGGGACCAGGAGATGGAGAACCGGTAGCTGCGCAGTCCCAGGTCGCGCATGAGGTCGAGGTCCTCGGCGTACCGGTGGTAGTGGTCGGCGGCGACGTCGCCGGTGTCGCCGTTGCGGGTGCGGCCCGGGGTGTGGCTGAAGGTGTCCCAGACGGATGCGCCGCGGCCGTCCTCTTTGGCCGCGCCTTCGATCTGGTAGGCGGAGGTGGCGGCGCCCCAGCGGAAGCCGGGTGGGAAGCGCAGCGGTCCGTGCGGGGTCGGGTCGGTGGCGCTGTCGGGGGTGGCGTCGCAGCCGGCGACGAGGGCGGTGGTGGACGCGGCGGTCCCGGCCGCGCCGGCGCCGGCGAGCCCGGCACGGGCCGCGCCGGCGGCGGTCGCGGAAAGGGCGGCGCGGCGGAGCAGGCGCCGTCGGGTCAGTAGCGACATGGAGGTTCTCCTCGAAGTGACTGGCCACCCCTGGGCCGGGAGCGCTCCCAGCATAGGCCAGGCGTGGCCGGCCGCGTCCCGTGGGCGGACCGCGGCGCAGGCTGCGGGCCGGGTCGGGGCAGACGGCTGTGGTAGGTGGGTGGGTGTCGCTCGGGGGCTGGGCTGAGCGGCGAGGGTGGGGCAGATAGCGAAAGGAGGCCGACCGGGCGGCGTGAGGCGCCTGTCCCGTCGGCCTCTTTTCCCGTCGACAACGGGGGTTTAGTGTGTGGGGACGGGGGAGGGCAACCCCCGTCCCCACGAGTGGTGCACACACACACGAGTCGGAATTGGCGTCCTGTCGTGCGTGTCGCGCGGGAGCCGGGCCACGCGAGTGGCTCTGGTTCCACCTCCCTCCATGCCGGTGGGTGATGGCTGACGACGGTGTCCGGGCTGGCCCGTCGTCAGCCTCCTGGGCTGGTGCGCCGGGGGCACAAGGTTCCCCAGCGATCTCGGACTTGCATCTCGATCGATGGAAGCGCTCCCATCGGCGATGCTGCGACTGTAACGCCCGTCACCGGTTTGTGAAAGCCCCTAAACGAGATCGAAACATGGACGTGGCTGAGTGGCCTGCCCGTTGTGGTGGGAGCGCTTCCATGTCAAACTCTGCACACAACCGCGACACGGAGCCAGCACGCGCGAGCGTTGGGCCGCCGAGGGCACCCGGTACTTCCGGTGCGGCGCCCCGCGATCCCGGTACGACCGGGTCGACCACCTTCCCGGGCGCTTCCGTCCCCCCGTGTCACCCCCGTCGACGCGTGGAGGCGCCCCGCCGGGGCCGCACCGGTCCCGGCCCGGTCCGAGGAGACACCGCGCACATGAGACTCATGGCCAGACGTCGCCGCATGGCGATGTTCGTCGCCACCGCCGTCGCCATCGCCGGGGTGGCCCTGCCGGCCGGCGCCGCGCAGGCCGCCCCGGCGTGCGACGTGACGTACGTGACGAACGACTGGAACAACGGCTTCACCGCCAACATCGACGTCAAGAACCTGGGCGACCCGATCAACAGTTGGACGCTGAAGTTCGCCTTCCCGAACAGCAGCCAGCAGGTGACCCAGGGTTGGTCGGCCAAGTGGAGCCAGTCCGGCAACCAGGTGACCGCGACCAACGAGACGTGGAACGGCAGCCTCGCCACCGGCGCCACGACCAACATCGGGTTCAACGGCTCGTACTCGGGCAGCAACCCGAAGCCCACCTCGTTCACCCTCAACGGGGTCACCTGCAACGGCACCCCCGCCAACAAGCCGCCGACGGTCGCCCTCGACGTGCCGGCGGGGCCGTTCGTGGCGCCGGCGAACGTGCCGCTGACCGCGACCGCCAGCGACCCGGACGGGACGATCAGCAAGGTCGAGTTCTACCGCAACGGCCTGCTGGTCAGCACCGCCACCGCCGCCCCGTACACCTACACCCTGCAGAGCCTGCCTGCCGGCAGCTACACCGTGCAGGCCAAGGCGTACGACAACCTCGGCGCCAGCGCGGTGGCGGAGAAGTCCTTCACGGTCAACCCGGCCACCGGTCCGGCCCTGGTGGCCACCCCGCTCGCGCTCAGCGTGCTCAAGGGCGGCAACGCCACGTTCAACCTGAAGCTGAGCGCCGCACCGAGCGGCAACGTGCCGGTCACGCTGGCCAAAACCGGTAACACCGGCATCACCGTCTCGCCCACCTCGACGACGTTGACGACGTCCAACTGGAACACCGGCGTCAACATCACCGTCGCGGCGGCGGCGAACGCCGACACCAGCAGCACCGCCACCATCACCGCCTCCGCCACCGGATACACGCCCGTGTCGGTCACCGCCACCGCGATCGACAACGGCGGCGGCGACAACACCTACATCCAGAAGTTCCTCGACCAGTACAACAAGATCAAGAACTCGGGGTACTTCAGCCCGGAGGGCGTGCCCTACCACTCGATCGAGACGCTGATCGTCGAGGCGCCCGACTACGGCCACGAGACCACCTCGGAGGCGTTCAGCTTCTGGATCTGGCTCGAGGCGCAGTACGGCCGCGTCACCCAGAACTGGGCGCCGTTCAACAACTCCTGGACGGTGATGGAGAAGTACATCATCCCGTCGCACGCCGACCAGCCCACCGCCGGCGCCCCGGGCACCGCGCAGTACGCGGCCGAGTACAACCAGCCCAGCCAGTACCCGTCGCAGCTGCAGCCCGACGTGCCGGTCGGCCAGGACCCGCTGCGCTCCGAACTGCAGTCCACCTACGGCACCGGCGACATCTACGGCATGCACTGGCTGCTGGACGTCGACAACAAGTACGGCTACGGCCGCTGCGGCGACGGGACCACCCGCCCGGCGTACATCAACACCTTCCAGCGGGGCCCGCAGGAGTCGGTGTGGGAGACCGTGCCGCAGCCGACCTGTGACACGTTCAAGCACGGCGGCCAGTACGGCTACCTCGACCTGTTCGTCAAGGAGTCCAGCGCCCCGGCCAAGCAGTGGAAGTACACCAACGCCCCGGACGCCGACGCCCGCGCCGTGCAGGCCGCGTACTGGGCGCTGACCTGGGCCAAGGCGCAGGGCAAGCAGGCCGACGTCGCGGCGACCGTGGCCAAGGCCGCCAAGATGGGTGACTACCTGCGGTACTCGCTGTTCGACAAGTACTTCAAGAAGATCGGCAACTGCGTCGGCGCGTCCGCCTGCCCGGCCGGCAGCGGTCGCGACTCGGCGCACTACCTGCTCTCCTGGTACTACGCCTGGGGCGGCGCGAACGACACCAGCCAGAACTGGTCGTGGCGCATCGGCTCCAGCCACAACCACTTCGGCTACCAGAACCCGTTCGCGGCCTGGGCCATGACCAACACCCCCGAACTCAAGCCCCAGTCGCCGACCGCGGTCTCCGACTGGCAGAAGAGCTTCGACCGGCAGCTGGAGTTCTACACCTGGCTCCAGTCGGCCGAGGGCGGCATCGCCGGCGGCGCCACCAACAGCTGGGACGGCAGCTACTCCCAGCCGCCGGCCGGCACCGCCACCTTCTACGGCATGTTCTACGACGTCGCCCCGGTCTACCGGGACCCGCCGTCCAACCAGTGGTTCGGCATGCAGGCGTGGTCGATGCAGCGCATCGCCGAGCTGTACCTGCAGACCGGCAACACCAAGGCCAAGGCGCTGCTGGACAAGTGGGTGCCGTGGGCCATCGCCAACACCACGGTCGGCACCAACTGGTCGATCCCGTCGGACCTGCAGTGGAGCGGCCAGCCGACCAACTGGAACCCGACCAACCCGCAGCCGAACACCAACCTGCACGTCACGGTGACCAAGGGCGGCCAGGACGTCGGCGTCGCCGCCGCCTACGCCCGGACCCTGATCGCGTACGCGGCCAAGTCCGGCAACACCTCCGCCAAGAACACCGCGAAGGGCCTGCTCGACGCGCTCTCCGCCGCCGCCGACAGCAAGGGCGTCTCGCGGCCGGAGACGCGCGAGGACTACAAGCGCTTCGCCGACGTGTACAACGCCAGCACCGGCCAGGGCCTCTACATCCCGTCGGGATGGACCGGCAAGATGCCCAACGGCGACACCATCGCCGCGGGCAAGAGCTTCCTGGACATCCGGTCGTTCTACAAGAACGACCCGGACTGGCCGAAGGTCGACGCGTACCTCAAGGGTGGGGCCGCGCCGACGTTCAACTACCACCGGTTCTGGGCCCAGGCGGACGTCGCCATGGCCTACGCCGACTACGGCAACTACTTCCCCGCGGGGTGAGTTGACGGCTCCGCCACGGGTGGCCAGGCCCACCCGTGGCGGAGGCCGATCGGGTCGAAGGGGGAACGCAGCGGACCCGATCGGCGCACGGCCTGATTCCCGTCAGGCCGGGTGGGCCGGCCGTCTGGCCGACGCAGCGGACGCGCCGGCCCACCCTTGCGTCCTTAGACGAACTTGCCGCGAAAACCCCCGCGAAAAATCCAGCCGCCACGGGATCACATCAGGGCCGTGGAGGGAGTAACGTACATCACCGGAGAGGCCGCTCCCCCCGTGGCGGCCTCTCTTCTAATTGGCTCGCCCGCCGTCCGCATCGGACGCCGGCGACGGGTGCCGCAACCCCGGATGCCCGGCCGGCAGCGACCGCCGGATCACCAGCCAACTCACCGCCAGCGCCGCCGCGACCAACGGCCAGGTCAGCGCCACCCGGGCCACCACCAACGCGACCACCTGCCCGCCCAGCCACAGCGGCACGAACACCACCAGCCGCAGCAGATACGTCGCCACCCACACCCAACTGCCCCGCCCGTACGCGCGCAGCAACGCCGGATCGCGCCGCCACCGACCGCGCTGACCGAGCACCGTGCCGACCACCACCCCGAGCAGCGGCCAGCGCACCACGATGCTGACCATCCAGGCCAGCGCGCTGGCCGCGTTGGACAACAACTGCACCAGGAAGAAATCACCGGCCCGACCGGTGCGCAGGGCGATCAGCGCGGCCACGCAGACGGCGAGCAGACCGATCAGCACCGAACGTGGACGGTCCCCGCGACGCAGCCGCCAACCCGCCACCGCCGCCCCGGCCAGCACCGCCGCGGCCACCCCACCCCACAGCCCGGCGGCCAGCCAGCCGACCGCGAACGCCACCGCCGGCAACGTCGCGTCCCACGCCCCACGCCGGCCACCGAGCAGCTCCGCCAGGGACTCCGACCGCTCCCGCGTCGGCCGTTCACGTTCGGGTGTGCTGGTCACCCGCCACCTCCTCTGGTCGCGTTCCCAACCTAACCGCGGCACGGGGGCCGCCCGACGAGCGGCCCCGCCGGCCGGCCGTTAAGTTGTGCGGGTGCGCAAGACAGCGAGGGGCGGAACGGCGGTCTGGTTGGTCGTACTGGCCCTGGCCCAGACAGCGGCGCTCATCCTGCTCTGGCGCTTCGCCGTACACACCACACTCGGCCAGTGGCTCGACACGGTCGCGCTGACCGGCAACCGGATCGGCCAGGACCACATCGACGGACCGGTGAACCGCATCCTCAACGCCATGTCGGTGGTGTCCCTGCTGGCCGCGACCGCGATGATCGGCTTCATCGCGCTGATCCGCGGCCGCATCGCCCTCGCCGTCACCGCCACCCTGCTGATCGCCGGCGCCAACCTCAGCACCCAACTGCTCAAGCACCACCTGACCCGCCCCGACTTCGGCATCGACCCCGAACGCGCGCTCGCCGGCAACAGCCTGCCCAGCGGGCACACCACGGTAGCCGCGTCGGTGGCGGTCGCGCTGATCCTGGTACTGCCCCCGAAGGTGAGAGCCGTCGGGGCGTTTCTCGGCGCCGGCTACGCGGCCGCCGCCGGGGTCGCCACCCTCTCCGCCGGCTGGCACCGGCCCAGCGACGCCATCGCCGCGTACCTGGTGGTGGGAGCCTGGACGGCGGCCGCCGGCCTGACGCTGCTGTTCTTCCAGCGGGAACGGGCGACGGTCTCCCCGGCCGACGCGCACCGGGTCGCCGCCGCCGTGCTCGGCCTCGGCGGCGTGCTCGCCGTCGCGGCGTCCGGACTCGCCGTGGTCTGGCTGGTCCGACTCGCCGACATCCCCGCCGACGAACTCGGCCGCCGTGCGCTCTTCGTCGGGTACGCCGGCGCCGCGGCCGGCATCGTCGGCACGATGGCCGTGGTGGCCGCGCTGGTCCTGGCGACGGTGCACCGCCTGGTGCCCCGCCACCAGGGCTGATCAGCGGTAGAAGGTGCCCACCATCGTGCCGCTGGCGATCTCCTTGTCGGTGAGCGCCTCACGCACGTCGGTGACCTGCGGCGCGTCCGGCAGATGCAGCGGACGCTCCAGCGCGTAGAGGCGGAAGAAGTACCGGTGCGGGTCCTCGTGCTGCGGCGGGTGCGGGCCACCCCAACCGGTGGTGCCGAAGCCGTTGGGCCACTCCCGGCCGCCGAGCGGCACGCCGCCCTCGGCGACCCCGTTCGAGTGGGGCGAGATCCCGGTCACCAGCCAGTGCAGGAAAGGAGTCTTCCCGGCGTCCGGATCCTCCACGAACAGGATCAGCTCCTCGGCCGAGCCGGGGACCTGGGACCACTCCAGCGGCGGTGAGACGTTCCCACCCTCCTGGGAGAAGCGTCCCGGAAGCATGTCGTGGTCGTTGAAGGCGGTGCTGCGGAGCATGATGCCGGCCATCGTTCGGCGCCTCCTCTCCTCGTCCCGCGGCGCGTACCCGGCCCGCCGGCGGCGAAACGGCCGGTGGCAGGCTGGCCCCGGCAGGGACCGGACGGGAAGGACGGGGATGGACACGGTACGCGCGGCTTTCCGAAACGAGTGCCAGCGGCTGGAGGAGGTGCTGCGCGGCCTCGACGAGCCGGACCTGGACCGCCCCACCCCCTGCCCGCCGTGGGCGGTACGCGACCTGCTCGCGCACGTACGCGCCGGCGCGGGACGGCTGGTCGACATGCTCGCCGCGCCCGCCCCGCAGCGGGCCGAGGTCGACGCCGCCGAATACTTCGGCACGGCCAAGTTCACCCCGGAGGTGGACCGCGCCCGGATCGACGTCGCCCGGCGTGAGGCACGCGAGCTGCCCGCCGTACGCGAGGTCGCCGACGGCTTCGCGCGGGCCTGGCGCTCCGCCGACGCGGCAGTGACCGCCCAACCGCCCGGACGGCTGGTACGCACCCGACACGGCGACGCGATGACGCTCACCGAGTTCCTGCGTACCCGGGTGGTGGAGGTCGGGGTGCACGGCCTGGACCTGGCCGACGCGCTGCACCGGCAACCGTGGCTGACCCCGACGGCGGCCGAGGTGATCGCGGGCCTGCTGACCGGGGACCTGGAGTCGGTGCCCGACGCGCTCGGCTGGGACCGGCTGACCCTGGTACGCAAGGCCACCGGGCGGGCCGCGCTCACCGACCGCGAACAGGCCCTGGTCGACCAGGCCGGCGTGCGCTGGCTGACCTTCGGCGGCTGACCCGGGGACGCCGCCGAGGCGGACACCGGCTCAGCCGCCGACGCGCCCGGCCGGGGCGGTGCGGCGCAGGTGCTCCAGCACGATCGGGTCGATCCGGCCGACCACCAGCCGCTCCTCCAGGTTCTCCACGCCGGCCCAGGAGGCGAGCGCCCCGTCCAGGCCGGCCACGCCGACCGGATAACCGGCGGCGGCCAGCAGCGCGGCCACCTCGTCGGCGAGCGGACCGGCCAGGTCGCGCAGGGTGGCCGGATCGGGCTTGCCGAACAGCATGGTGTGGGTGTCGAGCAGGCGACCCAGCTCGGTGACCGGATCGGGGTGGTCGTCCACCCGCAGGTCGACCAGCTCGTCGCCGGTGCCGGCGTAGCCACCCCGGCGCTGCACCACCAGCAGGCCCGCGCTCTGCCGGCCCCGCCGGTCGCCGCCGGCCCGGTCGCCGGCATGCAGGGCGGCCAGCAGCCGGCGCGGGAACGGCAGCTCCGCACCACCCAGCCAGGCGTCCCGGATCGCGTCGATCACCTGCGGGCCGGCCAGGATGTTGCCCTGCGCCGCCCAACCGTCCCCGACCTGGCCACCGGCCCACGGGTGGCAGCGCGGCCCGGTCCAGGTGGCCCCGTCGCCGCTGGCCCCGACCACGCCGACCTGCCGGTCGTCGCGGCCCGCATCGGCGGCGACCAGGCCGGCCACCACGTCGGCGGCGGCGACCCCGGTGCGCAGCAGCGCCAGTCCCTGCGACCGGTAGGCCAGGTTGACGTGCGCCTGGGTGGCCACCGCGCCCACCTCGGCCTCGGCGGCCGGGACCAGCGCCCCGGCGGCAAGGAACTTGCTGGCCACGGCTACGCCGTGCAGGCGGCCGTCGGCGGAGCGGGCGACGATCGAGAAAGTCATTCGCGGATGGTAGCGCCGGCAGCCAGCGGCCCGACCGGTCCTGCACGTCCGGCGGTTCGCCAGGTGGTGGTTCAGAACGGCGGCGCGGCCGCCTCCGGCGGCTTGCCCCACGCTCGGCGGGCGTCGTCCACCGCCACCCCGGCCAGCACGGCGGTGGCCACGGCCGAGGCGATCAGCGGCGGGTGGTGCAGGAACAGCGGCACCGAGCCGAGCAGGGCGAGAATCGCGATCCAACGGGACGGCGACACCCGGCCGAAGACCTCGTACTCGAACCGTGCTCGACCGAGCATGAACAGCGCCGGGCCGATGATGATCAGCGCGATCCAAGCCGACTCGGCGTGATCGAGGGGATGCTCGATGGTCAACTGGTACCCGATGGCGGTGGCGGCGATCCCGACCAGCATGACCATGTGGGTGTCGGCGGCGGACTGGCCGATCGTCGCGGGGTGCCGCGCCTTGAGGACCGCCTCGCCGAGGATCTGTCCGGCCCGCTGGAAATAGATCCGCCAGAGCATGATCGAGGTGAGTAGCGCGACGGCGAAGGCGGCGGTGGAGTTCAGAGCGAACGGACGGCTGCTGTAGGAGAACCCGGCCACGAGAATCGTCTCCCCGAGCGCGACCAGAAAGAACTGCTGGTAGCGCTCGGCCAGATGTTCCCCGGCGATGTCCCAGCGAGAGACCCTGGAGCGCCCCATCCCGGGCACCGGCCAGCCCGTTCGCCCCGCCAGGTACTCGGTGCCCAACGCCACCGCCCACACCCACACCCGCGGGGTGACCGGCAGGAACGCGCCGACCAGCCAGAGCACCCCGGTCACGGAGTACACGATCAGCATCCGCTTTCTGAGCTGTCTGTCGCCCTGGCGGCCCAGGGTGACCAACAAGATCAGCGGCCGGGAAACCTGGGTGACCACGTACGCGACCGCGAACGCCAGCCCGGCGATCCGGAACGCGCGCGGAACGGCCACGCCCATCACCATGCTGCCCACCAGGGCGATGACCACGACGAGCTGCAGATCCAGCCGGTACGGGTCGTAGCGACTGGTGGTCCACGCGGTGCCCTGCCACACCGTGTACAGCGCCAACAGCAGCAGCAGGGTCTTGGCGCCGCCGGTGATCGGCGACCACCCGGTGGTCCCGCCCGGCTCCAGCGCCAGGTCCTCGAAGGAACGGGCCGTGATGCGGGTCAGCGCGAAGACGAACACCAGGTCGAAGAAGAGCTCCAGGAACGTCGCCCGAGCCGTGGCGACCGTGCCTTCGCCGCGACCGACCTGCCCACCGGCCTCGTCACCGCTCGTCATGGCTGGCGGTTCCCGCCGTCGTTCCGCGCCACACTGGCTGTCCTCACACCCTCCCCAGCCGCACCCAACCGGGATCGGTGATTGCCGCCACCGGGGTGCCGAGACCTGCGTGCCTGCTCACCTCACGTTCGTGGAAGCTGCCGCACCGCCCTTCCATGACCGTTCTGATCGGCGGCGTCTTCTCGGTTCGCCGCTGGCGCCCGCCGATTGCGCGGGGACTACGGATTGGGTGGGCCGAGGTAGGGAAACTGCCACGTGAGGTCGTCGTGCGGCTTGAGACCGGTCGGGGGGAGCTTGCCGCGGGTCAGCCACCCGAAGCGATAGCTGAAGACGTCGTCGATGAGTTTGCGGCCGTTGGGGTAGGAGACCGGCTTGGTGCGGTCGTAGCGGAGGACGTCGGGCAGGACCTGCATGGCGGTCTCCTTCGCCTCCTGCGCCGAATAGCCGCCCTTCTCCAGCATCTGAGACCACGGTCCCAGGTAGTTGGCCACATCGTCGGCGGGCTGCCGAGAGTTGTAGAGGTTCTTCTCGCCGTCGGGGTTGATGAACGGATTGATCGTCGGGTTCCCGCCGCGATCCATCTGCTCCAGTACGCCGTCGGTGCGCCGACTGATCGAGGCCCACACCCCGATCACCGGGCCGGGGCCGAGCAGGTCGGTGGGCACCTCCACCGCGATGCAGTCGACGTTGTTGCCGGCGAAGTCGTCGTGTCCGGTCCACTTCATTCCGTGCAGAGCGCCCTCGACATCGGCGAAGAACGGATCGCTGCGCAGCCCGGCGAACAGCCGGATCTGCCCTGGCTCAGCGACCATCACTGGCTGGGCCGTGCCGTCGAAGCTGACCGGGAAGGAGTCGGCGAGCACCATGCCGGCAGGCTCAGGCCGGCGAGCCTCGGGGCCGGTGGCGTACCAGGCGGTCCCGGTCTGGCCGCCGTTCTCGTAGTCCGAGAAGGTGAACGTGAACGCGATGTCGGCGTGCGCGTCGCCGTCGGTGTCGATGTTGATCCGGTAGACCGCGCCGGGGTAGAACTCCGGGCCGGTGGTAGGGGCCGGTATCGGGGGCGGCGCGCTGGTCGGGTTCGAGTCGATGATCAGCGTCGTCTTGCCGGGGTCCTCCGGTGCGGTAAAGACATACAAGTCGGTGAGGTCAAGGCGACGGTCGTCGCCGGGGAACTTGAGCTTGTCGGCGCTGAAGTGGTTGGACAAGGTGACTCCTTTGGAGGCTCGGTGTGTGGGCGGCCGAGCCGGGGCCTTCCGGGATCGGTAGGCCGGTGAACGATCAGCTCATGGCGGCGTGCAAGGCCAGCAGACGTCGGAGCAGCCACCTCCGCGACGTCTTTCCTCACGTTTGCACAACGTCCGTGAGGTGGCGCTGGACTGACGGCGGCGGTCAACCGATCGGGTGCCCTCACTCGGCGATGCCAGAGCCCGTCCTACCCGGCGGAGAACCTCACGACAGCGTGTGTCTCTCCTACCAGGGCGGTCCCGCTCACTGTCGGTGAAATAAGCGGTGCATGTCGAACCGCCGGGGGTGGCAGCGTGAGTGCCGACGGGACGGATCCGGCCGGACGCACAGGGGCGATCACGTATCGAAGGACGGGTGCGGAATCTTGCTCCAGGTAACCGCGAGCGGGCACGATCGACCGGTGACGAACCGATGGGGCATCACGGTGCCGCTGGCCGGCGTCCCGCTCGCCGACCACGCCCCGGTCTACGCGGCCCTGGACCGGGCCGGCTTCACCGACCTCTGGTCGTCCGAGGTGGCCGGAACCGACGCGTTCACCCCGCTGGCGCTCGCCGCGGCGTGGCAACCCCGGCTCCGCCTCGGCACCGCGGTCACCCCGGTCTTCACCCGCGGCCCCGGACTGCTCGCGATGAGCGCCGCCGCGCTCGCCGAGGCCGCGCCCGGCCGCTTCGCGCTCGGCATCGGCGCCTCCTCGCCCGTGCTCGTGCGGGACTGGAACGCCACCCCGTTCGCCGAACCGTACCGGCGGACCCGCGACATGCTGCGCTTCCTGCGCGCCGCACTGCACGGCGAGACCATCGACCACGCCTACGACACATTCACCGTCCGACGGTTCACCCTGGAACGCCCGCCGGCCGTACCGCCGCCGGTGCTGCTGGCCGCGCTGCGCCCCGGCATGCTGCGGCTCGCCGCCGCCGAGGCCGACGGCGTGATCCTCAACTGGCTCTCCGCCGACGACGTGCCGACCGCGCTCGCCGAACTGGGCCAGCGCCGCCCCGGCTTCCAGGTCGCCGCCCGGATCTTCGTCTGCCCCACCGAGGACGCCGCGCACGCCCGGGCACTGGGCCGCCGGCTGATCACCGGCTACCTCACCGTCCCCGCGTACGCGGCCTTCCACCGCTGGCTCGGCCGGGACAGGCTGCTCGGCCCGATGTGGGAGGCGTGGGCGGCCGGCGACCGGCGCGCCGCCTCGGCGGCGGTGCCCGACGAGGTGGTCGACGCGCTGGTCCTGCACGGCTCGCCCGAGGCGTGCGTCGCGCAGGTCCGCCGGTACGCCGACCACGGGGTGGACGTACCGGTGCTCGCCCTGCTGCCCACCCCGGAGCTGGCCGCCGGCGGTCCTGCGGCGCTGGCCGCGCTCATCTCCCGGCTCGGGCCCACGGACGGGTGCGGGCATGAACCTCACTGACCGGGTCGCGGTGGTCACCGGCGGGGCGGGCGGCATCGGCGCGGCGCTGGGCCGCCGGTTCGCCGCGGAGGGTGCCGCCGCGATCGTCCTCGCCGACCTGGCCGCCGACGCGGCCCGCACGGTGGCCGAGCAGATCGGGCCGGTCGCGCACGGCGTCGGGCTGGACGTCGCCGACGAGGCCCAGGTCCGTGCGCTGGTCGAGGAGACCGAGCGACGGTACGGCCGGATCGACCTGTTCTGCGCCAACGCCGGGGTGGCCACCGGCGGGGGAGTCGACGCCCCCGACGCCGACTGGGAACGAGCCTGGCGGGTCAACGTGCTGGCCCACGTGTACGCCGCCCGGGCGGTGCTGCCGGCGATGCTGCGTCGCGGCTCGGGACACGTGCTCCTCACCTGCTCGGCGGCGGGCGTGCTGACCGCGGTCGGGGACGCCCCGTACACCGCGACGAAGCACGCGGCGCTCGGCTTCGCCGAGTGGCTGTCGATCACCTACCGGGACGCCGGCATCCGGGTCAGCGCGCTCTGCCCGCAGGGCGTGGACACCCCGATGCTCGCCGACGGCCTCGCCACCGGGCATCTGGGCGCCCGGGTGATCGCCGCCTCCGGCCCGGTGCTCACCCCCGACCAGGTCGCCGAGGCCACCATCGCCGGGCTGGCCGAGGAGCGGTTCCTGATCCTGCCGCATCCGGAGGTCGCCGCGTACGCCCGCCGCCGCGCCGAGGACCCGGACGGCTGGCAGGCCGGCCTGCGCAAGCTGGTCCGCAAGCTGCGCGCCGCAGATCACTAGGTGGCCGGCACAGGGGTCAGATCCGTACGAAGTCCTCGCCCAGCAACGCCCGCAGCCTGCCCAGCGCACGGGCACTCTGTGTCTTGACCACCGACGCGGACACGTCGAGGATCCCGGCCACGGCGTCGACACTCTGGTCCTCCCAGTGGCGCAGCACCACGATGGCCTGGTCGCGGACGGGCAGGGTGGCCAGGGCCCGCAGCAGGGTGACGTGCAGCTCCACGGTGTCGGCGGCCCGTCGGTGCGGCGCGTCGGGCAGCTCGGCGAGCACGACCTCGGAGTCGCTGCGCCGCTTCTTCTGGTCGAAGACCGCGTTCATCAGGACCCGACGGCTGTACGCCTCGAGATTCGTGGTGCGCCGGATCCGGCCCCACGCCGCGTACATCTTCGCGAAGGTGATCTGGGTCAGGTCCTGCGCGAGGTGCCAGTCGCGGCACATGAGGTAGGCGGTACGCCGCAGGTTCGGCGCGGTGGCCGTCACGAAGGCGGTGAACTCCGCCTGCCAGGCGGCCTGCTCGCGCCGCCGGGCGGCGCCCCATCGGGCCATCAGACCGTGTCTCGGCTCCCGGGGCGAGCCCGCAGCCGGGGCGGTCCCGGCGTCCGGCATCACCTGGTCGTCCAGGCGCTCGTGCCGGCGGGGCACGCGCTGCCGATGATCTCGTCGACCCCGGGCATGCGCTCGACGCGGGCCGTCAGGCGCGCGTACGACGACCGTCCGGTGACCTTGACCCGAAACGACTCCGGCAGCTGGTCGGCCTGGACGGCGGCGACGAGTTCCGGCTTGTCCTCGAATATCTTTCTGAACCTGGCGAGGGCCTCTTCGCGGCTGACGAAGACCATGGTCCGGGCTGCCGGATCCGCCTCCAGCTCCCGGTTCACCGCGTTGCGCTGCTGATCGGTGACGTCCATTCTCAGGAAGATCGAGACATCGGTGGCGGTGTCCCGGGCCGGGGACTCGCACGCCGGGTTCACCAGCATCGCGAACGCCGCCGGCACGGTCGCCGGTGGCGTCGGAGCGTCCGGCGGGGTCGCCACGTTCACCACCGCCAGGGCCGCGATGGTGGTGACGCCCGCCGCGCTCGCGGCCACCAACCGGTGTCGGCGGCGGCGCAGGCTGGTGCCGGTGGCCATGGCCTGGCCGGCGAGGTCACCCGGCGGATCGGGCTCGTCAGCCAGCGCGCGGTCGAACAGTTGCCGCAGGTTCTGGTCCAAGGTTCCCTCCCGTGCTTCGGTGGACTTCCACCTGTGACGACTGGTTGGGACCCCGGATCGGTGACATCGCGGGGCGAGGCGAATCGTTCAGAACCCGGTGGCCGTCGCGAATCCCACGAAGACGATTCCGGCCAGGGGCAGGGCCGCGGCCAGTGCGAGCGCCCGCTGACGGTTCGATCCGCCGACGAGCACGACGACCAGGACGCCGAGCGCGACGTCGATGACGACGTTCCAGGCCGTGCCCGGCGGGTAGCCGGGATCGCGGGTCCTGCGGACGAACCGTGCCGCCTCCTCGAAGAACACCGCTGCCGGCAGCGCGGTCCCGACGATCTGCCGCCAGCCGGTCGCGCGCGCCCAGTTGCCGCCGATGCCGAAGACCACCCCGGCGAGGACGCCGAAGGCCATCCAGAGCAGCGACGACGGCGCCCACGCCACGGACAGTTCGTCTCCCTGAACGAGCGTCGCGGCGAGGTAGTAGCTGGGTACCGCCACGACGAGGAGGGCGGCGGCGGCCACGGCGGTACGCGCCCAGCCCGACCGGAGCCAGTACCCGAAGAGGAAGGCGGCGACCGCCCAGGTGGCGGTGGAGTTGCCGAGTTCGGCGAACGGATACGGTACCCACTTGATCCACAGGAAGTCGAGGAAGCCGAGCAGGAAACCTCCCGCCACGGCGGTGAGGGCAACCGTCTTGTGACCGGGGCGCATGACCCGGCAGCATACTCGGTATGCCCGCGCGGTGATGTCGACGCCCTCGGCCGCCCGACCCGGGCGACGCGGGCCCGGCCGACGCCCGCGCCGACCGCTGCCAGGGACAACGCGGGACCGCTCCGGCTGTTTTACTGTCCGCCGTGTCGGACCCGATCCCCCTGCCAGCAGTGCACGAGCAGCCACCCACCGGTACCCCGCCTGCTGACCCCGAGCCGCCCGCCCCGCGCCGTCGCCGCGGGCTGCTCCTCGTGGTGGCCGCGGCGGCGATGCTCGTCGGGGCGCTCGCCGCGACCGCGGGCGTCCTGTTCGTCAACCGCGGTGACCAGCACCGGTACGCCGTCAACGTGTTCCTGACCCGCGACGTCAGCGCCGAGCAGAAGACCGCGATCGAGTCGGCGCTGCACGACCTGCGGCCGGTGGAGGCCATCCGGTTCGAGAGCCGCGAGCAGGCGTGGCAGCACTTCAAGGAGACGTTCAAGGACAGCCCGGACCTGATCGAGCAGGCGTCGGCCGCTGCCCTGCCCGAGTCGTTCCGGCTCACGACCGAGGGCCGGGATTTCGACTGCGGACGGCTGACGCCGATCCGCCGATTGCCCGGGGTGGACGAGATCCAGGTGATCCAGCAGCCCGCCGAGGGGAAACCCGGCGCGACGGTGGGCTGCGGCGCCGCGCCGGCGGCCCGGCCGAGCGCCGCCGCGCCGTCCCCGACGCCCGACACGGTTCGCGCCGAGCTGGTTGAGGCGTTGCGGCGGTCGCAGGGCGTCGCCCACCGGTATGCGGTGCGCGGCAACCTGCCCGAGGGGCAGAGCGTCAAGGGCAGTGGCGCGTTCGACCCGAAGGCGCGGCGGTTCCAGGCGACGATCTCGGTCACCGGCGGGAAGTACCCGGCGGCGGGGAGCCGGGTGGTGATCGGTACCGACAGCTACGTGCGGTCGGCGGAGCAGAAGGACTGGGTGCACGTCGATCTGAAGCGGGTGAAGCGGGACGATCCCTTCCTGCGTTTCGACTGGGCCGACCCGACCGGCCTGAAGACGTTCAGCGCGGCGATCACCTCGGCGCAGCGGACCGGCCCGCACACGTACACCGGCCGCTTCGACCCGGACGGCAAGGACATCACGTCGTTCCTTCCCGTGGGCGCGCCGAGCATGGTCTCGATCGGTATGCCGCTGTCGCCGTTCACGATCACGACCGACGAGCAGGGCTGGGTCACCTCGATCGTGGTGGAGCTCACCCCTCGTACGGGCCCGAAGCTGACGATGACCACCACGATGAGCGGGCACGGGACCGCCCTGAAGATCAAGTCGCCGGCGCGGTTCGGGGAGGCCGCCGACTTCTACTACGACAAGTGTCCCGGTCTGCGGTCGCCGCCCGTTCCGGCCTCGCGTGACGCAACCGTTGGCCGCCGCGCCGCGTCCAAGCCCTCAGCAGGCAATCAACACCGGCGGGCGTCCGGTGGGACATGGGGGCGGAGATGAGCCGGATCAGGTACCTGGTGGCTGCGGTGGCGGTCGGGGCACTGCTCGCGGGCTGCGGCGAGCGGATCGGGTCGGAGGGGCCCGCCGCGGACCAGGTCGTCGATCCCGGCCCGACCGCCCTCGGACCGCCGCAGGATCCGGTCGCGCTGATCGGATCCTGGACGGTGGCGGAGGCCGACGGTAGCGCGGGTGACGTCCTGCGGCTCGCCTACGACACGAGCGGTGACCTGCTGTTGTTCGGCCGCTGCGGTCCGTTGATGGGGAATTGGCGAGCCGACGTGAACGGCCTGTTCGTCGCCGACCTCTGGGGCAACTCGGTTCCTGTCGACGGCCGGGACTGCCGGGCGGGTGCGGAGATCGCCGACACCTGGCTGGGGCGGGCCGCTGCCTTCCGGGTGGACGCCGACGGGCCGGTCCTGCTCGATGACCGGGGCGGGACTGTGGCCCGGCTGGTGGCCGGCGCGAAGCCGACCCCCGGGCCGAACCTGCTGCCGTCCCTGGCGGAGCCGCCCGAGGTCACCGACGAGGTCCGACGTGCCTTCGCGCCGGCCGCCGCCCTGCCGGCGGCCCTGAACCCGGCGGGCCGGGAAACCCTGCTCGGTCGATGGGTGTCCGTTCAGGGTAGGTGGGGCAGGTCGAAGGCGCCGTACGTCGAGCTGCGCGCCGACGGCGGATGGAAGGGCTCCGACGGGTGCAACGGGCAGAGTGGACGATGGGCGGCCGGGCCGGGTGGCGCCTTTCTCGGCACCACCGGACCGAGCACCCTGATCGGGTGCGACAACGAATCGGTGGGGGTCTGGCTCGCCAGAGCGTGGCGGGCGGGGTTGAACGGCGACGTGCTGGTGTTCCTCGACGCCCAGGGCAAGGAGACGGGCCGACTGCGGCGCGACCGCTGACGCCCCGCCGGGTCGGCCGGCCACCGGACCGAGGCGCCGGAGGGCCGGTCGGCCGGCAGGTACGCGTCCGCGTCACGGTTCAGTAGGAGCCGCCGCTGTCGCTCCCTCCGCTGTCGAAGCCGCCTGCGTAGCCGCCGTCGGAGCCGCCGTGGTGGCCGCCTCCGTGGCCGGCGGCGTCGCCGTAGGCGCTGTTCTCCAGGACCGCGCCCCGCTCGAAGGTGTCCCGGTGTGGGCGGGGGCCGGAACGTTTCAGCTGCCGGGTCGCTTTGCGGGCCGCGGCGAGGTGCTCGGCCCGGGTCCGGGTCCGCGCGCGGCGGGCGCGGACGTGCCACTGCCAGCCGGCGGTGGCGAGGAGTACGCCGGTGAGGGCGGTGACGACCGCCCAGGCAGGTGCGGACATGCCTTCGAGGGTAGGGCTGGTCGGCAAGCGGTCAGCGGCGCCAGCGCAGCGGACCCGGGTGGACCGTCCACAGCAGCCGCCGCCACCACGGGCGGGTCGCGCGCAGCGCTGTGGCGTACCGTCCGGCCAGGTCCGCGGCCCGGTCCGCCTGGGCGGGGGTGGCGGTGTGCGGGGCGAAGGCGACCTGGTTGAGCAGCCCGGCCAGCTCGTCGGCTTCGTCGTCGACCGCCTCGGTACCGGGTTGCCCGGGCCGTGCCGCGCGGGCGTCGGCCAGGGTGCGGCGGGCCTGCTCGGCGACCTCGGCGGCGGCCAGGTCGCCGCCGGCCGGTCGGCCGGCGAGCCGTAGCGCGTCGGTCAGTTCCCGCCAGGCGCCGGCGATGCGTCGGCCGGGGTCGCCGTGGTGGAGGCGGGCGCGGGTGAGGTTGCGGCGCAGGGTGGCCAGGGTCAGCAGGGCGAGTACGGCCAGCAGCGCGAGCGTGCCCGTGCCGCCGCCGACGAGCACCGGGGTGCTCAACCCACCCCGGCCGTGGGCGGGGCCGGGTGGGGCCGCCGCCGGGGGTGTGGCAGTGGGCTCCACGGCCGGTTCCGGCACCTGGGACGGGGGCGGGTTGTCGGGGGTGGCGCGGAAATCCTCCTCCACCGCGCGGGGCTCCTGGTCGGGGCGGGGCATCGGGTCGAACGGCACCCAGCCGACGCCGTCGAACAGCACCTCCGGCCACGCGGACGCGTCGGCGGCGCGGACGGGGCCGTCGCCGTCGGGGGTGAAGCCGACCACGATCCGGGTGGGCAGGCCGGCCAGTCGGCCCAGGACCGCGAACGATGCGGCGAACTGTTCGGAGGTGCCCCGCTGCCCGCCGCCGTTGCGGGGTCCGAACAGAAAGAACGCCAGGTTGGGGTAGGCGTGGCCGCTGGGCGCGTCGGCGGTGACCCGGTAGTGCTCGGCGAGGAAGTCCTGGATGGCGGTGGCGCGGGCGTACGGGGCGCCGTTCTCCTCGGCGAGTTGGGTGGCCAGGCGGCGCAGCGGCTCCGGGGTCCCGTCGGGCACCTGCAGCACCCGGGCGACCGGGTCGCCGGCCGGTACGTTTGCCGTGGCGAGCAGGTTTACGTCGAGGTGTTCCCGGGCCGAGGTGACGGTGTAGCGCAGCCCCGGGGTCAGCCCTTCCGGGCGGATCAGCGTCGCGGTGGCCGGGTCGTACGCCACTCGTGCGCCGGTGACCTCGCGTGGGGTCGGTACGGCGGGCAGCAGCCGTCCGGTCAGGTCGGCCACGGTGATCTGTTGGCGGACGGTGTCGGTGGTGACGCCCGGGGCGGGTTCGGTGACGGGCAGGATGCGTCCGGCGTTGCGGTAGGTGGCCCCGACGCGCCAGGTGACTCCGTCGTAGTCGTTGAGCACCGCGAGGCGGATGCGGGGTGGTGCGGCCGGGCCGGCCTCGGTGTGCACGTCCAGCAGCTTCTGGTCGGGGTTCAGCGCCCAGCCGGAGATGCGGATGAGCGGGTTCTCGTCCAGCGAATCCACCTGCGGCGGTTCGACGTAGCGGCGCGGGTCGACGGGACGGTCGTCCACCCGGGCGGCCAGGATCGGGGCGAGCAGGGCCGCGAGTGCGACCAGCACGGCCACGCCGGCGGCGCTCGCGGCGAGCAGGCGCAGCCGTACCGCGGCGCGTACGGCCGGGGCGAGTCCGGTCGTCGGGTCGCCGGTGGTTGCGGTGTCGCGGTGCGACGGTACCGCCAGGCCGGCGGCGGCGACCGCGGTGAACACGACGGTCGTAGCGATCGCGGGGTCGGCGTTGGGGCCGACGACGTAGACGGCGCCGGCGTAGAGCAGCACCGGTGGCAGGTAGCCGAGCAGCACCCGGCCGGCCCGCAGCGCCACCTCGGCGGCGGCCAGCCCGGTCAGCCAGGCGGCGACCACCGGCACCAGCACGGTGTCCGGTGCCGGTTCCACCGGGATCATCGCGGTCAGGAGGCGGGGGATGGCGTTGCGGGCGGCGTCGGCGGCCACCGTGGCGAGGCTGCCGGGCAGGGCGGCGTGGCTGGCGGCCAGGCGCAGCGACAGCAGCGTCCAGCCGGCCAGGGCGGCCACGGAGATCGGGGCGACCAGCCAGGACGGCAGGCGGCGGGCGGCGACGCTGACCAGCACGGAGCCGATCGCCGCGCCGAGGATCAGGCGGGTCAGCAGCGGGCCGGCGTACACCCGGTCCAGCACCACGCCGGCCAGGGTGATCATGGTGATCAGGGCCAGCGGCACCGGCACGGCCCGCAGCAGCCGGGCCAGCGGGCCGCCGGCCCGCGCGGCGGTCGGCTCGGTCGGCGGGGCCGGGGCCGGGGCCGGCGTCAGGGTCACCACCGGCGGATCCCGTCCCACTCGGCGGCGAACTCGGTGCCGTCGGCGGCGTCGACGACGACCAGGCCGGCCGCGCCCGGCCGCGTCGGCTGCGCCGCGCCGAACATCCCGACCACCAGCGACGGGTACGCGCCGCGCAGCGCGCCGACGTGCCCGAGGTCGGCGGCGGCGCCGGGCCCGGTGAGGAAGACCACGGTGTCGCCGAGCCGCTCCTGCCGCAGCCGGCTCATCGTGGTACGCAGCGGGTCGTCGCCGCCGTCGGTCAGCTCGACGGCGGCGAGCCGGTCCAGCGGGCCGGCGGCCCCGGCCGGATCCTCGCCGGGGGGCACGACCAGCAGCAGGCTCACCGGCAGGCCCTCCCCGACGGCGGCGGCCAGCACCGACGCGGCGGCCTCGCAACCCGACTCGAACGACTCGGCGACCCCGGCCGCCCGTCGCGGATGGGCGCAGGCCCGGTTGTCCAGCACCACCACGATGCGCGGGAGGCTGGTGTCCACGTTCTCCCGCACCATCAGCTCGCCCACCCGGGCGCTGGTACGCCAGTGCACCCGGCGCAGTTCGTCGCCGACCACGTACTCGCGCAGCGAGTCGAAGGTGATCGAGCCGTGCGGCACGCTGTCGGTGCGTCCGTCGAGGCTGCGTCCGGCGCCGGTGGGCACCGCCGTCAGGGGGTGGATACGTGGGTGCACCCAGACCGGCACGGTGCCTCCGTAGGAGCGGGCCAGCGCGACCAGGCCGAGCGGGTCGCGGCGGGTCACCCGCAGCGGCCCGACCGGCACCACGCCGCGGCGGCGGGTCGGCACGTCGTAGCGCACCTCGGTGTCGCGGCCGGGCCGCAGCCGCAACAGCGGCACCGGCACCAGCGCGGCACCGCAGCGGTCCTCGGCGACGAGGTTCGCCGACCGCAGCCGCCCGGTGTTGCGTACGGCCAGCGTCATGGCGGCCGGCTCGCCGCGGGCCACCCGGTCCGGGTCGGCGGCCCGCTCGACCGAGAGTCGGGGCCGCCAGGCGGCGCTGACCAGGGCGTACCCGACGGCGACGGCGGCCGCCGTGCCGAGCACGACCAGTTCCGGGTAGGCGAAGCGGAAGCCGACGCCGAGCAGCACGGCGGCGGCGGCGAGCAGCCCGACGCCGCGGGCGGTGATTCCCACGATCCGTCGTGCCGTCTCAGCCCTGCGCCGGGGCGGGCTGGCCGGACGGCAGCGGGACCGGCACCGAGGCGACCGCCTGGCGCAGCACCTCGGCGGCGGTGACACCGCGTACCTGCGCGTCCGGGGTGAGCAGCAGCCGGTGCGCGAAGACCGGCTCGGTGAGGGTCTTCAGGTCCTCCGGCATGATCCAGCCCCGGCCGTCGACCAGCGCGTACGCGCACGCCGCGCGGGTCAGGGCGATCACGCCGCGGGGGCTGACCCCGACCCGGACCTGCGGGTGGTTGCGGGTGGCCGCGGCCAGCCGCACCGCGTACGCGTAGAGCGGTTCAGCGATGTGCACGCGCCGGGCCATGCGCACCATCTCGCCGACGGTGGCGGTGTCGGTGATCGCGGTGAGCGAGTCGGGGGAGCGGACCGTGGCCCCACGCAGCACCTCCACCTCGACCGACTCGTCGGGGTAGCCGACGGAGAGTTTCACCAGGAACCGGTCGAGCTGGGCCTCGGGAAGACGGTAGGTGCCGTCCATCTCGACCGGGTTCTGGGTGGCGACCACCAGGAACGGCTGCGGCACCGGATGGCGTACGCCGTCGACGGTGACGGTCCGCTCCTCCATCACCTCCAGCAGCGCCGACTGCGTCTTCGGTGACGCCCGGTTGATCTCGTCGGCGATGACGATGTTGGCGAACACCGGCCCGGGGTGGAACTCGAACGCGCGGGTGGCCTGGTTGAAGATCGTCACCCCGGACACGTCCGAGGGGAGCAGGTCCGGGGTGAACTGGATACGCCGCCACTTGCCCTGCACCGTCGCCGCGATCGCCCGGGCGAGGGTGGTCTTGCCGACCCCGGGCACGTCCTCGAGCAGGACGTGCCCCTGGGCGAACAGCGCGGTCAGCGCCAGCCGCACCACCTGCGGCTTGCCCAGCACGACCGCGTTGATGTTCTCGGCCAGCCGGGCGGCGAGGGCGGCGAAGCCCTGCACCTCCGGCTGGGTGAGCGGTTCGTGGGTGTTCACGTGAGCGGGTGCTCCTCGAGACGGGGACGTGGTCAGCAGGTGGGCAGGAGGTTGATGTTGTCGCCGCCCTCCAGGTTCAGCCAGGCCCACGGGATGTAGTTCTTGCCGCTGTAGTTGACCTGCACCCACCAGGTGCTGCGCTTGTCGTTGTTGTAGATGTAGGCGTAGACCTCCTCACCCTGCACCCTGCAGTACGCCTGCAGCCGGGTGCCGGGCTTGGCCCAGCCGACCTGCTTGGCGTTGACCTGCTGCGGCACCGAGAAGATCTCGTTGCCGTTGCGTTTGCCGGCCACGTCCGTGTCGCAGTAGGTGGCCTCGGCGCCGGAGGACCCGTTGTTGCAGGTCGCGATGCCGTAGAGCGCATCGGTCGACTGGGCCCTGGTGGCGGTGCCGTTGCCGGCGGCGTTGGACGCGGTCACCGTCACCGTGTACGCGGTGCCCGGCGTCAGGCCGGTCACCCGCAGGCTGGAACAGCTCCCGCCGGCCGGGCTGCCGCCGCTGACGGTGGCGGTGCAGGTGGCGTTGCCGCCGCCCGCGTCCACCGTGAACGACACCGTCACCGAGGTGACGTCCGCCGACGACCCGGTCACGGTGACCCGGGGCGCGGCGACCGTACGCGCCGTCGTGGTGGCCTCCGCACCCGGGCCGGCCTCGTTGACCGCCTTCACCTTCACCGTGACGTTCTGCCCGTCGCCCAGCCCGCCGACCGTGGTCTGCACGTCGGTCACCTCGCTGGTCTTCCCGCCGACGTCCACCAGATACTTGGTGACCGGCCGGCCGTTGTCCACCGCAGGCACCCACTGCACCGCCACGGTGCCCGGCTGGTCGGCCACCGTGGACGCGCGCAGCTCCGTCGGCTTGTCCGGGGCGGTGAACGGCACCACCGTGTCGCTCACCGGGGACGCCTTCGAACCGGCGCCCTTGTCGGTGACCGAGACGACGGTGAAGGCGTACTGGGTGCCGTACTCCAGCTGACCGGCCGGGATCACCAGCTCCGTCTTGGTGGAGTCGCCGGCCGGGGCGCTGGCGCCGGCCGAGGTGGCCGTCACCGAGTAGCGGGCGACGGTGTTGCCCTGCCCGTTCGCCTCGGGCCACTTGACCAGCACCGTGCCGTCGGGACGCGCCTCGGCGGTGACGCTGGCCGGCGGGTCCGGCACCTCGGCGGTCGGGGTGACCGGGTTGCTCCGCTTCGCCGGCCCGTCACCCTTGGCGTTGACCGCGTGCACCTCGAACGTGTACGTCTCGCCGTTGGTCAGCTCGGTGATCTCCAGCGAGCGCTGGTTCGCGCCCACCTCGTGGCGCTGCCCGGCACCCTCCACCACGTACTTGGTGATCTCGGCGCCGTTCGCGGCGGCCGGCTGCCAACTGACCCGCGCCGACGCGTTGCCGGCGGCGGCGGTGACGGCCCGCGGCGCGCCCGGCTTGCCCACCTTCGGCTTCTTCGGCGGGGGCGGCGGCGGGGGAGCCGGCGGCGGGTCACCGCCGAGCACGTCGTTGGCGTACTTGTTGACCTCGCGGACCTGGTTCTTGTCGTCCACCACCTGGGCGGTGGACGAGTTCGGCGGGTTGATGAACAGGTGGTTCTCGCGGACCTCCAGCTCGATCGGGCCGGGCCGGCCGGAGCCCTTGATGGTGTCCACGAGCTGCCCGTTGGCGTCGAACGAGTACACCGTGCCGGTGCTCTCGTCGGCGCAGTAGAACCGGCCGGCCCAGGCCACCGCCGGGGTCAGCTGCTCACCCGCGCCGGGCACGGTGAACTGCCGCACCTCGCCACCGTCGTGGACCACGTGCACCGTCCGCTCGCCCGTCACGGTGACCGGCACCTGCGGGCCACTGGTACGCGGCGGCAGACTGCCCGGGGCGGTCATGCCCTTCAGGTCGGCCCGCTGCGTCCGGCCGGCCTGCACCGTCACCAGCGACGCCGACGTGCGGTCCAGCACCGCCACCCCGTCGTCCAGGGTGGACACCACCAACTCGTGACTCGGCTCCGCCACCTCGTACGTCTCGATCTGTTTCGGGCTCAGGCCCGCCGGCGGCGCTGATCCCGGCGTCTCCGGCAGCTCGGCGGCGGTGACCGCCGACACGGTGCCCTCGCCCGGGACCGCGACCCACAGCCGACCGGCGCCGTCGAACGCCCCACCGGTGATGCCCGGCGGATAGCGCACCGGCTCACCCACCGGGGTCAGCGCGCGCGGATCGAGCTGCCGGACGATGCCCTGCACCGCGTCGATGACGAACGCGTCGTTGTCGTGCAGCGCCACGTTCACCCCGAGCCCCGGGGCGGTCGGCGTGGTCGCGATGATCTTGAGGGTGGCCAGGTCCAGCGAGGAGACCTGGCCGGTGTTCAGATCCCGCAGGATCAGCAGCCGATCGGTCTGGGCGACCTGCATCTGGTGCCGGCGTGCCCCGGGCACCTCCGTGCGGGTGTCCACCCGCGCGGTGATCCCGTTGACCCGGGCCATCTCGCTGCGGGTGGTGCTCCACAGCCAGGAGGAGGCGTCATAGTTGGCCACCGCGTTGTCGGCGGCCCCCAGGCCGAGCACGGTCAACCCCATCGCGGCCAGCAACGCGGCCACGGTGCCGATGGTTACCAGCCCGCCCCGCAGCCTGCGGGAACGGGGTCGGGGCGGTTGCGCCCCGGTGCTCGTGACTTCCTCGATGGTGGTCACTGCCGGCTGCCTTCCCCGTGTCGGTTGGGGGAGGGGCCACGCGAGATCGACCCTCCCCAGAGCCGGGAGCCATCATAGGGGCCGGCCGACAGCCGTGAAACCCGAACCGTCCTCCTGTGGACACCCAGCGTGTCGCCGGCGCGATCGCGGGTCAGCGGGTCGGCGTACCCCGATCCCGGTCGGTGCAGACCTGCCCCGACGTGGCGTACGTGTCCGTCGAGTAGACCGCCAGCACCGTGAAGCAGTAGTCCAGCTTGGGGCTCAGACCGTTGACCGTGTAACGGGTCTCCCCGGGGTCCACCGTGGCCATCATGCCCAGCCGCTGCCCCGCCTGGCCGCCGGCCACCACGAACGGCACCGCCCCGTTGGACGGATCCGACCAGGTCACCGTGATCGTGGTCGTCTCGTCCCGCAGCCGCAGGTCCCCCGGTGGAGGTCCGCTCACCTTCGGCTTCGCCGCAGTCGGGTCCGCCACCGGCGGCGGGGCCTCGTCGCGGTTGAGCACCACCACGCCCACCCCGACGACCGCCGCCACCGCGACCAGCGCCACACCGGCCACCACGGCCACCACCGTCCGGTTCCGGCCGCGCGGCTCGGGCTCCACCGGCATCGGGTACGCCGGCGGCTGGTGGAACGGCGCCGGCACCGCCGGCCAGGCCCCCTGCTCCGCGTACGGGGCCGGGCCGGGCGGCTGTTCCGGACGGGCCGGCTCGGGAAACTCCAACAACTCGTCGTAGACCGGCAACGGCCGCGGACTCACGTCGTCGGTCTCCGGCCCCGGCCGGTACGCGGGATCCGCTGCGTCCGGCGCGGTCTCGTCACGCGGCTCCGGCTCCGGCTCCGGCTCCGGCTCCGGCTGCGGGTCGGCCGGCCGGTCCAGCGGCTGCGGCGGGGCCACACTGCTCCACGGCGGGGCGGTCAGCCCCCACGGCGGCACCGGCGACGCGCTGACCGGCGCCACCGCCGGCGGGCCGCTCATCTGTGCACCGGTGACCGGCGGCGGCGCAACCGGCGGGCCGCTCACCGGCGGTGCCGCGACGGGCGGGCCGCTGATCGGCGGCGGCGCAGCCGGCGGGTACGCCTGGTAGGCGGGCGCCGGCGGACCGCTCACCGGTGGCATCGGCGCGGGCGGCCCCGGCGGCGGGCCGACGGGCGGGCCACTCACGGGTGGCGCGCTGACCGGCGGGCTGCTGACGGGCGGCCCGCTGAACGGTAGGCCGCTGGCCGGTGGCGTGTGGAAGGGGACGCCGCCCTCCGGCGGACCGCTGGCGGGCGGCGTCCCATGAACTGGACCGGTCACCGGCGGTGCGCTGTGCGGCGCGCCGCTCATCGGTGGGCCACTGACCGGCGTGGCATTGACCGGGGTTGCGCCCGCCAGTGGGCCACCTACCGGCGGCGCGCTCACCGGTGTCCCTCCGGCCGGGGCCACGGCGACGGGTGCAGCGCCCGTCGGAGCCGCCTCGGCGGCTACTCCGGTTGGCGGTGCCTCGCCGGTGTACGGGCCGCCGGCCGGGCGGCTTGCCGGCGGCGCGCTGACCGGCGTGCGACTTGCCGGCGGGGTGTTGACCGGCGGGGCGGCCGGGGTGGCGGCAGGGGCCGGGCCGGACGCGGCCCGCTCCGCCTCCTCCCGCAGCAGCGGCCCGATCTGCTGCACCTGGACCGTCGGCTTGTCCCAACGTGGCGCGGGCATCGCCGGCGATGCGGGCGTACCGTCGGCCGAGCCGTGCCCGGGTACGACCGGTTGGTCGGCCGCACGCTGCGGCTGACCGGCCGGGCTCATCGAGGGTGCAGCCGGCGGCACCGAGACGGGCGCGGTGAGCGGCGGCCCGGAAACCGGCGCGGCCTCCGGGCCCGCCGGCGCGGCGGGCACCGGGATCGACGGTGGCGGAGGCAGCGGACCTGCCGCCGGCGGGGCGGAGTTCGGCGCCGGAACCCGCGGCGGTGACACCGGCGGGGTCGGCGAAGACGCCGCGCCGGGCGCCGGCGCCGCCGAGACCGGCCCGCTGGGAGGCGGAATGACCGGGGCCGGCGGCAGATGAGGCGGCGGGGCGGCTACCGGCGGAACCGGACTAGGCGTGGGTGGCATGGACACCGGCGGCGGTGCCGAGGCCGGTGCGGGTGGCGGGACAACCGACGGTGCAAACACGGCGGCCGAGGGCGGCGCGGAGACGGGCTGGGGCGGGACCGGCGGTGCCGAAGCCGGTGCGGCCGGCTGAACGAGCGGCGGCGGTGCCGGGGCGGCCGAAGATGGCGCGGGGACGGGCGTGACGCGCGCCGGCGGCGCGCTGACCGGACCCGAACCGCTGTACGGGCCGGACACCGGCGGAGCCGAGGCGGGTGCCCGGATGGCCGGTGGCGGTGGCAGCGGCGCGGTGGGGGCAGCCGTACCGGGCGGCGTCGGACCAGGAACGACCGGCGGCGGGGGCAGGTGCGTACCCGGACCGGTAGCGGGCGGTGCCCACGGTGACGGCCGCGCCGGAACCGGTCCGGCCCACTGCGTGCCGGGCGAACCGGCATGCGGCGGGGCCGACGCTGGCGGGGCCGGTGGTGCCGGCGGGGGAACGGCGGTGACACCGGGCCCGGGCGGGGTGACCGGCGGCTGGTGCGCAGCGGGCACGGCTGGTAGCGACATGGTGGGCCCGGACAACGCCGACGGGTCGTGCTGCGGACCGGCGGCAGGGCCGCGGAAGTGCATGCCGGGAGCGGCGGCGGAGCCGCCGAGGTACTGCTGGGCTGCGCGTACCGCAGGGTGGTCCGGCCCGAGCACCGCGGGCCCGGCGGTGGCCACCCGGGTGTAGTTGCGGCGGGCCTCGTGCCGGTTGCCCAGTTCCTCCGCCACCTGAGCCAGGTCGAAGCTGAGCGCCAACATCAGCGGATCCGCTTCACCACGGCGACGCTCGCCGGCCGCGTACGCCTCCTCCAGAACCCGCCGGGCGGCGGCCGGGTCGTCGGCCTCCCGATGCAGGCGGGCCAGCAGGTGGCCGGTGGCCAGCACATCGGGGTGGTCCTCCCCGTACGTCGGTCGAGCCGCTGTGATCGCGTCGGCGAGGATACGGCGGGCAGTGGCCAGATCACCCGCGCTACGCAGGGCGAGGGCCTGGTGTTGCGCGGCGGTCAGGGGGGAGGGGTGGGACACGTGAGCAATGCTGCCCGGAATCGGCGCTCGGACGCTACCCGGCACGCCCGATCTCGTGCGCGCCGTGCCACCTCGCCTCTCTGACCAGCGGAAACGTGGCCCAAGGGCGGCGATGTGCATGATCCATCTGGGCCGTGTACAGTAATCCCCCGTGCGGCCCACCGGGGCGGCCGAACCGGTGAGAAGATCACCTCGGCTGACAGGGTAGGCTGTACGAGCAGGTCCGGGTGGCGGAATGGCAGACGCGCTAGCTTGAGGTGCTAGTGCCCGTATAGGGCGTGGGGGTTCAAGTCCCCCCTCGGACACTCCCGCGTAGCAACCGTGCGACGTTGGACGTTCAGGTGGTCAAGCATGCTTGACCACCTGATTTCACTCTCTGTTACCGCCGTTGGTGGCAGCCTCGTCGTTGGGCGAGGTGGGTCATGACAGACCGGCCGATCGATTCGGTGATCCCGGCGGTGGTTCCATCAGGCGGGCTCAAGATCCGCGGCGACTCGCGTGCCGCGATGAAGCGACCGCCTCTGCCGCTGGCGCGACTAGCTCCTACTCGCGACAGCAGCACGGTGTATGGGCTGGCGACTCTTGACGTGCATGGCCGCGTCGCTGATCGGGCGGTGATGATCGCCCTCGGCTGGGCTCCCGGCCTCAGGCTGGGCATCAGGGAAAGCGGCGGCCTGATCATCGTCGACCCTGACCCGCGCGGGGTGTTCCGAGTGACGAAAGAGGGCCATGTGCGGTTGCCTGCGGTGGTCCGCCAGTGGTGCGGGCTGACAGCCGGCGATCGGGTGCTGCTGGCGGCCGATCCGAAGGCCGGACGCCTCGTGCTTCACCCGCCGGCCTCTCTGGACGCGGTGGTCGCGCGCGTGCAGGACGAGGCGTTCGCGGGTGGTGAGTCGTGAGCGGCGTGGCGGGCAAGGCCGAACTGGAGGCCGCTCGGTTGTTGCTATCGCGGATGGGCATCTCTCCAGCGGATCTGGTGGCGGCCACGTCCGATCGTCCGCCGGCTCCGACGTTCGCGGAGTATGTGCCGGTGGTTGCCGCTGCGGTGAGTGCTGGGACGCGGCGGGCGTACGGGTCGTACTGGAAGCGCGTGGTCGAGCAGTGGGGCCAGCGGCGTATCGATGAGCCGACACCGTCGGAGATCGAGCGGCTGGCGGAGTACGTCAAGACGCATGTGGTGGCCCGCCGTAACGCGCGGGGCGGGCGCAGCGCGGCGGAGCATCTGATCGCGTCGTTGCGGTGCCTGTACCGGCGGGCGGTCGCCGACGGACTCCTGTCTGAGGCAGAGAACCCGGCGTTGAAGGTGGCGAAGCCACGGCGGTTGCCGAGCACCAGGCGAGCGTTGGCGGATACCCGGTTGGCGGAGATTAATGAGGTGGCGGCGTCCACGGGTGATGATCCGGCGTTAGACAGTCTGCTTCTGCGGTTGCACACCGAGACGGCGTGCCGTCGCGGTGGGGCCCTCGCTTTGCGGCCGGTTGACCTGGACCCGGACCAGTGCCTAATCCTGCTGCGGGAGAAGGGCGAGACGGTGCGGTGGCAGCCGGTGTCGCCCACACTCATGCGGTACCTGCAGCGCCATGCCGAGCAGCGGCACGCGACCGAGATGGGACCGTTGTTCCGGTACCGCAGCGGGCAGCCGATCACCTACCGGCGGTACGACCACCTGTGGGTGCGCATTGGTGAGCACCTGCCGTGGGTGCACGCGCAGCAGATCAGCACCCACTGGTTACGGCACACCACGTTGACCTGGGTGGAGCGCAACTTCGGCTACGCCATCGCCCGGGCCTATGCCGGTCATTCCGCCGGCGGGGGAGATGCCGGAACCACCGCCACCTACGTACGCGCAACCGTCCACGAGGTTGCTGCGGCGTTGGCGGCACTCACCGGTGAGCCACACCCACTGGCATAACGGGGTGTTGGGGCGGACCATGGATTCAGCGGACTTGGTCCGCCCCAACCGTTCCACCACTCGGATCTCTGTGCTGAGCTCGCTTTTGGCCTCCGCTATCCGAGGTGCTCACCTTGCCTTTAGCGTCGGGTGCGGAGGGGTTCGCCGCGTCTCGCCTGGGGAGAACACGTGGAAAGTTCGCTGCTGCCGGTGCCGCACTGCGCATCGTTGGTGGATCACGCTGCCTGCCGGGTACGCCGTCTGGCGGACCGGCGTCAGCATGGCGGTGCTCTTCCTCGCCTGCGGGCTGCTGGCCGACGGCGTGCGCATAGTGCGGCCCAGGTTTCCGGACTCGGTGACCCACGCCGACCGCTGAGCCACGGCCTTGATTCGTGGTCGGTGGCGCCGTTACTTGTCTTCGCCGCCTCCGTAGAGGCTGGAGCCCTCTCGCAGGCCGTGGATGAACCCGGCGACGGCCGCTCGTTCGCGGGCGGGCATCGCCATCAGCGCATTGAGGATCCATCCGACGTCGGGGGAGGGGCCTCCCTGAGGCTTCGCCCTCATCAGTTGGGCCGGGAAGGGCCGTGTCACGGGCTCAGGGCACGCGAAGGCGGCCATCATCTCCAGAGACTCGTCCGAAACCTGTGCCCGCAGCTCGATGTTCACCACTGCGGGGTAGCCGTCGGAGGGCTCACGGAGGCCGATCTCGGCTTTATAGCTAACCTTCCATGATTCGCCCAGCATGCGCGCCAGGATCCCGCAAATCGCCTCGGCTAGGGCGAACAGTGCCGCCGAAGGCGCGTAATAGTCGTCGTTCGGAGTCCACTTCGTCTTGGCGGCGGTTTCGGCGCAGTGAAGGTCGAGTGAGGCGTCCAAACCCGGCCTCAGCTCGCGCCACCACTGCTTGACCATGCGCTCTTCCGCCTCGCTCTCCAGTGCGACCATCCCCTGCATCGCCCACCAGAGGTCGAGCAGCGCATCCTCGTCGAGTTCCAAGGCGGCGGCGTAGCCCCGGACGACCGCCTCGGTCTTGGGTGGGCGGTTGCCGCTCTCGGCCATGGAAACGGCGGCCACAGAGAGCTTGGGGTCGAAGGAGTCGGCGACGTCGGCCTGGTTCTTCGACAGGTGCTTGCGTACCGCCTGCAGCACGCGGCCGAACGCCACCGCCGAACCCGATCCGGATTTCACGGCAACACCCCTTCCTCGTGAACTGTGTTGCTGATATTTTTTCACTGGCAACACGGAGTAGCCCGAAAACCGTAACACGAGGCGTCGCTCGATCCGTGCGTCCGACGCAGCCACCTCGGTACAAGAGAGGGAAGTTCCCGATGAGCCACGAGGACTCGAACAAGCGCCGAAACGTCGACAGGGTTGAGCAGGCGGGCCAGGACTTCAGGCGATACGTGGACGTGGTTTTGGTGGTCATCGGCGGCGTCAAGGACGTTCATGCGGCCGTGTCTCCGCTCGTCGCGGAGTGGAAGCGGCGTAACCGGCGTTAGGCTAAGCCGCTTAGGTTGGTGGGTCACTGTGATGCGATGGCGAGGCCTCTGTGGTGGCGATCGTTGTTGTGCTTGCCGGGGTGGTGGGACCGCCCGCAGCGGCGATCGCCGATGTCCGGGCGGCTGGCTGCTGCGGCAGCATCAGCTCAATGATCTCCCACTGCGCGTCGGTCAGATCTAGCAGGGCGATGCACTGATCTGCCGTTGCGACACGATGTCGCACTTTGCGAGTGGACTCGCAGTTAGGAGGACCGGCGTGATGTCGGTTGTGTAGTCCCAGGCGCGTGCTTGCTGCCTGGCCCTGCCCTTGGCGTGCGCTGCTGGTAACGGCGGGGTGCGAAGCCCGAGGGGAAAGCCGAAGGGTCCTCGTCCCATCGAGGGGGCCACGGGTGAGGGGCAGACCGGACGGGTGAATCGCGTGAACCTTCGTTGATGCCTCGTGAATAGTGGCCCTGCGCGGTGGGATGTTCGGGCGGGGTGTTGGGACGGGCCGTCGTGAGGCGGCAGGCGCTGGCCGGGCACGGCATCTGGTCAGGGAAGCACCGCCGGTCCCCGGGGTAGAGAGGGCACCCAACCCGGTCGTATCTCGTGAGTGTGGAACGTGGAAACCCCGACGGGGTCCGCCGCCGGTGACGGCGGGCGGTAAGCCGACCGTGAGGAAGGCCCAGCTCCCCGGGCGGGAACAGGATGACCTGAGAAGCGAACGCCGGTGGCCGAAAGGCGGCAGGAAACCGCGACGACGTGGCCGTCTCCTTCTGGGCGGTGTCGTGGATAACTGGCCGGATACCGGGCCGGGTGCCCGGCTGCGAAAGCAGGCTGACGCGGGTCAGGTGAGCCCGTGAAAGAGACGATGACGACGAGGCTGGAACCGAAGGGCAAGTTGGGTGCCACTCCTGTGGGGGTGGTGAACGGACCGGAGGACGTCCTCGACTGGCACGCGGTGGATTGGCGTGCCTGCGAGGATCGCGTACGGCGTCTGCGCCAACGGATCTTCACGGCATCGCAGGCGGGGGACCACAAGCGGGTCCGGAACCTGCAGAAGTTGATGCTGCGTTCCCGGTCGAACACGTTGTTGAGTGTTCGCCGGGTGACGGAGATCAACGCTGGACGTTTGACAGCGGGCGTGGACGGCAGGACCGTCCTTCACAGCCAGGACAAGGCCGCACTGGCGGACGGTATTCACCGCCGGCTACGGCCCTGGCAGGCCCGCCCCGTCAAACGGGTGTATATCCCGAAAGCGGACGGCCGCCGCCGACCGCTCGGTATCCCCGTGCTCGTCGACCGGGTGCTGCAAGCCCGGGTCGCGGCCGCGTTGGAGCCAGAATGGGAAGCCCGGTTCGAGCCGAGGTCCTACGGATTTCGGCCCGGACGCAGCTGTCAGGACGCCATCCAGGCCATCTTCAACACCGTCAAGGGCAAGAACCCGGCCCGGCGTTGGGTGCTGGACGCGGACCTGAAAGCGGCGTTCGACCGCATCGACCACCACCATCTGCTCACCCAGCTCGGCGGGTTCCCCGCCAGGGAACAGGTCAAGGACTGGCTGAGCGCCGGGGTAGTTGAACAGGGCCGGTTCACCCCGACCGAGGAGGGAACTCCTCAAGGCGGGGTGGTCAGCCCACTGCTGTTGAACGTCGCGCTGCACGGGATGGAACACGCCGCCGGGGTTCGCTACCGCACCATCGGATCCGACGGTGCGGCCAGCGTCCCGGACAGCCCGGTGCTGATCAGATACGCCGATGATTTCGTCGCGATGTGCCGCACCAAGGACGAAGCGATGCAGGTCAAAGCGCGGCTGGCCGCATGGCTGACGCCCCGAGGACTGGCCTTCAACGAGGACAAGACCCGCGTGGTCGACCTCGATGAGGGCTACGACTTCCTCGGGTTCACCGTCCGCCGCCACCACGGCCTACTGCTGATCAAACCGAGCAAAACGGCGATCAGACGGATCCGGAAACGGCTACGCACCGAAGTGCGTGCACTGCGCGGCAGCAACGCCGCCGCGGTGATCGCCCGCCTCAACCCGATCATCCGGGGCTGGGCGGCCTACTACCGGACGGTGGTGTCCAGCGAAATCTTCAACTCGCTGGACCACTACCTGTGGAAACTGGTCTACAAATGGGCCAGGCACACCCACCCGAACAAGCCGACAAGCTGGGTCATCGCCCGCTACTTCGGCATGTTCAACAAGTCCCGGCGAGATCGGTGGGTCTTCGGTGACCGCGACAGCGGCGCCTACCTGCAGAAATTCGCCTGGACCAGGATCGTGCGGCACCAGATGGTCCCCGGCACCGCGTCACCCGATGACTCGGCGCTGACCGACTACTGGACCAGCCGACGGCGACGCCCGACGCTGCAACCCCCAGTCGACCGCACCACCCAACGGCTGCTCGACAGCCAGCAGGGCCGGTGCACCTACTGCGGGCAACTCCTCCTGCACGCCGACCGCCCACCACAAACCCCACGAGAATGGGAACAATGGTATAGCGGCCTGCGAAAAGCTATGGATCACAACACCATCAGCCTACGACAGGACAACACCCCGCACGATCCGCAACTCCGTCTGCTCCACACCCACTGCCACCGCCGGAACACCGGCAAAACGGCAGGCCAGCCAACTGCACGCCAGCGAGCCACAGGGCTTGCTTGAGCCGGATGCATGGAAATCGTGCACGTCCGGTTCTAAGCCTGGATCCGTGGACGAGGGCTGGTCCATTGTGGCTGGGGCGGCGTGGAAATATGACGAGAGTGCCCTCTGGGCTGGGATGATCGGGTTTGTCTAGAACGCGAATCTCACCAGCTCGGAAGGGCACTCTCGGTGCAAGGATCTCATGCCTGGCGTGCGGACAGCGCGGTGTTCGACGAGGACAATCTCGTGTCGTGTGCAGGGCTGGTGCCTGTGCTGGAACTGGCGGAGCAGGCAGGGTTGTCCCGCCTGTTGGACGAGCACGTCCAGTTCGCCTGCGAGCGGCTCAAGTCCGGTGCGGCGAACCCGACGCCGAAGCTGACCTCGATCATCGCCGGGATGGCCGCCGGCGCGGACAGCATCGATGACCTGGACGTCATCCGGTCCGGTGGGATGAAGAAGCTGTTCAGCCGGGTCTACGCCAATTCCACGTTGGGGATCTTCCTGCGGGAGTTCACCCACGGCCACACCCGCCAACTGTCAGCGGTGCTGCGCCGGCACCTGGTCGCCCTCGCGCAGCAGACCCCGGTGCTGGACGGCATCAACGACCACGTCTTCATCGACATCGACTCACTGCTGCGCCCGGTATACGGGCACGCCAAGCAGGGCGCCTCGTTCGGGCACACGAAGATCGCGGGCAAAACCATCCTGCGCCGGGGCCTGTCGCCCCTGGCCGTCACGATCTGCACCGCGACGGCGGCACCCGTGCTGGCCGGCGTGCGGTTACGGGCCGGACGCGCCGGCTCAGCCAAAGGCGCCGCGTCCATGCTCACCGAGGGCATCAACACCGCTATCGCCTGCGGCGCGGACCCGGCAAAGATCCTGGTACGCGGCGACTCCGCCTACTGCAGCGGCAAGGTCATCACCGCGGTCGTCAAAGCCGCAGCGCAGTTCTCGTTCGCCATCGCCCGCAACCCGGCCGTCGACGCCGCGATCGCCACCATCGGCGACGAGCAGTACACGCCCGTGCACTACCCAGGCGCCGTCACCGACCCCGACACCGGGCAACTGATCTCCGACGCCCACGTCGCCGAAGTCGAATACACCGCCTTCGCCGACACCCGCCACCGCATCACCGGCCGGCTCATCGTCCGCCGCGTCCTGGACGCCAACACCCAGGACCCCCTGTTCCCGGTCTGGCGCTACCACCCGTTCTTCACCAACAACCCCGAGCCCGTCACCAGCGCCGACATCACCCACCGACACCACGCCACCTGCGAAACCGTCTGGTCCGACCTCATCGACGGCCCCTGGGCCCACCAGCCCTCCGGCTCGTTCAACGCCAACACAGCCTGGTGCATCCTGGCCGCGATCACCCACAACCTGCTCCGCGCCGCCGGCACCCTCACCGGCACCGCCCGCTACGCCACGGCCCGAGGCGCCACCCTGCGCACCCACTTGATCAACATCCCGGCCCGACTCGCCCGCCCACAACGCCGCCCCGTGCTGCACCTACCCAGCCACTGGCCCCGAACCCAGGCATGGCTCACCCTCTGGAACGCCGTCTTCACCACATAAACACCCCGACCCGCGCACAGCACCCCGGCCACCACACGCATCCACGCTCACCACACGACCATGAACCGAGAACGCTGGGCAGACCAGCAGCACAACCACACCCTCAAACCAACACCAAGATCGAATCACCCGATCACCGGCCGACTCGAAACCGGTCCACGGATCGAGGCTAAGGGGGCGGCGGCGCAGCAATGCGCCGCCGCTACCCGGCCTGATTGATCGCCTCGGCTCGTCGGTGGAGGTCCGGCTTTCCCGCGTTCTGATCCCCGGCATTACTGGTCGGCAGCGGGAAGACGCTCCCTTTGGTCCGGGGAAGCCACTCACTGCTTCTGGACCCGATGCAGGTAGCGGTAGGCGGAAGGGCTTCCAACGCTGCCGCTGCGGTCGTAGCGGGTCTGATTGGTCGCTACATTCACGGCGATATTGCCCAGTACGGTCAGCGCCGACGCCGGAAGCGCCGTCTCAGGCAGGCCAGCTGCGACCGCGACTGCGGTCGTGGCCACCGTGACAGCCACCGACTGCTTGACCAGCGTCAGCTTGCGTGCCCGCGCAGCTCCCTGGAGATCACGGACGGCCTCCTCGATCTCGTGCTTGACCCGCAGGAAGGCGTCGTTCGGGTGGAGATTCCGCAAGCTGTGCAGCAGATCCTGAACCGTGACCATCAGGCGCACCCGCTCGTCGGTGTACCTCTCTCGGAACGCGACGAGATCGCCAATGCTGATGTCTCCCTGGGGCACCGGGAAGAGTGCGCCGATGTCGACTTTCCAGCCGGCGACGTTCTCCCGGCCGGGGATCGGGTCGGCGCCCATCCGGTGAGCGGATGGCACGTCGGTGTGTGGATGCAGCCCGAGAGGTCCCTGGCCGCCGAAGCGGGCGTTGCGGTTCGCGGCGATTTGGTCAGCAATGATGCTCACGACGAGGTGCATCAATGCGGGCGAGCCCACCAGGCGGTTCGGCGAGTCTGGATGCTGGTACACCAGTTCACGGCGGAGCAAATTCCGCACGACGCTACGGTGCAGCTTGTCGACATGCAAGGTCCGGGCGTGCCCGTCGGGCGGGTCGACGGCACACAGGACTCCAAGCCAGGAGGCGTCCGGTGCCGGAGGGCACCTCAGTCACACGGCGACGTTGGCGCTGTGCCAGACGGCGCCAGGGTTCCGGCGCGCATGGTCCGGATTGTCAGTGGCGGCCCTTACCCTGCGGTTTGTGAGCCTAACGTCGGTCATCGCTGATGATGGGCACCCGTTGACCCGCTGGTTGGCTACCCACCTTCGGCGTACGGCGGCGGTTCGTGTGTCGTATACCTCGGCGTTTCCTGTCCGGCGGGTGCAGCGGCCGGTGGCGGCGGGTCGGACCGTCGTGCGGTGGGATCTGCTGGGCGTGGCGGTGGATTTCCGCCTTCGCTGTGCGTTCGTGGCGCCGCAGGCGCCGCCGTCGGCAGTTGCGGGCGTGGCCTTGGCCGGCGTGATCGGCGGGCCGGGTCCGCGGTGCGTCGGTGAGGCGCTGGTCGACGCGTACGTGGAGCACCTGCGTACCTTCGGGCCGCACATCCGAGGGCGCCGCTGGCTGCTGGAGCGAGAGGCGGAGGCACGCCTGGACCGGATGTGTTTCGCTCTGGCCTGGTTTGATCGGGTCTTCCGGGATGGTGCGATCGCCCCTGGGTCGCCTCTGGCTGACATGGTGGATGACGGCGACTTGGACGCGTTGCTGGGGTGCGTTCCGGAGTACGTGGTTATGGATTTGCAGGTGCAGGTGATGCTGGCCGAGCGCGCTCTCGGACAGCTGCGCAGCGCTGCGGAGGTGGCCGTCTGCCAGGCTGCGCCGACGTTCGCGGGCAGTGCAGATGTTGGGGGTGCCGACGCGGATCTGGTCATCGGTAGGCGTTTGATGGAGATCAAGTCGGTGTCGCGCCCGGAGGTGCTCACGGACCAGGCGATCTGGCAGCTGGCGGGGTACGTGCTGCTCGACTACGACGACGAGTATCGCTTCGACGAAATGGCGTTCTACATGTCGCGAGTCGGCTGGTTGGCGTCCTGGAAGGTCGATGAGTTTTTCGGGTTGCTGGGCGCGAGATTGCCGCTGCACCAGTTACGCGATGAATTCGCCCGGCAGTGTTCGGTCGCCGCGACGGCGAGCGCCACCGGTGTTGACGGACAGGTTGTGCGTCGTGACCGACGCACAGAGGCGAGTCTTCTTGTGGTCGATCGCCAGGAAGGGGCGGACTCGAAGTGACAATGCGGGGTGGGCCCGACACAAGCGTGCTTGATCGTCGTGCCCGGATCACCTCGGCCGCCTTACGGGCCGCGTACGCCTGGTCGGTGCGCGACCGTGAGCTGCGGGCGTTCGATGAGGTCGCGCGGATGACCGGTGTCGTGATGTTTGAGCTGGGCCCCGGCCGGGGGCCGGTGGCGCCACTGGACCTGGTGCGTTGCCTTCGCCGGCCGCTGGGCGCGCTATTGCCCCCGATCCAAGATGGCGACGATGGCCGTTACGGTATCGGCGTTGACGAGGTAGTGCTGCTTGACGGTGGCGACGTGCTGGCCGACGCCGCGTACGAGATCGGGTCAGACTATGTCCGTGAGGTGATCAGCGGGCTCGACCCGGGGCGGGACTGGCTGCCGTCGTGGTCGTGGATGCGGGCGAACGATGTCGAGAACGAGCTTTTTGCGAGGCTTATCGGCACCGCGGATGAGGCCGCGTACCGCACGGCCCGGCAGTTCCTGGTCGAGTGCCCCGCCGGTCGGGAGCATTTGCTGGCCGAGGAGTGCAACCGGCGGCAGGCGAACAGGGTGGCACGCTACGTGCCGGTGACCGAGGGGCAGTCGTATCGCTGCGGTGAACGCCGGTGGTGGTGGCCCTGCCGGGTGTGCGGATGGCCGATGGACGTGCGGGGACAGATGGTGCGCTGCCGGTACCCCTACCACACGGCGACGTACCAGGTGACCGACCGGGGCAAGGGCGGCCCGGGGCTGATCGCTGTGGACCGGCGACTGCCCGCCGGTGTGGGGCGCGGCCTGCCGGAACGGTACGACGCCGACGGTGCGGTGCAGGTGGAGGAGCCGGTGTGGCGGTTTGTCGTGGTTCCGGGGGCCACCGAGCTACGGCTGGCTCGACTGCTTACTGAGGCCGGGGCGACGGTCCGGTTGTATCCGGGCTGCGACCGCTACGACCTCGACATCGTGGTGGGCGATCGGCGTTGGGACGTTGATGTGAAGGAACACGCGACTGTGGAAGGACTGCTGCGGCACATCGGGGAGAACCAACCCTCGGCGCGGCACATCGTGCTGCCCGACACCCACGCGGGCCAGGTCCATGCGGTACGGGAGGCGTTGCCTACCTACACGATCCTGACTGAGGGGCAGCTGGTGAGCCAGGTCAAGGGCGCGGTGCGGCGCCGGAAGCGGAGTGCTTCGTGACTCATCAGCGGCAGGGTGAGGGTTTGGAGCAGAACAGCCTGCTGCTGCTCCGCGCGGCGGTGGGGCTAGCCGCGGTGCATTTTCCGCTCAAGGCGGACGCATGCGCGGTACTGGTCTCCAGCCGGGACGTGGCGTTTCTGCTCGACGGGCACGTTGATGTATGGCCTGCCTGGCGCGTCCTGAGCGGGGATGACACGCAGCGGATTGTGCGGTTGCTGCGGCTGCGGCGGGCGGAGTGCGCCGACGGCGAATGGGTGCGCCGGGCACTGCGACGGGGCCTGGACGAGGACGAGCTGCCCGCCTGCCGGCTGGTCACCGATGCGGACGACGCGCTGACCGTGGCGTGCGCGCCGGGGATGCCGCTGCGTGACTTCGTCGATGAGGCGCTGCGCGAGTTGGAGCGGCGTAGCACGGTCGGCCGGGGGAACACCCCGGTGGCTGGCCCCGGCCGATACCACACCACCATTCGGGTCGCAGCCGGTAGTGGCGCGGCGCAGGTGGTGGACCAGCGGTACGTTCTGCCGGCCTACCCCTCTATGGCGGAACCGGCGGGTCCCGTGGTGCGCACCTCCCCGCCGGCAGACGAGATCCTGATTCCCGCGCACGAACTCATCGAGCTAGCTGGCAAGATCGACGCCGCTCGTGGTGGTGCCGGCTACCGCGCCCGCTACGTGACGAAGCTGTGCCAGCGGCTCCGGACCGCCGACGGAGCGGTATCAGTCAACGGAATCCTCGAACTGCCCGCCGGCGAGACCCGGTTGCTAAACGCGCCGACCGGCATTGGCAAGAGCGTGATTATGGAAGTGGTCGCCTGCTGGATGGCCGCCCACGAGCTGGTCGTCACCATCGTGGTGCCGACCAATGCCGACGTTCTCAAGCTCGCCCGAGCCGTAGAACAGGACCTTGAGGCACTGGGCGTGGATGCCTCGGCTACCGCTTTGATGTCACCGTCGTCGGTGTTCGAGGTCGTCCAGAAGGTGGTTCGCACGCGGCCAGTCTGGGACCCTGACGGCGAGTGGACGATGGACCGGCTCGGCTACGGGTGCGCGCTGGCCGCGGCTGCAGAGACCGAAGGATCAGTCGACGGCTGGACGGCCGGGGCGGAGCCGTGCACCAGCCTGCAGCCAACTGGTGAGGAGACAGCGACCCGTCGGGCCTGTCCGTGGCGGACGACGTGCGGGAAGTTCCGCCTCGCCCGCGCCGCGGTTGACGCCTCGGTAATCCTGACCAGTCACGCCAACTTCCATGGTGGCCGGCTGCACCTTCCAGTCCGTGATGAGCATGGGCTTACCGATCGAATGACGGTCGAGGAGTTGGTGTTCCGCCGCAGCCACCTGGTCGTGATAGACGAGATTGACGCCTTTCAAAACAACGTGGTGTCACAGGCCGCCCGCGGGCTGGTCCTGGACCGTCGCGGCAGCACCCGTACCCCGTTGCATGAGCTGGAGGCCGAGTACGTGCGGGCGGCCGGCCGGATCAACCGGGAGGTCGAGTCCAGCGTCCGGGACATGGTGCACCACTCGAAGTTCCTGGCCTCGCTGTACACCGCCGCGTTGTACTTCGGCACCATCGGCGTCGAGGGCACCGCGGGAGCGGCGACCGGCCGGTACTGGCTGGTGCCCCGCCGCTGGGACGGCGCCCTTACCGCACAGCTGCACGACCTCGCCGAGCACGAGCCGCTGACACCGGAAATGGTCAGCGGGTTCAGGTCGCTGTTCCCAGGTGAGGAGCCCCCGCAGGCGGACGAGCCCGCCGAGTTCGCTGCGGTGCGGGAAATCCTGGCCACCGTGACCGAGGTCGGCAGTGGCGCGACTAGGCTGCAGGACAGCCGCGAACGCCTCGACGAGCTCCTGACCGAGCGCATTCGCGACGATCAAGATAGAGCAAAAGCTATCAATCGGCTGCTGCAACGGGCCATCTTGGACCGGCTGCGCCAGCACCTACGCCAGTTCGTCTTCGACGCCCCGCACCTGGCCGCCGCTGGCGTCCCAGCCGCCCGGGAGATCGCCGAGACGTTCGGCCCTTACAGCCGGTGGCGAGCGCTGCCCAACGGGCCGCTCGGCCGGCTGCTGTTCGCGTTCAGCCATCATGTCGACCCGACCGGGCGCCTGCCCATCCGGCTTAACGCGGCCGCGTTCGGCGGAGATCCGCACGTTTACACCACCACCCTCGCCGACATCACCGCGCTGTGCCGAGCTGGGACACGCCGGGCAGTGCTGGGACTGTCGGCCACGGCGTTCTTCCCGCAGGCGCCGCACCACCACGTCCACCTCGAACCGCACTGGTGGGTCACCGACGACGATCCGCAAGGTGTCCAGATTCTGCCCGCCTACGTCAACGAGCAGATCGGCGACGAGCGCGCGCTGCTGCGGGTGTCGGGCACCGAGGGGGCGCGGCGGCAGGAGGCACTGCGCCGCCTCGCCGAACTGCTGTGGCGCACCCGCCTGGAGCAGGAACTGCGACGCCTCGCGGATGAGGACCCGGACCGGCGCCTGGTGCTGCTGGCCACCACCTCCTACGACGGGGCGCGGGCGGCCGCGGAAGGTCTGGTCAGGGCCGGTGCCAACCCCCGCCGCATCTGCCTTGCGGTCCGCCCTCGAGACGCACCGGACATCGGCGATATCGGCGACGATCGGCCCGATCAGGCCGGCTGGCGGGAATTGGCCGCCGACCGGCTCGAAGAGGCTCCCGGCCTGGGCGTGGACGTCCTCATCGCCCCGCTGGCCCGGGTCCAACGCGGCGTCAACATCATCGGCGCCGGCGACCGGTCCGCGCTGGGCTCGATTTGGCTGCTGGTACGCCCGGTGCCGATCATCGACGAGCCCACCGAGCTCGTCGCCCACGTCAACGCCCACCCGCTCGCCCCAGATGCCAACGACGATGTACTGCGCGACCTGGAGCGCCGGCCCGCGGACGTCCTCGACGCCCGCAAGCAGGCCGCCGGCCACTACTTCGAACAGATCGTGACCAGCTTGCCCTACTTCCGTACCATGCCCCGTGAGGTCCAGCTCTCCGTCACTGCGGAGATCATGAACGGCATCGTGCAACTCGTCGGACGCGCCCGGCGCGGCGGCACGCCAGCCACGATCTACCTCGCCGACGGCGCCATGCTGGACCCCGCCGGCGGGCCGACGTTCGGCACGCTCGTCCGCAGGCTACGCGACCACTGGGAGCAGACCGGCCAGCTGCCCCGAATGCGGGAGCTATACGGCACCACGCTGGCCGAGTTCTTCCGCTACGCCGACGACGAAGCCAAGCTCCTCGCCTGACGGAAAGGGAACGCCATGCTCGCCACCCTGGGATACCGCATCCCGGCTGAGCACGTCACCGATCTTCTCGGACAGGTCACCGCCTATCCGTGGGGCGACGACTTCGCCGGTGCCTGGCAGCGCCTGCCCCGCACGCCGCGCCGGGGCGGCGCACCCGCCACCCCGCCATACCGGCAACTGCTCACCGGGCTGGCCGCCGTCCACGGCCAGCCGGTACGCATCATCGACGACTGGCAGCTATCCGACGATGACCGCGCCGCCGGTATCAAAGGCATGATCCTCACCAGCGATCCGATCGATCCCTTCCGCCTAACCATGTGCCTGCGCACTTTCGAGCGGCAGCTCCGCAAGGGCGAGGACCTCAACACCCTCGCCCCGGCGCTGCCGTCGGCCGACACCACCCGGGCATTCCGCGACCACATCACCGTCGCCGAGTCCGGCACCGCCACCGCCCCCGGCTGGCTCTTCGACTCCGCCACTTGGGCGATCATGGCCCGGGTCGGCTCACGGAAGCTGGCCCTGGACGACAACGGACCCTACCTCGCGCTCCGCATGGACACCGACGGGTCACTGCTGGCCTGGGATGAACTGGTCAGCAACCAATGGGGTGCCGACTACACGGGCTACGCCATGCTGCGCGTCACCGCCCGCATCATCACGCTACCCCGAGTACCGGACCTCGCCGTTGTCTTCGACGCCCACCTATCCAGGATCAACAACCAGTGGCGCGGATCCAAGAACGCCTGGATCGAGCGCGACAAGCCGGAACTGCCAGTCCTGCGGGTACCTGTCAAGAACGTGCCCCCCAAGACGGATGGTGGCCGGTGGACCACAGAAGTCGCCAACCACGCCGCCGCGATCGCGCAGGCGTGCGGAATGGAGCGACTCGACCTCGACCAAGACCTCCCACCACGGCCCGGGCGCACCCGGCCACTGGTCCCCGGACCGCGAGTCCACCCCGTCGGCAAAGGCCCCGGAGCCCGACTCATGCTGCGTCTGGCTGAACACATTGCCAGGACCTGCCCCCACCTCGAACCGCTAGAGTGGGCCAAGGACAAACACACCAAGGTCAAAACGCCCCGGCGGCAGGTCCTCACCGACCCCAAGGACAAGGGCACCGAGACCACCCTGCTGGTAACACCCGACATCATCACCGGCGCTGTCGCGGCTGCCGGATCCCACCGGCTCCGCCTGCTGTGCCTGTACGCGACGTCCGCAGCCCGTCATCGCATGGTCAAGCAACTGGCCGCCATCGCTTCCGCGACCGCAACAGCCCTCGACGATCAAGCCGTCGACGTGCATCCCGGCCTCGTCGTATCCTTTCATCGCGTCCCCGAACTGCTCGAACATGGCAACCGCGACCGTGTCGCACTGGCCAGCGACATCGAGGTGATCGCCAAACAGGAGACCGGCGCCGTCGTGGCATGGGTCGAGACTGAGTACGACCCGAAGACCGGCAAGGCCACCGACGACGCCAAGAACCCGGTACGCCGTCTCCTGTCCCGCCTCGACATCACCGCCCAGTTCCTCGCCACACCCCCACCACCAACCACCACTACGGCGCCCCGGCGCCAGCCCGTCAAGGCCACGACTGCGACCACCGCCAAGGCCGACCATCCCGCGATGGCGGCAGCAGCGGACCTGCTGCTGCGTACCACCGGCGTTCTGCACCCGGACCTGGCCCGCGATATTCTCCGGGACTTCCTTGATGGCACAGGCCATTCGTCAGTACACCTGGTCGGGCTGCACTCTCGCCTGCAGCACTCCGCCGTCGACGGCACGGCACCGAAGCTCGTGATCACCGCAACTGCCATCCACGCCCACCAGGACCCACACCGGTTCTGGCAGGTACGCATGTGGAGCGACACCGCCAACCGCTGGGTACCGCAACCTGCCGGCATCGCGCATTTCCACGCCGGACCGATCGGCTCGGCCCAGCACGGCCGCCGCGGCGCCAAGGCCGTCCAGACCCGTCTCCACGTCGAGTCGATCCTCGATGCGCTACCTGCCGGCCCTGTAGTCATCATGGTCGACGCGGCGGCCTTGCGGTCCATCTATCCCGGCCTGCAGAACCACCAGTTCGCCGTCGGCGCGCTGCCTGCGGTCAGCCTTACCGCTCAGCGTGACGTCGCCATCGTCCGCTGCAACACGAGCCGTGAGGTGCCTCGGCCGGTCCACCGCCACGGCGGCCACCAGCCCGGTGACCCCCGCCAGCCAGCCGCCCCGGACCGATACGTGTATCAGCTGGCCAGCAGCAACGTCTGGCTATTTCCCAAATCGTCGCGGATTTACCGCGCCAAAGGCGGCAGCATCGGAGCCCGCTACGCCCCGTGGACTCTTCCCGACAACCTCAGGCACCTGCTCAAGGATGACTGGCACGCCTACACCGGCACCGAGATCGCCGTCCCGCAGGCCGGCATCTGGAGCGAACGCGCCCTCGTCCTGCTCACCGCCCGCCTGTGCGACCACACCATCACCTGGGACGACCGCACCCTTGCACCCATGCCGCTGCACCTGGCCATCCGCGCCGACCTAACACACCCCGACTACAGGACCGACGACGAGGAAGCCAACGCATAACGAACCGCCTGTTGGACATCACAAGGGGGCGCGCCACCATCACCGCAAGCCGCTGCCGGCAACCCGCATCAGTCCTGTCGGTCGGCCTCGGCCGGCGTGAAGTCGAAGTCACGGGCCGAGAGCGCGCCGCCGTCCGGGTTCCAGGTGAAAACCCGGAATCTCCCGCTCGTCGGGTCGACTTCACCGTCCGACCCGAAGACGACATCGGACAGGATGCCGAGCACGCAGTCGCCGACGTGCTCCCGGGCCCACTGCACCTCGCGGCGTGAGACGATCACAGCTGCACCCTTGGTCTCGGTGCCCTTGGCCTCCAGCCACAGCGTTCGGCCGTGTTTAATGGCGATGGCGTCATAGGGATTGCCGAACCGGACGTCCCGCACGACCCAGCCGCGGTCGCGGAAGTACGCCATCAGCCGGTCCTGGGCGGCGTCTTCGACCTTCCGGCGCCGCGCGGGATCCATCTGCCAACCCTGCCGAGGCGAACCGCGCGCCGGCAGGGGGACCGGATGGCCGAGGTGGTCCGCCCAGAGCTTTTCGAGCTTCGCGGCGGCGCGCGGCGGTAGTACCCACCCGCTGCTCTGCGGCCGCCACGGGCCGCCCTCGGGGATTTGGCCGACCAAGAATGCGTGCGACAGGCCGTCCTCCGGCAGCAGGAGCGTGTCCCAGTCGATCAGTACGTAGTTGGCGTCCTCGTCAGCGCGGCTGTCGTCCCACTGCTCGGCCGGAAAGATTCGACTGGTGGCGGTGCCGCTGCCGATGATGCCGCGCGGTTCGGGCCCCTGCCGCAAGAAGAAGACGCGGTCGCCAGGTTCGATGCCGGTCTTGCGGTTCCCGGTGGCCCACTGCCCCCGCAGGATCCGCCCCGACTCGACCGCCTCGACGTCACGCGGGTAGACGTTCTCGGCCCAGCCGTCCGGGTTCCACCGCTCGGGGTTCCACGTCACCACCATCGTGACCCGCTCACGCCGGTCGAGGCCGGCCCGTTCGGCCGCTGGGAGTAAATCCAGCGCCGCAGTGTCGAAGTAGCCAACCGGGTTGCGATGTCGGGGCGCCGGCGCGCCCTTCAGCGCATCATGCACTCGATCGCCGGGCCGCAGCACCCGGCCCAATAGAGCCCACTTTGTCACGCCGTCAACATCGTGGCGCGTGCGGCCGTCAATCTCCGCAACGACCTGCACGCGGCCGCCGAACGACAGGGTGGCGACTCGCTCGCCGTCGACTCGGCTCCCGAGAATCCAGACGCCGCGGTTGACCTCCCACAGTTGGTCGTCGGTCGCGGTCGCCTTCCATCCCACCCAGGTACGTCCGAGCGGGTCACCGGGCGGCACGCGGCGCGCCTCGGTCAGCACGAAGTTCACGGCCATCCGCGCATCTTGCCGCGGTGGTCTGTCGAACGCTAGAGCCGGCAGGGCTGATCCGGACAAGCTGGCCGGCCTCACAGGCACAGCCCTCCCCGCCATGGCCCCAGGCAGCGCCGCGGACTGGCACAGGGACTACATCCTGGCCGACACGACCCCAGCTGATAGCGGCAGTGCGCGGCCTGCTCACCCAGATCGCCCCCGCCATCAAACGAAAGTGCTCACTCTCACTGGCACCGGCCCGCGTTTGCCGTCGGTGGAGCTCTACGTCGACGCGCACGGCTGGTCCGCGGTCAGTTCGGCCCGCTTGACGGTTGGGCGGTATCGGCCGCACTTGGTTGACTTGTGGGCGGCGTCTATCACTTGTGCGGTGACCGACGCGCGACGCTCGATGCCGCTGACGTCGCCGAGGGCGCCGATCCTGGTGGCGTCGCGTGCCCGTGCGGCGCGTGCGGTGACGTCGAGGATATGCACGTACCGGGTGCCTACCTCCAGGACGAAGAAACGCTCGATAGCGTCTCGATTTGGCCGCGAGAACGCTTGCGCCTTCGATTTCGAGGAAATGACCATACCGTAGCGCGTCTTGCCTCAGTGTTACCTCAGTAAGCGATGCGCAAAATTGCTATCGAGGCACGCGCAGACGCTGAGGGCAGGGCACCAATAGTTGCGGTCATGGTGCAGGGAGCAGTGGTCGGACCAAGTGAATGACCTGGAATCCGAACCGATCGCCGATTTCAAGTTGACTCTGCTGTTCTTCCGGCGAAATGGGCTCTCCTTCACGCAACGTCACGATAACGACAGGGCTTCCAGTGCCATCCGAATGATCCTCAACAGCAGACCAGATCAATTGACGAAAGTTGGCCGACCATCCCCAGCAGACGTACCTCTGCATGGAGCCGTCGGTAATATGGCAATGTCCTGGCTTGTCACCTAAAGATTCATCGATAATTCGCCACCCCGGCCCCATGGCCTGCCGTACTAGATCGTCAGCCCGTATATACTGCCGCGGCATATATGCCGCAAACTTTCCAATACCCTCGCGAGCACGTAAATATTCTTTCATCGGCCCATCTTTGAGCCAAGGCCGTATCCGATCTGATGGAAGATAGCGGTTGAGCGCTCCTCCAATCAGAGGAGATTCAACCCACCTGTCATACTGGGCGGATTTCTCGCGCCCGGTCAAGCTCTCCCAATTGATCTCGTCGGCTTCGCGGAAGAGCTCAGATAGAACCTGCTCCGAGATGCTACGCGGAATCAGCTCCGACGGCTCCGGGTTCACCTGCAGACTGTCGATGCGGGCGACGTCCTCAAGGGAACCCGCTTGAACCTGCACGTGCAATGCTTGCACGGCAAGCTGCATTAGGCGCTTAGGTTGCATCATGAACAAGGGAACGCCGGCGATCCGCCACATTTCAGAAACAAGCTCAGGCCGAGGGCCACGGATCTCTCCCCCCACCCGTCGCCACCAATCCTCCTTAACATCGCCGGTGACAAAGAGGACAGGCTTGCGGCGCTTCTTTGCTTCTCTTAGAACCTGCCCCCAGACCAGGAAGTCACCTGCCGCCGCATCACCTTCTTTAGCCTTGTCCTTGTAACCCGGTGGCACCCCCATTTCTACGCGGCGCAATCCTTCCTTGACCATCTGCGCGAGATCCTCCACGTTAGGTTGCATGCCCACCTGGCCGCGAAGAAGGGGCTCAAGGCGACGCAGCACGGGATCGCTGTTCGTATTCCGCGCCATCTCAATAGCATCAACATCCACGAAGTTTCTAATAGATCCCACAAGTTCATCGAATGCTCGGGCGATACTACCCTGCATTGCCGTCAGCCGGTCATCCGGCAAGGCAATACGATTGGCCCACGCTCTCACTAGCTGAAGTGCGCGTTTGCATTGATCTTGTAGATCTACGGACGTCTGCTCGGCCTTGACTTGCGGGTCCCTGATTGCGGCCTCGCGATTTCGCCAGAATTCCGCAAGCACTTGATGCGGAACCCAGAGTCGATCGCCGACAGTGTCGAAGATCGCGAACAGATCATTTTGAGCCTCGGCATTATAGCGATATACGTTCAGTAGGACGTTGGTGTCAGGCACCACAAGGCCGTTCGCAAGTGCGTGGTGGTAATCCTCATCCGAGGGTGTCCGATACCCCTCAAAACCGTCGAATAGCCCTTGGGGCATATCGGCATCCACAGTCTGTTCTCCCCAAACCGAAGGCGAGGAGGGGATTTCCCTCAGCAGCTCTTCGGCACACACCCGACTCTGACCTTGGCATTCGGCAGGATTCGGACCTGCGACAGGGTTAGGGTATGACAGGGTGAGGAGTGCCGCTGCGCCGGTGTGCCGCCACGCTCAGCAGACTTCTCGTTCTGCATAACGTGGCGGACGCACGATAGTGCAGTTCGCTCCACGGGTAGCTCCACTGACCGGTAACCAAGATCCGGGTTCGTGCCCTTGGCCTGGGTGCCCGCGCCGAAAGTCGCACTACACGGGAGAAGGTCTCTGACCAGGGAGAACGTTGCGTTCTGGTTGTCGAGGACTCAAGGATTTTAGGCTGATCGAGCAGGCCCGGTAACGCAGGGCCCCGGCAAAGTCGTGGGGTGTCTGGCTTGAGGTGGTTGGAGTAGACGCGCCCTTGCTGGTGGTAGCAGGGCGGGCATGACTGCTTCAGAAGATCATCGAGGTTCTCGAGGCCTTGTTGATCCGTCCGAAGTGAGCCATGCCCGCGCTGCCATCATCGCTAATCTCGTCGTTGTCGTGCGAGTTCGTTTGACAGACCAGTACCCGGCGACTGCTGGGGCGAAGGACGTCAGAACGACACCGAATCCCGCAGCAGCAGCGGTCTCGGAAGCCGTCCAGAGAACCGGGGGAAGCTCACCCCACCTTGATCGCGCCGCCGCAGAAACCCTTGCCACCGTCGCGCCCGCCGCAGACGAGGCTGTCCCGCCCACGCCAGCCAAGACAGCCGCGGCCACACGCCTGCCCGTGCCCCCGCGGATTCATCCTCGTGGCGGGCAGTCACGCTTGCGGCAGCCGCCGCCGGGCGAGCTCGTCACACACCGCGTCCAGCCACCGCTCGAGCGGCACCAGCCGCGGGCCGTGCAGCAGCACCCCTGCTTCCGCGTGCCCGGCCGACCCGGCCAGGGTCGGGTTCGCCGACCCGAGATAGGCCGCGTGCCCGTACGCGATGACGACCTTGAAATGGATGCCGAGGCCGGACTCCTCCCACGACCGGACCGTGAGTGTTCCGCCCACCGCGGCCGCCGCGTCTCGCAGCACGGTCACCGCGGCGGCGTTCGCGCTCGAGCGACCCGGCGCCGCCACCGACAGCGCCCGGGTCACGACGACCACCTGCCCGCCGCCGGCAAGCACCCGCTGCACGTGTGGGGCGAGCAGCCCGACGAACTCCCCATGCAGGAACGGCGCCCCAATCAGCAGCCGTCTGTCCGCACGCCCGGCGACCTCCAGCACCGCTCGGGTCGTCTCGACTGGGCGGGCGGCCTCGCCATGCACCGCGACCAGCTCGTCCAGCGCCAGACGCAGGAATCCTGGCACGGTCAGCACCAGCTCCCAGCGGTCGGTGTCCGCCGCGTGCGCCTCGGCGAGAACCGCGGCCTGCGCCAGCCGCACCGCGGCATCCAGCGTGACCGCCCCGGCCGGGTCGAGCACGCCGGCGTGCTGCAGCACCACCCGGGCCAGGCTGGAGTCGGCGACCGCGGCCTGCAGCTGCGCGACCAGCGTGCAGCCCGCCGCGCCCGCCGCAGCGGAGGCGGCCAGCCGGTGCGCGGCCGCCACCGGGTCGCCCGCCTGTGTAAGCAGCCCAGTCAGCGGGGTCAGGGCGTCCAGAACGCGCGCCACGTGATCTCCTCCGGGCTGGGCGCCGCGCCGCCAGCCGGTGGGAGCGACCCGAACAGCAGATTCCGGTCTAGGACCGTGTTGAAACGGGCGCACGCCACCTCCGACACGTAAAGGCACGCCGCGCACGCCCCGCCGAACGCGCCTCGGCACGGCGGGTCGAACACGCACCGGGACTCCGCGGCCAACTCGGTCAGCGCGTCCGGCAGGTCGAACCGGAACACGTGCTCCAGTCCACCGAGAATGAACTCGCTGCGAGTGTTGGCGTAGATGAGGAACGCGCCGTTGCTCGGGAACAGGAACTCGGCGAGGGAGTCGACGTTCAGCCCGCACCGGGCCGCGAGCGCCTTCATCGCGCGGTGCGCGAACGAGTGCGTCAGGCCGAGCACGGCGCGGGTGATTCTGTTCTCCGGCTCGGCGAACAGGTCGACGACCGGGTCGCACACGGTGAACAGCCAGCGTTGCGCGGCGGCCGCGTCGGTGATGCCGGGGTCGTCGACGACACCGGAGTCAACCAGCCAGGTCACGATCCGCAGCGGGTCGATCCGGAACAGCAGCCCTTCGGTTTCAGTCCGCACCCCGTACATGGGGAACTTCCCGTTGCGGGTGCCGGGGAAGAACCTGAACCGGGTGATGACGGTGTCGCCGCGTCGGTTCACCGTGCTCGCCCGCGGCGAGACCCGGGTGTATCCCGCGACGAGGTACGCGACCGGCAGCTGCCGCAGCAGTGTCACGTCCGCCAGCCCGTACCGGTCGAACAGCGGCCGGTACGTGCCGTACGCCGCGGCGAGCGGCCCGCCGGCGGCTTCGCCGAGCAGGTCCTCGACGCTCATCGCGTTTGCCGACCGGGCCAGCGACAGCTGCAGGCATTCCTCGCCGAGCAGGTCTAGCCGTTCCGGCTCCAGCCCGAGCGCGTCGACGTCGTCGCGCCACGCCGGCCCGCTGCCGGCCTTGGCCTGCGCGTCGGCCAGGCCGGCGTCGTACAGCGGATTCCCCGGCTTCCACCCCAGGGCCGCGGCGAGCGCCTCGAACTGGGCGACCGCGTCGTCGGACCCGCCGGCCGCGGTCCGCAGCCCGTCTACGCCTGGCGGCAGAATGGCGAGTGCCTGGGCGAGCGCGGCGGCGTGGGTGTGCTCGTGCGCGAGCGCGGCGTACGTGTCCCGCGTCGGCGGGTTGATCACCGTGACCTGCTGCGGGTAGTACGCGGAGGTCTGCGGAACCCGGGTGACGGTGACCTTGCCGCCCCGGCATTCGCACCAGCGGGCGACCGGCCGGTCGGAGCGGGTGCCGCACCGGGAGCAGGACCAGTACCAGCGGCCGATATTGAACGACTTAGTGTTGAACAGCCGCATCGCGGCCCGGCAGCTGTTCGCGCAATGCGGCGGCCGCAGCTCGCCGAGGTGCCCGCACTCGTGGATCTCGACGAACGTGAACTGCTCCATCGGCCCGTGCGTGGCGCAGTCCGGGACCCGCTCGCCGGCGCGGACGGTCCGGAACACGCCGCAGTCGCTGCACAGGTACGTGTTCGGGAACCGGGCGGCGCGCAGGTCGTCGGCGCGGACCAGCTCATACTTGCGCCGGTCGATGATGTCGAGCTCCGGGCCGCTGTTCGGGATGTTCGACGCGGCCTCGGCGAACGGGCGGATCAGGCGGCGCAGCTGCGCCTCTACCCACGCCTCCGGGATGCCGAGCGGGCTGGTCTGCCGCGGCGGTTCCCCGACGACGGCGGCCTTCGTGCCGAAGTTGTACGGCTGCCCGGGCATGTACCGCCACAGCGCCTGGATGTTGGTCCGGTTGAGCGTCTCGATCGCCATCGGGGGGCGTCTCCTTGAAGCAGGGCCGGGCAGAACGGGGAGGGCGGGCCGGCGCTGGTTACAGGTCGGCATAGATGGTGATGGGTTCCTCGACGTCGCGCAGCGACCGCGGCACCGGCGGGGTGAGCAGGTCCGGAAGCCGTTTGCCGGGCTCGGCCTGCATCGGCAGCCCGGCGAGCCGGTCGTCGACCCACGCCGCGACCGCATTCCGGTGCAGCTGGTGGTACACGCTGCTCGGGTGGATCCCGAACCCGCGGGAGAGGTTGCCGATGAGCAGGGCGCGGTCGACGAACCCGGCCGTGACTGCGGCCGCGAAGGCGGTCGAGTCGGCGAGGGTCTTGCGGCGGGGGGCGCCGGTGAGCCAGTCGCGGTCGTGAACCTGCAGCAGCCACGCCATCAGCCCGCCGGACAGGACCCGGCGCAGCACCGGCAGTGACTCCCGGTTGACCGGGACCTTGTGCACCAGCCGGTCGAGGAACCGGATCCAGTCGGCGTAGTACCGGAACACCGACAGGTCCCGGTCTCGGGTCGGATTGATCACATTGACGACCAGGCCGGGCCAGCGGCGCCCGACCCGGGCGGACGCTTGGATGATCTCCGCGGCGGAGGTGGGGGTGCCCATCACCGTCATGACGCCGAGCCGGCCGACGTCGAAGCCGTGCCCGATCGCCTTGGTCGCGGCGATTATCGTGACCCGGTCGTCGGCGGCGGCCGGCGGGTTCGTCAGCCGGGCGACGGCGCGCCGGATCGCGGCCGGTTCGGCGTCGCCGTTGATGACGGCCAGGTTCGGCTGGCTGCCCAGCAGAGCCCGGACCTCCGGGTCGCGGGTGAAGCTGGTCAGGTCCTCGTTGCGCAGGCAGTACGCGATGAACACCTCGTACAGGTCGCGGCCGGCGGCGCGGGCCTCGTCGACCAGCAGAGGGTCGGTCGCGTCGAGGCCGGCTTCGGCGAGCACGGTGGCCGGGTCGGTGAGCAGTTCGGCGAGCCAGGCGGCGTGGGTGAGCGCGACCTCGCGGGTCGCGGTGACCATCGTGATCGACCGGGGCCGGACTCCGAGGTAGCGGCGCTGCGGCTCCTCGGCGGCTGTGGTGGACCAGAACGTCTCCCCGACGTCGGGCCCGTTGACCGGGAACCGGCGTGCGTCGCGGCGGTATAGGTGCTGCACCTGGTTCTTGTAGCCCTCGATGGTTGCGGTCGCGCCGACGATCTGCATTGGCGGGTTGCCGAGGTCCTCGCTGATGGCCTGCAGCAGCGTCTCGTACATGCCGTCGAGCGCGCCGAGGGATTCATCGAGCAGGTGTAGCTCGTCGGCGATCTCGAGCCGGACGTGCCCGAACCCTGCTGGGATCGGCTGCCGGCTCTGCTTGCATCCGAACACTGCGCACCACGTCGGGTTGCCGGTGTAGCCGTGCCGCGGGCAGCGGGAGTGCGCGCGACCGAGCAGTACCTGGAACTCGCGGGACTGGCCGAGCTGGGCGAGCTTGTCGACGGTGCCGACCAGCACCGCCGGTGCGTGCCGGTATATCTCGTCGTCGATGCCCCACACCGGCAGCACGCCGGTCATCCGGCAGGCGGCGTTGCGGCAGCGGTGCTGCATTGTCCAGGACGGCTCGTCGAAGGCGACCTCGAGCGGCTGCCGGCACAGCGGGCAGTCGGCGAGGATCCGGCACGCCTCGGCGGTTGTGGCGGAGTGCGGGTCCTGGCCGCGGTAGTACGGGTTGGTCGGGTCCGGCGCTTGCAGCCGGTTCGGGGTGTTGGTGCCGCCGACGAAGTACCCGATGCCGAACGGGTCACCGGCGGCGATGTGCGGGTGGTCGCGGCGTAGCAGCTCGGCGTGCAGCACCATCGCGGTGAACCGTTCGGTTTGCTGCAGCGCGAGCAGCCGCAGCGGGAACCGGGCCCACACCTGCGCGCCGGCGGTGACGCCGGTGAGCCGCCCGTAGAACAGGGTGGTGAGCATCAGGCCCAGGTACGCCTCGGACTTCCCGCCGCCGGTGGCGAACCACACGATCTCGACGTCCGGGTGCCCGGTCGGGTCGACCATGCCGGGCAGGCAGCCAACCAGCCACGCGATCTGGAACGGGAACCACGCGTCGTAACTGCCGTTCGCGGCAGCCGCGACGGCCCGGTTCGCGAGCACGAACGCGTCCCGGACCTGCGGGTCGGTCCGCAGCAGCTCCAGCCCGGCGGCGACCCAGGCGACCTCGTCACGAGCGGCCTGGGCGTCGGCGTCGGCGTCGGCGCGGGCTGTGGTGTCCCACCCGCGGGCCGCGGCGCGGACGTCGAGCGCGGCGGTGCTCCATTCGCCCTCGGCCCAGGCGCGGTGCGCGTCGACGAGCGCGCTCACCGCTGCAACCGGGTCGGCGATCAGGGCCGTGAACGACGTGTCGAGGGTGGACAGGGTCCCGTCCGGGAGCGTGACTCTCCGGCGCGGGTGGACCCGAGTGGTCGCCTGCTCGGCGGCGTACAGAGTCGTTAGCCGGGTGCGGCCGCTGGTGCGGGTGACGTCGACGGGGCAGGCGTGCCCGAGCGCGGGGACGGTCCGGTCGTACCGGTAGGACTGCTGCACCTGTTCGAGCTGATATGGCACGAGCGGCGCGTCCGTGTCGCAGGTCAGCTGCACCTCGTACAGATGCGTGTTCAGGTAGCTCGCTTGGTAGGCGTGCGCGCCGTCGACGGTCTGCTGGTTTGGGGCCGGGGTGAGGTTGACGACCGCGGCGAGGATCTCGACGTACCCGTCGCCGGGGGTGATGTCGAGCTCGATGGCGGCGCGGAACTCCGGCGGCGGCACGTCGTCGGCGTCGAGGAGGTTCGCCGCGCAGTATCCGGCCCACGTGGTCGCATCCAGCATGTCGTCCGGGCGCGGCAGGCTGCCGCCGGGCGCGGGGGAAAGGCGCCGCGGCCGGTGCAGTTCCGAGCCGGCCGGCGGCCGGACCGCGGACCGCAGCGCGGCGGCGAGCTCGTCCTCTCCGGCCCGTACGGTGCCGGTGGTGCCGGCGGCAAGGGGCATGGTGACGGTGACGGGGTCGATCGCGACCTTCGTCCACACTGCAGCCAGCGGACGCCCGCGGCCGGCCGTCGGGGCCCCGGCCGACCCCGCCGCCGGGGCAGCGGCACCGGCGCCCGGGTCGGAGGCGGCAGTTACCGCCGCCTTCTGCTCCTCCAGGGTCGGGTGCAGCGCGACGTACGCGGCTGCGGACACCGTGAACTCGAGCGTGACCGGCAGCGCCGGCACCCGGAACGTGAAGCCCTGCGCGGGCGGGACGAGCCGCTCCCCGTACGTGTAGCCGTTGGCGGCCTCGGCAATGAGCTTCGGAGCGCTGGCGAGCATGCCGAGCCACAGCCGCTGCTGCGCGGGCGGGTCGGGCAGCCGCGTCCCGGTCGGGATGAGCGTGCCGGTGGCGATGTCGATGACCCGGCGGGCGAGGCTGCCGAGCAGCGCGTCGTACCGCTGCGCCGCCGTCGCAGCAGGCACCGCGGCGGGTCCGGCAGCCGGAACCGGGGCGGGTACGGCGCCCGAGATCGGAGCGGGTGAGACCGTCAAGCTGGGCTCCTGCAGGTGGCGGCGCGCGGCACCGGGCCGCGTCCGCCCACCCAGGGGCTCGCGCGGCAGTCATTGGTCGGGACGGGGACGGTCAGTGTGCAGTTGTCGGCCTGCGGCGCCGGGTGCGGCCGGGGCGGTCAGCGGCTGGCGCGTGGGCTAACCCGGACGGTACCCGCCACCACCCACATTGCGGAAGATCACCGCCGGACGGCGGGGTTCAGCGCTGCCAGTGCCGGGTCGGCGCGACAGCGTAGCCGCGCCGGGTGAGGTTGTCGGCAAAGTCCCGCTGCTTGCGTTCCACGCCGTGCACCAGCATTACCTCGCGCGGCGCGACCTCGTTGATGATCGCGGATAGGCCGCGTCGGTCGGCGTGCGCGGACAGCCCGAACTGCTCCACCCGCGCGTTCACCGCGACGTCGTCGGCGTCGAGGCGGAACGTGCGCGGCCCGCCGCGGCCCCCCGGGGTGCCGTTGCCGCCGTTGGACAGGTCGAGCAGTTCCGCGCCGGGGGAGTCCTCGTCCTGGTAGCCGGCGACCAGCAGCGCCGAGTTCGGGTCCGGCAGGATCTCCCGGGCCCACCGGACCGCGGGTCCTGCGGCGAGCATCCCGGACGTCGTCACGACCACTCCCTTGCGGAAGCTCTTGAGCAGGTAGGGCCGGTTGGTGTCGCGGACTTCCTGCACGCCGTCGCCGTAGATCCGTAGCGGCCGGTCGGTCCCGGCGGTCTCCTGCTCGTAGATCCAGGACACGTGCCGGGCCAGCCCGTCGATGAGGACCGGGACGTCCGGCAGCCGGTCGCGCAGGGTGAGCGCAACCTCCTGGGCCCGGCCGAGCGCGAACGCCGGGACGAGCACCCGTCCGCCGGCGGAGACGGTCTCGGCGACCATGTTGATGAACTTCTCCACCTCCAGGTCCCGGTTGGTGCCGCGCTGGCCGCAGTACGTCGACTCGATGACGAGCAGGTCCGAGCCGCGGGCCGCGTCCGGCACGATCAGGCCGGGCACGGACAGCTGCGCGAGCGTGGACACGTCCCCGGTCACGGTGACCCGGCGGTCGCCGGCGGTGACGACGACGCCGGCCGCGCCGAGGATGTGCCCGGCCGGGAACAGCTCGATGGTGACGCCGTCGGCCACCTCGACGGTCCGGGCGAGCGCGATCGGCTCGAGACGCCGCTGCGCGGCGAGGGCCTGCGTCCGCGTGTACGGCGGCTCGGCGGGCGGCTCGCCTGCCTCGACGTAGTCGCTGCGGGTCCGGTCGAACACCTTCACCGAGTCCTGCCACATCGTCGGCAGCAGCGCCGCGGTCTCCGCGGTGCAGAACACCGGCACGTTCGCGAACTGAGCCGTCAGCGCCGGCACGTACCCGGCGTGGTCGTTGTGCGCGTGCGTGATCACGATCGCGTCTAGGCGGCCGCCGCGGCGGACGACGTCGATGTGCGGCGGGCCGGCGTCGTCGATGCGCCGCTTGGGCCGCATCCCGGCGTCGACGAGGATCCGCACGTCGCCGGCGGAGACGAGCATGGCCGACCCGCCGATCTCGGTGCCGGCACCGAGCGGGGTCAACGCGATCTCCCGCGGCGTCGCCACCGCGGGCACCGGCGCGATCGGCGGGGTGAGCAGGGTGGCCAGCACGGCCCGGAACGCGGCTGGCGCCACACCGGCGGCGGCGAGCGCGGCGGCGAGCCGCGTGTCGGACGGGACCGCGGTGGCGTCGTTGGCGAGCTCGCGTGTGCGCGGGTCGTCGGTGTCGCCGGTGCCGGACGGGGCGGCGGCCGCGGCGAGGACCGCAGCGGCGGCGAGCAGGTCGGTGGACCGGGCTGCGGCTGCTTCCCGCTCCAGGTTCAGCTCGGCCCGCAGCGCCTCGATGACGGTGCCGGCCTCCTCCAGGTCGCCCTGGGTGGCGGCTAGCTGCCGGGCCAAGTCGCGGGCCTCGGCCTGCGCGGTGTTGCGCTGGGCGCGTGCGACGTCGCGGGCCTCCTGCAGGTCGGCGATCTTGCGGGCGGTCCGCGCGTGCCGGCGCCGGTCCACCGGCGCCACCCCGTCGGCGGGGCTGGCCTGCACGGGAGCAGGGGTGGCGCTGCCGACCCAGCTGCGGGCGAGGCGGCGCACGCCGGCGGGGTCGGTGAGCGTGTTCGCGGCCGACTCGGCCACGGCCGCGTCCCCGCTGAGTAGGGCCCGCACGGTCGGCTGCTGCAGCGTCGGCTCGTCGGCGTACCGGGCGGTGAGCTCCTCGCGCAACGGCCGGCGGCGGGCGATCAGCTGCAGCATGGCGCGTCGGTTGGCCTGCGCGAGCCGGTGCGGGTCGGTCCCGGCCAGCGCCGGCGCCTGGACGGCGTGCCGGGCCGCGTCGAGGACGAGCTGTTGGACGAGCTGCGGCAGGGTGCGGCTCACGCGGCGCTCCGGGTCGCTGTGGCCAGGATCGGCTCTATCCGGTACTCGCCCAGGCCGTCGCCGAGCAGCACGCCGAGCGCGCGCAGAACCTGCACGACGTCCCCGGTGCCGGTGTATCCGTTCGCGGCCAGCCTGGCGGCGGTGAGCTGTTCGCTGCCGGGCTCGCCGGTCGCGGCGTGCAGCTCGAGGAACTCGGCGAACGTCTCCAGGTCGACGGCCTCGCCGGCCATCTGCCTCACCAGGAACTCCCACGCCTGCTGCAGCGACCCGTCTGCGGTCACGCCGGCGGCGACGACCAGGTCCCGGGCGTGGCTGCCCAGCCAGGTCCGCACGTCGTCGAGCGGGTCGCTGACCGTGCCGCTGTCCCGGCCGGCCAAGTGTTGCGCGAGCCGGTCCAGGAGCCTCGGCCAGCCGCCGGTCGTGGCCAGCAGCTCGGCCCGCGACGCGGCGTCTTGGAAGGGCAGCGACTCCTGCGCGAACCACAGACGCAGATCGGTGTCGTCGTAGCGGCGCAGCTCGGTCAGGCCGGAGGACGTATCCGACTCCCGCGCCACGACCGGCCACGCGGCGGCCTGCGGGGGGCCGCTGACCAGCACAATCCCGAGGGTGCCGCCGATGTGCGCCGCAATCAGCTCCCGGGCCTGCCGCCACACCTCGAGCGCCGCGTCGGCGGTCGCGTCCTTCAGGTCGACCAGGACGACGGCGTGGTGCCCAGCACTCTGGAGCGGCAAGCTGCGGCACTTGTTCTTCAGCCCGCCCGGCGTAGCCCGGGACAGGACCGCCTTCCGGTTGCCGGACGCAGCGTTCTCGTTCTCCTTCTCCAGCACCGCCAGGCACCGGTCCACGTCGAGCGCGGCCGAGCCGACCAGCATCCGGACCTGGCGGCGGGCGGCGAGCAGGTCGGCGATCTGCTGCGCGGTCAGCGGCGCCCGGGTCGGCCCGGCGCCGTACACCGGCCGCATCAGCGACCCGTCGAACGACTCCGGCGCCTCGAACGACTCAGCCCGCTCGAGGACCTCGTCGATCTCGTCGCGGTTGCCGAGCAGGTCGAGCACGTTCGGGGTCCGAAGCCGGTAGCCGCGCTCGGTTACCGACAGCACCCCGAGGTCGACGCACTCGTCGAGCAGGGCGCGGAACTCACTAGCGCGGATGTCCTCGGCGGCGAAGCCGGCTGGCCACCACTGCTCGCACTCGGCGCGTAGCTCGCCGGGGGACATCGCGGCGTCGACGCCGACTGCGTGCGCGTTCTGCGCGACGCTGTACGCGATCACCTTGTAATGCGGGTCGAGGTCGAGGGTCCAGTCGAACCGCTTGCGGAACTGGCGCCGCAGCGTCGGGTCGGCCCACACCTGCTCGACGTCGTCAGCGACGATGATCTGCGGCGGCGCGTCGCCGAGGACGGGCGCGCCCTGCAGGTTGCGCAGCAGCCGCGCGGCGAACAGCTGGATCAAAGCCGGCTGGTTGTTTGCCAGCGCCAGCACCCGGGCGGCCTGGTCGGTGTCGGCGAACCGGAACCCGAGTGCGTGCAGCGGCCGGGTGAGAAGGTCGTACGCTGCCTGGGGCGCGAGCGGCCCGACGCAGACCGGCTCGCCGAAGTGCGCGAGTGGGTGGTTGGCGAGCCGTTCAAACCGGGCGGTCTGGTGGAGGCCGGCGAAGACGACCTTGACCGCGCGGTGGGTGAGTTCCATCAGCGACTTGAACTGCACGACCTGGGGGAACATTCCGCTGACGGCGTTCGCGTCGGCGTCGAGGAACGAGTCGGACTCGTCCAGCAGGAGCAGCAGCTGCCGGCCCGGGCGGGCAGTCACCCAGTCGGCGACGTGCCCGGTGAGCGCGGCCGCAACGTCGCCGGCCGGGACGGTCTCGGGCACGATGCCCTTGTTCGCCAGCCGCGGCCACAGCGTCGTCCAGACCGCTTCGGCCGGGGCGGACTTGCCGATGTGGAAGATCGACTCGTAGATCGCGTGCCGGGTGGTGCCGTCGTCGAACTCGCGCTCGGCGGCGCGCAGTAGCGCGGACTTGCCCAGCTGCCGGCCGCCGTACACGACGCACGGACCCATCATGTCGACGACCTTGTCGCGTTCCTCGGCCCGGCCGTAGAACATCTCCTGCGGCACGTTGACGCCGGGCACGTCCGGGGTGAACGGGGACGAGAACGTGAACGGCAGCGTGACCGACATCGTCACGTCCCGACCGGGGGCCGGCTGGCAGGCGACGTAGGCGATCACCGCGTCGTCGATGACCGCGGTCGGCGGCAGCTTGCGGCCGCTGCGGAACTGGCGGGCCAGTTCGCGGCGGGCGGTGGCGTCCAGGGTGCCGAAGTACAGCAGTACGATCGACCGGTCGGTCGGTTCGCTGCGCAGCATCTCCACCAGCTCGGCCGGCGTCGGGGTCTTCCACACCGCGAGCAGCCGCAGCGTGTCCCCGGACGGGCTCATCGCCGTCCCGAAGGCCGGGATGAGCGCCTTGCCGGCGGTCGCGCGGACGCCGTGCAGGTCCAGCCACGAGCCCCGCCCGCCGCCCTGCCCGCGCTTGACCGGCGGGTTGGTCGACTTGTCGAAGATGAACCCGACCTGCTCGAGGACGGCCTTGACGCTGCCGATGCGGGCGTCGAACGAGCGGCTGACCGCGAGCCGGTTCCAGTGCTCGACCCGTTCGGCGACGGTCTTGCCACGGGTCACTTCGGCCAGGTTTAGGCCGGCGTCAGTGAGCAGCGCGGCCAGTGCCGGGTCGCTTGGGACCCGCCCGGCCGGCAGCGCCAGCTGCAGGTCGCGCAGCAGCGGGTGCGTGCCGTTGCTCAGCGCCTGGCGGGCGGCGAACACGTCGCAGAACGCGGGGAAGAATCGGCGCAGGTGGTCGACGTCGTCCCGCGGGCCGGGTAGTTGTCGGCCGGAGGCGAGCGTCTCGACGTACTCGGCGGCGGTGGTGAGGTCCCCGTCGTCGAGGCGGCGCTGGATCCGGTCGGCGTCCTCGGGGTCCATGCCGGTCGTGTCGAGCGCGGCGCGGGCGGCGACGATGGTGCGCCCGACGGCGGCGGCCCGGTCGGCCTCGATGGCGGCGAGGTCGGCGAACATGACGTCGTAGTCGCGGCGGGTGCCGCGCGGTCCGGCCTGGTGGGCGCGGACCCGGGTGGACAGGTCGGTCCACTCCTGAACTGTGACGCGGCCGAAGAGCCGGTCGGAGTCAATCTGGGTGACCAGGGCCGTGATCGCGGTATCGAGTGCGGTCGTGGACGCGGCGACGGCCTGGTCCCGGGCGGTGGCGAGCTCGGCGGCCAGCGGCGGGTCGAGGGCGCGCACGTGCTCGATGAGCAGTTGCGTGCCGACGTGGTCGTGGCGGGCGGCCCGCTGCTCGTACGCGGCCCGCCACCCGGCCGCGCCAGTCAGAGCGGTCCGGTCGGCCGTGACGACGTCGTCCGTGGTGATCGGGCGGGTGGGCTCTCCGGCGCCGGTGAGCGGCAGGTCGGCGGCGCCGGAGAGCGGCCCGCCGAGGAGCCGGTCGGCCGGAACTTCCGGCCCGGCGGGGACGGCGGCGGTGCCGGCGAGCAGGTCGAGGGCGTCGGTCAGCAGCCGCAGCCCGGCCTCGTGAACGGCGTCCCGCGCCTTGACGCCGGTGTCGCCGCGGCGGCCGAGTTCGGCGATGGCCTGGTTGCGGACGGCGACGACCCGGGTACGCAGGTCGGTAATCGGGTCGCTCATCCACGACTCGGCGTCGGGGCCGGTGAGGTTCTCAACGGCAGTGATCCAGTTCGACAGCAGCTCGGTGACCTCCCCGGTCCAGGCGAGCAGCTTCTCCCGGGCGCGGGACTCGATCCGCTTGCTGCGCTTGCCCGAGCTGCGGGGCGTGTCGCGGTCGATGGTCGCTTCCAGGGTGGCGCGTGAGCGGAGTTCGGCGACCCGGTCGCGGACGAGCGCGACCGCGTCGGGGGCCGTCTGCCCGGCGGCGACGATGCTCAACGGTCGGCCGAGGTAGCCGTCGGGGGCCCTCCACGTCTGCCACAGGTCGGTTGCAAGGGCGTAGCGGATGGTGCGGGACGTGGCGAGCAGTTCTTCGGCGCCGGCGGTCAAGGTCTGCAGGACCTGGTCTGCTTCGGCGGCTTCGGCGACTGCGTCGACGCTGCGCGGAGTGAGGTAGACGCCGCTGTAGATCGCGGTGAGCAGCGCTTCGTGGAGCTCATCGACCGCCTTGCCGTAGCGAGGGATGCTGGTCGCGATGTCGCGGAGGGGACCGGCGGCACCGGCCGACGGGGACAGCAGCCCGGCGCGGACGGCGGCGCCGTAGATCAGCATCTGAGTGGCGGGCATGTCGCGGACGGCGTCGGCGTCGAGGTCGGTGACGGCGGCGGCGAAGGCGGCCGCGTTTGAGCCGGTGGAGGTCTTGATCGCGGCGGCGTGCGCGGCGAGCCGGTTCGCGGTGCGGAGCGAGGCCGGGGCGCCTTCGGCGGTGGTGAGCCAGTACGCGAGCGCGTACTGGTCGTGGTTGAGCAGGTCGGCGTAGATCGTGCACGCGTCGCTGTTGTCCGGTGCATCGGCGGCCAACGGCTCAGCGGTCGACAGCTCGGGCTCGGTGATCTCCTCTGGCGGGGCGTGGCGGGGCTGGGGGGTGGTGGGCGGCGGCGGGACGGTGAGGTTGAGCCCGGCGAGGATGTCCTCGAGGTCCGGCTCCGAATGGGTGCTGGCCTCGGCGCCCTCCTCCGTGACCGTTCCCTGCGGGCTCGGCTCGTCCGTGCTGGCGAGGTTGGCGGCCGGGGAAGGGGTCTCGGTGTGCTCGGCCGAGCTGGTGGCCTGCTCGTCGGTGGCGGAGGCAGCCAGTTGGGTGGCGCGTTGCTCGTCCGTCACGCTAGCGGTGCCCGCTTCGTCTGCGGCGGCCTCGGCGGCGGGAGGCGTTTCTGCGGCGGGCTCAGCCGGGCCGGGCACGTCCGCGGCCTCGGTTCCAGCGGGTTCCGCGCTGGCGCGTTCGGCGGCGGCCGGGGTGTAGGTGAGGGTGCCGGCGGTGGTGGCGAACATGAGCAGCGGGATCGCGACCGGCACCGCCGAGCTGACGAGCCTGCCGAGCCCGACGGCGCGCGCCGGATCACGGCCGTCCAGCTCAACGATCTCCAGCAGCGCATCGAGGCCCGCGACGGTCTCCGCCGCAGTCGTGTCGTCGACGCTGCCGGCCAGCTCCGCCACCTGCGCGACGGCCGCGGCGACGTACTCCGGCGCGCGCAGCGTCGCGAGCTGCCGGACCCGGTCCAGCCGGGCGGTCGCCTGGTCCGCTTCCTGCGCGGCGGCCAACGCATCCTCGACCGCATGCCGGGCGTCTGCGAGCGTCTCTGGCCGCGCATTTCCCGTCAGCCGCGCGACCGCCTCGAACGCCGAGGTGAGTTGGCGGGTGTAAATCGTGACCGCGACGACGTAGGCTTCCGCCGGGAGTCGTCCGGCAGCCGCGGCGGCGGCGAGGGCGGGAGCCACCTCGTCCTCCACGTGGCTGCGGAGCTGCTCGAGGTCGTCGAGCTCGCGCTGCAACGACGGCATGTCTCGCTCGGTCGGCTCGGCCGCGACGCCGCTTTCGACAGCCGGCGCGCCGACCGCTGCCGGAGGGGAGCCGCCGGGCGCATCGGTCACGGCTGGGAGTGCCGCTGCGGGCTCCTCGAGGCCGGCGGGCTCGTCGACGTCGTCGAACTCGTCGCTGTGCAGCACAGCGTCGGCGTCGATGATGACCTCGACCAGATCCTCGAACCGCATCGGTTTCTCCGGCATGTCCGGCGTCCGGGCCCGCACGCTGTCCCACACGTCGGCCAGCACCTGCCGCTGCGCATCCGACCACTCCTCCGGCGGGTCGGCGACCAGCCAGGCCAGCGCCGCGACGTCGGCCGAGTGCCCCATGCACACCATCGACGCCCAGGCCGCAACCCGCGCTGTCCGGGTGGTGCCGAACTCCTCGGCGTCGAGCAGGGACTGGTAGATCGGCTCGTCACCCAGGCCGTTCATGCCGTCGATGTCGCCAGCCAGCAGGGCGGCCAGCTCGGCGAGTTCTAGCTTGGAGGCGGCGTGAGTGGACAGGACTCCATAGTGCAGGCAGTCGTGCAGGATCAACGCAATCCGCTTCTCATCCGAGCGGACCAGCCTCGTGCGCACCGCGCGGGCTAGCGCCGCGATCGGAGCGTTGGGGCGCATCTTGGTCTGCCGCCGCACCCACGAGGCATCGCCGCCGCTCAGCCGCGGCAGCTCGCTCATCAAGTCGGCCTGGGTGAGGTGCCCGGCCGCGGCGCGGCAGATCTTGGCGCGGCGCAGCGTCTCGCTCTCCTGCTCAGTGAGAGCGGAGCCAGCGGTGTGCGATTTCCCGTCCTGGCCGCTGCTCTCGGCGCCCTCGACGGCGGCAGCCGCCATGCCCGGGGTGTCGCCGGTGTCGTGGTCCGCGCTGTGTTCGCTGCTGCGCACTGCCCGCGTCCTCCCCTGGTGGCTTGCCGCCGCCCGCGGAGCTGCCGTCGTGGCAGCCGCGCCGATGTTCGGGTCACTGTACGACCAAGGTACGACCGACAAGAAAGATGATCTCGAGATGGCTGATCGGCCCCAATCGGGGCAGGTTTATCGTTCTGGCTCATGGCAGCTGCCGGGACCCGCGGGTTGAGCGACTGCGTCCTGTCCGGACTCCTCATGCGCGGAAGGGGTGGCAGCCGGCCGCTGCCGTTCGCACCGACCGTCCTGGATGCCGAACTGCTGCGGGCGGCGGACGCCGCAATGACCGCCCGCATTCCGCTGGCAGTCGTGGTGCCGGCATCCGTCACCGCGGCGCCGGTGGTGCTGGCCGCGTCCGCGGCCGTCGCGGCCGCGCTACACCGTGGCAGGCTGAACCCGCAGATCGGAGTCGCGTCTGTTCGGCTGGCCGACCGGGACCTGTACGACGAGCTGGCGTTCCGGACGCAGCGTCTGGTCGACTTCGTGCCGCGCGCAGTGGTGACCGCGGCAGGGCAGCCGCAAGTGATCGGCCGGTCGAAGCTCGACGCGGGCGGCCGGGTGTACCTGACCGGGCGGGTGGCGCGGCTGCTCCCGCTGCTCGAGCGGCTCGAGGGCGTCATCGTCGCGGCCGGCGCCGCCACGGCCGACGAGCTCGCCGCGGTGCTACAGCAGACCGGGCGCCGGATCCCGGTCGTCTACCTGACCGGCGATCCGTACGACGCCGGCCTGGACGTCGTCCGCAGCGTCGGAGGCGTGGTGTGGGCGTGGGACGCCGCCTGCCTGCCGGCGCTCGCCGGCCCGGCCGCGACGCCCCGCACGGCCGGCGCCGGGGCGGTGTTCGCCGCGGCGCAGCAGCTGCAGGCCACCGGCGCCGCCGTGGTCGACATCGTCGTGCCGCAGCCGGGCACGGTGCTGGACCCGGCCCTCGACACGTTGTGGAAGGCGGCAGGCCAGCTAGCAGGTACCGCGACTGCTGACCCCGTCGGGCTGCGATGGGCGTGGCAGGCGTTCCACGCGGTCGCGTCCATCCCGGTTCGCCCGGACGTGTACGACCGGCTCCCCGGCGCGAACCCGTACCGGATGCGGCTTGGGACGCTGGTCGAGATCGCCCGGGGCTACGCCGAGCACGCGGCCGGCTCGAGCCGGGACGCGTGGCTGCGGTTCGCGGACGCGCTCACCGACGCACTCCGCGCAGCGACTGAGCAGCCACGGACCGGCCAGCTCATCGACTGGGTCACGGCCCGGGTCGAGGCAGGGGAGCGGGCGATCCTGCTGGTGCGCGGCGCGTCTGCTGCCGCCACGGTGACGGCCGCACTCACGGAATCGCCACGGACCCCGCTCGGATGGGAGCAGACGGTCGCGGTGCGGACGGTGACCGCCGCCGCGCGTGGCATGGTGGGGCCGGGCGTGCCGCTGGCCGTCGTCGGGACGCTGCCGCGCAGCCGGTCCGGGCTGCTGACGTTGCCGCCCGCGCCGGCGGTGCTGCAGTTGACGTGCGGGCCGCTGGAAGGACGCCGTGCGGTGCGCCAGGCGGTCGCGGCACGGGCGCGGATGGCGCACCTGCGGACGGAGGCCGTCACCGTGTCGGCCGCGGCGCTAGGTGTGACTTCGGGCTGCGGGCCGGTCGAGACCGACCCGGCTGCCGCGATCCGGGTCGTTGACGGAGGCGTCCTGCGGCCCGTTGACGCGAACGAGATGGCCAGCGCGGAAGACACCGCGTGGGACCCGTTCGCCGTCGACGTGACCGGGGTGCTGCGTGCGGTGATGGCCGCCGCCGAGGACGACCCGGATACCCTGCCCGTCCGCGAGCAAACCAGCACCGACAGCGACGTGCCGGCGATCGCGGTGCACTTGGACGACCCGAACGGCCCCCGGGTGCTGTGGCTGCCGGCGAACGAGCTCGTGACCCGCCGCCGCGGCCCAACCCTGTCCCGGGTCGCAGCGAAGGTGCTGCAGAGCGGCGACGTGCTGCTGCTCGTCGACAGGGCCGCCCGCACCTACCTGCGGGTGGCGTTGACGGAGAAGCTGTCCGAGCGAACCGAGTACGCGGCACTGCGCATGCTGGTCGACTTCTGGCACGCCCGTGCTGCGGCGGCCCGCGACCGCGGCCTGACGCAGCAGCAGATCCTGGACCGGATGACCGGCACGACGGTCACGACCGCCGGCGCGGTCGGGCACTGGATGCGCGGCACCGTCGACGGCCCCGCCGACAGCGCCGACGTGGCCCGCTTCGCCCGCGCCGTCAACGACGACGCGCTGCTGGCTGAGGCCGAACGGGTCGCGTGGGCGCTGCGGACCCTGCACATCGTGCACCGCAAGCTCGGCGCGTGGCTGGCTGGGCAGGTGGAGACGGCCGCCAGCCGGGCGAAGGACAACGTGGTCGATGCCGACCTTGGCGTGCACGTCGCCGACCTGCTCGATACGATTACCGAGCACCCGGTGGCGGACGTCGACCCGGCCGAACAACTGGTCCCAGCGCACCTCGTCGGCGTGCTTGCTTCTGCTTGATCAATCGGCGGATTTGCAGGTTGACACCCGCCGATGCGAATCGCTAAAGGCGCTGGCGGGCGAACACTTTGCGCCATCGATCCCAGCAAACGACGGTCGTCATTCACGAGGTCGAAGTAAGCAGTAACCGACCGTCGACGCCGTGCGCCACGCGCTGCGCAAGGTCGTCTCCCGCTGCATCTACGGCGTCGACGGTGATCTTCGCCAGCCGCTTCGTGGTCCAGAATCGGGCAATCAGTTCGCAGCTGCTCTCCAGCAGAGTGGCTGTCACCCCGATGGCCGTCGAACTGGCCAAGGCGTCGCTCTGGATTGAGTCCCTTGAGCCGGGCAGGCCACTCACCTTCCTCGACGCGCACGTCAGAATCGGCAACGCGCTCATCGGCGGCACGCCGGCGCTGCTGCGGCGCGGCCCTTGAGCCTCACTCCAGAGGAGACCAACCTCATCAACCCGATCAGGCGGCAGCGCGAGCAACTCCAGGCCGCGGAGCGGCAGTCCGAGCGGGACATGGTGACGGGCGAATCGCACTACGTCTGGGGCCGCCGCCACCGGCTGAAGGTCATCGAAAGGCCCGGCCGGGCGCACTTCGAGATCGACGGTGAACGCCTGTTGTTTACGTTCCCGAGCGCGCGGGCCGTCGATCGGCGCCGGGAAATGCTGAACCGCTGGACTAAAGTGGGAGCGGCTAGTCAACGTTGCCGTTTGGACTATTCGGGCGCATGAAGACCAAGTGGGCTCCTGCAACCGAGGGCCGACCGCCACGGGCGCGGCGATCGGGTCGCGCGGGAACGGGGGCTGACCTGGCCGGGGGAGCGGCTGCGGATGAACATCGCCGCGGACTGCGAGATCAACGACGACGTCTTCGGCGACGGGCTGGCCAGCCCCGACGGCGCCGTCGATCCCAACTCCCACCTGCTGCCCGAGGGCCAGCTGATGGAGGACTACCTGCGGCAGTTCCGGCTCGGGCCGCGTACCCAGCATCTGGCCTGGCTAGACTGCGGCAGCGGCGCCGACGCGCTGCTGCGGGAGTGGGACCTCGGACCGCAAGGCGCGCGCATGCCCTCAGCCCGCAGGAGCGGGACGCGGTGCGGTTCCGGGTGGCCGAGGAAATCACCGGCCGACCGGGAAACGTCCCCCAGAGCTGGCGGCGCTGGGGCGGAACAGGCGTTCCATCCGCCGCAGCCGTGGCGGGAACTTCTGGGTGCGGCGGTCCGCTCTGCGGTCTCCGCGCCCGGTGTGGGTGAGGACTACACCTATGGCCGGTCATCGCGGCGCTCTGCTGGCACACCCAGCCGATGCTGGTACCTGGCGATCCGACGCGCCATTGGGTGGCTTCCGGACTGGTCGTCATGGCCGCCGACTATGGCGAGAATGGTATCTGGCTGAGCATCGGCAGCCGGCAACGCTCAGCCCTGCGGCCCCTACGCTCTCGCCTCGACTGGGAACACTTCAACGGCTAGCCAACAACTGCTGGCCATCTTCATCCTGAGCGGCCGGCGTCCTGTGCAGCTTGCAGGACAAGGATGGCCTGCACGATCGTGACGGCGGCGGCGTGGGCTGTTACCCGATCAGGCCGGCGTAAGCGCGTAGCGCCTCGTGAGTTGTCGGCAGGCCGTGTTGGCGGAGCGGGCCTTGAGGCCCCGAAGAGCCGAACACATGCGGGTTATCGATGAGCCAGGCGACCGCCGCCCGCTGCGCCGCCGTCAGCTCCTCGAAGCCGCGGCCATGATCCGACTCCATGCGCGGAAACGCGTACCCCAGCACCACGTTGAAATGGTTGTGCCAGTTCGACGTGGGTTGCTCGGCGAGCACCGCCGCAACGAGGTCCGACCGCACCTGCGCGGCCACCGGCGCGGCGAAGGCGTCGAGCACGTCGAGTGCCACGTAGCTGGGGCTCGCTTCCCAGATTGTCTGCCCGGTGTCCTGTTGGCGAACGGCCGCCGCCCATCCGCGTAGCTCGGCTATTGCCGCCTCCGGCACCTCTTCACCGGCCAGCTGCGCCCACGCCACAGCAGCCGCCCATCTCAAGTCGGGATCTGTACCTGCGAGGTTCCTGTCGAGCAGGTCCGCTACCGGCTGCGTCAACGCACCGCCGACCAGTCCTAACGCGACCAGCGCCGCTCCCACTGTCTGCGCCGGGCGCTGGTCGTCGGAGGCGATGTCGAGCAGGCGGGGGCGGATCGAGGTCATCTCCTCCGAAAACCAGGCCAAGGCATGGATCGCCTCCCCGACCACCTCGGCGTCTGGGTCAGCCAGGCATGACAACAGCAGCGGGACGCCGGCCCGGACGGCATCGTATGCGGCGAGCGCGTGCCGGGTCTCGAGCAGGCGCCGCTCGGGCTTGGTGAGCGGAAGCGGCCGCCTCTGCCCTGTACTGACGACCTCGTACCAGTCCTTCATCGCTTGCGACCAGCGGCGCCAGGTTTCCTCGGGGACTTGGGCCAGGTCGTTGCGGATTTCGGCGATGGGGAAGCCGCCGGCGGGTATGTCGTAAGGCGTGTAACCGACAGCGAGGCAGGAGAGCAGCTGAATGACTTCGTGCCGGGCGGGCGTGGCGGGGTCGGCCAGCAGCTCCAGCAGGAACGGGACCGCGTATGCGCTGGCCTCGTAGCGGGTGCCCTGGTGGTAAATGTTGCCGTACAGCTCGTACATTGCCGCGCTACGGACCTCGGCGTCGGACGACCGCAGATCACGGATGAGGCCAGGCACGTCCTCGGCACTTCCGTACGCGTGCGTCAACGACGCCCAGTCGATGCTGTCCAGATCAAGTCGCACCCGCCGCATTTTCCACGAGGTGAGCCCACCATGGGGTACCCCTCGGTGATCGCTGCAGCCATCAGCCAAGTCGGGTTCCTCGAGAGGGGGCCCGATCATTGGGCCGAGAGGTGCCGCGCGGAGCGCGTCGGCCACCGGTGGCTCCCGGCCGTCGGGAATGACGAGGCCCAAGACGTCGTCCCCGGTTGTCACCGCCATGACACGACCTCCTGTCCCGAGCGGTGAACGGCTTGTCCGTCCGCTTGTTCCTGCCGCCCTGCCTGCCCGTCCACGTCCCCGTCCGGTTCCGATGCCGGAACTGCCCGCCCGGGTTGCCCTACCAGCGTCGGTCAATGCATCTGAACTTCTACTCGGGATGGCTCTCCCGTCTCGCTGCGGCCGAGTGACCGAAGGGCACCTCCTGCACGCACTGCGCTGGCAGCCGGGACGCCGCCTCGGCATTCAGGTGTACAACGGGTTGCTCGTCGTCGGTTCGGCCGACGACGGTCGGCACAGGGTGGGCAGCCGAGGCGCGCTGCCCCTACCGGCATCTGCGCGGCGAATGTGCGGGATCGAGCCCGGCCAACCCGGTGCTGCTTGCCGATCTCGTCACCTCTGACCTGCTCGTCATCCATTCCGTCAGCACGCCTGCCCGACTCGTTGCCGACTTGCACGCCAGATGCCGGGCGCCCATGTCTGCTGATCCAACGGCCGTCGCCACAGCGCTGCAGGTCCTGGCCCATCTCGGCGTCACCCTGACCGACCTTCAATCCGACACCGGCGCGCCAGCCGCTCTGCCAACGGTCGCCGAGTACCTGCCCCGCGTTGTCGCGGCAGCAGGCCCCGGCGCGCGACGCACCTACGGCACTTACTGGGAGCGCATGGCCACCGCGTGGCGTGATTGGCCTCTGAACCGCGTCGCGGCCAGCGACATCGAGGCGATGAAACAAGAGACGGTCGCCACAGCCCGGTCGCGGCGTAACAGCCGCAACGGCCGGCACGCCGGCGAGCATGTCATCGCCGCCGCCCGCGCCTTCTACTCCCGGGCTGTCGCTGACGGTCTGATCGACGCGCCAGGGCATCTCCACGCACTGGCTGCGGCACACCACCCTCACCTGGGTGGAACGCCACTTCGGCTACGGAGTCGCCTGCGCCTACGCCGGCCACACCGACAGCCCAGGTTCCTCCACCACCACCTATATCAAGGCCGACCTCCACGCGGTCGCTGACGCGTTGTCGGCGATGACCGGCCCACCGCACCCACTCGCCACGACGGGAGGAACCTCGGTTCCCTGACCGAGGAACACTGGCCATTGATCGGCTTTCCGGATGAGGTCCTGTCGCTTCGTGTAGCCGGTGGGGGAGCAGCCCTGGACTACGCCGCACGAAGCGACGGCCTAGTCGCGAGCCGAGGATCAGCTCTTGCTGGCGCCGGGGCTCGGCCTTGTTGGGATCGGCCGGCCCGCTCGGTACGTGGGCCGGAGCGCCAGCGTTTTAGCCTGCCTTGACGGTGGTGGAGGTATGCCAGTTCACGAGTCGCTGTCGTCACCCAGGAGACGGCGGGCCAGGAGGAGCGCTTCGGCCTGGGTGGAAGTGCTGGCCGTGATGGCGTTGGCGGTGAACGCCCCGATGGCGTCCAGGTGCTCCGGTTGCAGCCCGAGGCGGGGCGAGGGCGCGATCAGCAGCGCTCGGCCGGTTCGGGTCAGTTCCTCGTAGATCGGTCCGCTGGTGGGTGCCTCGGTGTCATCGGTCCAGATCAGGTGCAGTCCTTGGTTTAAGGACAGCACGGGCGGCGTTCAGCTTCGCAGCTGGGGCTGTGGCGGCGGAAACCTCGTGGTACCAGGAACGTTCCAGCCGGGGCAGGCCGAAGAGCCGTTCGATCTGCTCGGCTTCGGCACACAAGGTGCTGCACCAACGAATTTCGATCTTGCCGCTTCCGTGCAGCAGGCGGATGCGCTCGATCAACGTCGGTGCCCACCGCATGCGGTAGGCGGTTGCACTGGAGTAGGCGTTGCCGCTACGCGGTAACGGGGCACCCCACCCCGGACGTGCGACGTTGACGACTCCGTCGACGTCGAGCAACCACACCGGGCTCATCAGTCCACCTCAACGTTGCTTTCCTGCTCTTCGCTGCCGACGGCGGTATCGCCGAGCAGCCGCAGTTTGACATGATGGTTGTGCTCGGCATGCCAGATCACCTCGCGGTCATCGTCACGCCGATGTCGGGCAGGGCGGCGTCGCGAGTTGGGTTGACGCCGTATCGGTTTAGCGGTCAGCCGCGGATCAGGGCGACGACCTTGGCGAGTTTGTCGGTGGTGACGCGGGCGTCGAGGATGGCTGCGATGCCGCCCGAGTTCCACTTTCGGAGTTGGTCGACGTCCTGCCCGGCCGCGCGCATCCGCTCCTCGACGAACCAGTACCGGTCGACCCGGTCGGCCAGCGTGGCCCGCCCGGCGGCGACGTCAACGCCGGGCACCGCGACCGTTCCGCGGCACGCGCCGACCTGTCTGCCGAGGTCGTCGCCCCACAGCTCCAACTCCCAGCCCGGCCACACCCCGGACCACCTCTCGGCCAATCCGACCAACGGTCGGATGGTCCACAGCCCGGCCCGACGCCGCGCCAGGTCGAGGTGCAGCCCCGCCGTCGGATGTGTCGAGCACGCAGTGACGAGGTCGCGTGGGCCGAGCCGGTCCAGCAGGCGCGGGCCGACCAGCCACGGCGGGCAGGACTCGAAGGGCAGGGCGTACGCCCGGCACCCGTCAGCGTCAGCCACGCTGACGAGGTACTCCACCGGGCCGTCCGGCCGCTCGCCGCCGTCGGGGTACAGGCCGTCCCACCACGTGGAGTCGCTGCGTACCTGGTCGCGGTCTTCCCCCACGTATGCCGTTAGGTCGGCGATCCCGTCGTACGCCCAGCTCACAGTCCACCCGCTCCAGGTGCGCCGGTACGCGTCGAGCAGCCCCGCGCGGTAGGCGTACCGCTCGTGAAGGTAAAACTGTCCCAGTTCGGTAAAGAGCAGCAGGTGCCGGGCGTCGACGTCGATGAGCACCCCGCCTTCGCAACTGAGGTCGTCGAACCAGAAGTCGTCCTGGTAGTCGTTGAGCTGGGCGAGCCAGCGAAGCGTGATGTCAGGCCCGACAGCGAAGTGATAATCGAGCCCGTAGCCGGCGCCACCGCCTTGCGCGTACCGCTCGTACCGTCCGTCCCGAACGAGCACGTAGTTCACCCGGCTGCCCATGGCCGCTAATACTAGAACCGCGCGCTCGCTCCGAGGCAGGATGGCCTGATTGGCGGACCGCCGGGCTCGTACGGGATTTGCCCGGTTTTTTGGACGTCTCACCCGCACCGCCGTCCGGTACCGACCGAGCCGGAACGATATCCCGTAGACCCTTCCGGAATGCCCCGCCCGAGGGCATTTGGACGCGGTGATCGGCTGACGAAGAACCAGAGGATTGTCGCGCGCCCGAGCGACACGAATAGCGTTTACGCTCTGTATTGAGCTATCCTTTATCGCATGAGCACCCATTTCTGTGCGTGGGTGCTACGCGTGGGGGTTCATCTTCCCCCTCGGACACCAAATTGCAGCATCCATGCTGTGTTTCACGTACTGGTGGTCAAGCACGCTTGACCACGCAAATCTCATCTCAGCGACGCCCTCGACCGAGCCTGTCTCGATTGGGGGCGGTTGTCGTGGCTGATCGTTCCGTGGCTCCCGTCATCCCTCCCGTGAGGCTGTCGGACCGGGAGCAGAGCCCGCATCGGCCACGTGGTGGAGGCGCTCGTCGCCCGCCATTGCCCCTGCCGGTGCTACCGACGCCGCGCGCCGGCACGTTGGTGTACGGGCTGGCTGCCATCGATAACAGCGGTCGAATCGCCGACCGTACGGTCATCCGGGCCCTCGGATGGGGGCCGGGCACACGGCTGCACATCCGCGAGGCCTCCGGCGTCATCGTCGTCCGGCTGGACCGGCAGGGCGTCTTCACCGTCACCGGACAAGGCCATCTCCACCTGCCGGCGGCCGTCCGGCACTTGTGCGGGCTGACCGCCGGTGACCGCGTGCTCCTGGCCGCCAACCCGGCTGACGGCCTCCTGGTGGTGCATCCTCCCGCCGCCCTGGACGCGATGGTCGTGGCGGTACACGCAGACCTGCTGGGCGGTGGTCGGGCATGAGCGACACCACCGTGGGCCGGGCCGAGCTGGACGCCGCGCGGCTACTGCTGGCGCGGATGGGGATCTCGCCGGCTGACCTCGTTGAGGCGGCGTCGGACCGTCCACCCGCGCCGACGTTCGCCGAGTACGTGCCGGTGGTAGCGGCGGCGGTCAGCGACGGCACCCGGCGGGCGTACGGCTCGTACTGGAAGCGGGTCCTGGAGCACTGGGGACAGCGGCGGCTCGACGAGCCGACCCCGTCGGAGATCGAACAGCTCGCCGAGTACACCAAGAAGCACGTGGTGGCCCGGCGCAACGCGCGAGGCGGGCGCAGCGCCGCGGAGCACCTGATCGCCGCGCTGCGGTGCCTGTACAAGCGGGCCGTCGCCGATGGGTACCTCGCCGCGGCGGACAACCCCGCCCTTAAGGTGGCCAAGCCGCGGCGCCTGCCCAGCACCAGACGAGCTGTGGCAGACAGCAGGTTGGCGGAGATCAACGCCGTCGCTGCCAGCACGGGCGATGACCCGGCGCTGGACAGTTTGCTGCTGCGGCTGCACACCGAGACGGCGTGCCGCCGGGGTGGTGCGCTGGCTCTGCGCCCGGTCGACCTGGACCCGGACCAGTGCCTGATCCTGCTACGGGAGAAGGGCGACACTGTGCGGTGGCAGCCGGTGTCACCGACGCTGATGAGGCATCTGCAGCAGCATGCCGAGGAACGCCAAACGACGGGAACGGGCCAGTTGCTGCGTTACCGCAACGGGCAGCCGATCACGTACCGGCGCTACGACCACCTGTGGGTGCGCATCGGCGAGCACCTGCCGTGGGTCTACGTGCAGCAGATCAGCACGCACTGGTTGCGGCACACGACGTTGACGTGGGTTGAGCGGAACTTCGGATACGCCGTGGCGCGTGCGTACGCAGGGCATTCCGACAGTGGCAGCGACGCCGGTACCACTAGTACTTACGTCCGGGCGAGTCTCCAGGAAGTCGCCGGTGCTCTAGCGGCATTAACCCACGAGCCTCATCCCTTGGCCTGAGCTGGGCCTGCTGGAGGGTTGGCTCCGTCGCTCCTCCGCTGCAAGGTGTCGGGAATCGCCAATCCCAGCCCAAGGACGGGGGAGCGTGGGGACGGACGGCCGTCCGTCCCCACGCTCCAGGGTCGATAGTGGGAGGCGCGCTACATGCTGAATCGGCGGATCAGTGCTCGACCGTGGCGAGTGTGCCGACTCAGTCGCCCGAAGACCGAGTGGTCGATCGCTGGGAGCTGACTGGTCCCTGGCCTAGCGATGCGTGGCCCACCACACGATCGACGAAACGATGAGGCTGCCCGCTGTCGTGGCCATGCCTCTCACCAAGCTGAGAGCGATGGTCCGGCCGATCAGTCGGCGAAGGGGGCCGCGTAGTGCGAGGACGGGCGACGGTCCTTGGGTCGAGGGCATTCGGTTGATCCTTCCGTGACGCGATTGCAACCAGGATGGCCTCCGTAGGGGGTGCTGCATCGAGTGCAACGCGTTGCAAAGTTGCGCGCAACGCTATGTACCTCAGACGAGGGTGCCGGTATGAATGACAGGTGCGTGGTGGTCACAGCAGTCTGCGATCGATCCCTCCAGAGATCGCCGGAGTCAGGCGAGAACTCGCGGAGGAGCTCCGCGTGTGGTTTGCGCTCTCGGGAGCAACCATCCGCGGCTACGCGCGGAAGCAAGGGCTGACTGCTAGCCTGGGTGATTCGCGGTGATCATCAATTGGTGGGTCCGACCGGCGTGTAAATAGACGAAAGTGCCTCTCTGGCAGGGGAAACTTGTGATTGCGACATCTACAAGGATCTCTACCGGGGAGGCACTTCCGGCGTGCAGTCTACGGCGTGGTCGAAGGATCTGCGGGTCACCGCGGACGGAACGGGTGTGGTGTCGCACGTCGGCGCCGCGTTGCTACGGATGTTGGCGGATCGGGCCGGGCTGACTGCCGCCCTGTCTGCCGCGTTGGCTCGGACCGGCTGGTACCCGGTCCATGACCGGGGTCGGGTTCTGGTCGACCTGGCGGTGATGATCGCCGACGGCGGCGAGGCGATCTGCGACATCGATGTGTTGCGTCATCAGGGCGAGGTGTTCGGGTCGGTCGCCTCAGACACCACCGTGTGGCGGGCACTGGACGAGATCGGCGTGACGCAGCTGCGGCGCATCGCGATGGCACGGGCGAAGGCCCGGACCCGGATGTGGCAGTTGTTCGGCGGCCCACCGCAGGCTTGCGCGGCCGGCCGCGGGATCGGTGGCGGTGTGGTGGTGCTCGACGTGGACTCCACGATCGTGATCGCCCACTCCGACAAGGAAAACGCCGCCGCCACCTACAAACACACGTACGGCTTCCACCCCATCCTTGTGACCTGCGACAACACCAACGAGCTGCTCGCCATCGAGCTGCGGGCGGGCAACGCCGGCGCCAACACCGCCGCCGACCACCTACGCGTGCTGGCCGACGCGATCGCGCAGATCCCCGCGCAGCATCGACGGCACCTGCTCATCCGCGGTGACAGCGCCGCCGGCACCCACACCGTGCTCGACTGGCTCACCACCCAGAACACCCGCCGCCGCACCGTCGAGTACTCGATCGGCTGGTCAATCGGCGAGGCCGAACGCACCGCCATCACCACCCTGCCCACCACCGCGTGGACACCGGCACTGGCCGCCGACGGCGGCGTCCGCGAGAAAGCCGAGGTGGCCGAGCTGACCGGCCTGCTCACCCTGACCGGCTGGCCGGACCGGATGCGGGTCATCGTCCGCCGGGAACGGCCTCATCCCGGCGCCCAGCTGTCACTGTTCGAAGAACGCGACGGCTGGCGCTACACCGCCTTCATCACCAACACCCCCGTCGGCGCATTGCAGTGGCTCGAGGCCCGGCACCGCGCCCACGCCCGCGTCGAGGACCGGATCCGCTGCGCCAAAGACACCGGCCTTCGCCGGCTACCATCCCGCGAGTTCGCCATCAACCAGGCATGGTGCACCGCCGCCGCGATCGCCGCCGACCTCATCGCCTGGCTGCAACTACACGCCCTCGACGGCGACCTCGCCACCGCCGAGCCAAAACGGCTGCGCTACCGCCTGCTGCACACCGCCGCCCGACTGACCCACGGTCAACGCCGCCGCTGGCTACGCATTCCCGGCCGCCTGGCCCTGGGCCACCCAACTCACCACCGCGTTCACCCGAATCGCGGCGATCCCCGCACCCGGCTGACCCACCTCAGCCCGACACCTACGACCGGAGAAACCTCAGGAGACCACGCCCACCGCCGCGACAGACGGCCCGCCAGCATGCCCAGACCGCACCACCCATCAACACAGCTCAATCAAAGCGGCCTGGTCGAGCCGGCAGACGTCACCGACGAATCATCAAGGCTAAGAAGGCTGCGCAGATCGCCGGCCCGCTGCCTGCCTGGGTTCGCGTGGACTGCCTGGATGGGCTCTTTCAGTTCACAGAGTGGACCACGATGGAGCCAGCAGACCGCATCGACGCAATCGCTGCCTTGATCCGCAGCAAGATCACCTGGCCTACGAACGCCCACGGCGTCGTACTGTCGAGTGGGCCCGGGGTGAACTTCGACGGTAACGATGCCGCTGCCCAAGCGGTTACCGGTCGTTCGGAGTCCGGAGTCTTCCTCCGACGACTCACCCATCCCTACCTCGTGCGTGAGACGTTCATCGTTCCTCTCTCCAGTGAGGCGACCGAACACACCGACTGGTGGGCAGCCGCGTACGGTGACGAGCCCGCCTGGCTAGACATCGATCTCGCGGCAGTCGGGCTCCCCAAGACCGCAGACCTCTTTTTGTAGATCTGCGGCTATATGGGTCAGCTGCTGCGACGCGTTGGAATGCCTTCGCTCCACACGCACCTATGTTCGCCGATGTCACCAAGCTCTGGAACGGCTGGCGTGGCCTGGTTGCGACGGCGCAGCCTCGGTTGCGCTTGGCCCAGCGGCGAATGCGTTACCGTTGCCGCCTTTCGTGGCTCTCACAGGTAGCGGCACGGTAGCTGGACCTCGGCATGGTTTGAGCTGGCGTCGGGGAGCACTCCCACTGATCACAGCGGGACGAAGCCACCAGCGCGACGTCTGGCCGGGGGTCTGCTGCTCACGGGAGGGGATCGCGTGCTGCATGAACAGGGTGAGATAGCCGTATCGGCAAGCAAGGGACGCGAGGATGGTCAGGTGGGAGCCGGTCCCTACGACTACTACAGCCTTATCGCCCGCGGCCTGCCGTTGCCGCGCCTCGCGCGGACCCTCAAGCCTCAGGCGGTACATTGCGCAGTTACGTCCGTTGACGTAAGCGGCCGTCTAGCCGACCGCAGGCCACTACAAGCCCTCGGGTGGTTCGCCGGTCGTCCCGTCGACCTCGTCGCTAGGGACAACGTGATCACGGTGACCGCGCGGCGCGGCGGGCGGTGGACGATCAACCGGCAAGGTCACCTGGTGCTGCCGTCCTCAGTGCGGCGGAGCTGCGGCGTCGAACGAGGTCATCGTCTCCTGGTGCTGGCATACCCGGACCGCTCCGTGTTGCTGATCTACACGATGAGCGCACTGGAGCTCATGGTCTCGCGATACGACGTACGTGAGGCAGCGTGATGGGGTCGGCCTTCAGCGGGGGCGACGATCTGGAGACGGCTCGGCTCCTCCTGACTCGGCTAGGGGTAACGCCGGAGCAGCTCCTGACCGTGCAGAGCACACCTCGCGTGGTCCCCACGTTCGACGAGTACATCGAACGCGTATCTGAGGCGGTAACGGCGGGCACGGGACGGGTTTACGGCACCTACTGGAACAGAGTCCGAGAGGTCTGGGGCAACCGCCGCCTGAACGAGCCGACGCCGCTGGAAATCCGGCAGCTCGCCGAGCGGATGAAGGAACAGCTCGTTGTACGGCGGAACTCTCGAGGTGGGCGGACAGCCGCGGAGCACCTCATCTCGTCGCTCAGGTGCCTCTACAGCTACGCCGAAGCCGACGGGCTCATCACCGAGTCCGCCAACCCAGCGAAGCGGGTGCCGAAGCCCCGACGGCTCGCCAGCACGAGGCGGGCCCTATCCGAGCATCAGCTTACTTCGATAAACGAGGTCGCTGCTACCACCGGCAACGACCCGGAGCTAGATGCTCTGATACTGCGACTCCACATCGAGACTGCGTGCAGGAGGGGCGGAGGTCTCGCCCTCCGCCGCGCGGATCTCGATACGGAGCAGTGCATGGTCCAGCTGCACGAGAAGGGGGAGACCGTGCGGTGGCAGCCCATCTCACCGACGCTGGCCACTCAACTTGAGCAGCATTGGGATGACCGAGAGGGCGGCAACCTGACTGACCGGTTGCTCAGATATCGAAACAGTCGGCCCATCACGAGCCGGCGCCACGACCATCTGTGGCAGCGCCTCGGAAGGTGCCTGCGCTGGGTGGCTACCCAGCAGGTCAGCACGCACTGGCTACGCCATACAACCTTGACCTGGGTGGAGCGGAGCTTTGGTTACGCCGTAGCTCGAGCGTTCGCAGGTCATAACGGCAGGTCCGATGCGGGCACGACCAGCACCTATGTCCGAGCAGATGTCTACGAGGTCGCACAAGCTCTGGTTGCACTTACAGGCGAGTCACACCCGCTGCTGTGCACAGCGGCGGGAGCGCCTTCGGACAGTCGAGGACGCGCAAGCCGGGCGACAGCGTGGCGACGCGGTCGCTGAGGCCGCTGGCGATCCCGGCTACGCCCTCACAGGGGGTGAGGACTGCGGGGATCTTCGTTATGAGTTGGCCAGGTCCGAGGCGCAGCAGATGATCGGCCGGTAGCTTCGGTGGAAGCTTGGGCACCGCTGCTGGGTCGGGCTTGACAGGGTCGCTATCATCGTGTTGGTCAACCACGGTGACCGAGTCGTCATGGACCTCCCGGCTGAGGTCCAGCGAGGGCGACTGAAGGGTGAGGCGCCCTCCGCGTGTCCTAGCTTGTTTCTGTAGGTGCGTCATCTCGATTGCCGTTGGCCGGGCAACGGACCGGGAGACGACCGTGCCCTCAATCGACCTTGCGGCTCTGCCGACCACAGTGGTACGACCGCTGATTGTCGCGATTGCCCATATTCCGATCATGCTTTTGGCGCTGTGTATTGCACCAATCTTGCTGTTTGTCGCAGTAAGACCCGAGTCGCACGGTGACCTGGCCGTCCGTCTGCTCTGCGAGTTGCGGACCTGGAGCCGAGACGCGGTTGGCGCTGCGAGCGGTCGGCGTACTCGATGACCCGCGTCCAGACCAAAGATCTCGCACGCGTCCGGACTCTTTATACCGGCGAGACCTACCAGCAGGCTCAGGGCCTCGTCGCGACCGTGCCGGCTGGCGAGGCGTTGCTGCCAGATGCGCACAGCGCTGCTCAAGCGGCGGTGGAGTCGGCCTTGATGAACCGACTCCTCACTGCCTCGCGGCTGCTCACTGTGGACACTACGGGCCAATGTCATCCGCTGCCGGTGCAGGCTGTACGACCGCTGTCGGCGGCGCTCCGCGTCACGGTTCCGATTGATGCGGTCGAGCAGTTTGCCGCCATGCTCTGCGCCTCGGACGCGAGCTCAGAGGGCGAGACACTCTTGGTGACCTCTGTTCGTAATGTAGTCACGGTGGCCCTGCCGGACCAGGCGGATGTTCAGGTGCAGCTGCGGTGCTCTTGGGATCGGCTCCGTGCGGTGCTGCGTGCTGCGCCTGACGTCGAGATCTTGTCCGCTGGCCGGCTACGGCTGCGTGGTGCTGCGGAGCCGCTAGCACGCCGTCCGGAACATCGGGCCGCGCTTAGCGCCTGCCTCCGGCGCGCCATGCTGTTTTCGGATCTTCGAGCACTTTCGTGGCTCGTGGCTTGGAACGAGTGGGTGGCCTCAGGCCGCCGTCAGGACCGTCCGCAGCCGCCACATGAGGTGTCGTCGGCGTTGACAAAGTCACGCTTCGGGCCGAGCGCGCCGGTCGCCGCGCTCCTGGTGGGCGGGCCACAGGCGGGGTTTGCTGGCGCCTTGCCGCGCCGCCCATCTCATCATGGCGGCGATCTAAGCGTCGCCATGACGAGAAGCGGTGGTCCGTTGCCCGTCACCCCTGACCTGGCCCTCGCTGGAGTCACGTTCACCCTGTCTGCCGCCGAATTGCAGCAACTCGTCGCCCAGGACGCTTTGCCTGATACGTTTACCAGCCCCGCCCATCCCGCCTCAGGTCCCGCGTTGGCGGCCTCGATCCGCGCTGCGATGCGCCGTGCTGTCGCTTTGGCTGATGATCTTGTGCAGGCTGGCCTTGGCGCAGTCTCAATGATCATGGGTTACCAGCTTCCGCTGACCAGCAGGAAAGTCGACGTGGTGCTCGCCGGCGTGCACCCCGTAACTGGCGACGACTCCTATGTAATCGTTGAGCTAAAGTCGTGGACGCATGCGCAGTCCATTCAGGGATCTGACTCGCTGGTGGTGGTCAGGCGCGTGGGGACAGTGCAGCTGCACCCGGGCGTGCAGGTTGGCGCCTACTGCGAATACCTGAGTGACGCTCTCGGCGCGCCGGCAGACGGGGATGGTCTGATCCACGGTGCCGCCTATCTGTACAACGCCGTAGACCAGGATGTCAGCGACGTTCTCGCGCACCGCCCTACCAACCAGACTCGAGTCTTTACCAAGCAACAGCGTGTGCAGTTCATCGACTATCTACGCGCTCATCTCAGGAACGCCTCGGGATCTGGTGCCGCTGACCGTCTGCTGGCGAGCCCTGTACGCGCCAGCAGACACCTGCTGACGTACGCCGATCAAGAGTTGAAGGAGCGGTCCCACTTCAGGCTGCTGGACGAGCAGCGCGTGGCCTACGAGATGGTCTTGCGAGCGGTAGAGCGCGCCCGCACCGCCAACCGCAAAACGGTTGTGGTGGTGTCCGGTGGACCTGGTAGCGGGAAGAGCGTCATCGGGTTGTCCGCGCTCGGTGAGCTGGTCAGGCAGGGCCATGCGGTCCTGCACGCTACCGGGTCGCGGTCGTTCACGCAGACACTTCGCCGCTACGTCGGTCAGGGTTCGAGCCGAATGCGAAACATTTTCGGCTACTTTAACAGCTTCATGAATATCGAGCGTAACAGCTTCGACGTGCTGGTTTGTGACGGGGCGCACGGCATCCGCGCGACGTCGGTTAACCGATTTACCCCGAAGATCAGGCGGGATCGTGCCCGTCCGCAGATCGCTGAGCTGATCGAAGCCGCTCGGGTGCCGGTGTTTCTCCTCGACGAGGACCAGGTCGTTAAGCCGGGTGAACTGGGCAGCCTGACGCTCATCGCTCGGTACGCGGCACAACGCGGCCTAGAGGTCGAGGTGGTATCTCTGCATGATCAGTTCCGCTGTGGCGGCAGTAGCACTTACGACCGGTGGACGAAGGACCTGCTCGGCCTCCACGAGGGTGAGCCGATGAAGTGGGCGGGTGACGGCCGCTTCGACCTGCGAATAGCCGATTCGCCAGAAGAGATGGAGGCGTTCCTCGCCGACAAGCAAGCCGCTGGTGAGACGGCGAGGATGTCGGCCGGCTACTGCTGGCCATGGAGTGACCCGCAGCCGGACGATTCGCTTGTGGCGGACGTGCAAGTCGGCCGGTGGGCACGGCCCTGGAACGTTAAGAGTGACCGAAGCGTCGGCGACGCCCCAGGTTCTGCCTTCTGGGCAACCGATCCCGGGGGATTCGGTCAGGTCGGCTCGGTCTACACAGCCCAAGGCTTCGAGTACGACTGGTCCGGTGTCATCATCGGCCCGGACCTTGTTGCCCGCGATGGTCGCTTGGTCACCCGCCGCTCGGAGTCGAAGGACCCGGCGTTCCGCAACAGACAAGACGTAAGCGACGAGGCCGCCGACCGGTTCATCCGCAACACCTACAGGGTGCTGATGACCCGGGGCATGCGTGGCACGCTTCTCTACTCCACAGATCCAGAGACCCGTGCCTTCCTGGCCTCCCTCATGTAGGCCCGGCACGCGGGACTGTCGGTCGATCTCGCGACTGGTAGGTTGGATGCATGAGCACCTATCCGGTGCATGGATGCTGGACGTGGGGGTTCAATCCCCCCTCGGACACCAGTTTTCGTGGAGATTCGCGCAAGATCGACCGGTAACGGCGGATCAGCGGGTCACCGCCGGCGGCATCCATGCTCATGACGAACCTCGGGGGACGCTCCCGCCTGCGCTGACACTGGCGCGGCCCTGGCGGGGGCGGTTGTGAGCCGTCGACCGCTCCCTTCTCGCTGGCACGACGAGCAGCTCGTCGAGGCGCTCGTGCCCACCCCACTGCCGGCCCCGCCGCCGCCGCAGCCGGCGCTCATGCCGGCCCTGCCGCCGCCCGCTGACCAGCCGTCCAGCGGGGTGCTGTTCGACGTCGCCCGCCCCGATTCCGCGGGTCGGGTGACCGCCCGTCCACTGCTGCGCGCCCTGGGCTGGATGCCCGGCCTCGCCCTGCGCGTCGACGTCGTGCACGCCGCAGTGCTCATCACTCCTGCCGCTAATGGGGGGCACGTCGTGGGGTCCCGTGAGGAGCTTCCCCTGCCGGCCGCCGCACGACACCTGTGCGGCATCACCGGTGGGGAACCGGTGCTCCTGGCCGCCTTCTGTGGGCGGGACCTGATCGTCGTGCACCCCTCAAACACCATCACCGCGCTCCTGGCCGACCTGCACGCCCACATCTTCGGAGCCCTCGATGACCGTTGACCCCGACCGTGTCACCATCGTCCGGGCGCTGTTGGACCATCTCGGCCTCACCGCCGCCGACCTCACCGACACGACCAGCCGCGCGGTGCCGACAATCGCCGAATACCTGCCCCGCGTCGAGGCGGCGGCCAGCCCCGGCACCCGGCACAGCTACCACAGCTACTGGAACCGCATGGCCACGACCCTCGGCGACCGCCGCCTGGACACGGTCACCGCAAGCGATATCGAAGCCCTCATGCGTCAGGCCACCTCTGGTGCCCGCTCTCGCCGCAACTCCCGTCACGGTCGGCACGCCGGCGAGCATTTCGTCGCCGCCGCCCGCGCCTTCTACACCCGTGCTATCGCCGACGGCTACCTCAGCGCCGTAGACAGCCCCGCCCACCGGGTGCGCAAGCCCCGCCGGCTGCCCAACACCCGCCGCGCCCTCACCCCGAAAGAGCTGGAGGAGATCAACCGCGCCGCCCGCAGCGGCGGCAACGACATCGTCCTCGACGCCCGGCTGCTGCGCCTGCACACCGAAACCGCCTGCCGCCGCGGCGGTGCCTTGGCGCTGCGCCTGATCGACCTCGACCCCGACCACGCACTGATCCGGCTCACCGAGAAGGGCGGCACCCAACGGTGGCAACCCATCACCCCGATGCTCGCCGCCCGGCTGCTCGAGCACGCCCACGCCCGCGGCGCCGTCGCACCCACCGACAAGCTGCTGCGCTACCGCAACGGCCAACCCGCCAGCTACCGCCGCTACGACCTGCTGTGGAAACGCATCGGACGTCAGCTCCCGTGGGTAGCCGCGCAGGGCATCTCCACCCACTGGCTACGCCACACCACCCTCACCTGGGTCGAACGGCACTTCGGCTATGGAGTAGCTCGCGCCTACGCCGGCCACACCGACAGCCGCGGACCCGCCACCACCACCTACATCAAAGCCGACCTCCACGCCGTCGCCACCGCCCTGGCCGCCATGACCGGCCAACCCCATCCGCTAGCCGGAGGACAAGACGGACAGTCCCTGCCCACGCACCAGGCCAGGGAAGACGGCGGCCGGTCGCACCGCCCTGGAACTCGGCGTTGACCCAGTCCTCAGGCGACGCGGCTCGTGGACGTGTTGATGTCGGCGCTGGTGGGCAATGGCGGGATACCCGGCCGCAGGTGGCCGATACCCGCCGCAACAACCCACTGGGCTGCCAGCGGCTGGAGAGCCCACGGCTCGCGCAGAAGCATTCTGCGCAAAGCGCCGCGGTCCGCCACCTGCGCGGGTTCTGGCTGCAGTCGGTGACGCCGCTGGCCGTTGGCCCCCAGTGCTGATGCGACGGCTCGTCAAGGACGGTGACGAAGTCGTCGACCAGGCTGGGCCGGTCGGCGTGCCCCACCAATGGCGGCACGCCAGCCCACCGTGTGCCGCCACAGACCAGGCGGCGTGTCGGCCACCCCGTTCCTCAGTTGCGGCTGCCCGCCCGCCCACCACGCCGGCGACGTGGTCGCTGAAGTCCGCGAGGTCATCGCCGGCGATCTCGACGAGCCGGAAGCCACTTGGCATCAGGCGCTGTGGGTTGACCAGCCAGCGCCAGATCCGTACCGCCAGCCCGTCCCAATCGTCCACGCTGCCGTCGTCAAGCCGCCCGGCGTCGGCATCTGCCGCCAGGCCCACCTCGCGGCGCCAACGCCGGATGGTCTGCCGTACCCGCCAACAGGTGTGTGAATTGATGCGGAGCATGTCGCCGTCGCCGAGCGGCCCGTCCCCGGCGTGCCAGTCCTCCACCGGGCTGTTGCGCCACGCGTTGTTGACCACACCGACGGCAGCGAGATCCAGAACCGGTCCCACCCGATCCGGATCGATCCCCACCTGATGAGCCAGCATCGCCCGCACCAGCTCCGACTCCTGCTGCGTCAAGGCGTCGTCTGTAGTGCGGCGAGCGACCGTCTCCATGGACATCGAGAATGTCAGCTCCTGCTCTCGACTGGACGGACCGGCCTGGCCGGCGGCAAGGCGACGGGTTGGGTCAGCCCCGTGGGCTTAGTCTGAGGCATGCTCGAAGCCGGCAGCCGGACGCGCACCCAACCACCCCCACCTGCCATCGTCTTCGAGGCGCTCACCGAGCCCGACCGCGACCGGCGCGTCCCCGGCTGCAGCTGCTGGACGACGAACGATCGCCGCAGGTCCTGCGCTCCGAGCACCCGCACCTGGTCATCTGGTCATCGCTGTGGCCCAAGCGGCCGGATGCACAGGTGCGTTTCGACCTGGAGTCCGATGGCGGAGAAGGCACGCAGCTGCGCTGGACGCTGCTGGTCACCGAGCCCTTACCCGACCCGTCGCTCCTAGGACATCTGCGCAAGCGCCTCAACGAGCTGATCAACGCGAACCTGCGTTACACCTTCGGGCAGTAGCCAGACAGAGGTTTCGTGGGCAAGGCCGCTGGCGGACCACGATGACAAGTGCTCAGTGTGGATGATGTCGGCGTACGAGTTGCAGTGCAGGGCCGCGTACGCCACCGAGTACACAGCGGCCATCGACATCCGCAAGCCCAGCGGCGGCCTGATGGTCGAGCCGCTGCCCGCACACCGAAATCATCGACTACACACAGTGACGTTCGGCGAGCCCCGGTGGTGTCCGGATCTGCCGAGAACGGTGCACTTGATCATGGTGATGAGCGTGCGCCGCAGCTCTACCGCTGTGCCCGGGCCTTCGCTCGGGTGTGGCCGGAGGCCGGTCTTGTCTGGCTTGCGGGCTGAGCTTCGGTCGTGCGGTGGACTACGCGGATGGCGAGGGTTCGCCGCAGGTTGGGCAGCGACCCCTGTCCGCGCCGGGTGCACGGCGGCCCGGCGACAGCCGACCCCGTGCTACTAGGGCCAGCAGTACCAGCATCGGTCCGGTCACGGCTACCAGCACCGACGCTACGACCATGGCCGACCACGCCGGAATCACGGCCCGGCCGGGGCCGGAGTCGTCAAACACCGCGCCGAGCGGGTTCACCGCGAGCATCCCGATCGGTGTGAGCAGGATCAGCATCGCCCAGGCGCCGCGGTAATCGCGCCGGGCGGCCAGGCCGAGCGCGAGCAGCAGCGCACCGATCAGCAGCGTCACCGCAGCGGCCGGCAAGGCAGATCTGCTGAGATCGAAGTAGCCGGTGTAATAGGTCAGGTCGGGCGCGGTGTCGATGGCGACCGGCAGGGTCGCTGCGGTGGCGGCGATCGGCATCAGCCGGACCCACCAGGGGTGCCGACCGGCCACGCTGAGCGCGACGACACCGAGCACGATCTGGGGCAGCAGCACCGCCAGCGGCGGGCGGGGCAATCCGGTTAGCGCCGTGGCCGGCACGATGCCGGCCGTCACCAGTACGGCCAGGCCGACCGTCCAGCGCAACCACCGCCCGCTCGCCGCGACGTGCACCACGGCGGCGAGCAACCAGGCCGCCCATGCCGCGGCGGCGAGCGACTGGAACGGCCCGACGTGCGAAAACCAGGGCTGCCTGGGGGCGAGCACCTCGAAGACCATCGCCCCGGTGGCGAACACGGTCGCCGTCATCAGCGCGAGCAGGCCGGCGAGCCGGAAGCCGGGGCCGAGTCCCTGTGCGATCCGTAGGTGCTGCTGCAGGCCACCGGCCGCGAGGTCCGCAATGTCGGCCGGCGAGGGTCTCTTCCGGCCGGGCGCGGCCAGGGACAGGTAGGTATCCATCAGCTCCGAACCGCGCCCTCGCCGATAGTTGGCCGGATAGAACAGCGCCGTCCAGCGCGCATAGCGGCGTTCCAGCCCGGTCACGGCAGTGCCCCCTTCGTCATGTTCGCCAGGGCTGTCGTGTCGGCTCTTCACCGGGCTCATGCGAGTCCTCCACTCAGGCGAGGCGAGGTCGTGGTGGCGCGCAGCCGGGTGGTCGCCGCTTCGACGTTGCGGCGCATGCGTTCGGCCTCGGCGGCCAGCAACGCGCCGCCCGGCTCGGTGAGCCGGTAGTAACGGCGCAGCCGGCCGTCGACGAATTCCTCGTGATCGACGGCGACCAGGTCCGCGTCGACCAGCCGGTCGAGCGCGCCGTAGAGCGTGCCAGGCCGCAGCGAGATGCGGTTGTCGGAAAGCCGGGCCACCTCAGCGATCAAGCCGTACCCGTGCATCGGCTCGCCGACCAGGGCAGTGAGGATCAGGAATGTGGGTTCGCGTAGCGGGGTTTCCATGCGAGTAATATATCGGCTGCGAAGGTATAGCAACCCAGTGCCGTCACGGCCACCTGCGAGTGCACACTCCGCTCCGAGCAATGCTCCGACAGCGAGATCCAGGCGCGCTCATCTGCCGCGAAGCGCTCGTTACGCACGGTGATCGTCATCCGGGCTGACTCACGTCCGGACGCGCCGATGAGCGGGTGCCCGTAAGACATCTGGCACCATGGCCCCGTGCGGCGAGATCCGACGGAGCCACCGACCTCCCTACTAGCGAGCGCCGACGTGGTGCTCGTAGGCCTGTTCTCGGCGAAGGATAAGGAGTTTGGCGCAAAGCTCGATCGGCTGGCGGCTTCGGTGAAGGCACATGGTGGGCGGGTAGTGAGCCGGCACGTCCAGCGGCGGGGTGTCTCGCACGGCGGTGCGGCCAAGATGATCGAGTCGTTTTCGCGGCGAACACTGCTTAGCCTTGGCAAAGCGCACGAAATCGCGCAAGCGTGCCGGGCCGCGAAGGTCGGCGTTGCGGTCTTCGCAAACCCGCTCACGGAACACCAACGAGCTGTCCTCGGCAACATGTTCGGGTGCCTCGTGATCAGCGGCGAGGACCTCCTCACCCCTGATCAGTGAGGCGTCCGCACGTGCCTGGATCCGATGACCATCGCGATCCCGGACGCAGCGCACGCACATGCCGCAGATCGAGTGTGACGGCCGCCGACGGCGCGTTCGAACCGATCAGCTCATCGCAGAGCCATCGAGATAGCCGACGTCCGTGGAGCCCGACGCGACCTGGACGCGGTAGCCCCAGTGCCGTAAGACCTGTGCGATCTTCGCGGCGCCGCCCGGGTTAGACGAGTGGACATTGATGACGCCCATGCCGAAGGGGCACTTCTCGAAGGCGGCCTGCTCCAGGATCTCCACGACGGCCAGACGTGTCGTCGCCGCCCAAGTCGTGGTCCAGCCACAGCTCGTCCAGGCGCCCGTCCCGGTAACGATTGAGGAGCTCGACTCCGGCAGCGCTCGTACAGGCCACCTCGGCGCTGCGGCCATCCACGAACGAACGGAGGTCATCGACCAGAACGATCGTTCGGCGGGCATCCACGCGGTGATGATGCCTTGCACCGTCACGATCCGCCATCCGGATCCGCCGCGGACAACACGCGGTCGTGGCTGCCTAACGAGATGGAGGTAGATCGGCCGGCATGCAGTCCCGTTCGTCGAGGACGGCCTGCAGCCGGTTCGGCACCGCAGGCGCAGGCATCGCCTGAGCCAACTGGTGCGCTGGGCTACGCGCTTTGCAGGAGGTCCAGCAGCCGTATGATCAGGGGGATCAAAGCGCACCCGACCAGTCCGATAGCCGCCGCGACGGTTCCGGAGATGACCGGGCTGGCCCTCCATTTGGCGCTGCGGACCCTGATCGGCATGATCACGATCCCGATCGTGCTACCCAGGACGAACGCGAGCGCCCCGTAGGCTATGGCGGCGAACACGATCAGGTCTTCCCATCCGTCGACACCAGTTCTGGCCTGCCACGCGACCCAGCCGACGAAGGCAAGATAGAGCATCGCGTACCACGCCGGAACGGTGACGATCGCGGCGACTTTGTCGCGGGTGCTGCGGGACGTGCCGGACGCCGGAACCTCTGGTGCGGACATGCTGCCACTGTGACCACCGAAGGCTAACCGGCGCATGAGTAGCGCTACCCAGTTCCACACTGCGCGCAGCTCGCCGAACGACCCGGCTCCAGCGAGCTCACGTGCACGGATCTGCCTCAGACCATGCGCGCTGGGGCCTCGATAGTCACGCTGCGTCGGTCACCCTCGGCGTGGATCCTACGGACATACCGATGAGAGAACGCGCACTGATGGGCACGCGTTGGGGTTCGAGTCGCTCCGAGGATCAACACCTGGAAATCGAGCTTGACCTGGAGTGTTGGCTTCGGGTGTGTGTCGGGATCGACACAAACCGATGCCCAACACCCGCTGCACCTACACGGTGCCATCCCGCTCGGCTGACAGCCACCCTACCTGGACTGGATTGGCCCCGGGCTGCCACCGGGGCCAACCTGGTGCCGGAACTCCTTACCAACACGCCTCTGTTGACGGTCGCGAAGTAGCCGATGTGAGCGGCGACGCTGTTCAGGTTACGACGGCTACGATCAGGGCCGATGCCATCGTGAACCCTGCGTATGAACTACGTTGACGAGCCGGGATGGCCTCGCCGTGGGAAGTACGACGCTCTGACCAGCTTCCTGAGATTCGCGGCCAGCTTGGCAACTTTCGGGCGACGGCCACGGCGCTCGGCGTGCCACTGCGCGGCCAAGGCACGGTAGTCCAGGCGGCCGCCACGAGTCGCGGCGTTGCGGCGCAACTCCCGCGAAATCGTCGAGCCGTCACGCCCTACCGCCCGAGCGATCTCCCGGACGCCCTTACCTTGCGCTTTGAGCAGTGCGATCTCTTCGCGCTCGGCGAACGACAGAAACCGGCCCGACACCGGGACCAGCGACAAAGGCGACATACCGCCACCCTGACGAAACCAGCGCCCGCCCACCGGCTGCGACACACCACACGCCGCCGCAGCTTCCTCGCTCGACAGACCTTCAGCGATCCGCCGCCAGAACTTCCGCCGCACCTCCCGGTGCTCGTTCACACCCGGGCGCCCCGGCGACCGCATCGCCGGCCTGCCCGTCACCGCCGTCACCCAGCCCGATGGCCTACCCATGTCCACACCCCTTGATCGAGGTGTTGCGACGACCACTGGAATCCGCCCAATACACCAGCACCCAGCACGCCCGCCTCGCCAAGCGGCACGGAGTTCGGCTATCACTGGGCCGGCGCGGGCAGTGCTGGGACAACGCCGTCGCCGAGTCGTTCTTCGCCACCCTCAAAACCGAACTGCTGCACCGCCAGGCCTGGTCCACCCGCAACGCCGCCCGACAGGCGATATTCGAATACGTAGAAGGCTGGTACAACACCCGCCGCCGGCACTCCAGCCTCGGCTACCTCAGCCCCGCCGCCTACGAAGCCACCGCCAGCATCAACCCGCTACCAGCCAGCAAGGTAGCTTGAGACCACCACATCGACCCTGTCCGTCGAAACGGGTCAAGCCCAGCCTGCAGCAGACGATACCTGTGCGGGCTCCCCGCTAACCAGGCCGAAGCTTCACCGAAGGCTCTGGTGATCTCCCATACGAGCACGTGAGAGCCGCGCATTGATTTGCCGCATGGCGTGCGTTCGGGCCTGAACTCAGCTTCGGGCGAACGTGCAGGAGGAGCGGACGGCGGCCATGGAGCCTCCGGTGCATGTGCTCGTCAGCGTCGAGGATGGCAACTGCGCGCCCCCCGGGGTCCGCGGCCCGCCCCGTGCCCGGTGTCAAGGGTCAGGCCATTTTTCAGCGTCCGCTAGCACCCGGCGATCGTGGCCCGCACACATGTCATCGATGGTGGGCCGCTATTTGTTGTGACCGATCCGGTGTAGGCCGCTTCTGTCGTGGCTGGCCGTCACCTGTAGCGGGAGGCGGAGGTCGCCCGCCTGTCGTTGCCGCAGTGGTCGGGTGGGACCTTGCTGTCGGTTGGTCCCGGTACGCTCCCGTCCATGCTGATGACGGTCCGCGATGAGACCGCTGCCGGTCGCGCGGTGGGTTCGATCGTGCTCGACGTTCCGGGCACTGTCACGCTGCGGGAGCTGATCCGGCTTCGGGTGCGTGAGGAGGTCGCTCGCCACAACGCCGCGCCCACCGAGCGATTTCAGGGCCTGGTCCGCCCGACCGAGGCCGAGGAGGATCTCAACGGCTACCGGATGCGCACCCCGATGCGGATCGACTGGGAGCGGCAGGCTGACGCGGCCGTGACCGCGTTCGAGCGTAACGGTTTCTTCGTGCTCGTCGCCGACCAGCAGGTCGAGGAGTTGGATGAGGAGCTGACTCTCAACGAGGCCGCTGATGTGGCGTTCGTCCGGCTCATGCCACTTGTGGGTGGCTGATGGGGACCCTGTTGGCCGCGCATCGCGACCGAGCGGGCGTCCTCATCCGGGGCGTGCGGATGGACAATCCGGCGGCGCCCACCCCCATTGACCACGACATCCTGCGGACCCTGAGCGACGAGCGGGCGCTCTCCCTCTGCGTCGTGCTGGTCGAAAGCGCCGCCGCACACCGGGGCTGGGAGTGGACCGGCGGCCGGCTCCTGGCCGACCTGGGCCGGCGCTCGTTGCCCTGGACGCCGGCTGACGTCGACCTGCTCTTTACGCTCGCCCGCGGTGCGACGCACCAGACGGTCATCACCGTGCTCAAGGCCGCCGCCGGTGCCGCCGAGTCGCTCGATCCGGCGGATCGGGCCGGTCTTGTCGCGCACTTCCGGGAGGCGCTGCGGCAGGTCGAGGCCGACAGCTACGACCCGAGCCAGCGGGGCCGTGTGGCGTTGCGGTTGCGGGCGTTGATCGAGTCCGCCGTTCCCGCGGCGCCGGGCCGGGTCCGGGTCGGTGTGATCCATGTCGAAGACGGCTGGAGCCAGGTGGCGGTCGAGCGGCTGCTGGCGGTCACCGTCGATACGGATGCGGTGTCCGATCTTCTCGACCATGCGGGGAGGATCCCGCCCGGCCCGCGCCCGAGCCGGTCCTGGCTCAAGCGGGCCGGCGACCTGCTGGCCGGACGGCGCGGTGTGGTCGCGCTGGTGCGGGAGCTGCTGGAGTTGGCGCACACCTGCGAGCCGGCCGAGCTCGACTATTGGGGGGTGACCTACCGGGCGCGGGTCGGCCCCAGCAGCGCGGATCTGGTCCGGGGTCTGCTGTGGTCGGCGCAGGTCACCGGCGAGCAGTGGCTGCCGTCGCTGGTGTTGGCCCTGGCCGAGTCGCGTCCGGAGCCCCGGGTGCTCAACACCTGTTATGCGGTGCTCGGGCGGAGCGGCACCCAGGCGGTCGGCGTGCTAATGCGGCTGCAGCGGGCCACCCGCGATCGCGGAGATCTCGCCCAGATCGCGAAGGCGCTCGACGAGGCCGCCGACCGCGCCGGCATCAGCCGCTCGGAGCTGACCGAGCAGACCATCTCCGACGCCGGCCTCGATGAGCGGCGGGAGCGGCGGATGGCCGGCGGCGCGGTGACCGGAATCCTCGCGCTCGACGACCTCGCCAAGGTGAGCGCCGCCTGGGAATACGGCGGCACCCGCACGGCCAGGCCGCCGGAGCACGCTGATCCCGAGCTGGTAAAGGCGCTCAAGCACGACGCCGCTGAGCTGCGAAAGCTGGTCACCGCCGAGCGTGACCGGCTCGAGGACCTCCTCGTGGAGGAGCGCGAGTGGCCGCTGGAGACCTGGCGGCAACGCTATGCCGATCACCCGGTGACCGGCAGCCTCGCCCTGCGTTTGCTGTGGACGGTCATCGACCTCGATCGGGCCGTGACCGCCCTCCCAGCCGCGGACGGCCGGTTCACGCTCGTCACCGGCGAGACGATCGTGCCGGGGCCGCAGGCGCGGGTGCGGGTGTGGCACCCGGTCGCCGCCGACCCCGAGGAGGTCCGCCTCTGGCGGGCGTACATCCTTGCGCACGAGGTGGCCCAGCCATTCAAGCAGGCCTTCCGCGAGGTCTACCTGCTGACCCCAGCCGAGGAGGAGACCGGCGTCTACTCCAACCGGTTTGCCGCGCACGTGCTGCGCTACCAGCAGACGTACGCGCTGATGAAGGAGCGCCGCTGGGCCACCAACTACCTCGGCGGCTGGGATGGCGGATACGACGGCGAGGCCAAGCGGGACTTCCCGGCCCAGGGCCTTCGCGCGGCCTTCTACCACCAGCAGGCGGGCGACGAGGGCGGCGGCCACGAGGTGATGTTCTGCACCACCGACCAGGTGCGGTTTCAGCGGTCCTGCGGGCGGCAGTGGGAGACCGTGTCGCTGGCCGAGGTGCCGCCGGTCGTCTTCTCCGAGGCCATGCGCGATGTCGACCTCTTCATCGGCGTCGCCTCGATCGCCACCGACCCCACCTGGGCCGACCGCGGCACCGACCGCCGCTTCGCCTACTGGCAGGGTGTCGCGTTCGGCGACCTCACGCCGGGCGGGCAGGTGCGCCGTCAGGTCATCGAGCACCTGCTGCCCAAGCTGAAGATCCGCGATCGGGCCCGCCTCGCCGGCCACTACCTGGTGGTCGAGGGGCGCAAGCGCACCTACCGCATCCACGTCGGCAGCGGCAACATCCTGATGTCTCCCAACGACCAGTACCTCTGCATCGTCCCCGCGCGCGGCACGAAGAAGGTCACCGGCGTGCGCTTCGTCCCGTTCGAGGGCGACGAGATGCTAGCGGTCGTGCTCTCCAAGGCATTCCTGCTGGCCGACGACCACCGCATCACCGATCCGTCGATCCTCCGCCAGATCGGCTGACCGCCGTCGTTGGCCCGGCCCGCCTCGGCGCCCATGATCCGCCTGGCAGATCGTGGACGGCACGCTCGCTGATTCGAACCGTCAGATTGAGCTGCTCGAAGAGGCGCTTGGGAGGTTGGCGGCTGATGAGTGCTGTGGCGGTCACGACCCGTTCTGTCACGGCCACACGTTCGCTGAGGTTGCCGACAACGTTTCTACAAGGATCTCAGCGGCGATGGGGTAGGACATCCCGGAGCTGTTGGGTGATCCGACTGGACCGGCCCTCAACGTCGGAAACGCCGCATTGTCCGCCCAGTTTCGGCGTCTCATGGCCCGCCGACAGAACTGGCCGCGTTGACAAGGGGCCATCCGCTCATGGCCGCGGTGCGATCGCTACGTACGTAACGGCTCCGCCCGGCTGCTCGGCGTGCGGACATGCCGATGTCAGTGTGTCCGCCCGGCCGGGAACCTACCGCACGAGGCCTCGCCTGTCGTGGGTCGCACGCGCAGCTGTCCAGGGCGGCCGTCATTGTTCGGCCGGATACGAAACCTCGCGATGAAAATCTCGAGGCCATGCCTGATTTTGCTGCCTACACTCGGCCGGTGATGAAGGGGCGTTTCGTCGACAACGGACGGTGGCTGGCTGGGTTCTCCGGTGAGTTCGTCGTTCGATGCCCGCAGTGCGGCGCGGCGGCGAAGGTCTTGCGGGAATGGGACCCTGCCGGGCGGACCTGGAAGCCGGCGGCAGTTGCCTGCGTGACCTGTGGGTTCTCCCGCCGGCAACACAGGCCCGCCGGCTGCGAATGTGGCCGCTGCCGACGTCACCTCCCCGACAGCTGGGCTGGGCCGGTGGTCATCAGCGTGTGGCGGCGGTGCAGCCACTGCGGCCGCCGAATGTACGTCGACCGCCAGGCGAAAGTAGCGCCGCATCACCGCTTCGTCACTCTGCACTGCGACGGCTGCGGTGCGGCGACCAACGCGAGCTACGAACTGCGTCCGGTCATGGTGCCTGCAGCCCTGGTGGACAACTGCTTCGGTCTACCGCTGTGGTTGCAGACTCCGTGCGCCGGTCACACGTTGTGGGCTTTGAACCCGCGCCACCTCGCTTACCTCAAGGAGTTCCTGCAGGCCGGGCTTCGAGAACGGCACGGCACGGCGAACGCCTCAGTGGTGTCTCGACTGCCCGGCTGGCTCAAACAGGCCAAGCACCAAGGCGAGGCACTGCGCGCGGTCAAACGTCTTGAACGGCTGCTCCTGCCCTGAAGCCCGGCGGAAGCTCCTCAGCGCATCCGAGTAGGTCCACCGAGTTGGCGCGTGGATTGTTGTGTTCGGCTGGCGGGCGCCCTACCGGGTCATGCGAGTGCCTTAGCGGTGACCTCCGCCGGTGTGAGGGTGGCGTCGATGGAGGTCAGCTTGCCCGATGCGCGGTAGTGGCTGAGCGTGGCTGCCGCGGCTGGTCGATAGGACTGCAGGCCCGCGGTGATGCGGTCGGGGTTGTCGTCGTGGCGCTGGAACAGTTCGCCTCCGCAGCGGTCGCAGACGTTGGGGCATGCTGGGGCGGCGAACTCGGTGTGCCAGGTTCTGCCGCAGCCGCGGCAGGTGCGGCGGCCGGCCAGGCGGCGAAGGACCTCGGCGTCGGGCAGGACGAGGTCGATTGCTCGGTCGATGGGTGTGCCGAGGTCGAACAACAGGGCGTCGAGCGCCAGCGAGATGACGTTGGCGGTGGTGTCCTGCCCGGCGATCAGCATCAGCATCGCGTACAGGACCAACTCGTCGCGGGACAGCGTCCCCTTGCGTACCTGCTCGGCGATGAGGTCGTCGAGCAGTCCCGTGCCCGGGTTGCTCTCCTTGGCCCGGACGAGCTGCCCGAAGTAGTCGGTCAGCGCGGCCATCGCCTCGCCGGCCCGCTCGGGGTCCGCGTCGAAGAGGCCCCGGGCCGGCCCCTCGAACGCCGCGCGGTCCTCGTACGGGACGCCGAGCAGCACGCAGACCGCCATCGACGGCACCGGCAGCGCGAACCCGGCGACCAGGTCCGTCGGCGGCCCGGCGGCGAGCATCGCGTCGATGCGCTGGTCGACGATGTCCTGGATGGCCGGCCGCAGCGCGTTCATCCGGCGTACCGAGAAGCTGGGGATCAGCATGGCGCGTTGCCGGGTGTGCAGCGGCGGGTCGACGCCGATCAGCACATCGGTGTAGCCGGTGGTCTCCAGCTCCGCCATCTCCGCGCTGAGCGCGGGGAAACCGGCGACGCGGGGGTTGATCGACACGCGCCGGTCGGCGAGCAGTGCCCGCGCCTCGGCGTACCCGGTGACCAGCCACACCTCGCGTCCGTCGTAGAGCCGTACCCGGGAGAGCGGGCCGTCGGCCCGGAAGGCGTCGTAGCCGGCGGACGGCCGGTACGGACACTGCCGCCCGATCGGGAAGGCCAGGGTTTCGTCGGGTGTCGCTGCTGGGGTCGACATGCGCTCTCCTCATGGTCGCAACTCTGGTGGGCGGCTGCCGTCGCGCGTCGGGTCCACGGCCGCGACCGACCGGGTCCGCCGGGCGCGGTCGCCGGCACCACCGCGGTCCGCGGGGTTCTCGCCGGACCGCAGTGCGGCCACGCCCCGACCGAGGGGCGGCCCGCCCGGATCACCGCCCGTTCGACGCCGCCACACCACCTGGTGTCAGGTGCGCTGACGCCCATCAGCCTGCCCGCGCGACCGCTGGGTGTCTTCTCGTCACGTGCGGCACCGCGACCGCGGCGCGGAACGGCCGCGGAAGCACCGGCGGGCGGGCCGACCGAGTCCCGCCGTGCCGAATTCGAGCGGCTCTGATTATGGTTCGGCCGATCGACGGCAATGGCTACCGAAAGGGGTGCGGTCAGGGCCTCCCCGGGATACTTGCCGCACTGTAGGATTCAGGCATCGGGCAACTCTTTGCGTGCCCCGCACCCGTGTCGCGAAACCGCTCACGCGAGCTAAAGGATGTGTCATGGATTCTGCGGTCTCACCAACCGTCGCAAATTTGGCCGAAAATCGTGCGCCGAGATGGCGTCAGCGTGCGCTCGGCGTGCTGCTGGCCGCGCTGGCCGCGGTCCTCATCTGGGTGGTGGCGGTTCCCCTCGCCGGCGTGGACCTGGAGGCCACGGTGGCCGAGGGGGAGGCGCTGATGCAGATCAACCTGGGGCTGGTGGTCGCCGCGGCGCTGATCGTGCCCCTGCTCGGTTGGGGGCTCCTCGCCCTCCTGGAGCGGGTCACCCGCAACGGCCTGCGCATCTGGGTCATCGTGGCGGGGGTCTTCACGCTGCTCTCCCTCGCCGGGCCGAGCACCGCGGAGACGGGTGGCGCGATGCTCACTCTCGCGTTGATGCACCTCGCCGTCGGCGGGGTGCTGATCGCGGCGATGATCCGCAGCGCCCGACGCTGAACCGAGACGCCGACGACCCCCCGGGGGCGAACCGCTCCGGGGGGTCGTGCCGACAGAAGCGAGACGGTCGTGCCTGCGCCGGACGGCGCAGGCACGACCTGGGAGGGCGACGGTGGATCAGCTCAGGGCCACGGCCCGCTCGTAGACGGTGCCGACCGAGTCGGTCGCCAGCTGGTCCGTCGGCTCGACGGACCAGATGAGCAGGTCACCGTTGGCGGTCAGGACGAGCGTGGCGTCGCACTCGGCGACGATCGGCTCGGTGACGCCCCGGTTCGCGTTGGGCACGGGCAGGACGGTCGTGAGGGTCGACGCGAAGGTGCGGGCACCGTCCAGCGACGGGGCCGGCGCCTCGGCGTAGGAGATGGTGCCCTTCAGCGGGTCGCCGTTGCCGCTGTCGAGCGTCACGGTGCCGGCGCTGCAGGTACGCAGCACCTTGGCCACCTTGTCGATCGCCGCGTCGGCACCACCCGGGATCTGGAACACCGCGGTCATGAAGTACCGCTGGTAGCTCTCCGGGGCGGCCTCCTGCGACCGCTCACCGGACAGCATGAAGCCGTCGACCTTGCTCAGGTCGCCCAGCGCGTCGGTCATGTTCAGGCAGGCCTTGGGCTCGGAGGTGATACCCGGGCCGGACTCGAACTGGCCGGTGTGGAGCGCCTCGGAGATGCTGATGACGGGCTCGACAGACGAGGCGGTGCCCCGCTGCGCGTCCGGGTTCAGCAGCTGCCGGAGCTCGTCGGTGGTGAAGTGCATCGGGCCGGTCGCCGTGGTGTCGTGGTCCCCGGCGGAGGCTGCCCCGTTCCCCGCGAGGAACAGCGTGGTCAGGGCGGCCAGGGCCACCGCGGCGAGAGTGACGACGGTTCGCTTGTTGCGCATGTTGTTCTCCTGGTCGAAATGGTGGTTCGGTGAATGCGGAAATCCTCCGCAATCACTGAGGCGTCGGGTCGCCCTCCCTTTACTGATCGCCTCGTGGAATCAGTATGTCGGACGGTTGGGGCGGTGCCGCCTCTCGTCTTGCTCAGCCGGCGCGGCTTTTGCATACAGGTCGTGTCGGGGCGGTTATTTTCCGCGCGGAACAATGAACGCGACATTTATGTCCGCCGGTGCGGGCCGCCCGGATCAATCGGCAACGGACGCGTTGTCGCGTCGCTTTCCCCGAAGGACGTCGGCGAGCCTGTCGGCGAACTCGTACGGGTGGGTGACATGCCCGACGTGTCCGCCGGGGAAATCGACCATCTTCAGGCCGAGCAGCCGCGCCAGCTCCCGGTTGGGGCGGTACGCGTACTGCTCTCGGGAGGCGGCGCCGCCGGCCAGCACCAGCCGGTCCGAGTGCCGCCGTAGCGCGTCGAGGTCCGGGCGGTACGCGGGAAAGCTGCGGGTCTCGTGCTCGAACCAGAACACCTGGTTGCGGCGGAGCCGGGCCAGCAGTTGCTCCAGCTGGTCCGGCGGGAGCTGGGCGTCCCTCGGCGGACGGGTGTCGCCCTCCATGCCCACGTGGGCGCGGAACACCTCCCGGGCGGCCTCCATGCCGCGCTCCCGGTAGGTCAGGTACAGGTTGTCGTAGAAGGCCAGCCAGTGCTCGGCGTCGGGCAGGATCGACGCCAGGGGCGGTTCGTGGACGACCACGGTGCGCAGCCGGTGCGGGTGGGCCTGCAGCAGGGCCAGCGCCACGATGCCACCCGAGCAGGTGCCGAACACCTCCGCCGGCTCGTCGCAGAGGTGGTCGAGGAGCAGCCGTGCGTCCTGGGCGTCGACGCGGACCCGCCGGTGGTCCTCCACCGGGTCGAAGACCGGACTCCGGGAGAACCCGCGACGGTCGTAGGTGATCACCGTGTGGTGCGCCGCGAGGGCGTCCGCCAGGGGCCCGAACGGGGTGGCGTCGCCGTTGCCGGTGGGGATGCACAGCAGCGGCGGACCGTAGCCGCGGACCTCGAAGTACAGCCGGGCACCGGGTACGTCGAGGGTGCCGTGTCGTGTTGAGCGCATGTGAACCTCCTGGATCGGGCGATGGACGCACCGATCCAGCCCATCCCGTGGGCAGGACGCCCCGGTGATCCCGTCGGCTGGCGGAGGCGTGAGATCGGCCGGACGTGTTCGCCGGAGGTGGTGAGGTGGGCCGCCGGGTGATCCGTGTGGCCGGCCGTGGATCGGCCGGGCTGCATCGGTGCGCGGATGACGAGCCGTCAGTCGACCGTAGAACCAGGAGTGCGGGCGGGCACCTTTGTGGATGCGCGGGAGCGCCGACCGCGATACGCGTACGGCAATGGGCGCGCGGTCGGGGCACGGGAGGCGGTCGGCCGCCGGTGGTGAACGGGGAATGGTGGCCGTAACCATCCGGCCGGATCCCCGTAGCCATTATGCGTCCGCAGTTTCCGAGAATTGTGGCGACGCTTCAGATTCCCTTTCGGGGGCCGCCCTCGGCGGGATTCTGGAAAAGGCTGTGCCGGGTCGCGGCGCCGCGACCCGGCACAGCGTCAGACGCTAACTACCGGAACGAGATCCCGACGCCGGCGCCCTCACCGAGGTCGTTGAACATGCCGATGCCGCACGGCATCTTGCCGCAGTCGACGGTGCCCCACGGCGTCGCCTCCGGGCCGAGCGTGCCCTGGTAGACCCGCCGCACCGGCAGGCTGGCGGACAGCGTGCCGGTGGCGGTCGACGCGACGTGGATGGTCTCGGCGCCGTTGCAGGGCAGGTCTTCGCCGACGATGGCACACTCGCCGATGTGGTAGACGGTGCTCGGCCGGAGGCCGCTGGCCCGCACGGTCACCACCTGTCCGTCGGCCAGTCCGGTCGACGGGGTGACGGTGACCGTGGGGACGGCCGCGACGGGCTTCTTCGGGGCGGCGGCGGCCGGTGCCGAGGCGGCGGCGGTCAGGCCGAGGGTCGCCACGGCGGCGATGCCGAGGGCGGGCATGGTGCGCTTCCAGTTCCTGACGGACACGTAGGACTCCATTTCCCTGACGAGACACAGTTCTGGCAGGACCGGTCGTTTCGCTCCCGTGGGAGCGGCGTGACGCGACGCGACGGAACGGCAACGTGCACCCGTGTCGTGGCGTATTGACGTCCGTCGACGTCGCATCAAGAGCGCTCTAACTGTTATGACGACCGTGCGGACCGTGAATGAGCGGTCTCCGGGAAAAAATCTCCAGCGATCTCCCGACCGGTGGCGGAGGGCGCCGCTACGCCTCCCGCCGCAGCATCAGCCGCAGCGCCTTCTTGTCCGGCTTGCCGACCGGGGTGTGCGGCAGGGCGTCCAGCACCACGAGACGCTCCGGCACCTTGAACGCCGCGAGGCCCCGCGCCGTCAGCGCCGCGGCCAGCCGGTCGAGGGTCAGCCTCCGGCGGGGTTGCAGCCGGACGACGAGGCACACCCGCTCCCCGACCACGGGGTCGGGCACGGGGATCGCCGCCGCCTCGGCGATCTCCGGCAGCTCCTGCGCGAGCGTCTCGACCTCACCGGCGGAGATCTTCTCACCCGCCCGGTTGATCACGTCCTTGATCCGTCCACAGACGACCACGTCGCCCGCCGGCGTGACCCGGACGAGGTCACCGGTGCGGTACCAGCCCGCGGCGGTGTACGAGACGGCGTTCTGCTCGGGAGCGCGGTAGTAGCCGCGCGGGGTGTACGGGCCGCGGGTGAGCAGCTCGCCGACGGCGCCGGCCGGCACCGGCCGGCCGGTCCCGGGCTCCACCACCACCAACTCGTCGAAGGGACTGATCGGCCGCCCCTGGGTGCCGTGCGCGATCTCGGGAGGCGCGCCGACCGGCGTGTAGCAGACCAGGCCCTCGGCCATCCCGTAGACCTGCTGCACCTCGCACCCCAGAGCGGGGCCGATGGCCTCGGCGAGTTGCGGGGAGAGCATGGAACCGCCGACGTGGACGTGCCGCAGGCTGGACAGGTCGTGATCGCCGCCGACGGCGGCCGCCATCCACCTGACCGCGATCGCCGGTACCACGGAGGCGACCGTGACCCGCTCCGCCTCGATGGCGGCGAACGCCGCGTCCGGGCGGGGCGAGGGCAGCAGGACCACCCGGCCGCCGCTGTACAGCGTCCCAAGCACCCCGGGGTTGGCCAGCGGGAAGTTGTGCCCGACCGGCAGCACCGCCAGGTACACCGTGTCCCGGCCGAACCGGCAGACGTCCGCGCACCGCCGGATGTTGTACTCGTAGTCGTTGTGGGTGCGGGCGATGACCTTCGGTACGGCGGTGGTGCCGCCGGAGAGCAGGAACAGCGCCACGTCGGAGCCGGACGGGGCGAGACCGTCCAGCCGGTGCCGCCGCGCCTCGACGTCGCCCTCGGCGTGGACGAGGTGCCGCACGTCCACGCTCGGGGCCTGGGAGCCGGTGCCGACCACGAAGACGGCCGTCCGCCCCGGCAGGCCCGCCGCCACCCGGTGCGCCAGCGCCTGGTGGTCGTAGTCGCGCCACGTGTCCGGCACCACCAGCGCCCGGACGCCCACGTGCGCGGCGATCGCGGACAGCTCGTGCTCGCGGTGCTGCGGCAGCATCAGCACCGGGGCCACGCCCAGCCGGAAGCAGGCGAACATGACGACCACGAACTCCCAGCAGTTCGGTAGCTGCACCAGCACGCTGTCCCCGTGGCGCAGCCCGTGCTCGCGCAGGCGTTCCGCCAGGCCGTCGGCCAGCTCGGCCAACTCCCGGTAGGTCAGCCGCCGATCGCCGTCGACCACCGCGACCTGCTGACCCCACCGGTCGGCCCACTCCCACAGGTACGCCCCCAGCGGGCGGTTACGCCAGCACTCCGCCGTGCGGTAGGCGTACGCCAGGTCCTCCGGCCAGGGCACGAGTCCGTCCTCGATCATCATTCGGCCCCTTCCGTGCCGGTGGTCTTCAGTCGGGTGGCGACGTACTCGGCGATCGCGCCGACCGTCGGTTGGTCCCACAGCAAGGTCGCCGGCAGCGCGAGCTGGAACTCCCGCTCCAGCGCCGACCGGATGCGCGTCGTCATCACCGAGTCCAGGCCCATCTCCGACAGCGGGCGGTGCGGGTCGACCTCGGTGGCGGGCAGCCGCGTCTCGTCCGCGACCTGCTCGCTGATCCGCTGCCGCAGGTGGGCGTGCAGCGCGGCCCCGTCCAGGCCCGCCCAGGACGGGGCGGCGGCCTCCGGGGCGGGGTCCGCGCCGGCGCCGGTGGGCAACTCGCTGAGCAGCGGCGGACGACGGCCGCCCGCCGACTCCGGCAGCACCCGCAGCACCACCGCCTCGCCCAGGTCGTGCCGCTGCACCCGTTCCCACGAGGAGAACGCCTCGGCGGCGCTGACGTCGGCGGTGCCCCGGGCGGCCAGTTCGGCGTCGATGACCGCGGCCGAGGTGGACATCCCGAGCCCGCGCCAGGACGTCCACAGGATGCTCCGCGCCCCGCCGTCGCCGGCCGCGCGTCGGTGCCGGGCGAGGCCGTCGAGGAAGGCGTTGCCGGCCGCGTAGCTGGCCTGCCCGGGCAGGCCGAGCAGTTGGCCCGCCGAGGAGAAGAGGACGAAGAAGTCGGTGCTGCCCGGCGGGAACAGCGTGTGCAGGGTCAGCGCGCCCGTCACCTTCGGCCGGAGCACCCGGCGCAGTGACTCCTCGTCGAGCGCGTCGACCGTCCGGTCGTCCAGCACGCCGGCGGCGTGCACGATCCCGCGTACCGGCGGCAGCCCGAGGGCGGCGGGCCGCAGCAGCCGCGCGGCCTGGTCCGGGTCGGCGACGTCCAGCGCCACCACCGCGACGGTGACCCCCGCCCGCTCCAGCGCCCGGACCGCCTCGACGGCCGCCCGCTGCCCCGGGTCGGTGACCCGGTCCCACGCCTCGCGGTCGGGCAGGCCGCGGCGACCGGCCAGGACGATCCGGCGGGCGCCGCGCGACGCGAGCCAGGACGCCACCTCCAGGCCGAGCGCGCCCAGCCCACCGGTGATCAGGTACGTGCCGTCGGGCCGGCAGAGCGGCGACGGCGCGTCCGGTCCGTCGGCGGCGGCGCGCAGGCGCGGCACCAGGACCTCCCCGTCGCGTACCGCGACCACGTCCTCGCCGTGGCCCGCCGCGACGAGCGCGACGAGCGTGGACAGGTCCGCCGGGGCGGCCCCGACGTCGACGACCCCACCCCAGATCTCGGGGCGCTCGCCGCCGACGATCCGGCCCAGCCCCCACAGGGCGGCGTGCCCGAGGGTGTCGCGGTCCGCGCAGGCCAGGACGCCCTGGGTCACGCACCACAGCCGGGCCGGCCGCGCCGACCGGACCGCCGCGAGTCGTCGCGCGGTCCGGGCCAGCAGCCAGGCGTTCGCGGCGACCGCCGCGGCCAGGTCGCCGGCGTGCGCGTCGGCGGGCACCACCAGGATCGCGTGGCCGTCGGTCAGCTCGCCGTCGGTGAGGTCGCGCGGGTCGGATACGTGCCGGCAGGGCACCCCGAGGCGGTCCAGCCGCGCGGCCAACCCGTCGCCCAGCGCGGTGACCGGGCCGACCAGGACCACCGCGTCCGGTGCGCGGCCGGCCGGTTGCGGCCCGGGCCGCCAGGCGATCTCGTGCACGAGGCCGGCCGCGTCGCCGAGGTGCTCGACGTCGAGGTCGAGCCGGCCGTACCGCAGGCCCGTGAGCCGACCGGCCACCTCGCCGTACGAGTTGACGATCTCCACGTCGACGACGTCGCCGCTCCGACGGCGTACGGCGATCCGGGCCCGATTCGGCGCCGCCGGTGACAGTGTGACCCGTTCGATGTGTGCCGGCATGCGCAGGACCGCCGGGCCGGGGAAGACCACCGACGCGATCGACAGCGCGGCGTCGAGCACGGCCGCCCAGCCGCGTACGGTCGCGTCGCCGTCCCCGGTGTCGACGTCCGCGACGAGGCCGTCGGCGGTACGGCCGAGGCGGCGGACGGCCCAGGGGAAGCCCATCGCGGCGACGCCGAGCGCGCCCAGGCGGTCGACCACGAAGCCCTCGCCCAGCGGTTCCGTCACCTCGGTCGGCACGTCGGCGCGGGCGGGCAGGCCCGCGTGGGTGTCGGCGGTGGCGGCGGTGTGCGTCACCCAGCCCTCGTCCTCGTCGCCGGCGGCGTCGAGGATGCGGGAACTCAGGCGCAGCGTCTCGCCCTGACGGACCACCTGGACCTCCCGTGGGCGGGTCACGCTGACCGGCACCCGCAGGGCGACGTCCGCCAGGTCGACCCAGCCCCGGCCGGTGGACGCGGCGGCGAGGAAGGTGTTCAGCAGCACCGCGGCGGGAATGATCTCCACACCTCGGACCGGGTGCTCGCCCGGGTAGGGGCGCGAGCCGCGGTCGAGGCGGGTGGACCAGACGTCAGCCGGCGCGGCCCCGCGTACCACGGTGCGACCGCCGAGCAGGGTGTGGGCGGCCCGGTCGTGCCGTTTCGCCACCGCGGCCGGGGCGGGCGGCTCCGCCGCCCAGTGCCGCCGGCGCTGCCAGGCCACGGTGGGCAGGTCCACGACGTCGCCGTCGGGCCACAGCGCCGACCAGTCCACAGCCGCGCCGTGGCAGTGCAGCTCACCCAGGTTGGTCAGCAGGACCTCGCGCCCGGGTTGGCCACGGCGCAGCGAGTACGCCACGCGGGCGTCGCCGACCGGCAGGCTGTCCAGGGTCGCGCTGACCGAGTGGGCGACCACCGGGTGCGCGGAGACCTCCAGGAAGAGCCGGTGGCCGTCCTCGGCGGCGGCCGTGACCGCCTGCGCGAAGCGGACCGTGCCGCGCAGGTTCGTCGCCCAGTAGGCCCCGTCCCGGGGCGCGGCCGAGCGCGGGTCGGCGAGCGCGGTCGTGTAGACCGGAATCCGCGCCTCGGTCGGGGGAAGGTCGGCCGTGGCGGCCCGCAGCGCGTCCAGCAGCGGGTCCATGTGCGGGCTGTGGAACGCGACGTCGGAGTTGACCGCCAGTACGCGCACGCCGTCGTCGCGCCACCGGGCGGTCAGCGCGGCGACCGCCGTGGCGTCGCCGGAGAGCACGGACCAGCCGGGCGACGCGGTGATGGCCACGACCACGTCGTCGCGCCCGGCCAGCCGCCGGGCCGCCTCGTCGGCGTCGACGTCGACCATGGCCATCGCGCCGGCGCCGGCGACCTGCCGCAGCAGCAGGGAGCGGCGGCAGACCAGCCGCGCACCCTGTTCCAGGGTGAGGATCCCGGCGGTCACCGCCGCGGCGATCTCGCCCACGGAGTGGCCGATGACGGCGGCGGGGCGCAACCCGAGGGATTGCCAGGTCGCGGCGAGCGCCACCTGGACCGCGAAGATCATCGGTTGGATCACGTCCACCGGCTGCGGTCGGTCGTCGAACAGCACCGCCTGCGGCGACAGCCCGAGTTCCGCGCGGAAGACGGGGTCGAGCCGGTCGAACACCTCCGCGAACGCCGGGGTGTCGGCGATCAGGTCGCGGCCCATGCCCGTCCAGTGCGAGCCGTGCCCGGAGAAGACCCAGACGACCCCGCGCTCGCCGCCGGACGGCGTCACGCCGGAGACACCACCGCGCCCGGTCTCCGCGTACGCCCGCAGCCGCTGGACCAGGTCGGCCCGTCCGTCGGCGACGACGGCGCAGCGGTGGGGCAGGTGGCCGCGCCGGCGGGCGAGGGTGTGGCCCACGTCGGTGAGGTCCGGCCCCGGTTCGGTGGCGAGGCGGTCGGCGAGGCGGTCGGCGTACTGCCGGAGCGCGGCGGGGGCGGCGCCCGACAGCGGGTACAGGCGCGGCCCGGCGCGTTCGGGTTCCCGGTCCCGGTCCACCGGCGGCTCGGGTCCGTCGATGACGAGGTGGGCGATGGTGCCGCCGTACCCGTAGCCGGAGACCGCCGCCCGGCGGGGCGCGTCGTCCTCCCGTGGCCACCGGGTCACCTCGGTCACCACCCGCAGCCCGGCGCTCTCCCAGTCGATGGCGGGGTTGGGGTGGGCGACGCGCAGGCTCGGCGGCAGTTCGCCGTGCCCGAGGGCGAGCACCGTCTTGATCACGCCGGCCACGCCCGCGCCGGCCTCCAGGTGACCGATGTTCGGCTTGACCGACCCGATCAGCAGCGGCCGGTCGGCGGGCCGCCCGGCGCCGAACACCGAGGCGAGGGCGCCCGCCTCCAGCGGGTCGCCGACCGGGGTGCCGGTGCCGTGCGCCTCGACGTAGTCGACGGTCCGCGGGTCGATGCCGGCGTCCCGGCACGCCCGGCGCATCAGCTCCGCCTGCGCCGGCCCGTTCGGCGCCATGATGCCGTTGGTGCGCCCGTCCTGCCGTACGGCGCTGCCGCGGACGACGGCCAGGATCCGGTCGTTGTCGCGGCGGGCGTCGTCGAGGCGCTTGAGCACCACGACGCCGCCGCCCTCGCCACGGCCGTAACCGTCGGCGGCGGCGTCGAAGGACTTGCAGCGCCCGTCCGGCGCGGTGGCCCCGGCCGCGTCGAGGACGAGGGTCAGGCCGGGGGCCGCCATCACCAGCACGCCGCCGGCGAGGGCGAGGTCGCACTCGCCGGCCCGCAGCGCCTGGGCGGCCAGGTGGATGGCGACCAGGGACGACGAGCAGGCGGTGTCCACGGTCATGCTCGGCCCGTGCAGGTCCAGCACGTACGACACCCGGTTCGCGACGGCGCAGTAGGCGCCCCCGATGCCGGTCCACGCCTCGACGCGGGGCAGGTCCTCCAGCAGCCGCCGCCCGTAGTCGTCCGTGCCGACTCCCATGAACACGCCCGCGTCGCTGCCCGCCAGTCCTCTCGGCGGGATCCCGGCGTGCTCCAGCGCCTCCCAGGCCAGCTCCAGCACGATGCGCTGCTGCGGGTCCATCAGCGCCGCCTCGCGCGGCGTGATCTCGAAGAAGTCGGCGTCGAAGCCGGCGATGTCGGTCAGGAAGGAGCCCCGCCGGGTCGCCCCCGCCACCGCCTCCGCGTGCTCCGGGCTCTGGCCGGCGTACCAGCTCCAGCGATCGTCGGGAATCTCGCCGACCGTGTCCCGGCCGTCGCGCAGCAACGCCCAGAACCGGTCGGGTGAATCGACGTCACCGGCGAACCGGCAGGCCATGCCCACGATGGCGATGGGTTCGGATGAGGTCATGAGGGCTCTCTCCTTGACGCGTCGCGAGCGCACCGGACGCGGTGGCCGGTGCGCGGCCGGGGCGGCGCCCTATCGGCGGCCGACGACGAGTGCGTGACTGAATCCCAGGCCCTCGTACCGCTCGACGTGGGAGAAGCCGGCGTCGAGCGCGGCCCGCTCCATGTCCCCGGCCGAGTACGCCATGCCCTCGCCGGAGGCGAGCGTGAGGAAGTAGGGGGACACCAGCCCGGCACTCATCGAACCGGTGCCCTCGTCGTTCGAGACGAAGTTGTAGATCAGGCAGACCCCGCCGTCCGGCAGCGCCGCCCGGCACCGGCGCAGCAGCTCCGTGTTCCGTTCGAGGGACCAGATCTCGAAGATGTGGAACACGAGCACGGCGTCGGCGCCCTCGGGCAGCGGCTCGGTCATGATGTCGCCAGCGTGGAAGCGGACCCGCCGACGCAGGTCCGGGTCGTCGATGCGGTCGGCGGCCAGCCGGGTGACGCTCTCCTGGTCGAAGACGGTGACCGTGAGGTGCGGGTAGCGCCGGGCGAGGTGGACGGCGTTGGTGCCGTCACCGCCGCCCACGTCGACCGCGTGCCGGATGCCGCTGAAGTCGTAGCTGTCCAACAGCGGGGCGAGGGCCTTGCGCGAGGCGTCGCCCATGTTCGCGTAGAAGACGTGCTGCAACTCCGGGTGGGCGGTGAGCCGTTCGTACAGGGTGGACCCGGGGCCGGGCAGGTGCCGCAGGCCGACGTTGGTGTCCCGGCGTACGGCCTCGGCGAGGTCGGGCAGCGCCTGGTTGATCACCTTCGCCTGTACGTCGACCAGCGGACCGAGGAACCGGGGACTCGACCGGAGCAGCTTCCGGCGGGTCATGTCGGCGTTGACGTACGCCGCACCGCGCTTGTCGACCAGCCGCAGCGCGCAGAGCCCGAGCAGCATGACGCGGGCCGGCTGTTCCTCGATGCCCAGCGCCTCCGACAGCCGCCGCACGGTCATCCCGCCCGCGTGCTCCAGGTGCTCGAAGAGGTCGAGTTCCAGGGCGGTGCGGAGCAGTTCGAACGCGGTCGTGCCGTGCACCAGCAGCCGGAGGTAGTCGGCCTCCGTCATCGCCACGTGCCGATCGGTGCCCATGGTTCTCCTTTCGGCCAGGCTCGGGGAGTCCGGCCGTACGCGCCGGCGACGCGGCGGGCTGCGGGGACGAACCGATCGTGATCGGGGCGGCCGGTGCCGGGCACCTTCGTGAGTGCGCCGCGTCGGTGACGCCCGACGCCCGGGCCGGCGGCCTGCCCCGACGCCCCCGGCGGCCGCCCGCCCCGGCGGCCGACGCGCCGGTCCGGTGCGCATCACGGAAGATGCGGCCGGCGGCCGGCGGCTGCCACGATTCCGATCGGGCCGGGCCGCGTCCGTTGCGGGAGACGGCGCGGTACCGGCCCACCCACAGGCGACGGACGGTGCGGGAGAACATGGGCGCGACGCGGGTGGCGATCATCGGTGCCGGCCCCGCCGGGCTCTTCCTGTCCCGGCTGCTCGGCCGCGCCTGGCCCGGGGCGGAGATCGACGTCTACGAGCGCAGCGATCCCGGCGGGGCCGGCGGCTTCGGCATCGCCCTGTCGGACCGGACGATGCGGCAGTTGGCCGGCCACGATCCCCTCGTCGCCGACCGGATCGGTCGCGTCGCCCGGCCGCTGTCCGGTGTGGAGCTGCGGCTGCCCGGCGGGCGGCTGCGATACGACGGCTTCCCGGTCGTCACCGTCTCCCGCGGCGCCGTGCTGGCCGTCCTGACCGAGGAGGCGCGCGCCGCCGGCGCGCGTGTCCACCACGGACGCCAGGCCCGCGCCGACGAACTGGACGCGGACGTGGTCGTCCTCGCGGACGGGGCGCGCTCGGTCCACCGTACGGCGCGGGCGGCGGCGTTCGGCACGACCGTGCACACCGGCGCCGCGCGCTACATCTGGCTGGGCACCACCGCGGATCTCGGCGACGCCGCCACCATGTTCTTCGTCCCCACCGAGCACGGACCGATGGCCGCCCACGCGTACTCCTGCGGCGGCGGCCTGAGCACCGTCGTGGTGGAACTCGACGACGGTACCTGGCGCCGGGCCGGACTCGACGCGGCGCACCGCGCCGGCGGGGCGCCGGGCGAGATCGGCCCGGCCGGGCTGGCGCTGCTGGACGACGTCTTCGCCGGCCACCTCGGCGCCGGCCTGGTCAGCAACCGGAGCCGCTGGTCCCGGTTCGACGTCGTGACGAACCGGCGCTGGTCGGACGGCAACCGGGTGCTCATCGGCGACGCCGCGCACACCGCCCACTTCACCGTGGCGTCCGGCACCACGATGGCGCTCGCCGACGCGATGGCGTTGGCCGGCGCGCTGCGCGAGCACGACACCGTCACCGCCGCCTTCGACGCGTACGAGCGGGACCGGCGGCCGGCGGTGGCGCGGGTGCAGCGTTTGGCCGGGCCGAGCATGCGGTGGTGGGAGACGTACGGGCGGCGGATGCACCTGCCGCCGGCCCAGTTCGGCATGCACTTCATCACCCGCACGACGGCGGTCAGCCACCTCGGTCTGCGGCGGCGCTGCCCGACGCGGATCGCCGAGGCCGAAACGGTGTACCGGCGGGCCGCCGGCGTCGACCCGGACGCCCCCGCCCGGCACGCTGTCGCCGAGCCGTTCACCGCGCGCGGGTCACGCCTGCCGCACCGGTTGGTCGGCGTCGGCGCATCCGCGTCCGGCCCGTCCGGCGGGGACGGGCCACGTCTCGTACCGGCCGGGTGGCTCGAACCGTCGCCGGGCGGGCCCCGGCCGGTGGACGGCGGGTGGGCGGCGGGCGCGCCGGGGCGGCTGCTGGCCCCGGGACCGCACGCGCTGCGGTTCGTGGCCCTGGCGGCGCCGGACCCGGTGGCCGAGGACGACGCGCTGCGCGAGGTGGCCGCGCTACGCCGCCGGGGCGTGGACGGCGTGCTGCTGCTTCCCGGCCGGGCCGGGTGGTGGGACCGCCTCGTCGAGTTCGGCGGTCGGATCCGGACGGAGGCCGGCCTGGTGGTCGCCGGCTGTGTGCCGATGGACTGGTCGACCGACCTGTGCCGGGATCCGGCCGTCGACGCCTGGCCGGGCCGGATCCACCTGGCCCTCGTCTCGGCCCGCCTGGACCTGGTGGCGCAGTGGCCGCGCCGGGCGGCGGACCTCGCGCCGCCCCACGCACCGGACGAGGCCGGCTGACCGGCGTGCTCCGGGGCGGGGTCGGCTGACCGGCGTGCTCCGGGGCGGGGTCGGCTGACCGGTGCCGGCGGGCCGGATACGCGACCCGGCCGCCACGCGCGGCTGGCGCGTGGCGGCCGGGTCGGGTTCACGCCCGGCGCGGGGTGATCAGGCGGCGCAGTTGGCGAGGTCCGCAGACGGCGGGGTGGCCGTCACACCGGTGAACAGGTTCACGCAGGAGACCAGGAACTGCGGGTTCTCCTCGGGGATGAAGTGGCCCGAGTCGGGCGCCACGACCTCGCGTACGTCGTCGGCGACCTGCCGGAACGACCCCGCCACCGCCGGGCCGAACGTGGCCGCCGAGCCCATCGCCAGGACCGGCATGGTCAGCCGCCGGGACGCGTTCGCCCGGTTGTTCTCCGCGTCCCCGGCGTACGCCCGGTAGTAGTTGTAGCCGGCGGTCCGGTCGGCCGGGTCCCGGTAGAAGCGGTAGTAGACCTCCCGGTCGATGGCGGCGCGGTTGACGCTGAAGTCGAAGATCATGCCGAGGTAGGTCGGCACGTCCTTGTCGTCGAGGATCCGCTCGGGGATGGGCGCGGGCGCGGCGTTGAACAGGAAGTGGAAGCTCAGGGTGTAGGCGTCCTCAAGCCCGAACCCCGACAGCGTCGAGTCGAGCACCGCGATCCGGGTGACCTCGTTCGGGAACTCCCGCGCGTACGGGTAGGCGACGAGCACCCCGACGTCGTGCGCCAGGATCGACACCTGCCGGTGCCCGAGGGCGTTCACCGCCTGGCGGATCCGCTTCGCGGTGGTCACCTTGTCGTACCCGGTCGCGAAGGAGCTGGAGTCGCCGAGGCCCGGCAGGTCGAACGCGATGACGGTGTGGTTGCGGGCGAGGGCCGGCATCACGTTGTGCCACGCCCACCAGGTCTGCGGCCAGCCGTGCAGCAGCACCAGCGCCGGGCCGGAGCCGCCCTTGACGTAGTGGAGCTGGCCGCCGTCGACGCGCACCATGCCGTGCTGGAAAGACGAGCTGAAGTTGGCCCGGCCGGTGAGCGGCTCGGCGTACGGGTCCGCGGCGGCGGACGAGGACGCTCCGACGAAGAGCACCGCCGCGGCCGCCGCGACGGAGGCGATCGCCTTGCTTATGAACGAGCGCGTCCGGCGGGGCGAGCCGCCGTCGGGCCGCCGTCGCCCACGGCGCAGTACGGACAGTGTCATGGGGTCCCTTTCGCTGATCGTCGAGGGGCGAGCGCGCCGATCCGGTGGTACAGCTGTCTCCGCGCGCGGAAGAGGCAGAACCCGATTACGTAGGATGCGGTCTTATGTGACAAGTTCTGCCGATATTGCCGATCCTATGTAAGACGCAGATGGCCGTCAATGATCCATCCGGACCCCCGGGCGGTGCCCCACCGGGTCGAAGTCGCGATCACGGGAACGAAAAAGCGGCCCGACCGATGATTCTCGGTGGGCCGCCACGTCTACGCGCAGGGGCCGGTCGATCCACAATGGAGGATCGGGCCGACCCGCTCAGGCCGCCATGCCGGCCTCCGGCTCCCGCAGGTGCAGCACGGCGACCCGGGGCGCACCCTCCACGACGTACACGACGTCGTTGGTGCCGATCCCGCCGGCGGCGAACTGCTCCAACCACCGGTCGGCGCTCGCCACGTCCGTCACCTCGGTCAGCGTCTGGACATGGCCGGTCTCGATGTCGTAGAGCCTGATGGCCAGCACCCTCGTTCCTCCTCCTCCAGTCGCGCCGTCGCCCAGGGCAGCCGATCCGCGCGCCACGCGACGGCATGCCCGCGGCCAGCCGCCGACGACCCGCCGCAGCCGCGCCAGCCACGCGGCCACCGGGGTCCGGGGACGCCCGGACCCCGACGGTCGGCTAGCGCCCGGACCGGGCGCGTCTCATCACCAGATCGATGAAGGTCGGCAGATCCGGGTCCTCGAACAGGACGGCGGCGTCGACCTCGATGCCGAGTTCCTCCTCGATCCGTCCGGCGATACGAACGGCAGAGATCGACTGCCCCTGCAACTCGAGGAAGGTGGCGTCCGGGGGCACGTCGTCCCGGACGCCGAGCACGTCCCGCCAGATGGCGCCGATCCGCAGCTCCAGCGCGGGCGGGTCCTGCGGGGTGGGGACGGTTCCCGGGGCCTCGTTCATGGTCACTCTCTTTCAGCTTGCGCTCGGCTCTGCGGTCATCCTGGGTGGCGCGGGCAGTGGCGCGCATCTCTGCGTTTGCGCATCCCGGGAGACCGCCGAGGCCGTCGCCGGACGTCCACGCGGGGCCGGTCGCCACCGCGCACGTCGAGAGATGCCCGCTCACCGGCACCCGCCGAGACTTGCTGCGTGACGACCGACGCCCCACCGCCACCGCCGACGCCCGAGCTGACCCCGGACGTCGCCGCCGTGCAGGACGGCGTCTGGTTCCTCGACAAGCTGCACCCGGACGCCCGCGTACTGACCCTGCACCGGTCGTACTGGGTCGACGGCGACCTCGACGTCGACGTCCTGCGCGCCGCCTGGCACGCCGTGCTCGACCGGCACCGGGCACTGCGGACCACGCTGCCCACCGTGGACGGTCGACCCGCCCGACGGATCGGCCCCGCCCGCGCCGACGCGTTCGCCAGGTGGGACATCCGCGACGCCGCGGCGCCGGCACCGCCCGGCGACCTCGACACCGGCCCGCTCGCCCGGCTGACGGTGCTGCGGGTCACCCCCCGGCACCACCGCGTCGTGCTCACCGCGCACCAGGCCGTCGCGGATGCCCCGTCGATGTCCGTCGTGGCCGCCGACCTCTCGGCGGCGTACGCCGACGCGCTCCTGGCCACCGCCGCGGTGTCGTCCCCGGCCCGCCGCGACCCGTCGTCCGTTCCCGCCTCCGGCAGTGTCGCGCCGGCCGCCCCGTGGTCCGCCGTCCCCGACCCGGACCCCTCCGACGGCGTCCGCCCGACCGACCCGCCGCCCGCCGCGGCGCCGACGGCGGCGGCGGCGGACGAGGTGACCTTCGACTGGGGGTTGCGGACCCGGGCGGCCGTCCAGGCCCTCGCCCGGGCGGAGGGCGTCGCCGTCCCGACGGTCGTGCTGGCCGCGTTCCAGGTCGTGCTGGGCCGCCACGCCGGCGACGACAGCGTGACCGTCGCCCTGCCACACGACCTGCGCGGGCCCGGCCAGGAGAGCGCGGTCGGCCCGCTCTCCACCCTCCTGCCGGTCGTCGGCCGGCTCACCGGCGACGCGACGTTCCGGACGCATCTGCGGCGGGTGGCACGCAGCCGGCGGGACGCCGAGGAACGGCACCCGCCCTTCCCGCGGCTCGTCCGCGCGGTCAACCCACCCCGGCCTCCCGACGGGCTGCCCCTGTGCGACGCGGTGCTCGCCGCCGAGGCTCCGCCGGCGCCGTTGCGGCTGGCCGGCGCGAACGTCCGGGAACTGCCGTCCCGCGCCGGGGTGCTCCCCGTCGACCTGCTGCTCACCGTCGCGGCGACCACCGCGACCCTCGCCGGCACGCTCGCGTTCCGCACCCACGGGATGGCACCCCGGGACGCCGAGGGCGTCCTCGCCCACCTGCGCACCGTGCTGACCGCGGCCGTCCGCGACCCCGACCTCCCGCTCGCCGACCTGCCGCTGGAGGACCCCCGGCACCTGGCCACCGCGGTACGCGCCGCGGACGCCACGGCCGTCGCGCCGCCGTCCGGCCGGCCGGTGACCGCGCTCATCGACGACTGCGCGGAGCGCTTCCCGGAGGCGGTCGCCGTCCGGGGCGAGGAGGAGAGCCTCACGTACGCGGAGCTGGTCGCCCGGGCGTCGGACCTGGCGGCGTGGCTGGCGGACCGGGTCCCGCTCGCGGGCCGTGCCGTCGCCCTGCGCCTGCCCATGGGGCCAGCGTTGGTGACCGCGTCCCTGGCCGTCCTGCGCGCCGGCGGCCATTTCACCTGGCTGAGCCCGGGCGACCCGGGGGACCGGGCCCGGACGGTGCTGGCCGACCTGCGGCCCGCCGCCCTGCTGGTCGCCGGCGACCCGGCCGAGGACCGGGTGGCCGAGTGGTACCGGTCCGACCGGCGCGGCCCGGTCCTCACCGTGGACCCGGCCCCGCGACCGGTGGACCCCGCCCCGCTTCCGCCGGAGCCGGCCGCGCGGACGGCCGCCTACGTCGCGTTCACCTCGGGCTCCACGGGACGACCGAAGGGGATCGTCCAGACCCACGCGGCGCTCGCGCAGTTCGCCACCTGGCTGGCCCGCACCGGGGACCTGCACCCCGGCGCCCGCGTCGCGCAGTGGGCCGCCGTCGAGCACGACCCGGCCCTGTGCGAGGTCTTCGCGGCCCTGATCTGCGGTGCGACGCTCGTTCCGGTGCCGGATCGCGTCCGTGTCCACCCGGAGCGCTTCCTCGGATGGCTCGACCGGGAACGCGTCACGATGCTGCAGACGGTACCCAGCTTCGCCCGGGAACTGGCGACGGTGCTCGAACGGGACGACGCCGTACCGGCGCGGTTGACCCACCTGTTCCTGATGGGCGAGTCCCTCTCGGCCGACCTCGCGAACCGACTGCGCCACACGCTCACCGGAACCCGACTGTGGAACCTGTACGGTCCGACCGAGACGGTCGCGGCCAGCGCGTACGAGATCGTGGGTCCGGTGCCCGGCGAACGCGTGCCGGTCGGCCGGTCGATACCCGGCCGGCAGGTGCTGGTCGTGGACGGGCGGGACCGCCCCTGCCCCGCCGGCGTGACCGGTGAGATCGTCGTCCGCAGCCCGTACGCCGTGCCCCGCTACCTGCCCGACGCGGCCGGGCGCGGGCCGGACGACGTTCCGTTCCGGCCGCTGCGGGGCCTGCCGCCGGCCGCCGCCGCGACCGCCGGCTGGTACCGCACGGGCGACCTCGGGCGGCGGCGGTTCGACGGCGAACTGGAACACGTGGGCCGCCGGGACCACCAGGTCAAGCTCGCCGGGCACCGGCTCGAACTCGCGGCGGTGGAGGCGGCGCTCGCCGAGCACGGCCTCGTCGCCGACTGCGCCGCGTCGCCGGTGACCGACCCGGACGGCCTGGTGAGCCGGCTGGTCGTCTTCGTGGCGCCCCGCGACGACGCCGACTGGCCGGCGCTCGTGGCGTCGCTGCGAGCACACCTGCGACGGCGGTACGGGCCGGTGAGCCACCGCACCGTCTTCGCCCCGCTCGACCGGATTCCGCGCAACATCGGCGGCAAGGTCGACCGGGCGAGACTGCCGGATCCCCGCGCCGTCAGCGACGGCGGCCCCAGGGGACGCGGCCCGATCGAGGGCGCGGTGGGGCGCGTCTGGGCCGAGCTGCTCCCGACCGCACCGGCGGACGGGTGGGGCGACTTCTTCGCGGCGGGCGGCCACTCGCTGCTACTTGTCCGACTCGCCCACCGCCTCGCGGAACGCTTCGGCGTCGACGTACCGCTGCGGGACCTCCTGGCCGCGCCGACGGTGGCCGGCATGGCGGCGGTGGTGCGGGCGGCGACCGCCGGCAACGGCGATCCGACCGCCGGCGGCGCTCCGGGCGCCGCCGGCCAACCAGAACGATGGGAAGACGAGCATGGCTGACATCGACAGCGGCGCGACACCGGTGGTCCTCGACGGCGCGGGCCTCACGATCGACGGGGTCCGGCAGGTGGCCGAACGAGGCACGCCCTGTGTGGTGCCGGCGGGATCCCTGGCCCGGGCGGCCAGCAGCCGCCAGCGGTTCGAGGACATCGTCCGGCAGGGCATCCCGGTGTACGGCGTCACGACCGGATACGGCGAGATGATCTACATGCTGGTGGACCACACCAAGGAGGTGGAACTCCAGACCAACCTGGTCCGCAGCCACAGCGCCGGCGTCGGGCCGTGCTTCTCCGAGGTGGAGGCCCGGGCCGTCCTCGCCACCCGGCTCAACGCCCTCGCCAAGGGCTACTCCGCCGTACGCCCCGAGCTGATCACCCGGCTGGAGCTCTACCTGAACCTCGGCATCACGCCCGCCATCCCCGAGATCGGCTCGCTCGGCGCCAGCGGCGACCTCGCGCCCCTGTCGCACATCGCCAGCACCGTGCTCGGTGAGGGCTACGTGCTGCGCGACGGCCGGTCGGTGCCGACGCGGGAGGTGCTGTGGGACCACGGCATCGAGCCGATGGACCTGCGGTTCAAGGAGGGGCTCGCCCTGATCAACGGCACCTCCGCGATGACCGGGCTGGGCGCGCTGGTGCTCGGCCGGGCGATCGAGCAGGTCCGCCAGGCCGAGATCGTGGCCGCGCTGGTGATCGAGACCCTGCAGGGGTCGACCGGTCCGTTCCTCAGCGAGGGCCACGACCTGGCGCGTCCCCACCCGGGCCAGATCGACTCCGCCGCGAACATGCGGGCGCTGCTGGACGGCAGCGGTCTCACCGTCTCGCACGCCGCCCTGCGCCAGCAGCTCGCCGACGAGTGGCAGCACGACCAGGCGGTGCAGCGGACCAACATCTACATGCAGAAGGCGTACTCGCTGCGGGCGGTGCCGCAGGTGCTGGGCGCGGTACGGGACACCCTCGCCCACGCCCGCGCGACCGTCGAGGTCGAGCTGAACTCGGCCAACGACAACCCGCTCTTCTTCGGCAGCGGTGAGGTCTTCCACGGCGCCAACTTCCACGGCCAGCCGGTCGCGTTCGCCATGGACTACGTCACCATCGCGCTGACCCAGCTCGGCGTGATCTCCGAGCGGCGGACGAACCGGCTGCTCAACCGGCATCTCAGCTACGGCCTGCCGGAGTTCCTGGTGATGGGCGAACCGGGGCTCAACAGCGGCTTCGCCGGCGCGCAGTACCCGGCCACCGCGCTCGTCGCCGAGAACCGCACGATCGGCCCGGCCAGTATCCACAGCATCCCCTCGAACGGGGACAACCAGGACATCGTCAGCATGGGCCTGATCGCCGCCCGCAACGCCCGGCGGGTCCTGACGAACAACGACGCCATCCTGGCCGTGGAACTGCTGGCCGCGGCCCAGGCGGTCGACGTCGCCGGCCGGTACGCGGGCCTGAGCAAGGCCGGCCGCGCCGCGTACGAACTCACCCGCTCCCTCGCGCCCACCCTGCGCCAGGACCGCTACATGGCCGACGACATCGCCGCCGTGGCGGCCGCGTTGGGCCGCGCGGACCTGCTCGACGCCGTCCTGCGCGCCGACGTGGTTCTGCGGTGACCGGCCGGCGCGCGGCAATCGAAAGGAACTGACGTGAACGACGACGGATTCGACTACGACCTCGTGGTCGTCGGTGGGGGACCGGCCGGGTCGACGGTCGCCACCCTCGTGGCGATGCAGGGACACCGGGTGCTGCTGCTGGAGAAGGAGACCTTCCCCCGGTACCAGATCGGGGAGTCGCTGCTGCCCTCGACCATCCACGGCATCTGCCGGCTGATCGGCGTCGCCGACGAACTCGCCGACGCCGGTTTCCCCGTCAAGCGTGGCGGCACGTTCCGCTGGGGACGCAACCCGGAGCCCTGGACGTTCGCCTTCGCGATCTCGCCGAAGTTCGCCAGCGACGGGGCGACGGCGTACCAGGTCGAGCGCATGAAGTTCGACCAGATCCTGCTCGACAACGCCCGCCGCAAGGGCGTGACGGTACGCGAGCGCTGCGGGGTCGTGGACGTGCTGGAGGAGGACGGGCGGGTGTGCGGCGTCCGCTTCGACGACGAGGACGGCGTACGCCAGGAACTGCGCAGCCGGTACGTCGTGGACGCCTCCGGCCACCGCAGCCGGATCCACAACCGCGTCGGCGGCGAGCGGCACTATCCCGAGTTCTTCCGCAACCTCGCCCTGTTCGGCTACTTCGAGGGTGGCAAGCGGCTCCCCGAGCCCAACAGCGGCAACATCCTCGCCGCCGCCTTTTCCGGCGGCTGGTTCTGGTACATCCCGCTCAGCGACAACCTCACCAGTGTCGGGGCGGTGCTGCGTCCCGAGGCGCTGGACCGCGTCCGGGAGGGCGACCGGGAGACCGTGCTGCGCCAGCTCATCAGCGAGTGCCCGCTGATCGCCGAGTACCTGGCCGAGGCCACCCGGGTGACGAGCGGACCGTACGGCGAGGTGCGGATCCGCAAGGACTACTCGTACATCCGCGACACCTTCTCCCGGCCCGGCATGTTGCTGGTGGGCGACGCGGCGTGCTTCATCGACCCGGTCTTCTCCTCCGGCGTGCATCTGGCGACGTTCAGCGCGCTGCTCGCCGCCCGCTCGATCAACAGCGTCCTCGCCGGGGACCTGGACGAGGCGACCGTCCTCGCGGAGTTCGAGGCCCGGTACCGGCGCGAGTACGGACTCTTCCACGACTTCCTGGTGGCGTTCTACGACATGCAGCAGGACGAGGACTCGTACTTCTGGACCGCCAAGCGGGTCAGCGACGACCGGGTCGCCAGCGACGTGCAGGCCTTCGTGCAACTGGTCGGCGGCGCGGGCTCCGACGAACGCGCGTTCGTCGACGCCGACTCCTACCTGCGCGAGCGGAAGGCGGCGTTCCGGGAGCTCGCCGACGTCGTCCAGGGCCCGGTCGCCGAGGCGGGGGAGGACCGCAACCTGCTCGGCGCGTCGATGCTCAAGGAGGTCCTCAAGGAGGGCGTCCGCGTCCAGACCCAGGCGGCGCTGGGCGGCAACGTCGACGAGCAGCGCCCCATCCGAGGCGGCGGCCTCGTCCCGTCCGCCGACGGGATGCGGTGGCGCCGGTCGGAGTCGGTGGCCCCGGCCCCCGGGCCGGCGCCGCGGGTGCCCGGGGCATGACACGGGACGAGCGTGGCCCGGCGACGTCGCTGTGGACGCTGCCGGACGACGCGACGACCGCCGGCGGCCACCCGCCCGAGCCGCCGTCCGGGCCGGACGAGCCCTTCCCGCTCTCCCGCCAACAGGACTTCCTGCGCATGGTCGACGGTGGGGACGACGCGGGACCGTTCGGCCCGCGCTACACCATCGTCGGCGGCTGGCGGGTCACCGGCCCGCTCGACGTCGGGGCGCTCCGGGCCGCGCTCGCCGACGTGGTCGAGCGGCACGAGGCGCTGCGGACCTCGATCGTCCGGGCGCCCGGGAACGCACACCAACGGGTACGGCCACCCCGGCCGCCCCGCCTCGACGTCGAGGACCTGCCCCTCGCCCCGGCCGACCGGGAGCGACACGCGGAGATCCTGCTCAACGAGGTGGAGTCCCGGCCGGTGCCGATGGACGACAACCCCACCCTGCGGGCGGTGCTCGGCCGGTTCGCCGCCGACGACGCGGTGCTCGTGCTCGCCGCCCACCACACCGGGGTCGACGGCTGGTCGATCCAGGTGGTGCTGCGGGACCTGGCGCTCTGCTACACCGCCCGCCGCGCCGGGCGGCCACCGGAGCTGCCTCCGGTGCGCCAGTACCGGGAGTACGTGCGCTGGCAGCGCGCGGCGGCGGGCACCCCCGCCGTCGCCGCCGCCCGCGCGTACTGGGCCGAGCGGCTGCGCGGGGCGGCGGTCACGCCGATCCGGCTGGACCGGCCACGCGGCGCGCAGCGGCCCGACGGCACCGCCTGGTACCGGTTCCACCACGAGGACGACCTGCGCCGGCGCGTGCAGGCGTACGCCACCAGCCGACGTTGTACGCCGTTCATGGTCATGGCCGCGGCGTACGTGCGGCAACTCGCCGACACCGCCGGGCTCGACGAGGTGGTCATGCCGACCTTCACCCCGGGGCGTCGCCCGGCGTGGACGCTCGACATGGTCGGCTCGTTCTTCAACCTGCTGCCGCTGCGGGTCCGGACCGGGGGAGCGGACAACTTCGCCGACCTGGTCGACCGGGTCCGGGGCGCGTGCCTGGCGGCGTACCGGCACGAGATCCCGTTCGTGGACCTGCTCGGGGTGGCGCCCGAGCTGATGGCCGCGGCGGCCGGCGAGGAGCACGCCTCGTGCGTGTTCCAGCTGGTCCAGTCCCCGTTCATGGCCGTCGACCAGCGCGTGGGTGACCTCACGTACCGGGCGATGCGGCGGCGGCTGCGCTCGCAGGAGCGCGGCTCGCAGATCCCCGACGGCGCGCTGTGGGCGGTGGAGTTCGACGCGGCGGGCGGGATCGTCGGCAGCGTCGGCTACTGCCGCAGCCAGTTCCGGGCCGACACCGTGGCCGCGCTGGTGGCCGGCTACCGCGACACCCTGGACCGCGCACTGCCCGCCTGACCGGCGCGGCGATGCCGACCAGGCCCGCCTGACCGGCGGGGTAATGCCGACCACGCCCGCCTGACCGGCGGGCAATGCCGACCACGCCCGCCTGACCGGCGGGCAATGCCGACCACGCCCGCGTCGCCGGGCGACACGACGATGAGCCGGTGCGCACGGCAAGCCGACGTCGTACCGGGCCGACCCTGACCGGAGGTGACGATGCCCGCCGAGGCACAGTCCACGTTCTACGACCTGCTCCACGCCGACGACAACCGCGACCCCGCCGCCGAGGCCGAGGCGCTGCTGGGGGTCATCCGGGCCCGCCACCCGCACGCCACGTCCCTGCTCGACGTGGCGTGCGGCGCGGGCGACCACCTGCGGCACCTGGGCCCGCACCTCGCGGTCGCCGAGGGGGTCGCCGTCGACGCCGCGATGGCGACCGCCGCCCGGCACGCGCTGCCCGGCACCACGATCCACGAGACGGGCCTGCCGGACCTCGACCTGGGCCGCCGCTACGACGTCGTCACCTGCCTGCACGACGCGCTGGCCCAGTACCCACTCTCCGGCTACCGCGCGGCGCTGCGGGCCCTGGCCGGGCACCTGGCCCCCGGCGGGCTGATCCTGATCGCGCCGTTCTGGATGCCCGACGTGCCGATCCGCCGCACGGCCAGCGAGGCGTTGACGCGCGGCGACGACGGCCGCACGGTCACCCGGATCGCGCGGGGCGTACCCCGCGACGGCGCCCACCGCGTCGAACAGCACGCCCTGGTGGCCGACGGTGACGGCGTACGGCACGTCGCCGACACGCGGTTGCTGCGGGCGTTCGGCCGGCGCGAGCACCTGAGCGCGCTGGCTGCGGCGGGGTGCGCCGCCGACTTCCTCCCCACCGGCCTCGCCGGGCGGCCGCTGCTGGTCGGCGTACGCCGCTGACCGGTGACCCGACCCGCGCCCGGCACCGTCCCCACGTCCTGACCCGACCGCTTGCGAGGGAGAGACATGCGTGTCCTGTTCGCCATCGACCCGTCGATCGCCCACCTGTATCCCATGGTGCCCACCGCCTGGGCGCTGCAGAACGCCGGCCACGAGGTACGCCTCGCGTCCTTCGGCGGCTTCGCCGACCGGATCGCCGCCACCGGCCTGACCCCGGTCCCGCTCGGCGACGCCTCCTGGGCCGCCCGCATCAGCGACGACCCGCTGGAGCCGAAGGGGGCCGAGGAGGCCCAACGGTACGCCGACGCCCTCGGCCTCAACCCGGAGGAGCGCGAGTACTGGTACCTCTTCTTCCAGTACCTGCTCACCCCGACCGCCGACTATCTGCGCCCGGACCGCCCCGAGGCCCACGCCCTCATCGACTACGCCCGCACCTGGCGACCGGACCTGGTGATCTGGGACCTCACCCAGGCGGCCGGCGCGGTCGCGGCCCGGGTCTGCGGCGCCGCGCACGCCCGGCTCGTCTTCGCGTACGACCCGTCCGGCTGGAGCCTCGACCGCCTCGCCGCCGGCCGGGACGCCCTCGTCGCGGCCGGCCTCGACCCGAATCCGCTCGCCGCGCTGGTGCGTCCCCTCGCCGAGCGCTACGGCGTGGAGCTGGACGACGAACTGCTGGTCGGGCAGTGGACCCTCGACACCGCGCCGCCCGGGCTCGGCCTGCCGACCCGGACCCGCAAGGTCCCGCTGCGGTACGTGCCCTACAACGGCGCCGAGCCGGTGCCGGACTGGCTGCGCGAGCCGCCGCAGCGACCGCGGATCTGCCTGACCCTCGGCGAGTCCTACCGGCGCTTCATCCGGGGCGACTGGAACCGCGCGCCGATGCTGCTCGACGCCCTCGCCGACCTCGATGTCGAGGTCGTCGCCACCCTCAACGACGTGCAGCTGGACGGGTACACCCCGCCGCCGAACGTGCGGACGATGGAGTACCTGCCGCTCAACCAGATCCTGCCGACCTGCTCGGCGGTCATCCACCACGGTGGCCTGGGTACCTTCCAGGCGGCCGTGGCCAGCCGGGTGCCGCAGCTCGTCTGCGACACCCTGGAATCGATCATGCTGCGGGTGGAGGAGGAGACCCCGGAGGAGGCGCCCGACGACACCGGGATCTACCGCTCCGGCGTCGAGTACGGTGTGCGCGAGGCGGAGGAGCGGGAGCAGGAGCCCACCGTCCGCTGGGTGATGCCGGCCAAGAAGCTCGAGGCGACCCCGGTGTCGAACTACGTCGTCTCGCGCGGCGCCGGCGTGCGGCTGAACCACCAGACCCAGTCGGTGGCGGAGCTGCGGGAGTCGATCGAGGCGGTGCTCACCGATCCGTCCTACCAGCGGGGCGCCGACGCGATCTATGATGTCTGGCGGGCCATGCCGAGCCCGAACGACGTCGTGTCGGTCCTCGAAAGCCTCGCCCAGGACGCGCGGAACCGGCGATAGACATCCCCACGCTTCCCGTCAGCCCGCCTCCGCTCCCAGGGGGCGGGCTGACGGCCGATCGAGGAGGCAACCGCCCCAGATGACCGACACCTGGACCACGCCGTCGTCGCCGGCCGACCCGCCGATCGTGGACGCCGAGGCGGCTACCCCCTTCGCCGAACGGGCCGGCTACACCGAGGCGCTCGCCGCGGTCCGCGCCGCCGCCGCCGCGTACCACAACGGCAGCGACCTGCTGATGGACGACGCCACCTACGACGCGCTGCTGGCTCGGGTCGCGGCCACCGAGACGCTCCGGGCGGACTGGAAGCCCGCGGATTCCCCCACCGACCTGGTCGCCGCTGGGGTGGCGGCCGGCGGCGACGTGCCGCACAGCGAGCCGATGCTCGGGCTGGACAACGTCTTCGGCGAGGAGCAGCTGCGCCGGTGGGCCGGCCGCCTGGAGAAGCTGCTCGGCCGTCCCGCCGCCGGGCTCGTGGTCGAGCCGAAGATCGACGGGCTCGCCATCGCGGCCTGGTACGTCGAGGGCCGGCTGGCGCGGGTCGCCACCCGGGGCGACGGCCGGGCCGGGGAGGACGTGACCGGCCAGGCGCGGCGGGCGGTCGGACTGCCGGGGCAGCTCGCCCGGCCGGTGACGATCGAGGTCCGCGGCGAGGTCTTCATGACCGACGCGGACTTCGTGGTGGCCAACGAGATGCGTACCGGGCACGGTGAGCCGCCGTTCGCGCATCCGCGCAGCGCCGCCGCCGGCACCCTCCGTGCCGAGGGACGCGCCTACGACGCGCCGCTGTCGTTCATCGCCTACGGCGTGCGCGGGGCGGTGGCCGACGCGGCCGGCCCGGTGCCCCACTCCGTGGAGATGGCCGCCCTGGCCGACCTCGGCGTCACGACCACCGCCGCCACCGGCGGGATGACGGCCTGCGCCACCGTCGACGAGGCGGTCGCGGCGGTGGAGGCGCTGCGCACCGCGCGCGGCACCCTCGGGTACGGCGTCGACGGCGCGGTCGTCAAGGCGGACCTGCCGCAGGACCGGGAGCTGGCCGGGTCGTCGAGCCGGGCGCCGCGCTGGGGCATCGCCTGCAAGTTCCCCGCCGACACCCGCACCACCCGACTGCTCGGGATCGAGGTGCAGATCGGCCGCACCGGGGTGGTCACGCCGGTGGCCGTGCTCGAACCCGTGCAGATCAGCGGCGTCACCGTCACGTCGGCGACGCTGCACAACTTCGACGACCTGACCCGGCGCAACGTCCGGGTCGGCGACGTCGTCTTCGTCCGCCGGGCCGGCGACGTCATCCCCGAGATCACCGGCGCCAAGCTCGACGAACGCGACCCGGCCTCGACCCCGTACGAGGCTCCGGTGACCTGCCCCCGCTGCGACGGCCCGCTGGACCGTACGCAGAAGCGCTGGCGGTGCGCGCGCGGACGGTCCTGCGGCGCGCACGAGGCGTTGGCGTACTTCGCCACCCGGGACGCGATGGACATCGAAGGGCTCGGCGACAAGATCATTCAAGGGCTGGTCGCCGCGGGAATGGTCACCGATCCGGCCGACCTGTACGACCTCGACCCGGCCCGGCTGGTCACCCTCGACCGGATGGGCGAGATCTCGGCGGCCAAGCTCGTCGCGAGCATCCAGGCGACCACCCGACGCCCCCTGTCGCGGGTGCTCATCGGGCTCGGCGTCCGGATGACCGGGCGGGCCCTGTCCCGTCGGATCGCCCGGCACTTCGGCTCGATGCGGGCGCTGCTCGACGCGGGCGTGGCGGAACTCCAGCAGGTGGAGGGGATCGGCCCGGAACGGGCCGCGACCATCGCCGCCGACCTCGTGGAACTGACCCCGCTGATCGACAAGCTGGTCGCGCGCGGCGTCAACATGGTCGAGCCGGACGCCGCCCGTCCCGCCGGCGGCACCGGGACCGATGCGTCCGGGGCCGACGTCGCGCCCGCCGCGTCCGGGCCGGGGCCGCTGCGTCGGCCCGACGGCGCGCCGATGCGGGTCGTGGTGACCGGCGCCGTGCCGGGGCTGACCCGCAACGAGGGCAACGAGGCGGTGGAGCGGCTGGGCGGGACGGCGTCCTCGTCGGTCTCCGCCCGTACCGACCTGGTCGTCGTCGGCGAGGGCGCGGGCTCCAAGGCCGACAAGGCCGCCACCCTCGGGGTACGCGTCATGCCGGCGGAACGCTTCGCCGCCCTGGTCACGGCCCACGACTCCGGGGACGCCGAGGCGGCCGCCGCGATCCTCGCGGACGGCTGAGCCGGCTTCCCGTACGCGCGGGTGCCGCCACCGGTCACCGGTGGCGGCACCCGTTCGGCGGCCCTACGGTCAACCGGCGCCGGGGCCGCGAAACGGCCGCGGGCCCTCGTACGACGTGAGGTCGGGCACCCGCCAGCCGTCCAGGTCGTACTCGTCCAGGCACGCGTCGACGAGGGCCTTGCACCGCTCCAGGTCGCCGCCGGCGATCGCCGCCGACAGCAGCTCGACCCGGGTGTTCTCGTGGTTGCCGGCGTAGTTGCGCTCGTACAGCTCGTGCCGGCCGCCGAACTCCGAGCCGACGGCGTCCCACAGCAGCTTCATCACCTTCACCCGGTCGACCGCCTCGACCCCCTGCGAGCCGCGCAGGTACCGGTCCAGGTACGGGCGCACCTCGGGGCTGGCGAAGTCCTCCGTACCCGAGTTGACGTAGATGAGGCCGCTGGCCACGTCCTGCAGCACGATCTCCCGTACCCGGGGGTACCCCACCTGCATGAACCACCGGTAGGCCAGGCCGTAGCGGGGATTGGGCAGGACGGAGCCGCCGTGCCACGGCACCGGGTCGCGGGCCGCCGCGCCGGCCAGCCCCTGGAACAGGTTGCGCCAGGCCAGCACCTCACCCAGCCGGCTCTGCACGCCCCGGAAGTCGGCGGTGCCGGTCGTCTCCAGCGCCTTGGCCAGCAGACCGGCCAGGAACTCCAGCTTCACCGCGAGCCGTACGCAGCCGTGGAAGGTGAACCGCTCGGTGAACCCGGACCGGCCGGCGAACGTCTGCACCTTGGCCAGGTCCCCGTAGACGAAGACGTTCTCCCACGGGATGAGGACCTTGTCGAGTACGAGGATGGTGTCGTTCTCGTCCAGCCGGGACGACAACGGGTAGTCGAACGGGCTGCCCATCACGTTCGCGGTGGCCGTGTACGACGGGCGGCAGATCAGCCGTACGCCCGGCGCGTCCGTCGGCACGGCCGCGACCAGCGCGAACTCCCGCCGGGCCACCGGGAGGCCGTAGTGGGCGACGAACGTGTGGTGGGTCAGGGCCGCCCCGGTCGCCACCACCTTCGCGCCGCTGACCACCACGCCGGCGTCGGTCTCCCGCTCCACGTGCACGAACACGTCGGCGACCTCGTCCGGACGACGCGAGCGGTCCACCGGCGGGTGGACGATGGCGTGGCTCCAGTAGAGGACCTTCTCCTGCGACTCCCGGTACCAGCGGCGCGCGTTGTCGGCGAAGGGCTCGTAGAACTCGGCGTTGGCGCCCAGGGTGCCGAGGAACGACGCCTTGTAGTCCGGGCTGCGCCCCAGCCAGCCGTAGCTCATCCGGGCCCAGGCGGCGATGGCGCGCTCGTCGGCGACCAGGTCGTCGGCGCTGCGCGGGGTGGTGAAGAACCGGTGCGTGTAGCCGTCGCTGCCCGGTGCGTCGCAGGCCGTGGTGAGCACGGACCGGTGCTCCTCGGCGTGCAGCGCGTCGTACAGCCGGGCGGTCATCCGCACCGGGTTGCGGAACGCGGGATGGCTCGTGACGTCCCGGATCCGCTCGCCGTGCAGGTAGACCGCCCGGCCGTCGCGGAGCGTCTCGACGTACTCGTCCCCGGTCAGCGGCCGCGTGGCCGGGCTCACCGGCCGGCTCCGGTGTCGGGCCGGGACAGCCACCACGGGTTGGCCCGTGCCCACTCCACGGTGCGGGTCAGGCCCTCCCGGAGTTCGGTCTCCGCGCTCCACCCGAGCAGCATCCGGGCGCGGCTGGCGTCGGGTATGCGGCGCGGCAGGTCCTGGTATCCCGTGCCGAGCTGCTCGGCGGTGTCGACCGCCACGGCGTCGCCGTCGGCCCCGGTCACGGCGGCGACGAGGGCGACCGCGTCCGCGATCGTGGTCTCGCGCATGCTGCCGATGTTGATCGCCTCGCCGATGGTCTGTTCGCTGGCCCCGGCGAGGATCGTGCCCTCGACGGCGTCGGTGACGTAGGTGAAGCTGCGCGTCTGGTGGCCGTCGTCGTAGACGATCGGCGGACGGCCGTTCAACGCGCGGTGCACGCTGCGGCTGATCACGTACGCCGGCCGCTGCCGGGGACCGTAGACGTTGAAGTAGCGGACCACGCCGGCGGCGAGGCCGTGCTGCTGCACGAACCCGAAGGTGAGGTGCTCGGCGAGGGCCTTGCTGGTGGAGTAGCACCACCGCTGGGCGGTGGTCGGCCCGAGCACCCGGTCGGCGTCCTCACGCCACGGCACCGCCGGGTTCTTGCCGAAGATCTCGCTGGTGCTGGCGACCACGACGCGGGCGTCGACCAGCGTGGCGCGCTCCAGCACCCGCTTCGTCCCGACGAAGTTGACGTCGATGACGTCCAGCGGGCTGTCCAGGTAGGTGTCCACCCCGACGGCCGCGGCGAGGTGGTAGACCACGTCCACGTCGGGGGTGATCGCCGCCGCCAGCCCGTCGGGGTCCCGGACGTCGCCCCGGACGTGCCGGGCGTTGCGGCGCAGCAGGTCCAGGTGCGGCGGCGGGTCGCCGCTGTCGAGCACGGTGACGTCGGCCCCCGCGGTGACCAGCCGCTCCGCCAGGTGGCTGCCGACGAACCCGTGGCCGCCCGTGACGACGACCCGGGGGGCGTTCACCGGCCGACCCCGCGGTAGGTGTAGCCCAGGCGTTCCAGCATGGCGATCCTCTCCTTGGGCAGGTAGGCGCGGCCGTCGAGGACGAGGCAGGACTCGGCGACGGGCAGTCGGGCGAAGTCGAGGGCCGCGAAGTCCCGGTGCATGGCCAGCAGGGCGACGCAGTGTGCGTCCCGTACGGCCTCCTCGACGGTGGCGGTGACCGGCAGGCCGAAGATCTCGCGGGCCCGTGCCGGATCGACCAGCGGATCGTGGATCCTTACCTGGACGCCGGCCGCCAGCAGCGCCTCCACCACCGCCCGGGTCGGGGTGGCTCGCAGGTCGCCGGTGTCGTTCTTGAAGGCCAGGCCGAGCACCGCCACCGTCGCCTCGGACGGGGGCACCCGGCGGGCGTCGAGGTCGTCGAGGACCAGCCGGGCGGTGTAGCCGGGCATGCGTTGGTTGACCTCGCGGCCCACCGGCGCGGTGGTGATCTCCAGCCCGTGCCGCCGCGCGGACTGCCACACCATCCAGGGATCCTTGGTCAGGCAGGAGCCGCCGACGCCGACGCTCGGTCGCAGGATGTTGACGTTTCCGTTCCCCTTCGGGATGGAGTTCGCGGCGCTGATCACGTCCAGCACGTCGACCCCGTACAGGTCGCAGAACATGGCCAGTTCGTTGGCCAGGGCGATGTTGAGGTCGATCCACCAGTTGTCGGCGAGCTTGACGATCTCGGCGGCCTCCAGGGACTCCTGCGGGAGCGTGTCGGCGCCGAGCGCGCCGCGCAGGAAGTCCGCGGCGACCCGCGTGCTGTGCGGGTCGATGCCGCCGACGACGACCGGGAGGGTCCGCAGGTCGTGCAACGCCGTTCCCTCGGCGAGCCGCTCGGGCGCGAAGGCCAGGGCGAAGTCGGTACCGGCCCGCAGACCGCTCGACTCCAGCAACGGCCGGACGAGGTCCCTCGTCGTGCCGGGCGGGACGGTGCTCTTGAGGACCACCAGTTGGCCGGCGCGCAGGCTCCTGCCCAGCGCCGCGCAGGCCGCCCGCAGGTGGTCGTCGTCCAGTGACCCGTCGGGCCGTACCGGGGTGGCGACCGTGAGCAGGACGACGTCGGCGTCGGCGACGGCGTCCTGGTCCGTCGTCGCCCGCAGCCGGCCGTTGCCGATCCCGGCCGCGACGAGGTCGGCCAGTCCCGGCTCCGCCAGTGGGGTGGCGCCGCGGTTGAGGCGGGCCACCAGGTCGGTGTCGGTGTCGACACCGATGACGGAGAGCCCCCGGTCGGCGAGCGTGGCCGCGACGCAGGAGCCGACGTAGCCCATGCCGACGACGGCGACGGTGTGCGGCTCAGCCACGCCGGTCCTCCTCCCCGGTCCGGCGCCCGGCGGCTCCGGTCGCCGGGTGGCCCGGCGGATCCGGCGAGTCGACCGGTGTGGTGGCACTGGGCATGCTCGTCTCCTCACCCTCGCTACAAAGATCAACTCCCGGTCCGGCGCTGTTGCCGCAACGCCGGACCGGGAGGGAACGCGGCGGGATCGACAGCCATCGGCCTCAGCCTGTGGGTCGGTGATCTGGGATGCGCTGCGTCCCGCCCGATGCCACCGATCCTGTCGCTGATCACCTGCACCGGCATCTCTCTCCGTGCCCACCCGTCCGGCCACCGGCTGGCCCGACGGCGTCGAGGTGGGCCCGCGTCCCGGCCCGCGCGGTCGAGCACGCTGAGATGTGCCCCGGCCCCGCGCCGGTCGCGACGATGGCCGTTGGCGGAAGGGCCGCCTCCAGCACCATCGGCACCGGCGGGCCGGCCGCCGACGACCTCCGGCGCGGCGGGCCCGCACCGACCGGCGCCGTCGCCCCGGCCGACCGTTCCCGGGTACGGCGACGACGCGGGCGGGCCGAGGGGTGCGACACCACGAAGGAGCCTGACGACGTGAATAGCCGCGAGCTGGTGTCAGCCGCCCCGGCGTGCCGAATCTGCGCGGGGCCGGTACGCGAATGGGTGGACCTCGGTCGGCAGCCGGTCTCCAACGCCTTCCTCAGGCCGCGGGACGTCGGCGCGGAGAGGTTCTTCCGGCTGGCCGTCGGCATCTGCGCCGACTGCGCGATGGTCCAACAGTTGGAGGCCATGCCGACCGACCACATGTTCCGGGCCGACTACCCGTACCGGTCGTCCACCTCGGACGGGCTGCGCCGCCACTTCGAGGCGGTGGCCGGTCGGCTGCGGGACACCGAACTGACCGGCCCCGGTGACCTGGTCGTCGAGATCGGCTGCAACGACGGGCTGCTGCTCCGTACGCTCGGCGCGGCCGGTGTACGGCACCTCGGCGTGGACCCGTCGGCCGGCGCCGCGCAGGCGGCGACCGCCCACGGCGTCGAGGTCCGGGTCGACTTCTTCGACGAGCGCTCCGCCACCGCGATCCGGGCCGAGCGGGGCCCGGCGAAGGTCGTCTTCTCGGCCAACACCATCAGCCACATCGCCGACATCGACGAGGTGTTCCGCGGGGTCGACCGCCTGCTCACGCCGGACGGGATCTTCGTCTTCGAGGACCGGTACGTCGCCGACATCGTCGAGTACGCGTACTTCGATCAGATCTACGACGAGCACTTCTACCTGTTCTCGGTGCGCGCGGTGGACGCGATGGTGGCCCGGTTCGGCTTCGAGCTGGTCGACGTGGAGCACATCCCGATCCACGGTGGGTCGCTGCGCTACACCGTTGCCCGCCCCGGGGCCCGTCCGCGCCGGCCGAGCGTGGCCCGGATGATCGACGACGAGGCCCGGTACGGCCTCGGCGAGCACGACACGTACGCCCGCTTCGGCCGGCAGATCGACCGCATCGGCGCGGACCTGGTGGCGCTGCTGACCGACCTGCGTGGCGCGGGGCGGCGGGTGGTCGGCTACGGCGCCACCTCCAAGAGCGCGACCGTCACCAACTACTGCGGCATCGGGCCCGACCTCGTGCCGTACATCTGCGACACCACCCCGGAGAAGCAGGGCCGGCTCTCCCCGGGCGCGCACATCCCGGTACGACCGCACGAGGCGTTCGCGGACCCGTATCCCGACTACGCGCTGCTGTTCGCGTGGAACCACGCGGAGGAGATCATGGCCAAGGAGCGCCGGTTCGTCGAGCAGGGCGGTCGCTGGATCCTCTACGTCCCGCACGTACACATCGTGTGATCGACCGTCCCGCCGGAGTGGCGGCCCGCGGCGGCGGGCCGCCACGGCCCCGCCATGCCGACGCGACGGCCGGCCACGGCGACGGTCGCGAACCGTCCGGGACGGTCCGCGACCGGGGCGCGGTGTCTACGGCGACGGCGACGCCCGGGCCGCCGGCACCGGATCCGGTCCCTCGATGCGCAGTCGCCGTCGCTGCTCCTCGGCGTCGACCCGCACCCGGCCGAGCGTCACCCGCAGCATCGGCGGCGCCATCACCGAGGTCACGATGGCGACGAGGACGACGACGGTGTACATGCCGACGTCGAAGATGCCCAGCCGCAGGCCCGCCAACGCCACGATGACCTCGACCACGCCCCGGGCGTTCATGCCCGCGCCGACGGCAAGCCCCTCCCAGGTCGACAGCCCGCTCAGTCGGGCGCCGGCGTACGCGCCGCAGAACTTGCCCCCGATGGCGACGAGGACGACGGCCAGCGCCGTCCAGGCGAGGCCGGGGTCGGCGAGCGCGGTCAGGTCCATCCGCAGGCCGGCGCTGGCCAGGAAGATCGGCGCCAGGACGGTGAGCACGACCGTCCGCAGCGGCGCCAGCTTCGCCGGGTCCGGGGTGCCGACGAGCAGGCCCGCGACGAACGCCCCGAGCACCGCCTCCATGCCCAGGGCGTGACTGGTCGCCGCGCCGATCAGCACGATGACCACGGTCGCGGCGACCGTCGGGCCCGCGTCGGGCGACCGCGCGGCGCGGCGCATCACCGCCCGTACCGCGACCCGGCCGACGGTCGCCGCGACGACGGCGAAGCCCGCCAGGGCGGCTACGGAGACGGCCACCGAGCCGGCGGTGAGCCCGGTCGTGGCCGCGGCGGCCAGGAGCGACAGCAGGAACCAGCAGACGGCGTCGTCCACGGTGCCCGCCATCAGGATGAGCTGACCCACGGTGCGGTGCAGCAGGCCCATGTCGGTCAGGGTCTTGGCGATCACCGGCAGCGCGGTCACGCCCATCGCCACCCCGAGGAACAGGGCGAACAACGTCCGTTCCGTCCGCCCGTCGCCGGCGGGCGCGGACAGGGCCAGGCCGAGACCGACCCCGCACAGCAGCGGCAGCACCAGCCCGGACAGGCTCACGGTGACCGCGGTGCGCCGACGGTCGCGCAGCAGGCCCAGGTCGAGGTGTGTGCCGGTGATGCCGACGAGCAGCAGGACGCCGAGCTGCCCGACCGCGTCGATCAGGTGCATGTCCCCGGCCTCGGAGGGCAGGAGCAGCCGGGACGCCTGCGGATACAGGTGCCCGAGCAGGGAGGGGCCCAGCAGCACCCCGGTGAGCAGTTCGCCGACGATGGTGGGCAGACCGACCAGTGTGGCCAGGCGGCCGAGGACCCGGGCCACCAGCAGCAGCGCGGCGAGGCCGACCAGCAGGACGAGCAGGGAATCCGCGCCCAGCGGCGGGATCACGTCGAGCCTCACCGGGCCCGCCCTTCCGCCGGCGGTGCGCCGGGACCGTCGTGCCACGCCGCGTGCAGGTGCGACCCGGCCGCCCGGGCCGCGGTGAGACTGGCCCAGGAGACCAGCTCCAGCAGCCGGCGGTCGGCGGGCTCGTCGAGGCGGTAGCCCGCGACCATCGCGTCGGTGACCCGGTACGAGAAGAACGCGACGGTCAGGGCGAGCCGCCCCGCCGCCCGGTCCTCCGTCGGCAGTTCGTCGAGCGCCGCCTCCAGCGCGGCCCGGTCGGCCACCGCCCGCAGCCCGGCCGGTCCGGCCAGCAGGTCGAGCAGGAGCCCCCGTACGGACGGGGGCACCGCCTGCTCCGCGGCCTCGTCGACGGCGGCGCAGGCCCGGGCGAACGCGGTGGCCAGGGTGGTGTCGGCCGCCGCCCAGGCGAGGTCCGGCGGTACCGGGGCCGGCGGGAGCAGGTCCACGTCGGCCCCCGCGTCGCCGCCCCGGCGGGCCAGGCGACCCATCGTCACGGCGGCCAGCCAGCGCGCCGCCCGGGTCGCGGCCGGCGGGAGCCCGACCGGCAGGGGCGAGGGCGCCAGGAAGACGTTCACCATCCGGTTGAGGTAGTGGAAGAGCACCGCGACGCCGATGAGCTGGGCGAGTTCGGTGGCGTCCAGCCGGGGCGGGCGGACGCCCGGGGCGTCGCCGCCGTGCCGGAACCACTCGACCACCTCACGCAGCCGTGGCGCGGTGATCTCGGCGAGCCGGTCGTCGGCGACCGCGTCGGCGTCCGGGCCGCGCAGCAGCCCGCGCAGCGCGCTGCCGTGGACCTCGACGCAGTACGGGCAGCGGTTGGCCCGGGAGACGGCCGCCGCCACCGCCTCCCGGGTGTCCCGACCGACCGGGCCGTCGGCGAGCAGCGCCTCGCGCAGCATCAACCAGCAGGCGGCGAGGAGGGGAGGCGCGGCGGCGTGCAGCGTGACCGGCGGCGCGAGCAGGCCGAACTCCCGCTCGAGCCGCCGGTAGACGTGCCGGACCAGACCGGGAGCGGCCCGTGCCGGGACAGCGCTCAGGTGTTCGATGTGGCTCTGGGTCACCCGGCGGGTCAGCCGGGCGAGCAGTGTGCCCATGGGCGTTCTCCTGTGCTGGTCCGGCGCATCGTTCACGCGTCCCGTGGCGGAGGCACGGCCGTCGTCCGGCTGCCGTCGGGGGACGGGGCGCCGTACGTGACGGCGACGCCCCGCTGCTGCGCGGCGCGGACCAGGCCGGGGATCGCGCGTTCGGCCAGCGCGGCGATGGTCAGGGCGGGGTTGACGGTCAGCGCCCCCGGGACCGCCGAGCCGTCGGTGACGAAGATGCCCGGGTGGTCGCGCAGCTCGTGCCGGTCGTCCAAGGCGGAGGTCGCCGGGTCGTCTCCGATCCGGCAGGAGGACAACGGGTGCACGGTGTACGCGCCCACCTGGTCGTTCGTCCACGGCCGTACCCGGGCCAGCCCGTCCCGCTCCAGGATGTCCCGGACGTCGGCGTCGGACTCGGCCCAGCCGCGCAGCGTGTTCTCCGTCGGGTCGTAGCGCAGCGATCCGCGTCCGAGCATCTGCTGGGCGATCCGCTCGGCGTTTCCGCGTGCCGGCGGGGCGCCGAAGACGCCCTCGTTGTCGTCCTCGGTCATCGCGAAGACGGTCAGCCAGGAGCGCCACCGGCGCAGCATCTCCTTCTTCTCCCGGCCGAACCAGGTCGGCCCGGTGGCGCCGGGCACCTGGGCGAGTACGGTGCCCAGGCCCGGCGGGAAGTACAGCTGTTCCAGGGAGTAGCGGCTGTACTCGGGCAGCGACGCGTCGAGCTTGTCCCAGGTCGCCACGCACGGGCCCTTGCCGATCTGGTAGGCCTCGTACGCCGTGCCGTCACCCCGGTCGAGCCCGAGCAGTTCGCGGGCCCGCTCGTCGTTCACCACGGCGGTGTTCAGCCGCTCGCCGTTGCCGGAGAAGTAGCGGCCGACGGCCGCCGGCATGGCGCCCAGGTCGGCCGTCGAGCGCTGGAGGATGACCGGGGTGGCCCCGGCGCCGGCCGCGAGCACCACGATCTTCGCCTCGATCACGCCGCCGCCCCGGGTGACCCGGTAGTCCTCGTCGTCGATCACGTCGTAGTGGATCCGGTAGCCGCCCTCCGGGGTCCGGGACAGCCGCTGCACCTCGTGCAGCGGCCGGATCTGCGCGCCGTGGGCCAGCGCGGCGGGCAGGTAGTTCAGCAGCAGGGACCGCTTGGCGTCGAACCGGCAGCCGGCCATCATCCAGTTGCAGTTGGTGCAGCGCGGCTTGTCGATCGCCGACGGGACGGGGTTCGCGGTACGTCCGGCGTGGTGGCAGGCGGCGGCGAAGAGGCCGCCGGCGAAAGGCACGTCGTTCCAGGACTGCTCGGTCACCGGCAGCGCGCCGCTGACCACGTCGTACCACGGGTCCAGGGTGTCCCGGCTGATCGCGGCCGGCCACATCCGCCGCCCGAGGCTGCCGCTGCGCTCGAAGACGAACCGGGGCGCGCGGGGCATCGTGGCGAAGTAGACGACGCTGCCGCCGCCGACGCAGTTGCCGGCGAGCACGCTCATTCCGTCGCCGACGGTGAAGTCGAAGATCCGGGTGTACGACGAGCCGAGGAGGAAGTCGTGGTCGAACTCGTCGCTGGCGAGCCACGGTCCCCGCTCCAGCACCACGACCCGGGCCCCGCCCGCGGCGAGGTGGTACGCGGGGATCGCGCCGCCGAAGCCACTGCCCACGACGACGACGTCGGTCTGCTCGATGCTGGTCATGCCGGGCTTCCTGTCGCCGTGGTCTGCGGGTGGACGGTGGCCAGCTGCCGCTGGTAGGAGAAGCGCGGGAAGCGCCACAGCCCGTCCCCGTCCGGGCTGCGGTAGCCGAGGACGGTCAGGCCGACGTGCCCCTGTTCGAGCGCGTCGACGGTGGACAGGTGCGGGGCGCTGTCGAAGGCCATGGTGCAGAAGAGGGCGACGCCGAACCACACCTCCCGCTCCGGGTGCGACGGATCGGTCAGCTCCTGGACCAGGGCGGTCCGGGCGTCGAAGTCGAGCGCGACGAACGGCGGCACCGCCGGGTCGAGGAGGAGCTGCCTGGCCCGGGCGTGGTTCTGCGCGTGCATGTTGAGCAACCCCGCCATGCCGTCCAGCGCCTCGGCCAGCCCCAGCGCGGAGTGCGCGAGCAGCTCCAGCGCGCCCGCCTCCACCGCGCCGGGGTCGTCCACGACACCGGCGATCGCGCGGTCCTCGGGGAAGCGCTTGGCGCCGGGGATGATCGTGTCGGCGAAGGCCTCCAGCGTCGCGGTCCGTACCGGATCGACCGACGTGGCCCCGGCCATCAGCGCGTCCCCCCGGTGCCGCCGGACGCGCCGGCCGCGGGCGGGTCGAACTGGCCCGGTCGCCGGCCCGGGCCGGCCGGCCCGCGGTACGCCTGGGCGATGTCCAGCCAGTGGTCGGCGTCGGCGCCGGACGCGCTCAGCGCGAGGTCGTCCCGGTGCCGTCGGCGGGTGACGAGCAGGCAGAGGTCGACGGCGGGACCGTGGATCAGCTCGGCGCCCTCCGGGCCGTGCGTCCACAGCTCGCCGGACGGCGCGGTCAGCTCGTACCGGAACCCCCGCTCCGGCGGCGTCTGGTTGCGGCTGAGGTAGCCGAAGTCCCACGTCCGGACGGCGAAGTCGACGATGTGCCGGATCCGGTCGGTGTGCTCCCGCCGTACGCCCAGGGCGTCGGCGATGTCCTGGCCGTGGGCGAACACCTCCATCATCCCGGCGGCGGCGAGGATCGGCGCCGGCAGCGGGCGGACGAGCCAGGGCACGACCTGCCCGGCCGGTACGGCGGCGAGCGCCTCCACCGCCGTGGTCCACTCCTCGAGCCAGCGCCCGCGCAGCGCCGCCGCCCCGGCGTCCAGGTAGCGGGACAGCGCCGCGGTCACGTTGGCGTCGAAGTCGTCGCCGAGCTGCTCCATCAGGGCCCGGAACGCCGGGGCGTCGGAGGCCGCGACGGCGGCCATCCGGAAGACCGCGCTCAGGTGCGCGACCTGGTGGCGGATCTCCCAGCCCGGCGCCGGGGTCGGCCGGGCCCAGTCGTCGGGGCCCAGCGTGGCGAGCAACCGGTCGAGTTCCGCGCAGTCGTCCGCCAGATCGGCGAACACGTTGGACTTTTCCATCATTGTCCTTACGGCTTGGCGTGGCCCCCAATTCGGCCGTCGCGCCGTGAGGACGGCGCAGCAGGACGGGCACGCGCGGGGGAGGTCGCGAATTCAGCCTGCCGACGAGGCTCGACGTCGTCCTCTCCCGCTGTGCGGTCCTGACCGGCGTACCCGCCGCGCCAGGGCCGGCGGTCGAGCGGCCGTCGCCTGCTCGGTCCCGGTGACTGGGCACAGCGGAAGAAGACTCCCCCTCCCGGTTGACCGACGATGGAACGGCCGTCGATAGCTGACGGTGACCGGTCGACCTCGGTAGGAGAGCGGGAGCGATGCCCACCATCGTCGGTTCGCTACGTCGTCACGTGCTGGCCCCGTCACTGCGGCAGGTCGGTTTCACCGAACGGCGGTTTCCCGTCGGCTCGTCGGCCGCGACGCGGCACCTGGAGGCGATCCCGCAGGCCGTCGTGTGCGGCTTCGAGTGGGGCATCGGGCCGTGTGACCTGTGGGAGGCGGAGCGCCGCCTGACACTTGTCGACCCGTACCTGCGCGGTTTCGCCTACGAGGGCGTCACCATGGCGTTCACCATCCGTGACGCGATGTCGATGTACCGCACGAGCCGTGCCCGGGACCTGCTCGCCGGGCCGGGGCGCCCGCACATCTTCCTGAACTACATCGGCATCGGCTTCGCCATGGCACGGCTGCCCCGGCCGCTGTGGCGCCGGATCGTACCGGACCTGTCCGGGGTGCCGTACCACCCGACGATGAGCTGGCTCGCCGTCGACGGGTACGGCTTCGACCTCGCCTACTTCGACGTCGACCGTTGGGTGGGCGGCCAGGAACGGCCCCGGCCGTACCCGTGGGAGGACGCGCCGGAGTACTTCATGCGGGCCGTGGACCAGGGGATCGGTCGGGCCCTGTGGTTCGTCCACGCCGGCCGCCCCGACGACGTGACGACGGCGGTCGGCCGCTTCGCCGGCGAACGGCAGGCCGACCTGTGGGCCGGTGTCGGGCTGGCGGCCACCTTCGCCGGCGGCTGCGACAGCGCCGGGCTCACGTCGCTGCGGCGCGGCGCCGGCGGGTATCGATCGCACCTGGCGCAGGGCGCGGTCTTCGCCGCCCGGGCGCGGACGTTCTCGGGCGCCGTGCCGCCGCACACCGACGAGACCGTCGTGGCGCTGACCGGCCTTCCGGTCGCCGCCGCGTCGGCGCTGGCCGACGAGGTCGCCGTCGGCGGCCTCCCGGCCTCGCGGGGCGAACCGGCGTACGAGGTGTGGCGCCGGCGCGTACGCGCGCACTTCGACGCCGAGCCGGCGGGCGCGCCCGGGTCCTGAGCATCCCCGGCGGGCGACCGCCCCGCCGCCACCCACGTCGCCGCAGGCGGACCGGTCGGACCCGGTCCGTCCGGTCGACGCTGACCACCTGAGGGGTAACTGTGGGTTTCATCGGTTCGTTGCGTCGCAGCGTCCTGACGCCGGACATACGCGAGACGCAGGTGAGCGTGCGGGGCTTCCACACCAAGTCCCCGGAGGGGCGGCACCTCCTGGAGACGATCGGCCGGACCTTCCTGGAGGGGTACGGCGAGGCCGCCGAGGCGAGCCGGGTCGTCGACATCGAACCGGCGCTGGAGCGGGTGCCGACGCGCTTCCGTGGCTTCGCCTACGAGGGCGCGGCGATGGGGCTGGCCATCCGCGACGCCATGCCCTTCGGCGGCGACCGGGTGGCCCGGTTCCTCGACGGTCCCGGCAACCCACACATCTACATGGCCTACGTCGGGGTCGGCTGGGCGATGGCCCGGCTGCCCCGGTTCCGGTGGTCCCGGCTGCACGCCCCGGACCCGCTGCTGCGGTGGCTCGTGCTCGACGGGTACGGCTTCCACCAGGCGTACTTCCACACGCACAAGTACGTGATCGAGCAGTTCCGGCACGAGCGGTTCCCCTGGCCGGTCGACGACGACAGCGGCTACGCCCCCCGGGTCATCGACCAGGGGATCGGCCGCGCCCTGTGGTTCGTCGGCGGCGCCGACGTGCTCCAGGTCAGCCGCCTCATCGAGGCGTTCGCCGAGTCCCGCCGGGCCGACCTGTACAGCGGCGTCGGGCTCGCCGCCACCTACGCCGGCGGCGCCGACGAGACCGAGTTGCGTGAGCTGTGGCGCCGCGCGGGCGCCTACCGCGCCCATCTGGCGCAGGGTTCGGCGTTCGCCGCCGCGGCCCGGGTACGCGCCGGGCTCGTGGTGCCGCACGTGGCGGCGGCCACCCGCCTGTTCTGCGGCCGGTCGCCGGTCGACGCGGCGGCGATCACCGACCGGGTCCGGCCGGGACTGTCGCTTCCCGGCGAGCCGCCGACGTACGAGATCTGGCGGAACTGGATCCGGGACCACGTCGCCGTCGGCGGGCAGGACCGCGCCTCGGACAGCCGCTAGCACAGCGGTCGCAACCGCGACCAGATCGGAGATTCGCCCAACATGACGAGGATCGCCATCGTCGGCATGGCATGCAGATATCCGGACGCGGCGTCGCCCAGGGAACTGTGGGAGAACGCCGTCGCCGGCCGACGTGCCTTCCGCCGGCTGCCAGACGCCCGGATGCGGCTCGCCGACTACTGGTCGGCCGACCCCGCCGCGCCGGACCGCTTCTACGCCCGCAACGCCGCCGTGTTGCAGGACTGGGAGTTCGACCGGCTCGCCTTCAGGGTGGCCGGCAGCACGTACCGCTCCACCGACCTGACGCACTGGCTGGCCCTGGACGTCGCCGCCGCGGCCCTGGCCGACGCCGGGTTCCCGATGGGCGCGGGCCTGCCGGCCGAGCGGACCGGCGTGATCGTCGGCAACAGCCTCACCGGCGAGTTCTCCCGCGCCAACCAGCTCCGGCTGCGCTGGCCGTACGTCCGTCGCGTGCTCGCGTCCGCCCTGTCCGACCTGGACTGGGACGAGCGGCGGGTGCGGGAACTCCTCGACCGCGTGGAGGCCGACTACAAGCGGCCCTTCCCGCCGATCGACGAGGACACCCTCGCCGGAGCCCTGTCGAACACCATCGCCGGCCGCATCTGCAACCACTTCGACCTCAAGGGCGGCGGATACACCGTCGACGGCGCCTGCTCGTCGTCGCTGCTGTCCGTGACCACCGCCTGCCGGTCACTCGTCGACGGCGACGTCGACGTGGTCGTCGCCGGCGGGGTCGACCTCTCGATCGACCCCTTCGAGATCATCGGCTTCGCGAAGACGGGGGCGCTGGCCACCGGCGAGATGCGGGTGTACGACCGCGGTTCGAACGGGTTCTGGCCGGGCGAGGGCTGCGGCATGGTCGTGCTGATGCGCGAGCCGGACGCGCGGCGGGCCGGACACCGGATCTACGCCACCGTGGCCGGTTGGGGCGTCTCCTCGGACGGTCGGGGCGGCATCACCCGGCCGGAGGTCGGCGGCTACCGGCTGGCGTTGCAGCGGGCGTACGCGCGGGCCGGGTTCGGGCTGGAGACGGTCGCGCTGTTCGAGGGGCACGGCACCGGGACGAAGGTGGGCGACACCACGGAGCTGTCGGCGTTGTCCCAGGCCCGGCGGACGGCCGACGCCGCCGCGGCACCGGCCGTGATCAGTTCGATCAAGGCCATGATCGGGCACACCAAGGCGGCGGCGGGGATCGCCGGACTGATCAAGGCGGTCATGGCGGTGCACCACGAGGTGCTGCCCCCGGCGCTCGGCTGCCCCGAGCCGCACGAGCTGCTCACCGGCGCCGACCGTACCCTGCGGGTGCTCTCCGGCGCCGAACCGTGGCCGGCCGACGCCGCGCTGCGGGCCGGGGTCACCGCCATGGGCTTCGGTGGGATCAACACCCACGTCGTGGTGGAGAACCAGCGGAGCCGACGTCCGCGCCGGCTCGACGCGCGGACCGCGACGCTGGCCGCCGGGATGCAGGACGCCGAACTGCTCGTGCTGGACGGCATGTCCTGGACGGCGCTGCGGGAGCGGGCGGAACAGCTCGCCGCCTTCGCCGGCGCCGCCTCGTACGCCCAGCTCACCGACCTCGCCGTGGCACTGCGCGGCGAGCTGCGCGACCTGCCGTACCGGGCCGCCGCCGTGGTGCTGAACCCGGAGGACGCCGAACGCCAGCTCCGCCGGATCGTCGACGCCATCGACGCGGGCCAGGAGACCCTGGCCTCGGGCGAGGACCAGGTGTTCCTGGGCCGGGTCGCCGGCCGGGGCCGCATCGGCTACCTCTTCCCGGGGCAGGGATCCGGCCGCGGCGTCGGCGGTGGGGCGCTGCGACGCAGGTTCCCGGTCGTGGACTCCGTGTACCGGCTCGCGGCGCTGCCGGCCGCCGGCGACGCGGTCGCCACCGAGGTCGCGCAGCCCCGGATCGTCGCCGGGTCCGCCGCCGGCCTGTCCGCGCTGGCGCTGCTCGGCGTCGACGCCACCGTTGCCGTCGGGCACAGCCTCGGCGAGCTGACCGCCCTGCACTGGGCCGGCGTGATGGACGAGGCGACCCTGCTGCGGCTGGCCACGTCGCGGGGCGAGGCCATGGCACAGCACAGCGCCTCGGGAACCATGGCGGGAATCGGCGCCCCGCCGTCGACCGTCGGTCGGTACGTCGACGGGCTCCCGGTCGTCGTCAGCGGATACAACGGTCCCGGACAGACGGTGGTCTCCGGCGAGGTCGCCGCGGTGCACGAGGTGTGCCGGCGAGCCGCCGCCGACGGTGTCACCGCCGTCCCGCTGGCCGTCTCGCACGCGTTCCACTCACCGCTGGTGGCGCCGGCCGCCGACGCGTTCGCCGCCACGTTGGTGGGCGTCGACCTCGCCGCCGTCGGCCGCCGCGTCGTCTCCACGGTGACCGGCGAACCGCTGCCGGACGAGACCGACGTGCTCTCGCTGCTGCACCGGCAGATCACCGCACCGGTGCTGTTCACCCAGGCCGCCGCCGTCGCGGCCGAGGAGGTCGACCTGTTCGTGGAGGTCGGCCCCGGCCGGGTGCTGTCCCGTCTCGCCGCCGACGCGACCGACGTACCGGCCGTCTCGCTCGACACCGACGACGAGTCGATCGCGAGCCTGCTGCGCGTGGTCGCGATGGCGTACACCCGAGGGGCCGCCGAGATCCCCGAGGCGTTGTTCGAGGACCGCCTGGCCCGGCCGATCGACCTCGCCGCGCCGCCGGCGGTGCTGGCCAACCCCTGCGAGGCCGCACCCGTCGCCGACGTCGCCGGCGGGCAGGGCGCCGCCGTCGCCGTGGCGGACGGCCCGGCCTGGCCGGCGGACCCGGCACCGGCGGACACCGGCGGCGAACCCGGGGAGGAGGCCGTCGACCTGCTGCGACGCATGGCCGCCAGCCGCGCGGAGCTGCCGCTGGAGATGGTACGCCCGGACAGCCGCCTCCTGGACGAGCTGCACCTGAGCTCCATCACCGTCGGACAGATCGTCAACGAGGCGGCCGAGCGACTGGGCGTGTCGGCGGTGCGTACGCCGATGAACTTCGCGACCGCCTCGGTCCGGGAACTCGCCGGCACGCTGGAGGAACTGCGGGCCACCGGCGCGGCGGACGCCCCGGAGTCGGACCCGCCCGTCGTCGGCGCGGAGACCTGGGCCCGCGCCTGGACGGTCGACCTCGACCCGGCCCCGCCACCGGCCCCGGTCGAGCCGCTCGGTCCGGGCGGCTGGCGGCTGTACGCCCCGGCGGACCATCCGTTCGCGGCGACCCTGGCCCGCCGGCTGGCGGACGCCGACGTCGGGTCCGGGGTGCTGGTCTGCCTGCCGCCCGGCTGCGCGGAGTCCGACCTGGAACTCGCGCTGCACGGCGCCCAGGCGGCGCTGGCTGCCGGTGACCCGGTCGACCGGTTCGTGCTCGTGCAGCACGATCGTGGAGCCGCCGGCCTGGCGAAGACGCTACGGCTGGAGGCGCCGCGCCTGCGCGTCACGATCGTCCACGTCGCGTCGACAGCCGACGCGATCGAGCAGGTCGTCGGGGAGGTACGCGGCACCGGCCACTACGTCGAGGCGCACTACGACGGCGACGGCGTGCGGCGGCTGCCCACGCTGCGGGCCATGCCCGCGCGCCCCGAACACTCCCGGCAACCCCTGGACGGATCGGACGTGCTGCTGGTCACCGGCGGCGGCAAGGGAATCACGGCGGAGTGCGCGTTCACCGTGGCCGTGGACACCGGCGCCCGGCTCGCCCTCCTCGGCCGGTCCGACCCGGCGACGGACGCCGAGCTGGCGGCGAACCTGGAACGGATGGCGCACCACGGTGTCGTGGCGCACTACGTCCGCGCCGACGTCACCGACCCGGCACGGGTCCGTACGGCCGTTGAGGAGGTCGCCCGGGTGCTCGGCCCGGTGACCGCCGTCCTGCACGGGGCGGGCACCAACGAGCCGGCCGCCCTGGGCAACCTCGACGTCGAGGCGGTGCGGCGTGCCTTCGCCAGCAAGGTCGGCGGCCTGCGGGCCGTGCTGGACGCGGTCGGGCCGGGCGGCCTGAAGCTGCTGGTCACGCTCGGCAGCATCATCGGCCGTGCCGGGCTCCGGGGCGAGGCGCACTACGCGACCGCCAACGAATGGCTGGCCGACCTGACCCGGGCGGTCGGCGACGAGCACCCGGGCTGCCGCGCGGTCTGCCTCGAGTGGTCGGTGTGGTCCGGCGTGGGCATGGGCGAACGGCTGTCCGTCGTGGAGAGCCTGGCCCGGGAGGGCGTCACGCCGATCACCCCCGCCCAGGGGGTGGAACTGCTCAGGCGACTGCTCGGGGATCCGGCCGTGCCACCCGTGGTCGTGATCAGCGGACGCACCTCCGGCATCGACACGGTGCGCTACGAGCCGGTGGAGCTGCCGCTCCTGCGGTTCCTGGAACGGCCGCTCGTGCACTACCCCCGGGTCGAGCTGGTGACGGAGGTCGACCTGAGCGCGGGTGCCGACCACTATCTCCCCGACCACCATCTCGACGGCAACCTGCTCTTCCCCGCCGTGCTCGGGATGGAGGCGATGGCCCAGGTGGCGTCGGCGCTCACCGGCCGATCGTCCGCCCCGGCCATCGAGGAGGCGCGGTTCCTGCGGCCGATCGTCGTACCGCCCGACGGCACGACCCGCATCCGGATCGCCGCGGTGGCCACGGACACCCACACGGTGCGGGTGGCCATCCACAGCAGCGAGACCCGGTTCGCCGCCGAGCACTTCCGCGCCCGGCTGCGTTACGACGGGCAGCCCGTACCCGACGGTCCGCCGCTGCCGGTGCCGGCGGACCTGCCGGACGTGCCGCTGCGGCCGGCGGCGGACCTCTACGGCGATCTGCTGTTCCAGGGCCGGCGGTTCCAGCGCCTGCTGCGCTACCACCACGCCGCGGCCCGCGAGGTCGACGCCGACCTGGTGCTGGAGGAGCACGACTGGTTCGCGCCCTTCCACCCGGGCACGCTGGTGCTCGGCGACCCGGGGATCCGGGACGCGCTCATGCACGGCAACCAGGTCTGCGTCCCGAACGCGACCCTGCTGCCGGTGAGCGTCGAGCGGATCCGCACGTCGGGTGGCCCGGTCCGGCCGGGACGGTTCCGGTACTGCGCCGTAGAGCGGTCGCGGGACGGTGACAGCTACGTCTACGACGTGGTGCTGCGCTCCGGCGACGGGGACGTGGTCGAGCGCTGGGAGGGGCTGAACCTGCGGGCCGTGCGCCGCAACGACGGGCGGGGACCGTGGGTCGCGCCGCTGCTGGGGCCGTTCCTGCAACGCTCCGTCGAGGAGTTGACCGGGGCCGAGATCGCGGTCGGGGTCGAGCCGGACGGCGCCGACGACGCCGACGGCGACGTCCGGGCGGTACGCCGGTCCCGGTCGGCCCGGGCGCTGGCGCGCGCCACCGGCCGGACGCGGCCGGTGCGCTACCGGGCGGACGGCCGGCCGGAGATCGACGGCGGCCAGGAGGTGTCGTTCGCCCACGGGGCCGGGGTGACGGTGTGCGCCGTCGCGTCGGCGGCGACCGCCTGCGACGTCGAGACGGTCGTGCCCCGGTCACCGGCCGAGTGGCGCGGTCTGCTCGGCGCGTACGCGGAGTTGCTGCCCGTGCTCGCCGGCGGGGACGGGGGCGAGGACCGCGACACGGCGGGCACCCGCGTCTGGGTGGCCATGGAGTGCCTGCAGAAGGCGGGGGAGCCGCTGGCCGCCGGGGGCCTCACCGTACGACCGGTCGAGCGCCCCGGCTGGGTGCTCCTCACCGCCGGGCCGAACACCGTCGCGACCTTCGTCACGGCGCTGCGCGACCACCCGGAGCCGGTGGTGTTCGGCCTGCTGATCAGGGAGGACCGGTGATGTCCCGGTATTTCGAGTACCGGCACGTGGTCGGGTTCGAGGAGACCAACCTTGTCGGGAACGTCTACTACGTCAACTATCTGCGCTGGCAGGGCCGGTGCCGCGAGCTGTTCCTGAAGGAGCGGGCGCCGCGGGTGCTCGACGAGCTGCGCGCGGATCTCAAACTGTTCACGCTCCGGGTCGACTGTGAGTTCTTCGCCGAGTTGACCGCCTTCGACGAGTTGTCCGTGCGGATGCGGCTCGTCGACCTGGCGCAGACCCAGGTGGAGTTCGGCTTCGACTACGTGCGCCTCGACGGGCCGGGCGCCGAGACGCTCGTCGCCCGGGGCAGGCAGCGGGTGGCCTGCATGCGGGGGCCGAACACCCGGACCGCGCCCACCCGGGTACCGGACGCGCTGGCCCAGGCGTTGGCGCCGTTCGCGCGAACGGACGGGTCATGACCGCGGCGCACGGTGGTCGGCCCGATTCGCCGACGGGCCGGCATCCGGCCGAACGTCGTGTGCTGCGGCGGGCGTTCGGCACCTTCGCCACGGGCGTGACGGTGGTGACCGTCGGCGGCGAGCAGCCGCACGGGATGACGGCGAACTCGTTCACCTCCGTCTCGCTCGATCCGCCGCTCGTGCTCGTCTGCGTCGACAAGAGCACCGTCATGCACACCTGCCTCGACGCCGCCCCGGTCTTCGGCATCTCGGTGCTCGCCGCCGGCCACGCCGAGGTGGCCCGGTACTTCGCCGACTCCCGCCGGCCGGTGGGCCCCGGAGAGTTCACGGGCATCGCCGCGGTGCCCGGGGAGCGTACCGGCGCGCCGATGATCGCGGACGCGCTCGCGTGGTTCGAGTGCGAGCTGTGGCGGCGGTACGACGGCGGCGACCACACGATCGTCGTCGGCCGGCTGCTCTCCTACACGCAGCCTGCCACGGATCAGGCCCTGCTGTTCCACAACGGACGGCTGGGCACGACCGGCCCCGACCGGGAGGTGCCGACATGAGCCCGCTGGACCGACGACCCGCGGCACCGCCCGGACCGCCCCGGCACGCCGCGCTGCGGATGCTGGCGGTGATGGCGCGCGACCGGCTGGGCATGATCACGGACGCGGTCGACCGCTACGGCGACGCCGTCCGGCTGCCGGTGGGGCACAAGAGCCTCCACGTGTTCAACCATCCGGACCACGCCAAGCACGTGCTGGCCGACAACGCCGCCAACTACCGCAAGGGCATCGGCCTGGTGCACGCCCGCCGCGCCCTGGGCGACGGCCTGCTCACCAGCGAGGGTGAGCTGTGGCGCAAGCAGCGCAAGGTGATCCAGCCGGCGTTCCACCCGCGACGGCTGGCGCATCACGCCGGCCTCATCGCCGCCGAGGCCGAGCGGTTGATGGACCGGCTCCGCCGGCGGCGCGACGACGGCCCGGTCGACGTGGTCGCCGAGTTCACCGGCCTCACGCTGGGCGTACTGGGTCGGACCCTGCTCGACGCCGACCTGAGTGCCTTCGGGTCCATCGGCGCGGAGTTCGCGGCCGTGCAGGACCAGGCGATGTTCGAGCTCGCCACGCTCGGGATGGTGCCCACCTGGCTGCCGTTGCCGCGCCAGCTGCGGTTCCGCCGCGCCCGGCGGGAACTGCAGCGGGTGGTCGACCAGTTGGTGGCCGAACGTGAGGGGCAGGCCGCCGGGCAGGACGACGTGCTCTCCCGGCTCATCGTGTCCACCCGGGGCGAGTCGGATCCGCGGGTCGCGCGGGACCGGCTCCGCGACGAACTGGTCACGCTGCTGCTGGCCGGTCACGAGACCACCGCCAGCACCCTCGGCTGGACCCTGTACCTCATCGACGGGGAGCCCGAGGTCCGGCGGCGGCTACGGGAGGAGGCGGACCAGGTCCTCGGTGGACGGCTGCCCACCTACGAGGACCTGCACCACCTGCGCTACGCGACCATGGTGGTGGAGGAGGCGATGCGGCTCTACCCGCCGGTGTGGCTGCTGCCACGGATCGCCCACGAGGCGGACCTGGTCGGCGGCTACCACGTGCCGGCCGGCGCCGACGTCGTCATCCTGCCGTACACCCTGCACCGTCACCGGGAGTTCTGGGTGCGGCCGGAGCGGTTCGACCCGGACCGGTTCGATCCGGCCCGGGCCCGGGACCGGCCGAGGTACGCCTACATTCCCTTCGGCGCGGGTCCGCGGGTCTGCGTCGGCAGCAACCTTGGTCTGATGGAGGCCGTGTTCGTGCTGGCCATGATCGCACGGGAGTTCCGGCTCTCGACCCCGCGCAGGCACCGGGTCGTGCCGGAACCGATGCTGTCGCTGAGGATCCGGGGCGGGTTGCCGATGCTGGTGAGGACGGTGGATCCGGCGGCCGGATGACGCTCCCGCTCCGGCGAGCGCCGGGCAGCCTTCAGCGCGACCTCGGGCAGGTCGAGCAGCGACAGCAGGGCGGGCGGGTCGACGTCCCGGCGCGGGCGGACGATCACCTCCGCGCCCTGGAGGTTGCCGCCCTCGGCGATCTGGAGCGGCCCGTACCGAGCCACCGCGGTGACCTGCTCGATCTGGTCCGGATCGTCGGTCGGGTATCGCCACTCGCCGAGGGAGTGCGCGATGAGGTACCAGGATCCGGGACTGACCCCGGAGAGCCGGTACGGGCCGGGGCGGTCTATGACGGCCCAGCTCGCCGGCGCCCCCTCGGCGATGGCGTCGGGGAACAACCCGATGAAGATGGGCGCCGCGAATCGCGGGCAGAACGGGCGTACCTCGCCGCTGATGACGGCGCTTCCCTGCGGGGGGCGGATCTGTTGTATCGGCGGCGGTTCCAGACGCCGGTGCCGGTACGCGGCGGGCGAGACGCCGACGCTGCGGTGAAATCGGGAGCTGAAGGTGCCGAGGCTGGTGTAGCCGACGGAGGTGCTGATGGCCGCCACGGTCAGGGACGTGGTGGTGAGCAGGCGTTTGGCCTCCTGGATCCGGACGGCGGCCAGGAAACGACCGGGCGATATTCCGGTGATCGTTCTGAAGAGACGCGAGAAATGGAATCTGCTGAACATTGCGACGCTTGCCAGTTCGTCGATTGTCAGGGGTTCTCCGAGTCTTTCCCGCATCGCCCACAACGCTCGCCGCACGGCGATTTCTCCCATCAACAACATCGCGCCGCTCCCGGATGCCGGAAGTGGGCCCAGCGAGCGCGAGGGCATGCTTCGTCAAAGGTGCCTATATATAAAAAGCAAATATGCTGGCTCAAGGTTTCCTCATTGATCACGATCTTGCGGTGGCTAGATGCTAGCGCCCGCAATTGGCCTGGGCAACTCCCCGTCGTTCCGCGGCCGCCCGGAGTGCCGGCGAATATGTGACGGCCTGTAAGGGATAGTTGCGCTATCAGCCCGATTCGGTGAGGTGCCCGCAAAACCGTCGCAAGTGACCGGTCCTAATGGTCTGTGCTGCGGCGACGCGTTCCGTCCGCCGGATGGGCCGCGGAAGCCCGGCACCGTGCGTGAGGGCGCCGGCTCGTCGTGGAGGGAGACTTCTTGGTCGAGGGGGGTGAGCCCTGCCGTACGACACAACCGGGCAACAGTGTCCTATCGCCGAATGCCGGCCAAACTCGTGAACCAGACGTACGGTGGGATCCGATTGAAGATCGTGGAGCTGAGTCGCCGTGCCGAACTTCCGGTGCCGACCATCAAATTCTACCTGAGGGAGGGGCTTCTTCCGCCCGGTCGGACCGCGCCCGGCGGGCGGCATCTGAACTACGACGAGCGGCATCTGTCCCGGCTGATGCTGATACGCACACTGACCGCGGTGGGCAGGTTGAGTCTCGCCTCGGTCCGCGAGGTCCTGCACGCGGTCGACAGCCGGGGCCTGCAGATCGCCGGCCTCTGCGCGGTGATCAACGACGCTCTCTTCGCCGAGGACCCGAGTCTGCTGGCAATGCCGGAGCGGCAGGGGGCGGCCGCCCGGATCGATTCCTTCATCGACGTGTTGGGCTGGCGGGTCGCCGGCGACTCACCCGGCCGACACACGCTGGCGCGGGTGCTCACCGCCCTGGAGCGGCTGACCGGTGACACCGACGTGAGCGTCTTCGCGCCGTACGCCGAGGCGGCGATGTGTCTGACCACCCTGGAGGCCGCGTCGCTGCCGTCGAGCGTGGAGTCCGACAACGATCGGGCGACCCTGATCGCGCGGGTCGTGCTGCTGGAGGCGGCGATGGCCGCGTTGCGGCGGCTGGCCCGCGAGCACCTCATCCGGGCGGCTGACCGGGTCGGCGCCGAGCCGACGTGATGTCCGGCGCTGTCGGACGCAAAACGAAAGTGCGAAATGCGCCACCGCGTCCGACAGCGCCGTCACCAATCAGGATCAGATCCGCCGGGCCCGCAACATGCAAGAAGAACTGATTCGGGTCGTCAGCCATGATGATGGTGGTTCGGGACCACTCCGATGGTGCGGTCATCGTTCCCAGGGCACGTCACGTGTCCCTCCGGAGCCGATGAAACACCGGTGAGTCCTACCGGTGATCCTTGGCTGCCGTAAAAAACGGCGACGACTCCGATCGCGCCTCCCGGGCGCTGTATCCGGCCGTCCCCGAAATGCGGCAGAACTGACCGACCGTCCCGAGCAGTCGCATTTCTGGTGCAGCGCGAGGGCGCTGCCGATTCCGAGGGGGAGCCGTTGGCCTCGCAACCGGTCGGCATTCTACGCCGCCTGATACCCATGCTCGTGGTAGCCATCCTATTGGCTTCCACCTATCTGCTCGCACGGCTGCCGTCAGCGTCCCCGACCGACCGATCCAGACTGGCCGCTCAGTTCTCGTTCACGGAGCTGCCGATCGTCCTGCCGCCGGGCCTGCCCCAGCGCACCGTCCGCACGGTCAACCCCGAGTACGACCACATCCGCTCCTGGGTGTCCTCCGTCGGCGCGGCGATCGCCGTCAACGACCTCGACGCCAGCGGTGTCGCCAACGACATCTGTCTGGTCGACACGCGCAGCGACAGTGTGATCGTCACGCCGGCGCCGGGCAGCGGAAACGTGTACCAGCCGTTCGTCCTCGAACCGGCGCCGCTGCCGGTGCACGGGGCGATGGCCCCGATGGGGTGCGTCCCCGGCGACTTCAACGAAGACGGCTGGATGGACCTGCTCGTCTACTACTGGGGCCGTACGCCGGTGCTGTTCATGAACCGGGGCACGGGCGCGCCCCTGAGCCCGGAGAGTTTCCGGCCGACCGAGCTCGTCCCGAACCTCAACGGCGGCGACGGCGTTTATCACGGGCCGCTGTGGAACACCAACGCCGTCGCGGTGGCGGACTTCGACGGCGACGGGCACGTGGACATCGGTGTCTTCAACTACTTCCCCGACTCGGCCGTGCTGGACCCGGACGGGCTGGCCGGGGTGCAGATGAACCATTCGATGTCGCACGCCCGCAACGCCGGCGGGGCGCACATCCTGCGCTGGACCGCCGCCCAGAGCGGCAAGCAACCGTCGGTCACCTACACCGAGCAGAAGGCGCTGGACCCGGCCGTGGCGACCGGCTGGACCCTGGGCGCGGCGTCGGCCGACCTCGACGGCGACCTGCTGCCGGAGCTGTACCTCGCCAACGACTTCGGCAACGACCGTTTCTTCCACAACCGGTCCGTGCCCGGCCAGATCCGCTTCGAGCTGGTCGAGGGCAAGCGCGACGCGTTCACGCCGAAGTCGCTGGTCCTGGGCCACGACTCGTTCAAGGGCATGTCCGTCGAATTCGGTGACCTGCACGGCAGCGGACGCTTCGACGCGTTCGTCAGCAACATCACCACCTCGTGGGGGCTTGAGGAGAGCACGTTCGTCTGGCGCAACACCGCGTCGAGCCCACAGGCGGCGGGGCAGATGCTGCGCGACGGCCGGGCGCCGTACGAGAACGAGGCCGCCGAACGCAACCTCGCCTGGTCGGGCTGGGGTTGGGACGCGAAGATGGCGGACTTCGACAACAACGGCGAAGTCGAGGTGATCCAGGCCAACGGCTTCATCAAGGGCAGCCTCAACAGGTGGGCCTGGCTTCAGGAACTGGCGATGGCCAACGACCTCATGCTGCGCAACCCCGGCATGTGGCCGAACGCGAAGCCGGGTGACGACATCGCCGGATCCCAACCGATCTCGTTCTGGACGCCGGAGGGCAACGGTCGCTACGTCAACCTCGCCACGGAGCTGGGCATGGGCGATGACACGCCGAGCCGGGGCGTCGCGATCGCGGACGTCGACGGCAACGGCACCCAGGACTTCGCCGTCGCACGGCAGTGGGGTCAACCCAGCTTCTACCGCAACACCATCGCCCACCCGGGTGACTTCGTCGGTCTGCGCCTCTACCGGCCGGCCGCGTCGCCGGAGGCGATCGGGACGCCGGCCTACGGAGCCCAGGTCCGCGTCCGGACCCCGGACGGTCGTACCCGGCTGGCCCAGCTCGACGGCGGCGGCGGCCACTCCGGCAAGCGCAGCTTCGACGTGTTCTTCGGCCTCGGTGAGATCGGCGACCAGCCGGTCTCCGTCGAGGTGACCTGGCGTGACCTCGACGGCGTGGTCCACACCGAGACCCGGGAGATGACCCGCGGCTGGCACAGCCTGATGCTCACCGATCAGGCACGGGAGGTGAGGGTGCGATGAGCAGCACGCAGTCCATCGACAGGTCGGTCCACAGGGCGGGTCCCGAGCGGGCCGGCGGGGACCCGCCCGTACGGAAGCCGGTGGCGCCCGCGGCGCCGAAGGACCCGCGCTACATCGCGCTGCGAAACTTCGCGTTGTCGATGACGATCTTCAACATCCTCGGCTACACCGTGCTCGGATTCGAGCAGCCGTGGGCCTGGCCCATCCTCGCGCTGCTGATCGGCTACGCGGCGGAGATCCTGATCGAGGTGATCACCGCCGCCGCGTACCGGCGCCCGCCGGAGTTCTCCGGCCGCGGATGGCGGGGAATGTACGAGTTCCTGCTACCGACGCACATCACCGCCCTCGCGGCGAACATGTTGCTCTACGCCAATGACCGGTTCTGGCCGATCGCGTTCGCGGTCCTGGTCGCCATCGGCCAGAAGGCCATCCTCCGGGCACCCATCAACGGGCGGATGCGGCACTTCATGAACCCGTCCAACCTGGGCATCTCGGCAGCCCTGCTGCTGTTCCCGTGGGTGAACGTCGCGCCGCCGTATCACTTCACGGAGCACGTCCCGGAGGCGATCAGCATCGTCATTCCGCTGGTCATCATCACCTCCGGGACCGTCCTCAACGCGATGCTCACCAAGAAGGTGCCGCTCATCCTCGGCTGGGTCGGCGGTTTCGTGATCCAGGCGTTGGTCCGGCACTGGACGCTCGACGTGGCGCTGTGGGGCGCCCTGGTGCCGATGACCGGGGTGGCCTTCGTCCTGTTCACCAACTACATGATCACCGATCCGGGTACCACGCCGACCAAGGGTTGGAACCAGTTCGCCTTCGGTTCCGGTGTCGCCGCGGTCTACGGCGTCCTGCTCGCGCTCAACGTCGTCTACACGACCTTCTTCGCGGTCACCATCGTGTGTCTCGCCCGTGGTCTCATGTGGTGGTTCATCTGGCTCCGCCGACCCGCGCGGACGGGTGGCCGGCTCGCCGGCCCGGTGCCGGCGACCGATCCGGCAAGGGCATGACCTGGCGCCGGCCGGGACGGCGAGCCCGTCCCGGCCGGCGCGACCGGAGCACCGGAGCACCGGAGCACTAGACCGGAGCACCCACGGCACTGCTTATGGCGATCGGCGTCGACGTGTTGTCTAATGAGACGTTCGCCCTCCGGTCGCTGGCTGCCGTCAAGCGGTGACCGACCGTCGATGACGTGCGGACGTCGGACACGGCAATCCCGTATGCCGCAGCAGCACGTTCTGTTACGTCGGAGGGGTGTCCACCCGCTTCCGCCACGCGAATGCCTTAACGCAGCGTTCACGTGCGGCGGCGACGCCCCGGGACCAATTAGGGGATCCCCGCTCGCGCGCATGACTCGTTGTCACGGTGATGGGCGTGCCTTTCCGGCGCCGTGGGCGGCCAGGCGTGATATTCGACACCGCGCGCTTCTTCGAGCGTGCGGGATTGACCGCACTTTTCAAGATGCTCGACTCTTCTCCGTAACGCGAGGATTACCGCACTCGCAAGTGCGAAGACATTCGGAGTCCAAGGGGGAGCGGAAGATGGGCCGCCAATACTTGTGTCCGTCATCTGGCGTCAGTCATCCGGCGCCGAACCGCCGTACGCGGGGCGGTGGCCGGTTCGGCAGCGGCAGCTCCTGATGCGGATTCGTACGGGGTAGGTGTCGACCCGAACCGAACGGGTTCAGGTCCCGCGTACACCGCAGATCATCTCAGGAATTGTTACCGGCGTGGAGTCTGTTCGAGCGCGGCCGGTGAATTCCCGACAATTCCACGGGCCGGAGTCCTGTGTATTCCTCGCCGTGGCAGATGTCGGTAATTCGGCGCGTCGTCGGCTGGGGAGGGCATAATGAGCAGCCATTTCGTTGATGCTGTCGAACGATCCATAATGCTGATGCGGGACAACCTCGGTGAGCAGTTGACCGTGGACGACATGGCGCGTGCCGCCATGTTCAGCAAGTTCCACTACACGCGGGTCTTCCAGCGGGTTACCGGCGTTTCGCCAGGTCGATTCCTGTCGGCCCTGCGCCTGCAGCGCGCGAAGTCGCTCCTGCTGTCGACGTCGATGAACGTCGCCGACATCAGCGTGCATGTCGGGTACAACAGCGTCGGCACCTTCAGTTCCCGCTTCACCCGCAGCGTGGGCCTGCCGCCCACCGAGTACCGCCGGCGCGGTGGCGTCCTGCGCTCCATCGCCGCGGCGGAGCCGGACGACGCCGCCGCCGGCGCCGGCGGGGTCGTCTCGGGTGTCGTCTCCGCCTGCTCGTCGGCGGCGATCGAGGTGGTGTTCATGGGTCTGTTCAAGAGCCGGATACCCGAAGGCCGCCCGGTCAGCTGCGCCACTCTCGCGGGCCCCGGCCGCTTCGTGCTCGACAAGGTGCCGGAGGGCACCTGGTACCTGCTCTGCCACGGCCTCGGCCCCGGTCTCGGCGGCGACGGCGGGACCAGGCGGGAGACGGCCGCGCTGTTCGGCTGCCACGGTCCGTTCCACATCGGTGCCGAGCAGACCCTGGACGTCGTCGTGCGGCTCGGGCCCGCCCGGCTCTGCGACCCGCCGATGCTCCTGGCGCTGCCGGACGTACGCACCGTCGCCACCGTGCGCCGATCCCGCTGGGGTGGCGGTGTCGGTGTCGGTCGCGCCGCGTGAGCGTCGTGGCGCCGCAACATCCGTGACGGATGTTCATGAATGTGGCTCACCGTCGACGGCACCGCGACGGCCCGCGACGGAGAGTGCCGCTGTCTCGGCTCATCCGAGCCGGATCTCTCAAGGAGGCATGTGTTGAGCAATGACCTACCCGGACGCGCCGAGCTGGTGCGCCGAGCGTCCGAACTCGTCCCGACGCTGCGGAAGTTCGCGACGTGGAACGAGGAGAACCGGCGGGTCCACGACGACGCCGTCGCCGCGCTGGCCGAGGCGGGCATCTTCCGGCTGCGGACGCCGCAGCGGTACGGCGGCTACGAGTGCGACACCCGTACCCTCGTCGACGTCGCCGCGGAGCTGGCCCGTGGCGACGGATCGACCGCGTGGACGGCCTCGGTCTACTGGATCCCCACCTGGATGGCGTCCCACTTCCCGGACCACGTCCAGGACACGGTGTTCGCCAGCCCCGACTCGCTCATCTGCGGGACGCTGAGCCCCAGCGCCATGGCCGCGCCCGCCGAGGGCGGCATCGTGGTGAACGGCAAGTGGGGCTTCATCACCGGCGCGCTGCACAGCAAGTGGCAGGCCGTCATCGCCGTCCTGATCGCGCCGGAGGCCGAGCCGATGCCGGTCCTCGCCCTGGTGCCCACCAGTGACCTGCACATCGTCGACGACTGGCACACCGCCGGCCTGAAGGGCACCGGCAGCGTCAGCACCGTCGCCCAGGACCTCTTCGTGCCCCAGGACCGGTTCCTGCCGCTGGGCGCGGTCCTGCAGGGGCAGGGCGTCTCGCACGCCAACCAGTCCAGCGGGATCTACCAGGCTCCGCTGCTCCCGGTCGCCTCCGCCTCGTCCGTCGGCGTCGCGCTCGGTCTCGCCAGGGCGGCCCTGGACGCCTTCACCCAGCGGCTCGCCGACCGCAAGATCACGTACACGAACTACACCAGCCAGCGCGAGGCGCCGATCACGCACCTCCAGCTGGCCGACGCGGCCATGCGGGTCGACGAGGCCCAGTTCCACGCCCACCGGTTGGCCGCGCTCGTCGACCGCAAGGCGGCCGAGCAGGCCCCGTGGACGATCCACGAGCGGGTGCTCGCGCGCGCCGACATGGGCGCGGCGGTCCAGCGGGCCCGGGAGGCCGTCGAGACGCTGGCCAACGCCAGCGGCGGGTCGTCCATCTACCTCGACGTCCCCATCCAGCGCATCCAGCGGGACATCCAGGCGCTGAGCCTGCACGCGCTCATGCACCCGAACACGAACACCGAGCTGTACGGCCGTCTGCTCAGCGGACTCGAGCCGAACACCCTCTACGTCTGACCGGCACCCGGTCCCAACCCAGGAGGAGCACCACAGTGACCAGCGCAAGTTTCCGTCCCAGCCCGATCGACCAGGCCGGCGTGGCCGCCCTTCCCGGCCGGATCGTGTCGGCCTGGGCCCAGGGCGACGCCGACGCCTTCGGCGCGGTCTTCGTCGACGACGGCACCATGATCCTGCCGGACCTGTACCTCAAGGGTCGTGACGCCATCGTCGCCTTCATGCGGGACGCCTTCGCCGGCCCCTACCAGGGCACCAACGTCACGGGGCAGCCCATCGACGTCCGCTTCCTCAGCGCGGACGTCGCCCTCGTGCTCACCGAGGGCGGGGTGCTCCTGCCCGGCGAGACCGCCGTCGCCCAGGAGCGGGCGATCCGCGCCTCCTGGCTGATGGTCAAGCGCGACGGCGCCTGGCACCTCGCGGCGTACCAGAACAGCCCCGCCGGGAACGCCTGACCGCTTCCCACCACGGCCACCGCGCGTCGTCCGGCCAGTCCGGAGGTACGCGCGGTGGCCGTCTGCCGTTCGGCGGCCGGCCGCCGACCCGCGCCCGCGACCGCCTGCCCACGAGAAAAGGGGGCGGCTGCCGCCCGCCCCCTTCGTGCACCTGCCGACACCAGTCATCTACTGCCGACAGGGCCTGATCTCATTGCATCCGATCGATGTCATTGATTCATCTTCCGCGATGCTCTCCACGGTCGGCCGGGATCGTGCGTGCCGGCGCCCCGACAAGGCCCCCCGCCCCGCACGGGGAGAGGTGCCCACACCGGCACGCGGTGGCAGGGTCGCCTCAGACGCACCGGCGGAGCGCCACGGGCGTGCCCTGGCCCCACCCCTGCCGTGAGGAACCTCGGAGGAGAAACGATGCCCACCACGTCCCGCAGAGGCGGAGCACCGGTCCGGGGCGGTACGTGTGCGGCCCCGGCCACCGGCCCGGGGCGCCACACGCGGGTCGCCCCCGTACGCCCGACCGGGTGGGCCGGAGGCCGGGAGGCCCGGCGGTGACCGGGCGGCGGTACGAAATCGAACGCGTACGGGCGGACTTTCCCATGCTGCGCCGCCGGCTCGCCGGACGCCGCCTCGCGTACCTCGACTCGGCGAGCAGCTCCCAGGTTCCCGAGCAGGTCCTCGACGCGATGCGGCGCCACCACGGTGAACACCACGCCAACGTCGGGCGCGGCTCACACACCCTCGCCGTGGAGGCCGGCGTCGCCTACGAGGCCGCCCGGGCGTCGGTGGCCGCGTTCGTCGGCGCCCGCCCCGGGGAGATCGTCTTCACCGGGAACGCCACCGAGGCCGTCAACCTCGTCGCGCACGCCTTCGTCGGGCGCGACTCCCGCCAGGTCGGGGATCCCCGGCTGCGGCTGGGCCCCGGGGACGAGATCGTCGTCACCGAGATGGAGCACCATTCGAACCTCGTGCCATGGCAGTTGCTGTGCCGGCGTACCGGGGCCACGCTGCGGTCGGTCCCGTTGACCGCGGACGGGCGGCTGGACCTGACCGACCTCGACACCATCGTCAACGAGCGGACGCGGCTGGTCGCCTGGGTGCACGTGTCGAACATCCTCGGCACCGCCAACCCGGTCGACGTGCTCGTCGCGCGGGCTCGTGAGGTGGGCGCGTTGACGCTGCTCGACGGCTCCCAGTCCGTTCCGCACCGGCCCGTCGACGTACGGGCGCTCGGCGTGGACTTCCTCGCCTTCACCGGCCACAAGATGTGCGGACCGACGGGGATCGGGGCGCTGTGGGGGCGTGCGGAACTCCTCGACGCCCTGCCGCCCATGCTCGCCGGCGGCGGCATGGTGGCGGCCGTGGAGCTGACGGAGGCGACCTTCCGGCCACCGCCGGCCCGGTTCGAGGCCGGCACGCCGCCGATCGTGCAGGCGGTGGGCCTCGGCGCGGCCGTCGACTACCTCGGCGCCGTCGGCATGGCCGAGGTACGACGCCACGAGTCGGAGCTGACCGGCTACGCGCTGGACGTCCTCGGCGACGTACCGGGTGTGCGGATCCTCGGACCGACCGGTACGGCCGACCGCGGCGGGGTCATCTCCTTCGTGCTCGACGGCTTCGAACCCGACGAGGTGGGACGGCATCTCGACGCCCACGGGGTCCAGGTACGGGTCGGCCGCCACTGCGCCGCGCTCGTCTGCCGTCGGTACGGGGTGCCCGGCACCGTCCGGGCGTCCCTGCACCTATACACCGACCGCGACGACATCGACGCGCTGGCCGGCGCCGTGCGGAGCATGGGCCGGCGGACGCGCTGACGGCCGCCACCAACCTGCCGGGCACAGCGAGAGGTGCACCGGCCAGGGGCCGACAGAAGGATTGATCCAGGACGCGGACCGGGGCCACGGCGCCCGGCGGCAGAAGGCTGGATGCGATGGGTGAGATGCGCCGGATACCGGGTGGAATGTTCCGGCAGGGAACCGCGCCGTGGGTGCTCGACTGGCTCGATGCCGCCGACCAGCCGCTGCCCCGCCTGTGGTTCGCCGACGAGACCCCTCAGGTGACCACCGTCGTGGCGCCGTTCCGGATCGACCGGTTCCCGGTCACCGTCGGCGAGTACGCCCGGTTCGTACGGGACACCGGCTACCGCACGGACGCGGAGCGGCGCGGCTTCGGTCTGGTCTACACCGAACAGGGCTGGGCGGAGCGCGCCGGCGTCACCTGGCGCGCGCCCGGCGGCCCGGGAACCGAGAGCCGTGACTTCGACGACCACCCCGTCGTCCACGTCTCCTGGAACGACGCCAACGAGTTCGCCGCGTGGTGCGGCAGGCGGCTGCCCACCGAGGCGGAGTGGGAGTTCGCCGCCCGCGGCCCCGACTTCCGCGTCTGGCCGTGGGGCGACGAGTGGGACGTCGAGGCGGCCAACACCGCCGAGCTGCACGCCGGTCCGCTGACCTCGCTGCCGGCCTGGCAGCAGTGGTGGCGGGCCGAGTGCGGACGGCACGGCCCGGTGCCCCGGACGTCGCCGGTCGGCTCCTTCTCCGAACGGGGCGACAGCCCCTTCGGCTGCGCCGACATGGCCGGGAACGTCTACGAGTGGACCGCCACCGTGTCCCGCCTCTACGACGACACCGTCCGATGTGACCCCACCGTACGGATGGCGATGGGTCGCTACCGCGTCATCCGGGGCGGCTCGTGGATGAACTTCCGTTACCAGGTCCGTTGCAGCGAGCGGATGCACGGCGATCCCCAGGGGTGGTCCAGCTTCGCCCACGGATTCCGCTGCGCGGCCGACGCCTAGCACCGAGGAGAGACATGGTCAGAATCGTGGTGCCCGCCGTCTGGACCCCCCAGGGCCGGACCGACTTCGAGGGCACAGCCGGTCCGCTGGACGAGGTCATCCGCGACTTCGCCGCGTGTCATCCGCAGTTCGCCCGACGGCTGCTCGACGCGGACGGCACACCGTTGCGCTACCTCAACATCTGCCTCGACGACGACATGATCCCCCGCCACCAGCGCGTCGGCGCCACGGTCGGTCCCGACACCGTCGTCACCATCATCTCCCCGATGGCGGGCGGCTGATGGCGACGGGGGATCCGCCGTCGCCCGCCGGGGCGCGGCGGGTGGTCCTGGACGCGTACGGGCCGCCCGAGGTCCTGACGCCGCGCGACACCGACCTGCCGCAGGTGTCCGCCGGCGAGGTCCTCGTCCGCGTCGCCGCTGCCGGCGTCAACGTCGTCGACCTGTACCAGCGAAGCGGCGTCTACCCGGTGTCCCTGCCCTTCACGCCCGGCATCGAGGGCAGCGGCACGGTGCTCCGGGTCGGCGCCGACGTCGCCGGCGTGGCCGTCGGGGACCGGGTCGCCTGGATGGGACAGCCCGGGGCGTACGCCACGCACTGCGTGGTGCCGGCGACGCGACTGGTGCCGGTGCCCGACGGCATGAGCCTGACGGACGCGGCGGCGATCCTCATCCACGGCATGACCGCGCACCTGCTCACCACGGACGTGTATCCGCTCACCGACGGTGCCGTCTGCCTCGTGCACTCGGCCGCCGGTGGCGTCGGCGGAGTGCTCTGCCAGCTGGCCGCCGGGCTCGGCGCGACCGTCATCGGCACGGTGTCCCGGGACGACAAGATCCCGGCGGCGCTGGCCGCCGGCGCGCACCACGTCGTCAACTACCGCGCCACGTCCTTCCCCGGCCGGGTACGGGAACTCACCGGCGGCCGGGGCGCGGACGTGGTGTACGACGCGGTCGGCCGGGACACCTTCGCCGACGGGCTCACCTGCCTGCGACCGGGCGGCGCCATGGTGCTCTACGGCCAGGCCAGCGGGCCGGTCGACCCGGTCGACCCGCAGTTGCTGAACTCGTACGGGTCCCTGTTCCTGACCAAGGCGTCGCTGAGCCACTACGACCGCACCCCGGAGCGTGTGCGCCGGCGCGCCTCGGCCGTCTTCGACGACGTGCTGGCCGGTCGACTGCGGGTCCGCGTCCACGCCGTCTTCCCGCTCGCGGCCGCCGCGGCGGCCCACGAGGAGTTGGCTTCCCGCCGCACGCTCGGCAAGATCCTGCTCGTGCCTTGACCCACGCTCGGGCCGGCCGACCTGGCCGGCCCGACCGTGATCCGGCGCCCGAACCGATGGGAGAAGCCCATGAAGGCCCTGGTGTTGTCCGGAGGATCAGGCACCCGCCTGCGGCCGGTCAGCCACGCGCTGCCCAAACAACTGGTTCCGCTGGCCAACCGGCCACTGCTCGCACACGTCCTGCGCGGTGTCCGCGATCTCGGCATCACCGAGGTGGGCATGGTGGTCGGCGACCACGCGACACAGATCCGGCAGGCGCTGGGGGACGGCGCCGAGCACGGCGTCACCATCACCTACCTGCCGCAGGACGCCCCGCGCGGGCTCGCCCACGCCGTGCGGGTCGCCCGGCCGTACCTCGGCGACGACGACTTCCTGCTCCACCTCGGCGACAACCTGCTGCCCGACGGCCTCGGCGACGGGGCCGCGGAGTTCCGCCGCCGGGGAGGCGGCGCCCACCTGCTCGTCCAGAAGGTCGCCGACCCGCGCCCGTACGGCGTGGTCGAGCTGGACGGGGACGGCCGGGTCGTCCGCCTGGTGGAAAAGCCCCGCCGGCCGCGCAGTGACCTCGCCCTCATCGGAGCGTGCTTCCTCACCCCGGCGATCCACAGCGCCGTCGACGCGATCCGGCCCAGCGCGCGAGGCGAGCTGGAACTGACCGACGCGGTCCAGTGGCTCGTCGACCAGGGGGTGATCGTCCGGGCCACCGAGTACGCCGGGTACTGGCGGGACATCGCCGACAGCGAGGACGTCCTGGCCGGCAACCGACGTCTGCTGGCGACGATCGAGGCGGTACGCGGCGGGGACGTCGACCCGTTCAGCGTCGTCGGCCCCCGGGTGCACATCGAGCCCGGTGCGCGAGTCGTCCGCAGTCACCTTGCGGGGCCGGCGATCGTCGGCGCCGGCTCGGTGATCGAGGACAGCCGTGTGGGGGCCTACACCGCGATCGGCCGTGACTGCGTGATTCGGGGCAGCGAACTGTCCGGTTCCGTGGTCATGGACGGGGCGCGGATCTCGGGCGTGATCCGGCTGACCGACTCGATCATCGGCCGTGCCGCCGAGGTCGGATGCGGTGACCGCCAGGCCGGCTACCGCATCGTCTCCGGCGACCACAGTCGCATCGAGGTGCCCGGGTGAGCGCGCCGTCGATCGCGCCGGCCCCGCGACCGTTCCCGGAGCGGCCGGCCGCGCCGCCGGGGCCGTCCACGGTGTCGTCCGCGGTCACGGCGGCGCTGCACGACCTGCTCGGTGTCGAACTCACCGCCACGGTGCGGCCCACCGGCGACCTGGTCCCGGTGGACTGGCCGGCCGCCGCCGTGCCCGCCGCCTCCGCCGGCCGACGCCGGCAGCCCGACGGGGCGAGCACCGCGCGGGCGACGGGCGACGGACTGACGCTGGAGGTGACGGGCGCGGGCCGGCTGGCGTGCGACGTCGCCGCGGTACGCCCGCGTCCCCTCGGTGACTGGGAGCGCTTGCTGGCCGAGCACGCCGCGCTGGCCCGGGAGGCGATGGGCCTCGCCGGGGAGCGTCACGACACCGCCGCCTGTCGTACCGACGCCGTGCTGCGCTGCCTGCGGGCGCTGCGGCTGCCGACGAGCGTCCCGCTGGTGATCGCTCCGCCGCGCCGGCCGGGTTGGTTGGTGTACGTCTCCGGGACGCTGCGGGTGGCCACCCTCGTCGTGCGCCGGCGGTCGGAGCTGCCGCCGGTGACCCTGGCGTTCCTGACCGACGGCTGACCCTGCCTCGTGTCCGCACCGACCGGCCGCCCGGACACCACCGGGCGGCCGGACCGTTTCCGACGGCCCGTTCACCCGTGACGGCGCCCACGTCCGGCCGGCGCCCGGCCCGACCCGGGGCACGAGGACAGGGGCCGCGCCCGTGCACCGGGCTCGACCCCTGTCGTGGCGGCATCGCCGCCGTCGGTCGCGTGGCGCCGCAGGCGCCGTGGTCCGCCGTCCGGCCCCCTCAGGTCGTTCGACCGCCGGCGGTGCCGGGCAGCGGTCCCACCACGCCGCCGTTCGGTTCGCCGCGCCGTCGGGGCCGGGCCCACCGGCGCATGATCGGCTGCTCGACCACCGCGTAGAGGATCGACGCCAGGACCAGGCAGACCAGATACGTCGCGATCAACACGAGGATGCCGGTGCCCAGGTCGAACGTCACACGGTCGTACATGCCGACCACGCCGTTCTCGCCGCTGAACGCCGCGTGCACCATGAACAGCACGGTGACGTGGATGACGAAGAACGCGTACATCCGTTCGCCCAGCCACACCATCAGCCTGCTGTTGACCAGCGTCCGCTGACCACGTACGTCCGCCGTGGCGAAGGCGGGGATCAGCAGCGCCATCGGGATCAGCGGGACGAACGTGTACCCGTAGAAGATCGGCACGTCGAGGGTGACCAGGTAGGTCCCGACGGCCAGCAGGGAGGCCGGGAGTGCGCGCAGCCCGATCCACCGGCCGGTGAGGACGATCCGCGCCATGAGGATCCCGACCACGAACTCCAACGCCCGGGTCAGCGGGAAGTAGAAACCGAACCAGTGCCGCGGCCAGGAGACCTCCGGGGCGACCATCGACGGCGGGTGGTCCGGCAGGAACGCGTTGGCGATCACCGGGACCAGCGCCGACAGCGCCGTCACGCCGATCGCCCAGGCCCACAGCCGGCTCGGCGCGATCTTCTTGACCAGGAAGTAGAGCAGCGGGAACGCCGCGTACGCGAGCACGTCGATGTTCGCCGACCACATCGGACCGTTCAGATTGTTGAACAGGAACGACTCGGACGGGAACCAGGAGGTGACCAGGAACAGCCCGGCCAGGGCCTCCAACGCCTTGATCGGCACGCCGGTCGGGATCCACAGGGCGAGGATGATCGCGTACACCACCACGTGGTTCGGGAAGAGCTTGAAGAAGCGGCGACGCCAGAACTGCCGGGCGCTGTCCTTCGACGACGCCGTCCAGGTCACCACGAAGCCGGTGAGGACGAAGAAGAAGCCGAGACCGAACATTCCGGCGTTCGCGCCGTAGTGGATGTAGTTGAGGATCACGTTCGGGTCGGTGAACAGGCCGAGCGCGATGCCGTGCGTGATGAACACCGACAGGCCGGCGAGCGCCCGCAGCCCGGTCAGGGACGGCAGGCGGGAGCGTTCTCCGAGCCCTGGCGGGCTCTCCGGCCGCGCTCCGGGTTGTGTGATCGTCATTTTGCTGGCACCTCCGGGTGGGCGACGTCGGTCGGTGGCCGACCGACGGTCGGGAACTGGGGCGATGTGCGACGGGAGAGGCGACGGTGGGCGCCGACCGGCCTGGGTCGGCGCCCACCCGTTGGCCTCGGTGTCCCGCCGGCGGGCGGGACGACGTAGCCGGTGCTCAGGCAGCGGCGCGCGAGTTGCGCAGCACGCGCAGCACCATGCTGGGACGCATCAGCGCCTCCAGCGGGTCGACCAGGCCGGCCGACCGCATGAACTGCTCGGTGACGGCGGCGTCGCGGGTGGCCGCGACCTGGACCCGGTACATGTAGGCCTGCACCAGCTTGAGCATGGGGGTGCGCTGGCCCTCGACGCCGGGGAAGCTCAGGTTGATGCCCTCGGTCATGTCCCAGGCCGGGTCGATGATCCGGCCCACCTGCCGCGTGAACTCCAGCGAGTTCGGCGTGACCCCGCGCCGCAGCTCGTCCCGCAGCGCCAGGGCCTGCAACGCGGCGAGGCTCTGCGCCTGCGCGAACACCGGGTTGGGGGTGCACACGGCGTCGCCGAGCACGACGAGCCGCTCCGGGAACCGGTCCATCCGGTCGTAGCGGCGCCGCAGCGTGGTCGGGAACCGGAACAGCACCGGGTCGTCGAGCGGCTCGGCCTCGATGATCGCCTCGTGGATCTCCTTGGCCGCCAGCGTCTTCACGAAGGCGTTGAAGCCGTCCGGGTCGGTGGGCGGGTGGTCGCCGAGGAGGCCGTACGCGGTCAGCTCCACCAGGCCGCTGTCGGTCTTGGTGAAGATGGCCCCGCGGGGCAGCACCGGGTTCGCCACCGCGATGATCGAGTGGTCGGTGCCGAACGGGTCGGTACGCAGCCGGTAGTGCCGCGTCACGTAGCCCAGGCCGATCTTCGTGCCCTCCTCCTCGACGCGCGGGTAGCCCATGGCCTCCAACCACAACGGGGTACGGGAGCCCCGGCCGGTCGCGTCGACGACCAGATCCGCCTCCAGCGTCTCCTCCGCGCCGCCGTCGCGCCGCTGCACCCGCGCCCCGGTCACCGTCGACCGGTCCGGCGTGGTGGCCAGGCCCGTGATGTCGTACCGCTCCATGAACGTGACGTTGCCGAGCGCCTGCACCCGCTCCCGGAGGTGCGCCTCCATGATCGGGCGGCGGGCGCCCACGTTGGTCAGCCCGGCCCGGATCTGCTTGAGCGGCTTGCCGTTGAAGTACCACCGCACCGTGCCGGACAGGTCGGTCTGCGGGCAGCCGGCGCTGATCATCTGCGCGGTGATCTCGGGGAAGAGTTCCTCCATGGCGCGGGCGCCCCGGGCCAGCAGCCCGTTGATGTGGCGTGCCTGGGGCGCGCCGCGACGCGCCTCGCGTACCCCGAGGAGCTCGTCGCGGTCGACGATGACGACCTCGCGGTAGCTTTCGGACAGCGCGCTGGTGGCGAACAGCGACGTGATGCTGCCACCCAGCACCACGGCGCGTTCTCCGACGAATCTGCTCATGAACGGTCGTCTCCCTTACGTGATGGACGATTTCGGCGACGTCGCGGAAAACCATTTCGGCACCTGGGCGGCGTCGGACCGACATCCAGGCTGGCTCTGTGTGGGATCGTTCCAGCCGGGGCGGTCGCCGGGCATCTCCCTGCCTGCCCTTGCTGGCCTCGTGACCTGCTGGTGGCGGGTGGGTACGGCGATTCGACGGCGGACCGGGAATGCGGTTGCGCGGTCGCCGGAAATTGCGACCGAAAAGGCCGCCGGTCGAATGCCGTCAACGCGCGGCGCCGGGTGCCGGGTCGGGCGGTTGACGATGTTCCCCGGACGGGCCGTCGGGCCCGTCGCCCGCCTCGGTGACGAGTTCTCGCAGCCACGCCGCGGCGGCCCGCAGCGGACCGGTGTCGAGCCGGCAGGGACGCCGCTGGGCGTCCTGCCGTCGCCGGACGAGACCCGCCTGTTCCAGCACCCGCAGGTGCCGACTCACGGCGGGCATGGTTATCGCGAACGGGGCGGCCAGTTCGGTGACGCTGGCCTCGCCGTGGGCGAGCCGGGAGAGGATGGCCCGCCGGGTCGGGTCGGCCAGGGCCGCCATGATTCGACTGAGATCGTCGCTTGCCACAGGTGCTGACCTTCCGTCTTGGGGGTCGGGGCGGCCGGACGGCTGTCGAACGCCCGGTCGCCGACGGAGGGCCACGCCGGTGTCCGGCGCGGCACCGCCGGCCCGCACGGCCGGCGGTCGGGCGATCACGAGGTCGCGGCCTCGGCCAGGAACCGTTCGATCCACTCGGGCCGGGTGGGGTGGACCCGCATCCGGGCGTGCCGGTGCCGGCCGTCGGCCGGAACGGTGGCGTCGATGCCGAGCTTCGCCGTCACCCCGGCGGACGCGGACGGGTCGAGGCCGCTGCCGGCGGCCCGGGGTACGACGAGGACGTCCCGGTCCGCCTGGACCCGGGTGGCCAGCGCCCAGCCGACCTGCTCGTCGTCGTGGATGTCCACGTCGTCGTCGACGACCACCGCGTACTTGACCGCGCCGGGGCCGCCGAGCGTGGCCAGCAGGACGTTCGTCGCCGACCCGTCGGCGCCCTCGCGTACGGACACGACGGCGTGCAGCCGGCACGACCCGGCCTCCGTCAGCCGTACGGCCACCACGTCGGGATGCGCCTGGCGCAGCGTCCTGAGCAGGGCGGCCTCGCGCGGTATCCCGCCGAGCAGGAAGTGCTCACGGCCGCCCGACAGGATCGTCTGGAACACCGCCGCGCCGCGGTGCCAACCCTCGGTCAGCTCGATCACGGGCGCCGGCGCGCTGGGCCCGTACGTGCGGGGGAACTCCCCGAACGGCCCTTCCGGTTCCCGCACGGCGGCGCGGAACCGCCCCGCGAGGACGAACTCCGCGTCGGCGGGCACCGGCAGGCCGTTGGCCGGGCAGCGGGTGACCGGCAGCGGCGTGCCGCGCAGGGCGCTGGCCACCTCGAGGTCGTCCACGGTCCGGCCCGCGCCCGGCACCTGGCTGGCCAGGCCGAGCGGCGGGTCGACGCCCACCACGATCGCCACGTCGAGGTCGAGCCCGCGCCGCTCGGTCGCGGCCAGGATCCGCCGGAGCCGCCCGGGCAGCACGAGGGTGCGCAGGTTCCGCTCGCCGACGGCCAGCATCCGGTTGATCGACAGGCTCGTCGCGGAGGTGGCCGGGTCCCGGACGACGAGCAGGCCCGAGGTCAGGTACCGGCCGGCGTCGTGCTCGTGCTGCACGGTGAGCGGCAGGCGGGACAGCAGGGTGTCGCCGTCGAGCCGGTGGGTGAGCACCGGCGCCTCGGTGTCGGGCACCGGCGCCCAGGGGCGCGGTCGGGTGAGCGCGGCCAGGTAGCGGGTCGTGGTCTCCGGCGCCGGGCAGTCCATCGCCTCGGCGAGGTCGGCGCGGCTGAGCACCAGGTTCCCGGCGAGGGGGAACTCGGCGCCCGCCACGTCACGGAACAGCACCGACCGTCGCCCGTCGAGGCGCTCCAGAACCGCCGAGACCTCCTGGTCGGGGTCCACCCGCGACCGTACCCGGCCCAGCCGGCCCCGGGCGTCCAGGTGCGACAGCCAGGACCGCAGGTTCTGCTCGGCCGGCCACCGCGACGGTGGGTCCGGGGACACGGCGGGCGGGTTCATGACGACTCACCCGCCGGTACGGCGAAGTGGATGTGCTTCAGCTCGGTGAACTGCTCCACCCCGGCCACCCCCCGGGTGCGGCCGACGCCGGAGGACTTGAAGCCTCCGCTGGGGGTCTCCGGGTACGAGTGGTTGTAGCCGTTGACCCACACGGTGCCCGCCTCGATGCCTCGGGCGATCCGCCACGCGCGGTGCACGTCGCGGGTCCACACGCTCGCCGCCAGGCCGTACTCCGTCGCGTTGACCAGCCGTACCGCCTCGGCCTCGTCGTCGAACGGCTCCACCGTCACGACCGGCGCGAACAGCTCCCGCTGGACGACCGGCGACTCCGGTGTCACCGCCGAGACGACGGCCGGCCGCACGAAGTACCCGGGCAGGCCGTCGAGGTGGACGCGCTGGCCGCCGTGCACCTCGTGTCGTGCGCGCGCGTCGGCCAGCGTCCGCGCCAACCGTTCGCCGGCCGCCGGTGACACCAGCGGCCCCATGCCGGTGGCGGGGTCGCCGGGGTGGCCGACCCGGACGTGGTCCAGCCCGTCGGTGAGCCCTTCGAGCACGTCCCGGTACGCCGGCCGGGCCACCAGCACGCGGGTGCAGGCCATGCACATCTGCCCGGCGGTCACCACCGCCGCCCGTACCGCCGCGGCGACCGCGGCCGGCACGTCCGCGTCGGCGCAGACGACCAGCGCTCCCTTGCCGCCGAGTTCGAGCAGGGTGCGTTTCATGCCGGTCCCCGCCGCCCGCAGGATCTCCGTGCCCACCCCGGTCGAACCGGTGAACGCGACGGCCCGCACCAGCGGGTGCGCGACGACGGCGCGCCCGACCTCGGGCCCACCGACGACGAGGTGGGCGACGTCGTCGGGCAGGCCCGCCGCGCGGCCGAGAGCCAGCACCCGGCCGGTGACGAGGGTGGTCTGCGGCGCCGGCTTGACCAGCGCGGTCACCCCGGCGGCCAGGGCCGGCGCGAGATCCCGCAGGAGCAGCAGCATCGGCCAGTTCCACGGGACGACGAACGCGGTGACGCCGACGGGCTGCCGCGCGACGTGCGCCACGGTGCCGTCGGGCAGGGTGCCGGCGACGCCGCCGAGGTGCCGGGCGAGTCCCGCGTTGTAGGTCAGCGCGTCCACGCAGGCCCGGATCTCCTGGTGGGCCTCGGCGACGGTCTTGCCGGTCTCGGTCACCAGCGCCTCGGCCAGCTCGTCGGCGTGCGCCGTGAGCGCCTCGCCCCACCCGTGCAGGACGGCGGCGCGGCGACGGCCGTCGGTCGCCCAGGGGCCGCGCAGCGCCGCGTCGGCCCGCGCCGCGGCCTCGTCGAGTTCCGCGGTGGCCGTGACCGCGACCGGGGACAGCGGGACGAGGGTCGCCGGGTCGACCGGTCGGGCGTGGCTTTCCCCCGTCGCCGCCGCCTCGGGCCTCATGTGAACACCTGCCCGCCGTCGACGACGACCGTCTGGCCGGTGACGAACGACGACGCCGGGGAGGCCAGCCAGAGCAGGGCGCCGACCAGGTCGTCGGCCTGCATCGGCCGGGGCAGGGACCGGGCGCGGGCCGCCGCCGCGAGGTACGTCTCCGTGTTCAGCGTCCGGCTGGCGTCGTTGTCCACCAGGCCGGGGGCGACCGCGTTGACCCGTACGTTGTGCTCGCCGAGTTCCCGGGCCGCCGCGCGGGTCAGCCCCTCGACCGCCGCCTTGGAGGCCACGTAGTGGGCGAAACCGACGGCGCCGGTACGCCCCACCACCGAGGACACGTTGACGATGCTTCCGCCGCCGGAGTCCACCATGGCCGGGGCCACCGCCTTGATGCCCAGCCAGGTGCCCCGGACGTTGACCGCGAACACCTGGTCCCACTCCTCGACGACCAGCTCGGTCAGCGGCCGCTTGCCGCTGAGCGCCCGGTAGACGGCGGCGTTGTTGACCAGCACGTCCAGGCGGCCGAACTCCGCGATCGTCCGCTCCACCACGAGCTGCCAGTCGGACTGCGAGGTGACGTCGGCGGGTGCGAAGACCGCCCGCCCGGGCCCGGTCCGGCTCGCCGTACGGGTCGTCTCCAGCGCCTGCCGGGCCGTGCGGAGCAGGTCGACGGCGACCACGTTCGCGCCGGTGGCCGCGAAGGCCCGCACGTACGCGCCGCCGATCTCGGCGCCGGCCCCGGTCACCACGACCGTACGGCCGGCCAGACCGGCCGGGGCCGGCGCGGCGCTCGCCGGGAGGTTGCTCATCGGGTCGTCTCCGTTCGGTCAGGGGCGCCGGGCCCGGCGGCGGTGTCCGCGAGGGCGTCGTAGCCGCCGCCGGTGAGCCGCCGACGCAGGATCTTGCCGACGGGGGAGCGGGGTATCCGGTCCACGGCGATCACCCGCTTGGGGCGTTTCAGCGACGGCAGCCCGGAGGAGTCGCGGATGAAGTGCTGCACCTCCCGGACGGCCCGGGCGGGGTCGGCCCCGGTGCGGGGGACGACGAACGCCGTCACGGTCTGCCCCCACCGTTCGTCGGGGAGCCCGACCACGACGTTGTCGGCGACGGCGGGGCAGGCCGCGAGTGCCGCCTCGATGTCGGCCGGGTAGATGTTCTCGCCCCCGGAGATGATCATGTCGTCGACGCGGCCCTGGTACCACAGGTTCCCGTCCTCGTCGCGGATCGCGAGGTCGCCGGTGTGGTACCAGCCGCCGCGGATCGCCGTCCGGTCGGCGTCCGGGCGTCTCCAGTAGCCGGCGAACGCCTCGGGGGAGTCCATCGAGGCGATCACCTGGCCCGGCTCGCCCGGCGCCACGACGTCCGTGGGTCCGGCGCCCTCGTCGGTGGCGATGACGCGCACCCGGGAGAACAGACCCGCGCGTCCGGCGCTGCCGGGCCGCGCCGCCACGTCCGGCTCCACGGTGAACGTGAAGATCTCCGTGCTGCCGTAGTGGTTGACGAACGACCGGGGACGGACGGCTTCGACGAGGCGGCCGGCGAGGTCCGGGGTCATCGGCGCCCCGGCGTACCCGAGTCGGCGCAGCGAGGTGAGCTCGGGCAGCCGGCCCGTCCGCAGCAGCGACCAGTAGATGGTGGGCACCAGGTACAGCGCGGTGACGCCCTCGCGGGTGATGAGGTCCGACGACTCGTCGGCGTCGAAGCGGCGCTGGGGCACCCAGGTGCCGCCGGTGAGGACGCTGGCCAGCAGGGTGCGTACGCCCATGGTGTGGAACAGCGGCATCACGCCGAGCGTCACGTCGTCGCCGCGCTGCCCGGACTGCAGGACGTGCGCCACGGTGGCGGCGTGCTCGGCGGCGTGGGTCCGGGGAACCCCCTTCGGGCGTCCCGTCGTGCCCGAGGTGTAGAGCAGCACGCTCAGTTGGCGGTCGACGATGCCGACGGAGAGCGGCCCGTCGGGCTGGCCCTGGACGAGCGGCGCCAGGGCCACGCTGCCCGGCGCCGCGTCGTCCGGGTCACCGGTGTGCGCCGACGCCGGGGGGCCGGGCAGCGCGGCCCGTGCCTGGGCGGACAGATCGGACGTGGTGGCGTCGGTGACGACCAGCGCGGGGGAGCAGTCCCGCAGGCAGTGTTCGACCTCGGCGAGGCCGAACCGGGTGGACAGCGGCACCGCGACCGCGCCGAGCTTCTGCACCGCCAGGTAGCAGCTGGCCAGTTCCGTCCCGTTGCCCATGTGGAGCACCACCCGGTGGGCGCGGCGGACCCCGAGGTCCGCCAGCGCCCGGGCCAGCTGGTTGGTGTACGCGTCCCACTGGCGGAAGGTCATCGGCCGCGCCCCGCCGACGGCCCGCCGATGCGGGTGGCGCTCGGCGCTCCACGCCAACATCCGTCCGATGTCCATCAGGTCACCCGAGGTTCTCGACGGCCTGGCGGATCCGGCTCAGGCCCTCGTCGAGGACGTCGTCCGGAACGGCGTACGTGATCCGTACGTGTCCCTCGCCCCGGTCGCCGAACGCCGTCCCGGCGACGACTCCCACCGAGTAGCGGTCGATCAGGTGGTCGGTGAACTGCTGCGCGGTCAACCCCGTGCCGCGGATGTCCGGGAAGACGTAGAACGAGCCGTCCGGGGTCGGGCAGCTGATACCGGGAATGGCGTTGAGCGCCGCGACCGCCCGGTCCCGCTTGGCGCGCAGGCGCTCGCGGGTGGCGATGACGTGGTCCTGCGGGCCGGTGAGCGCCGCCAGGGCGGCCAACTGCACGAACGCCGGCACGTTGGTCACCGAGTTCTGCTGGAAGATGTCCATCGCGGTGATCAGGTCCCGGTTCGCGACGCACCAGCCGATCCGGAAGCCGGTCATGATGTAGCTCTTACTGAACGTGTCCACCAGGAGCGTCCGGTCGGCCATCCCCTCGACGGCGGCGATGGTGTGGTGCTCGGCGGGCGGATACACCATGTGGCTGAAGATCTCGTCCGAGATCACCATCACGTCGTTCCGCCGGCACAGCTCGCTGATCTCGGCCAGCCGGTCGACGGTCATGCCGTTGGGCCGCTGCGGGGTGTTGATGATCAGAACCTTGGTGCGCTCGTTCATCAGCCGCGCGAGGTGGTCGATGTCGAAGTGGAAGTCCGGCTCGACCAGCGGCGCGTAGACGACCCGCCCGCCGGCGTAGGTGATCCAGAACTCGTCCGGCGGATAGCCCGGGTTGGGGAAGATCACCTCGTCGCCGTTGTCGATGAGCGTGAGCAGGCTCTGCGTCAGGGCGTGCTTGGCGCCCATGGTCACCAGCACCTCCTCGCGTACGGTCGGCCGGCCCCGCCGCGTGGCCTCCTCGGCGATGGCGTCGCGCAGCTCGGGCAGGCCGGGGCCGGGCACGTAGCGCACGTGCCCGTCGTGCACCGCCTTGGCGCAGGCGTCGAGAATGTGCGGCGCCGGACGGAACTCCTCGCCCTGGAAGTCGCCCTTCTCCAGGTGGATGACCCGGTTACCGGTCTCCCGTTCGAGTTGCTCGGCGCGGCGCATCGACGCCCACTGCTTCGGCAGGACGAAGTGGCTGGTCCTGCTGGACAGGGGGTTTCGCGCGGTCGGCGGTGGGGTGTTCGGCGTGGTCACCCGAGATCACACTCCTCGTGTCGGGGCAGGGATGGGACGCCGCTCGGTCCACGGGTGGCGACGTGCGGCTCACGATTCCAACTGCCGCCTCGGGTAGGCATCTCTGTACGTGCGCACGTCGTCGCGGACCGTGCTGTCGCGCGTCGGGTCCGGACCGGCCCGACCTCCTCCCCGCGGCCGGCTCCGGCCTCGGCCGTACGCGCAGGTGTGGCTGACCCGCGCCGCACTCCGGAAGATGCGACGGCCCCGTACCCGGTGCCACGGTCATGGGCGACGTCAATGCCTTCGGCATGACCGGAGCGTTACCCGCGGTGAGTCGAGGGGCGACCGGGCGTTCGAAATCCGCTGATGGACGGCAACCACGAGGAGAAGACGTGCAGCCATTCACGATCAATATCCGGCAGACCGAACTCGACGACCTGCGCCGCCGGCTGGCGCAGACCCGGTGGTCGCCGGACCTGCCCGAGACCGGCTGGGCGCGCGGTGTGCCTCTGGCGTACCTGAAGGAGCTGGTCGCCCACTGGCTGACCAGCTACGACTGGCGACTGGCGGAGTCGCAGCTCAACCGGCTGCCGCAGTTCACCACGACCATCGACGGCGCCAACGTGCACTTCGCGCACGTCCGCTCGCCCGAGCCGGACGCGCTGCCGCTGATCCTGACGCACGGCTGGCCGGGGTCGGTGGCGGAGTTCCTGAACGTGGTGGGCCCGCTGACCAACCCGGTCGCGTACGGCGGCTCCGCCTCGGACGCGTTCCATTTGGTCATCCCGTCGATTCCAGGCTTCGGTTTCTCCGGTCCGCTGTCCGCCCCCGGCTGGAGCGTCGACCGCGTCGGTGCCGCCTGGGTGGAGCTGATGCGCCGCCTCGGCTACGAGCGCTACGGCGCCCAGGGCGGGGACTTCGGCTCGCCGATCTCCCTCGCGGTGGGCCGGCTCGACCCCGAGCGCGTCGTCGGCGTGCACTGCAACATGCTCACCGTCTTCCCGTCGGGCGACCCCGCCGAACTGGCCGGGCTCGGCGAGCAGGACATGGCCCGGCTGGGCCGGCTCGCCAGCTTCGACGCCGACGGCTCCGGCTACCGGAAGCTGCTGTCGACCCGTCCCCAGACGGTCTCCTACGCGCTCAACGACTCGCCGGCCGGCCAGCTGGCCTGGATCGTCGAACGGTTCAAGGAGTGGACGGACGCCGAACTGCCCGACGAGGTCATCGACCGCGATCTGCTCCTGACCAACGTGATGATCTACTGGCTGACCAACACCGCGGGCTCGTCGGCCCAGATGTACCGCGAGGTCACCGAGGAGCAGCGCAAGGCGACCGAGGACCCGAACGGGGAGATGCTGAGCGGTTACCGGGAGCAGCCCCTGACCGTGCCGCTCGGCGTGGCGGTCTTTCCGCAGGACTGCATCGTCCCGATCCGCCGGCTCGCCGACCGGGACTTCCCGACCATCACCCACTGGTCGGAGTTCGACCGGGGCGGGCACTTCCCCGCCATGGAGGTGCCCGAGCTGTTCGTCGGCGACCTCCGGACCTTCTTCGGGTCGCTGCGCGACGCCTCCTGAGGCCGGCGGCGGGACCGCTTCGCGCGAACCGGGATCGGGACCGCCGCTTCCGATCCGGCCACCCCGTTCCGCACCGTCGCGGTCCCGCCGGCGGTCCGCCGCACCCGGGCACGGCTGCGGTCCAACCGCACGCCGAGGGGCCGCTTCGTACAGGTGACATTCATCGACGGAAGGACCCAACGTGACGACAGTTGACATGGGCGCCCGGGCGGGCCGCAGGGAGTGGATGGCGCTCGCCGTCCTGTGCCTGCCGACCCTGCTCACCACGGTGGACATCAGCGTCCTGATCCTCGCGCTGCCCAGGCTCGCCACCGACCTCGGGGCCAGCGGCACCCAGCAGCTCTGGGTGACCGACATCTACGGTTTCATGATCGCCGGCTTCCTCGTTCTCATGGGCACCCTCGGCGACCGGGTCGGTCACCGCAACGTGCTGCTCGGCGGCGCCGTCGGCTTCATGGTCGCGTCGCTGCTGGCGGCGTACTCGACCTCGATCGAGATGCTCCTGGCCTCCCGGGCCCTCCTCGGCATCTCGGCGGCGACGGTCATGCCGTGCGTGCTCGCCCTGATCGCCCAGCTCTTTCCCAACCCGGCGCAGATGGGCGCCGCCATGGGCGTCTGGGGCACCGCCATCATGCTCGGCGTGATCCTCGGCCCGGTGGTCGGCGGCCTGCTGCTCGGCTCCTTCTGGTGGGGCTCGATCTTCCTGATGGGCGTCCCCGTCATGGCGCTGCTGCTGCTGGTCGGGCCGGGGTTGCTGCCCGCCGCGCGCCATCCCCACCCGGGCCGACTCGACCCGCTCAGCGCGCTGCTCACGCTCGCCGCGCTCCTGCCGGTGGTCTACGGCCTCAAGGAGATCGCGCGCGCCGGCTGGGCGCCCACGGCCATCGGGGCCGTCGTCGTCGGGCTGGCCTTCGGCCTGATGTTCGTCCACCGCCAGCGGCACCTCACCCACCCGATGCTGGACCTCGCGCTGTTCCGCAACCCGGTGGTGAGCACCATCGTCCTGCTGGGCCTGGCGTTCGGCTTCATCACCGCGGGCGCCGGTCTCGTCTCCACCCTCTACATGCAGCTCGTGGAGGGCCTGACGCCGCTGAAGGTCGCCCTGTGGATGCTCATCCCCGCCGGCGCGATGATCGTCGGCGGCAACATCGGGCCGGCCCTCGCCCGTACCGTGCGCCCCGCGTACGTCCTGGCCGCCGGCATGGTCCTCGCGGCGGTCGGTGCGCTGGTCATCACCCAGGTCAGCGTCTCCGGCGGGCTCGCCACCCTGCTCGTCGGCCTGGTCATCATGTACGTCGGCGGCAGCCCCAGCGCCACCCTGGCCAACGCCGTGCTGATGTCCTCGACGCCGCCGGAGAAGGCGGGCGCAGCCGGCTCGCTGTCGTCCACCGGTGGGGAACTCGGCGTCGCGCTCGGCGTCGCCGTCCTCGGCAGCGTCGCCGGGGCCGTCTACGGTTCCGCGGTCGAGGTGCCGGCCGCGGTGCCTCCGGAGGCGGCGATCCCGGCGGGGGAGAGCATCGTCGGCGCGGCGGCGGTGGCGGACACCCTGCCCGCGCCCGTGGCGGCGGAGCTGCTCGACTCGGCCCGCGAGGCGTTCACCCAGGCCCTGCACGGCGCCAGCCTGATCAACCTCGTGCTGTTCCTCGCCGTCGCGGTCCTCCTGGCCACCCGGCTCAAGAGCGTGCCACCCACGGGTACGGGCCACCCCGGCATGCCGCCGGAGGCCGCGCCGCCCGCCCCCTGACTCCGTTTCCGCGAGCCGTCCCCGGCCCGCACCCCGCCGAAACGGGTGCCCGCCGCCCGACGAACAGAGGAAAGATGCCATGCCCCGTCGAAGAAGAATCCGCACCGTCGCCCTGGGGGTGGCGGCCGTGCTGGCCGCGCTCGCCCTCGTCACCGCCCTCGCTCCGAGTCCTGCCTCCGCCCGTGGGCCGAAGGTCGCCGTCTGCATCGCGCCGACCGTGCGCAGCGGTGTCGAGGTCAACGCCACGGTGCCGAAGCGGACCGCGGACATCCTCGTCCGCCGCACCGCCTCGTACCTCGGCGTCTGCGCCTCCTACGGTCAGTCGACGAAGATGGGCAAGGGGACGATCCGGGCGTTCTCCCAGTCCCGGAACGGGGTCCCGGACACCATCGGCCTGGTGATGAGCGACGACGCGCTCAAGGGTCTGCCGAACCACCCGCCGACGGCGGGACTGTGGTGCTACGACCTCAACGGTGACGGCAAGATCGACCAGCACACCGAGTGCACCGGCGGGTACGAGTACCCGCTGCAGCTCAGCAAGCAGTTCCGTACCCGGGTGGACACCCCCTTCCAGTACGTGCTGATGAACTGGAATCCGGCGGGGCACATGCCCGAGCACATCTATGACCGGCCCCACTTCGACGTGCACTTCTACATGAATTCCAACGAGGAGCGGCTGGCCATCCGCCCCGGACCGTGTGGCATGCTCGTCAACTGCGAGGACTTCGAGGTCGGCGCCAAGCCCATCCCCGCGCGGTACATGCCGGCCGACTACAGCGACTTCGGCGCGGTCGAGCCCGGCATGGGCAACCACCTGATCGACCTGACCGGGCCGGAGCTGAACGGGGAGCCCTTCCGGCACACGTTCATCTACGGCTCGTACGGTGGGCGGCTGACCTTCTACGAGCCCATGATCACCGAGGACTGGTACCGGCGCGTGGCCTCCGGTTCCGAGGCCGGCGGCTGCTTCCCGATCAAGCAGCCGAAGGCGTGGCAGACCGCCGGCTGGTACCCGACCAGGTACTGCGTGCGCCACCGGGACAACCGGTCGGAGCTCGTGACCACCCTGGAGGGTTTCGTGCACCGCAAGAAGGGCTGAGCCGTACGGTCGGCCGGTGGTGGCGCGACGGCGGGGTCGCGTCGCCACCGGCCGACCGGGCGGGGCGTCCGCTCGTCATCGTGATCGGTACGCCCGCCTTCGGTATGCTCACCGCGAGTATCGATCTCGATGCGGGAGGCGAACGTGGGCAAGGTCGACAACACCGTCAACAAGACCGACGAGGTCGACGCGTTCATGGACAAGCTCGACCACCCCTTCAAGGCGGAGGTCGAGCTGCTCCGCGAGAGCATCAAGGCGGCCAACCCCAAGATCACCGAGCAGATCAAGTGGAAGGCGCCGTCGTTCTCCTACCAGGGCGAGTACCTGGCGACGTTCAACCTGTGGTCGAAGGAGCGCGTCCATCTCGTGTTCCACAACCCGCTGGTGGTGGACATCGACAGCGAACTGCTCGAAGGCAACTACACCGACGGCCGTCGCATGGCCTACTTCGCCGACATGAAGGACGCGAAGGCCAAGAAGACCGAGCTCAAGCGGATCATCAAGCAGCTCGTCAAGGCGATCGGCAAGTAATGATCATTCTCATCCACACCTCGAAGGTGATGCGCTCGGCTCCGGCCGGTGGCCGCGCGTTGACCGAGCCGGCGCTGCGCGGCCGGGCCGAGGAGTTGGCGACGTACCTCAAGACCCTCCCGGTCGAGCGGTTGGCGACCGTCATGGAGATCTCGCCGGCGTTGGCCGCCCGGACCCATGCGCTCCTCGCCGACTGGGGCGTCGAGCCGGACCGACAGTCGCCGGCGATGGACAGCTTCGCCGGTGACATCTACAGCGGCCTGCGCGCGTGTGACCTCTCCGACGCCGACCGGGCGTACGCCGACGAGCGCCTGCGGATCCTCTCCGGGCTGTACGGAATCCTGCGTCCGCACGACGCGGTCCAGCCGTACCGGCTGGAGATGGGCTACCGGCTGCCCGACCCGCCCTACACCAGCCTGTACGCCTTCTGGGGCGCCAGCATCGCGGAGACCCTCCCGCCCACCGGAGTCATCGTCAACCTCGCCGCGGTGGAATACCACAAGACCGTCTCGGCGTTCCTGGACCGGGACCGGTTCGTCAGCCCCCGGTTCCTGACCGTGCATCCCGAGACGGGTGAGCCGCGGTTCGTGGTGGTGCATGCCAAGATCGCGCGGGGCGCGTTCGCGCGATGGCTGTTGACGGCCCGCGTCGACGATCCCGAGGCCATCACCGACTTCGCCGAGATCGGCTACCGGTACGATCCCGCGCTGAGCAAACCGCGCCAACCGGCGTTCGTGTGCAAGGAGTTCGAGGGCAAGGGGCTCAGCGTCCGCCTGCACGAACCCGCGTGACCCCGGCCGTGACGTTCAGCAATTTAAAAGTGACGGTCAGCGTTTGCCGCTGCCTACCGTGGACCCGAACGGCCCGCTCGGTGTCCCACTGGAGGACTCATGGCAATCGCTGCGAAGCCGGCCCCGCCCGGCCTGCTGTCGTCACTCAACGGTCGGTTCCACCGCACCGCCCTCACCGTCTACATGGTCGTGGTGCTCGCCCACTGGGCGGAGCACCTCGTCCAGGCGTACCAGATCTGGGTGCTCGGCTGGCCGCGGCCGCAGGCCCGCGGCGTTCTGGGTATGCCGTTTCCCTGGCTCGTGTCCTCGGAGTGGCTGCACTACGGCTACGCCATTTTGATGTTGATCGGCCTGTTCCTCCTTCGTCGCGGCTTCACCGGCCGTGGCAACGCGTGGTGGACGGTGGCGCTCGCGCTCCAGTTCTGGCACCACATCGAACACGCGTTGCTGCTCATCCAGGCGCACAGCTCGTTCCGGTTCCCCGGCACCACGGTTCCGACCAGCCTGCTCCAGCTCGTCGTCCCCCGTGTGGAGCTGCACCTGTTCTACAACTCGGTCGTGTTCATCCCCATGCTCATCGCCGTCTACCTGCACATGCGACCGAGCACCATGGAGCGGGCCGCCATGGCCTGCGGTTGCGCGCGCCGCACCGGGCGGGTGAGCCTCGGCCGGCCGACCCTGGCCACCGGCGACTGACCGCCGCGGGCAATGTCGACCACGACCCGGATCTACGCCGGATCCGCCCTCGCCGTGGCGGCTCTCGTCGCCCTGTTCGCCCTCGCCGCCCGCGTCGACCCCGCACCGTCGGCCGACTCTCCGGCCGAGGTCGTCTCGATCGCCCCGGCCGACGGCGCGGTCCTGGCCGACCCGCCCGACGCGGTGGAGATACGCGTCTCGGGCCGGCCGGACGTCCGCCGGTCCCACATCTCGGTGTACGACGGTGACTCCGTTCGGCTCGACACCGGGGAGGTGAGCGCGGCGGGCGACGACGGCCTGCGTCAGACGATTCGCCTCGACCGCCCCGCCGACCTCACCGTCGCCTACCACGTCGTGACCACGGACGGACGCGACGTCTCCGGCATCGTCCGGTTCACCGTCGGCGCCGCGGGCGGGGCCGCCCCGCCCGCGGCGCCGACGGCCGAGGCGCACGCGCACGGCGTCGATCCCTTCGGCGCCACCCTGCTGGTCGTCGACGGCCTCGCGCTGCTGGTCGTCGTCGTGCTGCTCGTCCGCCGCCCGGTCGACGCCGACCCCTCCTGACCGGCGCCGCACGCTCGGAGGTGCCTCGGCCGGCATCGCTGACCACGCTGGCGGTAGCCCCGCGAACGGCGTCCGCCCGGTGAAGACCCAGGAGAACGGGCTCCGGCCCGCCAGCCCACCCCGGCGGGCTGTCGGGCCGTCGTCGTCCGGGCACCCGGTCGAGGTCCACCCATCAGGAAGGTACGTGTCGATGAGTCAACTCGGAGCCCGCGCGGTCGTGCTCGGCGGCAGCATGGGCGGCGTCCTCGCCGCCCGGGTGCTGGCCGAATCGTACGCGGAGGTCGTCGTCGTCGAGCGGGACAAGGTGCTGGGTGTCAGCACGCCGCGCCGGGGCGCGCCGCACACGGTCCACGCCCACGGCCTGCACGCCCGCGGACACCTCATCCTCGAGGAGCTCTTCCCCGGCATCACCGACGAGCTGCGTGCCGCCGGGGTGCCCACCGGCGACCTGGGCGAGATGCGGTGGTTCTTCAACGGTCGGAAGATCCAACCGGCCCGCACCGGTCTCCTCTCGGTGACCGCTCCCCGTCCCGTGCTGGAGAACCACGTCCGCAACCGGGTGGCCGCCATCCCGAACGTCACCTTCATGGAGGAGTGCGACGTGCTCGGCCTGGTCGCCACCGACGACCGCGAACAGATCGTGGGCGTACGGGTGCAGGCGCGGACCGCGAACGCCGAGGCCGAGGTGCTGGAGACCGATCTCGTCGTGGACGCGACCGGTCGGGGGTCGCGCACCCCGGCCTGGCTCGACGAGCTGGGGTATCAGCGGCCGGAGGAGGAACGGGTCAAGGTGGGGCTCGCCTACACCACGCGGCACTACCGCACCCGCCCGGAGATGTTCGACGGCGTGCAGTCGATCAACCCGGTGGCCTCGCCGGCGCACCCGCGCGGCGCGTTCTTCGGCCAGGTCGGAACCGACCTCTGCATCCTCTCGCTGACCGGCCTGCTCGGCGACTACCCGCCGACGGACCCGGAGGCGTTCCTCGAATTCGTCCGTTCGCTGTCCGTGCCGGACGTGTACGAGGCGGTGCGGGACGCCGAGGCGCTCGACGATCCGGTCTCCTTCCGCTTTCCCGCCAGCGTTCGTCGGCGCTACGAGCGGCTCCTGCGGTTTCCCGACCGATACCTGGTCATCGGTGACGCCTTCTGCAGCTTCAACCCGGTCTACGGGCAGGGGATGAGCGTGGCCGCGATCCAGGCGATGACGCTGCGTTCGCACCTGCGTACGGGTCGGTCGCCGGCCTCGTCCCCGTTCTTCGCCGACCTGTCCCGGGTCATCGACACCCCGTGGGACATCTCGGCCGGTGGCGACCTCGACTTCCCGGGCGTCGAGGGGCGACGCACCCTCAAGGTGCGCGTCGGCAACGCCTACATGGCACGCCTGCAGTACGCCGCGACCAAGGATCCCGAGGTGACGAACGGGTTCATGCGGGTGGCCGGTCTGATGGACCCGCCCGAGGCGCTCATGCGGCCCGCGATGATGCGCCGGGTGTTCCGCCACGCGATCCGGCGACCCGCGCCGGGACCGTCCTGGCACGACGCGGCGACGCCGGGTGCCGCCGCCTCGTGGCCGGGCTGACGACGTCGGCCCGATCGTCACCGACGACGGCGCCGGTCGGCGTGCCCCACGCGCCGACCGGCGCCGCGCCGACCCGCGTCGGTGTTCCCGGCCGGGATCGGGAGGGGGCGGTCGGCCAGCGGCGCCGGCCATGTTGGACGCTGGTGCCGCAATCCGGTTGAAAGATTCGGAAGGGCTTGCGATGCGGATGTGGGCCCCGTTGCGGTCGCCCGTGGTGGTCGCCGAGGGCTGTCATTCCGCACTGTGGACGCTGGGGCTGCCGTGGTGGCGCATTTGCCGGCAGGTTTCGGAAATGTTGCCGCAATCTCTTGCATGACTTGCAGGCATCGAGCATCCTCATCGTCACTCGGATGGCCATCCGCCCACGCGCCCTGCCGACCCGGAAGTAGGTCCGTCCATGCGCACCCTCAGACCATCACCGCGGAGCCGCCCCACTCGCCTGCTGCTCGCCGTCGCGCTCGTGGCGGCCGGCGCCACGCCGGTCGTCGCGGCCGCCGCCACTCCCACCCCCGCCCGCGCCGCCGTCAACCTGAACGACAGCGAGGTGACGGCCAACCTGTGGGAGTGGAACTGGACCTCCGTCGCCGCCGCCTGCACCAACCACCTCGGCCCCGCCGGCTACGGGGCGGTGCAGGTCGCGCCGCCGCAGGAATCGGTCAGCCTGCCCAACAGCCCGGACGGCGTGCACCCCTGGTACGAGGTGTACCAGCCCGTCTCCTACAAGCTGGAGAGCCGGTTCGGCAACCGGCAGCAGTTCGCCGCCATGGTCACCGCATGCCACAACGCCGGCGTCCGGGTCTACGTCGACGCGGTGGTCAACCACATGGCCGGGACGAACAACCCGGCCGGGACCGTCGGCTACGCCGGCACCCAGTTCTCCGGCTACAGCTACCCGGCAGTGCCCTACGGGTACGCGGACTTCCACCACCCGGGTGACAACTGTCCGACCTCCGGCGCGATCAACGACTGGAACAACGAGAGCCAGGTCACCAGCTGCGAGCTGCTGTCGTTGGCGGACCTGTACACCGAGAAGGAGCACGTCCGCACCACGATCGCCGGCTATCTCAACGACCTCGTCGGGCTGGGCGTCGACGGGTTCCGGGTCGACGCGGTCAAGCACATCAGGAAGGACGACTTCGCGGCCATCCTCGGCAAGCTCAACAACACGGTCGCGGAGAGCCGGCGGCCGTACGTCGCCCAAGAGATCTTCGACGGGGCCAGCAACGACGCGCTCAAGGCCCGTGCGTTCACCGGCAACGGCGACGTCCTCGACTTCGCCTACGCCAAGGGCGTCCGGTCGGCGTTCCAGGGCTCGATCTCCAGCCTCGCCAACGTCGCGAGCTGGAACCTCGACGCGCCCAGCGCCAACGTCTTCGCCATGGTCACCAACCATGACCTGGAGCGGGACGGGGTCGTGCTGTCGTACAAGAACGGCACCGACTACCTCCTGGCCAACTACTTCGTGCTGGCCTACCCGCACGGCAAGCCGTCGGTCTACGACAGTTTCTCCTGGGACAACCGGAACCAGTCCCCGCCGGCCGACGGCAACGGCCGCGTCACCGACACGGTTTGCGGCAGCGCCTGGAACTGCCTGACCCAGACCACCGGCATCAAGGGCATGGTCGGTTGGGCCAACGCCGCACGGCCCGTCCGGTCCGTCTCGGACTTCACCGCCGTCAACGGCAACGTCATCGGCTTCCATCGGGGCGATCGCGCCTGGATCGGCATCAACGACAGCGGCTCCGCCACCACCGCCACCTTCACCACCGGCCTCGCCGACGGCCGGTACTGCGACGTCATCACCGGCGTGGCCACCGGCACGGGCTGCACCGGCGGCGCGGTGACCGTCTCCGGCGGCCGGGCCACCGTGACCATCCCCGCCAACAACGCCGTCGCCGTCCACGTCAACGCCCGACCGGGCACCGACCCGTCGCCGACCCCGTCGCCGACGAGCAGCCCCACCGACAAGGTCGCCACCACCTTCACCGTCTCCGCGACCCCGGCCGCCGACCAGGAGGTGTACGTCGTCGGCAGCATCCCCGAGCTGGGCTCCTGGGCGCCGGCCAGCGCCGTCAAGCTGACCGCGCAGGGCGGCAACACCTACCGCGCCGTGGTCGACCTGCCCCGCTCCACGGCGGTGGAGTACAAGTTCATCAAGAAGACCGCCACCGGCGCCGTCACCTGGGAGTCCGGCGCCAACCGGAGCTTCACCACCCCGGCCGGCGGCACGTACGCGGTGACCGAGACGTTCCGCGGTGACACCGTCACCCCCGCGCAGATCGCCACCGCGTTCAACGCCACCGTCACCACCTACTACGGCCAGAACGTCTTCGTCGTCGGCAACGTCGCCGCGCTGGGCGCCTGGAACCCGGCCAGCGCCGTCGCGCTCTCGTCGGCCGACTACCCGGTGTGGCGGGCGACGGTGAACCTGCCCCCGGGTACCGCCGTCGAGTACAAGTACGTCAAGAAGAACCCCGACGGTTCGGTCACCTGGGAGTCCGGCGGCAACCGGAGCTTCACCACCCCGTCGACCGGCACGTACACCAACAACGACACCTGGAAGTGACGGGTCAGGGTGGTTGGCCCGCGCGCCGGGGCCAACCACCCTCGCCCTCCCCACCGGCGGGCCGTGGCCGGGTCGCCTGGTGCGGGCTATGGTGTCCGGCATGCGTGACGGGCACAGCATTCGTGGCTTCGGCGGGCGAGGCCCGCTGCCGATGCTGGCCCTGCTGGCGGTGCTGCTCGTGGTGTGGGCCTCCGCTCGGGCGATCGGGCTGTGCATCGTGTTCCGGTTGACCAGGCGCGCGATACCGGGCTGTGTGCCGGAGTGGTCGGCGGACCGGGCTCCGCCTCGTCCGGCGGTCGTCTGAATCCGCCCGCTCCGCGTCGTCGTCCCTGGCGCCGCCCCTGACCTGGAAGCCGAACACCGATGTTCCGTCATCAGTCCCACCCTGCCGTGCCCCCCGGCGTCATCCGCTCTGCGTCGCGGCGGCCATGCCGCACCCGTCGCGTGCCGGTGCGGGGGTGGTGAGCGTGCTGGCTGCCGGCGCGTACGCCCGCCCCGGCGTGGGGAACCGCCTCGCCCTGGATCTGGGCACCTCCACGGTCCGGCTCTGGACTCCGGTGACCGACGCGGTGATCAGCGAACCCGCCGTCATCGCCCGTCGCCCCGGCGGCCGGCACGCCGCAGGGCGGGCCGCGCTGGACGCGCGGGACACCGAGGGCGCGACGCTGATCTGGCCGGTACGCGACGGGGTGGTGCGTGACCTCGTCGCCTGCGTACAGCTGCTGCGGATCCTGCTGTCCGACATCGGGCACCCGTACGACACCGTCTGTCCCGTGCTCGTCGGTGTGCCCGCGACGGCGACCATGCGGCAGAAGAACGTACTGGTCGCCGCGGTCCGTCGGGCCACCGGCGGGCGGGTCAGCGCGGTGGAGGAGCCGCTGGCCGCCGCGTTGGCCTGCCGACCGGATCCGGGCCGCGATGACCTGGTCACCGTGGACATCGGGTTCGGCCGCACCGAGGTCGCCCGCATCGTCGACCGGAGCGTCGCCGCCGCCGAACGCGTCGACCGGGGAGATCCCGTCGACCAGGTCCCGGCGATCGCCCGTTGCGTACGGCGGATGGGTGTCCGCGACGCCGGTGCGCGCCGGCGACTCCTGATCACCGGCGGCGGTGCGGTGTCCCCGGGGGTCGCCGCGCGCCTGGCCGCGTTGACCGGCCGATCCGTCACGGTGCCCGCGAATCCGCTGCTGGCCACGCTCACCGGGCTGCGTCTGCTGCTCACGGCCACCGACGCCAGTCGCCCCGACTGAGATCGCGGCGATCTACGGTGCGGTGCCGTCATTGGCCAGGTTGCCCCACTGTGTACTGTTGATCATCTGATATGGGCTCATGGCGCCGGACACGTAGGTGATCCGTGCGCCGGAACTTGGAGGACCGCGTGCGTGTACTAGCGCGACGACTGTCGATCTCAACCCTCTCGCTGGCTGTCGCGGTGGCGACGTTCGGGTCGCCGGCCCGCGCCGCCGCGAACCCGTACACCGCGGCGCAGGCCTGCAGCAACGACTTCGGTGGCTCGTGGACCCAGGTCTCCGACGGACACCGGTCGATCACCGACAGCGGCACCAAGGTGGGCGACGTCTACCTGATGTACAACAGCGCGACCGGCTACAACTGCGTCGCCACCCTCAAGGCGGTGGCCGTCGGTTCGACCACCGGAGTCGCCGCCAGGCTGCGGGTCGAGGGTAGTTCCTGGGTCACCGACTCGGGCAACTACAAGTACTACGCCGCGATCCAGCGATCCGCGCGGGGCGCCTGCGTCATGTACGAGGGCGAGGTCATGAACTTCACGATGTGGTTCTCCAACGGCCGGAACGCCTGGGGCAACTGCGGCTGAACACCAGGAGCCGCGGGTACGTGACGACCTGACCTGATGGTTCGGGGCGGCGTCGGACCGCCGACGCCGCCCCGAATCGAGGCGCCCCCGCCTAGCGGCGGGCGAGGAACTCGTTGATGGCGACGGTGACCTGCCAGCCGGTGGCGTGACTGCGCACGATCGAGATCACCCGGTCGTGCAGGTCGGGCTCGCCGAACCGGTCGTAGGTGTCGGAGACGACCAGGTCCAGCCAGGGCCGCTCGATCGGTCGCGGCTTCCCCTCGGTGGGCCTGGCGAAAAACCGGGCGAGCGCGTCGGCGATTCGACGCTTCGCCGCGCCGACCTGCTCCGGCAGATCACCCCGCCGGTCGGCCGGCACCTGAGCCACGACCGCCGTCGTCGCGGCGAGGTCGCTGACGGCGGCACCGAGCTGATCGGCGTTGTCCAGCTCGTTCGCGGCGATCCGGTCGAGCAGGTCGCGGGCCTGCACGAGGAGTTTCACCACCGCCAGCCGCTGGTTCAGCGCCGCCACCTGCGCGGCGTCGGTGACCTTCGCGATGGCCGTCTCGGCGGCCGTGATCGTCTCCGCCGACGGGTTGGCCTCGGCGGCGGCGACCGCGTCCTGCGCCGCCTTCAACAGCTGGGCCGCGACGCCCGGATCGTCGGCGAAGACCCGCCACTCCGTGATCGCGACCGCGGAGTAGGTGGTGCCGTTGCCGTTGGCCCGGATCGTGGCCCGCACCCGGGGCGTGGTGACGGGATCGAAGGTGACGGTGTTGAACGCGGTGGTGCTGGTGCCGTAGGTGGAGGCGCCGGTCACGTCCCGCCAGGCGGAGGCGGCCACGTCCCAGTACTGCAGCGCCCACCCGTCGGGCTCGGCGACGCCGTCGCCGGTGCCGCGGTTGGAGTCCCGCCAGAACTTCAGCTCTGTGCCGGTGATCCGCACAGGCCGGGACCAGTCGTACTGGACCCACTGCGTCGCCGGGCGGCTGCCGGACCACGTGCCCCAGATCTGCGCCTGGCTCGGGTTCGACGGGTCGGCGCCGTCGTTGAGCGCGGTGAGGCTGTTCCAGCTCGCGGTGTAGGAGGCGGACGGGGTGGCGATGGGCCCGATGTTGCCGGTGAGCGGACCGGAGAGGTCCGCCGGAATCGTGACCGTCCTGGCCGTCTCCAGGTTTCCGGCCACGTCCAGCGCGCGGAACGACACGGTGTGCTTGTTGGAGTCGGGTGCCGTGACCGGCCCGGTGTACGGGGTCCACGCTCCGGTGTCGACGGCGTACTCGATGCCGGCGACCCCGGAGGTCGCGTCGCTCGCGGTCACCGTGACCCGCCGGGTGGCGCTGTCCACGGTGGCCGCGCTGACCGGCGCGGTCGCGTCGATGCGTACGGCGAGGTTGGCGGGCGGCGACGCGTTGCCCGCGCGGTCGGTCGCGGTCGCCGTGACCGTGTGCTGCCCGTCCCCGGAGACGTTGACGTCGACGTAGCGTACGTCGTTGGCGACGACCGGCTGGCCGGCGTCCACCCGCGACTCGATGGTCATCCGGCCGCCGCGGTCGTCGACGCCGGCGACGCGGACCCGCACCGCGGACCGGAACCAGCCGGCGGTGCCGGCGCTGCCGCTGGGCGTGAGCGTCACGGTCGGCGGGGTCACGTCACCCTCGGTGTCGTCGGGCGAGATGACGGTGACAAGCGCGGAGACGCGCCCGGCGGCGTAGCCGAGCACGGTGCCCTGGATCGTGAACGTGCCGGGTCGCGCGACCTGCTCGGGCGTCACCGGGTCCCAGAAGACCGGAATCTGCAGTGTCTCGCTGCCGAACGACACGGGGAGGGTGCCGGGTAGGTCGGCCTCGCCCACCTCGACCGTCATCGGCGGCGCGGTGACGGACGCCGGCTGTGCGGCGAGGATCTTCCACTCCTCGACCGCGACGGCGGAGTAGGTGCTGCCGTTGGTAGACGCGTCGAAGATCGCGCGGACCTGGGTGGTGGTCACCGGGTCGAAGGTGGTGTTCTGGAAGCCCTGTGTGCTGGTCGGGTAGCCGCTCGGGTTCGGCACGTCGGCCCACTGGCCGGTGGCGAGGTTCCAGTACTGGATGCGCCAGCGGGCGGGCGCGGCGACGCCGATGCCGCTGCCCTGCGGCTGGTCGTTCCAGAAGTCGATCTGCGAGCCGGAGATCCGCATCGGCTGGTCCCAGGTGTACTGCACCCACTGCTGGGGCGGATTGTTGCCGGTCCACGTGCCCCACATGTCCGGCGGCAGCGGGTTCGACCGGACGATCTCGTCGTTGAGCGCCTTCACCCAGTACTGGGTGGGAACGGGCTCGTTGGAGACGGTGACCTTCGCCTCCTGGGCGACGTTCGGCCGGGGTGTGAGGTCACGCCCCTTGACCGGCGTCGTCGTGACCATCTTCATCCGGGGCGGGGTCTGCGTGTCGTCCCACTCGACCCGGTCGATCGCCACCGACCGGCGGAAGTGGCCGCCGCCCACGGCGTCTGCGGTGTGGTACGTGATGTACCACTGGCCGTTGAACTCCAGGATGCCCGGGTGGCTCGTCGTCGAGGAGACCGGCTTGAGGATGGTCCCCCGGTTGGTCCACGGCCCCTCGGGCGACGAGGCCGTCGCGTAGGCGATGCAGGCGTGGTAGTTCGCCGGGGTGCACGAGGAGGTCGGGCCCGCGTTGTTCCCGGCGTACGCCAGGTAGTAGGTGCCGTTGCGCTTGAAGATCCAGGGTGCCTCGAAGAAGCCGGTCAGGCCGGTGATGGAACGCTGGGTGCCGACCGGGGTCTTCATGTCCTGCTTGTACTCGAGCATCCGCAACTGGCCGAACGTGCCCCAGTAGACGTACACCCGCTGGTTGGGGGCCTCGCCGTCGATGAGGATCGTCGGGTCGATGTTCTGGATGTTGTTCGTGCCGGGCACCCGCTGGGAGATCAGCGGCCCGCCCACGTAGTCGCTCCACGGCCCGGTGGGCGAGTCGGAGACGGCCAGTCCGATGGCGAACTTGTCGGACGCCGGGCTGTTCCGCTCACTGACCGGGAGGTACCAGTAGTAGCGCCCGTCCACGCCCTGGATCATCTGGCCCGCGTACGCCCGTCCCGGCGTCGCCCAGGCGAAGACCTGTTCCGGGCGGGTCAACGACGGGAAGTGGGTCCACTGCCCCGACGGGACGTCGGTGGTCCGGAGCGCGCCCCACTGGTTCATGATGAAGTCGTTGGTGTTCGGTCCGGCCTCGTCGCGGCCCGTGTAGATGTAGAGCTGGTCGCGGCCGCTGTCGTTGCCGGGCGCGCCGGCCGGCACGACGACCGGCGCCGGGTCGGCCGAGTAGTAGCTGCCGTCGCCGAGGATCGGGTTCCGGGTGTTGGTGAAGGTGTACGAGTCGGCGGCGTGGGCCGGCGCGGCGACCCCGACCAGGCCGCCGGCGACGAGCCCGGCGACCGCCGCCGTGGCGGCGGCCCTGCGGAACCGGCCCAACGGCCGGCGGGGGCGGGTCGGTGGCGCGGCGCCGCGCCCGAGGGTGGTGTTCACGGTACGGATCTCCTCACTGTTGGGATGGGGAAGCGGTGTCGGCAGCCGGTGGCTCTGCCCCCACCACCTCTCGTCGGGGTTGGAACGAATCAAAAATCGCAAAGGTTTTCGGAAGCGTCACGACGGCCGCCCGAAGGGGCTGTTAGCGTTAACATTTTTCGGTACGCGGACGGACCGCCGGCCGGGATCCTCGGGCTACCCGGGTGGCCGGCGGAGCCCCTTGGTCAGCGGGTCGCCGTCGGAGACCGGGTCGCCGTTCCCGAGCGGCGCGTGCGGCGACGTCTCATCGGACACCCGTCGGAACCGGAGGTTCCCCAGCTGCGTGTCGCCACCGCAGGCCCTGCTGGATCTTCACATGGTCTCCCTGGGGCTGCTGGGCGCGGTCGGGGCGGCTCGTCGACGTTTCGAGGGGCGTTTCGGGCGCGGGGCGCGACCTCTTTCCTGGCGCGCGGGGTGCGGGTCCTCTTCGGTGTAGTGTTCAGCGCGATCGAGGGCCAAGCGGAGGTGTCGGCCGGCGGCAACCGTTCTGAAACATCGACGAAAAGGTTTAAGAAATGTACTGCCGCAGGGAGTGGCGGGTCAAGACACCCCCAGCGGCGGCCCACCGCCCCGCACCGCACCCGTGCCGACCGCCGGAAGAGAGCAGCAGATGACCAGTGAGCGCGAGATCCCCGGCAACCGCGCGCCCACGCTCACCGACGTCGCCAAGCTCGCCGGGGTGTCGGTCGCCACCGCGTCCAAGGCCATCAACGGGCGTGCGGAGGTGAAGGCGGCCACGAGGGTACGCGTGCTGGAGGCCGCGGAGGTGCTGTCCTTCGCGCCGAACGCCCTCGCCCGCGGACTGCTCAGCGGCCGCACCGGCACCGTCGGCCTGCTGACCAGCGACCTGGAGGGGCGCTTCTCGATTCCCATCCTCATGGGCGCGGAGGACGCCTTCGGGGCGGGCCAGATCTCGGTCTTCCTGTGCGACGCGCGCGGCGACGCGATCCGGGAGATGCATCACGTCCGGGCGCTGCTGTCCAGGCGGGTGGACGGCCTGATCGTGGTGGGATCCCGCACCGACGCCCGCCCGCCGCTGACCGGCAACATCCCGGTGCCGGTCGTGTACGCGTACGCCCCCTCCGCGGATCCGGACGACATCTCGATCACGGTCGACAACGTGGGCGGTGGCCGGCTCGCCGTCGACCACCTGCTGGCCTGCGGCCGGCGCAACATCGCCCACATCACCGGAGAGGCCAGCTTCCAGGCGGCCCGGGACCGGGTCGAGGGCGCGACCGCGGCGCTCGCCGCCGCCGACCTGAGCCTGGTCGGCGACCGGCCGTACTTCGGGTCGTGGGACGAGTCCTGGGGACGGGCCGCGGCGCGTATGGTCGTCGGGCAGCATCCCGAGGTCGACGGGATCTTCTGCGGCAGCGACCAGATCGCCCGCGGCGTCCTGGAGACACTGCGTGACCTCGGCCGCGACGTGCCGGGCAGCATCTCCGTCCTCGGCTTCGACAACTGGGAAGCCATCGCCGCGCACTCCCGTCCGCGTCTGACCAGCATCGACATGAACCTCCAACGCCTCGGCACCATCGCCGGCCAACGGCTCTTCGCGGCCATCGACGGCGTCTCCCTGCCGTCGGAGGAGTTCCCGGGCCGCCTCGTGATGCGCGAGTCGACCGTGCCCGTCGGCTGAGTGACGCGGCCGGGGTCGGGCGGGCGGGTGGCCGCTGCCGGGAGCGGTCGGCAGCGCCGCGGATCGAGCGGGCATGATGTGGCGGATGACGACGAACTGCCCGCGGGCGTGACCGGATGATTCGTGGCGCCACCGTCGCTGATCTCGCCGCCATCGCACGCGTCGCCGAGGCGACGGGCCAGCGCGGCGAATGGACCGGGGCCGACCCCGCGTACATCGGGCATCTGCTGCGGCACGGACGGGTCGCCGTCGCGACGGACGACGACCGGACCGTCGGCTTCGGTGCGACCCGGGTCATCGCCGGCCGGGCCGGCACGGTCTCGATGCTGTGCGACCTCTTCGTCGACCCGGCACAGCACGGTCGCGGCCACGGCAGGGCGCTGCTCGCCGAGCTGTGGCCCGACCCGAGTACGCCCCGGCTGACGTTCAGCAGCCAGCACCCGCACGCGCTGCCGCTCTACACGAGCGTCGGTCTGGACGCGTGGTGGCCGCTGCTGTACCTGACCGGTGACATCCGCGGCGTACGCCCGCCTGCCGGGTGGACCGTCGAGCCGGCGTCGCCGGATGTGGTCGGCACGGTCGAGGCGGGCTGGACGGGCCTGGACCGCGCCGCCGACCACCACGCCTGGAGCCGGCGGCCGAACGGCCGGTCCCTGGTCGCGGCCCTGGGCGGCCGGCCGAGGGCCGCCGGCACCGCGGCGGGGGAGGGCGCCGGCTTCGGCCTGGTGCACCTGGCCCTGGACCCGAGTCTGCCGGACGCCCAGGCCGCGGACAGCGTGCTGGCGGTGCTCGCCGCGCTCGACAGCACCGACGGCCGCGCACGGGTGTGCCTGCCGGCCCCGCACCCCGCCGTCCGCCCGTTGCTCGCGGCCGGATGGCGCCCGGTGGACCTGGACGTGTACATGGCCACCCACGTCGACCTGCTGGACGCCCGCCGCTCCGTACCCTCGCCCGCACTCGCCTGACGCCGGCCACCGGCACACCCCGCGGCCGGCGGCGGGGTGTCCGCGGGCTTCTGCCTCCCCGGACCGATCGGCGCGTGACCACGGCTTGTCGGCACTTGTTATCGTCGCCGCGACGCCGGTGATCTCGGCGGCGAAGGGGAGGGGGACGCGGTGGGGCTGATGGACAAGCTCCGGGGCGAGTTCGTCGACATCGTGGAGTGGCTGGACGACAGCCGGGACACGATCGTCTGGCGTTTCCCCCGGTACCAGAACGAGATCAAGATGGGCGCCCAACTGGTCGTCCGCGAGTCCCAGACGGCGGTGTTCGTCAACGAGGGGCAGATCGCCGACGCGTTCGGGCCCGGCACGTACACGCTGGAGACCCGGAACCTGCCCATCCTGTCCACCCTCAAGGGCTGGAAGTACGGCTTCAACTCGCCGTTCAAGGCCGAGGTGTACTTCGTCAACACCCGGCAGTTCACCGACATGAAGTGGGGCACCCAGAACCCGGTGATCCTGCGCGACGCCGAGTTCGGCGTGGTCCGGGTACGGGCGTTCGGCGCCTACGCGGCGCGGGTGGTGGACGCGCAGCGGCTCCTGCGGGAGCTGGTCGGCACGGATCCGCAGTTCCGCACCGAGGAGGTGCAGGAATACCTGCGCCAGCTCATCGTGGGGCGGCTCGGCGGCGCGCTGGCCACCGCGGGGGTGCCGCTGCTGGACCTGGCGGCGCACCAGGACGCGATCGGCCGGCGGCTGGCCGCCGTGCTGACCGAGGAACTGGCCGAGGTCGGCATCGCGATCCCCAAGTTCGTGATCGAGAACGTCTCGGTGCCACCCGAGGTGGAGCAGGCGCTGGACAAGCGGACCAGCATGGGCGCGGTCGGGGACCTCGACCGGTTCACCCGCTACCAGGCGGCCACCGCGCTGGAGGAGGCGGCGAAGAACCCGGGCGGCGGCGCGGGCGCCGGCATCGGGCTGGGCATGGGCATGGCCGCGGGCCAGCAGGTGGCCAGGTCGATGGCGGGCGCGGGGACGCAGCCGTCCGGCGCCGCCGAGCCGCCGCCGCTGCCGAACCAGACGCAGTGGTACGTCGGCGTCGCCGGGCAGCGGCAGGGCCCGTACGACCTCGGTGGGCTGGCCGAGCAGGTGGGCGCGGGCACGCTGGGCCCGGACACGCTGGTCTGGCGGGCCGGCATGGCGCAGTGGCAGCCGGCCGCACAGGTGCCGGAGCTGGCGTCGGTGCTGGCCAGCGTCCCGCCGCCGCTGCCGCCGCAATGAGCGCGCGGTACGGGAGCGGGCGGTGGCGCTCCAGCGGGAGGACGCCGCGATGAGCGACACGGCCGTCTCCCCGCCGTCGTACCAGTGCGGGGGCTGCGGCGCCCGGGTGGAGTACTCACCGGGCACGGCGGTGCTGCGCTGCCCTTACTGCGGGCACCAGCAGCAGATCGCCGGGGCCGGCCGGGAGGTGCGGGAGCACCCGTACACCGAACTGGCCACGCTGCCGCGCAAGCCGGCGGCCAGCGTCGGGGCGTACACGTTCGTGTGCCCGGGCTGCGGCGCCCGGACCGAGAGCAACGCACTCGCCCAGCGCTGCCAGTTCTGCGCCACACCGCTGGTGGCGGACGCCACCGCGGGCGAGCTGATCGCGCCGGAGGCGGTGCTGCCGTTCGCGGTCGACCAGTCGGGTGTGCGCACCGCCCTGGGCAAATGGTGCCGCAGCCGCTGGTTCGCGCCGAACAGCCTGAAGAAGGTCAGCGCGGCGGAGACGCTCAAGGGCACCTACCTGCCGCACTGGACGTTCGACGCGCGGACCGTCTCGGACTACCGGGGCCAGCGCGGCGAGTACTACTACGTCACCGAGACCTACACGGTGACGGTGGACGGCAAGCAGGAGACCCGCACCCGGCAGGTGCGGCACACCCGGTGGTACCCGGCGAGCGGCACCGTCCGGCGGGACTTCGACGACGTGCTGGTGCCCGCCACGACGTACCTGCCGGAGAAGAAGCTGGACCAGCTGACCCCGTGGCCGCTGACGCAGGCGGTCGCGTACCACGGGGACTACCTGGCCGGGTATCACGCGCTGCGGTACGACACCGAGCCCGAGGCGGGGCTGACCGGGGCGAAGGCCCGGATGGCGCCGGTCATCGAGCGGGACTGCCGGAAGGACATCGGCGGCGACGAGCAGCGGGTCAGCTCCGTTCGCACCACCTACTCGGGCGTGACCTACAAACTGCTTCTGCTGCCGGTGTGGATCGCCGCGTACCTGCACGCCGGCCGGTCGTACCAGGTCCTGGTCAACGCCCGGACCGGCGAGGTGATCGGCGAGCGTCCGTACAGCGCCGCCAAGATCACGGCCGCGGTGCTGGCCGCGCTGGCGGTGGTCGCGGCGATCGTGGTGGCGTACCTGATGAACCGCTGAGCCGGGCGACCGGGCGGGGTGCGGCGGGCGACAACTCCCGCACCCCGCCCGTGCCGTGTCCACCCGGTCAGGCCGCGGCGAGCGCGCGGTGCAGCCGACGGGCCTCGGTGACCAGCCGGCCCGACCCGCCGCGCGCGGCGACGTCGGCCAGACCGGGAACCTCGATTCGCACGCCGGTGGCGGCCGCCGTCTCGCTGGCCAGGGTCAGCAGGTCGGGCAGGCCGCGCACCGGGCTCGGCGCGGCCAGCAGCGCCGGCAGCGCGGCGGCCAGCAGCCGCCACACGGTCAGCGGCGCCCCCGCCAGGGCCGCGTCGCGCAACGGTTCGCCCACCCGGGTCGGCTTCACCGTCCCGGCGGTGACCAGTTCCCCGAGCCGCCGCCCCGTGCCGGTCGGGTCGAACTGCCCGGCCCCGGCCAGCGTGAGCAGGGCGTCCAGGGCAGCGACCCGGTCCGCGCCGTGCCGGGCGCCGAGCCCGTACGCCACGGCCAGGTCCAGCGCCGTTCCGCCCGAACCGGCGCACTCGGCCAGCAGCGGCAGTACGGCGGCACCGCCCTTCTGATCCATGTCCGCGCTCGCGGCCACCGCCGGCAGGACTGACGCGGCCACGACACCGCGGTGCCCGGGCAGGGTGGACGGCCACAGGTTGAGCCAGCCGCCGTACTCGACGCCGATCGGCGCCGGGTCGGCGGTGAGCAGCCGGAACGGGTCGTCGTACCCGTCGGGCGGGCGCAGCTCGACCAGCAGCCGCCGCTCCGCGAGCTGCGCGAACTCCCAGTCGTACGCCGATTTGCGGGCCCGGCGGGTGACCGTGGTGACCCGCGCCACCGGCTGCGGCAGCCCGCCGCCGCGCAAACATCCGGCGAGCCGGTCCCCGGCCGGCGTGCCCAGCGCGGCGGCCTTGTCGGCGACCGCCTCGTCGGACTCGGCGGGCAGCCGCAGCAGGGCCTGCGTGAGGTCCCAGAACCCGGGAGCCCGGTCGCCCAGCGCGGCCAGCCGCTCCAGCAGCGCCAACGGGTCGAGCAGGCCGTTGGCCGACGTCGGAGTGGCGAGCAGCCCCGGGCTGCCGGGCCCGCCGACGTGTACGCCGATCTCGGCGAGCCGGGCCCGCAGCAGGCGGTGCACCGGCGGTACCCGGGGATCGGTGGCGACCAGGGCCGACGAGGGCCGGTCGGTACGGCGGACGGCGGCGAGCAACGACTCCCACCGGCTGCGCCGCCGGGGCTGGTGGTCGGCGCCGGGCGTCCTGAGCACGTCCACCACCACCTCGCACAGGCACAGCGGTTCCCAGCGGTGCTCGTTGCCCCACGACCAGTGCCGGCGCTCGATGACCGGCGCCAGGGCGGCGTGCACCCGGCTGGCGTCGGCCGCGGCGAGCCGGACCAGCCCGTCGAGGACGCGGTCCAGCGGCGTGCCCTGCGACGGCGTACCCAGCAGGGCGGCGACCTCCTCCGCCAGCTCGTCCACGTCGGCGATCGGGGCCGGCGCCGGCGCGGGCGGCGCGGGCGCCGGGAGGTCGTCGCCGCGTGGCGCGGCCACCGCCGGGCCGGGATCGGCCGCCGCCGGGTCGAGGCCGTGCCGGGCGGCCAGGGTGACCGCCCGGTCCCGCAGCTCGACGGCGGGGTGCGTGCCGGCGACCGCGATCACCCCGGCGATCTCGGTGGCCCGGTCCCGGTGCCGCCGGGCCAGCCGGTCGAGCCAGGTCAGCTGTGCCTTCACCAGGGCCTTGTCCGGCCGGTACAGCACCTCGCGGGAGGCGTCGAGGAGCGACTCCAGGGCCAGGTCGGGCAGTTCCCGCAGTGCCTTCTGGGCCGTCGTGGCGACCGGTGCCGGCGCGTCGGTGAGCAGGCGCAGGTAGTCGCTGGAGCGGGCGGCGACCTCCGCGGTGGTGGGCCGCAGCAGGTCGAGCAGGACGGTGAAGGCGCGTAGCGCGGCGGGCCGGTCGCCGCGCAGCAGCCGGCCGATCGAACGGTCGATCAGCATCGCCCGGTCGAGCACGCCCTCGGCGGCCAGCTGCGCCAGCGCGGCCGGCAGGACGTTCCGCCGCCGCTCCTCCCAGGTGGTGACGACCTCGTCGAACATCATGGTCGTGCCGAGGCCGTCCACCTCGAACAGCCGGGGCAGCATGACCGACCGGAACGGGTCCGCCCGCAGCCGGTCGACCAGCGGCACGGATCGTCCGCTGCGGTGGTCCGGGAACGCCACCGAGTTCAGCCAGAGCTGCACGGATGTGTCGTCGGTCGGCGGTGGCGCCCCGGCGTCGCGCAGCAGCGCCGCGACGAAGCGCCACCGCTCGATCGACGCCTGCCGGCTGAGCTTGGCGGCCAGCCGGTGGCCCAGGTCGCCGAGCCAGGTGACGCCGCGCTCGGCCGCGACGCCGGACACCCGCCCCGCCGCCCGCTCGCCGTCCGGCTCGACCGAGCTGCGGCCGAGGATCGCCGCGGCCTGGGCGGCGGTGGGCAGGCAGCCGACCACGGCGACCGCCAGGGCGGTGCTCGCGCCCCTCGACCACCAGGTCGACTCGTCCTGCCGCCGGAACCAGTCGGTCAGCGCGACGCCGATCTCCCGGCGGCGCGGCTCGGGCATCCCCTCCAGCGCCGCCGCGACCAGCGTGGCCGGACCCGCCTTCACCAGCTCGAACAGGTCACCGGTGCCACCCTCCGCCAGCTCCCGCCGCCGGCGCAGGGTGCTCTTGACGAACAGTTCCCGCTCCACGCGCCTCACGCCGGCACCTCGACCCGCTCGTTGCGCAGCATCCGGGTGGCCAGGGCGTGCCGGCACGGCCCCCGTTGCCCCCGGTGCTTCGCCCACCACGGGCAGGTGCAGGTGAGGCCACCGTCCGGGAGCTGCCGGACCCGGTAGACGTGGTCGCCGCTGCGCACCGTGGCGGACGTCCCGTCCGGCTCCACCGCCCCGGCGTCGAGCAACGCCCGCGCCCCGACCAGGCGGGGGTTGTCCCGCTCGGCCCGGCCCGCGTCGTACGGCATCACCCGGTGGAAGTACGCCGCCTCGGCGACGTCGTAGCCGACCCGGCCGGCGGTGCCGAGCTGCGCCAGGGCGCCCCGGACCCGGTCGGCGTCGATGCCGGCCTGCGACGCCAGCCGGTCCACGTCGACCGTCGGGTCCCAGGAGAGCAGGGCGGAGACCAGGTCGGCGTCGTCGACCACGTCGTCGCCGGCCAGCGCGGTCAGTGCCGCGCCCTCGCCGGAGAACCCCCGGTACGGCTCGGGGGAGAGGGTGACCGACAGTCGCAGCGCTCCGGTGTCCAGCTCCCAGGTGCTCGGCAGCGGCGCCGAGGCGGCCGTCACGGTCGGCCCGTACACCCGCAGGGTCCGGGCGAAGCGCAGCATCGGGCGCAGGGCGGTCAGCCGGCTCGCCCCGGCGAGGCAGACCGCCCCGGGCACGGGTCGGGAGGTCAGCCGCAGCGTGCGCCCCGCCGGCACCACCCAGAGCACCGACCGGTCCGCGGTGGTGGGCAGCCGGCGCAGGAACGCCGCCGCCTCGGCCGCCGGGATCTCCGCCCGGGGCTCGAACCGGGCGGCCAGCACCTGCACCTCGGCGAAGCCACGCAGCCAGCGCGTCGGCAGCGGTACCTTCTTCTCGACCACGGCACCGTCGAGGGTGGACACGGTGAGGTCGTCCGGGCCGACCGACAGGTGCAGCGGGTCCAGGCCGGCGACCCGCGACAGCGCCTCGCGCAGCGGGTTGTTGACGTCGACGTTGGTGGTGCCGTGCTCCACCACGTCGCCGTCGAGGCCGGCGGGCAGGGCGTCGAGGCGCGCGTACACCCCGCAGCAGCCGGAGAAGGACTCGAAGCGGAGCCGGTCCCGGCTGCCGGTGACCACCGGGTCGAGGCTGGCCGGGCTGACCGGCCGGTGGTAGCGGGTACGGGCGACCTCGGCCACGGCCAGCAGGCCGACGGCTGCCGCCTGTGGAGTGGTGAGGAAGCCACGGAAGAAGCGGGGGTTCGGGGCGGGGCCACCACTCGTCTGGAGGGCGAGGGATCCGTGCCCCAGGGCGGAGGAGGCGAGATACCGGTAGGTCTGCGTCGCGGTCACGCCGGCACGGTAGGACAACCCACCGACAACGACGCCCCGGCCGGGAGGCACACCAGGTGAGGGGCGACGAAGCCGGGCCGCGTCCGAACTGCTACGACACGGTGCCCACGCCGTGGAATTCTGCCCTTGGTCGGCGCTTCTCAAGTTGGCGGAGCTCGTCCTGAAGCGTTTTCAGCCAGGTCGACGCGTCGTTGAAGTCGTACGACTCCAAGCCCTCCAGATCCAGATCCAGCCGGAGAGAGGTCAGTGCCAGATTCCGGAATTGATACAGCTCTTTCGGGCGGCTGCCGCCTTCCCTGTGCCACGACCGACAGGTCTGCCGCAGCCCGAGGATCGCGCCCCTGGTCGTTGCGGACGCGCACATCCCGCCGGCCGAATACAGCCAGTCATTGAGCTTTCCTGCGACCGCACCCGCATTCTCGGGGGTGACGGATTCTGACGCGCCGTGAGACAGTCCTGCTATGGCCTGGAAGGCGGCCGGATAGGCGGCCAGGCGCATCTTGTAGATCTCCATACTGAACGACACCTTTGTGTCGATCAGCCATTTGCGACGCTCGCGACGAACCTGCGCCCACGTCAGCGTGCTACTTCCGGCGGCGATCAACAACGCGACAACGGCCGATATGAGCGGGGCGGCGAGATCGGAAGGCATGGGTCATGTCTAACCCGCGCCTTGTCGTTGTCAAGGCGCGTTCGCCCTTCTGCCGAAGTCCGAGGACCGGACAGTCCCTTGTGCGGCCCGATCACCGCCGGGCGGCGCCTGACACCGCCGCAGGGAGGACTCCGTGGGGGCGTACGCAGGTGATCCGTCACGAGGCGGTGGCCTGGTGGGGCAGCGGCGGGGTGGCGGCGTCACGGGTGGTGTCGTAGCCGGCGGCCTGGAGGGCGAACAGCTCGGCGTACCGACCACGGGCGGCCGTGAGTTCGTCGTGGGTGCCGGCCTCGACCAGGGTGCCGTGGTGCAGGACGTAGATCCGGTCGGCGTGGCGGACATTGGCGAGCCGGTGGGTGATGAGGATGGTCGTGACACGGCCCTGCCGGTCACGGATGGCCTGGAAGAGGGCGTCCTCGGCGCGCGGGTCGAGGGCGGAGGACGGTTCGTCCATGATCAGTAGCTCCGCGTCGCGGAGGAAACCGCGGGCGGCGGTGATGCGCTGCCACTGCCCGCCGGAGAGGTCCTGGCCGTTGGCGAAGGTGCGGTCGAGCAGCGTCTCGTACCCGTGCGGTAGCTCGGTGATCATCTCGTGGGCGACGGCGCGGGCGGCGGCGGCCTCGATGCGGTCCTGGCCGGGCTCGGCGGCGATGTCGCCGATGGCGAGGTTCGTCGCGGCGGTGAAGGGCCACTTGTGGTACTCCTGGGTGACGACCGCGATGCGGCCGCGCAGCGCGTCGACGTCCCATTCGGACAACGGCCGGCCGTTCCAGCGGATGGTGCCCCCGGTGGGAGCCCGCAGCATGGCGATCATCGCGGCGAGGGTCGACTTGCCGGAGCCGTTCTCGCCGACGAACGCCACGGTCTGCCCCGCCTGGATCGTCAGCGTCACCTGGTCGACGGCCGGGGAGTCCCGGTCGGGATAGCGCAGGCTGACGGCGTCCACGTGAACCTCACGCAGTTGGTCCGGCGTGTCCCGGGCGGAGGAGGTGGTCTCGTCGGGCAGGTAGGCGACGGCCCGGGTCATGAAGCCGGTGTAGTCGCTGAAGTGTTGACCCTCGGTGTAGACGCGGTCGATCTGGAAGGTGACGACGGACAGAGAACGTTGGGCGGACTGCACCGCGACGACGCAGGTCGCGGCGGCGGCGAGCGGGATCTGCCCGTCGACGAGCAGCAGACCGAGCAGCAGGTAGACCACGGCGGTGGCCAGCCCCGCGATCATCGATCCCACGGTGGTGGTCGTGGTGACCCGCCGGGCCATGGCGAGTTGGATGTCGGTCTCCACGCTCATGACCCGGTCGTACTGGTCGAGCAGGAACCGGCGCAGCCCGTAGGAGCGCAGCTCGGGCGCGGATTCCCGTTCCGCCATCAGCCGGTGCAGCAGCCACACCCGGCGTCGCCGTACCGAGCCGGCCGCGTAGGTCTGGTAACGCAGATGCCCGGCCCGCAGGGACGCCCAGGCGTTCGGCACCGTGGCCACCAGCAGCGCCGCCAACAGCAACGGGTGGATGACCACGACGGCGACGGCCACGGCGAGCAGCCCGGCCAGCCCGGCCAGCAGGTTCATCGACGACTGCACCAGCGATGTGGTGGACTCCGCGCCGCGGGAGGCGCGTTCCATGTCGTCGGCGAACGCGTCGGCGTCGAACGCCTCCAGCCGCACCGCGGTGGTCACCTCGAACAGCCCGCGCTCCACCTCCCGGTCCACCTTCGGGCTCAGGCCGTTCTGGGCGTATCCCATCGCGGTGGCCATGCCGGCCCGCACGGCCGTCACCGCGGCCAGCGCGGTCAGTGCCGGCAGCGCCGCGACCACCTTGTCCGCGGTCGGTCCCCCCGCGAACAGCTCCACGAGCACCCGCTGCGTGGCGAGGAGCCCGAACGCCGCCATCACCCCCGCCCCGACCGTGGTCGCCGCGACCACCAGCGTGCGGGCGCGGTCGGCACGCCAGCTGACCGCGAGCGCGGCCCGGAGCAGCCGGGGCAACTCGGCGAACACCGCGAAGAGGCCGGCCGTGGCCCGGGCGCGGACCCCGGTCTCCCACCACATCTCCCGCAGCTCCGGCAGCACCGACTCCACCCGTTGCCGGCCCGGCGGCTCGGCCGGGGTGCCCCGCCCGGTCGCGGTCGCGGTCTCTGCCATGGGCGTACCTCCCAAAGGTGGCGGACTCTCTCTGGCTGGCCAGCTCCGCCGGCGACTGGCGACCGGCATGCCCGCATGGCTCGTAGTATCCGTCCCGGCACTGACAGTTATTGCCGTAGATTCGACAACACGCGGTCTACAAGGCGAGTTGGTGGGTGTCCACAAACTTTCGCCCTCCCCGGCTGGCGGGTACGACGGTTACATACCGGCCGGTATCGGCGAAGGTTGTGACGGGGACCGCTGCCCGAGGGAGTCCTCGTTGTGTTGGGAACTGACCTTTGGGAGGGTTACTCGGTGTTCAGCCGCATCGCCATCGTCAACCGGGGAGAGGCCGCCATGCGGCTGATCCACGCCGTTCGCGAGCTCAATGCCGAGTCCGGGGCCCCGCCGATCGAGACCATCGCGCTCTACACCGAAGCCGAGCGTGGTGCCACCTTCGTTCGCGAGGCCGACGACAGCTACTGCCTCGGGCCCGCGTCGGCGCGTCCGTACCTGGACCACCGCGTCCTGGAACGTGCGCTGGTCGAGACGCGTGCGGACGCGGCGTGGGTGGGCTGGGGGTTCGTCGCCGAGGATCCAGCCTTCGCCGAGCTCTGCGAGAAGACCGGCGTCACCTTCATCGGCCCGAGCGCCGAGGCGATGCGCGAGCTCGGTGACAAGATCGGCGCGAAGCTGATCGCCGAGGAGGTCGGCGTCCCGGTGGCGCCGTGGAGCCGCGGCGCGGTGGAGAGCCTGGACGCGGCCAAGCGCGCGGCGGCCGAGATCGGCTATCCGCTGATGCTCAAGGCGACCGCGGGCGGTGGCGGCCGGGGGATCCGGGTGGTCCGCAGCGACGAGGAACTCGCCGAGGCGTACGAGCGGACGAGCCTGGAGGCCCAGCGCGCGTTCGGCAGCGGCGTCGTGTTCCTGGAACGGCTGGTCACCGGCGCGCGGCACGTCGAGGTGCAGGTGATCGCCGACGGGCAGGGCACCGCGTGGGCGCTGGGCGTGCGGGACTGCTCGGTGCAGCGGCGCAACCAGAAGGTCATCGAGGAGTCCGCGTCCCCCGTACTCGCCCCCGAGCAGACCCGCGAGCTGAAGGCGGCGGCCGAGCGGCTCGCGTTGGCCGTGAACTATCGCGGCGCGGGCACCGTCGAGTTCCTCTACCACCCCGGTGAGCGGCTGTTCGCCTTCCTGGAGGTCAACACCCGGCTGCAGGTCGAGCACCCGATCACCGAGGCCACCACCGACTTCGACCTGGTGAAGGCCCAGATCCACGTGGCGGCCGGCGGCCGGCTCGGCGACCGGGTCCCGGCCGAGGCCGGGCATGCCGTCGAGGCCCGGCTCAACGCCGAGGACCCCGACCGTGACTTCGCGCCGTCGCCCGGCCGGATCGTCCGGCTGGCGCTGCCCAGCGGCCCGGGCATCCGGGTGGACACGGGGGTCAGCGAGGGCGACGTGATCCCGGCCGATTTCGACTCGATGATCGCCAAAATCATCGCCTACGGTCGTACCCGCGACGAGGCGCTCGGCCGGCTGCGCCGCGCGGTCGCCGAGACGACGGTGATCATCGAGGGCGGCGCCACCAACAAGAGCTTCCTGCTCGACCTGCTCGACCAGCCTGAGGTGATCGACGCCAGCGCGGACACCGGCTGGATCGACCGGGTCCGTACGCAGGGCCGCCTGGTCTCCACGAAGCACTCCGGCATCGCGCTGGCCGCGGCCGCTATCGAGGCGTACGAGGACGAGGCGCTCGTCGAGCGGCAGCGGCTGCTGTCCACCGCACACGGCGGCCGCCCGCAGGTCCAGCACGAGAGCGGCCGGCCGATCGACCTCAAGCTCCGCGGCGCGAGCTACCGGGTGACCGTCGCGCAGACCGGGCCGCGCCAGTTCCGCGTCGGCATCGGCGAGGTGTCCACCGTGGACGTCGAGGCCGAGCGGTTCGACGAGCACACCGGCCGGATCCTGGTCAACGGCCGGCGGTTCCGGCTCGTCACCGACACGCACGGGCCCATCCACCTGGTCGAGGTGGACGGCATCACGCACCGGGTCAGCCGGGACGAGGGCGGCGTGCTGCGTTCCCCGGCGCCCGCGCTGGTCGTCGCGACCCCGCTCGAGGTCGGTGACGAGATCGAGGCGGGCGCGCCCGTGCTCGTCCTGGAGAGCATGAAGATGGAGACCGTGCTTCGCGCGCCGTTCAAGGCGAAGCTGCGGGAATGTCTGGTCACCGTCGGTAGCCAGGTAGAGACCGGTGCGCCGCTGATGCGCCTGGAACCGGTCGGCGACGAGACCGCCGGCGAGGCCGCGGAGACCGAGGCCGTCGACCTGGAACTGCCGCCCGAGCGGACCGGCCTCTCCGCCGAGGCCCGCGTCGCGCGCGGTATCGCCGACCTGCGCAGCCTGCTGCTCGGCTACGACCTCGATCCCCGTGACGAGCGCCGGGCACTGTCCAACTACCTCGCCGCGCGGGCCGAGCTGAGCCACCGTCCGCTCGAGGAGGAGGTCGGGCTGCTGCAGGTGTTCGCCGACCTGTCCGAGCTCAGCCGCAACCGGCCGGTGGGCGAGGAGACCAGGGCCGACACCCGGGTGCACAGCCCGCGCGAGTACTTCCACGCGTACCTGCAGTGTCTCGACGTCGAGCGCGCCGCGCTGCCGGACACCTTCCGTAACCGGCTCGCGCGGGTGCTCGCCCACTACGGCGTCAACGACTTCGAGCGCACGCCCGCGCTGGAGGAGGCCGTGTTCCGGATCTTCCTCGCGCAGCGACGGGTTTCGGCCGATGTCTCGGTGATCGTCACGTTCCTGCAGCAGTGGCTGACCGAGCCGCTGCCCGGCGACGGGCTGCGCGAGCTGGTCGGGCAGGCGCTGGAGCACCTGATCCTCGCCACCCAGCTCCGGTTCCCGGTGGTCGCCGACCTGGCCCGCAGCATCGTCTTCCGGTGGGCCGCCCAGCCGATGCTGCGCCGCAAGCGGGCCGAGGTGTACGCGGGCGTCCGCGGTCACCTCCGCCACCTCGACCGGAACCCCGACGCGGCCGACCGCGCCGAGCGGATCGCGAAGATGGTCGCGTCGCCCGAGCCGCTGGTCCGGCTGCTCGGTCAGCGCATCGGCAAGCCGGACGCCGACCACAGCCCGATGCTCGAAGTTCTCAGCCGCCGCTACTACGGCAACCGCGGTGCGAGCGACGCGCGTACCGTCGAGGTGGCGGGGCACTCGTTCTTCACCGCGGCGTACGACCGCGACGGCGAGCGGTTCCGGCTGATCGCGGCGGCGACGGACTTCGCCGAGTTGCCCGCGGCCCTGGAGCGGGTCGCCGGGCTGGTGAACCAGGACTCCGGCCCGGCGCGCCGCGACCCGGCGGCGTCGGTCGCCGACGTGTACCTGACCTGGGCCGACCAGCCCGACACGGACGCGATGGCCGCCACCCTGCGGGAGATTCTCGACCGCGCCGGGCTGCTGGACGTGCTTCAGCGGGTGACGATGTCGGTGGCCGGGCGTACCGGCACGGCGATGCACCACCAGTTCACGTTCCGGCCCGGCATGGGCGAGGACCGGGTCATCCGTGGGCTGCACCCGCTGATCGCCCAGCGGCTGCAACTGCCGAGGCTGCGCAACTTCGACCTGACCCGGCTGCCGTCCGTGGACGAGGAGGTCTACCTCTTCCACTGCGTCGCCCCGAACAACCCGGCCGACGAGCGGCTGACCGCGATGGCCCAGGTCCGCGACCTGACGCCGCTGCGCGACGCCGACGGCAGGATCCTCGCGTTGCCCGCGGTCGAGGGCGCGCTGGACGCGTGTCTCGACGCGATCCGCAAGGTCCAGGCGCAGCGGCCCGCGAAGAAGCGGTTCGACACCAACCGGATCACCATCTACGTCTGGCCGCCGAACGATCTGACGATCGACGAGCTGAACACCGTCGCCCAGCGCGTGCTGCCGATCACGGCCGGCGCGGGCCTGGAGGAGGTCCTGTTCCTGGGCCGCCAGCGCGACGCGGCCACCGGCGAGCTGACCGACATCGCGGTCCAGATCTCCTACGACGCCGGCATGCGGGTGTCGGTCACCGAGCCGACCACCGAGCCGATCCAGCCGCTCGACGACTACCGGCAGAAGGTGCTCTCGGCGCGGCGGCGCGGCACGACGTACCCGTACGAGCTGACCGAGATGTTGGCCGGTCAGCGCGGCAGCTTCACCGAGTACGACCTGGACGACACCGGCGAACTGGCCCCGGTCGAACGGCCGAAGGGGCAGAACAGGGCGGGCATCGTCGCCGGTGTGGTGAGCACGCCGACCGAGCGGTACCCCGAGGGCGTCACGCGGGTGGTGCTGCTCGGCGACCCGACCAAGGCGCTGGGCGCGCTGGCCGAGCCGGAGTGCGCGCGGGTGATCGCCGCGCTCGACCTGGCCGAGCGGATGCGCGTACCGCTGGACTGGTTCGCGCTGTCGGCGGGCGCGCGGATCTCGATGGGCTCGGGCACCGAGAACATGGACTGGGTGGCCGCCGCGCTCAAGCGGATCGTGGAGTTCACCCAGCAGGGCGGCGAGATCAACATCGTGGTCGCGGGGATCACCGTGGGCGCCCAGCCGTACTGGAACGCCGAGGCCACGATGCTCATGCACACCAAGGGCATCCTGGTGATGACCCCGGACTCGGCGATGGTGCTGACCGGCAAGCAGTCGCTGGACTTCTCCGGCGGCGTGTCGGCCGAGGACAACTTCGGCATCGGCGGGTACGACCGGGTGATGGGTCCCAACGGCCAGGCCCAGTACTGGGCCCCGGACCTGCGGGCCGCCCGCAACGTGCTGATGGCGCACTACGACCACACCTACATCGCGCCCGGCGAGACCCGGCCGCGTCGGGCGGTCACGACCGACCCGGTCGACCGGGACATCTCCGGCTACCCGCACGCGGTGCCGGACAGCGACTTCGCGACCGTCGGCGAGATCTTCTCCCGGGAGCGCAACCCCGATCGCAAGAAGGCGTTCGACATCCGTACGCTGATGCGGGCCCTGGCCGACCAGGACCACGCGGTCCTGGAGCGCTGGGCGGGCATGGCCGACGCCGAGACGGCGGTCGTGCAGGACGTGCACCTCGGCGGCATCCCGGTGTGCCTGCTGGGCATCGAGTCCCGGTCGGTGCCGCGGCGCGGTTTCCCGCCCACCGACGGCCCGGACACCTACACCGCGGGCACGCTTTTCCCGCGCTCGTCGAAGAAGGCCGCACGGGCGATCAACGCGGCAAGCGGCAACCGACCGCTGGTCGTGCTGGCGAACCTGTCCGGCTTCGACGGCTCGCCGGAGTCGATGCGGCAGTTGCAACTGGAGTACGGCGCGGAGATCGGCCGGGCGATCGTGAACTTCGAGGGGCCGATCGTCTTCTGCGTGATCTCGCGGTACCACGGCGGCGCGTTCGTGGTGTTCTCCAAGGCGCTCAACCCGAACATGACCGTGCTCGCCGTGGAGGGCTCGTTCGCGTCCGTCATCGGCGGGGCGCCCGCGGCGGCCGTGGTCTTCGCCAGTGACGTCAACGCGCGTACCGCGAAGGACCCGCGGGTGGCCGAACTGGAGGCGCGCGTCGCCGCGGCTGCCGGCGGGGAGCGGGCGGCGCTGGTCACGCAGCTCATGGACGTCCGGGCGACGGTCCGGGCGGAGAAGCTGGGCGAGGTGGCCGCCGAGTTCGACGGCGTGCACAGCATCCAGCGCGCGGTCGAGGTCGGCTCCGTGGACGCCATCATCCGCCCCGAGGAGCTGCGTCCGCAGATCGTCGCGGCCGTCGAGCGGGGCCTCGCGGGCGCGTGACGCCACCGGCCGCCCGCCCACCGTACGCCGGTGGGCGGGCGGCCCGTTCGTCGGCGCCGACCGCGTCAGGCGGGGTTGACGGATGACGGCGCGAGACGAGGCCGTCGTAGCGGCGGTGGCTGGGGGTCCGCCGGCCGTTGACACCTCGTGTCACGATCATCATGCCGGTGGGCGTGCGGCCCGCCGGATACGGAGGGGGGCGCGGTGGCCGGCTTTCTCGGTGCGGCACTCAGCTTTCCCACCGTGCTCTTCAGCTTCCTGCTGCTGGTCGTGGTCGGCTACTGGCTCCTGGCGCTGACCGGCGTGCTGGATTTCGGGGACGACCTCGACGTCGACGGGGTGCCCGGCGGCATCCTCGCCGGCCTCGGGCTCGGCGGCCTGCCCAGCGCCATCGGCTTCTCGCTGCTCGTCGCGGTGGCCTGGTTCGTCAGCCTGGCGGGCAGCGCGCTGCTCGACGGGCTCGGCCTCGGCGCGGCGGCCCGGATCGCGGTGTCGGTCGGGGTGTTGCTGGTGGCCGCGCTCGCCGCCTGGCTGGTGACCCGCCTGGCCGCGGTGCCCCTGGGTCGCCTCTTCCACACCGGTTCGGAGTCCAGCCGGCACGCCTTCGTCGGCAGCCTCTGCACCATCCGCACCGGCCGGGTGACCGTCGACTTCGGTCAGGCGGAGGTGGCCGCGGCCGACGGTTCCTCCGCGATCGTGCAGGTGCGTCAGCCCGGCGCCGAACCGCTGCACGCCGGCGTTCGCGCGCTCATCTACGACTACGACGTCGACGGCGAGTTCTTCTGGGTGACGCCCGCCGACTTCGCCGTCGATCCCGATCCTTCCCGTCATCGACCGAGGTAACCGTCGTCGGTGACCGTCCGCCGCGACGGCGGATCGCTGGAGATCCGGATCGGACAGACGCTTCCCCGCCACTCGACTCGTACCACCCTGCCCCCGCCCCCGTTGAAAGGAGGATGCGCGGCGTTCGGTCCGCTCGTACCGCCGGATCCGCCCCGCGCGCTCAACCATGGATGTCATCGCCACCGGAATCGGCGTACTGCTCGCCGTCCTTCTTCTCGTCGCCCTGGGCGTGGTCTTCCTGATCAGCCGGATGTTCCGCAAGGTCGATCAGGGCAAGGCGCTGATCGTGTCGAAGGTCCGCCGGGTCGACGTCACGTTCACCGGCGCGGTCGTGCTTCCCGTGCTGCACAAGGCCGAGGTCATGGACATCTCGGTCAAGACGATCGAGATCGAACGGACCGGCCACGAGGGTCTGATCTGCCGGGACAACATCCGGGCCGACATCCGGATCACCTTCTTCGTGCGGGTCAACAAGACCATCGAGGACGTGGTCAAGGTGGCCCAGGCGATCGGCACCGCCCGGGCCAGCGACCGTGAGACGCTGCAGGAGTTGTTCAACGCCAAGTTCTCCGAGGCGCTGAAGACGGTGGGTAAGCAACTCGACTTCGTCGACCTCTACACCAAGCGCGACGAGTTCCGGGACCAGATCATCCGGGTGATCGGCACCGACCTCAACGGCTACAGCCTGGAGGACGCCGCGATCGACTTCCTGGAGCAGACGCCGATGTCCCAGCTGGACGCGGCGAACATCCTCGACGCCCAGGGCATTCGCAAGATCACTGAGTTGACCGCGATCGAGCACGTCCGGACCAATGAGTTCCGGCGCAGCGAGGAGAAGGAGATAACCCGTCAGGACGTCGAGGCCCGGGAGGCGATCCTGGAGCTGGAGCGGCGTCAGGCGGACGCCGAGGCCAAGCAGCGCCGGGAGATCGAGACGGTGCGGGCCCGCGAGGAGGCGGAGGTCACCCGGGTCCGGGCGGAGGAGCGGCTGCGGGCCGAGACGGCGAACATCCGTACCGACGAGCAGTTGGGCGTCCAGCACGAGAACCGGGCCCGGGAGATCGCGGTCGCGGAGAAGAACCGGGAGCGGGTCATCGCGATCGAGACCGAGCGGATCGAGAAGGACCGCCTGCTGGAGGTGATCGCCCGGCAGCGGGAGACCGAGCTGAGCACGATCTCCAAGGACAAGGAGGTCGAGGCGGAGAAGCGGACGATGGCCGAGGTGATCCGCGAGCGGATCGCGGTGGAGAAGACCGTCGCCGAGCAGGAGGAGAACATCAAGCGCCTGCGGGTGGTCGAGGAGGCCGAGCGGACCCGCCAGGCGGTGGTGATCCAGGCCGAGGCCGAGGCCCAGGAGAACCTGGTCAAGGACATCAAGGCGGCGGAGGCCGGTGAGGCGGCGGCCAAGTTCAAGGCCCGCGAGGAACTGGTGCTGGCCGAGGCGCGGCAACAGGCCGCCGAGTTGGACGCCCGCGCGAAGATCCAGCTGGCCGAGGGACTCCAGGCCGAGGCCGCGGCCGCCGGGCTGGCCGAGGTGCAGGTCCAGGAGCGCAGCGCCGAGGCGATCGAGAAGGTCGGTCGCGCGGAGGCCGCCGTCGAGCGCGAGAAGGCGCTGATCGCCGCCGAGGCGGTACGCGAGAAGTTGAAGGGCGAGGCCGAGGGGCTCACCGACAAGGCCGCCGCGATGGCCGCGCTGGACGACGCCACCCGCGGGCACGAGGAGTACCGGCTCCGGCTCGAACTGGAGAAGGAGGTACGCCTCGCCGGGCTGGACGCCCAGCGGCAGGTCGCCGAGGCGCAGGCGAAGATGGTCTCGACCGGCCTGGAGCAGGCGAACATCGACATCGTCGGTGGGGACAGCGTCTTCTTCGACCGCCTGCTCAACTCGATCTCGTTCGGCAAGAGTGTGGACGGCTTCGTCGCCCACTCGGACGTCGCCCAGGACCTCACGCGGTCGTGGCGGGACGGCACCGCCAGCTTCACCGACGACCTGACCCGGATGCTCAGCTCGCTCAACAGCGGCGACGTGCAGAACCTCACCCTCTCGGCGTTCCTCCTGCAACAGATGCGTGCCAGCGGCACCGACCAGGGCAAGCTTCAGGAGCTGCTGAAGGCCGCGCAGCGCCTCGGCGTGGCGGACACCCCGGTGGCCGCCCTGGCCGGCGCGCGGCAGCGCACCGGTGAGTGAGCCGGTGACCGGCCCCGGCGCTGTCGGCGCCGGGGCCGGTACGCCCACGGCAACGCCCGGCGGGGTCGACGCCGCGGCGGGCCGGGCGGAGACCGGAGGCCCGGCGGGCCGGGACCCGGCCGTCGACCCGCGACCCCCGGCCACCGCGGGCCCGGCCGCCGACAGCGTGGCGGCCGAGGGCCCGGCCACCGCGGGCCCGGCCGACGGCGTGGGGCTGGACGCCAGCAGCTACGAGGTGCTACGGAACCGGCTGCGCGGGCAGGCCGCCGAGCTGACCCGGCGGGCGGAGGCGCTGAACGTCGGGCGCCTGGAGGTCTTCGGCAGCGCCGAACTGCGCCTGCTCAGCACCGAGCGGATCCGAACCGGGCACAACTGCGTGTCGCGGGACATCGTCTCGGTCGGCGGGCTGATGGTCCTCGGCTACAACGTCTTCATCGGTCTCCGGCCGGAGACGACGGTCGACGACGTCTTCTCAGTGCACCGCTTCACCCGCGAGACCGGCGCCGACGGGGACGTGTTCCGGTTCGACGTGGCCGGCCCGGACGAGCTGCCCGGGTTGCTGCGCGACCCGGGGTTCATGCGCGACTTCGGCGAGTTGTACCGCTACTACCGGCAGACCCGCCTGTTGCAGCTGCGCCGCCTCGACGGGCGGCTGCTGGCGATCTTCCAGACCGGACCGCGGACCGACGACATCCGGGTGCTGCGCTGGCGGATCGACACCGACGGCGGCGTCGAGTACCTCGACAACCGGGGCGAGCGGGAGCACATCCTCCCGCCGGCGCACGACTTCGAGTGGGTCGAGACCACCCGGGACGACCACGTCCCGGGCCGGTACCCGCACATCTCCGTCCAGGACGAGATCTTCGTCGAGACGATCGGCGGCACCCTGACGGTCAAGGTGGAGAACAACACCGAGACCGGCGAGGGCATCTACAGCGAGCCGGTGGACGAGCCGTTGCAGAGCCTGGCCGACGCCGACATCGGCTGGGCCCGGGTCGGCCCGCTGATCCTGCTCCGGATGCGGCCGTACAAGGAGACCGAGTGGCGACACCTGGTCTTCAACACGCTGACCCGTACGGTGGTCCGGCTCGACGGGATCGGGCCGGCCTGCCAGCGGCTGCCCGAGGACCACGGGATCATCTTCCCGGGCGGCTACCACCTGGCCACCGGGGTCACCCGTACCTTCGACACCGACGTCTCCGGCCTGGAGTTCGACCGGGTCATCCGGTCACCCAACGGCGAGGACGTCCTCTACGTCTTCCACGCCCGGGCCGAGGGGCGCTCGCTGCTGCTGCCGTACAACGCCATCCGCAAGGAGGTGGCCGCACCGATCCCGTGCCATGGCTTCTCGCTCTTCGACGACGGCACGCTGGTGGTGTTGCGCGGTACCTCCGAGGAGCCGACCCGGGTCCATCCGGTGCAGATCTGGCAGACCCCGTACGTCTCGGACGCGTACGCCGCCGCACAGCCGGCCGGGACCGGGCCGCTGGAACGGGTCGGCAACGCCGATCTCGTCCGGGGCATCTCCGACTGCCTGTCGGTGGCCCGGATGGTCGACGGCACCGCCCCGACGTCCGGGGTGTACGAGGCGCTCATCGCCGCCTGTGCCCGGGCCGTGGACCACTACCACTGGCTCGGCGACGCCGAACTCGGCGACCTGCTGGCACCGCTGGCCGAGCTGCGTCGCACCGCGGCCACGGTGCTCGACGAGTACGAGAAGGTCCGGGCGCTGACCGAGCAGGCGCGCGGCGCGTTGGACGACAGTGCCGCCCGGATCGCCTCGCTGGCCCGCCGTGCCCGTGGCGAGGTGCCGCTGTCCGCCGACGACTGGGTGACGCAGCTGGGCGGGTTGCGCCAGGCGCGCGGCCACCTGGAGACCCTGCGGGAGCTGCGGTACGTCGACCACGAGCGGGTCGACGAGCTGGCCGCGCGGCTCGACGAGGAGCTGGCCGCCGCCGGCCGCCGGGCGGTGGAGTTCCTGCGCCGGGACGACGCGTTCGCCGGGTACCAGGGCGAGGTGGAGCGGCTCGCCGGGCGGGCCGCCGAGATCGGCACGGTGGCCGACTCCGCGACCGTGCGGGACGCGCTGACCGAACGCGCCGAGGGCCTGCAGACCATCACCGACGTGGTGGGCGGGCTGGACATCGCCGACGCGACCGTGCGTACCGGAATCCTGGCCCGCGTCGGCGAGGTGCTCGGCGGGGTGAACCGGGCGCGGGCCGTGCTCGACAACCGCCGCCGGGCGCTGGTGGAGGCCGAGGGCAGGGCGGGGTTCGCCGCCGAGTTCGCGCTGCTCGGTCAGGCGGTGACCGGCGCGCTGGCGGCGGCGGACACCGCCGAGCGCTGCGACGAACAGCTCGGCCGGCTGCTGCTGCGGGTGGAGGACCTCGAATCCCGGTTCGGCGAGTTCGACGACTTCCTCGCCGAGCTGGCCACCCGCCGGACCGAGATCTACGAGGCGTTCTCGTCACGCAAGCAGGCGCTGCTCGACGAGCGGGCCCGCCGCGCCGACCGGCTGGTCTCGTCGGCGGAGCGCATCCTGGTCGGCGTGCGGCGCCGGGGCGCCACGCTGGGTTCGCTCGACGACATCAACACCTACTTCGCGGCCGACCCGATGGTGGGCAAGCTGCGCGCGGTGGTCGACGAGCTGCGTACGCTCGGTGACCAGGTCCGGGCCGAGGAGCTGGACGGGCGGATCCGCGCCACCCGGCAGGAGGCCGCCCGGGGGCTGCGCGACCGACTCGACCTGTACGCCGACGGCGGCGAGACGATCCGGCTGGGCCGGCACCGGTTCGCGGTCAACACCCAGCCGATCGACGTGAGCGTGGTCCCGCACGACGGGCGGCTGACGGTCGCGGTGACCGGCACCGACTACCGCGCCCCGATCCGGGACGAGGAGTTCCAGCGCACCCGCCGGTTCTGGGACCAGCTGCTGGTCTCGGAGTCGCCGCAGGTCTACCGCGCGGAGTACCTGGCCACCTCGATCCTCGCCGACGCCGAGGCGGGCCGCGACGGGCTCACCCTGGACGCGCTGCACGCGGCGGCGGACGACCCGGACGACCTGCGGAAGCTGGTCCGCCAGTACGCCGAGGCCCGCTACGACGAGGGCTACGAGGGCGGCGTGCACGACCACGACGGCACCGAGATCCTGCGGACGCTGCTGCGCCTGCACGCCGGTGCCGGGCTGCTGCGCTACCCGCCGGCCGCCCGCGCCGCGGCGCAGCTCTTCTGGCGCTTCGGCGCCGCAGAGCCGGCCCGGCGCTCCTGGACGGCCCGGGCCGCCTCGCTGGCCCGGTCGCGGCAACGGTTCGGCCGTCCGGCCCACCCACCGTCGCCGCCCGCCACCGACGCCACCGGGGCCGGCGAGGTCGCCGGGGCCGGACCGCGGCCGGCCGGTGACGCGATCGACCGGCTGCACGCCGAACTGGCCGCCGAGATCGGCCGGTTCCTGCGCGACGCCGGGCTGACCGGGCCGGCCGGGGAGGCCGACCTGGCGGGGGAGTACCTCTTCGAGGAGCTGTCCCGACGACCTGTCGGCTTCGGAACCGGGGCCGGGGCACGCACCCTGCTCGACCGGTTCCGCCTCGCCCTCGGCGGCCCGCGGTCGCCCTCGGCCCGGGAGTTCGACGACGACCTGCGGGCGCTCGACGGCGACCTGGCGAGCCGGCACCAGGTCGTCGAGGCGTGGCTGACCGCGTTCCTCGCCACCGACGACGGCTCGCTTCCCGGGCACGACCTGCCGGAGGCGATCGCCGTCGAGCTGTGCGGCGCGGAGCTGCCCCGACACGAGGCGACGGCGGTCGTGTCGGAGACGGTCGGCGGGCTGCTCGGCGCGCACCCGCGGATCGACGGGTCGGCGATCACGCTGCGGCTGGACGAGACGCTGGCCCGCACCCGCCGGTTCCGCGTGGAGCGGGTGCCGGCGTACCGGGACTACCAGCGCCGGCGCAACGCGCTGGTGGCCGCCGAGCGGGAGCGGCTGCGGTTGGCGGAGTACCGGCCGAAGGTGCTGAACGGCTTCGTCCGCAACCGCCTGCTCGACGAGGTCTACCTGCCGCTGATCGGCGACAACCTGGCCCGGCAGCTCGGCGCGACGGGCGACGCCAAGCGGGTGGACCAGTCCGGCCTGCTGCTGCTGATCTCCCCGCCCGGCTACGGCAAGACCACCCTGATGGAGTACGTGGCCAGCCGGCTCGGTCTGGTCTTCGTCAAGGTCGACGGGCCGGCCCTGGGCGCGGCGGTCACCTCGCTGGACCCGGCGGAGGCGCCCGACGCGACCGCCCGGCAGGAGGTGGAGAAGATCTCCTTCGCGCTGGAGCTGGGCAACAACGTCCTGCTCCACCTCGACGACATCCAGCACACCTCCCCGGAGCTGCTGCAGAAGTTCATTCCGCTCTGCGACGGGCAGCGCCGGATGGAGGGGGTCTGGGCCGGCCGGACCCGCACGTACGACCTGCGCGGGAAGCGCTTCGCGGTGTGCATGGCCGGCAACCCGTACACCGAGTCGGGGCGGCGGTTCCGGGTGCCCGACATGCTCGCCAACCGGGCCGACGTGTGGAACCTCGGCGACGTGCTCTCCGGCCGGGAGGAGGTGTTCGCGCTCAGCTACCTCGAGAACGCGCTCACCTCGAACCCGGTGCTGGCGCCGCTCGCCGGGCGGGAGCGCGGCGACGTCGAGCTGCTGGTCCGGATGGCGTGGGGCGACGACACGGTCCGGGCGGATCAGCTCGCCCACCCGTACGCGCCGGTCGAGCTGGAACAGATCGTCGCGGTGTTGCGCAAGCTGCTCCGGGTGCAGCGGGTGGTGCTGGCCAACAACCAGGCGTACATCGCCTCGGCGGCGCAGTCGGACGACTCCCGCACCGAGCCGCCGTTCCAGCTCCAGGGCTCGTACCGGAACATGAACAAGCTGGCCGAGCGAATCGTCCCGGTGCTCACCGACGAGGAACTGGAGGCGGTCATCGACGACCACTACCTCGGCGAGGCGCAGACCCTGGCCGCCGGGGCGGAGGCCAACCTGCTCAAGCTCGCCGAGCTGCGGGGCCGGCTGACGCCGGCGCAGGCCCGGCGCTGGGCCGAGGTGAAGGCGGGCTTCCGGCGGGCCCGAGCGCTCGGTGGCGCCTCGGACGACCCGCTGGACCGCGCGGTGGGCGCGCTGGGTCTGCTCGCGGACCGGGTCGGCGGGGTGGAGGCGGCGATCGGCCGCGCGGTCGGTCGGGACTGACCCGACGGCGGGTGCCTCCCGAGCGAGGCACCCGCCGGGCCGGGGTTACCGGATCGTGGCGAGCCAGTTCTGGACCACGGGGATGTCGACCCGCTGGTAGCCGCCGAGGTAGCGGCAGTTGTCCGTGTAGCCGTAGCTGGTGACCGCGACCAGGTATCCGTTGAGGAAGGTCGGGCCGCCCGAGTCACCGAAGCAGGTGCCGCCACCGCCGTGGACGTCGTTCGGGTTGCCGTTCAGCTGCACGATCTGCGGGGTGAGCTTCTGCCCGGGGGAGGTCGTGTAGCGGCGCAGCAGCGGGTAGCTCATGGGCTGCGGCTTCTGCGGGCCCGAGTCCGGCTTGCGGACCTCGGTGCCGTACCCGACCAGGTCGAAGATGGTCTTGTTGAGCTTCGGCTGGGCGAACTGGTCGAGGTAGTTGCTCGGTGCCACGGTGGCGGGAACGATGCCGGTCACCGGCTTGTCCAGCACGACCACGCCGACGTCGTTCCAGTTCTTCAGGTCGGTGAAGTCCGAGTACTGCGGGTGGGTGGACGCCGTGCCGGACCGGTAACCCGCCGCGGCGAGTTCCGCGGCCGTGTAGCCGGCGCCGGGGTTCGCCGCCACTGGGAACGGGCTCGGCGGCGCCTCGGCGATGAACGAGTCGAAGGTGACCAGGGTCTTGCCGAGGGTCCCCTGGGTGCAGTGCGCGGCGGTGAGGACGATGGTCGGCGAGATCAGCGTGGCCGAGCAACGGTACCGGCCGGTCTCGTCGTAGAACATGATCAGGCCCACGTTGGGGTGACGGTTGCCGTCGGGTTCGCCGCCGGTGATGGCGGCTGCGGGGGCGGTTGTGGCCACCAGCGCGAACGCCGTCGCGACGATCGCGGCCAGGGTACGACGCAGTGCTCTCATGCCGGATCATCCTGCCCTTTCCACACGGTCTCGGGAAGGTCTGGGCCACCGGACGGGTGCGGTGACGGGCCGGACGGTGGGTACGGCCGCACGAACAGCCCACCCGCCGACGACGATTGCTGACGGAAACTCCACATTGCGCTGTGTTGCCGCCCGGTGCCTGTGCAACGATCTCGGGCGTCACGCCGCACCTCGTACCCTTGGAGGGCACGATGTTCCGCTCCCCGGCTCGGGTGTTCGCCGCGCTGAACGCGGTGCGGCCACCCGATCAGGCGTCCCCGGTCCTGGGCAAGGCGGTCGTGCTCGGCGGCAGCGTCGCCGGGCTGCTCGCCGCCCGGGTGTTGGCCGACCACGCGGAGAGCGTCGTCGTCATCGACCGGGACGACCTGGACGTGCGCGGCGGGCGGCCCGGCGTGCCGCAGGGGACGCAACTGCACGCGCTGCTGCCCGGCGGTTTCCTTCAGTTCGAACGCCTGTGCCCGGGATTTCGCGAACAGGCGCTGGCGCAGGGGGCGGTGGAGGCGCCGCCCGCGGCCCGGCGGAACTATCTCGACGGCCGCCTGAAGGTTGTCGTACCCGACGACGCCGACAGCCTGACGGCCAGCCGACCTCTTCTGGAGGACCTGATCCGCCAGCACGTGCTCCGCCTGCCCAACGTCAAGGCGGTCACCGCCCGCGCCACGGGCCTCGTGTTCGACGGCGCCGTGACCAGCGGGGTCCGCTACGACGTGGGCGGGGTGCCGGGCGTCGAGTCCGGTGATCTCGTGGTGGACGCGATGGGGCGTTCGAGCCGGCTATCCGAGTGGCTGGAGCAGGCCGGCTGGGAGCGCCCGGTCACCCGGCGGATGACGGTGAACCTGAACTACGCGACGGCGCTGTTCCGACGCCGTGAGACGAACCCGGAGCTGGCGCTCGTCCTGGCGCTGCACAGTCCGGCGATGTCGTCGGACGTGGCCGGTGCCGCGTTCTTCGCCGTCGAGGACGGCCGCTGGATGGCCATGATGGCCGGCTACGGGGAACACCGCCCGGGGCGTACCCCGGCGGACTTCGTCCGGCGGTTGCGGGAGCAGTTCCCACCCGAGTTCGGCGAGGTCGCCGGGAACGAGCTGCTCGGTGACGTCCGGACCTACCGCCACGCCGACAGCCGACGGCGGGAGTTCCACGCGCTGAGGCGGCTGCCGGCCGGGCTCGTCAGCGTCGGTGACGCGGTCGCGTCGTTCAACCCGGTGTACGGGCAGGGGATGACGGCGGCGGCCCTGCACGCGGCCTGCCTGTCGACGTACCTGCGGTCCGGCCCGGATCTGGGCCTGCCGGCGCGCCGGTTCTTCGCCCTGCAGAAGGTCGTGGTCGACGCCGCCTGGTCGATGTCCACCTCCGCCGACCTGGCGCTGCCGCACGTCGACGGGCCCTACCCGCGCGGGTACCGCCTCTCCAACTGGGTCAGCCGGCAGATCATCGCGGCGACCACCACGGACGTGACGATCGCGCGGCGGTTCAACGAGGTCGTCTCGATGCGTACGCACCCGCGGTCGCTGGCCACCCCCGGGGTGGTTCTCGGCGCCCTGCGGGCCAACCGCCGCGCCCGCTGAACCGGTCACCCCGGGGCGGGTGACCGGCCCGCCGGGGCCGGCCGGGATGCCGCCGCCCCCGGGCTACGCCATGGACCTGAGCAGCCCGACGTTCGGCTCGAGCGCGCCGTCCTGGCCCAGCGACCGGAAGTCCGCCTCGACCTCGGCCCGGTCGAGCGTTCCGGCCCGCACCGCGTGGTAGCGCACGACCGACCAGAGGAACACGTCGAGGTTGTCGAAGCGGGTGTTGCCCTCGACGACCTCCTCCTCGTGGAACCAGAGGCCGACCTGTCCGTCGGCGAGCACCACGTAGAGGTTGCCGCCGCCGTCGGCGCCGATCGAGTAGACGTCGTCGTCGGTGAGTTCCGTCCGGTAGTCGGCGTCGAGAAGCCCGCAGTCGTTCGCGGCGAAGTCGAAGCCGTAGGACCAGTCGTACACGTCCAGGAACTGCGGCATACGCCCCGACCGTACCCGGCGGTCGAAGGCCGCCAGCGCGGCCGCGTCCGCCGGCGGCAGCCGGTCGAGCAGCGGCGCCACCGGCCGGGTCCGCGCCGGGACGGTGACCGGAGGCCGGCCGGGGAACCACCGCGTCAGGTCGGCGTCGAGGTCGCGTTCGACGTACCCGGTCAGGTCATCGGCATTGAGCGTCACCGGCGGATCCTAACCGCAGGGTCCGACCGTGTCGCGTGGCTCGGCGAGCGCCCGGCCGGAGCGGAGCGTGCCGCCGAGATCAGGCTGCGGAAACACCTGCGGGTATCGACCAAGCCCGATTGACAAAGTTGGGAAACCAAACTTACTCTCGCGGGACGCGGGTGGCGCAGTGCGCCGCTCGCCTTCCGCTGACCGCGGGTGCCCGCACGCCCGCGACACCACGAAGGAGCAGCATGGCCGGCTTGCAAGGCACAGCGCGGCGGATCCGATGGCGGTTCGGCATGGTCGCGGCGGCCACCGCGACGCTGGTGGCCGGCGCCGGCCTGGTGGCCGCGACCAGCGCCCAGGCGGCGGCCGGCTGCCGGGTGACGTACGCGACCAGCAGCCAGTGGCCCGGCGGCTTCAGCGCCGACGTCAGCATCACCAATCTCGGTGACCCGATCAACGGCTGGAGCCTGGTCTGGACCTTCCCGTCCGGCCAGCAGGTCACTCAGGCGTGGAACGCGAACGTCGCCTCCTCGGGCGCCCGGGTCACGGCGACCAACGTCGACTACAACGGCGCGATCGCCACCAACGCCACCGTCTCCTTCGGGTTCAACGGCTCCTGGTCGGGGGCCAACACCCCGCCCACCTCCTTCGCCCTCAACGGCGTCACCTGCACCGGCGCTGTCGGCGGCACCACCCCGCCCCCGACCACCGCGCCCCCGACCACGCCGCCCCCGACCACGCCGCCCCCGACCACGCCGCCCCCGACCACGCCGCCGCCGGCCGGCGACGCCATGGCCGCGGTGGCCGCGATGCAGCCCGGCTGGAACCTGGGCAACTCGTTCGACGCGGTCGGCGCGGACGAGACCGCGTGGGGCAACCCGCGGGTGACCGCGGCGCTGCTGGACAACATCCGGGCGCAGGGGTTCAACAGCATCCGAATCCCGGTCACCTGGAGCAACCACCACGGCGGCGCGCCGAATCACACCATCGACGCGGCTTGGCTCAACCGGGTACGCGAGGTGGTCAACTGGGCGCTCGCCGACGGCTTCTACGTGGTGATCAACATCCATCACGACTCGTGGCAGTGGATCAACACGATGCCCACCGACCGCACCGGAGTGCTCAACCGGTACAACGCGCTGTGGACGCAGATCTCCGCCGCCTTCCGGGACGCCTCGTCGCGGCTGGTCTTCGAGAGCGTGAACGAGCCGCAGTTCACCGGCAGCTCCGGCGACGCCCAGAACGCGACGCTGCTGAACGACCTCAACACGTCGTTCCACCGGATCGTGCGCCAGTCCGGTGGCGGCAACGCCACCCGGCTCCTCGTGCTCCCGACCCTGCACACGTCGGCCGACCAGGCCCGGGTGAACGAGCTGGTGAGCACCTTCAACACGCTCAACGACCGGAACCTCGTCGCGACCGTCCACTTCTACGGCTACTGGCCGTTCAGTGTGAACGTCGCCGGCGGCACCCGCTTCGACGCCACCGTGCAGCAGGACCTGATCGACCAGTTCGACCGGGTCTACAACGCCTTCGTCGCGCGCAACATCCCGGTCATCATCGGCGAGTACGGCCTGCTCGGCTTCGACCGGCACACCGGCACCATCGAGCAGGGCGAGAAGCTGAAGTTCTTCGAGTACCTCGGCTACTACGCGCGCAACCGGAAGATCACCACGCAGCTCTGGGACAACGGGCAGCACTTCGGCCGTACGTCGTTCCAGTGGAGCGACCCGGAGCTGTTCGCCCAGATCAAGTCGAGCTGGACCACGCGTTCCGGCACCGCGTCGAGCGACCAGGTGTACGTGCCGCGAACCGGCTCGATCACCAGCAAGAGCCTGACGCTCAACCTGAACGGGACGACCTTCCAGGGGCTGCGCCAGGGCAGCACCGACCTGGTCAACGGCACCGACTACACGGTCTCCGGCAGCACCCTGACGCTCACCGCGGCGGCGGTCACCCGCCTGGTCGGCTCCCGGGCGTACGGGGTCAACGCGAACATCCAGGCCCGCTTCTCCTCCGGCGTGCCCTGGCGGATCAGCATCATCTCGTACGACCCGCCGGTGCTCTCCGGCGCGACCGGCACGACCGGCTCGTTCAACGTGCCGACCCAGTTCCGCGGTGACCAACTCGCCACCATGGAGGCCAAATACGCGGACGGCAGCAACGCCGGCCCGCAGAACTGGACCTCGTTCAAGGAGTTCGACGTGGCGTTCGCGCCGAACTACAGCGGCAACACGATCACGTTGAAGCCGGAGTTCTTCGCCGAGGTCAACGACGGCCGGCGGGTCACCCTGACGTTCCACTTCTGGAGCGGAACGACGGTCACCTACTACGTGACCAAGTCGGGTGGCAACGTCACCGGCAGCACCTCCTGACCGGGCGCGGCGCGGCGGGCCGCGTGCCCGCCGCGCGGCGGCCCGTCGGGGGACCTCCCGGCACCGGGCCGGCCGTCGTCCTGATGTGCGGCGTGCCGGGCTCAGCGTAGGTACAGGCGACCGCGGGTGGCCGCGCACACGACGGCGGCGAGCAGCGCCGAGGCGGCGGCCGCCGTCCAGAGCGGGGTGTGGTCGGGGCCGACGACGCCGCTGTAGCTGTAGGTGGCGTTGAAGGCGGCGTGAAACAGCGCGGCCACGAGGACGCTGCCCGCGGCGGCGTTGACGAGAGCGCCGATGAGGATCGTGGTGCTGGTGGTCAGCAGCAGGAAACCGACGAACGGCAGGCCGCTGTCGCTCTCGCCGGGCACGTGCAGCAGCGGGTAGTGCCACACCGACCACGTCACCCCGAGAAGCAGGTTCGCCGGCACGGGACGCATCCTGGCCTGGAGCCGGGGCAGCAGCAGCCCGCGCCAGCCGGCCTCCTCGGTGAGCAGGTACAGACCGATGCCGTAGCCGAGGTAGGCCAGCGCCGCCGGCAGGCTCATCAGCACACCCGGCCGGGGTTGGTGGCCGGCGGCCGCCGCGAGCGCCACCGCGGCCGCCGCGATGCCGGCGGGCACGGCCAACGCGAGCAGGTAGGTGGCCGGCGGCACCCGCCAGGCGACGAGGCGGCGACCGAGGTCACGCAGCGCCGGGCGGCCACCGATCAGGGCGGTGACCGCGGCGATGGACGGGGCGAGGACCCACAGCGCGATGCCCTGTGGCAGCCGCCAGTCGATGAGGCCGTGCGCCTGGGCGATGGCCGATCCCCAGACCAGCCAGGGCAGCGTGGTCATCGCGACGCCGACGGCGACCAGTTGCCCGGTACGGGCGGTACGGGCCACCACCGACAGGTTGGTCGCCGACCTGTCGGCGCGAGGGGTGAGCGTGGTCGTCATGGTGGTCGCCTTCCGGTCGTGGGAGCCCGAGCGGGTCGGTGACCACTGTCGTCGACGGCGCCGCCGCGATCATCGGGTCGCGGATGGATTGCCGGTCGTCGGGTCTCCACCCAGGGGTGGAGACCGCGACGGGTCAGTCCACCCGCGCCCGGCCGGTGCGGAACGCGTAGGCGACCAGTGCCGCCCGGTCGCGGCAGCCGGTCTTGGCGAGCAGGTGATTGACGTGCGTCTTCACGGTGGCCTCGGAGACGTACAGCCGCTGCGCGATCTCGCCGTTGGACCGACCCTGGGCGATCTCGGTGAGCACCTCGGTCTCGCGGGCGGTCAGCCCGTCGTCGGGCACGGACGGCGTCCCCGTCACGCCGGCGGGTGTCTTGGCGAGCGCGTCCAGCAGCCGCCGCTGCACCGAGGGGTCGAGCTGCGCCTCGCCCGACGCGACCGCCACGATCGCCGCGCGGATGTCGTCCGCGCCGGCGTCCTTGGTGAGGTACCCCCGGGCGCCCGCCTGCAGGGCGGCGAACACCCAGTCGTCGTCGGCGTACGTGGTCAGCACGACGACCCGGGCGCGGCTGCCGGTGGCGGCCAACCGCCGGGTCGCCTCGACCCCGTCGACGTTGGGCATGCTGAGGTCCATGAGCACGACGTCGGGGTCCGCCGCGGCGGCCTGGCGTACGGCGTCGGCGCCGTCCACGGCGGTGCCGACGACCTCGATGCCGTCGAGCAGGCCCAGCATCATCGCCAGCCCGTCGCGGACCACCTTCTGGTCGTCGGCGATGAGGACCCTGATGGGAGCGGGTGCCGGGTTCACCGTTGGTTCTCCTGCGGTGCGCGGGTGGGCATGACGAGGTGGACGCGCCAGCCGTCGACGGTGGGGCCGGCGTCGAGGTGCCCCCCGGCCAGCTCGGCGCGTTCGGCGAGGCCGGTCAGTCCGAAGCCGCCCGGCGGCAGGTCGGTGGCCGGGGCGCCGCCGGTGTCGACGATCTCCACGGTCACGTCGTCGGGCGCCCAGGTGAGCGTAACGGTGACCCCCGCGTCGGGGCCGGCGTGCTTGGCGGTGTTGGTCAGCGCCTCCTGCACCGTGCGGTAGACGGCGAGCCCGGACTCCGGTGGGAGCGCCCGCGGCTCGCCGGACACGACGAGGTGCGCCGCCGTACCCGTCGCCAGCCGAGCCTGCGTCACCAGGTCGGGCAGGTGGTCGATGCCGGGCAGCGCGTCGCCGCGCAGCGTCGCGACGGCGCCCTTGGCGCTGACCATGCCGTCGCGGGCCAGTCGCTGCGCGGTGCGGATCTGGGTGACGAGCAGCGCCCCGGCACCGGTCTTCTCGGCCAGCAGGCGGGCGCCCTCCAACTGCACGGCCAGTCCGGACAGGGTGTGCGCGAGCACGTCGTGCAGCTCGCGGGCGAGCCGCCCGCGTTCGGCCAGTACCGCGGCCTGCTCGCGGGCGGCGCGGGCGGCGGCCTCCTCGGCCAGCAGCGCCTGGGCCTGGGCGTGGGCGTCGCGGTTCACCGCCGCGAACGCCGAGGCCACGAACAGGAAGCCCGCGCCGATGCCCAGGTTGAGTGCGGCGCCGGCGGCGTTCGTCGAGGTGCGTGACTCCGCCCAGGCGGCCGCGACGACGACCAGCGCGCCGGTGGGCAGGGCGACCGGGCGGGGGAGCCGCAGCCCGATCGCGGCCATCGCCATGTAGGCGAGGATGAATCCGGGCCCGGACGGGTGCAGCAGGTCGAGGACGGCCCCGCAGAGGCCCCCGGCCGCAAGGCAGCCGGTGAGCAGCCACACGTTGGTGACGGTGCGGGCCAAACCGGCGAGCCACAGCGCGAGGGCCACCGCCGTCAGCACCGGGACGGCGACGCGGGCCGCCGCGTCGGCGGGGAGACCGGCCAGGGCGGTGTTGAGCGCGACGACCGCGGCGGCGACCCAACCGAGCAGGACGAGCGCCCGGCGGTGGTCGCCGACCCGGCGAGCGGACACCGAGCGCCGGCCGCGCCGGAGGGACCGCAGGTTCACGTCTTGTCTCCTCGGGGTGGTGGCGGCGCTGTCCGGTCCGCGTTCGGACTGGTCAGGACAGTACGGGGACAGCCCGGGCCGGTGCGCCAAGGGCCCGCGCCGCGGTGACCAGGACCCGGGTGACGACCATGGCGAGGGCCATCAGGACGAACGCCGCGGTCCACGCGTCGGCGCCGGTGATGAGATGGGCCCGGGAGAACAGCGCGATGTCGCGGGAGAACCAGTGGTCGGCGCCGTACGCGAACAGCATCCGCCCGCCGATCACCACCACCCACAGCGCGGCGTACGAGGCACCGGCGACGGTGACCGTCCGCCCGCCGACGTGCCGTACCCGCATCAGCAGCCCGGCCGCCACCCCGAGCGCCGCGCCGACGACCGCGCCGACGACCTCCAGCCGCACGTCGTTGCCGAGCGTCGGAACGTCACGCAGGAACACCGCCGCGGCGATCGCGACCACGCCCAACGGCAGGATCACCCGCAGCCGGGTCAGCGTCCTGGTGCCCAGGTTGCTGTAGAGCACGTAGCCGAGCAGGCCGAGGTTGAGCAGGTACTGGCTGGTGGTCATCGAGGAACTCCGTCGGGGCGTCGGGATGTCAACGGCACCCAGCGTCCCAGCGGGCGGCGTCGCCGCCATCGGCGTACGGATGGATCCGCCCCGGCCCCGCTCTCCACCCCAGGATGGAGAGCGGGGCTCCGCCCGCCGGCCGCCCCGGTGACGCGACGGGAAGGGGCCCCGGCGGACAACACGCCCGCCAGGGCCCCCAACATACGATGATCAGCGCAGTTCGTACGCCCGGATGACGGTCTGGTCGAAGGTGTTGCCCTTCGCGTCCGACCCCGACGCCTTGAGCGAGACGAAGCCGCCGGCCGCCGGGTGCGGCACCTGTACCTGCCACGACCCGGCGTGCTTCAGCACCGGCACGTTCTTCCAGGTCTTCCCGTCGTCGTACGACACCTGCACGGTCAGCTTGACCACCGGTCCCGAGCCCTCGGTCTGGGTGATCGTCGCCGGGTAGACGCCCACGCCGCCGGCCCTGCCGACGTTGTGGTCGTCGAGCGGCGGCGCGAAGCTGACCGCGGTCAGCGGCAGCGCCTTGGACTTGCCGGTGTGCGCCGAGCGGAACGTCCAGCTCACCGACACCCTGGTGCTCAGGCGAGCGTTACGCTCCACGCTTCCGTCGAAGCGGAACGCCGCCGCACGCGGGCCCACGTCCTCGGCGTACGCCTCCGGGCCTTCGGTGGACTCGGCGATCAGCTTGCCGTCGCGGTAGAGCGCCCCGTGCCCCGAGGTGATCTGCCCGAAGCCGGCCCGGCCCTGGCCGTCGGCGAGCAGCCCCGGCGAGACGTACATGCTGTCGCCCTCGCGTGCGCCCGGCAGTTCACCGGGGAAGAACGACGTCATGCTCGGCCCGAACACCGCCTTGTTCCACTGCTCCTGGTACGTCTTCCCAGGCTTGTAACTGGACAGCGCGCCGTGTGCGGACAGCGTCTCCGGCCACTCGTCGCCCTCGGCGGGCAGTTCCTCCCTGAACTCGGTCTGCCACGGTGCGTCACCCGCGTAGAACTCGGTGCGGGTGAACGGGAGCGGGGTGGGCCAGCTGACCGCCCAGCCGGAGGCGGCACCGTCCGGTGCGAGGAAGGCGAGTTTCGCGCCGTTGCTGCCGGTCACCGTCGCCGCGTGTGACGCCGTCACCGTGCCGAAGTCCTTCGGCCGCAGGTGCTTGACCAGCCCGCCGAGCAGATCGTTCCTGCTGTGCCAGCCGACGTTGTACACGTACGGGGTGGCGCGCGGATCGCCCTCCTCGTCGACCTCGGTCAGGGCGCCGGTCAGCTGGGCACTCAGGCCCTTCGCCGGCTTGGGCCCGACCAGCTTGGTGAAGATCGAGCCGAAGTCCATGCTCAGGACGCCGACGCCGACGCCGAAGTTCTCGCCCTCGGTGTAGTTTGCCTCGTAGGCCGCCAGCAGCGGCACCGCGCTCGGGTCGGGCACCGTGACGTCGAAGCCCTTCGCGCCACGGGCGTCCATCGACACCGTCTTCGGCCCGCTCACGGACAGCTTCGGATACACCAGCTGCGAGGTGCTGTAGCTCCCTCCGTCCTGCTCGTCGATCCAGCTGAAGGCGAAGTACTCGCCCGGCGGCAGGCGCAGGTCGCTGCTCGCGCCGAAGGCCAGGTACTCCCGGGTCAGGTCCTTGCGCATGATCACCGTGAACGCGTTCTCGGCCGGGTCGCCGTCGCGCTCGGTCGCGGTGATTTTCACCGCGTGCTTGAGCTCGTCGCGGATCACGCCGAAGGGCGTCTGCACGGAGACGCCCGCCGCGGTCGCGGTGAGCTGACCGCCGAGGCCACCGGTCACGTCGCCGCCCTCGCGGGTGTCGGCGGTGAGCGTCACCGACGCCTGCCCGCCGGCCGGCACGGTGAGCGTGTCGGCGCTGAGCGAGAAGATCCCGGCCGGCGCGTCGGTGGTCAGCGCGAGCCGCAGGGTCACCGCCGTGCTGCCGCCGTTGTGGTAGGTGACGACGTCACTGCGCACCTCGTCGTTGTCGTGCGGCCAGTCCTGCAACCCGAACGTCACCGACGTCGGCGTGGTCGTGACCTGCTGGGTGATCGCTCGGGCCACGTCCACCCGACCGGCGCCCTGCGCGAACACGCCGACGCCGCTCGACGGCTTGGCCGAGGCCATGAGCGCCGCCTTGAGCTGCGCCGAGGTCCACTGCGGGTGCGCCTGGCTCAGTAGCGCCGCCGCGCCCGCGACGTGCGGGGTCGCCATCGACGTGCCGTCCAGCGGCATGTAGAGCTGCCCCGGTTCGCCGAGGAATCCGTCCTTGCTGCGCGCCGCGACGATGTCGACGCCGGGCGCGGCGATCTCGGGCTTGACCGCCCAGCCGTCGGCGCTGGGGCCCCGGCTGGAGAAGTCGGCGAGTTCGTCGGACTTGGTGAACGCCGCGACGGCCAGCGCCGCCTCGGCGGTCGCCGGGGAGCCGACGGTCTCGTCCCCACCGTCGTTGCCGGCCGCGATGACGAAGAGCGTGCCGTGCTGCGCGGTCAGCGCGTTGACGGCCTGTTCGAGCGGGTCGACCTCGGGGGTGTTCGGTCCGCCGAGGCTCAGGTTGACGACGTTCGCCCCGGACTCGGCGGCCCACTGCATGCCCGCCACGATCCAGGACTCCATGCACCCGTACTGGACGCAGACCTTGCCGTCGAGCAGGGACGCGCCGGGCGCGGCGCCCCGGTACTTCCCGCCGGAGGCGGCGCCGCTGCCGGCGATGGTGGACGCGACGTGGGTGCCGTGGCCGACACGGTCGCGGTCGTCCTCCTCGCCCTCGGTGAAGTTCTGCCGGGCCGAGACCTTGCCCGCCAGGTCGGGGTGCGTGACGTCGATGCCCGTGTCGAGCACCGCGACGCGGACCCCGGCGCCGTCGAAGCCGGCCGACCAGGCCGCGGGCGCGCCGATCAGCGGGACGCTCTGGTCCAGCGCCGGCCGGCGTACGGCGTCGAGCCAGATCTTGCCCGCCTTCAGGCCGGTGCGTGTCGCCTGCCACCGGGCGGCGAGCGACTCGGTGGCCGGCTCGGCGGCGAAGCCCCGCACCGCGGGCAGTCGCCGCTGCGCGGTCAGGCCCGGCGCGGTGGCGGCACCGGAGACGATCAGCCCCAGCGACGACGGACGCGTGGCCTGCGTCGCGAGCAGTTCGGTGAGGTCGAACAGCCGCCGGTCGAGCCGGTCCGCCCGCAGCAGCGGCACCGCGTCGGACGGGATGACGTACTGGTGACCCTCGGTGCGATAGCTGTGGAACGTGACGCCCTTGCGCGGTGTGACGTCGAGGTGGCCGTTGCCGAGTACGGTCACCCGGTCACCGGTGATCAGCGTTACCGTCTGGGCCTCGGCGGTGGTGGGCGCCGGCTTCACCGCCTGCGGTGCGGCCGCCTGCCGGGCGCCCGCGGTGCCGGGCGCCACCGTCAGCAGCGCGACGGCGATTCCCCCGGCCAGTAACGCCTTTCTGCTTCTGCTGGATCGCATACGCCTCCCCGTTCACTCGTACAGTCCGCTTTGACTGTCTCTTGTAGAGACGCCTTGACCCGTCGATACGTTGCGCAACGGACTGCGATCTGAGGGCGATCGACGGGCCGGCGCATGCGGCGGGTGTCCGTGGCACCCCCGGGACCAGGGAAGACGCAGCGGTGGTAGGCGATGGCAACCGTCGAGTCACTTTCCGGACAGCCCGGAAATCCCGTGCGGGTGGGACGTCGGAACGGATAGCTTGCGCCGATGCGCACAATCTCGACGGCCGGGCCGCGTCTGGAGTTCCGTACCGATCCGGGCGAGTTTCTTGCCGCGGCCGGTGACCACCTGGCCGCCGCCCCGGTGGTCAGCACGGTCGTGGCCAGCGTCGCGCACCGACTGTCGGCGCAGCGGGCCGATGGGATCGCGCAGCCCGACCGCAACTGGTGGTTGGTGGTCAGGGACCCGTCCGGGGCGGTGGTCGGCGTCGGGATGCGGGCGGCGCCGTTCGCCCCCTACCCGCCATTCCTGCTGCCGATGCCGAACGAGGCGGCGGTGGCCCTGGCCCACGCGTTGCACGGGCGAGGGGAGGAGGTGCTCGCGGTCAACGGAGCGCTCCCGGCCGTCGAACTGTGTGCCACCGAGCTGACCCGGATCCGTGGCGGCCGCGTCGAGGTCGGCCAGCACACGCGGCTGCACGAGCTCGGCGAGCTGGTGTGCCCGGCGCCCGTGCCCGGCCGCCTGGAACTCGCGACCGAGGACGACGTGGACCTGGTCACGGAGTGGTTCGGCGCGTTCATGGGCGACGCCGACGAACAGGCGGGCCGCCCGCGCGGCACCAGCGCGCACGAGGTACCCGACCGCGCCGAGCTGCTGCGCCAGTTGGGCGCCGGAAGCCTGTGGTTCTGGGTCGACGAGACCGGGCAGCCGGTGCATCTGACCGGCGTGAAGCCGCCGTCGTTCGGGGTGGCGCGCGTGGGTCCGGTCTACACGCCGCCGGCCCAGCGGGGACGCGGCTGGGCCAGCAACGCGGTCGCCGAGGTGTCCCGCCTGATCCAGGCCGCGGGCGCGCGGGTGTGCCTGTTCACCGATCAGGCGAACCCGACCTCGAACAAGATCTACGCCGCCCTCGGCTACCGGCCGGTGGTCGACATGGCCAACCTTGTCATCGTCCGCTGATCATTCAGCATTTGCCGAACCGGCAAAGAAACTTGCCGTCCGTGTTCTAGCGACGCACCATCGCCGGGGCGGGCGGCAGCCGTCCGCCGGCGAGGAGGGGAAGCATGACCGAGCACGGGGCGTACCCGGTGGAACCGGCGGTGGACGCGGCCACCGCCCGATTCTGGGACGAGCTGTACCAGGAGCGCGACCAGGTGTGGAGCGGGCGGGCGAACGCGGTCCTGGCCCAGGTGGTGGCTCCGCTGCCGCCCGGCGCCGCGCTCGACCTGGGCTGCGGTGAAGGAGGCGACGCGATCTGGCTGGCCGGGCGGGGCTGGCAGGTCACCGCCGTCGACGTCTCGGCCACCGCCCTGGGCCGGCTCAGCGCCGCGGCGGCCCGGGCCGACCTGGCGTCCCGGATCACCGTCGCCCGGCACGACCTGACCCGGACCTTCCCGGCGGGCCGGTACGACCTGGTCTCGGCGCAGTTCCTCCAGTCCCCGCTGGAACTGCCCCGCGAGGCGGTGCTGCGCGCGGCGGCGCGGGCGGTCGCGCCCGGCGGCCGGCTCCTGGTCGTCGAGCACGGAGAGCCGCCGTCGTGGGCCCGCGAGAGCCACCCGCACGCCCGATTCGCCAGCCCGGAGGAGATCCTGGCCGCGCTCGACCTCGACCCCGACGGCTGGCACACCGAACGGCTCGGGGCCGTGCGCCGGACGGGCACCGGCCCGGACGGCGAGACCGGCACCCTCGTCGACCACGTCGTTCTGGTCCGCCGCCGCGAGCAGCGCTGAATCCGGCCGCCGGGGAAGGCACGATCGAGCCGGACCGGCCGGCTGTCTTGCTGCAGTACGCCTGGGAGCCGCGAGGCGATCAACAAACGCTCGCCTTCCGGTCAGGTAGGGCCGGCATGCTCCCTGCGTGCTGCTCCCGCCCACCGTGCCGGCGTACCGGATCGTCGGCGCCTGCGGTGCGGCCCTGCTCGCCGTCGCCGGAACGGCTGTCGGCGCGTTGCCGGTCGACGACACCGGTACGCCCTGGCCGGCCGGCCCGCACCGCTACGCGGGGCCGGCCCTGCTCGCCGGCTTCGTCGGCCTGACGCTGCTGGTGGCGGCCTGGTGGTGGGCCGGCCGCGACCTGAGCGACCCGTCGGCGTCCCGACGCGGCGCCGTCGTCACGCTCACCTGCTGGGCGGCTCCGCTGCTGCTCACCCCGCCGCTGTTCAGCCGGGACGCCTACAGCTACCTCGCCCAGGGCGCGATGGTGCTGGCCGACCTCGACGTCTACCGGTTCGGCGTCGCCCGGCTCGGCGGGCGGCTGGCCGCCGAGGTGCCGGAGATGTGGCAGCAGACGCCGGCACCGTACGGGCCGGTCTTCCTCGGCGTGTCCGCGGCGGTGTCCGCCGTCGCCGGCACCGGCGTCGGGCTCGGCCTGCTCGGGCTTCGGCTGGTGGCGCTGCTCGGAGTCGCGCTGCTGGTGCTGTTCGTCCCGCGCCTGGCCCGGCACTGCGGCGTCGACCCCGCCGCCGCGCTCTGGCTGGGCGTGCTCAACCCGCTCGTGCCGCTGCACCTGATCGCCGGGGCGCACAACGAGGCACTGATGCTCGGCCTGCTCGTCGCCGGGCTGTGCCTGGCCTTCGAGCGGTCGTACCTGCCGGCCGCCGTGCTAGTGACGCTCGCCGCGCTGGTGAAGGCGCCGGCCGCGGTCGGCCTGGTGGTGGTGGCGCTGCTCGCCGCGCGCCACCACGGCCGCTGGCCCGCCGTCTGGCGTACCACGGCCGCCGCGACCGCCACCACGATCGTCGTCACCTGGGCCGCCGGCACCGGGTACGGCTGGCTGACCGCGCTGGGCACGCCGCTGTACAGGCACAGTTGGTCGATCTCCAGCGCCCTGGGTCGGGCGACCGTGCACATCATGCAGACCAACGGGCTGGACCCCGGGGACGGCCCGATGCGGTTCTGGCTCTGGGCCGGCCTGCTCGGCGCGGTCGCCACCGCCGCGTACGCATGGTGGCGGCGCCGCGCGCTCGGCCTCGCGTACGCCCTGGGTCTGGTGCTCGCCGCGGCGGCCCTGCTGGGTCCGGCCACCCGACCCTGGTACGGGCTGTGGGGGCTGGTGCCCATCGCCGCCGGCGCGCCCGGGCGCACCGTACGCCTGCTGGCCGCGATCGGGGCGGCGGTCCTGGCCTTCGTCACCCTGCCGAGTGGGTTCGGCCCGCAGCCGCGGCAGTTCGCGCTCGCGGCCCTCGGTGTCCTGTTCGGACTGATCACCGCCGGCTACCTGCGCCTGCTGCTGATTCCCCGCCGCCCCCTGGAAGTGGACCGACGATGACCGAACTTACCCAGAACCAGCGTCGCGCTCTGGTCGTCACCGCGCTCGCGGTGCTGATCGGCGTGGGCATCGCGGTGGTTCCCGGGCATCGCGGATGGTTCGACGTGGGCGTCTACCACGGCGCGGTGAACCACTGGGTACGCGGCGGCGGGCTCTACGACTGGACCACCACCAACGGATACGGGTTCACCTATCCGCCGTTCGCCGCGGTCTGCATGCTGCCGATGACCCTCCTGGCCTGGTACCCGACGATCGTGATCAGCCTCGCGCTGACCGTGGCGGCGTCCGCGTTCGTGCTGCGCCTGCTGGTGGATCCGCTGGCCCGGCGGGCCGGCTGGAGCCGCTGGTTCACCTTCGCGCTGGCCGCCTGCCTGTTCGCCGCCCTCAACCCGGTGCGGGACACGGTCAGCTTCGGGCAGGTCAACCTGCTGCTGCTCGCCCTGGTCTACGTCGACCTGTGGCTGCTGGAGCGCGGGCACCGGCTGGCCGGCGTCGGCATCGGACTGGCTGCGGCGATCAAGCTCACCCCGGCCGTCTTCATCGGCTATCTGCTGGTCACCAGGCGTTGGCGGGCGGCCGTGGTGGCCGCCGGTACGACCGCCGTGGCGACCGCGGGCACCGCGCTGCTGGTCCCAGGCGCCTCCCGGCAGTACTTCCTCGCGGCCCTGCTCGACACCGACCGGGTCGGCAAGCTGGCGTACGTCTCCAACCAGTCACTGATGGGGCTGGTCGCCCGGTTGCACCCGGCCCACCCGAACCGCCTGCTCTGGCTCGTCCTGGTCGCCGCGGTGCTGGTGGTGTGGGTGGTCCGGGCCCGGCAGGCCGGCCGACTCGGCGACGACCGGGCCGGGTTCGCGCTGACCGGCGTCGTGGGCTGCCTGATCAGCCCGGTCACCTGGGTACACCACCTGGTCTGGGTGGTTCCGGCGCTGGTGGTGCTCGCCGACTCGACCCTGCCGTGGCCACCGGCCGCCCGCCGCCTCCGCCGCCGGCTCGGCATCGGCGTGGCCGGGTACCTCGTGCTGGTCGGTGGCGTGGTCTGGCTGTGGGCCAACGGCGGTGGCGGGCCGGTCGCCCTGGTCGGCGGGAACGCCTACGTGCTGATCGCCGTCGGCCTGCTCGTCCGCCTGCCGGTCGCAGCGGCCGGCGGCCACCCCGGCGCGCCGGACGGCGCGGGTCACGCCGGTTCCGGCTCCGCCGGATGCCCGGACGAACGTACCGGCGGGACACCCAGCAGCCGCATCGGCGGCGCCTCGGCCAGCGGGGGCGGATCGGCGCTGGGCACCGTACGCGGCAGCAGCGCGGCGAGCCCGGCGCGGGTGGCCACCACGATCAGCCGGTCGGTGCGGACCAGCGGCCGGCGCTCCGGCAGGGACCAGATCGTCTGATCGGCCCGCCCGGTCCGCATCGCGATGACCCGTACCGAGCCGGGCCGGGACAGGTCGCCGCAGTAGCGGCCCTCGATGTCGGATCCGGCGCCCACCGGGAGGTCGGCCACCAGCAGCACCCGGCGGCCGACCGAGATGGTGTCGATGACCTGGCGGCCCATCATCGCGGCGGCGAACGCGGGGGCGGCGAGGTAGGACACGCTGCGCGACTGGTGGATGCCGAAGGTGCGCTGCACCCGCTCGGCGAAGCCGTCGTCGAACAGCCGGAGGACCACCCGCAGGGGCTCGACCGCCGCGCCCGGCGCGGTGGGGTGCGCCCGGTGCGCCGAGCGCCCGGTCAGTGCGGTCTCCAGGTTCGTGACGTCGTCGGAGGTCAGCACCACCAACGCCCGGCAGGTTCGCACCGAGGCGGCCCGCAGCGTCTCGGGCCGGGTCGCGTCCCCGACGATCACGGGCAGGCCCAGCCCGCGGGCGACCGCCACGCCCCGGGCCGACTCCGCCCGGTCGACCGCGACCACCTCGATGCCGAGCGAGTGCAACTCCTCGATCACCCGGGTGCCGATGTTGCCCAGGCCCACCACGACCACGTGGTTCTCGACCGGGTCGGTGAGCCCGCCGGCGGCCACCGCCAACCGGGCGTGCACCAGCGAATCGACCAGCAGGGCGGTGATCGTGGGTAGCAGGGCTGCACCGGCGATCGCCAGCACGACCACGGTGGCCTTCTCGACCAGCGGAGCGGCCGGGTCGGCGTCGGCTCCGCCCATCGCGGTGAGCAGCGTCAGATAGCCGGCCTCGGCCGGGTTCAGGCCGCGGGCGTACGCGAGCAGTGCGCTGCCGACGACGAACAGCGCGACCATCGCGGCCAGCGCCAGCCGCAGGTTGCGGCCGAAGACCAGCCCGGCGGTCCGCAGCAGGCGCCGGCGTCGGCGTGGCGGTTCCCGGCGGCGTCGACCGTACATCCGGACCAGGACCAGGTCGGCGGCGGGCTCGTCCGCAGGAAGGGTGACCGCCTCCGAGCCGGTCGTGTCGGCCAGGCCGCAGACGATGTCGGCGGTCGGGTCGAGGGTGGCGCGGCCGGCGGTGCGCACCAGTTCGTCGTCGCGCAGCCGCAGGTAGGTCGGGGCGTCCTCGCCGAGCGCGGCGGCGACGAACGCCGGCGCGGCGATCTCCGAGCCGGACAGGACGGCGCAGTCCCCGAGCATGGTGGCCACGCCCTCGCCGAGCACCGGGTTGAAGAGCCGAACGACCAGCCGTACGTCCGGGGCCAGTTCCCGCACGATCATCGCGCTGTCCACGTTGGTCACGTCGTCGTCGCCGACCAGCGCCACGGCGGCGGCATCGCGGACCCTGGCCCGCGCCAGCACCTCAGCGGTCAGGCGGGGGGCCACGACGAGGCGGGGACGGGGGCGCGTCGCTCCGGTCTGCGGGCCGAACTCGGCGATGTCCGGCGCGTGGCTGTCGGTCAACGACGGCAGGACCACCGTCACGGCGGCGCCGTAGCGGTCCGTCAGCTCGGTGACCAGTCGGCGGGCCAGGGCGCCGTTTCCGCAGACCACGAACCGTTGCCCCGCCGGCTCCGGGCCGGACCCCTGCCTGGTGTCATCGGGCACACCCGCATGGTAGCCAGCGGTCGCCCGCGCTCGTCGCCGTCCGATCCCCCGCTCGTGGCAGCGGGCCGCCGTGTCCCGGAACCGGATTTCGCGGAACGGCCCCGACCTCTTCAGGAACAAGACCATCGATGGACATGATCTTTCGAGAGGGTCGCTTCTCAGCCCGACACCCTCGGAGGACCACATGCGAGCAAATCGACTCTCCAACCGATCCGCGGCCTGGCGGCGACGGCTGGCCGCGACAGCGGCGGTCGTCCTGGCCGGCGTCGGCCTGGCCGCGGTGAACGCGCAGCCGGCCGCGGCCGCCCCGCCGGGAATCCCGTCCAAGGCGACCGCGCAGGCGCAGCTCAACGCCCTCACGGTCAAGGCCGAAGGCTCGATGACCGGCTACTCCCGCGACCTGTTTCCGCACTGGATCACCATCAGCGGCACCTGCAACACCCGGGAGACCGTCCTCAAGCGCGACGGTACGTCCGTCGTCACCGACAGCAGCTGCGCCGCCGTGTCGGGCCGCTGGTACAGCCCGTACGACGGCGTGACCTGGACCGCCGCCTCGAACCTGGACATCGACCACGTCGTGCCCCTCGCCGAGGCGTGGCGGTCCGGCGCCAACACCTGGTCCACCAGCCAGCGGCAGAGCTTCGCCAACGACCTCACCCGCCCGCAGTTGACCGCCGTCACCGCCGGCGTCAACCGGTCCAAGGGCGACCAGGACCCGTCGACCTGGCAGCCGCCGCTGTCGTCGTACCGCTGCACCTACAGCAAGATGTGGATCACCGTGAAGTACGGCTGGGGGCTGAGCCTGCAGTCCGCCGAGAAGTCCGCCCTGCAGACCATGCTGAACACCTGCAGCTCCTGACGTCCGGGCGGATCGGCCAAGCCGGTCGCACCGACGCCGACACCCTGACCCTCGCGGCCAGGGTGTCGGCGCGTCGGAGCGGTCACGAGGTCCGCGCCTGCCACTGGTAGCTCCAGGGCGGCCCGGACCCGGTGACGGGTTGGCACACGTAGAGGCCGTTGCCCTCGACGTCGATCTCGCCGGGGGCAGCTCCGCGGGCGGGTTCCCGTGCTCGTCGAGTTCGACGGTGGCGGTGCGTCCGTCGGCCGGCCCGCCCACGATCGGGACGTCAGCAACATCTGGCATGGCTGAAGCGGATCACGACTGGCCGACTGGGCGCACCGGAACCGCCGATGTTTCGACATCATCGGGGCGATCCCCGGCGGCACGTCCACCTCGCGTTTCCGTGGACGAGGACGGCGCGGCGTGCTCAGTTCGCCGGGAACTCGAACGGCTCCGGAGCCGACCAACAAGGGCGGGTGGCTGTGGAGCCATCTCGTGCGGGTCGCCGAGCCGGCTGGCGCGCAACTGTTGATCGAGGAGCTTCTGTTGATACGTGCACGATCGGTGGCCGGGCTGCTGGCCGCGAGCGTGGTCGGAGCGCTGGCCGCTGCGACCGTCGGAGTCGGTGTGGCGGCTGCGCACGTGACGGTCAACCCGCGTGAGGCGATCCAGGGCGGCTACGCCAAGCTCGCCTTCCGGGTCCCGAACGAGCGGGACAATGCCGGCACGACCAGGCTGGAGGTCGCCCTGCCGGCTGACGCGCCGGTGGCCTCGGTGTCGGTCCGGCCGATGGCGGGCTGGACGGTACAGGTCGAGAAGACCAAGCTCGCCACGCCGATCGAGATGCACGGCAGCCAGGTGACCGAGGCGCCTTCCAAGATCACGTGGACCGCCGACGGTGAGGCGAACGCGATCAAGCCGGGTCAGTTCCAGGAGTTCGAGATCTCCGCCGGCCCGCTGCCCGAGGCCGACACGATGATCTTCAAGGCGTTGCAGACCTACTCCAACGGCGAGGTCGTCCGCTGGATCGAAGAGCCCAGCACCGACGGCTCCGAGGTCGACCACCCGGCCCCGGTGCTCAAGCTCGCGAAGGCTCCCGCGCAGGGGGTCGCCGCCACGCCGACCGGCGCGAACGACGTCGCCACGGTCAGTGCCGCCGACACCGGCGACGGCGAGGACGGCCGTACCGGATGGGCCCTCGGCTTCGGCGTCGCCGGACTGGTCGCCGGCCTCGCCGGACTGGCCTTCGGTCTGCTGGCGTGGCGGCGCCGACCCGGAGCCGACACCGCGGCGGGCTGATCCCTCGTCCGGGACACCCGGCCGTGCGTCGACGGCGGTCGGGTTCCCGGCGGTGCGGCAGTGAGACGATGCGCGGTCCCGGCCGCGCGATCTGGACGGGTGCCAGGCGACGGCATCCTAAGGCGACAGGGGCGGGACAACTCCCCCCAGCCCTCGTGGCAGTTCCCGCCCCTGTCGCCGACCAAAGACCGATGGTCGGCCGCCGTGGCCACCGGCAGCCGCGCCGGGACCGCGTGCGGACGGCGGCCCGTCAGCGGGACGCGCGTTTCGGCAGCAACAGCTCCTCGTGATCGAGTTCACGTTCCAGGATGCGGAGCCCTTCGTCGGGCAGCCGGCCGGCGTCGCGCCAGCGCAGCAGTTCCTCCCGTTGGGCCTCGATCGCGGCCCGCCGGATGCGCAGCGCCGCCTCGTACTGCGGCGAGGTGGGCACCTCGGCCGACTCGGCGCTCTGCAGCAGGTCGAGGCGGCCCCGGTAGCGGGCCAGCCGGGTGTTCAGCTGCTTGCGTGTGGTGCCGACGGCCTCGGCCAGGTCCGGCTCGTCGGCGGCGACCTCGTCGAGGCGGGCCAGGGCCGCCTCGACGGCCGCCGAGCGGGCCTCGTTGCGTACCCGGGCCTGGTCGTTGTCGTTGGCGCGCAGGCCCATCGCCCGGACGAGCGGCGCGAACGTCAGGCCCTGTCCGACGAGGGTCACGAGCACGACCACGAACGTGCAGAACAGCAGCAGGTTGCGGTCGGGGAAGGGCGCGCCGCTGTCGGTGGTCAGCGGCAGAGTGAAGATCGCGGCCAGGCTGATGACGCCGCGGGTTCCGGACCAGCTCAGCGCCACGACCTCGCGACGGGTCAGCCGACGGGCGTTGCGTTCGGCCCGCGCGGCCTCCCGCGTGCTGCTGGTCTCGTCGGGCTCGTCGTCGGAGGTGCCGCCCAGCCGGGTGTGCAGCGACCGGGGGAGCACCTGGGTCAGCACCAGCCACGCGGGGCGCAGCAGCAGCACCACGCCGACCGACACGGCGACCGCGGCGACGACGGTGGAGACGTCGTACTGGTGCAGACCCCGCACCACCGTGGGCAGCTGCTGGCCGATCAGCAGGAAGACGAAGCCCTCGAGGAGGAAGTCGACCAGCCGCCACACCGCGCTGGTCTGCAGCCGGCTGGCGCCGGAGGTGAGCCGGGGCGTGTGGTGGCCGACGATGAGCCCGGCGATCACCACGGCGAGCACGCCGGAGACGTGCAGCTCCTCGCCCAGCAGGTAGGCCACGAACGGCGTCGCGAGCGAGATGGCGTTGGACAGCAGCGGATCCGCGGTGAGCGGGCGGGCCAGGCGTACCGCCCAGGCGACGACGGCGCCCACCGCGACGCCGCCGGCCGCCGCCAGCACGAACTGGCCGACCGCGGACGGGAACGAGAATCCGCCGCCCACGGCGGCGGCGACGGCGACCTTGAGGATCGTCAGCGCGGTCGCGTCGTTCAGCAGCCCCTCGCCCTGGATGATCGTGACCAGCTTCGGCGGCAGGTTGACCCGTCGGCCCACGGCGAGCGCGGCCACCGGGTCGGGCGGCGCGACCGCCGCGCCGATCGCGATCCCCGCGGCCAGCGTCGCCCCGGCGACGAACCAGTGGAAGCCGATTCCCACCAGTACGGCGGTGAGCAGCACCAGCACCACGGACAGGCTGACCACGATGCGGAGGTTGCGGCGGATGCCCAGCAGCGACGAGTCCAACGCCGCGCTGTAGAGCAGCGGCGGCAGCACGATCGTCAGCACGAGACCCGGATCAAGGCTGATGTTGGGCCCCGGGAGCAGCGCGTACGCGATGCCGATGAGCGGCAGCAGCGCGGCGGCCGGCAGGCCGGTGTGCGAAGCCACCCACCGTACGACGACGATGACCGCGACGGCGGCGAGGACGAACAACAACATCGTCTGGTGGCTCACCCGGCTACTTCCTCCTGTCCGACGGACGGTCCGAGCTGACGGCGCGGTCGACCACCCCGGACCGGGCCAGGATCGGCCGGTCGGAGCGGGTCGGTGACGGCATCGGCGGCGCATCTGCGCTGGCCGCGCAACATTCAGCAGTCCGGAGCGTACCCGCTGGCGTCGACGTCGCCACGTGCCCGCACGTCGAGGATCGAGTCCGTCGATGTCCGACCGGTCGGGCGGTTCGGGGCCACAAGCTCCGACCCAGCCGAACGACAAGCTGATCTTCGGGCTTGATGTCGTCCACTATCTTGAGCCCCGGGGGTGGTAGGCGTGACTCTCGTTCGTGGCCCGGCAACCGTCGCGACACGGCTTCCCGGCGTCCGGCGGCGCCTCCGTCGCACCCCTGGTCGGCTGGCGCTCGCCACCGCCGTACTCGTCGTCCTCGGGCTCGCGACCGGCGTGGCCGGCGCGCTCGGCGTACGCCAGCGGATCGACCTCGTCAACGGCGCCGTCGCCCGCAGTGGTGACCTGACGGTTGCCGTGCAGCGGCTCTACCGTGCGCTGTCCGACGCCGACGCCACCGCGGCGAGCGCCTTCCTCACCGGCGGCGTCGAGCCGGTGGCCCTGCGCGAGCGCTACCAGTCCGACATCGACGACGCGGCGGCGGCGCTGGCCCTGGTGTCCGCCGGGCGCGCGGGCGGCGACCGGGGGGACGCGGCGGTCGCGCAGATCACCACCGAGTTGCCGGTCTACACGGGACTCGTCGAGACGGCCCGGGTGTACAACCGGCAGGGCGTGCCGATCGGTGGTGCGTACCTGCGCGAGGCGTCGGGTCTGATGCGCGAGCGGCTGCTGCCCGCGGTCCAGCGGCTCTCCGAGGCGACCGCTCGGGAGCTCGACGACGCACGCGACCGGGCTGCCGCGTTTCCGTGGTTCGCGGTGCTGCTCGGGCTGCTGACGATCGCGGCGCTCGTGGCGGTCCAGCGTTACCTGGCCCGGACCACCAACCGGGTGCTCAACATCGGGTTGGTGGCCGCCACCGCCGCCACGGTCGGCCTCGTGCTGTGGCTCGGGGTGTCGGCGGTGCTGGCCGCCGGGCGGCTCGACGCCAGCCGGGAGCAGGGCTCGGAACCGGTCGCGCGGCTCGCCGGGGTGCGGGTCGCGGCGTTGCAGGCGCGTGCCGACGAGGCGCACACGCTGATCGCCCGCGGCAACGGCGCGCGGTTCGAAGAGGACTACGTACGGGCCATGGCGGACGTGACCGGGCGGAGCGGGCTGCCGGCGGTCTCGAACGCGGACCCGGCCACCAGGAACTCGGTCGACGCGGCGACGGGCGAGGTGCGGCGGTGGCTCGCGGCCCACCAGGAGCTGCGCGCGCTCGACGACGGCGGAGAGTACGCCCGGGCGGTCGCCGCGGCCGTCGGCACCGGCCCGGAGTCGACGGCCAGCATCTTCAACCAGCTCGACGCCCACCTGGCCGACGCCATCGAACACAACGGGGAACGCTTCGACCGGGACGTCCACCGGGCCGCCGGGGCGCTCGCCGGGGCGGACACCGCCGTCGCCGTGCTGGCGACGCTGCTGATCGTCGGTGCGGCGCTCGGGATCCAGCGGCGATTGGCGGAGTACCGATGACCCGACGTGCCCTCGCGTTGCTGACCGTCCTCTGCCTGACCGGCTGCGCGGCGAGCCGGCCCCTGCCCGACGCGCGGGTCGACGTGTCGGCGCCCCGACCGGTCGGCGCGCAGGACCCGGCGAGCATTCCGACCGCGACCGCGACGACGCCCGCCTCGTGTGATCCGCGCGCCAGCCTCCGGCCGTCCGCCGCGCCGCCCGCGCCGGGGCGGATGCCGGCCGGCTCGACGATGGCCCGGATCGCCGAGCGGGGGCGGCTCGTCGTCGGCGTCGACCAGAACAACTACCGTTTCGGATACCGCGACCCGGGCACCGGTGAGCTGGTGGGTTTCGAGATCGACCTGGCGCACGAGATCGCCCGGGCGATCTTCGGGGACCCCGGCAAGGTGCTGTTCCGGGCGGTGACCACCGCCGAACGGGAGCAGGCGGTCCAGTCGGGCGCCGTCGACCTCGTCATCCGCAGCATGACGATGACCTGCGACCGGTGGCAGCGAGTGTCGTTCTCCACCGAATACTTTAGCGCCGGCCAGGCGATCCTGGTGGCCAAGGGATCGCCGATCAAGAACCTCGCGGGCCTCGCCGGCAGGAAGGTCTGCGCGGCCACCGGCAGCACGTCGATCCGGAACATCGCGACCAGGGCGCCGCAGGCGCTACCGGTGTCGGCGGCCGACGCGCTGGACTGCCTGGTGATGCTGCAGCAGAACCAGGTCGACGCGGTCTCCACCGACGACGCGATCCTGGCCGGCTTCGCGGCACAGGATCCGGGCACGACCGTCCTGCCCGACCGGTTCACCGAGGAGCCGTACGGCATGGCGATGAAGAAGGAGTCACCCGACCTGGTGCGGTTCGTCAACGCGGTGCTGGAGCGGCTGCGCGCCGACGGCGCCTGGACCCGGCTCTACGACCGGTGGCTCACCGCGCTGGGCAGCACCCCGCCGCCACCGGCAGCCCGCTACCAGGACTGACCGTGACGACACCGGCACCGATGAGCCGCAACGACGTCGACGCCGCCGTCGTCGGTCTCGTCGCGGCACACGACCGGATCTCCGCCGCCATGTTCGCGCTGGACGGCCATCCCGGCCTCGTCGTGCTGCGCGGCGACGAACTGCGGGGCAAGACGCGCCAGGTCGCCACCGAGACGCTCGGCCGGCTCGACGCCCTGTGGTCCCAGTTCGCCGCGCTGCGGTCGCTGCTCGACCGGGTGAGGACGGTACGGGGGGCGCGGGCGAGGCCCGGCGACGACGAGTTGGCCGAGCTGACCCTGCTGCTGCGCGGTCCCGTCCTGCCGCTCGCGCCCGACGGCATGGTGGTCGACGACCCGCTGGCCGGGCCGCCGCCGAACTGGGTGACCGCGATGGGCCTGGCCCAGGAGCTGGAGCGGGCCAGCGCCGAGGTCGCCGGGGCCCTCGACGGCGTCCAGTCGGCGTACGCGCGGGTCGCCAGCCGGTTCGAGCCGCTGACCAGGGCGCTGGACCGAGCCCGGACGGCCGCCGACGCGTTGGGCTACGCCACCACGGGAGCCGAGGTCGAGCGCCTCGGCGTACGCCTGGCCGAGGCGACCTTCGACGCGATGTGCGACCTGCTGGAGGCGGCGGGACCCGCACCGGCGCTGGCCGCCGAGATCGAGGCGCTCGCCGTCCGGCTGGCCGACCTGACCCGGCTGCGCGACACCTACCCGGAGCGAATGGGGCGGCTGCGCGCCGCAGTGGACGAGGTGGCCGAGGCCGAGGCCGCGACCGGCCGGGCGTACGCCGTCGCGGCCACGAAGATCGCCAACCCCGGCCTGCCGCCGGCCCCCGACACGGCGGCGGCGCTGCGGGCGCACCTGGCCCAGCTCGACCAGCTGCACCGCGAGCAGCGCTGGCCCCGGCTCGCCGACGAACTGCTTGTCGTCGACCGCTCGGTGGCGCAGTCGCGGGAGAGCGCGACGCGGCTGCGCGACGCGGCCGAAGGGCTGCTGCACCGCCGGGCCGAGCTGCGTGGCCGGCTCGACGCCTACCACGCGCGCGCGGGGCGGCTCGGCCTCGCCGAGCACACCGCACTCGCCGAGCGGCACCGGACCGCGCGGGACCTGCTCTACACCAGCCCCTGCGATCTGCCGGCGGCCACCCGCGCCGTGGTCGCCTACCAGCGATTTCTCAACGAGCTCACGGAGAGGGGGCACCGATGAGGTGTGTCCGGTCCGGTTGCCCCGGCTCGTACGGCGCCGAGGGCTACTGCGACGAGTGCGGGCGCCGGGCGCCGGCGGGCGCCGTGGTGGCGCCTCCGGGCGGCAGCGTGGCGACCGCCGCGGCCACGATGCCGTCCGTCGCGACGATCAGCGCCGGCTCGGCGCGTACCGGATCCGGGCGCAGCCGGCCCTCGGCGCGCGGCGGGCTCGGCGCCGGGCTGATCGACATTCCGCGGGTGCCGCTGCGCGACCCGGCCACGGCGGTCATGAGCGACCCGAAGGTGGCCGAGTCACGGCGATTCTGCACGGGGTGCGACGCCGAGGTGGGCCGCGGGCGCGACGGCCGGCCGGGCCGGGTGGAGGGCTACTGCCCGCACTGCGGCCACCCGTTCTCGTTCGTGCCGCGGCTGCGCGCCGGCGACCTCGTCAACGACCGGTACGAGGTGCTCGGCGCGCTCGCGTACGGCGGGCTGGGCTGGATCTACCTCGCTCGGGACCGCAACGTCAGCGACTCGGTCAGCGACCGTTGGGTCGTGCTCAAGGGGCTGATCAACACCGGCGACGCCGACGCCATGGCGGCGGCGGTGACCGAGCGGCGTTTCCTGGTCGAGATCGACCACCCCAACATCGTCAAGATCCACGACTTTGTGCAGCACCCCGACCCGAAGACGGGCGAGCGGGTCGGCTACATCGTCATGGAGTACGTGGGCGGCCAGTCGCTGCGGGACATGCTGGTGGCCCGCCGTGCCGAGGGCGTACGGGTGCTGCCGCTGCCGGAGGTGATCGCGTACGGGGTCGAGATCCTGCCCGCGTTGGGCTACCTGCACGACCGCGGCCTGATCTTCTGCGACTTCAAGCCGGACAACGTCATCCACGCCGAGGAGCAGCTCAAGCTCATCGACCTGGGCGGCGTCCGGCGGGCCGACGACGACGTCAGCGCGATCTACGGCACGCCCGGTTACCAGGCACCGGAGGTGGCCACCGCGGGCCCGTCGGTCGCCTCGGACATCTACACCGTCGGCCGGTCGCTCGCCGTGCTCAGCTTCGAGTTCCGCGGATTCGCCAGCACGTACGCCGATCGGCTGCCCGAGCAGGCGCAGGTGCCGCTGCTGGCTCAGGAGGAGTCGTACTTCCGGTTGCTGCGCCGGGCCACGCACCGGGAGCCGGCCCGGCGTTTCCAGTCCGCGGCCGAGATGAGCGAGCAACTGCTCGGCGTCCTCCGGGAGGTGGTGTCGGCCGTCGACGGCGTGCCACGGCCGACCCTGTCCCGCCGGTTCACCCCCGAACGCCGGGCGTTCGGCACCGGCGCCGGGGAGGTCGGCGACGCGGTGGTCGCCGACCTCCGCCCGGCGAGCGTCGCCGCCGCGCTGCCGCTGCCGCAGGTCGACGTCCTCGATCCCGGCGCGGGCGTGCTGGCCACCCTGAGCGTCACCGACCCCGGTGAGGTCGTCCGGCAACTGACTGCCACGCCGACGCGGAGCGTGGAGGTGACGTTCCGGCTGGTCCGGGCGCGCATCGAGCAGGGGGATCAGGCCGGCGCGCGTGCCGGGCTGGACGAGTTGGCGGCGGCCGATCCGTACGACTGGCGGATCGACTGGTACCGGGGCCTCGCCGCGCTGGCCGCGAACAACCCGGGCGAGGCGAGAATCGCGTTCGACGCGGTCTACGACGAGCTGCCGGGCGAGCCGGCCGCCCGGCTGGCGCTGGCCGCCGCGATGGAGTGCACCGGCGACCCGACCGCCGCCGAACGGCTCTACACCCGGGTCTGGCGGGTCGACCACGGCTACCTCAGCGCCGCCTTCGGGCTGGCCCGGATCCGGCTGGCCGCCGAGGACCGGGCCGGCGCGCTGGCGGTACTCGACCAGGTGCCCGACAGCTCCAGCATGCACGCCATCGCCCAGGTGGCCGCCGTACGCGCCAGCCTGCACACCACGACGCGGCAACCGGTCGAGCCCGACGACCTGCTGCACGCCTCCGTCCGGCTGGAACGGCTCAGCCTCGACGTCGAGCGTCGCGCCCGACTGGCCGTCGAGCTGCTGGAGGCGGCCCTCGGCTGGATCACCGCGGCCCAGGTGCCCCGGCAGCGCCCGTCGGCCGGTGACCGGGTACTCGGCCACGAGCTGACCGAGCGAGGGCTGCGCTTCGGCCTGGAGCAGGCGTACCGGGCGATGGCGCAGCTGGCGCGCGACAGCGACACGCGGATCGCGCTCGTCGACCGGGCCAACACGGTCCGGCCGAGGACGCTGATATGAACGGCGCGCTGATGAACGGCTGCCCCGACCACGGCCCGCCCAGCGAGCCGGAGCACCGCTTCTGCGAGGTGTGCGGGCGCAACCTGGCGACCGGTGAGCCGGCGGCGCAGTCGGTCTCCACCACCTGGCTGTCGTCGCGGACCACCGGCACCGCCTGCGCGGCCTGCGACACGGCCTACGCGGGCGACGAGGCCTACTGTGACCACTGCGGACGGCGGCGGCCGATCGGACGGGCTCACGCCGAGCTGGCCCTGGGCGGCGCCGCCGGCGTGACCGACCGTGGCCAACGTCGACGCGGCAACGAGGACGCGCTCGCGATCGGCCGGACCGGCAGCGCCGGCGCCGCCGTCGTGTGCGACGGGGTGTCCACCTCCATCCACGCGGACACCGCGGCGCACGACGCGGCCGAGGCCGGCATCGCCGCGCTCCTGGCGGCGCTGGCCCACGGCACCGACCCCGCCAAGGCGACCCTCGAAGGCGCGCGGGCGGCCGCGGCGGCGGCCCGGGCCACCGCCGGTCCGGACGCCGGGGCCTCGCCGCCGAGCTGCACGTACGTCTCCGGAGTCGTCACCGCCGAAGCCGTGACCGTGGGCTGGATCGGCGACAGCCGCGCCTACTGGCTGGGGCCGGACCCCGCCTGCCTCACCGTCGACGACTCGGTGGCCGGCCAGCTCGCCGCCGGGCGTCCGCTCCCACCGGCCCTCGACGCCGACCCCGAGTCCCGGGCGTTGATCCGCTGGCTCGGTGCCGACTCGGACGACCCGGAGGCGCAGGTCGTCTCGCTGCGACCGGCCGGCCCCGGCCGGCTGCTGCTCTGCTCCGACGGTCTGCACGACTACCTGTCCGACCCGGCGGCGCTGGCGGCGGAGTCCGCCGGCGAGCTGATCGACGTCGCGCGGCACCTCACGGCCATCGCGGTGAACGGCGGGGGCCACGACAACATCACCGTCGCCGTACTCTCCTATCCACCCCCGGGAGGCTCCGTCCCATGACCGCACAGTTCTCCGCCGAGGTCGACCAGAACGAATACCTGCCCGAGGGCGGGCGCGTCGTCGACGCCATCATCACCGTGACCGCGCAGGGCGGCGCCCTGCGCGACACGGGTGCCGCGCCCAGCGCGGCGGAGGTCATCATGGTCGACGTCTCCGGGTCGATGGGTATGCCGGCCAAGAAGATCGCCGAGGCGAAGAAGGCCACCGCCATCGCCGTCGACACCCTCCGGGACGGGGTCGCGTTCGCCGTCGTCGCCGGCACGGCGGGGGCGAACATGGTCTATCCGGCCGACGCCCGCATGGTCCCGGCCTCCCCGCAGACCAGGGCCGAGGCGAAGGCGGCGGTCGCCCGACTGCGAGCCGACGGGGGTACGGCCATGGGCCGCTGGCTGGACCTCGCGAACTATCTCTTCGCGGGGCAGCCGGCCGAGGTGAAGCACGCGATCCTGCTCACCGACGGGCAGAACCAGCACGAGAGCCCGCAGGACCTCCAGCGCGTGCTGGACGTCTGCGAGGGCAGGTTCGTCTGCGACAGCCGCGGCGTCGGCGACGACTGGGTGGCGCGCGAGTTGCGGCTGATCGCCTCCACCCTGCTGGGCACCGCCGACGGCCTGGAGGACCCGGCCGAGCTGCCGGCCGCCTTCCAGGCCATGACGGAGGCCGCGATGGGCAAGTCGGTCGCCGACGTGTCGCTGCGGGTGTGGACCCCGGCCGGGGCCACCATCCGGTTCGTCAAGCAGGTGTACCCGCAGGTGGAGGACCTCACCGGCCGGCGGGTTGAGGTGAGCGGCCGGATCGGCGACTACCCGACCGGGGCGTGGGGCGCGGAGAGCCGCGACTACCACATCTCGGTCGAGGTCGAGCCGGACGCGGTCGGCGAGGAGGTGCTCGCCGCGCGGTTCAGCCTCGTCAGCGGCGGCCAGGTGCTCACCGAAAAGCTGGTGCTGGCCCGGTGGACCGACGACACCGCCCTCTCCACGAAGATCAACCCGCAGGTGGCGCACTACACCGGGCAGGCCGAACTCGCCGCGGTGATCCAGGAGGGACTCAAGGCGCGCGACGCCGGCGACGTGGAGACCGCCACGGCGAAGCTCGGCCGGGCCGTGCAACTCGCGGCGGCGTCCGGCCACGAAGGCACGGCCAAGCTGCTCGCCCGCGTGGTCGACGTGGTCGACGCGCCCACCGGCACCGTACGGCTCAAGAAGCAGGTCGCCGGCGTCGACGCGGAACTCACCAACGTGCGGTCCGTCAAGACGGTCCGGGTGAAGAAGAAGCAGGAGGGCTGATGGCGAGCTGCCCCAGGGGACACGAGTCCGGCACCCTGGACTACTGCGACGTCTGCGGCACGCTGATGGGTGGCGCGGCCGCACCACCGGCGGCGGCTCCCGCCGTACCCCCGCCGGCCTCGGCGGAGCCGGCCACCGCGACACCTCCGGCCGCCCCGCCCGACGTCAGGACCTGCCCGGTGTGCGGTACGCCCCAACCGGGGCGCTTCTGCGAGGAGGACGGGTACGACTTCCTGCTCGCACCCCCGGTGAACCCGCCGAGCGCCCCGCCCGCGGACGCCCCGGCGTCGCCACCGGCCGGGCCGGCGGCTCAGCGGTGGACGGTCGCCGTGCACCCGGACCCGGCCTACTTCGAGGTCGTCAAGGCGATGGGCGGCGAGGACGCCGCCGCGATGGCGTTCCCGCGGTTCGCGGCCGAGCGGCGCTTCGTGCTGACCGGCGAGCAGATGGTGATCGGGCGGCGCAGCCAGTCGCGGGGCATCAATCCGGACATCGATCTGGTCGGCCCGCCGGAAGACCCTGGCGTGTCCCATCTGCACGCGCTCCTGGTCGCCCGGCAGGACGGCTGGGCGGTGGTCGACCTGGATTCGGCCAACGGCACCTTCCTCAACGACCCCTCCTCGAACCCGATCGACCCGAACGTCCAGGTACCGATCAAGGGCGGCGACAAGATCTACCTGGGGGCCTGGACCGTCCTGACCGTCCATGCGTCCTGAGCGCGACACGATCAGGGCAGCGAGGCATGGGAAGACGCCCCGGCCGGCGGCGGTTCGTGCCCGGTTCGCCGCCGATGCCGGGGCCGGCGGCCCACCTCCGGGGTAGGTGCGGGCAGGTGTCCGAGCCGTGGCCGGGCGGGTCGGGGGTGTAGCGGGGGCGCTGCTGGCTACAGGGGCTTCATGGGAGAGCCCGACGGGGTGCGACGAGACGGCGCCGAGGGCCGGCCGGACCACGGGACCGGGAGTGCCGGTGGCGGAGCCGGCGGGCTGTCCGCACCTGTCCGGGACGCGGGCGGGCGTCTCGGTCGGGCCGTACGCCGGTTGGTGACGTCGCTGGCCGATCCCGAGCGGAGCGCGCCCCGGGCCGCGGTTCGCGCCGCGGTCGTGCTGCCGGGTCTGTTCGCGGTCGGACGGTACGTGGTGGGAAACGAGTCCTTCGCCACGTTCGCCATCTTCGGCGGGTTCGCCCTGCTGATCATGAGTGACTTCGGTGGCACCGGTCGGGAACGCGCCCGCTCCTACCTGCTCGCCACGGCGGCGGGAGCGGTCCTGGTGGCGCTGGGCACGGTGGTGTCCCGGTCGTCGGTCGCCGTCCCGGCCGTGATGTTCGTGGTGGCGTTCGTCGCCACCTTCCTCGCCGCGGTGGTGGGCGGCCACGTCAGCACGGCGCGGCTGGGCCTGCTGCTCTCGTTCGTCCTGGCCGTCACGCTGCCCTACGGCGCGGGGCAGATCCCGATGCGGGTGGCGGGTTGGCTCTTCGCCGGCCTCGCCGCGACCGGTGCCGCCCTGCTGCTGCCCCGCGCCGGGCCGGTGGCGCTGGCCCGCGCCGTCGGTGCGGCCTGCCGTGCGGTGGCGGACCTGATCGACGCGCTGGCGCGTCGTCCGGACGATCCCGGCCTCAGCCGCTTCAGGGCGGCGGCGCAGGCGGTGGACGCGGCTCGCGGCCGGTACGCCGGCACGGCGAGCCGGTCGCTCGGCTCGCGGCGCCGGCTGCGCGCGTACGCCGAGCTCATCGGCGACCTCCAGTTGATCGTGGGGGTCGCCGGTCATCCGTTGTACCGGCCGGAACACCTGTCCCGGCGGGGCACCGGGACCGAGGGGGCGTTGGTGGCGGCGGTGTCGGACGTCCTGCGTGCCAGTGCCGCCTCGATCGAGGGCGCCTCGGGCGTGCCGGACGTACGCGTGGTCGAGGAACGGCGGCAGGCGCACCGGCGCGCGGTGGGGCGGTGGGTGCGGCGGTTGCTGGGCCGTTCGGCGCCGGGGGAGCAGATCCTCGACGCGCTGGAAGTCGACCATACGCTGCGTGTGCTGGCGCACCTGGCGACGGCGGTGGCCGCCAACGCCTCGGCGGCGGCCGGCCGGGACACCGGTGCGCGGGGCGGCGGAGCGGGGCAGGAGGTCCTGGCCGACTACCCGGCTCGCCACCGTCGCCTGCGGTGGCTGGCGTCCTCCGCGGCACCGGGCTCCACCGCGCTGCGCGACGGCCTGCGGACCGGGTTCGGCCTGGCGGTGTCGGTGTGGCTCGCCGGGCGGCTGGGCCTGCCGCACGCGTTCTGGGTGGTGCTGGGTACGTTGCAGGTGCTGCGGACCAACGCCCTGGGTACCGCCCGCTCGGTTGTACGGGCCGTCGCCGGCAACGTGGTGGGCGTCGTCGTCGGCTCGGCAGTGATCATCGGGACCGCCGGCCGTCCGGCGTGGCTGTGGGCGGCGCTCCCGGTCGCGGTTCTCCTGTCCGCGTACACCTCCGGCTCCCAGCGGTTCCTGCTCAGCCAGGCCGCGTTCACGCTCGACCTGATGATCATCTTCAATCTGCTCGCCCCGGTCGGCTGGCGCCTGGGTCTGGTTCGGCTGGAGGACATCGGGGTCGGCGTGGCCGTCAGCGTCGCGCTCAGCCTGCTGATGTGGCCGCACGGAACGCGCCGCCAGTTCATCCGGAGCGCCGCCGCGTACCACCGGGCCGCGATCGGGCGGCTCCGGTACGCCTTCGACCGGCTGCTGGCCGTCGGCGCCGCCGAACAGCGGCCCGCTCCGGCCCCGCCGGCGGGCGCGCGTACCCGGGCCGAGTTGGCACTCGGCGCCTACCTGGCCGAGCGGCCGACCGGGCCGCTCGACTCCTCGAACGCCGTGGTCCTGATGACGGGGGCCAACTACCTGGCCCTGGCGGCCAACCTGTTGGAGGGCGCGGCCACCGATCACGGCTATCGGGCGGACCGGTGCCGGGACGCGGTCGAGCCCGTCCGATCGGCGCAGCAGGCTCTGCTCGACGGGCTGGAGCGGCTGGCCGACCGGCTGGCCGGCACGGGAGGCGCACCGGACTGGCCCATCCTGCCGGATCTGAATGTGCCGGTGCGTACCTGCCTGGAACGTTGGCGTGGCGACGAGGCGGTCGCCGGGTCGGCGACCGCCCTGGTGGTCGCGGCCGAGTGGATCCGCGGCATCGACCAGGTGGGCGACGATCTGGTCGGGCCGGTCGGCCGTGCGGTCGCGGTGGCGAGCCGGCCGTGGTGGCGCTGACCAGCGACATCGACCGCCGCCCGGCCGCCGCTCGCCGCTTCACGGGCGGTCGGGCGGGTACGAGCAAATTCGTCTCCCTCGGGGATTGACACGCAGGCCCTATCTTCCGAGACTTTCTTCGGCCATCGAATTTGGCTTCGGAAGGAAGTGTGCTGTGACGGCTGCGACGTCGGGTCCCCGCCTGCGAGACGTCAACCGGGTCGCCGTGCTCGCCCTGATCGGGCGACACGGCCCGATCTCGCGCGCGGACGTCGCCCGGCGACTGGGCCTCAGCCCGCCGACCGTCACCGCGGTCACCCGCTCCCTGATCGAGGCGGGCGTCATCCAGAAGGTCGACGACGGCATGCCCCGCGGCGGCCGACCGAGCGAACTCCTCGCGGTGGTGGGCCCGGCCGCGCACGCGATCGGCGTGAAGGTCGCCGCCGGTCGGCTCACCGGGGTACGCGCCGACCTCGACGGCACCGTTCTGGACACCTTCGCCGCGCCGTTCGACGAGAGCGCCGTCAACCCCTTCGACGCGCTGTCCGAACTGCTCGCGCCGCACGTCGCCGCGCCCGGCCATCCACCGCTGCTCGGGGTGGGGCTCGGTGTTCCCGGTTTCGTCGACAGCCGCACCGGCCTGGTCGAGGCGCCCCTGCTCGGCTGGCGGCACATGCCCCTGCGCGACTACCTCACGCGGCTGCTCGACGCGCCGGTGCTGGTCGACAACGACGTCAACACCCTGGCCGCCTACGAGCACCTCTACGGACTGGGCCGACCGTACGACGACTTCCTGACCATCACCCTCGGGCAGGGCGTCGGCGGGGCCGTCGTCCTGGGTGGCGACCTGCGCCGGGGCGGGCACGGTGCCGCGGGCGAACTCGGGCACCTGCCGATCGACCCCGACGGGCCGACCTGCCACTGCGGCAAGCGCGGCTGCCTGGAGACGTACGTGTGCGACGCGGCCCTGCTCGCGCAGGCGCGGGACGCGGGCGCAGTCGGCCCGGACGCGGGGTCGGCCGACCTGAGGGCGGCGGCGGATCGTGGCGACCCGGGCGCCCTGGCCGTCTACCGCGCCGCCGGCGAGCGCCTCGGCGCCGTCGCGGCCGGGTTGGCCACCGTGCTCGACCCCCAGGCGGTGCTGGTCAGCGGTGAGGGAACGCTGGCGTGGGACCACCTGGCCGACGGATTCCTCACCGCCCTGCGCGCGGGCATGTTCCCGCCGATGGCCGACGGGGTGAGCGTCCACGTCGACCCGTGGGACGACGCGAAGTGGGCGCTGGGCGCGGCTGCGCTGGTGCTCCGGGCGCCGTTCACGCTCAACGCCGAGGCGCAGACCGACGCGATCCGGGCCCGGCTGGCCGCGTTCCCCGGTGCCGAGGTGACCCAGTGACCGCGCCGACCACCGCCGCGACCACCCGGCCGGCATCCGGCGGTCCCCGGGCGCGTTACCGCCGTCGGACCACCGGGCGCCGGGCGCGCACCGTGGCCGCGGCGGCCGGTTTCCTCGCCCCCAGCCTGGTGCTGCTGCTCGGGTTCTGGATCGGCCCGATGGTCGGCACCGCCTGGGTGAGCCTCCAGGACTGGAACCTGATCGGCGTACCGGCCTTCGTCGGGCTGGACAACTACACCGAACTGCTGGGTGACGCCGAGTTCCACGCCGCGCTCGGCCACACCCTGGCCTACCTGGCCGGCTACCTGCCCCTGGTGCTGGTCTGCGGGCTCGCCGTGGCGCTGCTGCTCGACGCGAAGCTGCCCGCGATGACCCTCTACCGGGCCATCTTCTTCCTACCGGTGATCAGCAGTTGGGTGGCGGTGTCGCTGCTGTGGAAATGGCTGCTCAACCCGGCCGACGGGCTGGTCAACCGGATCCTCGGCGCGGTCGGCGTGGCCGGACCCGGCTGGTGGACCGACCCGGACTGGGCGATGCCGTCCGTGGTGCTCGCCTCCGTCTGGAAGGACGTCGGCTTCGTCGCGGTGATCCTGCTGGCCGGCCTGCAGGCCATCCCGCGCGACCTGCTGGAGGCCGCCGCCCTCGACGGCGCGGGCTGGTGGCGCCGGCTGCGCAGCATCACCCTGCCGATGCTCTCCCCGTCGCTGTTCTTCGTGACCGTCATCAGCCTCATCAACGGCTTCCAGGTCTTCGACCAGGTGTGGGTGATGACCGAGGGCGGTCCGGGCGGCGCGTCCAGCGTCGTGGTCGAGCAGATCGTCAGCTACGCCTTCTCGTACGGGCGGGTCGGCTACGCCTCCGCCATGAGCATGGTGCTCTTCGCGGTGATCCTCCTGGTCACCCTGGTCCAGCTCCGACTACAGCGCAGGTGGGTGCACTATGAGTAAGAAGATCCTGCGTTACCTCGCGCTCACGCTCGGCGCGGTGGCGATGCTCGGGCCGTTCGTCTGGATGCTGATCACCTCGCTCACCGGTGACCCGCAGCTCGCCCGGGTCGACGCGCCCCTGCTGCCCGACCCGTCCACCGTCGAGGCGTACCAGCGGCTGGGCGAGGCCTTCCCGTTCTGGCGCTTCGCCGCCAACAGCGTCGGCGTCGCCGTCGTGTCCACCCTGCTGCAGCTGTTCACCAGCGCCACCGCCGCGTACGCCTTCAGCCGGCTGCGCTTCCCGGGCAGCAACGCGGTGTTCGTGCTGTACCTGGCCACGATGATGATCCCGATGCAGGTGATCATCGTGCCGCTGTTCATCGAGATGCGGCACCTCGGGCTGGTGGACAGCTACGCCGGTCTGCTGCTGCCGACGATGGTCTCCAGCTTCGGGGTGTTCATGCTCCGCCAGGCGTTCCTGGCCCTGCCGAAGGAACTGGACGAGGCGGCGTACGTCGACGGGGCCGGCCACCTGCGGGTCTTCGCCCAGGTGCTGCTGCCGCTGGTGGCCCCGGCGCTGGCCACCTTCGCCGTGTTCGCCTTCATGTCCAGCTGGAACGCCTTCCTCTGGCCGCTGGTCATCGCGCAGACCGAGGCGCACATGACCCTGCCGGTCGGGCTGTCGCTGCTCCAGGGCCGGTACAGCACGGCCTGGAACGTGGTGATGGCCGGCTCCACCCTGTCCGTCCTGCCGATCCTCGCCCTGTACGTCCTCGCCCAGCGCTACGTCGTACGCGGCATCACCTTCACCGGAATCAAGTCCTAACCCTCACCACCACCTCACCCCCGAAAGGGAGATCCGATGACCACCAGAAGACGGTTCCTGGCCGCCGCTGCCGGAGCCCTCGCCGCGACCACCCTCCTCGCCGGCTGCGGAAAGGACACCTCCGGCGGCGCCGACGACGGTGCCACCGGCACGATCACCTACTTCACCTTCTCGGCCGCCCCCGACCACCTCAAGGACCTCGACGCGATCAAGGCCGAGTTCGAGAAGCAGAACCCAGGCATCAAGGTCCAGGTCCAGACCGCCGCGTACGACGACTACTTCACCAAGCTGCAGACCGCGATCGCCGGTGGCACCGCGCCCGACACGTTCGAGCTGAACTACGAGAACTTCGTGACGTACGCCCGCGCCGGCGCGCTGCTGTCGCTGGACGAGCGGGCCAAGGCCGACAAGGACTACGACGCGAACCGGCTCTACCCGAAGGCGCTGGAGTCCTTCCAGTTCAAGGGCAAGCTCTACGCGGTGCCGTCGACGTTCTCCGACGTGGTGCTGTTCTACAACAAGAAGCTCTTCGACGCGGCCGGCGTCGCCTACCCGACGGCGGACTGGACCTGGGCCGACGAGCGCGCCGCTGCGCAGAAGCTGACCGACCGGAGCAAGGGCGTCTACGGCGACTACCAGCCGGTCACCTTCCACGAGTTCTACAAGGCGCTGGCGCAGAACGGCGGATCCTTCCTGTCCGAGGACGGCAAGAAGGCGACGTTCAACGACGCCAAGGGCCTGGAGGCGGCGCAGTGGCTGCTCGGCAAGCCGGGCACGGTGCAGCCGACGGTCGCCGAGATCGGCGGCAAGGCCGACTACGACACCGCGCTGTTCAAGTCGGGCAAGCTCGCCATGTGGCACAACGGGATCTGGCAGATCTCGGGGCTCGCCGACACCGCCGGGTTGGACTTCGACATCGTCACCGAGCCGGGCAACGCCCGGAAGGCCAACGCGGTGTTCATGAACGCCACCGCGGTCTCCGCCAGGACGAAGAAGGCCACCGCGGCCTGGAAGTGGGCCCGGTTCCTCGGTTCCTCCCAGAAGGCGGTGGAGACCCGGCTCGCCGCCAACTGGGAGCTGCCCGCCGTCAACGACCAGGCCGCGTTCGACAGCTACCTCACGAAGACCCCGCCGGCCAACCGCAAGGCGGTCTTCGAGGCACTCGAGAACATCGCGCTGCCGCCGGTCCTCGACGCCCAGCAGGCGAAGATGCAGGACACGGTCACCCAGGCGCTGGAGAAGGCCGCCTCCGGGCAGGCGACCCCGCAGCAGGCGCTGGACGAGGCGGCAGCCGCCGTCACCGCCCTCATCAAGTAGTTCAGAAGGACGGGGGTGCGGCCGTCTCGCGCTCGGCCGCACCCCCGCACGTACCATACCGACGTTTCCTCAAGGAGTCTCCCGTGCCGACCGCCGCACGGTCCGACCTGCATACCCTGGTCGAGTCCAGCCTCACCCTCATCGAAGCCCATCAGCATCCCTCCGGCGCGTACCCGGCCAGCCCCGACTACCCGGTCTACCGGTACAGCTGGCTGCGGGACGGCGCCTTCATCGCCGACGCGATGAGCCGGGCCGGCCGGACGGACAGCGCCGACCGGTTCCTGCGCTGGTGCGCCACTGTGATCGACGCCCGGGCCGATCGGATCGCCGAGCTCGTCGCCCGGGCCGCCGCCGGCGACGAGGTCCCGGCCGACGAGATGCTGCCGACCCGCTACACCCTCGACGGCGGCGACGGCGACGAGCCCTGGTGGAACTTCCAGCTCGACGGCTACGGCACCTGGCTGTGGGTCCTGGCGGCCCACGCGGCGCGGCACGCCCGCCCGCTCGCCCCTTACCGGTCGGCGATCCGGTCCACCGTGGACTACCTGACCGCGTTCGGGGACCGACCCTGCTACGACTGGTGGGAGGAGCACGCCGAACACCGCCACGTCGCCACGCTCGGCGCGGTCCTGGCCGGCCTGCGCGCCGCCGTCGGAGCCCGGGACGAACACGGCGACCCCGTGCTCGACCCCGCCCGCGCCCGCGCCGCCGCCGAGCGCGTCACAGCGCTCGAAACGCTCGTCACCGGCGAGGGCGTCTCCGACGGACACCTCACCAAATGGCTCGGCGGCACCGCCGTCGACGGCAGCCTGCTGGCCTGCCTCACCCCGTTCGAGGTGGTCGACCCCCGCGGCCCGGTCGCCGAGCACACCTACCACCAGGTACGCCGGCAACTGCTGCGCGGCGGCGTCTACCGCTACCTCGGCGACACCTTCTACGGCGGCGGGGAGTGGTTGATCCTCACCGCCTGGCTCGGCTGGCACGAGGCACGTACCGGCCGCACGGAGGAGGCGACGCGCCGACTCGACTGGATCGCCGCGCAGGCCACTCCGGAGGGGCACCTGCCCGAGCAGGTCAGCGGCGACACCCAACGACCCGCGTACATCGCCGAGTGGACCGACCGCTGGGGCCCCGTCGCCACGCCCCTGCTCTGGTCGCACGCCATGTTCGTCACGCTCGCCCTGGAGGTCGGCCTGTGAGCGCGAGGAGTCCTGTGAGCACCCCACTGATCAGCCACCGCCCGGCCGGCACCGGCCACCCCTACCGGTACGACCTCGACCAGCGCGTCCCGCTGCACCCGCTGAGCGGCGAGGCGTACGAGATCCGGGTGCTCGCCGATCCGGCGGTGGCCGCCGTCGAGGTCGAGTTCGGCGACGGCACGCGGGTGACCGCCCGACGGGTCGACCCGGCCACGGTGACCCTCGACTTCGGCGCGCCGCCCGCGCCCGCCGTCGGCACCGCCGGCCACCTGGCCGCGGCGGCGACCGCGGCCCCGGACACCGGCGGCCGCACGGCCTGGATCGCCCGGGTGACCGCCGACGGCGACGACGCGTACAACGTCGTCGGCCGCACCGGCGCGGGCGGCGACGTGCGGACCGGCCCGTTCCCGGTACGGCCGCTGGCCTGGCAGCGCGCCGGCGGGCGGTTCGAGGTACGCGACCCCGACGCCGTCGACGCCGTCGTCCCCGACAGCGTCGAATGGCTGACCGGCAGTGAGGGGCCCCGGCGGGTGCGCTTCGCGCTCCGGCTCGCCGAGGGCGAGCACGTCGTCGGCTTCGGCGAGCGCTACCACGCGCTCGACCAGCGCGGCCAGGTGCTCGACGCGACCGTCTTCGAGCAGTACAAGCGACAGGGTCACCGAACCTACCTGCCGATGCCGTTCGCCGTGGTCACCGGCGGGCGGACCGGCTGGGGGTTCCACACGGTGACCAGCCGGCGGACCTGGTACGACGTCGGTGCCACCCAGCCGGACCGCATCCTCGTCGAGGCCGAGGTCGACCCGGCGAAGCCCGCCCTGCCACTGCGGCTCTACGCCGGTGAGCCGGCGGCGGTGGTACGGCAGTTCCTCGACGAGACCGGGCGGCCGACCGTGCCGCCGTCCTGGGTGTTCCGTCCGTGGATGAGCGGAAACGAGTGGAACACCCAGTCCCGGGTGCTGGCCGAGGTCCGTCGCAGCCTCGCCGAGGAGATCCCGGTCGGCGCGATCGTCATCGAGGCGTGGAGCGACGAGTCGACCTTCGTCGCCTTCCGCGACGCGCGCTACCCGGTGCATCCGGACGGCGCGCCGCACCGTCTCGCGGACTTCGAGTTCCCGCCCGACGGCGCGTGGCCGGACCCGAAGGCGATGGTCGACGAGCTGCACCAGGCCGGGGTGAAGGTGCTGCTGTGGCAGATCCCGCTGCTGCCGACCGACCGGGGCGACGACGGCCAGATCGCCGCCGACCTGGCGACCCTGGCCGAGCGCGGGTACGCCGTCCGCGACGCCGACGGGTCGTCGCACCGCAACCGCGGTTGGTGGTTCCCCGGCGCGCTGCTGCCCGACTGGACCAACCCGCAGGCGCGGCGGTGGTGGCTGGAGAAGCGCCGCTACCTGGTCGAGGACCTCGGCGTCGACGGCTTCAAGACCGACGGCGGAGAGCACCCCTGGGGCCATGACCTGCGCTATTTCGACGGGTCGCGCGGTGACGAGGCGAACAACCTGTTCCCGGTGCACTACGCCGCCGCCTACCACGAGCTGATGCGTTCGGCCAGGGTCGACGGGGTGACGTTCAGCCGGGCCGGCTTCACCGGTTCGGCGGCGTTCCCGGCTCACTGGGCGGGTGACGAGGACTCCACGTGGGCGGCCTACCGGGCGTCGATCACCGCCGGGCTGACCGCCGGTGTCGGCGGCGTCTTCTACTGGGGCTGGGACCTGGCCGGCTTCTCCGGCGAGATCCCCGACGCCGAACTCTACCTGCGCTCGGCCGCGGCCGCGTGTTTCGCTCCGATCATGCAGTACCACTCCGAGTTCAACCATCACCGTGAGCCGTCGGTGGACCGCACGCCGTGGAACATCGCCGAGCGCGCCGGCGAGCCGCGCGTGCTGGAGGTGTTCCGGCGCTTCGCGCGGCTGCGCGAGGAACTCGTGCCCTACCTGGTGGAGCAGTCCGAGCGGTCGGTGCGGACCGGCAAGCCCCTGATGCGGCCGCTGTTCTTCGATCACCCCGACGACGAGCGGGTGTGGGACTGGCCGCAGCAGTGGCACCTCGGCGACGACCTGCTCGTGTCACCGGTCACCGAGCCGGGCGCGACGACCTGGGCGGTGTGGCTGCCGGCGGGGGAGTGGGAGGACTTCTTCACCGGCGAGCGGCACACCGGACCGGTCGAGGTGCGGCGAAGCGTGCCGATCGACGAGATTCCCGTCTACCGGCGGCTCCCGGGGTGACGGAAACGCCTGTTCCCCTGGCCACCCGAGGCCGGGGGAACGGGCGGACCCACCGTCAGCAGCGACGCGACACCGCCGGTACGCTCGGCCGGTTGCGACATCTTCACCGGCATGTCACCGGCCGGTCACTGTCCCGGCCCCCGGTTCCGGGACAGTGACCGTCCGACGCCCGGCCTCCGGACACCGGCGTCGCCGCACCGTTCCGTCGCAAGCCGAAGGCAGTACGCAGTGTCCCACCCCGTCACCGACCCCGTGGCCGGCCCGCTCGCCGAGATCGTCGCCGACGTCCTGCCCGCCGACGTGCCCGAGGCCGTCATCGGCGAGGTCATCGCCGAACTGCTGCCCGCCGAGGGATCGCAGGTGCTCACCGACGATCCGGTGGAGACCGTCGCCGCGATCACCGAGCTGGTCGAGGCCGCCACCCGGCAGGTGTTCGCGCCCGACCCGCTGGCCGATCCGGTCGCGGCCCTCACCTGTCCATCGCCCGCGGCGGAGCCGGCCGACCCGGCCGTGGCGGCCGCCGCCCGCGCCGGCGTCGACATCCGCCCGGTCGACACGCATGTCGACGTCGCCGCCGCGGTCAGCGTCCTCGACGGGGTCTTCGCCCCGGGCGCGGGGCATCACTTCTATCCGCCGAGCCTGCTGCGCAACCTGCTCGCCGCCGGCTCCCCGGTCCTGCTGGCCTGGGACGGGGAGGTGCCCGTCGGCGTGCTGCTCGCGCTGCCGGGGTGGACCGCCAACGGCCAGCCACTGGTGCAGTCCGGCCCGATGGCGGTGTTGCCCGGCGCCCGTGGCCGAGGCGTGTCGATCGCGCTGAAGCTGGCCCAGCGGGCCTGGGCGCACGAGCGGGGCGTCACGGAGATCCGTTGGACGTTCGACGCGATGGCCGCGGTCAACGCCAACCTCAACCTGCGTCGGCTCGGCGCGACCGTGGAGGCGTTCCTGCCCGGGTACGAGGGGCTTCGCGACGCCGACAGCCCCACCCCACTGCCGTACAACCGGTTGCTCGTGGCCTGGCACCTCACCGGCGAGCCGGCCGTACCCACCTGCGCCGTCGAGCCGGTGTGGGCGGTCGCCGCCGCCGACGGGCTGCCGGTGCTCGACCCGGCCTGGGCCGTCGCGCCCGCCGCGTTGGTCGCGGTGCCGGCCGACATCTCCGCGCTGCGACGGGACGCCCCGGCCGTGGCCAGCGCCTGGCAGCACGCCGTCGGCGGCGTGTTGCAGGAGGCGTTGGCGGCCGGCTGGCGGGTCGGCTGGGATCCGCGCGGCGCCTACCTGCTCACCGCGCCCACCTGCTGAGCGCCGACATCGGCCGCGTGGTCGCGCCGAATCGTGGGCGGCGAGTCGAGCCGCGATTCGGCGGCGTGAATCGATCAGGCTTGCGGTAACGCCTAAACTGGGCAGTGCGGCATAGACGGGGCGCCAGGCCACGTCCGCGCGTCTGGTGGAGGGCGAATTCCGAGTGCCTGACGATCCGGGCCGATTCGGGACGGGCCGCCGCCTGGCCGCATTCGTGTTCGCCCTGCTCGCGGTGGCACTCGTGAGCGGCGCGGAGCTCGTGAAGGAGCAGGCCACCAACAACTGGCTCGTGCTGATCGGCGCGATCGTGGCCTTCGCGGTTCAGCTCTGGTTCACCGACTTCCGCCGGTTCGTCTACTGGTTGCTCGAATGGATCGAGCTGCTGTACGGGGCGGTGCCGCGTCGGGTCAGAAGGGCCGTGGCCGGCGCCCTCGCCGTTCTCCTGCTCGGCGCCGTAACCATGGTCGTTGTTGTCTGGCGATCGGCCGACGGCGATTGCCCACACACCACCGAACTGCGCATCCTCACCTCCCCCGAGGGCCTTCAGACGACCCGTGAGGTGGCCCAGCAGTACGCCCGCAGCACCGCCCGCGACAACGGCGGATGCCCGACCGTGTTCCCCTTCGTCTACGCGGCCGGCACGGCGTCGGTCAGCGGCGCCCTTGCGCGTGGTTGGGTCGACTCGCGGACCGAGCACCCGCTCGTCGACCTGGGCCCGCGTCCGGACGTCTGGCTGCCGGACTCCACGTTGGATGTGCGGCAGGTCCGCGACATTCTCGCCCGTACGCTACCCGAGGACGAGACGGCGAAGGGAAGGTTGCCGCCGCCGCTGCGGCGGATCACGTCGATCGCGTCATCGCCGATCGTGCTCGCCGGTTCGGCCGCGTCCGCCGCGCGCGACGACGCCGCGACGCTGTCCAGGCTGGTGTCGGCGCTGTTGGACAGCCCCGGATCGTCGCTGTCGGCCGCCGATCCCGAGTCCTCGACCGCCGGGCTGCTCGCCGCCGCCGCCTACCTGCACGACGGCCGGGACAGGATGGTGGATCCGGTCGTGGCCCGGCGGCGGGAGCAGATCGTGCTCAACTCCACGATCTCGGGGACCGACGAGGTCAGCCTGCTGTGCGCGCACCTGCGGACCGGGCAGTTGCCCGTAGCCGTGCTCACCAGCCTTCGGACCTGGCGGCGCCTGACGGCCGGCAGGGCCCTGGGCGGGGCCGGCTGCCAGGCTCCGATCGACCCGCCCGCGATTCTGGGCACGGTCGGCCCGGCGGTGGCCGAGGGACCGAATCTCGACCACCCCTTCGTGCAGTTCGCCTGGACCGGTGCCCGGCACAGCCAGGCGGTGGACGCCTTCCGCGACTGGCTCCTGGACGGGAGGACCCGTCCGTACCTCAGCGAGGTGGGGCTGGATCCGCCGATCGCCGGGTGCGCCAGCCTCGACCGCAACCCGTGCGTACCGGGGGACCTGGCGGCGACGTTGGAGCTGTACCGGCAGGCCAAGCTCTCCGGACGGGTCCTGCTCGCGGTGGACGCCTCGGGATCGATGGCCGAGAGCGCCGGCTCCGGGAAGGTGACCCGGTTCACGGTCGCCGCACAGGGCGTGGTCGAGGCACTCGGGCAGCTCGGTCCGCACGACGAGTTCGGGCTGTGGTCGTTCCCGGGCGCCAACGGCCGCAATTCCCACGAGCTGGTCGGCATCGCGGCGGGTTCGCCGCGGCATCGGGAGGTGGCCGCCGGCGCGCTGCGCGGCGTCCGGCCCGCCGGCGCGACGCCGCTCTACACCACCATCCTCGCGGGTATGCGCGCGGTGGCCGCCGGAGGCGACGACAAGCGGATCCGGGCGTTGGTGGTGTTGACCGACGGCGAGGACACCAGCAGCGGGCGCAGCCTGCGGCAAATGGCCCAGCAGGTCAGGGAGCTGGCCGGCGCCTCGGGTGTCCGGCTTTACGTGATCGCCACCGGCGACGCGCGGTGCGAGGACATCAAGGGCAGGGAGGGGACGGGGCTGCACCTCCTGACCGACGTCAGCCACGGCGAATGCCTGCCGGCCAGCCCGGGGAGGGTGCCGGGAACCATGGCTCAGCTCTTCGCGACCCTGTGGAGTGGACGATGACCGGATCGGCGGCCGGCGGAAACCGGCAGGCCAGGACGACGGCGGCGTGGGCGAGACGGCTGTTCTCCGGCCCGTTCGCCTGGTTCACGCTGGGTGTGCTCGCGATGGTCGCCGCCGCGAGTGCCCGTAGCCTGATCCACCATCCGCCTCAGGAGGCGCGGAGTGGGGAACTGGTGATCCTGTCCGGGGCGGACGAGAGCACCGGCGGGCAGCGACAGTTGCTGGTCGACAAGTGGAACCTCGCGCACCCGGACACGCCGGCCCGGCTGGAGAAACTGTCCCGCAGCGCGGACGAGCAGCACAGCGAGATGGTGGCCAGAGCCCAGTCGGACAACCCGAACGTCGATGTCTACAACCTGGACGTCACCTGGACCGCCGAGTTCGCCACGGCCGGCTACATCCGCCCGCTGGACGACTCGGTGGACACCAGTGGCTTCCTCGACGCCCCGCTCAAGACCTGCCAGTTCGATGGAAAGCTCTGGGCGCTGCCGTTCAACACCGACGCCGGGCTGCTGTTCTACCGCAAACGAGTGCCGCCGGACGCCCTGCCGGCGACGCTGCCGCCGCGCCAGAACGACGTACGGGCGCTGAGGGACGCCGAACCGACTCTGCAAGCCGGATTTGTCACCCCACTCGCCGCCTACGAAGGGCTGACCGTCAGCGCGTTGGAGGCCATCTGGGCGGCCCAGGGCGACGTGTACGACGCGGAGAAGGACCTCGTCGTGATCGACAGCGAGCAGGCGCACGCCGGGTTGCAGCGGCTGGCCGAGGCGATGAAACCGGTCGGTGACCTGCCGCCCGCGGTCGATCCGCGGTCGAACGACTTCCGGGAGGACACCAGCCGGGCGGCCTTCCAGCGCGGTGAGGTGCCGCTGATGCGCAACTGGCCGGTGGCGTACGGCCAGCTCCGTACCGGGGACCGGCCGATGACCGACTTCGACGTCACGCCGCTGCCCGGCCGGAGTGTGCTGGGCGGGCAGAACCTCGCCGTAGCCACGAGCACCAGGAATCCCCGGGTGGCGCAGGAACTGGTCACGTTCCTCACCAGCGAGGAGAGCGAGCGCGCACTGTTTCGCAACGGCGGGCTCGCGGCCACCCGGGCCACCGTGTACGACGATCCGCAGGTGCGACTGGTCCGTCCATACGCCCCGACGCTGAGGCAGGCGTTGTCCAAGGCCCGGCCACGACCGGTGACCCCGCACTACGCGCTGTTCAGCAGCACCTTCCAGGAGATCGTGACGGAGGCCCTGAGCAACGGCGGCAACCTGCCCGACGACGCCGTGAAGCGGCTCACCGACGCCCTCCATGGGCGGGTCAGCTGAGCGCAGCCAGGGTGGCCGCCTCGGAGCCACCGGCCCAGGCATGACGAGTCTCGGCGGACGAACGCGCGTTCGCCGCTGGCCGGAACGCGTCCGCATTGACAACCTTGATGTTAGCGGTAACACTTGGGCGGCTGCCTACCACCCGTACGTGAAGCGCGTCGAACCAGAGGTCGTCTTCGGCTCGGCCAGCACCGGCGTACCCAACGACGGCATCCGGGACGAGGGCGGCGAGACGTTCCTCGACCGGGTCTGGGAGGCGGCGCCGTTCCGCAACCACGGACAGTTCCTCCAGCGGGTGCGGGAGGTGTCGAACGAATGGCTCATCGCCGGGCGGCACACCGAATCGCAGCGGCAGGCCATTTTTCTCGCGGCTGCCAGGTCCGAGCGGGATCTGGTCCCGTGACCGTCCGGTTCTGCTGACGTCGACCGGCCCGGGCCGTGCCGTGCCGGGCCGGTCGACGGTCCCGGCTCAGGACTTCCGGCTGCCGCTGCTGTCCCGGACCACGAGCGTCGGTTGCACCGGGGGCGGCTTAGTTCGCCCGGAGGACGGGTCAGCGGCCAGCAGTTCCAGCAGTGCGGCGACGCACCGACGGCCGACCTCGTCGAAGTCCTGGCGGATGGTGGTCAGCGGAGGGGAGAAGTACGCGGCCTCGGGGATGTCGTCGAAGCCGACCACACTGACGTCGTCCGGCACCCGCACGCCCCGCTGGTGGAGGGCGCGGAGCAGGCCGAGGGCCTGGTGGTCGTTGGCGCAGAAGATCGCGGAGATCTCCGGACGGTCGACGAGAGACTGCCCGATCTCGTAACCCGCCCGCGGGCTCCAGTCCCCGGTGATGACCGGCGGGACGCGGCGGCCGGCCGTCTCCAGGGCAAGCCGCCACCCGTCGATGCGGTCGCGGGCCTCCAGCCAGTCGCGCGGCCCGGCGATGTGCCACACGGTCTCGTGCCCGAGTTCGAGGAGGTGCTCGACGGCGAGGCGGGCGCCGGCCACCTGGTCGACCGAGACGCTGGGCAACTCACCGTCGCCGCCCAGCTCGACCACGACCGCCGGTACGCCGGTCGGCATGCCGTGTACGGCCATCGCGGCGCTGACCACCGGGGCGATGAGCACGACCCCGGCCACCGACTGTTCGGCCAGGGCGTCGATGGCCGAGGACACCCCGGCCCGGTCGAGCCGCTCCAGGGTGACGATGTTGATTCCGTAGCCGGCGGCGCGGGCCGCGCGCTCGATGCCGAGCAGGGTGGCGGCCGGGCCGTAGAGGATCGTGTCGAAGCTGACCACGCCGATGACGCGGGAACGCCGGGTGGCCAGCCCGCGTGCCAGTGCGTTGGGCCGGTAGTTGAGCTGGTGTACGGCCCGCAGTACCCGTTCCCGGGTTTCCTGCCGGACGCTCGGATGATTGTTCAGCACCCGGGAGACGGTTTGGTGGGAGACGCCGGCCAGCCGTGCGACATCGCTCATCACTGCGGCACGCACGGCCGGCTGTTGAATCATGGCACCTCCACGTCGCGGCCATCGTAACCCCGCCGTCGAAGGCGGAGTCGCACGGCCCTCCACGGCGACAGCGGTGGGGAGGGCCGTGCGACTCCCGGTCTCCGGCGTGGTCGTCGGTGCGCTCCGGCCCGGACGTGCCCGAAAATCCAATCGACCTCGGTCAATTTATATTGGGACTCAGAATCCTCTGGCCAGCCGGAAATAGGACTGGTTCGAGCGGATCTCGTGGGCGAGCCGCCGGGGGGTCGTGTCCGCGTCGATGGCGACAAGCTCGGTGCGGGTCATCTCGGCGAGGTCGTCCAGTTCCTCGATCCCGACGGCCTGGGACAGGACGGTGTGGTGCGGTGCCCCGGCGGTCAGCCACGCCTCCGCGGAGGCGGTGAGGTCCGGGCGGGGCCGCCACACCGCCCGGGCGACGGGCAGCTTGGGCAGCGGCTGCGGTGGGGCGACCACGTCGATCTCGTTGGCCACCAGCCGGAATCGCTCGCCGAGGTCGGCCAGTCCGAGGACGACCGCCGGGCCGGGCCGGGCGTCGAAGACCAACCGCACCGGGTCCTCGCGCCCGCCGATGCTCAACGGGTGGATCTCCACGGTCGGCGTCGCGGCGGCGATGCTGGGGCAGACCTCCAGCATGTGCGCGCCGAGGACGAGTTCCCGACCCGGGGTGAGGTCGTAGGTGTAGTCCTCCATGAAGGAGGTGCCGCCGGTGGTGCCGACCGACATGGCCTTGAGCGTGCGCACCAGCACGGCGGTCTTCCAGTCCCCCTCCCCGCCGAAGCCGTAGCCGTCGGCCATCAGCCGCTGCACGGCGATGCCGGGCAGTTGCCGCAGCCCGCCGAGGTCCTCGAAGTTGGTGGTGAAGGCGCCGTACCCGCCAGCCCTGAGGAAGTCCCGCAACCCGGCCTCGATCCGGGCGGCGTAGCGCAGCGAACCGTGGCGCTCGCCGTCGGGTCGCAGCGCGGGGTCGAGCCGGTAGAGGTCGGCGTACTCCTCGACCAGTTCGTCGATTCTCGGGTCGGGGACGGCGTCGACGGCGTGCACCAGGTCGTTCACCCCGTACGTGTTGACGGAGACGCCGAACCTCAGCTCTGCCTCGACCTTGTCGCCCTCGGTCACGGCCACGTCGCGCATGTTGTCGCCGAAGCGGACCAGCCGCAGCGAACGCATCGTCGCGTACCCGGTCGCGGCCCGGGTCCACGCCGCGATCCGGGCGGTGACCCGCGGGCTGCTGACGTGCCCGGCCACCGTCTTGCGGGCCACCCCGAGGCGGGTCTGCGCGTACCCGAACTCCCGGTCGCCGTGGGCGGCCTGGTTGAGGTTCATGAAGTCCATGTCGATCTCGGACCACGGCAGCGCCACGTTCGCCTGCGTGTGCAGGTGCAGCAGCGGGGTGCGCAGCGCGTCCAGGCCGGCGATCCACATCTTCGCCGGCGAGAAGGTGTGCATCCACGCGATGACCCCCACGACCCCCTGCGCGGCGGCGTCGCGGCAGACGGCCAGGATCTCGGCGCTGGAGGTGAGTACGGGCTTCCAGACCACCCGGGCGGGAATGGCCGGGTCGGCGTCGAGCCGCGCGGCGATCTGCTGGGACTGAGCGGCCACCTGACGCAGGGTCTCCGGGCCGTAGAGGCTCTGGCTGCCGGTCAGGAACCAGACCTCCGCGGCCGGGGCTGGGCTAGTCATGGGGTGCCTTCCGATGAACGGGTCGGGGTTACTTCTTGCGGATGGCGATGAGGCGCTGGAGGAGGATGAACGCGAATAGCAGGCCGCCGATCACGATCTTGGTCCACCACGAGTTGAGCGTGCCGTCGAAGGTGATCAGTGTCTGGATGACGCCGAGCACCAGCACACCCAGCATGGTGCCCAGCACGTAGCCGGACCCGCCGGTGAGCAGGGTGCCGCCGATGACCACCGCGGCGATCGCGTCCAGTTCCATGCCCACGGCGATCAGCGGGGCCCCCGACAGGGTGTAGAACGACAGCAGGATGCCCCCGATCGCCGAGCAGAGCCCGCTGATCGTGTAGACGGCGATCCGGGTACGACCGACCGGCAGGCCCATCAACAGGGCCGACTGCGGGTTGCCGCCGATCGCGTACACGTTGCGGCCCAGCCGGGTGTAGGCCAGCGTGTACGCGGCCACGGCGACCACCGCGACCGTGATGAGGACGCTGACGGTCACGAAGTTGTCGCCGATCCTGATCCGTTGTTGCGCGGCGTCGGTCCAGAAGCCGTCGGAGATGGGAATGGAGACCGAACTGATCCAGGTGCACAGGCCGCGGGCGAAGAACATGCCGGCCAGGGTGACGATGAACGGTTGGATCTCGAAGAAGTGGATGACGCAGCCCATCACGAACCCGAGCGTCGGACCGATCAGCAGCGCGATCAGCAGCACCAAGGCGGGCGGAAGGCCGTCGCGCAGCAGGGCGGCCGACACCATCGCGGTCATCGCCACCACCGAGCCGACCGACAGGTCGATGCCGCCGGTCAGGATCACGAAGGTCATGCCGACCGCGACGACGAGCAGGAAGCCGTTGTCGATGAAGACGTTGAAGATGACCTGGACGTTGGAGAAGGCGCGGTACTGCGAGACGCCGATGCCGTACATGACCAGCAGCAGGCCGAGGCTGACCAGCACCGGGACCTGCCGCCGAGGCAGCCGCAACCACGCCGGTCGGGTCAGCCGCGTGGTCAGTTGCGTCGTACTCATCAGGCTGCCACCTGCTCCTTCTCCTGGGCCGCCGCGGCCGACGGTGGCGCTCCGCGTACCCGCCGGCGGCGGAACCTGGCGCGGAACGCCGGCGCCTGGATGAGGCAGACCGCGATCACCACCATCGCCTTGAACAGCAGGGAGGTCTGCGGGTCGATGTTCATCGCGTACACGGAGGTGGTCAGGGTCTGGATGAGCAGCGCGCCGACCACGGTGCCGCCGAGGTGGAAACGACCCCCGGCCAGTGACGTGCCGCCGATGACCACGGCGAGGATCGCGTCGAGTTCGACCCACAGCCCGGCCGAGTTGCCGTCGGCGCTGGACACGTTCGCGGTCATCATGAACCCGGCCACGGCGGCGCAGACGGCGCTCACCACGTACGCGAGCAGTTTGACGCGCCGCGCGCGGATGCCCGCCAGCCGGCTGGCCTCGGCGTTGCCGCCGACCGCCTCGATGGTCATCCCGAGCGCGGTACGGCGGGTCAGCACCGCCACGGTCAGGGTCACCAACAGGGCGATGATGATCGCGAACGGCAGGGTGAACAGGTGGCCGAGCCCGATCATCCGATAGGGACCGCTGTTGATGGTGATGATCTGACCGGAAGTGATCAACTGGGCCAGGCCGCGTCCGGCGACCATCAGGATCAGGGTGGCGATGATCGGCTGGATGCCGATCACGGCGACCAGCACCCCGTTCCAGGCGCCGAGGAGCAGCGCCACCCCGCACGCGAGGGCCAGGGCGGTCAGTACGCCGCCGAGGTCGCTCTGGTCCGGCTGGCGACTGATGTAGAGGCAGGCCACCGCGCCGCTCACGGCCACCACCGACCCCACGGACAGGTCGATCCCGCCGGTGGCGATCACCAGGGTCATGCCCAGGGCGACCAGGATCAGCGGGGCGCTGAGCCGGACGATGTCGATCAGGCTGCCGTACAGGTGTCCGTCCTTGACCTCGACGGCGAGGAAGCTCGGCCGGTAGGCCGTGTTCGCCACCAGCAACGCCACGAGCACCACGACCGGCCAGAACAGTCGGTGACCGGTGACGCCTGACAGGCGTGTTCTCCAGGTGGTCATGCCTGGTCCCGCCCCTTCTGCTCCGCTCCGCTGGCGATGACGCGCATGACGCGTTCGGCGTCGAGGCTGTCGTCGTTGGCCAGTTGGGTGACCAGCTGCCGGTCGCGCATCACGGCGACCTTGTGGCTGAGCCGTAGCACCTCCTCCAACTCGGCGGAGATGAACAGCACCGCCATCCCGTCGTCGGAGAGCTGCACCACCAGGCGCTGGATCTCGGCCTTCGCGCCGATGTCGATGCCACGGGTCGGCTCGTCCAGGATGAGCAGCCGTGGCTCGGTGATCAGCCACCGGGCGAGCAGGACCTTCTGCTGGTTGCCGCCGGAGAGGTTGCGCACCGGCATGTCCGGGTCGCTCGGACGGATGCTCAGCGCGTCGATGTAGCGCCGGACCAGCTCGTCCTGGCGGCGCCGGGGCACCGGCCGCAGCCACCCGCGGGCCGCCTGCATCGCCAGGATGACGTTCTCCCGCACCGACAGGTCGCCCACCAGGCCCTCGGTGCGTCGGTTCTCCGAGCAGAACGCGATGTTCCGGTCGATGGCGGCGACCGGCCCCCGGATGGTGACCGGCCGGCCGTCCACGGCGAGCTGGCCCCGGTCGGCCCGGTCGGCGCCGAACAGCAACCGGGCGACCTCGGAGCGCCCCGATCCCAGCAGCCCGGCCATGCCGACCACCTCACCCTCGTGGATGGTGAGGCTGAACGGCGCCACGGAGCCGGTCCGGGCAAGCCCGGTCGCCTCGACGACCGGCGTGCCCGTCTCGACGGCCGCCAGGTCCCGCCCGGCCTGCTCGTCGAGACGTTCCAGGGTGTCGAGTTCCTTGCCGATCATCTTCTCCACCAGGGCGAACTGCGGCAGCTCCGCGATCGGGTACTCGCCGACGAGGCGTCCGTTGCGCAGTACGGTGACGCGGTCGGCGATCCCGTACACCTGGTCGAGAAAGTGGGTGACGAAGAGGATGGCGATGCCCTCGTCGCGTAGCTGACGCATGATGCGCATCAGTTGCGCGACCTCGTCGGCGTCCAGGCTGGACGTGGGCTCGTCGAGGATCAGCACCCGGGCGCGTACGTCGACCGCGCGCGCGATCGCCACCATCTGCTGTACGGCCAGCGAGTAACCGCCCAGCAGTTCGGTGACGTCGATGTGCAGGTCGAGGCGGGCCAGCAGGGCCTTCGCGCGGCGGCGCATCTCGCGCCAGTTCACCGTCCCGAACCGTCGCGGCTGACGCCCGATGAAGATGTTCTCCGCCACGGAGAGGTTCGGGCAGAGGTTCACCTCCTGGTAGACGGTGCTCACCCCGGCCGCGGCGGCCTGCATGGGGCCGGTGAAGGAGACCGGGGCGCCGTCGAGCGTGACGGTGCCGGCGTCGCTGCCGTACACCCCGGTCAACACCTTGATCAAGGTGGACTTGCCGGCGCCGTTCTCGCCCATCAGGGCGTGCACCTCGCCGGGGAACATCCGGAAGTCGACACCGTCGAGGGCGCGAACCCCGGGGAAGAACTTGCTGATCGCGGTCATCGTCAGGACCGGATGCCTGTCCGACATCCCACCAGACCTTTCGTGATTGTCGTCAGGTGCGCGGCCACCGCCACCGTGCGCGACGGTCCCGGCCCGTCGGCTCACGGAGCGGGAGAGTGCCCCGGGCCGGCGGTGTGGTCGACACACCGCCGGCCCGCTCGTCGTGCCGGCGAGCACTCACGGCGTGGACGCGTGGCGAGTGCGGGTGCCCGGCTCGTCAGTACTTGCGGTTCGGCAGGGCCTCCTTGGCCTGTTCCTGCGTGAAGGTGGTCTCCTCGGTCTCGATCCGGGTCGGCACCGTCTCACCGGCGTGGACCTTCTTCGCCAGGTCCATCAGCTGGGGGCCGAGCAGGGGGCTGCACTCGGCGATGAAGTTGAACTTCCCGTCGGCCAGGGCCTGCATGCCGTCCTTCACCGCGTCGACGGTGATGATGGTGATGTCCTTGCCCGGCACCTTGCCCGCGGCGCTGATCGCCTCCAGCGCGCCCAGGCCCATGTCGTCGTTGTGCGCGAACAGCACGTCGATCTTCGGGTTGGCCTTGAGGAACTGCTCCATGACCTGCTTGCCGCCGGCACGGGTGAAGTCACCGCTCTGCGACGCGATGATCTTCAGGTTGGGGTTGGCGGCGATCGCCTCCGCGAAGCCCTTCTTACGGTCGTTGGCGGGCGCCGATCCGGTGGTGCCCTGCAACTCCACGATGTTCACCGGGCCCGTCGCGGACTTGGTCTGCTCGACCAGCCACTCGCCGGAGAGCCGACCCTCCTTCACGAAGTCCGAGCCGAGGAAGGTCTTGTAGAGCGACTTGTCGGCCGAGTCGACCGCGCGGTCGGTCAGGATCACCGGGATACCGGCGTCCTTGGCCTCCTTGAGCACGGTGTCCCAGCCCGACTCCACCACCGGCGAGAAGGCGATGACGTCGACCTTCTGCTGGATGTAGTTGCGGATCGCCTTGATCTGGTTCTCCTGCTTCTGCTGGGCGTCGTCGAACTTCAGCTCGATGCCGGCCGTGGCGGCGGCCTCCTTGATCGAGTTGGTGTTCGCGGTACGCCAGCCGCTCTCCGCGCCGACCTGCGAGAACCCGAGCACGATCTTGCCGTCCCCGCTCTTCCCGCCGTCGCCGCCGGTGTCGCTGTTGGAGCACCCGGCCAGCCCGGTGGCGAGCAGCCCGGCCGCCAGAATGGCGCCGAACCCGCGGCGGCTGATCGAATTGCCGGTGTTCATCATGTGACTCCTTACGAGGGTGAGGTGGGTAACCAGCCGTGCCTGGCGTACCGGCGTGCCGGAGAGCCAGGCCGTGGGAAGGTGCTCTGTCCAGGTGTGGTGAGTCGGCCGGAGCCCTGGGGGCGCCGGCCGGCACGGGTCCGCGCTACCGGTTGGCGGCCGGAACCGTGGTCTGTCCGTAGACGTTCTGGTAGCGCTCGTAGAGCGAGTCGATGTCCTCGGCGGCGATCGGCGTCGGCTGACCGAGCGTCCTGGCCAGGTGTGCGGTGCGCGCCACGTCCTCGCACATCACCGCGGCCTTGACCGCCGCTCGCGCGTTCCGGCCGATGGTGAAGACCCCGTGGTTACGCATGAGCACCGCCGGCGAGCGGTGCCCGGAGAGGGTCGCCACGATGCCCTTGCCGATGTCGTCACCGCCGATGAGGGCGAACGGGCCCACCGGGATCTCGCCGCCGAACTCGTCGGCCTGCGCGGTCAGGTGGCAGGGGATCGACTCGCCCCGCGCGGCCCAGGCGGTCGCGTAGGTGCTGTGGGTGTGCACGACGCCACCGACGTCGGGCATCGACCGGTAGACGTAGGCGTGTGCGGCGGTGTCGCTCGACGGTGCGAGGTCGCCCTCGACCACGACCCCGTCGAGGTCACACACGACCATGTTGTCGGGTCGCAGGTCGTCGTAGGACACCCCGCTCGGTTTGATCACCATCAGGCTTCGCCCCGGCACCCGTGCCGAGACGTTGCCGGCCGTCCAGGCCACCAGGCCGTACCGGACGAGTTCGGCGTGCAGGGCGGCCACCGTCTCGCGTAGCCGCGCCACCTCGGCGCCCATGCGGAACTGCTCACTCATGCCGTCACCTCCAGGGTGGCGTGTGGACGCGGCGGCACGTCCAGGTGGTCGTCGGGTCCCCCCGAAGCAGTCATGACATCCTCCGCTCACCCGCTCGCCCTAGTGTTAGCGCTCACATAGGATCCGTCAAGGACTCTTTGGAAACGTCCTCGTAACGCTGTCGCCCCGCCTCGCGAACCCCCGGCTGCGCGGAGGTCGGAGGTCATCTAATCGCTTGTGGAGGCTCCCGCTCTGGGCGTCGTGCGCTGCCACCCGATCGTGTGGTCGCTTCCAGGGGTCCTCGTGGAGATCATCGTGGCGCCCGGAATCCACGTGTCGCCGGGGTGCCGCGGAAGCCTGGCCGCATCGAGGGCATTGGATGTTATGGTGGACGGGCGCACTCTTGCGCCCGCGCGCGGCCCATTGACCTGCCTGGAAGGCCGTCATGGTGGGCGCTGTCCTGTGCGCGCTCACATCCATGCGCGCCGCATCCGCGCCTCGTGCGCGCATCGTCCCCGTGTCTCGTGCCCGCTTCCCGCGCGGTTCCGTCGGCGCAGCTCTCGGAACAGCCGCGGCCCGGTCGACTCAACTCGGCCGGGCCGCGGCCTCTTCCTCGGCAAAACGTCGCGTCACGCCCCCGCACACGAGGCAGGCCGGACAACCGCCGGCGTCACCTACGGGGCGAGGTCGTTCTTCGCGTGGGCGGCGCTCGACACGACGCGGTCCTTCTCCGCGCTGGTGAAGATGCCGGCGTTGAGGAACGCCTCGGCGGTCCGGGCGACCGCCGACTGGAAGCCACCGTGGTTGGCGAAGGGCGCCTGGTCCCACACCAGATCGAGGAAGGTCGGGCCGTCCTCGCCGGGTGACGGGATGCCCGTCACGGGGACGTCGTAGTTCGGCAGACCGTCGTTGCGCTTGTAGTTCGGCACGCCGGTGTCGACGGAGCCGAACACGATCGTCGGCTCGACCCGCCGGAAGTACGACGAGGTGGCCTGCGAGTCGCTGATGTAGTACGGCCGCAGGGTGAGGCCGTGCGTGGTGAAGAGCGGGTCACCGGCCGCCGTGGTGCCCGCGGGGGTGACGGCCGAACGGGCGTAGTCGGCGTCCCGCTTCAGGTGGCGGTAGAGGGACAGCTCGCGGTAGTTGCCACCACCCGGGTTCCCGAGGATCTGCAGGAGGATCGGACCCCAGAAGATCGCCTGGGTGTCGGGGCGGTCCAGCGCCCGCTCGATCCGGATGCTGAACGGCATCCGGACCTCGATGGTGTCGCCGGACGTCCAGGTCCGGCTCAGCGTGACGTACGTCCCCGGCTTGGCGTTGACCTGGGCGTCGACGCCGTTGACCGTGACGGAGAAGCCGCGCTCGGCCCAGCCCGGTACCCGCAGCTTGAGGTCGAGCCGGCCGCTGCCGTTGACGACCAGCTTCGTCCGGTCGTCGCGGGGGAAGCTCGTTTCCTGGGTGACGGTGAAGCCCTTCTCGGCCCAGGTCAACGTGGACGGTATGAACAGGTTGACCCAGAGCGTGCCGCCGTCGGCCGACTTGAGGTAGATCGTCTCCTGGTACTTGGTGTGGTTCTCGACGCCCGTCCCGCCGCAGCAGGTGCCGGTGTTGCCGTAGCTGCGGGTGGTGCCCGGGGTCAACGGCTGGAAGTAGGTGACCTGCGGGTTGCTGACGCTCGTGCTGTCGGCGCGCGAGCCGAGGATCATGTTGAGCAGGCCCCGCTCGTAGTAGTCCAGGTACGCCGGGTCGTGCTCGTGAAGGAACAGGTTACGGGCCAGCTTGATCATGTTGTACGTGGTGCAGGTCTCCGCGCCGCCCTGGGCGATCGCGTTCGCGATGTTGTCCCGGTTCTGGAACATCTCGATGTTGTTGTTGGAACCGGGGTAGTTGCCGCCGGTCCCGCCGTGGGCGAACATGCGGTGCGGGACGACCATGCCGAAGAAGTTCTTCGCGGCCTGGAAGTACTCCTGATCGCCGCTGTGCTCGTAGACGCGCAGGTACCCGACGAACTGCGGTACGTGCGAGTTGGCGTGCAGCCGGTCCGGGCGGCGACGACCGGGCCGGTTCTGCGGCGTCGTCACGAGGATGTCCCGGTTCTCGACGCACGCCCCGAACAGCGACTCGCGGTTGTCGAACAACTTCGCGGTCTCCAGATGCTTCGGGTCGCTGGTGAGCGCGTAGATCTCGGGGAACACCTCGCCGGCCCCACCGGACTCCCCGGCGATGTAGAGGTCCCACATGTAGTTCAGGTTGTCCCGGGTGATGGGACCCGTGTAGGCGGGGTGGTTCTTGTCCCCGACCGTCAGCGCGAGGTGGGCCCAGTTCGCCATCCTGACCACGACGTCGCGCGCCGTCTCGTTGTCCGTGTGGTAATAGGCGTCGAGCAGCCCACGCATGATCTTGTGCTGCGTGTACCAGGGAGCCCAGGTGTTGGTGCTCGCGTTGCCGCCGTAGACGGCCCAGCGCGGCGGACCGAGCCGGAGCACCGCGTCCTCCGGGATCGCACCGAGGTAGCCGGGGTGGGTCGGGATCCACAGGCCGGTCCCGCTGTCCTGGGCCGCCACGACGCCGGCGTCGCGGCCGTTGGGCGAGGAGTCCTTGAGGGTGGTGCCACCGTCCTCGTCGAACCGGTACCAGGCGATGGTCCCGCCGCCGGTGGTCCCGGCCGGCGAGTCCAGCAGCGACTGCACCTCCTGCTGGCTCAGGGCGCGGTCGAAGATGTGGAACTCGTCGATGGTCGCGTCCAGGTACGGATCGCCGTACTGCGAACGCCCGATCCACCGGTTCCCGGGGTTGCCCAGGTTGGCCGGGCTGAGGGTCATGCTCGTGTTCACGCCGGCCTGCTGACCGTTCACGTACAGCGTTCCGGTGTTCTGCGACAGGGTGACAGCCAGGTGCACCCACTGGTTCGTCGGCAGCGCGGCGTTACCGTTGATCTGCTGTTCCTGACCGGATCCGCCGACCGTGATGGCGAATCTCGGCACGTTGCCGGTGACGCCGGCGCGCGGGGTCAGGAACATGTTGACCGTGGTGTTCTGACCGAAGTCGAACAGCCGGCTCCAGGTCTGGGTGGAGGCGAGGTTCACCCAGGTGGCGATGGTGAAGCTGGTGATCTGGCTGATCGCCTCCTGGGGCAGGGTCACATGCTGCGCCTTGCTCGGTCCGTTCAGGCGCAGCCCGTTGCCGAAGCGGCCCGCCACCCGGCCGATCTGCGGCTGCTGCGGATCCCCGCCGCCGGGGCCGCCGTTGCCCATCCGGGCGGTGATCGCCGCCTGGCACGCCGCGAGTTCGCCGACCATCCAGTCGAGCTTGCTCTTGAAGATCGGCTCGCCCTGGTCGGCGTAGCCCTGCGCGAGGGCCGTCATGAAATGACCGGCCCAGTGGCCGCTGAGCAGCCCGCCGTCCTCCCAGCCCCCGGGGACCGAGACGCCCGACGGGTTCGGCCGACCGGCCTGGTTGTTGAACAGGACGAGGAAGCGCCGCTCGTCGAACTGCCGCAGGTAGTTCTTCATGCGGTCGCGCTTCTCCTGGAACAGCCCGTCGCCGAGCTTCACCTCCCGCAGTTGGAAGGGCCGGATCGGCGCGGTGCCGCCGGGGCCGAGATCGGGTGTGGCCGAGGTGAGCGCCGTCGGGCCGGTTGCCGGCTCGGTGGTTGTCGCCGCCTGGGCGGCGGCCGCCGGGAGCACGCCGGCGCCTGCCACCGCGGCCACGCCGATGGCCGATGCCTGGAGAACCTGACGTCGGTTGACGGTGCGCTTGTCGGATTCAGTCACTGGGGAACGTCCTTCCACATGGGTGTGCGCTGACCGCTCGGCCAGGCTTCTGGTCGCGGTATCTGGATGGCTCGGGTGAGGGACCCGCGTCGGGCCGATCGCGCCGGAACGCCGACCCGTCGGCTGGGCGGCGACCGGCGGCGGGTGCCGCTGGGTGGGTCCAGGAAGCTGCGGCCCGGTGGCGTCGCGCCGGTGGCGGATCGGCTCACCCGGCGTGGCCCGTCGCGGGCAACTCGTCGCGCCGCGGCCTACCATCGCGCGCGGCCGGCCACAGCGGACGGTCGCGCGGTCCGTGGCGCGCGCCGGCCGAGCGCGGCGCCGGTGGCAACGCGTACGGCATGAGCCCGGCGGGCGGCGTGGCACGTTCCCGCCCGCAAGCCGGGACGCGGCTCGTCGTTGGCATGGACCTACTGCATCGGACCTCCTCCATCAACCGTCGTGCTGGTCCACCGAAGTCGGCGTCCATAGCGGCCACGAGGGGGAATGGGCCACCGGTACCGGAGCCCCTGATGACAGGCAGTGTGAGCGCTAACTCGCAGGGTCGTCAATCCCTACGTACGAGTAAGACTCGCTCGTTGACACCTGCGTGAAACATATCTATGTTAGCGCTCAACCACGCCGGCCCGGCCGGTTTGGGCCGTACGCCCGCAGCCGGAACTCGTGGCGCGGCGGCCAGGCGGGTACGCACGGCGACCGCAGTACACGGTGGACTTCCCGTTCGAGGAGGCAGCTTTGTTCGCGGAGTTCGGCAACTCGGAGTTGTGGGATCCCGCGGTTCGTCGTGACCCGCACCGGTTCTACGACCGGGTACGGGACAGCGGCGGTCCGGTGCTCCAGGTCGACCCGGCGGGCAACCGGTTCTGGGTGATCGCCGGACATGCCGACGTGCTGACGGGACTGCGTCACCCGGCGATCGGGCACGAGGTGCACCGGCACTGTCCCCGTCCGCGGCAATCGGCCCCGCGGCCGCTGTCCGAGGCGGCGAGGATCGAGTCCCGGCAGCTCATCAGCCTCGACCCGCCCGACCACACCCGCCTGCGGGGGCTGGTCAGCGGCGGCTTCACGACACGGGCCGTGGCCCGGCTGGAGCCCTGGATCACGGACCTCGCCGATCGGTTGATCGCCCGGGCGCGCGACCGGGGACGCATCGACGGGGTGCGGGATCTCGCCGACCCGGTGCCGGTCAACGTCATCGCGGAGCTGGTCGGCGTCCCGAGGCCGGACCGACCACGGTTCCGGGGGTGGTCGGCCGCGATCGTGTCGGCCGGCGTCGACGGGCCGGCGGCCACCGTCGAGTTCGGGGCGTACCTCGACGAGCTGGCGGCCCGGCGCCGGGCGGACCCGGCAGAGGACCTGATCTCGCAGCTCGTGGCCCTGGAGGAGCGGGGCGACCGACTCGACCGCGACGAGTTGGTGGCGCTGGTGCAACTGCTGCTCGTCGCCGGCCAGGAGACGACCGTCGACCTGATCGTCAACGGCATCCGACTCCTGCTCACCCACCCCGAGCAATGGCAGGCCCTGCGAGCCGACCCGTCACTGGCGGCGGCGGTGGTGGAGGAGACACTCAGATACCGCGGGCCGGTCGAGATCGTGCCACCCCGATTCGCCTTCGAGGACATCGAGATCGCCGGTGGACGGATACCCGCGTTCGACCGGGTGGGACTGTCGTTGTGGGGAGCCAACCGCGACCCGACGGTGTTCGACCGGCCGCACGTGTTCGACATCCACCGCGCCGACGTTCGCCGGCACATCGCCTTCGGGCACGGGATCCACTTCTGCCTGGGCGCGCACCTGGCCCGGTTGGAGAGCCGCATCATGTTCGAACGGATCGCGCGGCGGCTTCCCGACCTGCGTCTCGCGGACGAATCCGCCGATCTCGACGGCTTCCGCCTGCACCAGGACGGACTGCCGCTGCTGGCCCGGCGATGACCGGCGTCGTTGCGACGTTGGACGGCCTGAACCCCACCCAAGTTTCGTCAGGTGTCTGGTGCTCCCGCTTCGGGCGGACCGCTACGGTCGACGGGCCGGCGCAGAGAGGTCGGTGAATAGAGGCGGTCGAGGTGGCCGTCTCCCGGCGGACGGACCCACGGTGCGGTCGATGCCGGGGGAAGCGGTAGATCCCAGCAAGGAAACGGCGTTCGATCGGACGGCTTACAGCCTCAGCCATGGCGCGAACCGGATCCGACTGGGCGAGCCTCACTGCTCACGTCGACCGGTGCCGGGTCGCCGCACCGACTGCGGCGAGCGGTCCGCCGCCGTTCGGCGCCAGCAGACGATAGAGAGGGACTCACAATGGTGCGACGAAGGGTCCGCCCACGGGGTGTCGGCCTGACCGCCGCGTTCTGTTCGGCGGCGCTGGCGCTTTCCCTGGGTGTCGCCGGACCGGCGGTTGCCAGCCCGGACGAGGTCGGACCGGTCTTCGTGGACGGGCAGGCGCAGGTCGTGCCCGAGTTCGCGAACTCCAGCGGCTGGATCCGGCAGCAGCTGTGGGTGGAGACCGAGTTCGACTCCGACGGCGACGGCAAGCCCGACCGCATGCACGTGGACGTCACCAGGCCGGGGCAGACGGCACAGGGCCTGAAGGTGCCGGTGGTCTACGAGAGCAGCCCCTACTACGCCGGTACGGCGTCCAGCCAGTCGCAGTACTTCTGGAACGTGCGGCACGAACTCGGTGAGCAGCCGCCGGCCCGGACCTCGCCGCCACCGATCACCCACCAGCCGAACCGGACCGCGGTGTCCACGAGCGAGGTCAGCACCTGGGTGCCGCGCGGGTTCGCCGTGGTGCACTCCGACTCCCCGGGCACCGGGCTGTCGCAGGGCTGCCCGACCGTCGGCGGTCTCAACGAGTCGCTGGCGCCGAAGGCGGTGATCGACTGGCTGAACGGCCGGGCGAAGGGCTACACCAGCGTGAACGGGGACCAGGAGGTCTCGGCGACCAGCTGGGCGACCGGCAAGGTCGGGATGACCGGTACGTCGTACAACGGCACCCTGCCGCTCGCCGCCGCGACCACCGGGGTCGACGGCCTCGAGGCGATCATCCCGATCGCGCCGAACACCTCGTACTACCACTACTACCGCTCCAACGGCCTGGTCCGGAATCCCGGCGGTTGGGTCGGCGAGGACATCGACTACCTCTTCGACTACATCAACAGCGGCTACCCCGAACGCCGGGCGTACTGCATCGAGAACGTCCGGGTCGGCGAGATGAACCGGTTCCAGGACCGGGCGAACGGTGACTACAACGACTTCTGGGCCGGTCGGGACTATCTCCACGTCGTCGGGAACGTCAAGGCCGCCACCCTGATGGCGCACGCGTTCAACGACTGGAACGTGGTGCCGGAGCACAGCGTGCGGATCCTCGAGGCGCTGAAGGCGCAGGGCACGCCGGTGCAGGCGTACTACCACCAGGGTGGGCACGGTGGCGCCCCGCCGCTGGACATGCGCAACCGGTGGTTCACCCGCTACCTGTACGGCGTGCAGAACGGCGTCGAGAACGACCCGCGGGCGTGGATCGTGCGCAACGAGACCGGCGCCAGCCAGCTCACCCCGTACGCGGACTACCCCAACCCGGCCGCGTCCCCGGTCACGATGGTGCTGAAGCCCGGCGGTAACACCACCGGCGAGCTGACCTCGTTGGCGCGTCCCGGCACGGGTGTCGAGTCGCTGGTCGACGCCGGCAACACCGCCTGCAACGCCGGCACCCTGGCCACCACCGTGTCCGACCAGCGGCTGCTCTACGTGACGCCGGAGCTCACCGCGCCGGTGCACATCTCCGGTACGGCGAGCGTGACGCTGCGGATGAGCGCGAGCAAGCCGGCGGCGAACCTGTCGGTGGCCCTGGTGCGGCTGCCGTGGACCAGCGCGTCGGGCTGCACGTCGAGCACCCAGAGCAGCACGACGAGCGTCATCACCCGGGGCTGGGCCGACCCGCAGAACCGCCACTCGCTCACCCGCAGCGAGCCGCTGGTGCCCGGTGAGTTCGTCGAGGTGACCGTACCGTTGCAGCCGGACGACCAGGTCATCCCGGCGGGCTACCGGATCGGCCTGATGGTCTTCTCCACCGACCGCGAGTTCACCCTGCAGCCCGCCCCGGGCACGGTGCTCAGTGTCGACCTGGCCGCGACGAGCCTGCGGCTGCCCGTGGTCGGCGGGCCGCTGGCGATGCCGGTCTGCGCGACCACCGACACCCGGACGACGGTGGTGGTCGGCGGCGTCGACAGCGGTGTGCCCAACCACCCGCTGGCCGGCAACTGCACGATCAACGACCACCTCCTCGACGGGGAGCGGTGGTCCAACCACGGACAGTTCGTGACACACGTGAACACGGTGGTGGACCAGCTGGTCGCGGCCGGCGTGCTCGCGCCGAACCAGCGTGGATCGGTCGTGTCGGCCGCCGCCAGGTCGCACGTCGGCAAGTGACGAAGTAGTACGGAGCCTCCGTGGGCGCCGCGCGCCGCGACGTCGGCCGGCCGGCGCCCACGGAGGCTCAAGGATGAAGGTGAGGTGGAGAGCCAGTGAGATTCAAGGTCGCGATACTCGCGGCGCTCGCCCTGGTGACCGGTCTGCTGACCGGCGCCGGCCCGGCGAGCGGCGCTCCGGCGGACGGCCCGCCGATGCCGTTGCCCAACCCGAAGGTGCATCCGATCCAGGTCACCGGGCCGGCGGCCGAGCGGCTGAATCTGATCATTCTCGGTGACGGCTACCAGTGGGACCAGCAGAAGCTCTTCCTGGCGGACGTGGACCGCAACCTGGCCGTCATGTGGGCCACGGAACCGTTCCGGACCTACCGCGACTACATCAACGTGTACGCGGTGGAGATCGCCTCGATCGACTACGGCGTCCGGTGCGACCCGGACGGCCGGGTGCGCAACCCGGACGGCACGATCCGCGACACCGGCCAGCGTGAGGGGCCGATCAACGCCAAGAACACCGCCCTGCGCATGATCTACCAGGATGGCTGTAGCGACCCGCTGTCGCGCGGCACCGTCTACGGCGGGGCGCCGGTGAACTGCGCGAACTACGCCGCCTACTACCCGGCCGGGGTCAACCCCTGCGAGACCGGGAACCAGGCGCACAACCGGATCATCGACAACTACGTCGCGCCGGTCCTGGGTATCCCGCGTACGGCGCAGAATCTGCAGACCTTGGCGATCTTCAACACGTTCACCTACGGCGGGATCGGCGGCACCCAGGCGACGACCTCGGGCGGCTCGCCGCAGGGCCCGCTGATCTCGTTGCACGAGATCGGCCACTCGCTCGGCACGTTGGTCGACGAGTACCCGTACTCCTCCCGTGACGTGGTGCGGTCCTGCTACACCGGCGGTGAGCCCAGCAGCTTCCACCACACCACCTACACCGATCCGCAGAAGATGGTCGAGGACCAGAAGAAGTGGTGGCGCTGGGTCGGCGAGGAGAGCCTCTCCGGCGGCACGATCGGAACGCACGAGGGCGGCGGCATGTACCCGTGCGGCCAGCGCCGGCCGAGCGAGCACTCGATGATGCGCTGGATCGGGTTCGACTTCGACCAGATCGGCCTCGAGCACATGGTCGCCCGGGTGACCGGCATGCGTAACTCCGGGCAGATGAACGTCCGGCACACCCCGCTGGGCACGGTGGCGTCCGACAGCGTGCTGTGGGTCGAGCCCGGCCAGCCGCGCTACCACGAACTGAAGGTCACCTGGCGAATCGGTGGCCCGAACGGCACCGTGCTCGACACGCACAACAGCAGCAACCTCGACCTCGGCGAGCTGAACCTGCCCGCTGGGACCGTGGTGCACGTCGAGGTGCGTGACCCGGTGGGGCCGGACGGCACCGACTGGGTCCGCAACCCGTCGACCGGTAACACGGCCACCGACTCGGGCTACAACGGGCCACGGTTCGTGCAGACCCGGCAGTGGACGGTGGGTGACACCACGGCGACGCCGTCGTCGCCGGCCGCGACCATCACCGGCTCCACGCCGAACACCCAGCCGGTCGCCGGCGACGAGGTGGTCTACGTGCGCACCAACCACCCGGCGGACCGGATCCTCGACGTGGCCTGGTCGCTCGACGGCGAGGCGCTGCCGAACCCGCACAACAGCCGCGACCTCGACCTCGGCGCGCTGGAGCTGGCGTCGGGCACCCACGAGCTGGCCGCGGTGGTGACCGACCCGGCCGATCCGGGTGGCGTCTCCGACCGGATCGAATGGACCGTCGACAATGCCATGCCGACCGCGCCGCGTACGCTGTCGGAGCCGCTGACCCGGCTCGCGGGCAACCTGGAGCACCCGGTGTACTTCGACGGCTGGGACATGTGGCTGGACCCGCAGGACGACCACACCGGCTACGACGAGGACCGCTATGTGGTCGGCCAGCTCCGGCTGGACAAGGACGGGTGGTTCAACTACTTCGGCTTCCCCGAGCAGCCGATGCCCGAATCGCCGTTCCAGTTCCGCCACTCGGGCACGAACATCAAGGCCCTGACGTACGGCAACCTCGGCACCGGTGGGCTGTCGAAGGCGGCGTTCGAGCAGACCCTGCCCGACAACCACCCGAGCGGCGGGTTCGTGCCGGGCTTCGGCACGCACCTGGTCGAGCACCGGGCGATCGACGCGGCCGGCAACATCGGCGAGCCGAGCGCCTACCGGGCCACCGTGCTGCCGGGCTCGTCGCCCGACTGCACGAGGACGCTGACCGGCCAGCAGTCGCGGGTCGTGGCCGGCGAGGGCGTGACCTGCCTCAAGGGCGCCCAGGTGAACGGTGGGGTGTCGGTGCGGCCGGGCGCTTCGCTGGTGGTCACCGACAGCTCGATCAACGGCGGGCTGGCCTCGGCCGGCGCCCAGGCGGTGCAGCTCTTCGGCAGCACGGTGAACGGCGGTTCCCGGATCAACGGGACCACCCGGGACGTGACGATCGCCGGCAGCACCTTCAACGGCCCGCTGACCGTCTCGGACAACGTCCAGGTGAGCGCCAACGAGCGGTTCAGCCGGCTGTCCGGCGCCTACGGGCCGATCCTGGTCGGTAGCCGGGTCAACGGTCCGCTGAACTGCGCCGGCAACAGCGCGGCGGTCAAGGACTTCGGCGCGCCGAACACGGTGAACGGTGTCAAGAGCGGTGACTGCGCCGCCCTGTAGCGGGCTGTCGCGGCAATAAGGAACACGTGGTGGGCCGGCAATCGCCGGCCCACCACTCTTTGCGTGCCCGAATCACCGGCGCGAATCGCTCACGGGGAATGGCGCGGCTGTCAATGCGACAGTGGTTCGATCCGCCGGCAGAAAGCCGCGACAAGTGTGGATAGTTATCTTGGTGAATGCGGCAATGCAATTCTGGAACAAGATTCCTTTCGCGGTGGTGATCGCCCGGCGGCGGGCACCGTCGTGGATCCATCGCGTCCAGAAAACGGAGGGAGCCGCTATGGCCAGGCGTTTCTCGGCCGCCATCGCGCTCGGTGCACTCGTCGTGCCCGGTGCCGTGGCCGCCGGGCCGGCGTACGCGGGGTGTGGGCGAGCGACTGCAACGACGCGCTGGAGCGCCAGGCCATCCAGCGCTGGACGGGACTGTTCCTCCCCCCGGAGCTGATCGGCTCCCATGTCGGGCCGTCGCGCTCGCACACCACCTCGCGTACCCACGACCTGTCCTTCCGTCTGGCGACGGCGATCTTCGGCCACCTCGGCCTGGAATGGGACGTCTCCACCGTCACCGAGGAGGAACGGCGGCGGTTGCGCCGGGCGATCGCCCTGTATCGGGACCTGCGCCCGCTGCTGCACGCCGGAACCGTGGTCCGCGTCGACCACCCGGACCCGTCGGCCTGGGCACACGGCGTGGTGTCGCCGGACCGTTCGGCCGCGGTGTTCGCCTACGTGCAGCTGGCCACCTCCGTGGACGCCGTGCCGGCTCCGTGGCGGATGCCGGGGCTCGACCCGCGCCGCTCGTACCGGGTCACGGTCCTCGACCAGATCGGGCCGCCTGCCACCAGTGGCCGGTCCGACCCCGCGTGGTACGCGGCGGGGTCGGTCGACGTCGGCGGTCACGTGTTCGGCGTGCTGGGGCTGCCACCACCGCTGCTCGCCCCCGAGCAGGCCGTTCTGGTCCGGTTGGACGCCGTCGGCGAGCCGCCCGCCCGGTGAGGCGGGGACCGCGCGCCGGGGCCGGCGGCGCGCGGGGCCGTTCGCGCGACCGCGCCTACCCGCCGTCGCCGCGCGGGTCACCCTCGTCCGACGGCATCGCCAGCTGACCGAGGGGGGTGGGCGCGGCGATCGGCCGTTGGGCGAAGGCGCGCAGATCCTCCGGCGTCGGGGGGCGCCGCAGTTGGTGGGCCGTCAGGCAGACCGTGGCGAAGCCACACACCCGGCCCTGGCACCAGCCCATGCCCGGGCGGGCGAGCAGCTTGACGGTGCGCGGATCGGTGGCGCCGAGATCGTCGACGGCCTGGCGGACCGCCCCGACGGTCACCTCCTCGCACCGGCACAGCAGGGTGTCGTCGGTCGGACCGTCGAGCGCGCCGGACGGCACGGGATAGACGCGGTGCATCACCTCGGCGAAGCGGCGCAGGGCGGCCCGCCGCCGAAGCAGCCGGGCAAGCGCGGCCGGGTCGGGCGGCACGCCGAGCGAACCGGCCGCCGTCCGGCCCGCGACGGCACCCTCGATCGACGCGAGGTCGGCACCGCCGATGCCGGTGGACTCGCCGGCGGCCCAGACCCCGTCGACGGTGGTCCCCTGGCGGTCGTCGACGGCCACCACCAGGCTTGAGTCCACGTCCATCCGGGTGGCGCAGCCGACCTGCAGGTGCAGGTCGAGCTGCGGGGTGAAGCCCCACCCGACGGCGAGCAGGTCGCACTCGACGGTTCGCTCGGTGTGCGCCTCGGGGCGTCCGTCCCGGCCGAGTCGGGCGACCACCACCCCGGTCAACCGGTCGGTCCCGACGGCCCGCGTGACGATGTGCCGGTGCCGTACCGCGACCCGGTGCCGGGCGAGCTGGGCCGCGTACGCCGACGCCTCGCCCACCTTGCGCACGGCGCCGAGCAGCGCGCGAGGTGCGCGGGCGAAGCCGAGCGGGGTGTTGGCCTCGACGACGGCCCGGACCCGGGCGCCGTGGCGGGCGAGGCCCGTGGCCACCGGCAGCAGGAAGGGGCCGGTGCCCGCCACCACGGCGGTCGCCCCGGCTACGACGAGGTGGCCCTTCAGCAGCGCCTGCGCCCCGCCGGCGGTCAGCACCCCGGGCAGGTCCCAGCCGGGGAACGGCAGCTGCCGGTCGTACGCGCCGGTGGCGAGGATCAGCCGGCGGGCCCGGATGGTGACCGGTGGCCGGCCGGGATGCTGCCGGGGCTCCGGGCCCACCAGGCAGTGGATCGCCCACCGGTCGTCGACGCGTTCGACGGACCAGACGTGGTGCTCGGCGAAGCGCTGGAGCTTGCGCTGGTCGGCGAGCCGGTCCAGCCGGGCCGTGGTGTCGGTGAAGCGGCGCCAGGAGTGGTGCAGCGTGTTCGGCGTGAACCGGCCGGCGCCGGGCGCCGGTGACCGCCAGTACTGCCCGCCGGCGCGGACTCCGGCGTCGATGAGCGCCACGACCACCCCGGCCTCGGCCGCGGCCAGCGCCGCCGCGAGGCCGGCCGGCCCGGCTCCGACGACGGCGACGTCGACGCTGGGGGCGCTCACTGTCCGGTTCCGAGCTGGCTGCGTACGTCGTCGCCCGGCCGGGCGGGCGCCAGGCAGGCCCGCACCGAGGGCTGTCCGTTGACGGTGATCAGGCAGTCGAAGCAGACGCCGATGCCGCAGAAGAGGCCACGCGGACGCTGTCCGTGCCGGGTGGTCCGCCAGGACCGGACACCGGCGGCGGTGAGGGCGGCGCCGACCGTCCAGCCGTCGCGGCAGGCGATCGGTTCGCCGTCGAACGTGATGTCGAACCGGGCGGGGCTTGTCATGCGGGGGCCTCCGTGAAGCGGTCGGGCCGGAACGGGTGCAGGTCGAGGTCGGGCTGGTCGCCGGCCAGGACCTGGGCGACGAGTCGGCCGGTACCCATGGACAGGCCGATGCCGGCCCCCTCGTGGCCGCAGGCGTGGAGGAGGCCGGGGGCGCGCGGGTCCGGTCCGATCACCGGGAGGTGGTCGGGGCAGTACGGGCGGAACCCGCGGTAGGCACGGATCGCCGAGACCTCGGCGAGTCTGGGGAACAGCCGTACGGCTCCGCGGGCGAGTGCCCGGAGCGCGGGCAGCGAGAACGTGCGGTCGAAGCCGACCCGCTCGCGACTGGCGCCGACGAGCACGGTGCCGGCGCGGGTCCCTTCGACGACGGTCGAGGTCTGCAGGGCGGCGGAGTCGCTGGCGACGTCGGCGACGTAGTCGGCGAGGTACACCTTGTGCCGGATGATCGGCGGCAGGGGCTCGGTGACCAGGATGAAGCCGCGGCGCGGGGCCACCGGAACGCGTACGTCGGCGAGGGCGGCGAGTTCACCGGCCCAGGTGCCGGCGGCGTTGAGGACGGCGCCGCTGGAAATGTCACCGTGTGGCGTGCGGACGCCCACCACCCGGTCGCCGTCGCGCAGGTAGCCGGTCACCGGCTGGTGCGGCAGCACGGTCGCGCCCCGCTGCCTGGCGAGCCGGAGCAGGTGTGCCGCGGCGAGCATCGGTTGCACCTGCATGTCCTGCGGGTAGAGGTATCCGCCGGCCAGGTCGTCGGCCAGATGCGGTTCGTGTTCGCGCAGGTCGGACGCGGGTACGGCGAGCGTCTCGACCCCGAGCGCCTGTTGCTTTCCGGCGAGCCGCTGCATAGCGTCCAGGGGTGCCTGGCCGGTTGCCACGACAAGGCCGCCTTTGGTTTCGAGCTCCACCGCGCGACCGAACGTCGTGCCGTCGAGCGGCAGGTCGGCCAGGGCCCGCCACTGCTGGTTCGACAGCAGCGCGAGGTCCAGTTCGGGGCCGAGTTCCTTGTCGGATACCAGGATGTTCCCCTCGCCGGCCCCGGTGGTTCCGCCGGCGATCGGTCCTCGATCGATGACGGTGACCGACAGGCCGGCTCGGGTGGCGTGGTAGGCGCACGCCGCGCCTACGATTCCAGCTCCGACGACGACGAGATCAGGACTGGTCGTGCCGGCGGTGCGGTGGTCGTGCCGGGTCACGACGCGGCCGCCGGTGCTCGGCTGTCGCGGCGGCGCGCAGCCACGCCGACGGGCGCGGGAGGGTGGTCGGGCATGTGCACCTCGATGCGGCGTTGCGGCTGGAGTCGTTTGCTTGCGCTGTTGTAGTGTGACATTGTACGCCCTCGCCGCCGGGTGAGTTGCCCGCGACGACGGGGGCCGAGTCGTTCGGCTTCGGCTTGGGACACAAGCGACCAGGGGACAAGGAGTACCGGATGCACGCGCGATTGAAGCCATGGCACGGAGTGCTGGTCGCCACGGCGCTGCCCTTCGATGACGGGCTGGGGGTCGACCTCGATCGCTTCGCCGAGCACGTCCGGTGGTTGGCCGCCGAGGGCTGTGACGGCGTGACCCCGAACGGGTCGCTGGGGGAATACCAGACGCTGACCGAGAAGGAACGCAGCGCCGTGGTGCGTACGGCGGTCGACGCCGCCCCGGACGGTTTCACCGTGATGCCCGGCATCGCCGCGTACGGCGCGTTGGAGGCGCGGCGGTGGGCCGAGGACGCCGCCGAGGCCGGCTGCGCGGCGGTCATGCTGCTGCCGCCGAACGCCTACCGGGCCGACGAGCGGGCCGTCGTCGAGCACTACCGCGAGGTCGCGAAGGTCGGGATCCCCGTGGTGGCGTACAACAACCCGATCGACACCAAGGTCAATCTGACGCCGGCCCTGCTCGCCCGGCTGAGCGGCGAGGGCCTGATCGTGGGCGTCAAGGAGTTCTCCGGCGACGTCCGTCGGACCTACGAGATCACCGAGTTGGCCCCGGACCTCGACGTGCTCATCGGCGCCGACGACGTCGCACTGGAAGTGGCCCTCGGCGGAGCGCGGGGCTGGGTCGCGGGGTACGTCAACGCGCTGCCGCGGGCGAGCGTGCAACTGTTCAACGCCGCCACCAGCGGTGACCTGGCCACCGCGCTGCCGCTCTACCGGACGCTGCACGCACTGCTGCGCTGGGACTCGAAGACGGAGTTCGTCCAGGCGATCAAGCTGTCCATGGACATCGTCGGCCGGTACGGTGGGCCCTGCCGCCCGCCCCGGGTGCCGCTCACCGCCGAGCAGGAGCGCGCCGTCCGGGAGGCCACCGAAAAGGCGATCGCGGCCGGATGCCGGTAGTGAGAGGGCGGTAGACACGTGCGCACCAATCGGGTGTTCCACGCGATCGACTCGCACACCGAGGGCATGCCGACCCGGGTGATCACCGGCGGCGTCGGTGTCATCCCCGGCAACTCGATGGCCGAACGCCGCCAGTACTTCCTCGACCATCTCGACCACATCCGTACGCTGCTGATGTACGAGCCCCGCGGCCACGCGGCCATGAGTGGGGCCATCCTGCAACCACCCACCCGTCCGGATGCCGACTGGGGTGTGCTGTACATCGAGGTGAGCGGGTGCCTGCCGATGTGCGGGCACGGCACCATCGGGGTGGCCACCGTGCTGGTGGAGACCGGCATGGTGCCCGTCACCGAGCCGGTGACCGAGATCCGGCTCGACACGCCCGCCGGCCTGGTGGTCGCCGAGGTCGCCGTACGTGACGGGCGTGCCGAATCGGTCACGTTGCGGAACGTCGCCGCGTACGTGCACGAGCTGGACGCGACGGTCGAGGTGCCGGGGCTGGGTACGCTCACCCTCGATCTCGCGTTCGGCGGCAACTTCTACGCCATCCTCGGGCTCGACCAGCTCGGCATCGCGTTCACCCCGACGGACGCGCGGCTCCGACAGCGGATGCTGGACGCCGGACTGGCCATCATGGACGCGGTGACCGAGCAGCTCGACCCGGTGCATCCGGAGAACCCGGACATCGCCGGCTGCCATCACGTCTATCTCGCGGCGCCGGGATCGGACGCCCGGTACTCCCGGCACGCGATGGCCATCCACCCGGGCTGGTTCGACCGGTCGCCGTGCGGCACCGGCACGTCGGCCCGGATGGCCCAGCTGCACGCCCGGGGCGAGCTGCCGTTGAACACCGAGTTCGTCAACGAGTCGATCATCGGCAGCCGGTTCGTCGGCCGGTTGCTCGAAGCCACCACGGTCGCCGGCCGGCCGGCGGTGGTCCCGACGTTCACCGGTCGTGCCTGGATCACCGGCACCGCGCAGTACTTCCTCGACCCGACCGACCCGTTTCCCGCCGGATTCCTGCTCTGACCACCTCTGCCCAACGGAAGCGAACGCCTGGAGCCCATGGTGTCTGTCGTACAGTCCACATCTCCGCAGAACCCCACCGATCTGGTCGTCACGGTGGCCGAGGCGACCGGGTCCGACGTCGACCAGGCCGTACGCCGGGCCCGCCAGGCGCAGCGCGCCTGGGCCGCCGCGCCGCCGGCCGAGCGGGCCGCGGCCCTGCACGGCGCGGGTGAGGCGGTGGCGGCAGCGGCGGACGAGCTGGCCACGCTGGTGGTGCGCGAGGTCGGCAAGCCGCGGGCCGAGGCGGTCGGGGAGGTCGCCCGGTCCGTGGCCATCCTGCGCTACTACGCCCAGCAGGTGTTCGATCCGATCGGTGCCCTCCACGAGCCGAGCAGTGGCGGTCGTGGGCTGGCCTACACCCGCCGCCGGGCACGCGGGATCGCGGCGCTGATCACGCCGTGGAACTTCCCCCTGGCGATCCCGTTGTGGAAGGCCGCGCCGGCGCTGGCCTTCGGCAACGCGGCCGTGATCAAGCCGGCGCCGCAGGCGACGGCGTGCGCGCTGCGGCTGGCCGAACTGATCGAACCGCACCTCCCCGACGGGCTGCTCGCCGTCCTGCCCGGCGACGCCGAGGCCGGTCAGGCGGTCGTCGCGGCCGGCGACGTCGTCTCCTTCACCGGATCCGCCGCGGTCGGCAGTCTCGTGGCGTCGGCGGCGGCGGGCCGGGGGGTCGCCACCCAGTGCGAGATGGGGGGCCAGAACCCGACCATCGTGATGCCCGACGTGGACGTCGCCGCCGTGGCCCGGCAGGTCGCCTACGCCGCCTTCGGCTACGCGGGGCAGAAGTGCACCGCGACGAAGCGGGTGATCGTCGTGGGCGACCCGGCCGGGTTCACCGAGGCGCTTGTCGCCGCGACGGAGGCGCTCGGCCTCGGCGACCCGGCCGATCCCGCGACCGGCGTCGGCCCGGTCATCGACCAGGCCGCGCGGGACCGGGTGCTCGACGCGGCGGCCAGCGCCAGGGCCAGCGGTGGCCGGGTGCTCACCGGTGGACACCCGGGACCCGGCGCGGGCTGGTTCGTCGCGCCGACCCTCGTCGACAACCTGCCGGCCGACCACCTGCTGCTGCGGGAGGAGGTGTTCGGGCCGATCTGCGCGGTGAGCCGGGCCGGGAGCATCGCCGAGGCCATCGACGCGGCGAACGACGTACGCTACGGCCTGACCGCCTCGGTCTTCACCAACGACCTGGACACGGCGCTGCGGTGCGCCGACGGGCTGGCGGCGGGGCAGATAAAGATCAACGCCCCGACCACGGGCGTGGATTTCTACCTTCCGTTCGGTGGGGAGCGGGACTCCAGCTTCGGCCAGCGCGAACAGGGCAAGGCCGCGCAGGAGTTCTACACTTCGCTGCACACGGTCACCACGGCGGTCGCCCCGACGTGAGCAGGAGACGAACTGGGTGGGGCGGGGCGGCCGGATCGGGGCCAACTATCCTGCAGGCGGAGGGGATGCGGTGATGGCGCAGTCATTACACTTGCCGATGCTCGAGGCGCGGCGCAGCGTGCGTGGCCAGGTCGCTCACGCCCTTCGCGCGGCCCTCGTCGCCGGTGAAATGCGTCCCGGCCAGATCTACTCCGCGCCCACGCTGGCCGCGCAGTTCGGCGTCTCGCCCACGCCCGTACGGGAGGCGATGCTGGACCTGGTCAAGGAGGGCCTGGTCGAGACGGTGCCCAACAAGGGCTTCCGGGCCACCGAGCTGACCGACGAGGAACTGGACAACATCACCGAGATCCGGCAGCTTCTCGAGGTTCCGACGACCATCCGGGCGGCCGGCATCGCGACGGCCGACGACCTGGCCCGCCTGCGGCCGATGGCGCAACGGATCGTTGACGCGGCACAGGAGAAGGACCTGATCGCGTACATCGAGCACGACCGGGTGTTCCACCTGGAGCTGCTCTCGTTGGCGGGCAACGCGAACCTCGTCTCGCTCGTGGGCGAGTTGCGGTCCCGGACGAGGCTGTACGGCCTCACCCGGCTCGCCGCCAACGGCGAGCTGGCCTCCTCGGCGGCCGAACACCTTCAGATGCTCGACCTCATCGCCGCGAACGACCGGCGCGGCCTCGAACGCCTGATGAAGGCGCACATCGGCCACACGCGCGGCAGCTGGGCCGGCCGCGAGGAACGCCCGCGCCGGCAGCGGTCGCGGGCCGCGGCGACCAGCCCAGAGACCGCGAGCTGATCGCCCGCGTGGCCCTGCCCACCAGAAAGGAGGGAGCGACCCGGCTCCGGGTAACCCGGACGGCCCGGTCGCGAACCCGATGAGCGCGGCGCACCCGCTGAGTGTCGTCAACGCGGCCATCTTCGACGGCGTGTCGGCCGAGCTGGCCGAGGGCGTGATCCACATCCAGGACGGCGTCATCGTGGCGGTCGACGACTCCCGGCCGGCCGGCCAGGTGATCGACGCGCGTGGGGGCACGGTCATCCCCGGCCTCATCGACGCCCACTTCCACGCGTACGGCACCGAACTGGATCTGCTCGTGCTGGAGTCCAGCCCGCTCAGCTACCTCTCGCTGGCCGGGGCCCGTCGGCTCGGCGCCGCCCTCGGCCGAGGGTTCACCACCGTCCGGGACGTGGCGGGCGGCGATCCCGGCCTGGCGAGGGCCGTCACCGAGGGACTCATCGCGGCGCCGCGGTACCTGTACACCGGAGCGGCGCTGTCGCAGACCGGCGGGCACGGCGATCCCCGCCCGGGCGACCTGGACGTGTGCGCCGGCGGCGCGCACCTGGCCGAGATCGTGGACGGGGTCGACGCGCTGCGTCGCGCGGTCCGCGACCGGTTCCGCCGAGGCGCGCACGCCATCAAGATCATGGCCTCCGGCGGGGTGGTCTCGCTGACCGACCCGATCCGGATTCCACAGTATTCGGCGGCGGAGATCCAGGCGGTGACCGACGAGGCCACCCGGCGCGGCAGCTACGTCGCCGCCCACGCCTACTCGCCGGAGGCGATCACGCACGCCGTGACCAACGGCGTACGCACCATCGAGCACGGCAACCTGCTGGACGCGCCCACCGCCGACCTGATGGCGGAGCACGGTGCGTTCCTCGTGCCCACGCTGGCCGCGTACGACGCCATGGAGCGGCGCGGCGAACAGGTCGGACTCTCCCCGATCGGGCAGGCGAAGAACCGTGAGGTGCTGGCGGCCGGCCAGCGGGCGATCGAGTTGGCCCGGGCGGCCGGTGTGCCGATCGGGTTCGGCACCGATCTGATGGGCACGCTGGAGGACGAGCAACTCACCGGGCTGCGGCTCCAGGTCGAGGTCGAGGGGGTGTTCGAGACCCTGCGTTCCGCGACGTCCGTCAACGCCGGGATGATCGGCCGGCCCGACCTGGGACGCATCGCCGTGGGTGCGCGAGCCGACCTCGTCATCCTGCCCGGTGATCCGTTCGAGGAGCCGTCGATCCTGTGGGCGGACCCGCGACACCGCACGGTCGTCAAGGACGGGTCTGTAGTGCGGTGACGGCTCGGGCGAGTCGGCGTACGCCCTCGTCGAGAACGTCAGGTGGCGCCGCGGCGAAGGTCAGGCGCAGATGTGGGGCCGGCGGTTCGGCGGCGTACCAGGGGCGTCCGGGAAAGACGACGACGCGTTCGGCGGCCGCGGCGACGGCCAGTTCGCCGTCGTCCAGGCCGTCGGGCAGGCCGGCCCACAGGTGCAGGCCACCCCGGGGTACGCAGACCGGCGTGACCGCCGGCAGGTGCCGGCGCAGGGCCGCGAGCAGGGCGTCACGACGGGCCCGCAACGCCTTCCGCAGGGCGCGCAGATGACGGGCCCAGGCGGGCGAGGTGACAAGGTCCAGCGCGGCCTGCTGCAGTGGCCCCGCCACAAAGAAGTCGTCGAGGACCCGGGCCGAACGCAGCCGCGCTCCGGCGGGGCCGCGGGCGCCGATCGCGGCCACCCGCAGACCGGGCGCGACCGATTTGGTCAGCGACCGTAGGTAGATCACGTGCCCGTCGGGGTCGTCGGCGGCCAGCGGCGGGGGCGGTTCGCCGTCGATGGTGAGATCCCGGGCGTAGTCGTCCTCCAGCAGGAACGCTCCGGCGGCCCGGACCGCGTCGGCCACCTGGGTACGCCTCGCCGTGGCGAGCACCGCGCCGTGCGGGTTCGCGTACAGCGGCTGGCAGTAGAACAGCCGGGCACCGGTCCGCGCCAGCGCCGTGGCGAGCAGCTCCGGCCGGACGCCGTCGCCGTCGGCGGGTACGGGCACCACGCGCAGGCCGGCCGCGCGAGCGGCGGCGAGCGCGCCGAGGTACGTCGGGGACTCCACCAGCACGGTGTCACCGGGTGTCGTCAGGGCGCGGAACGCCGTCGACAGCGCGGCCTGCCCGCCGGGGCAGATCACCAGGTCATCGGCGCGCAGCCCGCCCCCCGCCTCCCGGGCGAACCACGCCCGCAGATCCTGTCGACCCTCGACCGGGCCGCGCTGCCAGGCGGCCGGCTGCCGGGCGGCCCGGGCCAGGGCGGCACCGATCGCGGCGGTCGGATGCAGCTCGGCGTCGAGGTAGCCGCTGGAGAGGGGGATCGTGCCGGGACGGGCGACGGCGAGCAGAGCCTGCATCGTCTCCTCGCCGGCGGGCCGGGGGCCGAGGGCGACCGCCTGCCACGACAGGTCCGGTAACGGTTGCCGGTCGGGGCGGGCGGCCACGAAGGTGCCCCGGCCCGGCCGTGCCTCGACGAGGCCGTCGGCGACGAGTCTCCGGATCGCCCGCGTCACGGTCACCGGCGAGGCACGATGACGGCCGGTCAGCTCCCTGATGGAGGGCAGCCGGGTGCCGGGTGCGGCGGCGGCGACGCGGGCACGTAGATCTTGGATAACGCGTACCTCTGCGTTATCGTCATTCATGGGAGAGAAGAGTAACACTACTGCGCGGGATCGGATAACGGGCCTGGCCCTCGGCGGGCTGGGCGTTCTGGGTTTCAGCATGTCGCTGCCCGCCACCCGGATCGCGGTCGGCGAGATCGATCCCTGGGTCGTCGCCTTCGGCCGTGCCGTCGGGGCCGGCCTCATGGCGTGGGCGTACCTGCGCGTGACCGGGGCGCCGAGGCCGACCGCCGCGCAGTGGCGCCGCCTGGCGGTTGTCGCCGCGGGCGTCGTGGTCGGGTTTCCCCTGTTCACCTCGCTCGCCCTCACCACCCAGACCGCGGCACACGGTGCCGTCGTCATCACCGTGCTGCCGGCCGCGACGGCGGTGTTCGCCGTACTTCGGGCCGGGGAACGCCCGCCGCCGGCGTTCTGGATCGCCAGCGGAGCCGGACTGGCCGCGGCGCTCGCCTTCATGGTCGCCAGCAGCGGCGTGACGGGCGCCGCGACACCCACGGACCTGTTCCTGCTGGCCGCCGTCGTGCTGTGCGGCCTGGGGTACGCCGAGGGCGGCAGCCTGGCCCGCGAACTCGGGGGTGCCCGTACCATCTGCTGGGCGCTGGTCCTGTCCCTGCCGGTCACCGTGCCGGTCGCCGCGGTCGCCGCGCTCGTTCATCCACCGCGCTCCGACACCGCCGGGTGGCTCGGGTTCGGCTACCTGACCGTCGTGTCCATGTTCCTCGGCTTCTTCGCCTGGTACGCCGGACTGGCCCGCGGCGGCATCGCCCGCATCGGACAGATCCAGCTCGCCCAGCCGGTGCTCACCCTCGCCTGGTCGGCCCTGCTGCTCAACGAACCCGTCACGCCCCTGGCCATCGGGACCTCGATGCTCGTCCTGGCCTGTGTCGCCCTCACCCAGCGGGCCCGCGGCAGCGGGCCGGCCCGGGAACACCGGCCGGCCGCTGACACGTCTCATCCGGCAACGCGGATCGCCACGGGGACCGGTGCCGACCGATGACGCGATCCGGCGGTCGCGGTGTGGGCTCGCGCCCCGTGCCGGAGCAACCGCCTTGTAAGAGAGAGGTCGCCGGTTCGCCGGTGGGAACGCGGCGGCCCCCGCTCGCGCCGAGTTGGCGCGGGCGGGGGCCGCCGATGGGGTCAGGCCGGCAGGCGCCAGACCTGGTTGGCACCGCCGAAACAGTCCCAGATCTGCAGGCGGGTGCCGTCGGCGGAGCTGTTGTCCGTGGCGTCCAGGCACTTGTTCGACTGCGGGTTGCGCAGCGTGCCGTTGGACTGGGCCTGCCAGACCTGGGCGCCGGTGCCGTTGCAGTCCCAGAGCTGGATCTTCGCCCCGTTGGCGGTGGAGCCGCTGGTCACGTCGGCGCACTTGCCCAGGGCGCGGAGCGTGCCGTCGGTGCCCACGGTCCAGTTCTGCGCGGCGGTGCCGTTGCAGGTGTAGAGCTGGATGGCGGTGCCGTTGGCGGTGCCGGCCGCGGCCACGTCGACACACTTGCCGGCGATGCCGGTGATCGGGCCGGTCCGCCCGCTCGGCGGCGGGGTGCCGCCCATGACCGTGTCGTAGATCGCGCTGACCAGCGAGGTCGAGCCGGTGGTGTCCTGGGAGAGTTCCCAGTTCATCATGCCGCCGGCGTTGGCCAGCGCCCACTGGGTCTTGCGCTTGATGGTCGGTACGCCGTTGTAGCACTGCTGCGCGCCACCGGCGGTGGTGCAGTCCCGGTTGGCGTTCGCCGGGTCCATGCCGACCAGCGCGGAATAGGTGTAGTAGCCGGGCCGGCTGTAGAAGGGCACGCCGAGCACCGCCTTGCTGGCCGGCAGACCGCGCGACTTCCACCCGTTCACGCTGTTGATCGACCAGTCGTAGTTGGCGTGTGGGCTGCCGCCGTCGTACGCCATGATGTTGAGCCAGTCGACGTAGCCGAACACCGCCGTCGGTACGCCCTGCACGTAGTAGCCCTCCGAGACCACGGCGGCGGTGAGCAGCTTGCCGCGGCTGTGCAGCGCGCTGCTGAGCTGCTGCATCAACAGCGAGTAGTTGTTGGCCGAGGCACCGGGGTCGGGGTACTCCCAGTCGATGTCGACGCCGTCGAGGTTGTACTGGTTGACGAAGTTGACCACGTTGGTGACGAACGCGCCCCGGGCGCCGGAGTTGGCGGCGAGGGCCTCGAAGGCGGAGTCGTCGCCGTCGTTCCAGCCGCCGATCGCGATCGACACCTTGACGTTGTTGGCGTGCCCGAGCGACACCAGCGAGGAGAGTTTGCTGGGGTTGTCCACCGGGCGCAGGCTGCCGTCGCTGTTGGGCAGCGCGAACGCGTAGTTGATGTGGGTGAGCTTGCCGTACTGGATGGTGTTGACGCTGCCGCTCCAGGATGGCATGTAGCCGACGCTCTTGAAGTTGTTGGGCAGGACCGCGGCGTCGGCGGCGGCCGGGGTGAGGGCCAGGGTGGCGCCGGCGGTGGCCAGCGCGAGCAGGCCGGCGGCCAGGGCGGAACGGTGGCGGGGGCGTGGTGAGGACATCGAGGGCCTTCCCGTTGGTGGGTCGCGGCACCGTGTCGCCCGGCCGGGGCCGGATTCGGCCAGCCACCGGGCCGGGCGTACGGGTGGGGCAACGTGGTCTTCCTCGAGGTAGGCAAAATATTAAAGAGCCTTAACTAAGACGTCAACGATGTCCGTCGATGCCGGAGGGCGTTGCCCGGCGGCGGTTCGTCCTGACCGGGTGAGCACTGGCCCCGATGGGCTAGGAAGGACGCATGGATCTCGTGGATGTCGAACGCGAGATGGCGCGCCTGGACGCCGCCTACCGGCCGGTGGCCATCAGGCCGGTGGACGTGGCGGATCTCGACAGGTTCAAGAACCTGGGCGACGCCGTCCAGGCGGATCTCGCGGCACTCGCCGTGGACGACCAGGCCGAGACGGTTCTCCGCGCCGCCATCGACCTGTACGCCGCGGGCGACGAGACCGCCCGTGCCGCGACCCGGCACCTGTTCGACCGGTACCCGTCGTTCCGGTGGGCGGCTCACCTGCCCCCCGACTGGGACACGGCCGAGGAGTTCCGGGCCCGTCTCATCCACCTCTCCGCCTGCGACCAGGGCGCGGACCCGCGCGATGAGATCCTGGCACTGCGGGACCTGTGCGACCGGGCCCGGCGGGCCGGAGTCGACGTCGAAGCCGTTCTGCGCGAGGTGGCCGCGATGTCGAGCGACGCGGACCGGCACGGAACGGGTTCGATGCGCGGCATCCTCCTCGGCTGTCGCTGACCGCCGCCGCGGCCAGGGACGACGTGCGCGTCGAGTGAGGACGAAGATCAGGTGGACGCCACCCCCGCGCGCGGCACGGGGCAGGACAGGGAAAGATGTGACCATGGCTCAACCCGTTCTCGGATCCGCACCTCCCAAGCGCGTCGTCGTCACCGGGGCCGCCGGCAAACTCGGTCGCGCCGTGGTCGCGCACCTGCGCGACGTGGGCGTGGACGTGCTGGCGGTGGACCGCGCCGGCGGGCGCGACCCCCGCGACGTCGACGGCGAGTTCCTCCTCGTCGACCTCACCGACTACGGGCAGGTGGTGGAGGCGTTCACCGGCGGCGCCGACGAGCACGCCGGCAGGGTCGAGGCGATCGTGCACCTGGCGGCGGTGCCGGCTCCCGGGCTGCTGCCCAACGCGACCACCTACGCGAACAACTCCGCGGCGACGTACAACGTCTTCGCGGCGGCCCGGGCAGCGGGGATCAAGCGGGTGGTGTGGGCGTCGAGCGAGACGGTGCTCGGGCTGCCGTTCGACACCCCGCCGCCGTACGCGCCGGTCGACGAGGGCTACCCGCCCCGCCCGGAGTCGACCTATTCCCTGAACAAGGCGCTCGAGGAGGAGATGGCGCGGCACTTCTGCCGGTGGGATCCCGAGCTGGTCATGGTCGGCCTGCGGTTCTCCAACGTCATGGACGTCGAGGACTACGCCCGGTTCCCGTCCTTCGACGCCGACCCACGGCTGCGCCGGTGGAACCTGTGGGGCTACATCGACGCCCGCGACGGGGCCCAGGCGGTCGAGCGGGCGCTCGCCCACGGCCGGCCCGGCGCCGAGGTCTTCATCATCGCCAACGCGGACACCGTGATGAGCCGGTCCAGCGCCAGCCTCATGGCCGAGGTCTACCCGGGTGTCGAGGTCCGCAAGCAGCTCGGCGAGCACGAGACCCTGCTCAGCATCGACAAGGCGCGGCGGGTGCTGGGCTACGAGCCGCGGCACTCCTGGCGGGACCACGTGGACCCCGCCGGCCGCTGACGCGTCGACGATGAGCGGGCCACGCCGGATCCTCGTCTACGGCGTGTACGGTGCCGGCAAGTCCACCCTCGCGGCGCGGTTGGCCGAGCGTCTCGGGTTGCCGTGGTATCCGGTCGACGACCTGCTCTGGCAGCCCGGCTGGGTGGAGGTGCCGGTCGCGCGCCAGCGTAGCCGGATCGAGGGGATCTGCCAGCGGGACCGCTGGATCCTCGACGGCGCGTACCACGGGTGGCGGGACGTGCCGCTGGCGCGCGCCGACCTGGTGGTCGGCCTCGACTACCCGCGCTGGTTCTCGTTCTGGCGGCTGCTGCGCCGCACCGGGCGCCGGCTGGTGACGGGGGAGGAGATCTGCAACGGCAACCGCGAGTCGCTGGGCAGCGTGCTGTCCCACGACTCGATTCTGGTGTGGCACGTCTTCGCGTTCGCCCGGGCCCGGCGGCGGATGCGGGCGTGGCAGCGGGACCCGTACGGACCGCCGGTGCTGCTGTTTCGTTCCCCGGCCGAGTTGGACCGCTGGCTGGCCGGGCTGCCCCGCCGGTGAGGCCCTCGGGATTCCCGCACCGTCTCGGCGCGATGGCCGGCTGAGGGCATCGTCGGGCGGTTCGCCCCGGATACGGACCCGTGCCCCGGTCGCTGTTCGCGCCTGCCGATCTGGGTGTAATGAATTGCACTCCATGTAATCGCGCGGTCGCAGTTTTCGGGGTGCGCGCACTACTCTTCACGCCGTACCCCGGAAAGGCCGGCCACCGCGTGAAACGGCGGCGGGCCGGGTTGTGCCTCAACAGTTTTCCCGACAATGCCCCCGATGCGTCCGAACCGGCGTGGAGAGACATGACGAAGAAGATGCGAGGTTTGGCCGTCCTGCTCGTCGCCCTTTCAGTCGCGACGATCATCGGCCGAATCGCCGGTGTGCGGCCGTTCGAACTCGATTCGGCGGCGGCGTGGTCCAGAATTGGAGCTGTGTCCGACCCGGATCTGGCCGGCAGCGGGCCCCCAGCCACGGCGGCCGACCTGTTCAACGGGGCGGCAACCCTGTCCCGGCCGAGCGGGTCCCCGTTTCCCGACGCCATCGGCGGTCACGCCGAGACCACCTCGATCATCTGGAACGGGCAGTACCTGATGTACTACCGGACCTTCGTCAGCCCGGCGGGGGACTCCTGCTCCATCCCGCAGGGTGTGGCGCTGGCGACCTCGAACGACCAGGGCGCCACGTGGACGCCGGTGAACGGGGGCCGCCCGTTGTCCGCCCTGCAGACGGTCCAGCAGGGTCAGAGTTGCCGCTTCGACGACAGCGTCGAGAGCACCTGGGTGTACGCGCCGGACGTCATCGCCGACGGAGACCGCCTCGTGATGGTGTTCGAGCAGCGTGACCACGACCCGGACTACGCCGGCCCCGGACAGGGACGAAGCCTGCACTCCATTCGATATGTCACCAGCACCGACGGGCACAACTGGTCGAACAGCTCGCTCCTGCTCAGCCCCGGGGCGGTCGGTGCGTGGGACGACGAGATCGGGACGCCCGACATCGAAAAGGACGGGACCGGCTATCTCCTGACGTTCCACGGGCACGACGCGACCGGGCGGATGAACCAGATGCGCGGGGTGGTCCGGCTCGACACGCTGGACCACGAGTACACCGGCGTCCGCCAGAGGATCAACCTGTCGCCGACCCCGGACTGGGCCAACTACGGGGTGGGCAAGGCCGACATGACCCGTGAGCCCGACGGCTACTGGTACATCATCTTCGAGGCGTTCTCGGGAGCCAGCGGAGAGTGCGGTCGTACGGACACCCAGACGGTGGTCGGCATCGCGCGTAGCGCGGACGCCGTGACCTGGTCGGTCGCACCGACCCCGTTGATCTACGGCCGGGACGGCCTCAGCTGCGGTTACGACATGCCCTCCTGGCAGCTCCTCGGCGACGTCCGAGGCATCGTGACCCCGAACGACCCGCCCGAGGGCGGCAGCCTGGTCCGCTGGAACATCGTCGGCAGGCCGTAGGACTCAGGCCGGCGGGCCGGGCCGGCCGGCGACGGGCCGGGTGACGCGCCGGCCGCCGGCTCGGCGTCGTCGCCCGTCCCGGGTCTCCGCCCCGGCGAGCACCCCCAGCGGGTCGGCCAGCAGCCGCGAGAAGCCGAGTTCGGCGGCACCGACCAGCGTGGCATCGTCGCCGAGCGCCGACGTACGAAGGCGTACCCGCTCCTTGGCGACCGGCAGCACATGGCGGGCGATCCGGGCGCGGACCGGCTCCGCCGCGCCCGGGTACACGTCGCGCAGCATGCCGCCGAAGATCACGACGCCCGGGTTGAAGAGGTTGATCAGGTTCGCCACGCCGATGCCGAGCCAGTCACCGATACGGTGGAGCGCGTCCTGGGCCGAGACATCGCCCCGGTCGGCGTCGCCGACCACGGCGCGTAGCGCGTCGCGGCCGATCAGGTCGGCGGGCCGTCCGGCCGCGTCGAGCAGGGCACGTTCGCCGACCTCCGCCTCGAGACAGCCGTGCGAGCCGCATCCGCAGGGCCGCCCCGCGTACGGGTTCACCACCATGTGCCCCAGCTCGCAGCCGTACCCGCCCTCGCCGTCCAACAGCTTGCCGCCGACGATGATCCCGCCGCCCACACCGACGTCCCCATGCAGGTAGATCAGGTTCTGGAAGCCGACGCCCGCCCCGCGCTGATGCTCGGCCACCGCCCCGAGATGCGCCTCGTTGCCCACCGGCACCGGCAGGCCGAGGCCCAGCCGGTGGCCGAGTTCGGCACCGAACGCCTGGTCCACCCAGCCCATGTCGGGTCCGAAGCGGACCATGCCGTCGCCCGGTCGGATCATCCCGCAGTACGACGCGCCGACGCCGGCGCACACCGAGCCCGGCGGCGCCGCGTCGTGCAGCTGGCGACCGAACCCGGCGAGGACCTCGACCACCCGGTCGAGGTCGGCCCCGGCACGCGGCCGAGCCGCCCACCGGCGGTCCAGGACGACCCCGCCCAGCCCGACCCGGGCGGCGACCAGCCAGTCCACGGCGACGTCGAACGCCAGCACGTACACCCGAGTGGACTCGGGCCGCACCACCAGCGACGGCCGACCCGCCCGTCCGGTGTCCGTGGGCACCTCCTCCCGGACCGAACCGGCCGCGGTGAGCTCGGCGGTCAGCGCCATGATGGTGCTGCGGTTCAGCCCCATCCGCTCGGCCAGCGCGGCGCGGGAGAGCGACCCGTCCAGGTGTACGTGTCGCAGCAGCGCGCCGAGATTGCGCCGGCGGATCTCCTCCTGGACCATCCCGACCTCCGGCGTCCTGCAACGTCTCGGCGTCGATTATTCCGTGGCAGGCCGAGCGGGAGTCTTGCCCGCGTCACCGGCCGCGTCGAGACTGAGTCACCACCTCGTGCAGTTCGGACGGAGGTCCCATGGCCGGCGAGCGGATGCGTATGCCGAAGCGGAAGATGTTCGTCGCGGGCGCGGTCGTCGCGGTCCTGCTGATCTGCGTGTTCGCGACGGTGACCGCCGTGCGTCGCGGGCAGGAGCAGGAGTTGTCGGTCAACTCCTACAACACGAGCGGCGACCCTCGACTCCTCTACGCGCGCGTCGAGGTGCACCCCGACTTCGCGATCGTGCGCTCCGACGCCGACTACGAGGACGACCGGGTGATCCTGCACGTGACCGCGCGCCAGCCGACACTGTGGTGGTCGGGCGACGACCACGCCGAGGTGCGATGGGTGCGGGTGCGGCTCGAACAGCCGCTCGGCGATCGGCACGTGGTGGACGCGGTGACCGGCAACCCGGTGTCACCGCCCCGGATCGCACGCCAGTGACCGGCGGCTCGCGGGCCCGCGACGCGGCCGGGCGACCGCCCCGGTCACGGTGTCGGTGATCGGGATTCGAGGTAGCACCGATCCCAGCTTGGTACGGGCGGCCTATGCTGCGAAAATCGGTGGTATCTCCCCGGTTCAAGGAGAAGCGATGCCCTCTCGGGTTCCCGTCGTCGGGCTGGTCCCGGCCGGACCGTTCGGCCCCTGCCGCATCGGCGTGGCCGTCGTGAAGGACCACCGGCAAAGACCCGGCCACCGGTAGTGGGCCCCGCGACCGCGGGTTGTCGCGCACGGTCGACAACCTTCCGCCGTTACCGCCGGCGCGGGTGGTGCTGACATGCTCGCAGTTCTCGTCCCGATCGAGACGGCCGTTCAGGAAGGGCGGTACGACGAGGCCCTGCGCCAGCTCGCGGACGTGCCGGCGGAGGTGCCGTTGCCGGCGGCGCTGGCCTGGCGTCTCGGCGTACTGCTGCACCAACGGGGGCGGTTCGACGCGGCCGACGCCTGCTACCGACGCGCGACCGTCGACGCCGCGGACCAGCATCAGCCGTCGATGCTGGCGGACCGGGCACAGGTGCTCGCGGGCTGGGCCGCGACCCGCTGGGCGAAGGGCGACCAGGCGCGGACCCGGCAACTCGCCGAGGAGGCCGTCCGCGTCGCGGAGCAGAGCGGGGACGACTCCGCGGTCGCGGCGGCGTACGTGGCACAGGCGCTGGCCGCGTTCGGCGACGGCGACCGGGCCGACAACGAGCACGCGTACGCCCGGGCGCTCGCGGCGGCCGAACGAGCCGGAGACTTCGGCCAGCAGCTCCGGATCCGGTGCAACATCGGCTCACGGCTGGTGGAGGAGGGACGCTACCGGCCGGCCGTCGAGGAACTCCGCGAGGCGGTCCGGCTCGGCGAGTTGCTCGGGCACCACACGCTGCTCGCGTTGGCGCTGCACAACCGGGCGGAGGCGTGGCTGGGGCTGGGCGAGTTGCGCCGTGCGCGCGGCGACGCGGACGAGGCCCTGGCCCTGTGGCAGCGGGCCGGGTCGCCGCTGGCCGCCTTCGGGCTGACGCTGACCGCCCGGGTGCACCGGGTACGCGGCGCGGCCCGCCAGGCGGTGGCCGCCTACCAGGCGGCGCTGGCGATGGGCGAGCCGGACGGCAACGCGCAGGTGCTGGTCGAGGCGTGCGCGGGGCTCGCGCGGATCAGCTACGTCGACAACCGGGCGGCGGCGGCGCGGTACGCCGAGCGCGCCCTGTCCATGCCGAGCGCCGCCGGGCCCACCATCGCCGAACTCGCCGCGGGCTGGGTCGCGCTCTGCTCCGACGATCCGCAGACCGCGCTCCGATACGGCGAACAGGTCCGCACCGAGGCCGGCCGTCGCCGGGACGCCGCCGGCCTGGCCGAGGCCATGGAACTCGCCGCGCTCGCCGCCCACCGGGTCAGCCCGGCGGCGACCTCCGCCCGGGCGATGCGCCGCCTTCACGCCAGCCTGGTCGAGGCGGCGGCGATCTGGGCCGAACTCGGCAACGAGTTCGCGCTCGCCACCAACGCCCTGTTGCAGGCGCGTCTCTCCGGCGACCGGGTGGCGGAGGAGATGGCGCACGAACGGCTGAACCAGATCGGCGTGCAGGAGGGCGCCTGGCAGGTCGCCGGCCCGTTGGCGGCGATCGGACCGACCCCGGTCCCCGAGGTCGAGGTGCTGACCCTGGGCGACTTCACCGTACGGCTGGCCGGCCTACCCGTGCCGGCCGGCAGTTGGCAGTCCCGGAAGGCGCGTGACCTGCTCAAGATGGTGGCCGGGAAGCTCGGGAAGCCGGTTGCCCGCGAGGCCCTGGCCACCGCGCTGTGGCCGGAGGCCCGAGCCGAGGTGGCACTGCGCCGCCTGTCGGTCCTCATCTCGACCGTCCGAGGCGTACTCGATCCGGATCGGCGGCATCCCGCGGACCGCTACCTCGCCACCGACCCGGCGACCGTGCGGCTCAACGCGGCGCACGTCGCGGTGGACGCGCTGCGCTTTCACGACGCGGCCCGCGCGGCCATCGCGGCGGACGGCGCGAACCCGACGACGGCCCGGCGAAGCGGCGGACCGAGCCCGGACGACGCCGCGACCACCGGCGGCGTCCCCGAGGACGGCGAGGTACGGCTGCTGCGACGCCTGGAGGCGGTGGTGGCCATGTACACCGGCGATCTCTGCGACGACGGGGAGACCGCCGGAGACTGGGTGCGGCAACCCCGGGCCGTCCTGGCCGATCTGCACCGCGAAGCGATCCACCGGCTCGCCCGGCGGTGTCTGGGGTCGGACCGCACCGAGGCGGCGATCGGCTGGTACCTGCGGTTGACGGGCGAGGACGGCTACGACGAGCCGGCCCACCTGGGGCTGATCAGCGCGTTGTCGGCCGCTCGGCGACACGGTGACGCCAGCCGCCGCTACCACGAGTACGTCGCCCGGATGCGGGAGATAGACGTCGAGCCGGCCCCCTTCCCGGTGCCCGAGCGGCCCGCCTGAACAATTCCCGAACGACTCCCGAAGACCACCGGGCAGACTCCTCAGGAGAACGGGCGCGGCCATTGCTGTCGGCGGGATCGCCGGCACCTGCCGTGAGCCGTCAGCGAGGTCGGACGTACGCGAGCCGATCGGCTCGCTCTCGTCGGAGGGGGATCGATGACACGGATTCGGGGGAGTGTCGCCGTACTGGCGGTCGGGCTCCTGTTGGCGGGCTGCGGGCCCGACAGCGCGACGCCGGCGGCGGGCGGTGCCAACCCGGCCGGCAGCGCGGACGCGACCGCCTCGGCCGATGGCGGGGGCTCGACCAGCCAGGCCGACGGCGGGGGCACCACCGGCCAGGGCCAGCCGGGTGGCGGGGGTCGCTGGTGCGACGCGGTGAAGGCGTTCGCCGATTCGACGGAACCGTTGTTCGAGAAGGATGCGGCCAACCCCAAGGCCGACGCGGACCAGGCGCGCGCTCGGCTGAAGGACCTGAAGGCGGCGGCACCGGCCGAGATCAAGGCCCAGGTGACGACGCTCAGCGAGTTCTACGCCGCCGTCATCGACAGCGCCGGCAAGAGCATGGCCGAAGATCCGGCGGCCTACGCACGCATCGGGAAGTCCGCCCAGAAGCTCAAGACGGCGATGCCGCCGGTGTCGGACTACACCGTGCAGCACTGCCCCGGGCTCGACAAGCAGCTGCCGGTGGGCGAGGGGTGACCGGGCGGACGGGTGTCGGCCGGTGGCTGCTCGTGCCGTCGGCCACGGTGCTGCTGCTCACGGCGTCGGCGTGCGGACGCTCGGCGGAGCCGTCCCAGACGGCGGGCGCCGACCGTGAACCGTCGGTGACCAGTCCCGCGGAACCCACGGGGGACGGCGACTCGCCGGCCGCACCCGACAAGCCGGAGCCGGAGGCGTGCGACCTGGTGACCGACAAGGAGGCGGCCGCGCTGGCCCGGCTCAAGCTCGACCCGAAGCGGGCCGGCCAACAGGGCTGCACGTGGACGGCCCCGGTCACCGGCCCGACCGGCCAGGTGGAGGTCTACGTCGGCGACGGCGCGAAGAAGATCCTCGACATCGAGCGCCAGCTGGGGCACGAACTGGAGACGCTGTCCGGAGTCGGCGACGAGGCGTACCTGGACACGCAGGCGAACGAGGTCTTCGTCCAGAAGACGGGCACGTGGGTGGCGATCCGTCTGGTGCTGCTCAACGACCCGAAGGAGAACCACAAGCCCCTGAAGGACCTGGTCCGGGTGGTGGCCGATCGACTGTGAACGAGGTGGCGACGAACATGCGTAGGCGCGGGTGGCTGGCGGCCGGGCTGGTCGTGGCCCTGCTGACCGGCGGGTGCGGAAAGGTCGGTCTCGGTGGCGACGCCGCGACCGACGACCGGTACGGGTACGGCCCGAAGCCGGACCGCTCCGTGGTCTACCAGCCGGATGTCGTGATCGTGGAGGGCGGCAGCAGGGCCATCCGCTCGGTGAGCAGGGACGGGTTCACCTATGTGATCGACGGCAGCGCCCGAGGGGTGAAGGACGTCGCGCCCGGTAAGATCATGTTCGCCACGAGCGAGGCGGTCGGCCGGGTGGTGAAGGTCGAACGGTCGGGCGGTGACAAGGCCGTCACCCTGGCCCCCGTGCGGCTCACCGATGTGGTGCGGGACGGCCACTTCAAGATCGACCAACCGCTCGACCTTGAGGCGCAGACCTTCAGCCCGCTTCCTGACCTGCTCGGCGAGGTCGTCGACGACGGTTCGTCCGGCGCGAAACCGGTCGTGCCGGACGCCGCGCAGGCAACCGGGCTGGGCGTCAACGCCATCGGCGCGGGTGACGTCCGGCTCGCCGTGCCGCCGATCGTCCTCGCCCCGGCGCGCGAGCCGGGATCGCAGGGGGCCAAGAGCCTCAAGCAGAAGGTCGGCGACTGGGACGTGGAGGCGTACCGCGGCCGGTCGAAGCTGGGGTTGACCGCCTCGCACTCGACCGCCGTCAAGCGGCTCAAGGTCGACTTCGACATCCAACTGCTGGTGCGAAACCTGCGGGCGTGGGGGGACATCCGGGTGACCCACGGCGTGATCCCCAACCCGCAGTTCCGCATCGACGGGGTCGAGGGGCTCGCCATCACCATCGCCGCCGGCGCCGAAGGCGGGTTGGCGGACAACAAGAAGGCGAAGATCGAGCTTCCCATCGAGGTGAAGCAGCCCATCCTCATCGGAGGGTTCCCGGCGACCCTCACGCAGACGTTCAAGTTCCTCGTCACCACGGGCTTCTCGGCGAAGAACGGCAACATCAAGGCCACCGGCAGGTGGGGCCTCGACGGGCCGATCGGGTACGTCCAGTCGAGCGTCCTGACGCCGACCTTCTCCGTGCGGGACAGCATCGTGAAGTCCATCCGTGGCATCTCGATCGGCGTCGAGGGGATCGTCGTGGCCGCGGAGTTCCGCTTCGGACTCATGCTCGGCCTGCCGGTGGCCGGCGCCGGGCCGTTCGTCGGCATCGTGGCGTCGGTCGGGGTGACCAACGGATCGGCGGCCGGCCGGATCGGCATGCCGCTGCCCGTGGGGCCGGGGGTGAAGTGCCGGGGATCCACCCTCGTCCTCACCGTACGGGCCGGCGAGGGTATCAGCGTGTCGGCGCCGCTGACCAAGGCGATCGAGCACGTGCTGGGGGTCAGCATTCCCAAGGAGGCCGACTTCATCAAGAAGGACGTGGTCAACCGGACGGTCGTGGAGCCCGACGTGCCGCTGTGCCGGGGCTGAAACCCCGGCCCGGGAGCCGGTACCCGTAGTGGTGGGCCGGCTCCCGGGCGCGTTCGACCCTGTGCGGGATCATTCCGACCCGCGCCCGTCCGAAGGCGGCCGACCCGCGACGGGACTGGCAGCACACGCCCTCGACCCGGATCATCCATGGCAGACAGGCGGAGCACGCCGATGCGTGACCCGCGGTGGATGGCCGAGTACGGCCCGGTGGGATCGGAGCGAGGGCTGTGGGGGAGCGCCGGAGGTCAGCGCGGTGGCGGGTGTTGGCGTGTTCCGCCGTTGCCGCCCTCGTCACGGGACCGGCCGGCGCGGCGGTGGCCGGAGTCGCACCCAGCCCCTCGCCGGCCGGCGGTACGCCGCTGTGCCAGGTACGCGACAGCCGGCTGACCGAGATCTCCGGAATGGCCGCCACCCGTAGCGGCTACGTCGTGGTCAACGACAGCGCCGACGAGGAGTCCCGGCGACGGATCTTCTTTCTCGACACCGACTGCCGGGTGGTACGGACGCTGCGATATCCCTCGCGGCCGCGCGACACGGAGGACCTGGCACTCGGACGGGACGGCACGATCTGGATCGCCGACATCGGCGACAACCGCCGCTCCCGGGAGACCGTCGCCGTGTGGCGGCTCGCACCGGGCGGTGACCGACCGGTGTTGCATCGGCTGACCTACCCGGACGGGCCGCACGACGCGGAGGCGCTCCTGCTGACCGGCGACGGCCGGCCACTCATCGTGACGAAACAGGGCGGCGCGGCGGGCGTCTACGCCCCGACCCGGGACCCGGTGCCAGGCGGTACGGTGCCGATGACGCGGCGTGGGCAGGTGCGGCTTCCCGGCACGAACACGAGCAACCCGTTCGGCTTCCTCGGTCGTGCGGTCGTCACCGGCGCCGCCGCCGCGCCGGACGGGCGGCGGGTGGTGCTGCGCACGTACGCCGACGCGTTCGAGTTCGACGTCCCCGACGGCGACGTGGTCCGTGCGCTGACCACCGGGACACCGCGGATCGTCCCCCTGCCCGACGAGCCACAGGGGGAGTCCATCACCTACACCCCGGACGGCCGATTCCTGCTCACCGTCTCGGAGACCGCGGACCAGCCGCCGGGCACCCGACCGACCATCACGCGGTACCCGACGCCCCGCCTCCCGGCCACCGCGCCGCGTTCGGCCCCGGCATCGGCGTCGGCCACGACGCCGCATTCGGCCCCGGCGTCGGCGTCGGCCACGGCCGCCACGGGGGCGCCGGCCGCCGCCGGCCCTGGTCGCCACGGGGACCTGGCGGGCGTACTCGGCGCACTGGTTCTGGCGGGGGCGGGTCTGGTCGGGGTGGGCCTGCTCGGAACGGCCAGGTCCCGGCGTAACGGATCCTGACGGCCGTCGAACCGGTCGCCCCGCCGCGACGAGCCCGGCTCCCGGGAGGCGTCGACGTCCGTGCCACGAACCGGCGCCGGGTCCGAGCGGACCCGGCGCCGTCCGTTCGGCGACTAGCTGGAGATGTTCCGTACGGTGTTGTACAGATCCGCCACCTGGTTGCCGTAGTACGGCGAGAACATGTACTGCGGGAGGGTGTTGTACTTGAAGTCGTTGTGCCCGTTGAGGTAACCCCAGTTGCCGTCGAACGCCATCAGCCAACCGCCGCCGGACGACCCGCCGGTCATGTAGTTGACCATGTAGATGGTGCCGCCACCCCCGTCGTAGGTGGAGCCGTTCTCCGCGGTGAGCACCTCGCCGTTGAACGGAGACGCCGCCGGGTAACCGAAGGCGTAGTCGTACTGGCCGATCGGGTAGTTCCAGGCGATGCCCTGACCGCCGAGGTAATCGGTGATCCGCCAGCCGTTGCTGCGGGCCATCACCGCCGACCCGACGTCGTTGGCGAAGTCGTTGTTGTTGTTGAACCAGGCCGTGGTCGTCCAGAGCTGAGTGGCGTACCAGTAGCCGTAGGGGGCCGAACCGTTGTTGTAGTTCGGAACGAAGGTCCAGTTGCTCGCCCACACCCGGTTGCCGGTGAGGCAGTGACCCGCGGTCCACACCTCGGACTTGCCCTCGGTGTTCACGATGGTCGCCGAGCAGACGTAGTTGCCGCCGCTGAGGGTGAAGTAGACCTTGCCGGAGGTGCGGGCCACCGGGTGGCCGACCGGGTAGTTGGGGTAGTAGGCCTGCGTCGACATGTCCGACGGCGCGACGGTGGATCCGCTCGCCTTCGGCTCGGTGGCGGGCGCGACCGGCGCCACGCTGCCGGACGGGCCCTGCGGACGGGTGGCGCTCGTCGCCTGGTTCCGGGCCCTGTCGGCGAGCGCCGCCTTCACCGCGGGGAGTTCGGTGTCCGGCTTGGCCGCCCTCATCCGGGCCGGGGTCCAGTACGCGGCGAGGGCCTGCTGCCGGGCGTCGGCGCCGTTGCCCGCGACGTTACGGGCCAGGTCCGGGCTGAGCTGTGCGGGACTTCCGATGACGGCGCTGGTCGACGCGGTGAGGGTGGCCGGGGCGGCGCTCGCGGTGCCCGCCGTGACCAGCGTCGCCGCGGTCATCACGGCGACTGCGGCCAGGCCGCGGAGCAGTCTTGTGGACATGTTCCCTACCTTCCGGGTAGCGGACCGGGTGCCCAGAATGCTGCCGAACAGCTCATCGACTGTCATCAATCACCAGATTTATTGGGCAGATGAAGGAAAATGCGGCCGCCCGACATGCATTTACGTCTATGAATGTGTATGGGCGTGCCGGCGTTCCGCGTCGAACTCGCACCAAACCGCCGCCGGGAATTGCGCGAGGATGCCTTTTCCCTCGACGGGGAATCGCCTCGACGCCACTGTGCGTATGCCGGCCCGGACGGCTCGCGAACCGTCCGGGCCGGCGGTGCGGATCAGAAGCCGACGGCCGCTCGACCGCCGACGACCGGCAGCGTGAGACGACTGGCGCCGGGCTGAACCGTCAGTCGGGTGCCGCCGAGGGGCAGCAGCGTGTATTCCTGGTCGCTGGAGAAGACGACCACCCCGATACGGTGCCCCGCCGCGAAGACGTAGTCCTTCGGTTGCAGGGTCCACCGGTAGTCGTACATCGACCCCTGCTTGACCGCCGTCGTGTGTGACCAGCCGGTCCGGTTCTGCGGATCCATCCAGCCCCGGGTCACCACGAACGGCGGCGCGGTCGAGCCGGGCGCGCCGTAGTCGACCAGGTAGACGGACAGGTTCGCGTCGGCGCGGTTGTCGATCGACATGCGCAACCGCATCTCGGGCCGCCCGGACAGGCGCACGTCGCGGGTCAACACGGGCGAGCGGTAGACGAGCCGGTTGGCGCTGGCCGAGTCGGGACCGGCCACCAGGGCGGCCGGGCCGATCGTACGGCCCTCGTCCACGAAGGACTGCCCGACGGGCTGATCCGAGGCGCCAGCGGTGGTCAGGCCGCCGGGCTCCGTCGCGTTCTCGGCGGTCAACCGCAGCGTCACCTCGCGTGCGCCCGGGTCCGGCCAGTTGGCGTACGTGGTGTAGGAGCGGTCCTCCCGCTGCAGGACCGCCCTCGGCTCGTCCATGATGCCGTTCGGCACGCCCCACAGCCAGTGGTCGAACCAGCGGTTCTCGGTCTGCTTGTAGGTCCACGCCCGCCCGCCGGGCAGGGTCACCGTCGCCGAGTTGCCCGGGCCGCCGTGCCCGCCCTGGTGCAGCCAGATCTTGCGCGGCAGCTTGGCCGCGGCGAGCCGGTCCCACCAGCCGGCGAAGTTCTCCGTCTTCACGTTCCAGTCGTTGAGCCCGTGCACGACGAAGACGCTGGCCTTGATGTCCTTGACGCCGGGCAGGTAGTCGCGAGTCCGCCAGAACTCGCTGTAGTCCCCGGTGGCCCGATCCTGCTCCGCGGTCAGCCGGGCGATCTCGTCGGCGCACCTGCCCTCGGCGCGTGCCCGGCCCGCGGTGTACTGCGCCAGGATGTCGAGGTCCTCGCCCTGGAAGGTGCCCGGCGCCACCACCAGCCCGTTCGCCCGGTAGTAGTCGTACCAGTTGCTGATCGCGGAGACCGGGATGATGGTTCTCAGGTTCTCGACACCGGTCGTGGCCACCATGTTGGGCAGCGTCCCGTTGTACGACACGCCGGTCATGCCCACCGCTCCGGTGGTCCAGTCGGCGGTGACCGGGTCACCGGCGGCGTCGAACGCCCGCGCCCGACCGCCCAGCCAGTCGATGATCGCCTTCGCGCCCAGCGTTTCCGCCATGTCGCCGCTGGTCGGACAGCCGTCGGAGTCCGCGGTGCCGATGCTCTGCCCGAGCACCACCGCGTACCCGCGCGGGACGTAGTAGTCGTCGAGGGAGCCGGGCAGGTTGGCCTTGGCCCGTTGGATCCCGACCGGCTGCGACCGGGCGCTCAACCGCCGGCTGAACCCGGTCTGCGGCAGCTCGTCCACCAGCACGCTCGGGTACGGAACGTCGTCCCAGGTGTTCTTGCGGTACGGGCTGTGCTCGAAGATGACGGGGACCTTGAATCCCGCCGTGGCGGTCTCCCGAGGGCGGGAGATGTCGGCGACGACCCGGTCGAGCACGCCGTCGTGGTCGGTGTCGAGAGGCGTTTCGACCCACACCCGTTCCTCGATGGCATCCGCGAACGAGAACACCGGTTGGGTGAGCCCGTCGCTGACGACGATGCCCGGTGACGGCACCGGTGCGGCGCCGGCCGGTGCCGCGGGTGCGGCCAGGACCGACGTGACGGCCAGTGCGGAGGCGAGAAGTGCGCGGTGGCGCGGTGAACGCATGGATTCCTCCCGTGATGGGGGCGGTCCCGGGGGCAACCATGGTAGTTGCGCCAGTCATCGCGGTCGATGACCGCCGGGGCGTAAGCGCACGCCGAACTCGGTCCGGCGGCGTGGCATCGCGTGACGCGCTGCCCGGGCCCACCCACCGACGGTGGGCCCGGGCAGCGGCTGACCGGGTGCCGAACGGACCGGGACCGGCCGGTTCAGCCGCCGTTGGTCGGCCGGTAGGCCCGCGGCCGGCGGGTCGGCACGGCGGAGTTGGTCACCCCGCTCACCGCCGCCAGGAACTTCGGACCCATCGCCGCCCGGGCCTGTACCGCCGGGTGCGTGGCGCCGAAGTTGTCCGGGTCCGCCTGCCCGTCGGCGAACAGGACGTACGTCAGCACCGGCGCGCCGGCCGCGTTGAAGATGATCCCGGCCTCGTGGCGGGCGTCGGCGAACCAGCCCGCCTTGGTGGCGACCCGGGCCCGCTCGTCGGACGACATGGTGCGGCGGATCCCGTCGGTGAACGCGATCGGGGCACGCAGCACGTTGATCAGGAAGGCCGTCGAGGCGGGCGAGAGCAGGGTGCCGGCGACCAGCGCCTGCAACAGGTTGTGGGTCTCCCGGGCGGTGCTGGTGCCGAGGAAGAACCGGTTCGGGTTGGCGACCGGTTCCACCTGGGTGTTGGGGAAGCCCTTGGCGACCAGGATCTGGTTGAGTTCGGCGGCGGGGCAGACCAGCCCACAGAGCCGGACCGCCGTGTCGTCCGAGATGGTCAGCAACGCGGCGAGCGCGTGCCCCAGGGTCACCGAACTCGGGTAGGCGCTGTCGAGGCCGAAGATGCCGTCCCCGCCGGGCACCACGATCGCCGCGGTGACCTCCACCCGCTGGTCCAGGGTCAGCAGGCCCCGGTCGACCTTGTCCAGCACCGCGACCGCCACCGCGATCTTGTTGACGCTGTACGCCTCGACCACCACGTCGGCCTTATCCTGTACGGCCACCTGCGGCGCTCCGCCGCCGCCCGCGACGCTCAGGTACGCGTACCAGTTCCCGCCGGCCCGGGCCTTCTCCCGCTGGTACGCCTCGGCGACCCGGTTCGCCGGGGAGCCGGCTGCCCCGGTGTCCGACGCGCCACTGGTCGCGCTGCCTGGTGCCCCCATGGCCGGACCCGACACCCCAAGTACGGCACCGGCGGTGGCCACCGTGCCGAGACCCAGTGCGGTCCGACGATTCACCTTGCTCGCCACTCGTAACTCTCCCGTCCCAAACGCGGAAAAACGGTCCTCAGACGTCGGCGGGGTGAGTGGCAAGCCTGCCGCCCGACCCGCGCCCGTCCTGTCCGGCCACCATAGGGGACCCTGTCCGGATCCGCCGTCCCCATAGGACGATCCGGGGACGCCGCGATCGTCCGGGTCCCCGCGGTGGCGACCGAACGCCTACGACGGTGCGTGACCTCGCGCGAGCCCGGTGTGATGAGCCGGGCATTTTCTTGACTGATTCCAGAAAGCGGGCCAGACTGTGGGACGTGGCCACGCCCCTGGACTTCCAGCGGATGCTGCGCGGGGCCGCGTTACGCGTGACCCGTCCCCGGGTGGCGGTGCTGAACGCGGTGCACGCGCATCCGCACGCCGGCACCGACTCGATCCTCGAGGCCGTGCGGAGAGATCTCCCCACGGTCTCCCACCAGGCCGTCTACGACGTGCTGCGGGTGCTGACCGTCGCGGGGCTGGTGCGGCGCATCGAACCGCCCGGCTCCGTGGCGCGCTACGAGTCGCGGGTCGGGGACAACCACCACCACGTCGTGTGCCGGTCCTGCGGTCGCATCGTCGACGTCGACTGCGCCGTCGGCGAGGCGCCCTGCCTGACCGCGTCCGACGATCACGGATTCTCGATCGACGAGGCCGAGGTCGTCTACCGGGGCGTGTGCCCCGACTGTTCCCCCGCAAGCAATTCCTGACCCTTCGATCCGCCATGTCATGGAAGGAATCCGATGTCCGAGAACCACGACGCCGTTGTCCACGACGCGCAAGCGGGGAGCGAGTCCCGCTGCCCGGTCGCGCACGGACGCGCCCCGCACCCGACCCAGGGCGGTGGCAACCGCGGCTGGTGGCCGAACCAGCTCAACCTGAAGATCCTCGCCAAGAACCCCGCGGTGGCCAACCCGCTCGGTGAGCGGTTCGACTACGCCGAGGCGTTCAAGAGCCTCGACCTGGCCGCGGTGAAGCAGGACATCGCCGAGGTCCTGACGACCTCGCAGGACTGGTGGCCGGCCGACTTCGGCAACTACGGCCCGTTGATGATCCGGATGGCGTGGCACAGCGCTGGCACCTACCGCATCAGCGACGGCCGCGGCGGCGCCGGGGCCGGTCAGCAGCGCTTCGCGCCGCTCAACAGCTGGCCGGACAACGGGAACCTCGACAAGGCGCGTCGCCTGCTGTGGCCGGTGAAGAAGAAGTACGGCCAGAACATCTCCTGGGCCGACCTCATGATCCTCGCCGGCAACGTGGCCCTGGAGTCGATGGGCTTCAAGACCTTCGGCTTCGCCGGTGGCCGCGAGGACGTCTGGGAGCCCGACGAGGACGTCTACTGGGGCCCGGAGACCACCTGGCTCGGTGACCAGCGCTACACCGGCGACCGGGAGCTGGAGAACCCGCTCGCCGCGGTGCAGATGGGCCTCATCTACGTCAACCCGGAGGGGCCGAACGGCACCCCGGACCCGGTCGCCGCGGCCCGGGACATCCGTGAGACGTTCCGCCGGATGGCGATGAACGACGAGGAGACCGTCGCGCTCATCGCCGGTGGCCACACCTTCGGCAAGACCCACGGTGCGGGTCCTGCCGACCACGTGGGCCCGGAGCCCGAGGGCGCCCCGCTCGAGGAGCAGGGCCTCGGCTGGAAGAACAGCTTCGGCACCGGCAAGGGCGCCGACACCATCACCAGCGGGATCGAGGTCACCTGGACCTACCACCCGACCCGGTGGGACAACGAGTTCTTCCACATCCTCTTCGCGTACGAGTGGGAACTGACGCAGTCGCCGGCCGGCGCCCACCAGTGGCGGCCCAGGAACGGCGCGGGCGCCGACATGGTGCCCGAGGCGCACGATTCGTCGAAGCGCCGCGAGCCGCGGATGCTCACGACCGACCTCGCGCTCCGGTTCGACCCGGTCTACGAGCAGATCTCGCGGCGCTTCCTGGCCGACCCGGACGAGTTCGCGGACGCCTTCGCCCGGGCGTGGTTCAAGCTGACCCACCGCGACATGGGGCCGATCGCCCGCTACCTCGGCCCGGAGGTCCCGGCCGAGACGCTGCTGTGGCAGGACCCGCTGCCGCCGGTGACGCACGAGCTCGTCGACGCTGAGGACGTTGCCACCCTCAAGGGGCAGATCCTCGACTCGGGGCTTTCCGTGTCCCAGCTTGTCTCCACCGCGTGGGCGTCGGCATCGACGTTCCGCGGCAGCGACAAGCGTGGCGGCGCCAACGGGGCGCGCATCCGCCTTGAGCCGCAGCAGGGTTGGGAGGTCAACAACCCCGACGAACTGCCGCGGGTGCTGAACACCCTGACGGGGATCCAGGAGGCGTTCAACGCCGCCCAGACCGGCGGCAAGCAGGTCTCCCTCGCCGACCTGATCGTGCTCGGCGGTTCGGCGGCCGTCGAACAGGCCGCCCGGAACGCCGGCCACGTGGTCGACGTACCCTTCACGCCGGGCCGCACGGACGCCTCGCCGGAGCAGACCGACGTGGAGTCCTTCGCCGCGCTCGAGCCGACCGCGGACGGGTTCCGCAACTACCTCGGCAAGGGCCACCGCCTGCCGGCCGAGTTCCTCCTGGTCGACAAGGCGAACCTGCTGACCCTGAGCGCGCCCGAGATGACGGTGCTCGTCGGCGGTCTCCGCGTCCTGGGTGCGAACCACCAGCAGTCGTCGCTGGGCGTCCTCACCACGTCCCCCGGGTCGCTGACCAACGACTTCTTCGTCAACCTGCTCGACCTGGGCACGACGTGGACGGCGACGTCCGAGGACGCGAACACCTTCGAGGGTCGTGACTCCGCCACCGGCGAGGTCACCTGGACCGCCAGCCGCGTCGACCTCCTCTTCGGTTCGAACTCGGAACTTCGCGCGCTCGCGGAGGTCTACGCGAGCGACGACGCCCGGGAGAAGTTCGTGCGGGACTTCGTCGCCGCGTGGGTCAAGGTGATGAACCTCGACCGGTTCGACCTCGCGTGATCCCGTCGTCCGGGCCGGCCCTGGTGGGCCGGCCCGGATGCCCGGGCCCGCCGATCAGAGCCAGTTGCGGCGCTTGAAGATGAGATAGAGGCCAAGGCAGACAAGGCCCATGAGGGCGATCGCGAACGGATACCCGAGGTGCCACTTGAGCTCCGGCATGTTGTCGAAGTTCATCCCGTAGACGGTGCCGATGAGGGTGGGGGCGAACAGGATCGCGGCCCACGAGGAGATCTTCTTGATCTCCTCGTTCTGCTCGTAGCTGGCGGCGGTGAGGCTGCGCATCTCCTCGTTCTGCTGCTGGGACACGAGCGTGGCGTTGACGGTGAGGATGTTCTGCAGCAGGTGCCGGAACCCGTCGACGCGTTCGACGACCTGGGTGAGGTGGTCGGCGACATCGCGCAGGTACCGCTGTAGCTCCTCCTCGGTGCCGTACTTGGCGAAGCCGGTGCTGAGGGCGTTCAGCACGCCGAGGAGTGGGCGGGCGGCCCGTTGGAACTCGATGACCTCGCGGCTGAGTTCGTAGCTGCGGCGACTGACCTTCGGGTCGCCACCGAACACCTCGGTCTCGATCTCGTCGATGTCGTTCTCTAGGCCGGATACGACGGGCGCGTACCCGTCGACGACCTGATCGAGGACCGCGTAGAGCACGGCCTCGGGGCCGCGGGCGAGCATCTCGGGCTCGGCTTCCATCCGCCGGCGAACGGCGGCGAGGTCGGGCGCCTCGCCGTGCCGGACGGTGATGACGAAGCCGGGCCCGATGAACAGGTGCAGCTCGCTGAACTCGACCTCTTCGCGTGCGTCGTCGTAGCGGGCGGCGCGCAGCACCACGAAGAGAGTGTCCCCGTAGCGTTCGAGTTTTGGCCGCTGGTGGGCGGTGATGGCGTCCTCGACGGCCAGGTGGTGCAGCTTGAACTCCTCGGCCAGGGAGGCGATCTGGTCGGCGTTGGGCCGGTAGAGCCCGATCCAGGCCATCGCACCGTCCTGCTCGTGCAGGCACTGGTAGGTCTCGGCGAGGCTGTTCGGGGAAGCGTACCGGTGGCCGTTGGTGTAGACGGCGCTGTCGATGAGCCGGCTGTCCGGCGGGGCGGCGGCAGCGACCGTCGCGTCCGTGGCCGGTGCGGTGGCGTCGGGCCGGCCGGCGTGCACCCGTCGGCGGCTCAGGGCGGTGGGGAGCAGAAACGTGCGGCGCTTCGCAGGCATGAGGGTCTCCCTCAGGGCGGTGGAGAGGGGGCACACCCCGACAGTCCGCCGACGGCACCTGCTGTCTAAACGGCGGTCGCGGGGGTGGTGGTGCTCGGGATGCCGGTGGTACTGGGGGGCTCATTGCCCATCGCGTACCACCTCCCTCCGCCGCACGCTCCGCCGCACGCCTTCGTGCGCCGCAGTCTACCCACCCGCCCCAGACCACTCCCTGAGGTGTACCCGCAACCCGCCCCAATAGACCAACCCCGCCCCCTCCCCACCCCACCCCTCCCCGCGATCTTGCACTTTCGGTCGAGTCAAGCCGGACAAAAGCCTCCCATCGGCGACAGAACCTGCAAGATCGCGGGGAGGGGTGGGGGCGGGGAGGGTGCCGACGGGTCGGCTCGGGTTAGGTGGTCGCCTCGTCGTGCCCGGCTGACAGCCGTGTGGCGCCCTGGGTCAGCAGCCAGGGCAGGTGGCCGGTTTGGCCGCGCGCGTCGCCGACGGCCCGCACCACCACCGTACTGTCGCCGACCCGCATGACGACCTGCTCGCCGGACGCGTACGCCCCGTCGCCGATGCCGGGCAGCTCCTGCCCCCGGGAGTGGAGTCGCCAGACCCACCGTCCCGGTGCCCCGCTTACCGCCTGGACCATCAGGACGGGCTGGCCGTCCGTGGCCGAGCGGAACTGGGCGCCGGCCAGCGGGCCGGGCAGGTCGAGCCGTTCGGCGGGCAGGACCGGCAGATCCAGCGCCTGCCCGACCTCCTCGGGGGTGAAGAGTTCCGCCGGTCGTGTTGACGGAGCCGGTCCGGAGCCGGCGCGGAGTCCGCTCGCCGGCAGCAGGTCATCGGTGTCGTCGGACCCGACCGGCTCCGTCAACTGTCGCGAGCGGCCCTGGCCGACCACCGACAGGCTGACCACCCGCCTCGTCCAGGGCCGTACCCGGATCGTGACGGCGTCGCCGTCGTGGCAGCCGGCCGCCCACTGGCTGGGCAACGCCCAGGCGGTGGTGCGGTCGCCGGTTCCGTCGTCCACCGCCAGATAGTGCAGCCAGGGCTGGGACGGTCGGTTGTCACGTTGCGCGGTCGAGCGCCACACCTCCACCCAGAGCACCTCCCCGGTGATGGTGCGCTCGGTGGCGAGGTCGGCGAGACCGCGTACGAGTTTGTAGCCCCCGGACACCAGCGACAGCAGCGCCACGGCGACGATGCCGTCGGCCACGAAGATCAGCGTCCGGTCCACCTGGTCGGTTGCGGACGGTACGAGGTCGACGGAGCCGCCGAACACCTTCAGCAGGAATACACCGACCGCGATGCTGATCACCGCCGGCAGCAGCAGTCTCGGCACCGTCCGGCCGTAGCGCGCGAAGACGCGCGGGTAGCGCACCCGCACCCGGTGCCACGTGCCGCCGAACGACGACCAGACCAGCGTCCGGTCGCCCATGCCGAGGTCGAGGACGGCACTGGCCAGGCGGGTCGCGCCGACGGCGGCGCCGTAGCCCAGATATCGGTCCCAGATCGCCACCGAGGCCGGCGGCAGCTCGTCGAACTGCTCGTGCCCGCGTAGCCAGGCGCGGACGCCGAGCCACCGCGCCGCCACCTCACGGCCGAGGGCGGTGTCGCGTTCGCCGGGGGAGGCCCCGGCGATGGCGGTCAGCGCGGCGAACGTGACGAGACCGGCGGCGAGACCAGGATTGTCGTCCTCCTGGTGCCAGACGCCGTAGTGCAGGACGGCGAGACCGACGGCCACCCCGGCGACCACCGCGGCGGCGACCAGAAGGGAGGTCACCGCCGGACCGAACCGCCGCCGGGACAGTCCGGCCGTCCGGGCGTCCGCGACGACCTGCCTGCGCAGCCGTTTGTTCCACGCCTTGGCCTGCGCCTGGTCACGGAAGGTCAGCGCGGTCAGCGGTACCACGCCGTGCACCGCGAGCCCGCGCACCCGGTCGAGCACCCGGCGCTCGTACGGCCGCAGCCCGCCGTCGTCCGGCGGCGCCGGCGGCAGGTGCAGCGTGGTCTGCATCGGGTCGTTGCCCGGCTGGCGCAGCTCGACGAAGCCGCGGGCGGCGAGGTCGAGCAGCGTCGACTCGGCCGCGTCCTCGGTGATCGACCAGCGATTGACCAGCAGGCTGACCACCGCGGGCGGTTCGGAACCGAGCTCCGGGGTGGCCGGCGCGGGCGCCGGACTGGCCGGCCGGGTGACCAGCCGAGCGATGCCGTAGACGAGGAACCAGCCGGCGAGCGCGACCGCGCTCACCGCCAGGTCGAGGAGCAGGCGCCGGTCCATCGCGCGCTCTGCGTCGTCAGAAGCGAACCTGGACGGGGACGCGTTCGCCGTCGGAGGTCTCGAAGAAGTCCATCGCCCGGAACCCACCGACGCCCGCGATGATGTTCGTGGGAATGGACTGCACCGTGGTGTTGAACGTCTGGACGGCGCTGTTGTAGAACTGCCGCGCGTAGGCGATCTTGTCCTCGGTGTGCGCCAGCTCGCCCTGCAGGGCCGCGAAGTTCTGGTTGGCCTTCAGGTCCGGGTACGCCTCGGCGAGCGCGAAGAGCCGGCCGAGCGCCTGGGTCAGGACGTTCTCGGCAGCGGCGCGGTCGGCCACGCCGGGCGCCCCGGCCGCCTGGATCGCGCCGGTGCGTGCGGACACCACGGACTCCAGCGTGCCGCGCTCGTGCGCCGCGTAGCCCTTGACCGTCTCCACCAGATTGGGGATCAGGTCGTACCGGCGTTTGAGTTGGACGTCGATCTGTGCCCAGGAGGCCTGCACCTGGTTGCGCTGGCGCACCAGCCGGTTGTACGCGGCCAGCGCCCAGCCGATCACGGCCACCACGAGCAGGCAGAACAGCCCGCCGACCAGGCCCAGAATGACGCCACTGCCCATCTGTGACTCCCGCATTGGATCTTCGTGTCCGCATCATGATGCGGGCGCGCAGCCGGTAGCCACGTGCGGCTGTCGGCCATCGGACTTCCGTACCGGGCAGGGGCCCCGACCCCTGGTCCCGCCCGTCACCGCCGCCGGCCGCGACGGGTCGCCACCACCAGCGTCCCAACTGCCACGAGCATGCGCAGCCGGGCCGCCCGGCGCAATCAGGCGAACGGTCGGGGCGGCGGAATCGTCGTCCCAACCGCCCCAGGGCAAACAGCTCCCGTAAGCACCGATCGCCAACATTCCTCGGCGTATTTCGATTTCTGGGGTTCCCGATCCGTCGGGAACCTAGGTGTTCACCTGGGCAGGGTCATCAGCCGTCCAGCCGAGTGCATTCCGCTGAAAATTCACCCTATGATCGCTCAACTCAAGATCGGGTGACCCCCTCACCCTCTTTTCGAAAGGCCCGGAATGCATTCCAGGTTGGGCAGACGATCCCTTATCGTCACAACAGCGACCAGCCTCGTCGCGGCGTTCGGTGCGGTCCTCGCGCCGAGCGCCGCGGCGGCGGACGGTCCCAACCTCAGCTACGTCGTCAACGCCGTCGGCAAGGCGCAGACGACCGACGCCGCCGCCGCGGTCACCGAGGCCGGTGGTCAGGTGATGGCCTCGTACGCGCAGATCGGCGTGGTCATCGCCCGCTCCACCGACCCGGCGTTCGCCGAGAAGGTGAAGTCCGTCGCGCACGGCGCTGCCGTCCACTCCGCCGGCGCCACCCGGACCGCCGCGCTGCCCGCCATGACGGACGAGACCGCGGAACTCGACGCGTACGAGCCGGACGCCCTGGAGAACGCGACCCGGCAGAGCGACATGATCCTCATCGGGGCGCGCGCGGCCCACGAGGTCAACCTGGGCAGCTCGACGGTCACCGTCGGCGTGCTGGACGACGGGATCGACGCCAACCACCAGGACCTCGCCCCGGTGGTGGACCAGTCGAAGTCGGTGAACTGCGTCGGTACCGGCGCTCCGGACACCACGCCGGGCGCGTGGCGGCCCACCAGCCTCACCGCCGACTACCACGGCACGCACGTGGCCGGGACCATCGCTTCGGCGAAGAACGGCGTCGGCATCGTCGGCGTCGCACCCGGCGTGAAGCTGGCCGCCATCAAGGTGGTCAACTCCGACGGCTTCATCTACCCGGAGTACGCGATCTGCGGCTTCGTGTGGGCGGCCGAGCACGGCATCCAGGTCACGAACAACAGCTACTACATCGACCCGTGGCTGTACTGGTGCGAGAGCCAGGCCGACCAGGCGGCGATCGTCGAGGCGGTCCGGCGCGCGGTGAACTACACCACCGAGAATGGCATCCTGAACGTCGCCGCGGCGGGCAACGAGAACCAGGACCTCGCCAACAAGACGGTCGACACCACCAGCCCGGACGACACCAAGCCGGTCCGACGCACTCTCGACCCGAGCTGCCTCAACCTGCCGACGGAACTGCCCAACGTGGTGTCGGTGTCGTCGACCACCCAGCCCACCGCCCCCGCGAACGCGGTCGGGCCGTGGTACCCGGGTCTGACCACACAGCCGGCGCGCTCGTCGTTCTCCAGCTTCGGGCTCGGGGCCGTGGACGTGGCAGCTCCCGGATCGAGCATCTACTCCACCTCGCCGTCGACCGGGGTGGCCAGCTACCGGACGCTCTCCGGCACCTCCATGGCCTCGCCGCACGTCGCCGGCGTCGCCGCGCTGCTGGTGTCGAAGCACCCCGGGGCCACCCCCGACTACATCGCGGAGCTGTTGCGCAAGCAGGCCATTCCGCTCGCCTGCCCCACCTCCGGCACCGACTACACCCAGGGCCGGTGCAAGGTCGACCCGAACAACCCGAACGTCAACGGCTTCTTCGGTTACGGCCTGGTCAACGCCTACAAGGCGGTCACCGAGGACGAGGACGTGACGCCGCCGACCGTCAAGGTCACCGGGGTCGCCCAGGGTGAGCAGATCACCCTCGGGCAGCCGGTGACGCCGGGCTGCTCGACCACGGACGGCAGCAGCGGCGTCGCCGCGTCCGCCACCCTGTCCGTTACCGGCGGACCGAGCGTCGGATACTTCACCGCCACCTGCTCCGGCGCTCGCGACCGCGCCGGCAACAAGGCCGCCCCGGTCAGCGTCACCTACCAGGTCGTCTACGACTGGCGCACCTTCGGGGCGCCGGTCAGCGCCGACAAGGTCAACGTCGTGAAGGCCGGCAGCGCCGTACCGGTCAAGTTCGGCCTCGGTGGCGACCAGGGCCTGGGCATCCTCGCCGCGGGCTTCCCGAAGCTGCGCGCGACGACCTGTGACACGTCGGCCCAGCAGGAGGTGGCCGTGGAGACGGTCACCGCGGGCGCGAGCACCTTGACGTACGACCCGGTCAGCAAGCAGTACCAGTACGTCTGGAAGACGGACAAGTCGCTGGCGAAGACGTGCGGGCGCCTGGAGGTCACCCTCGTCGACGGCACCACCCACTCGGCGAACTTCCTGTTCAACTAGCGTTCGTCCGAACGGCAACTGATCCAGATCGCCGAGGTGGCGGCATCCCGGGAAGAGGGATGCCGCCACCTCGGCCAGCCGCGGTCGACCAAATGCGGCTCAGCGATGCTGGCGAATGCGGTCCCAGGTGCTGGGCGGCTCCAGCTCGACGGCGCTGCGGAGCGGGACCCCGGCCGAGACAATCCCGCCGGCGGCCGCGGTGATCCGGCCATGCTCGGCCTCGGCCGGCAGCCGTGCCGGCACCTCCGGGACGTCGACGTCCAGCCGTACCCGCATGCCGGGCCAGCCCACCACGGTCACGTCCCGCGCGGCGTCGAGCGTGGTGACCGCACCGAGCGGCCCCCGTACGAGGGCGACCTCGTCGCCGGCCCGTACGACGGGGTGCACCCCGATCGCGCCGGCGGCGGTGCGGACCAGCGGACGGGTCACCCGGAACACCCGGGCCAACTGCACGGGGGTGTTGGCCCCGGGCTGCCCCAGGACGGCACCCACGACGGTGATCTTCCGGCCGTCCACCTTGACGACGGCGGCGAAGACGAGGCAGCCCCCTGCCTCGTCGGTGGACCCGGTCTTGATTCCCACCACGCCGTCGTGGCCCACCAGCGAGTTGTAGTTCCGCACGGTGCCGGCGACCGGCAGGGTGGCTGTCTTCTGCGCCACGATCTCCGCGAACGCCGGCAGTTTCATCGCCTTGCGGGCCAGGATCACCTGGTCGACGGCGGTGCTCACGGTGCCCGGGTCGTACCCGGACGGATCGGTGTAGTGGGTGTGGGTCATGCCGAGCGCGGCGGCGGTGTCGTTCATCTTGGCGACGAATGCCTCGATGCTGCCGGCGTCCCACGCGGCGAGGATCCGCGCCATGTTGTTCGCCGACGGGAGCAGCAGCGCCTGGAGCGCCTGGCGCTCGGTGAAGACCGCGCCCGCGACCACCGGCACGAGGGACTCGCCGCGCGCCTGCTCCTTCGGGTACGCGGCGGCCTGCGCCGAGCTGACGGTCAGCTTCGGTCCGTGCTCGCCCCGGCCGATGGGATGCTCGGTCAGGATGACGTAGGCCGTCATCACCTTGGTCACGCTCGCGATCGGCACCGGCTTGCTTCCGCCCGAGGTGCCGAGCGAGCCGACCCCCTCCACCGAGAGGGCGGCCTGCCCGATCTTCGGCCACGGCACCACCGGGGCCGTGCCGGGGATGACCGTCGACGCGGGCACGGTCCGTGTGACCGTCGGCGCGGGCAGCGGGCGGCGCAGCGGCGCGACCGCGAACAGCGCGGTGCCGGCCAGGAGCAGGGTGAGCAGGCCGCTGATCAGCATCCAGGGGCCGCGGGCTCGACGCCGGCCCGGTGGTCGTGTCGGGACCGGCCCGATCACCTGGGTCGTCGCAGCGTCGAGCATCCTGAATGTCTCCCCCCGGGCGGCCCGCCGGCCCGCCCCACGCTGCCGCCGGCGCGCTGATGTCGGTGTCGCTGCCGTCGGCGTACCGTCAAGATCGAGTTTCCCACCGTCGTGTTACACGCGCGATCCGCCCCCAGCGGTTGCATCACCGGCCGAGGTTTCGCGCTCGTGCGGGGCCTTCCGGTGGACGGCCTGACCGGGCCGGACGCCGTGCTTGTCGCGGCCGGTGTCACCAGCCACGTCGGTGAGATCGTGCCGCAGGAGCCCGGGCGGTGCCGGTCATCCAGATACGCGAGGAGGCGTCGACCCGGTTCAGCCGACGACCCGTACGAACCGCGTACGAGGACCATCCTGACCCGGCCCGCCGCCGCACCCGCTCCGGCTCTGGCTCGACCGTGGTCTGAGCCGACAGGCGATCACGCGACAGCGAGCCGGGGCGTGGGAAGCCCGGTATCCGCACGAGGCCGGGGCTCCGCCTCCGGGCGGGATCAGGCGAGTCCGGCCAGCCGCGCGACGACCTGCCGCTCGGCCAGTTGCCGGGCGAACTCGACCGGGTGGCGGTCGGGCATCGTCTGCACCTCGGTCACGCCGAGCGCGGCGTACTCGGCGACCTCGGCCACGAACGCGTCGACGTCGGCCAGCGGCGGTCGCATGACCAGCACGGTCTTCTCGATGCTGTCGTAGTCACGGCCTTCGGCCCGGCAGTGTTCCCGCAGCACGTCGAGCTTCCGCGCGACCTCGGACGGGCTGTCGCCGAACAGGTTGCACAGGTTGGCGTAGCGGGCGACCAGCCGCAGGGTCTTCTTCTCACCGCCGCCACCGATCATGATCGGCGGGTGCGGGCGGCTGATCGACGCCGGCACGTTCAGCGTCTCGGCCAGCTGGTAGTGCCTGCCGTCGAACCGGCCGTTCTCCTCGCTCCACATCTGCCGGCAGATCCGCAGGGCTTCCTCGAGCCGTTCGAAGCGCTCGCCGACCGGGACGACCGGTACGCCGAGGCCATGCTGCTCGCGGTCGTACCACGACGCGCCGATGCCGAGCCGGGCCCGGCCGCCGGAGAGCACGTCGAGAGTGGTGACGATCTTGGCGAGGAGGCCCGGGTAGCGGTACATCACCCCGGTGACGAGGACGCCGAGCGTCATCCGCTCGGTCTTCGCCGCCACGTAGCCCAGCGTCGTGTAGGCCTCGAGCATCGGCTCCTCGGCCGCCGTCCTGAACTCCATCTGGAAGTAGTGGTCCATGACCGAGAACGCGGACACACCGGCCTGCTCCGCGATCCGGGCGGTCTCCGCCAGCGTCGGCGCGATCTCCGCCGGGTCGGCGGGCGTGGAGAAGTTCCAGTAGTGCAGACCTAACCTCATCGCCATCCTTCCCGTTCCTGTTCGGACAACTGGCATTATGCCGGGCAGGCGGGTCAGCCGGTGCCACCGCCGGCACGGGAGGTGCCCCGCCACCGGTACAGGTGCTCGGGGCGTCCCGCCGACCCGTACCGCAGGCTCAGCTCCAGTTTGCCGCTCTGGGCCAGGTCGGCCAGGTAGCGCTGGGCGGTCGCGCGGGAAACACCGGTCGCGTCGGCGATCTCCACCGCCGTCATCGGGGCGACCGCGTCCCGGATCGCGAACAGGATCCGCTGCGCGGTCACCGCGGAACGGCCCTTGGGCAGCCCCGCGGCGGGCGCGTCCGCGTCGTGCAGCATCGCCATCGCTCGATCGATCTCATCCTGCCCGAGGCCGCGCTCGCCGGTCAGTTGGCCGCGGTACCGGGCGTACGCGAGCAACCGCTCCCCGAGCTGAGCCGGCGTGAACGGCTTGACCAGGTAGTTCAGCGCCCCGGCGGAGAGGGCCGCGCGGACCGTGACCGAGTCGTCGGCCGCGGTCAGCATGATGACGTCGGCGGCGAGATCACGTAACACCGAGGTGCCCAGGCCGTCGGGCAGGTACTGGTCCAGCAGGACGAGGTCGGGCCGGAGCCGGGCGGAGGCCGCCACCGCCGCCTCGGCGGTGTGCGCGACACCGACCGAGGTGAAGCCCGACACCTGGTTGACGAAGGACGAGTGCAGGGCGGCGACCCGGAAGTCGTCGTCCACCACGAGTACCCGGATCATCCAGTGCCCTCCCAACTCAGCGCGGCGGCAGGGTTCAGCACCCCGGGGATCTCGGCGACGAACACCGCGCCCTGCCCCGGGACGACCGGGCCGACGCGGACGTCGCCGCCGTGGCTGCGGGCGATACGGCGAGCCAGGGCGAGCCCGAGCCCCCGCCCGGGTTCCTCCTTGGTCGAGGTCCCGGGCGCGAAGGGGTCCGCCAGAGCGATCCCGTCGCCGCTGTCCGCCACGTAGATGTGCAGGTCACGTTCGTCCGCCAGGAGGCTCACCTCGACCCAGCCGGGCCGCCGGGTTCCCGCGGTGGCCGCTCGGATCGCGTTGTCGACCAGGTTGCCCAGCACCGTGAAGACGTCCAGCGGGCGGGTCAGCCGACCGGGCACCCAGGTGTCCTCGCCCAGGCGCAGCGTCACCCCGGCCTCCGAGGCCACCGCCGTCTTCGCCGCCAGCAGGCCATCCAGATACGGGTCACCGATCCGCCCCGGCGGCGCGGTGACCGACGCGGTGGCGGTCAGCTCCCGCAGGTACGCCTGCGCGCGGCCGATGTCGCCGAGGTGCAGCAGCCCGCTCAGCGCGTGCAGCCGGTTGGTGTGCTCGTGCGCCTGGGCCCGCAGCGCGTCGGTCAGCGCCCGGGTCGCCTCCAGTTCGCGCGCCATGTCGTCGAGGTTGGTGTGGTCGCGCAGGGTCAACACGACGCCGAGATCCTGACCGTTGCGGCGGACCGGCCGGCGGGTCACCGCCACCACGCGGTCGCCGAGCAGTCGCAGGCCGCCGGTGAGCGGGGAGCGGTCCTCGAGCAGGTCGAGCACCTCGTCGGTGGCCGGCGCGCCCGGTGTCACCGGCTCGGTCAGCAGGCGCGTCGCCTGCTTGGTGCAGACGCTCACGCGTCCCTCCGCGTCCACCGCCAGCACTCCGTCGCGTACGCCCTCCAGCACCGCGACCTGCTCCCGGACCAGGTCCGCGAGGTCCGTGGGTTCCAGGCCGAGGGTGCGCCGCTTGAGGCGGACGGCGAGCAGCGCCGCCCCTCCGACGCCCACGCCGAGCGCCAGGGCCGTGAAGACCTCCGCGACCGGCAGCAGCTCGTGGAGGCGGTTGTCGATCTCGTCGGCGTCGATACCGACGCTGACCTCGCCGACAACGACACCGGACTGGTCACGCAGCGGCACCTTGCCGCGGGCGGAGAGCCCGAGGGTGCCGCGCTCGACGTTGACCACCTCGCGGCCGGCGAGCGGCCCGGACGGATCGGTGCTGACGTGCTCGCCGATCAGCCGGCCGTCGGTGTGCGAGAAGCGGATCCCGTCGCGGTCGGCGATCACGACGAACAACGCGTTGTTCGCCGTGCGGACCTGTTCGGCGTACCGCTGCACGTCGCCGGCGACCGACGGCGTGCCGGTGCGGACCTCCTCGGCGAGGCCCGGACGTTGGGCGACGGAGCGGGCGATGGCCAGCGCCCGTTGCTCGTACTGCTGCTCCAGTTCCTCGCGCAGCAGCAGGGTGGCGAGGGTGAATCCGGCGGCGGCCACGATCGCGACGACGACCACCTGCAGCAGCATCGTCTGCGTGACCAGGCGGAGGGGGCGTCGCTTCACGCCGCCACGCTACCTGCGCAAACGTGGTGAGCAGAACGCGCAGAAAGGGATCTACGCGAGTTGGCCGCGCAATGGACGAAACCGCGCGGAAACTTCTTCTTCACAGCTACGGTCTGCCGCTATGACCCAGAGCACACCCGCCATCCGGCTGGATCGGGCCACCAAGATATTCCCGTCCACGAACGGCGGTTCCTTCACGGCGATGCGGGAGGTCACGCTCGACGTGGCGCCCGGGGAGTTCGTGACCGTCGTCGGTCCCACCGGCTGCGGCAAATCGACCACCCTCTCGCTGATCTCCGGCCTCGAACCGGCGAGCGGGGGAACGGTGACCGTCGGCGGAGCCCCGGTCACCGGAATCCCACGCACCGTCGGATACATGTTTCAGCAGGACGCGACGCTGCCCTGGCGTACGGTCAGCGACAACATCGCCCTCGGCCTGCGCTACCGCGGCGTGTCGAAGGCCGACGCCCGCGCCCGGGCCCAGAGGTGGATCGACACCGTCGGCCTGACCGGCTTCGAGAGGTACTACCCCCACCAGCTCTCCGGCGGCATGCGCAAGCGTGTGGCGATGGCGCAGACCCTCATCACCGAGCCCGAGATCATCCTGATGGACGAGCCCTTCGGCGCGCTCGACGTGCAGACCCGCGAACTCATGCAGGGCGAGTTGCTGCGGCTGTGGGCGGGCACCGGCGCGGCGGTCGTCTTCGTCACCCACGACCTGACCGAGGCGATCGCCCTGGCCGACCGGGTCGTCGTCATGACCGCGGCGCCGGCCACCGTCAAGACCGTCGTCACGGTGGATCTGCCCCGACCGCGCAACGTCGACGAGATCCGCCTCGACCCGCACTTCCTCGACCTCTACCGGAAGGTCTGGGAACCGCTGCGCGACGAGGTCGAGATCGCCCGCAAGAAGGGAGCCTCCCGTGGCTGACATCGCGCTGGCCGAATCCCCGGCCCAGGTCGAGACCGCCACCCCCCGGTCATCGGTGGGGCGCGGGATCCGGTGGGGCGTCCTGGCGGCCCGCCTGGCGCTGGTCGCGCTCTGGCTCGGCTCCTGGGAGCTCGCCGCGACCTACTGGATCGACCCGTTCTTCTACTCCTCGCCCAGCGCCATCTGGCACAAGCTGGTCGTCTGGTTCGCCGAGGGCACCGCCGTCGGCTCCATCTGGACCCAGATCTCCTACACGCTGCAGGAGGCCGTCTTCGGCTTCGTGCTCGGGGCTCTGGCCGGCGTCGTGATGGGCGTGGTCCTCGGCCGGGCCCGGTTCATCGCCGAGGTCCTCGCGCCGTTCATCAAGGCCGCCAACGCGATCCCACGTATCGTCCTCGCCTCGCTCTTCGTCATCTGGTTCGGCCTGGGCATGAGTTCGAAGGTGGCGACGGCGTTCGTACTGGTCTTCTTCGGCGTCTTCTTCAACGCGTTCCAGGGTGCCCGCGAGGTGTCGAAGGTCATCGACGACAACGCCCGCATCCTCGGGGCCACCCGCTGGCAGTTGATGCGTACCGTCGTGCTGCCCAGCGCGACCACCTGGATCCTGGCCAGCCTGCACACGGCCTTCGGCTTCGCGCTCATCGGCGCGATCGTCGGCGAGTACGCCGGCGCCGACAAGGGCCTCGGCCTGCTCATCTCGCAATCCCAGGGCACGTTCGACGCGGCCGGCATCTATGCCGCCATGATCATCACCACCGTGCTGGCGTTGCTCGCCGAGGCCGTGCTCACGGTCGTCGAACGCCGGCTGACCAAATGGCAACCCCGCTGAAAACCCCCATCACAATAGGAGAGTTGCACATGCGTAAGTCAATCGCGCTGCTGGCGATCCCCGCCCTGGCGCTCGGTCTGACCGCCTGCCGCGGCCAGTCGCCCGCCGCCGGCGGCGAGCAGCCCACCACCATCAAGATCATGGTCGGCGGGCTGGACAAGGTCATCTACCTGCCGGCGAAGCTCACCGAGCAACTCGGCTACTTCAAGGACGCCGGCGTCGACGTGCAGCTGCTCAGCGAGCCGTCCGGCGCCCAGGCGGAGAACGTCATGCTCGCCGGCGAGGTCGACGGCGTCGTCGGCTTCTACGACCACACCGTCGACCTGCAGGCCAAGGGCAAGTGCGTGGAGAGCGTCGTGCAGTTCGCCGACGTCCCCGGGGAGGCCGAGGTCGTCGCGAGCGGCAAGGCCGGCACGATCACCTCGGCGAAGGACTTCGCGGGCAAGAAGCTCGGCGTCACCAGCCCCGGCTCCTCGACCGACATGATCACCCGGGCGCTGGCCGTCCGCAACGGCGTCGAGCCGTCGAAGTACACGACGGTCAAGGCGGGGGCCGGCCAGACCTTCATCGCCGCCATCGACAACGGCGGCATCGACGCCGGCATGACCACCGACCCGACGATCGCCAAGCTGACCAGCTCCGGCAAGGCGAAGGTCTTCATCGAGATGAGGACGCAGGAAGGCACCAGGGCGGCCCTCGGCGGCCTCTACCCCGGCGCCTCCCTCTACATGCCGTGCGACTTCGTCGCCAAGCACAAGGAGACCATCCAGAAGATGGTCAACGCCTTCGTCAAGACGCTGACGTTCATCGACACGCACACCGCCGCGGAGATCGCCGCGAAGATGCCGGCCGACTACGCGGGCTCCGACCCGAAGCTCTACGAGCAGTCGATCAACGACTCCAAGGGCATGTTCACCGCCGACGGCGTGATGCCGGCCGACGGCCCGCAGACGGTCCTGGAGGTGCTGAAGCCGTCGAACGAGGCGGTGAAGGCGAAGGCCGACCAGATCGACCTGACCAAGACGTACACGACCGAGTTCGTGAAGGCTGCCAGCTGAGATCGTCCCGCCGGGCCGCCTCCGCGCGGCCCGGCGGGACCACCAAGAGATCGATCATCCCGGGCGGGACTGTCGACGGGCCAACCGCCATCCGAGGTAGGCGAGCGCGACGACGAGCGCGGCGGCGACGAGGTACCACTGGAAGTGGTGCAGTTGCGCCACGATGGCGCGGATGTGGTCCCCGGCGAAGTAGCCGACGGTCACCCACACAGCCACCCAGAGGGCGGCACCGATGGCGTTGAAGACGGCGAATCGTCGCCACGGCATGCCGGTGGCGCCAGCGATGATCCCGTTGAACTGGCGCAGACCCTCGACGAAACGGGCGACCGCGACGAGTTTCGGCCCGTGCCGGCGCATCACCCCCTCCAGCCGCGCGAACCGCTCCGGCGTCAGCCGGACGTAGCTGCCGTAGCGCAGAATGATCCGCCGCCCGCCGGCGCGACCGATCAGGTAGCCGATGCTGTCTCCGACCACGGCGGCCAGGAACGCGGTCACCGCGACCCCGAGAACGGCCAGGTGGCCGTGCGCCGCGTATCCGGCGCCGAGGATGATCGCTGTCTGACCCGGCGCGGGAACACCGAAGCTCTCCACCCCGACGAGCAGGGCGACGCCCAGGTAGCCGTACTGGGCCACCAGGTTGGTGAGAGGGCCGCCAGCGGTCACCGGCCTGGCACGGCCGCCTCATCGGCGGCTGCCCCGAGGCCGGGCAGCGCCGGGCGGGGGCGCGGCTTGGGTACGGCGGACACGATCGGTTGGTTCCCCGCCAGAGCGAGCGGCATGCCGGTTGTTTCGCGTACCCGTCGATCTCCCCGGGGTGACTATTCGTAGGGTTCGGCGGGTGGATTGACCTTCTGCCAGGCGTCCACCTGGAAGTACGGGATGTCGGAGTCGTTGACGGGATCCTTGGCGGTGTGGGGGAGCCAGCGACCGGTGGCCTGCACCCAGGTGTCGGCGGGCAGTTGGGGCACGTCGCCGCCCAGTCCGATCTTGATGGGTATGCCGTCGGCGGCGCAGCAGGACAGGATGATGCGGGCGAGCATGGGTTGGCCGTCGGGGCCGGGGGCGATGAAGCCGGTGAGCTGGATCTGCCGGTCGCGCAGGGTCCGGCCGTTGTCGTAGACGGCGCGGTAGCCGTAGTCGAGGAGGGTGAGCCTCGCCGGGTCGCCGGGCGGCAGGGGCGGGTACGCGGTGTCCTGGTTGCCGGTGAGGGCGGAGCCGGCGCGGGCGGCGGTGTCGGCGCCCAGTGCGGGAGGCGCGACGAAGAGCAGGGCGACGGCCGGCAGCAGCAGCAACCAACCCACCGCCGGCCCGGAGTGATGGTGCCCGTGCCCGTCGTCGTGTTCCTCGCCGGTCCGGCGGTGGTCGCGGAACTCCTGCCACAGGGCGGCCAGTGCGGTGACGACCAGGAGGACACCGGCGACGATGAGGAACGGCCGCAGACCCTGCTTGACGTAGCGCAGATACACGTCGGTGACACTCGCGCGCAGGATCGCGCCGCCCAGGAACACCATCACCACCGCCTGAGCGCCCCGGTTCACCAGACCACCATCCCGACCACCGCCGCGACACCCACCGCGCACCGACCCACACTCATACCCCGGCAACACCACCCCCGCCACCCCCGCCACCGGCACCGCCAACCCCCACGCCGAGGCAACGCCCGAGACCAGAACGACCGCGGCACGAACACCGCGATCACCGCCGACAACACCACCCCGAACACCAGGAACGGCACCGCCTGCACCAGCACCGACACAAACACCGTCAACCGCGTCCGCAACCACGCATCCGCCACCAACCCACCCACCTGCCGATGCAGGACACCGACAAGAATCAGCAGCACACACAACACCTCAACCGAACCGAACACCCGACCACGCCGGGACGGCGGCGCGGGCGTGGCGTCGGGGGCCCGGGGCGGGGGCGGGTACGGCGCGACGGGAGGGGCGGGGTCGGTCGTGCTCAGGGCGATCACCTTCTCCGATGTCCAACCCGAACATCCTAGAGTGACGACAATGTGACGTAGGGTCAGAGGCGGGGGAACGTCCACGCTCCCGCTCGCCGGCTCGCGGCATGCACGTATGCGCAACGCATAATGGGTCGGGTGCCCGCGCGGCCGGCAGGTGCGCAGGGGCGCAGGAACGGCGTCGTGATCGGCGCGTGGCGACGAGCGGAGACGGCGGTACGGTGACCCAGGTGATCCCGAAGGCGACCCGGAACACTCGGCAGCGCGCCGAGGTGCTGGCGCTGCTGCGCGAGGTGGAAGGCTTCCATACCGCGCAACAGCTGCACCAGATGCTCGTCGCCCGCAAGGCGCGGGTGGGGTTGACCACCGTCTACCGGACCCTGCAACTGCTGGTCGACACCGGGGAGATCGACTCGACCCGGCTGCCCGGCGGGGAGCAGCTCTTCCGCCGGTGCAGCCAGAGCCGGCACCACCACCACCTGGTCTGCCGGGAGTGCGGGCGCACGGTCGAGGTGGCCGGCCCGGCGGTGGAGCGCTGGGCTGACCAGATCGCCAGCCAGCACGGCTTCACCGACGTCGGCCACACCCTGGAGATCTTCGGCACCTGCGCGCAGTGCGCCGGGTGACCATGGCGGCCGACGGATTCACGCGGTCACCGCTGCCGGCACGCTGAGAACCTGCGTGCCCATCCGGAAGTCGGGATCGATCTGGGCGGCGAGGTCCGTCCCGGCGCGGTCGTTGGCCCAGGCGGCGGCGTTGCGTCGGTGGAACTCGTGCGCCCACCGGGTGAAGGCCGCCCAGTCCTGCGCCGTGCCGTCCACGGTCTCCGCCAACGTCGCCAGAACGGCGCGGTTGGCGGCCTCGAGGTCCGCCAGTGGAGCGACGGTGCCCCGTTCCGCGCGGCGTACGTAGGGCGAGCGGCTGACCCAGGTCAGCAGGTCCGCGCCGACGTGCTCACGCAGGAAGTCCACGTCGTCGCTGTCCTCGATCTTGTTGCCGACGACCGACAGGGCCACTCCGTAGTCGCGGGCGTAGCCGGCGTACTGCCGGTAGACCCCGACGCTGCGCACCGTCGGCTCGCACACCAGGAAGGTGCGGTCGAACCGGGTGAACAGGCCGGAGGCGAAGGAGTCCGCGCCGGCGGTCATGTCCACCACCACGTACTCGCCGGGCCCGTCGAGCATGTGGTTGAGCAGCAGCTCCACCGCGCCCACCTTCGAGTGGTAGCAGGCCACCCCCAGGTCCTCGGCGCTGAACTCGCCGGTCGCCGCCATCCGTACCCCGCCGAGCCGGCGTACGCAGGCGGCGTAGACCGGGTTCTCCTCGACCACCCGCACCAGCCGCGAACCGCGCCCGGGCGGAGTGGTCTTGACCATCTGGGTGGCCGTGCCGATACGGGGATTGCCGCCCCGCAGGTACTCCTTGATCGCCGGTAGGTGCTCGCCGAGCGGGGTCAGTCCCGCCAGGGCGTGCGCGTCGCCGCCGAGGGCGACCGCGAGATGCTGGTTGATGTCGGCGTCGATGGCCAGCACCGGCCGCTCCTGGCCGGCGAGGTGGCGGGCGAACAGGGCCGCCAGCGTCGTCTTTCCGCTGCCGCCTTTGCCCACGAAAGCGACCTTCACCGCTGACACCCTCCGACACTTCTATTGCAAACCGTTGTCATGAGCGGTAACGCTACCGGAAGGTGGCGCCTCCGGGGCGGGGATCACCCGTTCGGCGTGTCGGCTCCGCCGATGCCCGGCGGGCGGGTTCAGGCGCGTCCGCGCCCGCACCGTGCCCGCCGGGCACCGGCCGGGTCAGCAGTCGCGCAGCTCGGGCGACTGGTTGAGCAGTTGGCCCCGGGTCGAGACGAACCTGCGGTAGGTGTCGGAGTCCACGGCGGACGGTCGGAAGGCCGCCACCCGATGGCAGTTCTGGAACGCCAACCGCACCCCGAAGTGGCTCTCCAGGCTGGCCCGGATGGCGTCGCTCGCCAGGGCTCTCAACAACTGCCCGCGCTCCGCCTCGGTGGGCGGCGGAACCGCGTTGTCGGCGAACTCCGCGTCACCGGACCGCAGGTCGGCGACCACGCGGCTGACGGTCTGCCACGCGTAGGGCAGCGAGTCGCGTACGCAGGCGGCGAAGTCCTCGTCGTCGACGGGGCCGGACTCGGCGGCCTCGAGCAGGCTGGGCGGCACGGTGAGAGACATGCTCCTCCTCGTCATGGCAGCGATCACGAATTAACGATCACGGTTTTCGTTAGCGTTACGCATCGAGCACACCACGTCACCCGCCGTACCGTCAATAGGGCTGCGCCCGCTCAACTGCCCGCGCCATGCCGGTGGCGGTGGCGGGCGTACCTGGCGCGGAACCTCTCCACCGGCCCCTCCGTGTCGAGCAGGCGCTGCCGGCCCGTCCAGAAGGGGTGGCTGGCGGACGAGATCTGCACGTCGATCACCGCGTACGTGTTGCCGTCGCTCCATTCGACGGTCTGATCGCTGGTGGCGGTGGAGCGGGTGAGGAAGGCGAAGTTCGCGGCGCGGTCGCGGTAGACGACGGGCCGGTACTCGGGGTGGATGTCGCGCTTCACGCGGATTCTCCTTCGTGGTCGGTGCGGTGCCGGGTCGGATCGGGCTCGATGAGGGGGAAGCAGCCGGCGAGCGGGTCGTCGTAGTCCCGCCAGGCTTCCTCGCCGTCGGCGAGCTCGGCGTCGGTGAGCAGGCAGGCGGACAGGGCGCGGTGCAGCCCGGCGGCGTCGACGTCCAGGCCGATGAAGACCAGATGCTGGTGCCGGTCCCCGTAGTACGGATCCCACTCCAGCGCGGCGGCGAGCCGGCGATGGTCGGACACGTCGCCCCAGCGGTGGTCGGGCAGGGCGGTGAGCCAGCGACCGAGCGCGCCCATGGACAGTCCGCCACCGGCGAAGTCCCAGGTGAGGACGGTCTCGGGTTGACTGGCCAGCCAGAGGTGCCCGCGGGAGCGGATCATTTCGACGTTCACCGTCTCGAGGACGTCGTGCAGGCGGCGGGGGTGGAAGGGGCGGCGGGCCCGGAACACGGCGGAGACGACACCCTGCTCCGCGTGTGGCTCGTGGAGGCCGAGCGGGTAGCCCTCCAGCCCGCGGGTCAGCACGCCCGGCGTCTCCGGACGATGCCGGAGGGTGCCGCGCAGCCGGCGGGTCAGGACGCCGGCGTCGAGGACCTCGCCGTCCACCTGGACCTGGGTGGCCCACGGCGCCATGCGCGCCAACAGCACCGACAGTCGGCCGGTGTCGTACGCCCCGTCGCGGGACCGGCCCCACAGGACCAGCGTGTCGGCGTACTCGATCTGGCGGACGATCACGTCGGCCAGCGCCCGGTCGTCGTCGTCGGCGGCCTGGATGCCCAGGGTTTTCAGGTCGTCGGTGCTGGCCAGCCCGTCGAGCAGGTGCTCCATGTCGACGACCGTGAGGTACGAGTCGATGTGCACCAGGTCGGTGACGGTCGCACCGTCGACGAGGCAGTGGGCGCACGCGGCGGCCATCGCCTCCGGCTCCACCACCTCGGGCAGCATGAGCAGCAGATCCCGGTCGGGGTGGTGGCGGGCCAGTCGGGCCAGGGTCGGCAGCACGTCCTCGCGCAGCGTGCAGGAGACGCAGCCGTGGGCCAGCCTGACCCGCTCGTCCTCCAGCAGGCCGTCCCGGTCGCGCACCACCCGGTGCACGTGCCCGTCCCGTACGCCGGTGAGGTCGTGCCGCACCAGCAACAGGGAGGCGTCCGCGGCGAGCAGGGCACGGGCGACGGCGTACGTCGCGGCGGGCCAGAAGCCGGCCAGCACGGTCAGGGACGGGCGCGCTCCGGTGTCCGTGGCCCCCTGGTCGGGTGGCGCGAGCGGTGACGTCGACATCACAGTCCTCTCGACTCTTACTGAAAACGATTGTCATTATAGAGTCGGTGGGCGAGGACACGTCCAGGGAGGTGCGGGTGGCGACGGACACGCGACCCACCCGGATCCGGTCGGACGGTTGCGACAGAAGCGCGCACGTTCCCGTTGCCCCGAATCGTCGAAGGAGAGCAGAAGACCATGTCCCGACGCTGTGATGTCACGTGCGCCGAGCCGAGCTTCGGCAACGCCGTGTCCCACTCCCACCGGCGCACCCGCCGCCGCTGGAACCCGAACCTGCAGCACCACCGGTACTGGCTGGCGTCGGAAAAGCGGTGGGTCACCCTGACCCTGACCGCGAAGGCGATGCGCACCGTGGACCGTAGGGGCATCGACAAGGTAGTGGCGGAGCTGCGCGGCCGGGGGGTGCGGCTCTGATGGCCCGCCGGACCGACATCCGTCCGATCATCAAGCTGCGCAGCACCGCCGGCACCGGCCACACGTACGTGACCCGCAAGAATCGCCGCAACGATCCGGACCGCCTCGTCCTGCGCAAGTACGACCCCGTCCTGCGCCGGCACGTCGAGTACCGCGAGGAGCGTTGAGATGACGCGCCGGAGCGTACCCAACCGGCGGTCCCGCCGCGCGGAACTGGTCGCGCGGCATGGCCACGGCGGGCGGAGGTGAGGCGGCTGCGAGCCGCCCGGTGACCGCGACGGCCCCGAGCGGACCTGTCGCCACGGGACGGCCCGAACGGTGTGCGTCCCGGCCGGGGGACGGCTGAGCCGGGCCCTGGCCCCGAGGTGTCGCGGTCGTCGGAGCCGGGGAGCGGCTGGTGCCTCGGCCGCTCCCCGGCCGAAGGCCGGCTACCGGTGCGCCGACGGGTGGTGGTGCTCCGTGGTGAGGAGGTCGGCCAGCGCGGTGATGGCGTCCTGGTCGCCGACGGCGACGACGGTGTCGCCGTGGCGGAGCACGAGGTCGGAATCGGGTGTGGTGGTGATCCGCTCGTCGTGGATGACGGCGACGATCAAGGCGCCCGGGTGGGCGCGGGTGTCGCGGATCGGACGGTCCGCGTACGCGGACCCCGCCGGTATCCGGATGCGGGCCGCGGTGATGCCGGTGATCTGCTCCTCGAGGTGGGCGAGGTGGTCGATGGTGATCGTGGCGTCGAGCAGGTCGGCGATCTGGTGCGCCTCGTCGGGTTGGAGGACGACCGTGGCGGCGACCGCCTGCGGATCCTCGGGGTCGTAGAAGACGAGGTCGCGGCGGCCGGTGAGGTGGCAGATGACGCCGAGGCGCTGGCCGTCGGCGGTGGTGGTGGCGTGGTTGACGCCGACGCCGGGCAGCGCGGTGCGTTCGATTCTCATGATCTCCTCCAGCCGGACGCGGTGTCGGCCGACCTCGGTCGCGGTGATGCGCCGTGCGGCCGGCGCGCGTCGGGCATGTCGGTGAGGTGGGCGTGGTCAGGCGGTTCGGTGCTGGCCGGCACCTGGGCCGCCGTGGCCGGGGTGAGCAGGTGAACGGCGGTCGCGGCCAGGACGAGGCCGGCCGCGAGCACCAGTCCGTTGCCGATGGCGATGCCGAACGCCATGGTGACCACCGCGAACGCCAGCAGTGCCCAGCCGCCCCGCGGCGACCGCCTCCGGCTCTTCTCCCGCCGGCCGCTGCGATCCATCACTCCTCCCTCCGGGCGCGGCCGTTGTCCCCACCGGGTGCGGAGAAGCCGGACCGGGCGGAGGTGCCGGACGCGCCATCCGGCCGTGCCGACGCCGGGTCGTGTCGCGCGATCCGGCGTCGGGTTCCACCCTGCCCCGGGTGACCCGGCGACCACCATCGGTGCCGACACCCAAATCGTGCGGGCGGGCCGGCCCATCTGGGGCCCCGCCCCCATGGCGAAATGGGTGTCAGCCCCGATCGACAGCCGTCCGAGGGCGAGTCAGGCTGGTGCGGCTACGGTCGGAGGTAACCTGGCCGGCTGCCGGCCCAATCGGACAACACCCACGAGGAGACCACCCGGAGTGTCGCTGTTCTGGCGGATCTTCCTGCTCAACGCGGCCGTGCTCGCGGTGGCCCTGGCGCTGCTCATGCTCGGCCCGGTCACCGTGTCCACCCCGGTGCTGCTGACCGAGGCGCTCATCCTGACCGGCGGGCTCTCCGCCATGTTGGTCGCCAACGCGGTGCTGCTGCGTATCGGGTTGGCCCCGCTGGAACGCCTCAGCCGCACCATGGGCACCATCGACCTGCTGCGTCCGGGGCATCGCCTGGCGGTCACCGGCCACGCCGGCATCGCCGCGCTGATCCGCGCCTTCAACACCATGCTCGATCGGTTGGAGGCCGAACGCGCCACCAGTTCCGCCCGTGCCCTGTCCGCCCAGGAGGCCGAGCGGCGCCGCATCGCCCAGGAACTGCACGACGAGATCGGCCAGACCCTCACCGCCGTCCTGCTCGAACTCAAACGCGTGGCCGACCAGGCGCCGCCGGCGGTGCGGGACCAGCTGCACCAGGTGCAGGAGACGACCCGGAACAGCCTCGACGAGATCCGCCGGATCGCCCGCCGGCTGCGCCCCGGCGTGCTGGACGAACTCGGCCTGGCCAGCGCGCTGAGGGCCCTGGCCGGCGAGTTCGCCACGGCCGGGCTGACCGTGCGGCCCAGCGTCGACAACGACCTCCCCGAGCTGGGCAGGGAGGCCGAACTGGTGCTCTACCGGGTCGCCCAGGAGGCACTGACCAACGCCGCCCGCCACGCCGACGCCAGCCACGTCGTCCTCACCCTGCGCCGTCGACCCGGTGGCGTAGAGTTGTGCATCCGCGACGACGGACGTGGGCTGGGTGACGCGGTGGAGGGTGCCGGTATCCGGGGGATGCGGGAACGGGCGCTGCTCATCGGCGCGGAGTTGACCGTGGGGCCGGCCGGCGGTCGCGGCAGCGAGGTGCGGCTGCGGGTCCCCAGCAGTCAGGAGCCGGTTGCCGATGGCTGAGGTCCGACCGGTGCGCATCCTGCTCGCCGACGATCACGCCCTGGTCCGGCGCGGGGTGCGACTGATCCTCGACAACGAACCGGATCTGACCGTGGTCGCCGAGACGGCCGACGGCGCCGAAGCGATCGCCCGGGCCCGTGACGAGCGGCCCGACCTGGCGATCCTGGACATCGCCATGCCGCGCCTCACCGGCCTGCAAGCCGCCCGGGAGCTGTCTCGGCTGCTGCCCGAGATGCGCATCCTGATCCTGACGATGTACGACAACGAGCAGTACTTCTTCGAGGCGCTGAAGGCCGGGGCGTCCGGGTACGTGCTGAAGTCCGTCGCCGACCGTGACCTGGTGGAGGCGTGCCGCGCCGCCGTGCGCGGCGAACCGTTCCTGTATCCCGGTGCGGTCAACGCGCTGATCCGCAACTACCTCGAACGCGTCGCCAAGGGCGACGACCAGCCCGGCCGGGCCATCACCGACCGGGAGGAGGAGGTCCTGAAACTGGTGGCGGAGGGCTACTCGTCCAAGCAGATCGCGGACATGCTCGTCATCAGCGTCAAGACGGTGGAACGGCATCGCGCCAACCTGCTGCAGAAGCTCGGGCTGCGGGACCGGCTGGAGCTGACCCGGTACGCCATCCGCGCCGGACTGATCGAGCCGTAGCGACGTCACGTGGGGAGGGCCGGGCACCCGTAGGCTGACCCGGTGATCTTCCCGCTGTTGTCGCCGCCCCGCGCCGAGGCCGTGACGCGTTCCTCGTCCGCAGAACAGGACCGGCTGCCCGGGTCGGACCGGAGTGCGGCAGGGCGTCGACTGCCCGTCACCGATCGGGCCGGTGCTGCGGGGGGCGGGGCCGCCAGCACGGCGACCGCGGCGGGGGCGCAGCGGTGAGCGAGCAGCCGCTGCCGCGCCAGCGAGCCGTCCCGGCGGACTCCTCGTCCCGGCTGGCCCACCTGGCCCGAGGGTGTGCCGGCATCGTCGAATCACGCTGGTTCGATCTGACGATCGTCCTCGTCATCGGCTTCAACGCGCTGCTGCTCGGCGTCGAGACCTACCCGCACCCGGGCTCGCTCGGGACACTGCTGCGGGCGCTGGAGTGGTTCTTCCGTGCGGTGTTCGTCGTCGAGATCGCCATCCGGGTGCTGGCGCACGGCCGCCGGCCGCAGGACTTCTTCCGGCACGGCTGGAACGTCTTCGACTTCGCGGTGATCGCCGCGGCGTTCATCCCCGGTCTGCACGGCGAGTCGGCCGCCCTGCGGGTGATCCGCATCGCCCGGGTGCTGCGACTGGTGCGCTTCTCACCCGGGCTGCGCACCATCGTCGTCGCCCTGCTGCGCAGCCTTCCCGGCGTCGGCGGATTCCTCGCCCTCGCCCTGGTCTCCCTGTACGTGTACGGCATGGCCGGCTGGCTCATCTTCAAGGACACCTACCCCGAGCAGTACGGCACCATCGGGCAGGCCGTGCTGACCCTGTTCGTGCTGCTGTCGCTGGAGAACCTGCCCGATCTGATCGAACAGGGCGTGGCGCTGTCGCCATGGACCCTCGTCTACTACGTCAGCTTCGTGATACTCACCGTCAACCTGCTGCTGAACATCCTGATCGCGGTGATCGTGAACTCGATGGAGGAGGCCCGCCGGCTGGAGATGACCGAACGGATGGCGGTCGACGAGGACCGCGACGGCGTACCGGACCACCTCGACCGGATCATGATCAGCCAGCGGCTGGACGACCTGCGCGCGCTGGTGGCCGCGTTGGAGCGGGAGCTGCAGATCGACCGCAAGGACGGACAACCGAGATCGAGCCCCCGGGACCGACGACCGCCACCAGGGTGAGCGGGCCCGGCCGGCGAGTGCGGCGACGCTCAGAGGCCGCGGGCGAACAGGGCGAGGCGTACCCGGTTGGGGCTGGCGGTCTTGGTCATCAGGCTGGTGATGTGGGTCTTTACCGTGGTGACGCCGATGTGCAGCCGGTCGGCGATCTCCGTGTTGGACAGGCCCTCCGCGACGAGGTTCAGCACATCCTGCTCGCGCGCGGTCAGCCCCTGGGCCGGTGAGGGAGTCTCGGCACGGGCGTGCACCGCGCGCTGGACCAGGCGTCGCAGCACCTCCTGGCTGAACGGGCTGTCGCCCGCGGCGGCGCGGCGTACGCCGTCCAGCAGGTCGGCCGGCGGTGCGTCCTTGAGCAGGAACCCGCACGCCCCCGCGGTCAGCGCCGGATAGAGGTGGTCGTCGTCGCCGAACGTGGTCAACACGAGGATCCGCGTGGCGGGGCGTTCGGCGAGGATGCGGCTGGTCGCGGTGATCCCGTCGACACCGGGCATGCGCAGGTCCATGACGACCACGTCGGGCAGGAGCCGCGCGGCGAGGGAGACGGCCTCCCGGCCGTTGTCGGCCTCGCCGACGACCTCGATGTCGGGCTGGGCGTCGCAGAGCATGCGCAGGCCGGCGCGGATGAGGTGCTGGTCGTCCACCAGCAGGACGCGGATCATGCCAGCTCCGGCGCGGGCGGCCCGGCCGGCGCGTCGTGCCCCCGCGGCGAGGGCGGCGGGCCAGCGGACGGGACGGAAGCGGGTGCCGGCGCGGCGGCGGGCGGCGGGAGCGTCGACGGGAGGACGGTGCTCACCCGCCAACCCGCGCCGGTCGGTCCCGCATCGAGCCGACCGCCGAGGACCTCGACGCGCTCGCGCATTCCGGTGATGCCGTGGCCGCCGCCGGGCGGCACCGCCGTGGGCACCCATCCACCCCCGTTGTCCGAGACCTCCCAATGGACCGCCCCGTCGACCACGGAGACCGACAGGCGGGCCAGCGCGGACGTGCCGGCGTGCTTGGCCACGTTGGTCAGCGCCTCCTGGGTCAGTCGTAACACCGCCATGCCCCGTACCGCGTCGAGTGAGCCGACCGCGGGGTCGATGTCGGCCTCCACCGTGACGCCGGCCTGCCGGGCCCGGTCGACCGCCGCGCCGAGTGCGGCGGGAAGCGCCGACGGGTCGATCGCGGTGAGTGCCGCGTCGCCCCGGACGCCGTCCGGGTCGCGCAGCACCGCGACCAGTCGGCGCAGATCGGCCAGGGCCGCGGTGCCCGTGCCGTGCACGTCGTCGAACACCTCGCTCACCCGCGGATCCAGATCCGTGAGCACGTGCCGGGCCACGCCGACCCGCAGCACCATCGACGCCACATGGTGGGCGACCACGTCGTGCAGTTCGCGGGCGATCGCGCTGCGTTCGTCGGCCCGCGCGGCCCGGCTCTCCGAGGCGCGCCGGCGCTGCTCCTCCTCGGCCCGCTCCTCGGCCTGCCGGCCGAGTTCCCGGCTGGTCCGGATGACCAGGCCGAGCAGCAGCGGCACGCCGACCTCGACAGCCAGCCCGAAGACGCCGGAGAGGACCCGGTCGAGCGGATCCCCGATCGAATCGGTCAGGTCGACCGCGACCAGCAGCCCGGCGGCCAACCAGATGGTCCGTGGTCGGCGCGCCGACATGGTCACCTCGAGCAACGCCCAGCTGGCACCCACCTGATTGATCGTGATGTCGTCGATCGAGTGGATCGCGACGAGCAACAGCGCGGACTGCCCCACCAGGTTCACCACCTGCCGGCGGTGCAGCGACAGCGCGACGGTGAAGGCGATCACCGCGAGCAGCCACTGGGTCGCCGTGGGGGAGCGTCCGTCGTGGGTGCTGAAGACCAGATAGCCGACGCCGCTGAGGTCGAGCAGCACCGTCCGTACGAGCTTGTCCCGCTCGTCGAACAGCCGTCGCAGCCACCCCATCCGGTCAGCCTAGGTGCTGCGGCGCGCGGCCACGAGCCGCCGCCGGCGGCGCCCACCGGGCCCGGACCCCGAGGTAGGCGGCCAGGCCGAGCGGCCCGAGCAGGATCGTCAGCACCAGCACCGGAGCCATGACCAGCGCCGGCACCCGTCGCTCCCGGCTGTCGAGGAACGCCCACCGGCCGACGAACAGATCGAACGCGATCATGTGTGCCCAGGCCGCCGCCGCGCCGTCCGCCGTGCCGAGCAGATCGCGTACGCCGTCCAGGGTCGGCGCCGCCACGGCCGGCAGCACCTCGCCGAACGCCGGGACCACCAGCACCGCGTAGATCACCAGGACCGGTGCCACGATCAGCGGCGACGTGACGATCCGGACGGTCCAGACCCAGCGCGGCAGCAGGATCATCAGCGCCCAGAACGGCGCGGCCACCGCGAACGTCAGCGTGAACAGCGTCCCGGTCATGCGACCCGCGCCATTTCCGGTCGGCCCACGCGGGTCAGGACCACGCCCGCGGCGGTCGCGGTCGCGACCACCAGGGCGGCCACCGCGGCCAGGGTGAGCGCGTCCGGTCGCAGCAGCGGCTGCCCGCGCAGCGCCTGCCAGGTCAACAGCATCGTGAGTACGCCGTAGGCGCCGCCCCCGACGACCAACAGCCGTACCCGGGTGCGCTCGTCCAGCCGGGCCCCGAGGAAGCGGTTCAGCAGGATCGCCAGGATCGGCAACGCCTGCAGGGCGTGCAACCCCACGAAGTGCCCGATCCGCAGGTCGCCGCCGGTGGTGCTCCAGCCGACCAGCGGCAGCCCGGGTCCGCCGTCCGGTACGCCCACGCTGTGCGCCCCGGAGATCCCCTCGATGCCCGGCTCCTGGCTGGGCAGCACCATCGGTATCGCCACCAACATGCCCAGCAGGGTAAGGCCGAGCCCCAGCCCCACCGCGTACCTGGCGACCCGGTCGGCGACCGGCTGACGCAACACCACGATCCCGATGACGAGGTGCGCCAGGGCCAGCACCAGGATCGCCGCGCCCATCAGTCCGAACAGGGCGCCGTTCAGCGGGGTGGTCGCGTTGAAGTGGCTGGTCGTGCCGCGCAGCACCTGCCCGACGATCACCACCATCTCGACCACCCCCGTCGCGACGATGACGGTGCCGGCCCACTCCGCGATCCGGATCCGCCTCGGCGACAGGGACAGCATCCAGGCCAGGGTGGTGCCGTACAGCACGAAGGACACGGAGAACTTGAGCGGCTTGAGCCAGATCGGCGCGCCGGTGAGGACGCGTGAATCGGCGAGGACGCCGACCGCGGAGACGACGGCGAGCACCGCCATCGCCGAGACGAAGACCATCATGGGGCGGTGCCAGTGTGCCGCCCGGCGCAACGTGGTAGTCATGCCTGTAGATGCTGCTGAACGGGTCACCGGACGGCCCCCGACCTGAAGCCCCGGTTGCGGCCGGCGGTCGGAGCGCTCCCTCCTACCCGGGTAGGAGGCGCCGATAAGATCCACCCGCCGTGGCGAATCCTCGCCGCCACCCCTCGGGAGTCCGCATGTCCGATCCGCCGCCCGCCATCGACGTACCCGAGGCCGGTCGGGCCCGGCGGCGCTGGCTGCTGCCGGCGGCCGGGCTCGCCGCGGCCGTCGTGGTGCCGCTCGTCACGGTCGCCGCGACCGGACCCGAGACGGAGCGTCCCGCGGCCCGGCCCGCCGCCGTGCCGACCCCGCTGCCGGCGACCTCGCTCCCGCCGACCACCGGTGCCGCCGCCCCGAGCGCCACCCCGGATCCCGCCCGCACGTCGACTCCCACGGCGAGCCCCACGGCCGTCCCCTCCCGCACGTCGGTGCCGACGCGGCGGCCCGCGCCCGCCCGGTCGACCACGACGTCCGCCCCACGGCGTTCCGCGACGACCACCACTCCCAAACCGAGCTGCACCCCCGCCGGCGTGGTGGACGTGGTCCAGGTCGTCACCTACGGGGTGGCGAAGGTCGCGGCCCGCACCGACGGCGAGTCGACCAACCAGCTCTGCCCGGGCGAGCGGATCCGGGTCTTCTGGGCCACCTACAGCCGTACGGCCGACGGGGGTGCGAAGTTGTACGGGTCGCAGGTGCACTACCTCGACCGGTCCGCACCGACCTGGACCATGCGACTCGCCCTTCCGGGCAGCTGCGGTCAATCCTGGTACGTGGTGGCCGGGAACTGGAGCATCCCGCAGACCCTCAAGCCCGGTGTGGTGCCGTTCGGGCGGGGCAAGCTGAACTGGGAGACCGGGGCCGGCGCCTGCTGACGCGGCCGTGACCTGCCGGCCCCGGTCGAACCCTCGCCCGGCCGCGCTCAGTGCCCGCGCCGGCGATCGCCGGCGCTGGGCGTGAGGAAGGCCAGGCCCACGCCGAGCACCAGCAGTCCGCCCCAGGAAAGGGCCGGCAGGCGTTCGCCCAGCACCGCGACGCCCAGCACCGCCGCGACGGCCGGCTCCGCCAGGGTCAGTGTGGTGGCCACCTGCGCGGTGGTGTGCCGCAGGCCGTACCCGAAGAGCCGGTAGGCGAGGAAGGTGGTGACCACCGCGAGGTGCGCGGCCACCGCCGCGCCGCGAAGGGTGAACAGCCACTGCCCGTCGCCGTACCAGAGCACGGGAAGGACCAGCAGCGCCGCCGCACCGAACATCGCCCCCATCACCGCGCCCGAGTGATGCCCGCGGGCGATGAGCTTGCCCGCGATGAGCGAGTAGCCGGCGTACGACAGGCCGGCGAGCGCGGCCAGTGCCACGCCGATGAGGTCGACGGCCGAGGCGCCGTCGGCGAGCGCGGGGGCCAGGACCAGGACGGCGCAGCCGAGCACCGCCGCCAGGGTGGCGTACGTCCAGCGCGCGGTCGGCCGGCCCTGCCGGGTGAGCCAGGCCAGCACGCCGGCGAAGACCGGTGCGCTGCCCAGCGCGATCACGGTGGTCACAGCCACCCCCGAGCGCGTCACGGCCGGGTAGAAGCTGACCGGGTATCCGGCCACCGTCACCGCGCCCAGCAGGAGCAGCCACCGCTCGCCCCGGGTGCACCTCCTGGGAAGCGAGTGGGCACCTCGGGTGGAGAGGAACAGCAGCAGGCCGCCGAGGGCCAGACCGGCGGAGCCGACGGCCGCGGCCGGCGCTCCGGCCGGCGCGAGGGAACTGGCGGTCCCGGTGGTGCCCCACAGCGCGGCGGCGACCAGGATGGGGACCGGCCCGGTGAGCGGGCTGACGTGGTGCGCCCGTGGCCGGGTGTGAGCCGGGCGGGTGCGGGACGGGGAAGAGGCGTGGGTCGGCACAGTCGTGAACTCCGTCGTCGAGAACCTGCGGGGATCTGGCTTCGAAACGGACGCACGACACTGCTCCCTGACCGCCCAGTGGGTCGGCCGGGGCCGCGGATCAAACCGTCAGGGGGTGCGCCCGGTCAGACGCACAACGGCGGCAGTACGACGTGCCAGTAGGTGTTCACGCGGCGATCGTACCTGCCGTTCCGTGACCTCCCGTCCTCGCCCAACCTGGACGGCGACGCGGATCGATCTTTATGTTCTTCGATGTTTCTGACACCATGTGCGCACCACTCACCCCTCCCGTGATGGAGCCCACATGCGCCTTTCGCTCCGCGCCGCCGTACCCCTGCTGGCGGTGCTCTCGTTCGTGCTGGTCGCGCCACCCGCGCACGCCGCCGCACCCGGCTACACCGCGCTCGGCGACTCGTACGCCTCCGGCACCGGCACCCGCGAGTACTACGACAACAGCGGCTGCCAGCGTTCGCCGCACGCCTACCCCGTGCTCGACGCGGCCCGGCTCGGCGCCACGCTCACCTTCGCCGCCTGCGCGGGGGCGAAGGTGCCCGACGTCCTCAACGGCCAGCTGGGCAGTCTCAACGCCAGCACCCGCTACGTCACGGTCAGCGTCGGCGGCAACGACATCGGCTGGTCGTCGGTGATCGTGCAGTGCGCCAAGCCCTGGCCGTACACCTGCTGGGGTGACATCGACAAGGCCGAGGCGTACATCCGCAACACCCTTCCCGGCCAGCTCGACCAGCTCTACACCCGGATCCGCGCGTTCGCCCCGAACGCACGGGTGGTCGTGGTCGGCTACCCACGGCTGTTCAACGGCGTGGAGTGCAACGCCATCGCCCGCATCTCGCCCGGCGAGCAGGCCGAGCTGAACGCGACCGCCGACCTCCTGGCCACCACCATCAAGGCGCGGGCCGAGGCGCGGGGATTCGGTTTCGTGGACGCGCGCGGCCCGTTCACCGGCCACGCCGTCTGTGACGCCGTGGAGTGGATCAACGGCACGTCCCTGCCGATCGGCGAGTCGTACCACCCGAACCGGAACGGGCACCTCGGGTACGCGAACATCGTCGAGCCCGCGCTGCGCGCCTGATCCGCCGGACCCACCGCGGCCTGCGTCCGGTCACACCCGGCGCAGGCCGCGGCACGGCTGGTCACGTCACGGGCGGCGGCTGAACGTGGCGACCCAGTTGACCTCCCAGGTCTGCCCGCCGTCGGCGGAGAACGCCTGTTCCCACCGGGGGTGCGCGGTGTCGATCCGGGACCACCGGTAGCGCACCCGGATCGGGGTGCCCTGCCAGGTGTCGTCGCACTCGAAGGTGCCGATCCCGTCGGCGAACCGGCCGACGACCGGCACATCCAGCTGGCCTCCGCTGCTCTTGGCCGCCCACCAGATCCGCCACACCCGCTCCTGCGGGCTGTACAACCGCAGGGTGAGGCCCTCCAGGTCGCGCTCCGGCGCGCGGAGCACGTCGAAGACGCCGCCGCCGTCGAGCAGCACCTGGCAGTCCAGCGTCGCGTCGAACTCGTACCACTCGTCGCATCCCGCCAGCACCTCGACCAGTCGGCGCTGGCGGCTGTTCCACTGGCCGGCCAGGAAGTCGAAATCGGTGTTCGTCATGGCGGGCACGCTAGGGCCGTACCGCTGACACGTGATGTCAGTGGATGCCGGCGGAATCGTCGGCTCCCGCGACGCCGGCCGAACGAACCAGGACGGGGCCCGGCGCGGTGGCTTCCGCGCCGGGCCCCGGGTGGGTCAGCTCGCGCTGCAGGTGGCGGTGCCGGTGGGTGCGGTGCCGTTGCCCTGGAAGCCGAACTCGGTCGACTGGCCGGCAGCGATGGTGCGGTTGTAGTCGACGTTGCGGAACGTCACGGTGCCGCTGGTGCCGCTGGGCTGGGCGCTCCAGGTGTTGGTGATGATCGAGCCGCCCGGCAGGGTGAGCGTGACGGCCCACCCGTTGACCGGGTTCGTGCCGGCCCGGACGGTGACGTTGGTGACGAAGCCGCCCTGCCACTGGTTGTTGGACAGGGTCGCGGTGCAGCCGGTGCCCGACGGCGGCGGGGTGGTCGGCGGGGCCGTCGTCGGCGGAGCGGTGGTCGGGGGAGCGGTGGTCGGGGGAGCGGTGGTGGGCGGCGGCGTGGTGCCGCCGCCGTTCAGGGCGTTCAGGGTCGAGGTGTACGCGGCCTTCTTGTTGCCGCTACCGTCGAAGAGCAGCGGGGTGCCGCTGGCCCGCCACGAGTCGGAGTCACGGATGCCCCAGACGGTGATGCCGGTGCAGCGGGACACGGCCAGGCAGGCCCGGACGACCCGGTTGTAGTTGTCGGCCTGGGCGGTGCCGGAGCCCTCGATGTCCAGCTCGGTGATCTGCACGTCGACGCCGAGGTTGGCGAACCGCTGCAGGTTGGCCTGGTAGTCGCTGGGCACCGGCGAGGCGCTGTTGAAGTGGGACTGGAAGCCGACGCAGTCGATCGGCACGCCCCGGGACTTGAAGTCCTGCACCATCGCGTAGACGGCGTTGGACTTCGCGTTCTGCCCGTCGGTGTTGTAGTCGTTGTAGCAGAGCTTGGCGCCGGGGTCGGCGGCCCGGGCGGCCCGGAAGGCCACCTCGATCCAGTCGTTGCCGGTGCGCTGGAGGTTCGAGTCGCGGCGGGCGCCGGTGCCGCCGTCGGCGAACGCCTCGTTCACCACGTCCCAGGCGTAGATCTTGCCCTTGTAGTACGTGGCCACCTGGGTGACGTGGTTGGTCATCGCCTGACGCAGCGCGGTGCCGCTGAGGTTCTGCGCCCAGCCGGGCTGCTGCGAGTGCCAGGCCAACGCGTGCCCGCGTACGCGCATCCCGTTGGCCTGCGCGTGGTTGACGATCCGGTCGGCGTTGCTGTAGTTGAACTGCCCCTGGGACGGCTCGGTGGCGTCCCACTTCATCTCGTTCTCGGGGGTGGCCATGTTGAACTCGCGGTTCAGGATGCCGACGTACGTGCTGTCGGACAGCTTGTTCGCCGCCACCGCCGTGCCGAAGTAGCGGCCCGACTCCGCCGCCGAGGCACCCAGGGTCGTGCCGGCGCTGGCGCTGGACGCGACCGCCACCGTCCCGGCGATCACCGCCGCACCGGCCACCGCCGTCGCGAGGGCGGTACGCGCGCGTGGCCGGGCCACCGAGCTCCCGCTGCCGCGGGCTAGCACCTTGTCCATCAGGAAACCTTTCCGTAGTTGTGTGGCATCAGGAAGGTGCTTCGACCGCTGCCCGCCACGGTGGTCGGCTCGCTGCGCGGCTGCCCGGGGGCCGCGCGTACCGGGATCGTCTCCCGTTCACCGTGAGCTGATCGAAAGCCATCTCTCCCGAAAAAGTACCGGGACGGTACCGAATTCTCAACTCACGATCGCGTCGTATCCAGCGGCCGTCGGTGCCTGCGGACGGCGTCGCGGGGCCGGCGTGGCGACCGGTACACCGGACTGCCCGGGGCGCCAACGATCCGATGTGGCCTGCAGCGGGACCGGGCGAGGGTACGCCGGCCGGAGCCGGCCACTTGGCCCGGTACGCCGCCGAGATCGCCGCGCCGCGCTGGAACCAACTTCCGGAATTTTCGGAGCTTTCCGCCGGGTAGGCGGCCTGCCACCCGCTGGGCGGCGACGGGGCGACGGCGGGGCCGGTCGGCTGACCGCCCCGCCGTCGGTTGGCGTCTACCGGCGGGGCGTCTGCACCGCCCGGGGCAGCACGTAGGGCGGCCCGGCGAAGATCAGGTCGGCCTTGATCTCCTGGTACGCCCGCTTCGGCTGGTAGTTCTCGTCGTACACCGTGGCCAGGCCCTCCGGCGGGTTGGAGAACCAGCCCGGCACCCACGAGTGCCGGTCGGTGAAGCCCCAGAGGGTGAACGACAGGCAGTGCCGTTCGGCCAGACAGGCCCGCAGCAGGACGCTGAAGTTCGCCGCGGACGCCTGCAGCCGGGGGTTGATCTCGGCGGAGTCGCCCGCCTGGACCCCCGCGGTGAGCTGGCTGCGCACGTCGACCTCGGTGAACGCGGTGGCCAGACCCAGCCCCGCGAACTTCTTCAGCGCCGCGGCCACCTGGAGGGTGTCGTAGTTGCCGTACTGGGTGCCGAGGTGGCCCTGGCTGCCGACACCGTCGATCGGCACGCGCTTGGCCAGCAGGTCGCGGGCCATGTCGTACACGAACTGGGTCTTGTCGTTGGCCGGGTTGCCGGAGCCGAAGGCCTCGATGTTGTAGTCGTTGTAGAACAGCAGCGCCTTCGGGTCGGCGGCACGGGCCCAACGGAAGGCGTCGGCGATGTAGTCCGGCCCGAGGTGCTGGGCCCAGAAGCCCTTGTAGTGCAGGGTCGACGGGTTGTCCCAGGGGTCACTGACCGCCTCGTTGACGACGTCCCACTGCCAGATGCGGCCCTTGAAGTGGGTGACCACGTTGGTGATGTGGTTGCGCAGGATCTGGCGCAGCTCCGCCTTGCTGATGGAGCCGTTCTCGACCCCGCTGGTCAACCAGCTCGGCAGCTGGTTCTGCCAGACCAGCACGTGACCTCGTACGCGCTGGTTGTGCTGGCGGGCGAAGGCGACGAGTTCGTCGGCCGGCCCCCAGTTGTAGCTGCCGCGGGTCGGCTCCAGGCTTTCCCACTTCATCACGTTCTCCGCCGTGACGGTGGAGAACTCCGACGCGGTCAGCTCGCGGTAGCGCGGGTCCGCGGCGTCGTTGAGGACGGCCATGTCGACCGCGGTGCCCACGTACAGGCCGTGGCGGATGGCCAGGTCGCGCAGGCTCTGGGCCGCGGGGTCGTACGGGCGGCCCGCCGTGGCGGGGGTGACGTTGAGGGCGGCGACGGTCGCGACGGCGACCGCGCCGGCGGCGAGCCAGCGTCTCAGCTTCATGGTGTTCCTTCCGGGGCGGGGTCGACTGGGTCGAGGGCACGGGAACGTGGGGTGGTGCGGGTGACGCCACAGACGTGCGGAGGTCGATGGCGTGCGTCAACGGGTCCGTGGCGGCGGAGGGGTCAGTGCTCGAGGTAGGTGGCGTGGTCGAAGTCGGCGTAGACGCCGTCGTTGCCGAGATCCTGTACCCACAGCCCGAGGAAGGCGCCGGTGAAACCCCAGGCCGCCGGCTCGCCGTCGATGATCATCGCGGCGTGCTCGTCGGACAGGATCGTCGCGTCCAGTTCCATCGGCAGCTCCCGCCAGCCGGCGCCGAGGTCGTAGCCGAAGCGCACCACCGGCCCGTCGAACTCCGCCCGCAGGCCGACCCGGACGGCGTCGGCGACATCGACGGTGAAGTCCGGGTGGACGCGCCGGCGGCCCTGGTCGCAGCTGAGCAACTCCAGCACCGCCCGGCCGTCGTCGGCCCGGGTCAGGTAGAGGTAGTGCCAGTTCAGGGTGTTGTAGTAGGCGGTGAGGCCGGCCAGGTGCCGGTGGTTGACGGGATCGAACTCGACCACGGTCTCCAGCGTGCAGCGCGCCGCGCCGACCCGTCGGCCGATCAGGCTGGGCGTCTGCTTGCCGACCGGCGACTGTCCGCCGTGGACGCGCAGGTGTGACGGACGCGCCCGCAGGTCGAGCCAGTCGGCGTCCGCCGGGCGGCGCAGCGTCGACCAGCACGTGGCCAGTTGGGGGCCGTCGAAGTGGTCGGTCGCCGGCTCGTCCGGCCAGGGGTGCGCGGGCAGGTTTGGCGCGGGAATGGCCTCGGCCGGCACCCCACCGGGGACCTGGGGCCACCCGTCGGTGGCCCAGTCGACCTTCTGGATCGCGGTTTCTCGGCCGAGCACGCAGTTGCCCAGCGGTGTGTAGGGGCGTCCCACCAGGTGGGCCAGGTACCAGTCGCCGTGCTGGGTCTCCACCAGGCAGCCGTGGCCGGCCTTCTGCAGCCGCAGCTCCGGGTGGCCCGCGGAGGTGAGCAGCGGACCGTTCGGGTCGGCCAGGTACGGGCCGTGCAGGTGCCGTGACCGCGCGACGGTGACCTGGTGCTCCCAGCTGGTGCCGCCCTCGGCGGTGACCAGCCAGTACCAGCCGTCCCGCCGGTAGATGTGCGGTCCCTCGGTCAGGCCGGCCGAGGTGCCGCGGAAGATGATCCGGGGCTCGCCGACCATCCGGCGTCGCTCGCGGTCGTAGCGTTGGATCTCGATGCCGCCGAAGCGGTCGCGCCCCGGTCGCCAGTCCGCGCTCATGCTGAGCAGCCAGGTGCTGCCGTCGGAGTCGTGGAACAGCGAGGCGTCGAAGCCGTGCGAGTGCAGCTTCACCGGGTCCGACCATGGCCCGCTGATGTCCGGGGCGGTGACCAGGTAGTTCTGCGGATCCCAGTAGCCGCTGGCGAAGCTGGCGACGTCGCTGTAGACCAGGTGGAACAAGCCGTCGTGGTACGTCAGGTCGGGCGCCCATACGCCGTTTGAGTCGCCACAGCCACGCAGGTCCAGCAGGCGACGGTTGGTGATGATGCCGCCCAGCGCGCGCCAGTGGACCAGGTCGCGGGAGTGGTGGACGCGGACGCCCGGATACCACTCGAAGGTGGAGGTGGCCAGGTAGTAGTCGTCACCCACCCGCAGGATCGACGGGTCCGGGTGGAAGCCGGTGAGGACCGGGTTGCGGATCGACCGGGCGGTGGTGGCCACGTCTGCGGTCTCGGTCGACATGTACGGCTCCTTTGGTCGAGTGCCCCGACGAGCTTCCGGAAAGGATGGCCGGAAGTTTCAGAAATCCCGCCCACCGTATCGGTTCCGATCGAGATGCGACAGAGCCTTGACCCGGAACGCCGCGCGTCATAACGTGCCCGCAATCACTCAGAAATACCGGCACCCGGCCGAAAGTTCCGGGACCACGCTTCCGCACCCACCGTTGATCGGTTCCGAGCACCTCGACGGCCCGCGAAAGGGAGGGCGCATGACCGCACCGGCCAGGGCTGGTGGACGCCGCCCCTCGGGTGGCGGGCGGCGACACGGCGCCCCACCGCCGTGGTGGCCGGGCCGGGGAGATTCCCGCCGTGGGCTCCGGCGATGACGAAAGGGCTAACCGTGGCCTTGGACGATTCCCGGAAAGTCACCATCGCGACGATTGCGCGCCTGGCCGGCGTCTCGGTGCCCACCGTCTCGCGGGTCATCAACGGCCGCTCCGACGTCTCACCGCAGACCCGGGAACGGGTCGAGGAGCTGCTCACCCGGCACGGCTACCGCCGTCGCCCGCCAAGCATGCGGGCCAGCTCCGGCCTGGTCGACCTGGTCTTCAACGACCTGGACAGCCCGTGGGCGGTCGAGATCATCCGTGGGGTCGAGGACGTCGCGCACGCGGCCGGTATCGGTACCGTGGTGTCCGCGATCCACCGGCGCAGCTCGTCGGCCAAGCAGTGGCTGGACAACATGCGCACCCGTTCCACCGAGGGGGTCATCTTCGTGACCTCCACCCTGGAGCCGCCGCTACAGGCCGAGCTGCGCCGCCTCAACATCCCCGTGGTGATCGTCGACCCCGCCGGGGTGCCCCCGCAGGAGGCGCCCACGATCGGCGCGACCAACTGGGTGGGCAGCCTGCGCGCCACCGAGTACCTGCTCGGTCTCGGCCACCGCCGGATCGGCTTCATCGCCGGGCCACCGCAGCTGATGTGCAGCCGCGCTCGCCTCGACGGCTACCGGGCGGCGCTGGAGACCGCCGGTCTCGGCGTCGACGACAAGCTGATCTACCAGGGCAACTTCTACCACGAGGGCGGTTTCGCCGGCGGCAGCCACCTGCTGCGTCTGCCCGACCCGCCCACCGCCATCTTCGCCTCCAGCGACCAGATGGCCCTCGGCGTCTACGAGGCCGTGCGGCAACGCGGCCTGCGGGTGCCCGACGACATCAGCGTCGTCGGCTTCGACGACCTGCCGGAGGTCCGGTGGTGCTCCCCGCCGCTGACCACCGTCCGTCAGCCCCTCGCCGAGATGGGTCTGCTCGCCGCCCGTACGGTCCTGCGGCTGGCCCAGGGCGAGCGGATCGAGAGCCCGCGGGTGGAACTGGCCACCGAACTCATCGTCCGTGACAGCGCCGCCCCGCTGCACGCCTGACTTTCGGGTGAGCGGCGATGATCATCACCGGTCAGCGATGAGGGCGGCAGGACGCGCGGATGACCAGCTCGGTGGGGAGTTGGATGTGGGTGTCGCGTTCGACGCCGCCGATCAGGTCGATGAGCAGGCGCAGTGCCTCGGCGCCCATCCGCTGCAACGGTTGCATGATCGTCGTGAGCGGCGGATTGACCAGCGCCGACTCCGGGACGTTGTCGAAGCCGATCACGGACAGGTCATCGGGCACCGTGAGGCCCATGCTCCGGGCGGTGTCCATCGTGGAGATCGCCGAAAGGTCGTTTCCCGCGAAGATCGCGGTCGGCCGGTCCGGGAGCGCGAGCAGCTCGGCGGCCGTGCCGGCGGCGCTCTCGATCCGGAATCCGCCGACGCGTACGAGCCTCTCGTCCACCGGCACGCCGGCGTCGGTCATGGCCTTGCGGAAGCCGGCCTCGCGCAGGCGGGCCGACTCGAGGTCGGGGCGGCCGCTGATGTGCCCGATCCGGCGGTGGCCGAGACCGAGCAGGTAGTTGGTCGCGAGCACGGCGCCGGCGAAGTTGTCGGAGTCGACGGTGGGCAGGCCGGACGGGCCGGTGTGGGGGTCGACGGCCACGACGTGGAAGCCGTGCTTGGTCTCGAGCACGGTCGGCGTGACGATCACGGCCCCGTCGATGAGGGTGCCGGAGAGACGGGCCAACGACCGTCGTTCCCAGCCGATGGCCGCGCCGTCGCCGTCGCCGCTGGAATAGGCCAGGAGTTGGTATCCGCTGCCAGCGACCTCCCGGGACGCGCCCTTGAGCAGCTCGGTCGAGAACGGCTCGAACTCGGCGACCAGGATGCCCAGCACGTTCGTGCGGTGGCTGCGCAGGCCCTGCGCGCCCAGGCTGGCCTCGTACCCGAGTTCGCGGATGACCTGCTGGACGCGCTCCGCGGTCGCCTGCGCCACGCCGTACCGCCCGTTGACAACCTTGGACACGGTTGCCACGGAGACGCCGGCGGTTCGGGCCACGTCCGACATCTTCACGCGCTGCGAGAACACCACGCCGACGATGATAGAGGCCCCCCAGCATCTCACTGCGGGCCGAGTCGAAAACGTTATCGATACCGATTGACATCGAGTTACACGGCTGTAAAACTCCCCGTCAGGCCGAGTACCGCGACTGCTAGTCGAGGAGATTTCAATGGCGATGAAGCGCCGCGCCGGCGCCGTCCTAGCGCTGATCGCGACCAGCGCACTCCTTGCCGCCGGCTGTAACAGCGGCGACAGCGAAGCGCCAAGCGCGAACGAGTTGTACAAGAACCCGGTGACCCTGACCTGGTGGCACAACGCCTCGCAGGACGGACCCGGCAAGACCTACTGGGAGAAGGTCGCCAAGGACTTCTCCGCACTCCACCCGACCGTCAAGATCGAGATCGAGGCGATCGAGACGAATCAGCTCCAGCGCACCCGGCTCCCCGCCGCGCTGCTGACCAACGACCCGCCGGACATCTTCCAGGCCTGGGGCGGTGGCGAGATCCGCGAGCAGGTGGAGGCCGACTACCTCAAGGACATCACCGACCAGGTCAAGGGCGAGGTCGCCAACATCGGCAGCGCGGTCGAGATCTGGCAGGTCAACGGCAAGCAGTACGGCCTGCCGTTCCGGATGGGCATCGAGGGCATCTGGTACAACAAGGAGATGTTCGCCAAGGCGGGCATCGCGGCTCCGCCGACCACGTTCGACGAGCTCAACGACGCGGTCGCGAAGCTCAAGGCGATCAACGTCATCCCGATCGCCGTGGGCGCCGGTGACAAGTGGCCGGCCGCGCACTGGTGGTACAACTTCGCCCTGCGCGCCTGCTCGATCGACACGCTGAAGAAGGCGTCCACCGACCGCGTCTTCGACGACCCGTGCTTCGTGAAGGCCGGCGAGGACCTGAAGAAGTTCATCGACACCAAGCCGTTCCAGCCCAACTTCATCGCCACGCCGGGCCAGAACGACCCGACCAGCGCGAACGGACTGCTCGCGAACGGCAAGGCCGCGATGGAGCTGATGGGCGACTGGAACAAGGGCACCCTGGAGACCGTCGCCGCGGACAAGGCCGCCCTGGCCAAGTTCCTCGGTTGGTTCCCCGTGCCGGCGATCTCCGGTTCCGCCGGTGACCCGAAGGCGGCCCTGGGCGGCGGCGACGGCTTCGCCTGCGCCAAGAACGCCCCGGCCGAGTGCGTCGAGTTCCTCAAGTACATCGTCAGCCCCGAGGTGCAGAAGGGCTACGCCGAGACCGGCACCGGCCTGCCTGTCGCCAAGGGCGCCGAGGGCGGCGTCGAGGACCCCGCGCTGAAGTCCATCCTGGAGGCCACGTCCAGCGCGACCTACGTGCAGCTCTGGCTGGACACGGCCTACGGCAGCACCGTCGGCAACGCGATGAACGACGGGATCGTCGCCATCTTCGCGGGCACCGGCACGCCCGAGAAGGTCGTCTCGGCAATGAAGTCGGCCGCAAGCAAGTGACCTCCATCCACCCAACCCTGAACCCCGCCGGCGGCGCGTCCGCGTCGCCGGCGGGTGTCCGGCCTGCCCGCCGTTCCTCCTCCCGGGCGGCCGGAACCCGACGCAAGTGGTACGAGATCATCGGCCTCACCACGCCGGCGATCGTCGTGTACGTGATGTTCGTGCTGGTGCCGATGGGTTTCGCGGTCTACTACAGCCTGTTCCGTTGGCGTGGGGTCGGACCGCCCACCGAGTTCGTCGGGTTCAACAACTACAAGCTCGCCTTCCAGGATCCGATCTTCCTCGACGCGCTGCGCAACAACGCCATCATCGTGTTCGGGTCGCTGCTGATCCAGGGCCCCATCGCGCTGGGCATCGCCCTGCTGCTCAACCGTCGCTTCCGCGGGCGTACCGTGTTCCGCCTGCTGGTGTTCGTGCCCTACGTGCTGGCCGAGGTCACCGTCGGCATCATGTGGAAGCTGATCCTGACCGACGGCGGCACGGTCGACGCGATGCTGCGGTCGCTGGGACTGGGCGGCCTGGTGCAGGCGTGGCTCGCCGACCTCGACGTCGTGATCTGGACGCTGCTGTTCGTCCTCACCTGGAAGTACGTCGGCTTCGCCATCATCCTCCTGCTCGCCGGCCTGTCGAACGTGCCGCACGAGCTGACCGAGGCCGCCGCGATCGACGGCGCCAGCTGGTGGCAGATCCAGCGCCACATCACGCTCCCGCTGCTGGGTCCGACGATCCGGATCTGGATGTTCCTGTCGATGATCGGTTCGCTGCAGGTCTTCGACGTGATCTGGGTGACCTCGGTGCCCGCCGTGCGGTCGCTCGGCGCGTCCGCCACCATGGCGACGTACATGGTGGACAACGGCTTCTTCGCCCGGCTGTGGGGCTACGGCAACGCGGTCGCCGTGATCCTGTTCGTCATCTCGTTCGTCGCGGCGCTGCTGTTCCAGCGCTTCCTCCTGCGTCGTGACATCCAGGGCGCCACCACCGGAAGGGTGAACTGACCGTGGCCGCGAACACCGTCCTCTCCCGGCCCTCCGACCGTCGCCCGGTGGCGTGGAGCACACCGCTGACGTACGCGCTGGCGCTCGCGGTCGCGGCCGTGTCGATCGCCCCGGTGCTCTACGTGATCATCGGCGGCTTCCGCACCACGCCGCAGATCGTCGCGAACCCGTCCGGGCTGCCCGACCCCTGGGTCTGGGACAACTACGCCAGGGTGCTGACGCAGAGCAACTTCTGGCAGCAGGCGTTCAACAGCGCGGTGATCGCCCTGGGCACGACGCTCAGCGTCGTGGTGCTCGGGGTCTGCGCCGCGTTCGTGCTCGCCCGGTACACCTTCCGCGGGCGCGAGGGGCTCTACACCTTTTTCACCCTCGGCCTGCTCTTCCCGGCCGGGGCGGCGATCCTGCCGCTCTACCTCATGCTGCGTGACCTGAACCTGACCAACTCCTACTACGCCGTGATCCTCCCGCAGGTCGCGTTCTCGTTGCCGCTCACGATCGTGATCCTGCGTCCCTTCCTGTCCGCCATCCCCCGCGAGTTGGAGGACGCCGCCGCGATCGACGGCACGGGCCGGCTCGGCTTCCTCTGGCGCATCGTGCTGCCGCTGTCGCGGCCCGCGCTCGTCACCGTCGGGGTCCTCGCGTTCGTGGCGAGCTGGAACGCGTTCCTCCTGCCGCTGCTCGTCCTCGGCGACGTCAACCTGCACACCCTGCCGCTGGGCGTGCAGAACTTCTCAAGCCAGTACACGACCGACACCGCGGGCGTTCTCGCCTTCACGTCGCTGGCGATGCTGCCGGCACTGCTCTTCTTCACGTTCGCCGAGAAGCAGATCGTCGGTGGCCTGCAGGGCGCGGTCAAGGGCTGAGCGACAGCGGTACCAGCACAACCAGAGAAAGGCACAGCATGAGTGAGGTCCACGGGGCGGTGGACGGGCCGGCACCGGCAGGTCCGGACCACGACCGGCCGGATGGGCAAGCCGGCGAGGCTCGCGTACGTGAGCTGCTCAGCCGGATGACGATCGAGGAGAAGGTCGCGCAGCTCGTCGGCTTCTGGGAGAAGGAGGACGGCGAGGCCGTCGCACCCCTGCAGGGCGAGTTCGGCGACATCACCAAGCTCGAGGACTTTTCCCGGCACGGTCTCGGGCATCTCACCCGGGCCTACGGCACGCGTCCCGTCGAGCCCGCGGCGCGCGCGTCGTGGCTGTGGAAGTTCCAGTCGGACCTGGTGACGGGCACCAGGCTCGGCATACCGGCGATCGTCCACGAGGAGTGTCTCACCGGGCTCTCCGCGTGGAAGGCGGCCACCTTCCCGACCCCGCTGGCCTGGGGCGCCGCGTTCGATCCCGCTCTCGTCACCGAGATGGCCGCGGCGATCGGGGCGTCGATGCGGGACCTGGGCATCCACCAGGGGCTCGCCCCGGTGCTCGACGTGATCCGCGACCCGCGCTGGGGTCGGGTCGACGAGTGCATCTCCGAGGACCCCTACCTGGTCGGGACCGTCGGCACGTCGTACGTGCGGGGCCTGCAGTCCCAGGGGGTGCACGCCACGCTGAAGCACTTCGCCGGCTACTCCGCCTCGCGCGCCGGGCGCAACTTCGCCCCGGTGCACGCCGGCCCGCGGGAACTCGCCGACGTGCTGTTCCTCCCGTTCGAGATGGCGATCCTCGACGGCAACGCGCGTTCGGTCATGCACTCCTACGCCGAGATCGACGGCGTGCCCGTCGCCGCCGATCCGACCATGCTGACCGGCGTGCTGCGGGACCGGTGGGGCTTCGACGGCACGGTGGTGGCCGACTACTACGGGGTGGCGTTCCTGAACCTGCTGCACCACGTGGCCGGCGACCACGCCGAGGCGGCCGGGCAGGCGCTGGCCGCCGGTGTCGACATCGAGCTGCCGACGGGCGACGCCTATCTGACGCTGCGGGAGACGGTACGGGCCGGCGGGCTCGACGAGGCGCTCGTCGACCGGGCGGTGCTGCGGGTCCTGCGCCAGAAGCTGGACCTCGGGCTGCTCGACGCCACCTTCACGGACGAACCGCCCCAGGCGGTCGACCTCGACTCGCCCGAACACCGGTCGATCGCCCGCCGCCTCGCGGAGAAGTCGATCGTCCTGGTCGCCAACCGGGACGTGCTTCCGCTGCCCGCGGGACGACGGGTGGCGGTCATCGGCCCGAACGCCGACCGGCAGGGCGCGCTCTTCGGGTGCTACTCGTTCCTCAACCACGTGCTCGTCCAGCACCCCGACGTGGAGACCGGCATCGAGGTGCCGACCGTTCTCGACGCGACGCGCGACGAGTTCGGCGCCGACCACGTCACCTGGGCGCGTGGCTGCGACGTGGACAGCGACGACCGGTCCGGTTTCGACGAGGCCGTCGCCACGGCAGCCGCCGCGGAGGTCGCCGTACTGGTCGTCGGCGACCACGCCGGCCTCTTCGGGCGCGGCACGGTCGGCGAGGGCTGCGACCGCGACGACCTGGAGCTGCCCGGGGTCCAGCGCGAACTCGTCGAGGCGGTCCTGGCGACGGGTACGCCGGTCGTCCTCGTGCTGCTCACCGGCCGACCGTACGCGGTCGACTGGGCGCTGGCCCGGTGCGCGGCGGTGGTACAGGCGTTCTTCCCCGGTGAGGAAGGTGCCGGGGCGATCGCGGGAGTGCTCTCCGGGCGGGTCAACCCGTCGGGCAAGCTGCCGGTCAGCCTGCCCGCCTCGGCGGGGGCGCAGCCGTACTCGTACCTGCATCCCACGCTCGGCGAGGGGAACGAGGTGACCAACCTGCCGGCGACGCCGGCGGCGCCGTTCGGCCACGGTCTGTCCTACACCACGTTCGAGCACACCGGCCTGACCGTGCCCGCCACGGTGCCGACCGACGGCGCGCTGCCGGTGACCGTACGCGTCACGAACACCGGTGCGGTCGCCGGCGACGACGTGGTGCAGCTCTACGGCCGCGACCTGGTGGCCTCGGTGACCCGACCGGTGGCGCAGTTGCTCGGCTACCGCCGGGTCCACCTGGAACCGGGCCAGTCGGTCACGGTCGAGCTGACGGTGCCCACCACCCGCCTGGCCCTCTCCGACCGCACCCTCACCCGGGTCGTGGAGCCCGGTGACGTCGAACTCTGGGTCGGTACCAGCGCGCAGCGGGACACGCAGGCGCTGACCACGTTGGTCGGCGGCATCGTGCCGGTCACCAGCGCCTCCGCGCGGTGGACGACGTCCGAGATCAGCTGAGGTCGGTCCGCCGGCCGTCCCCCCGGGGCGGCCGGCGGACCTTTCAGTGGATCCGGCGGCCACGGGCGTCCGGCACCCCCGACTTGCGGAAGAAGTAGGCGTTGATCTGATCCCGCCACTCCTCGGCGCACCGCAACTGCTCGTCGAGGCGTTCCCGCACCCGGGCGTGCACCCCCGGATCGACCACGCCGGCGAGCCGCTCCCAGCGCTGTCGCATCGCCGCCACCTGCTCCACGCCGTCGAAGTGGGTGTCGTAGATGTGCTGGATCACGGTCGACCCGTTGTGCAGCACGTGCCCGTACGGCACGTGGTGGAAGAAGAGCAGCAGTTCGTCGGGGCAGCTCTCGATCGACTCGTACACGTCACGCCAGGGCGGCGGGAACTGGCCGGTGAAACCGGTCCCCGACGCGCGGGTACGGTCGACGCCCACGCCGTCCCGATCGGCGAAGTGGTAGGTCCCCCACGGGGTGTACTCGTATCCGTCCACGTCGGGTCCGTAGTGGTGGCCGGGACGGACCATGAAACCGACGCCCAGCGGGGCGGTGTACCGCTCGTAGGTGCGCCAGGAGTCGTCCATGATCGCGTGCAGCGCCCGGCGCACCGGCCCGGGGCCGCCGGGCGACGCGCCCGCGAAGGTGAGTTCGATCCACTCGTCGAGCACCGCCGCCGGGTCCAGCCGGGGGTCCCAGGCCAGCCGGCCGAAGGCGTACAGGTTCGCCTGCGCCAACGGATGCCCGGTCCAGAACGGATCGTCGCCCACGTTGGAGACCGCGACCAGACCACCGCCGTCCGCCGGCCCGCCGGCCGCCACGGCGGCGACGGTCGGCCCGTCGTCGCCCCACGGCGCGAACCCGAGCACCTCGCTCCACCAGGGGGCCAGGTAGCAGACGTGGCGCTGCTGGCCGGTGTACTCCTGGGTCACCTGGAACTCCACCGCCAGCCGGGTGCGGGGCATGGCCGCGATCACCGGGGAGATCGGTTCCCGGGGCTGGAAGTCCATCGGGCCGTGCTTCACCTGCAGGATCACGTTGTCCCGGAACTGCCCGTCGAGCGGGGCGAAGTGGTCGTGGGCGGCGCGGGCCCGATCGGTCGACCGGTCACGCCAGTCCTGCCGGTGGTTGTAGACGAAGGCGCGCCAGTGCACCACACCGCCGAACGGCGCCAGCGCGTCGGCGAGGACGTTCGCGCCGTCGGCGTGGCTGCGCCCGTACCCGAACGGGCCCGGCTGCCCCTCGGAGTCCGCCTTCACCACATAGCCGCCGAAGTCGGGGATGCTCTCGTACACCTGCTTGGTGGTGTCGGCCCACCATCCCCGCACGCCGTCGTCGAGCGGATCCGCGGTGGGCAGGCCGCCGAGGGTGACGGGCGCGGCGAAGCTGACCGACAGGTGCACCCGGATCCCGTACGGCCGCAGGACGTCCGCGAACGCGGCGACGTCGCCGAGCCGGTCGGTCAGCAGCCGCGCCTCCGTGGCGTGGACGTTCACGTTGTTCACCGAGACCGCGTTGACGCCGCCGGCGGCCAGCAGCCGTCCGTAGGCCCCCACCCGGGTCAGGTCCTCCCGCCGCGCCCCGTCCTGCCAGAAGATCGATCCGCCCGCGTAGCCGCGCTCGACCTGCCCCATCACCGGGTGCACGTCGACGTTGTCCCAGTGGTCGAGCATGCGCAGCCGCGTCGCCGGGCGGTGCAGCTCCATCGGGCGGGTGAGACCGAACGCCGACTCGCCGAGCCGGACCAGGTGGAACAGGCCGTGGAGCAGCCCGGCGGGCGCCTCGGCCAGCACCACCGTGACCTCGGCGTGCCGGGCCAGCAGAAAACCCTCCTCGCCGAGCGCGCCCGCCCCGTGCCGCCGCCGATACACGACGTCGACCGCCGCCGCGGCGATCGGCAGGAGACCGGCCGGGACCAGCGCGAACACCAGCTCGTACGAGGTGCCGGCGGCCGGCCGGTCGTCGGACGGCGGCGCGTCCGGGCGCGGGTGCGGCTGGTCCGTGCTGCCGCCGTACCGGGCGCACGCCAGGGCCAGCTCGTGGCGCACAGTGTCGACGAGCGTGCCCTCGCCGCAGACGAGACTGCGCCGCGAACCGAGGGCACGGAACGCCTCCGGCGGCAGCCAGGCGGGGTGGACGTCGTTCGGCAGTACGGTGTTCACCGGACCTCCCGGTCGAGTGGGTCGATCACGTGGACCTCAGCCGTCCTCACGTACGACCATGACCCCCCGCGGGTCGAGCCGGACCGGCTGGCCGCCCTCGACCCGGTCGCCGGTCAGCAGGTCGACCCCGCCGGCGTACGCGGTCACCTCGACGGGCTCCGCGCGGTGGTTGAGCAGAAAGCGCAGTCGCACCCCGTCGGGGGCGACCCGGACGGCCGTCTCCAGGTCCGGCACGTCCGCGTAGGGGCCGGCCAGGTGGTGCCGGTCGAGGACCTGGCGGATCACCCAGGAGACCCCCTCCTGATCCAGCCCCGCCGCGACGTACCAGCCCTCGCCGTCGCCGAACGCGTTCCTGGTGACCGCCGGGGTGTCGGCGTAGAAGTCGGCCTGGTACGTGCCGACCACCTCCGCGCCCTGGGGGATGACCAGCTCGAACACCAGCCGGGAGGCCACCTCGATCCGGTCGGTGCCCGCCCGCAGCAGCACCGGGTTCACGAACTCCGGGCCGCGGGCGTCCCACTCGTCGACGCGTACGCCCATCAGCTCTCCCAGTGGGCCGGGCACGTCCATCAGGAAGGCGTTGTCGTTCTCGTCCACCCGTCCGGAGAGGAAGGTGGTCACCACCGACCCGCCCCGGGCGGCCACCTCCGCCAGCCGTACCGGCAGGTCGCCCTTGATCAGGTGCAGCGCCGGCGCGACGACCACGTCGTAGCGGGACAGGTCCGCGGTCACCGCGACGACGTCGACGTCGACCCCCGCGTCCCAGAGCGCCCGATGGTAGGCCAGCACGACCTGCTGGTAGCGCACCAGGCGGGACGGACCGTCGGAGATCTCCAGCGCCCACCAGCTGTCCCAGTCGAACAGCAGCGCGATCCGGGCCGGGGTCCGGGCGCCCAGCGTCGCCCCGCCGAGCCGGTCGAACTCCGCGCCGAGTTGCGAGACCTCCCGGAAGACTCGGGTGTCGGCGCGGCCGGCGTGGCCGACGACCGCGCCGTGGTATTTCTCGCAGGCCCCACGGGCGGCCCGGAGCTGGAAGAACAGCACGGCGTCCGCGCCGTGCGCCACCGCCTGCCAGCTCCACAACCGCATCACCCCGGGACGTTTCAGCGGGTTGACGTCCCGGCAGGCGGTGTGGCTCGGGGTCTGTTCCATCAACCAGAACGGCTGGCCGTCCTTGAGGCCCCGCATCAGGTCGTGGCTCAGCGCCATCCAGGCCGGGGAGTCGTCGTTCGGGGGGTAGTTGTCCCACGAGGCGAAGTCGAGGTGCGGCGCCCAGCGGTGGTAGTCGATGGGGCGGTACATGCCCATGAGGTTGGTCGTCACCGGCACGTCCGGGCTGGACTCGCGGATCGCCGCCTTCTCGTCGAGGAAGTTGGCCAGCATCGCGTCGGACGAGAACCGGAGGTAGTCGAGGGTGATGCCCTGGAACGCGGTGTGGTCGGGGCCGCGCCAGTGCTCGGTCAGGGCCGACGGCGGCTCGATCTGGTCCCAGTCGGTGAAGGTGTGCGACCAGAAGGTGGTGCACCAGGCCGTGTTCAGCGCGTCGAGGGTCCCGTACCGGCGGCGCAGCCAGTCCCGAAAGCCCGCGGCGCACAGCTCGCAATAGCACGCGCCGCCGTACTCGTTGCCGACGTGCCACGCCACGATCGCCGGGTTGGCCGCGTACCGGGCGGCGACGCGGCGGGCCAGCTCGGCGGAGAGCCGGCGGAAGACCGGGGAACTGGGGCAGGAGTTGTGCCGCTGCCCGTACCGGTGCCGGCGGCCCTCGAAGTCGACCCGGGTGACCTCCGGGTGGAGGCGGGCCAGCCACGGCGGGTGGGCCGCCGTCCCGGTCGCCAGGCAGATCCTCCGGCCCTCGGCGGTCGCCCGTCCGACGATCCGGTCCAGCAGCGTGAAGTCGTAGACGTCGGGGGCCGGCTGGGTCAGCGCCCAGTCGAAGACGCCGAGGGTGACGGTGTCGATCCGGGCGAGATCGAAGAGTTCGTAGTCCTGTTTCCACACCGGCTCGGGCCACTGTTCGGGGTTGTAGTCGCCCCCGAAGCCGATCTTGACGGTGACCGGCAGGCTCAGCTCGCTCACGGGGTGAAGTCCTTCCGGATGGCGGTGATCATCGGGCCGCTGCCGGCCAGCAGGGCCAGCACGAGCACCGCGCCCAGTGCCGCGACCACCGCCTCCGAGGTGACCAGGGTGAGGGCGGCGACCGCGACCAGCAGGCAGCTGTTGCCGAGGGTGACCGACGGGGTGCGGCCGAGGAAGTACCGGGCCAGCCGCAGGACGTCCCGGACGCGGAAGGAGAACAGCGAGGTGATCACCAGCGCGTTGATCCCGACCAGCGTCACGCCGGCCCCGACCAGCACGAGGGGCACCGCCCACCAGCGGGGGACGCCCGCGGCCGGGAGGTGGGCGAGGTTCACCCCGATGACGGCCAGCCAGAGCAGCAGCGGGACCCAGATCCGCAGGACGTCGGCGAGGTTGGTGCGGTAGCCGCGCCAGAAGGCGCGGGCCGGGCGCAGCTCCGTCGGGTCGGGACGCTGGTGGTGCAGCGCGTACAGGGCGGCGGAGCCGGCCGGGCCGAGCGGCAGGGCACAGGCCACGACCAGCGGGAGGTTGCTGACGTCCCGGTCCAGCAGCAGCAGCGCGACCAGGCCGGGTGCGGTGGTGACCAGGAGCAGCAGTTCGACCACCAGCACGGTGTAGATCCGTGCCGTGGCGCGGGACAGCGGCCCGTCACCGAACTGGCGCCGTGCGCCGAGGACGTCGCTCACGTCGCCTCCTTGTCGGGCCCGGCACCGCGCGGCGACCCGTCGCCGGCGGTGCGGCCGAGCAGCCGGTCGTCGTCCCACCACGGCGGGGTCTCGTCGGCCACCGCCGTCAGCTCGGCCAGGGTCACCTCGTGCCGGGACAGGTGCAGGTCGAGCGCGACCCGGCCGCCCTCGATCGGCAGCCTGGCGTGCCGCCGGGCCGCTTCGGCGGCCTCCCGCAGGTTGTCCAGTTGCCGGGTGGTGGGGGAGTGCGGGCGGCCCATCTCGCACCAGGCCGTCCAGGCGTTGCCCACCTCCTCGTCGACCGACGAGCGCAGCAGGAACGCCGCGCCCGTCGCGGTGCCCAGGGGCAGCGACAGGCGGACCGTGTGCCGGTCCGGGCCGGGGGTGTCTCCGGCGGCGTCCACCGGCGCCCAGGCCAGCACGGCGATCCGACCGGCGGCGTCCCGGGTGACCAGGTGGTCCGGGCCGCGGGCGAGGACCTCGTCACCGAGGCGGGCCATGAACGCGTACAGGTGGTAGGTGGGCTTCTTGATCTGGCGGTGGGTGAGCAGGCCGAACCCACCGTGGAACAGCGAGGTCGGCACCCCCTCCTCCTCGAAGATGTCGCTGAAGGTCCAGTAGGAGAACGAGTCGACCAGGTCGCCGCCGACGGCCACCACCGGGGCGAGGTAGGCGGCGTTGAAGGCGGTGTCGTGGACCCGGTTGTCGGGCCGGTACGAGGAGTTGAACTCGGTGATGTGCACCGGCAGCTCCGCCAGCGCGCTGCCGCGCAGGTGCCGGCGCGGGCTGGCGAACTGGTCCAGCAGGCTGGACGCGGGCGCGAGGGTCTGGTGGGTGCCGAACGGCACGTGCTGGGCGGGCCCGGAGGTGTACGCGTGCCGGCTGACGAAGTCGACCGGCACCGACCGGGCGGTGACGAACTCGGCGAACGGCAGCAGCCACTCGTCGGAGCCGGGGGAGATGGCCGGGCCGCCGACCTGGAGCGCGGCGTCCACCTCCTTGACCGCGTGCGCCGTCACCTCGTAGAGCCGGTGGTAGGCGTCCTGGTCGGCGTTCTGCCAGAACACCGTGAGGTTGGGCTCGTTCCACACCTCGATCGGCCAGTGGCGTACCTCGTCGAGCCCGTAGCGGTCGACGAGGTGGCGCAGCGTGGCCCGGACCAGGTCGGCCCAGTCCGTCCAGGACCTCGGCGGGGTGACGTTGCCGCGCCACCAGAAGACGGTCTGGTCGCCGGAGGCGAGGGCGGCGGGCATGAAGCCCAACTCCAGGAAGGGCCGGACGCCGAGCGCGAGGTAGGCGTCGATCACCTGGTCGACGTACGTGAACGCGTACCGCACCTGGCGCGACCCCTGGTGTTCGTAGGGCCGGTAGACGCCGGTGCCGTCGCTGAACAGCCCGTGCCCGCGGATGTGGCGGAAACCGATGTCGCGTTGGACGACGGCCAGCGACTCCTGGTAGTCACGCCGGAGCGCCAGCTCGAACCGGCCGGTGCCGACGCAGGCCCGCCACGCGTCGGTCAGCCGGCCCGTGGCCTGCTCCGGTACGACGATCCGCATCTCGTTCCTCTCCTCCGCCCGGGCGGGTTGCCGGCCGGTCTCACCGGCGCGGTCGGGCCCGGTGCCGGACCCGACCGCGGCCGGGTTCAGCCGTGCTTCTGCTGGTAGCGGTCGTACGCCTTGTTGACGACGTCCACGTAGGAGCCCATGTTCTTGCCGTTGAGCTCGGTCACGTAGGCGTCCCACTCGCCGAGGGGGCGCTGGCCCAGGGTGAACTTCAGCGTGTTCTGGTAGACGTAGTCCTTCAGCGGCGTCTCCCAGAGGGTCACCTGCTCGCGTTCGGTGTCGCTGAGCGGGTGCGGGGGCGCGACCGTGACGTTCGGCCGCTCGTTGAGCACCTTCTGGAACTCCATCTCCTCCGCGGAGAAGAACGACTGGACCAGTTCGAGGTGGCCACCGTAGGCGAAGATGCCGTTGTAGAAGCCGAAGTCCTTCTGCAGATGCTTGGTCCCCTTCGGGTTGAGCCCGAGGACGTCGACGTCGGGGGTGGGGGTGCGCTTGCCGGCGGAGTCCTTGGTGTAGGTGGTCCCCTCGACACCCCACCTGGCGAACTCCTGGCCGGCGTCGGAATACCAGAGCCAGTCGATGAACTGCATCATGGCCACGAAGTTCTTGCTGTCGCGGGCCTTCTTGGAGATCATGACGCCGTTCTCGAGCCGGCTCGCCGGGTTGATCGGCCCGACCGGTCCGATCGGGAACGGAATCTTGGCCATCCGCGCGTTCGGCAGGCTCTTCGCCATGTCGGGCCGGTAGTCGTTGACGATGGACTGCGCGTTGGCGCTGATGACGAAGGACTTGCCACTGGCGAGCTTCTGGCGGGCCTGGTCGTCGGTCTGGGTGAAGGTCTCCGGGTCGAGCAGTTTCTCGTCGACCAGCTTGTGCAGGAACTCCAGCATCGCCTTGTACTTGTCGGAGGCGCCGGTGTAGACGAATTTCTTGGCGTTCGCGTCCCAGCTGGTGTGCTGGTAGGCCCAGCCTGCCCCCGCGAGGCCGTGCGAGACGGCGAGCATGTTCAGCAGGTTGCCGGCCGGGTTGGGCTTACCGAACCGGTCGGAGAACGGGTAGACGTCCGGGTACGCCGCCTTCATCGCCTTGAGCATGTCGTACACCTCGTCCCAGGTCGTCGGGACGGGGATCTTGAGTTCCTCGAGGATGTCCATCCGGACCGCGAGGGTGTAGTCCTGCCACGGCTTCTCGTGCAGCCCCGGAAGCAGGTAGAACTTGCCGTCCTCCTGCCGGAGCGAGTCGATCTCCGGCTGGAGGTTCCACTTCTCGATCCGGTCCTTGAAGTGGGGCATCAGGTCGAGGTAGTCGCTGACCGGCAGGATCGCGCCGGAGGAGACGTAGGCGTCCTCCTGCGGGTGGTACGTCTTCGGGATGATGAACGGCGCGTCACCGGCGCCGATCAGGACGCTGCGCTTCTGCTCGTAGTCGCTCAGCGGCACGGCGACCGGCTCGATCTTGACCCCGGTCCGCTTGAGCAGCTCCGACCAGAACAGCCAGTCGTCCTTGAACGGGTAGTTCGGGTGGTTGTTGTAGAGCATCGAGAAGGACACCGCCGAGGTGGCCTTGAACTGGTCGCCGACGCCGTACTTGTCCATGGCGCCGACCCGGTTGTCGGCGAGGTCCTTGTTGTCGGCGTCGTCGTCGCCGCAGCCGGCCATCGAGACGACGGCGGCCGCGCCCGCGGCGAACAGCAGATGGCGCCGGGACAGCTGAACCATGGGGAATTCCTTTCGGGTGGGGGAGCGGTGGGGGGTGGTTGCGCCGGCGGCTATCCCTTGACCGCGCCGAGCATGACTCCGGAGACGAAGTACCGCTGGATGAAGGGGTAGACCGCCAGGATCGGCAGGACCGTGAGCACGATGGTCACGGACTGGATGGTCGCGGCGGACTGCACGACGTCGCTGGCGCTGCCGAGGCCGCCGCCGGTCGAGGTCGCGTCGGTCGCGCCGGCGATGAGGTTGCGCAGGTACACGGTCACCGGGAACAGATCCATGCGGTCCATGTACAGGAACGCGGCGAACCAGGAGTTCCAGAAGGAGACCGCGTAGAACAGGAACATCGTGGCGACCACCGCCTTCGACAGCGGCAGCACGATCCGCAGCAGGATGCCGTACGTGTTGAGCCCGTCGACGGCGGCGGCCTCCTCCAGTTCGACCGGCAGGCTCTCGAAGAACGCCTTCATCACCAGCAGGTTGAACACGCTGATGGCGTTGGGCAGCGCGATCGCCCACACGGTGTTCTTCAGCCCGAGGCTGGTGACCAGGATGTAGTTGGGGATCAGCCCGCCGCTGAAGAACATGGTGAACACGGCGATCCCGACCAGCGCCGTCCGGCCCTTGAGGTGCTTCTTGGACAGGACGTAGGCGTAGCAGGTGGTCAGCACGAGCGAGACGGCCGTGGCGACGGCCGTGTACACCAGCGTGTTGCGATAGTTCGTCCAGAACATCGGGTCGGCCATCACGGCCTTGTACGCGGCGATGTTGAACCCGCGCGGGATCAGGTTCACCTCACCCGACACGATGGACGCGTTGTCGCTGAGCGAGCGCGCCACGATGTTGACGAAGGGGTACAACGTCACCAGCACGACGCCGGTCAGGACGACGGCGTTGACCACCCGGAAGATCCGGTAGCCCCGGCTGCTGTGGGGGCCGTGCCGGCGGTTGGTCGCGGGGGCGGGCGTGCTCGTGTCGAGGGTCACCACAGGCTCGTCCCCACCGTGCGCCGGGAGATCGCGTTCGCCGACAGCACCAGCGTCAGCCCGATCACGGACTCGAACAGGCCGATCGCCGCCGCGTAGCTGAAGTTGCTGGAGACGATGCCGACCCGGAACAGGTAGGTGGAGATCACGTCGGCCGTCGGGTAGGTCAGCGGGTTGTACAGCAGCAGGATCTTCTCGAAGCCGACCGCCATGAACGTGCCGATGTTGAGGATCAGCAGCGTGACCATCGTCGGCCGGATCCCGGGCAGCGTCACGTGCCACGTCTGCCGCCACCGGTTGGCGCCGTCGATGCGGGCCGCCTCGTACAGGTCCTCGTCGACGGCGGTCAGCGCGGCGAGGTAGAGGATGGTGCCCCAGCCGACGGTCTGCCAGACCTCGGAGGAGACGTAGATCGTCCGGAACCAACCGGCCTGTTGCAGGAACGGCACCGCCTCGCCCCCGAGGGCGCGGACGAACTGGTTCACCGCCCCGTCGACGGACACCAGCTGCATGACCATCGCCGCCACGATCACGATGGACAGGAAGTGCGGCAGGTAGGACACCGACTGGACGAACCGCTTGAGCCGGCGGCTGCGCAACTCGTTGAGCAGCAACGCCAGGACGATCGGCAGCGGGAAACAGAACAACAGGGTCAGCGCGCCCAGCACCAGCGTGTTGGTGAACACGTCCCAGAACGTCGGGTCGCTCAGGAACATGCGCAGGTACCGCAGGCCCACCCAGCGCTCGCCGAAGACGCTCCCGCCGGGCTGGAACCGCCGGAAGGCGATCACGTTGCCCAGCATCGGCAGGTAGCGGAAGATCAGGAAGAACAGCAGCGGCAGGATCGCCAGGGAGTAGAGCTGCCAGTCCCGCCGCAGCGCCTGCCGCCAGGTACGCCGACCGGCGCGTCGGCGGCGCGTACCGCTGGCTGGCCCGGGCGGGCTCTCCGGCCCCGCGACCGGGCTCACCGTGTCCGACGTGGTCATGGTCGGCGCGCTTCGGCCCGGCTGGTCGAACGACCGTCGTCGGGCAATCTGCTGTTCACGTGGACCCCCTCGACCGACCCGGGCAATCCGTATGCCACCCGGTCCGCACGGTATCGGCCACCGAAACTTTCGGCGGCGCGACGGTACTTTTTCGGCAACCTAGGGGTGTCGGCGTGAATGTGTCAAGGGCCACCAAGTGAAGGTTACGAAGGGTTGTTACGGCAGGCGCCACTGACGAAGATGAATTCCCTTGTCGACCGTGGCGGCCCTCGCGAGGGCGTAGGCCCGACGGCAAACGTGATACGGTTCGGCGAAACTTCCGGACGCTCTTGCAGGCATCCGCGACGGTCGTCGGCGGGCGCGTTCCCGACCCCGCCGTGATCGTGGGTGGTGCCGGGCGGGGCGTCGCGCCGTATGACCCACCAGTCGCCGTGTCACCGACCCGCCGCCCGCCGCCCGCCGCGCCGACCCCGCGAGGAGCCATGCCCCTGTTCGACCTGCCCCTCGACGAGTTGCGCCGGTACGCGCCGGTGGTCGCCGAGCCGACCGACTTCGACGCGTTCTGGCGTACGACGCTCGCGGAGGCCGCCAACCGGCCGATCCTGCTCGACGTGCGGCCGGAGCCGACCGACCTGCGCCTGGTCGACTCCTGGGACGTCACCTTCTCCGGCTACGGCGGCGATCCGGTCCGGGCCTGGTACACCCGTCCGGCCGGAGTGGACGAACCGCTGGCCACAGTGGTGGAGTTCACCGGTTACGGGCGCGGACGCGGCCTGCCGCACGAGCGCCTGACCTGGCCGGTGGCCGGCTACGCGCACCTGCTGATGGACTGCCGGGGACAGGCCGGCCAGCACGGCGGCGGGGACACTCCCGACCCGGGGCAGGGGGCCGCCGGCGGTCCCTGGCCGGCGACCTGGGGCATCCTGTCGCCCCACGACTACCACTACCGTCGGCTCATCACCGACGCCGTGCGGGCGGTCCAGGCGGCGCGTGCCCTGCCCGGCGTCGACCCCGCCCGGGTCGTCGCGGCCGGCAACAGCCAGGGCGGCGGTCTCGCTCTCGCCGTGGCGGGGCTGGTGCCCGACCTCGCCGCGGTCCTCACCACGGCCCCGTTCCTCTGCCACATCCAGCGAGCCATCGAGATCACCGACGCCGCCCCGTACGGCGAGATCGTGCGCTACCTGGCGGTCAACCGGGAGGCGGAGGGGGCGGTCCGGCGGACCCTGTCCTACGTCGACGGTGTCACGTTCGCTCGCCGGGCCACCGCCCCGGCGCACTTCGGGATCGGCCTGCGCGACAACGTGTGCCCGCCGAGCACGGGCTTCGCCGCCCACAACCAGTACGGCGCCGCCAACGGTCGGCCGACGCCACCGGCGCGGGAGCTGCACGTCTATCCGTTCAACCAGCACGAGGGCGGGGAGGCCCTGCACGTGCGGCGCCAGTTGCGGTGGCTCGCGTCGGTGCTGCCGGAGCCCGGACGGGTCGATCGGCCGGGCGTACCCGGGCCGATCGGTCGGTCGGTCGAGCCGGTGGCCGGCCGGCCGTAGCCACCCGCGCGGGCCTGGTCCCTCTGCCGCGCCGGCGCGCGATGAGGTTGCGGAGGCGGTCCGCCCGGCGTCGAGGGCGGGAATCAGTCGCGCGGCCACTGGTTGGATGACTACTTCGTTGGTACCGTCGCCCGATGCCTACGGATTTCGAAGCTGGCGGGGTCGACCGCGAACGCCTCGGCAGGCTGCTGGAGCGGGAGCGGGCCGCGTTCGTCGCCCGGCACCCCCGGTCGGCCGCCGCGTACGACCGCGCCGAGCACCTGTTCGGCAAGGTGCCGATGACCTGGATGAACAAGAACGCGGCCGGCTTCCCGGTGTACGTGGAGCGGGCCCGCGGGGCTCGGCTCACCGACATCGACGGAAACGACTACGTCGACTTCTGCCTCGGCGACACCGGGGCGATGGCCGGCCACTCGCCGGCACCGGTCGTCGCCGCGGTCACCCGGCGACTGGCCGAGCTGGGCGGGGCGAGCACGATGCTGCCCACCGAGGAGGCGGCGACGGTCGGCGCCGAACTCAGCCGCCGCTTCGGGCTCCCCGCCTGGAGCTTCACCCTGACCGCCACCGACGCCAACCGGTGGGCGATCCGGCTGCTGCGGGCCGTCACCGGCCGTCCGCGCATCCTGGTCAACAGCTACTGCTACCACGGCTCCGTGGACGAGTCACTGATCGTGGTCGGGCCGGACGGGCGTCCGCGCAGCCGCGAGGGCAACGTCGGCGCCCCCTGCGACGTGACCGTCACCAGCCGGGTCGCCGAGTTCAACGATCTCGACGGGCTGGCCCGCGAACTCGCACACGGCGACGTCGCCGCGGTGCTGATGGAGCCGGCGCTGACCAACATCGGCATCGTGCTGCCCGAGCCCGGTTACCTCGACGGGGTCCGGGCGCTGACCCGGCAGCACGGCACCTACCTGATCAACGACGAGACGCACACGTTCTCCGCCGGCCCGGGCGGGGCGACGGCAGCCTGGGGCCTGGCGCCGGACGTGGTCACGATCGGCAAGGCCATCGGCGGCGGCGTCCCGGTCGGCGCGTACGGCCTCTCCGCCGAACTCGCCGCCGCGTTGACCGGACGGCCGGACCTCGACCTGGTCGACATGGGCGGGGTGGGCGGCACGCTCGCCGGTAACCCGGTCTCGATCGCGGCCACTGCGGCCACCCTGCGGGAGGTGCTCACCGACGACGCGTTCGCCGGCATGATCGACGTGGCGACCGTCTTCGCCGACGGTATCCGCAAGATCATCGACGGGTGCGCGCTGCCCTGGTCGGTGAGCCAGCTCGGCGCGCGGGTGGAGTACCGCTTCGCCGCTCCGGCGCCCCGCACCGGCACCGAGTCGGCCGGCTGCGCCGACCCGGGCCTGGAGGACTACCTGCACGTCTACCTGATCAACCGGGGCGTCCTGATGACGCCGTTCCACAACATGGCCCTGATGTGCCCGCAGACCACCGTCGAGGACGTCGCCCGGCACCACGAGGTCTTCGCCGACGCGCTCGGCGAACTGCTGCGCTGAGCGTGCCGGGGCGGGCCGGGTGGCCGCCGGGCGGCGAGCGATCGGATCGGGTCGATGACGGCCCTGGCCCTCGGAAGTTTCGGAACCGCCGCCGATCGTCGGCGTAGGTCGGGTCGGCGCGCCCCCGTGTCGTCGGGTGCCGCCGGCACGGCGCGGTTTGCCCGGTGCCGGCAGGTGAAGCGCCTTGGCCACACGCCGAGCCGCAACGCGTCCGTGGCAGCCGATTGCGGCGACCTCTTCCGATGACGAAACGATTACGGCGAGAATGCCGAAAATTTCCGGAAGTCGTTGACCCGCAGCGGTGTCTTGCTCGACCCTGGGGCGTACCTGGACATCTGTGATCATCGATCACGATCCCGTCCATCACCCCAACCGGAAGGAGAGCCGTAGTGATCATCGGCTCGGGCCGCTCCAGGACCCGTTCGGCGGTCGTCGTGCTGGCGGCGGCGGCGCTCGCGGTCACCGGAACGGTGACGGTAGTAGCGAGAACCACGACCGCCGCCGCCGGCGTCCTCGCGGCCGCCGCGCCCGTCGAGGACGAGGGGGCCGACTGCGCGGTGCCCGACCCTGGCTCTTTGACGGCCAACGCCAAGCTTCCCGATCCCTTCAAGAAGATCAACGGTACGCGGATCACCACCAGGTCGGACTGGCGGTGCCGGCGGGCGGAGATCAAGGACCTGGCGGAGCGGTACGTCTACGGCAGGAAACCCCGGAAGCCCGCGACCGTCACGGGTACGGTCTCGGCCACCAACATCACGGTGAACGTGACCGACCAGGGCAGGAGTTCCAGCTTCTCGACGCGGGTCGAACTGCCGAGCGGCACCGGGCCCTTCCCGGCCGTCGTCGTCCTCGGCGGACTCGGCGCGGACACGGCGACCATCAAGGCCGCCGGTGCCGCCGTCATCAGCTACGACCCCCTCTCCGTCGGGAAGGAGGGCACGCCACGGAACAACAAGCAGGGCGCGTTCTACAGCATCTACGGCGCGACGAGCAGCACCGGTCTGCTGATGGCCTGGGCCTGGGGGGTGAGCCGCATCATCGACGTCATCGAGCAGTCGGGCGGCAACATCCTCAAGGCGGACGCGACCGGCGTCACGGGATGCTCGCGATACGGCAAGGGCACCTTCGTGACCGGTGCGTTCGACCAGCGCATCGCGCTGACCATGCCGATCGAGTCGGGCAGCGGTGGGGCTCCGATCTTCCGCGGCACCCCCGGGGAGTCGGGATCGCAGCCGCTGAGCAGCGCCTACGGCGAGCAGCCGTGGCTGGGTGACGCGTTCAACTCCTTCACCGGCAACCCGAACACGCTGCCGGTGGACACCCACGAGATGGTGGCCATGGTCGCCCCGCGCGGGCTGCTCATCATGGAGAACCCCCACATCGACTGGCTGGCCGCCAGGTCCGGCAGCGTCGCCGCGCTCGGCGGCGCCGAGGTCTACAAGGCGCTCGGCGCGGGCGACAACATCACCTACTGGTCCGACATCCAGGACGGCACCCACTGCGCGGTCCGGTCCGAGTGGCGCGACCCCCTGCAGAAGTTCATCAAGAAGTTCCTGACCAGGACGGGCAACGACCCGGGCACGATCAGGATCGCCAGCAAGAAGGCCGGCAACCTCGCCGACTGGCGCGACTGGCAGACGCCGACCCTCTCCGACGGCGGCCCGACCACGCCGCCGCCCACCACCGCGCCGCCCACGACCACCCCGCCCACCACCGCGCCGCCCACCACCGCGCCGCCGACGACCAACCCGCCGACCGGTGGCTGCTCGGCGTCGGTGACGAACAACCAATGGGTGGGTGGCTTCACCACCACGGTGCGGGTCACCGCCGGCTCCTCGCCGGTCAACGGCTGGACCGTCGGCGTGACCCTGCCGTCAGGCAGCAGCGTCACCAACACCTGGAACGCCACCGCCAGCGGGAGCACCGGCACGGTCCAGTTCACCAACGTCAGCTACAACGGCTCCATCGCGCCCGGCCAGTCGACCGAGTTCGGCTTCCAGGGCACCGGCACCGCCCCGGGGCAGACCCCCACCTGCACCGCCAGATAGCCCGCTGAGGCCCGGTGCGGGGCGGCGAGCCTCCGCACCGGGCCTCAGAACAGGGTCTGCGGCCCGACCGGCGTCGGCTCGGGCAGCGGCTCGACCTCGGGCAGCCGCGCCCGGACCTCGTCGTGGAACCGGCGCGCGAGGTCGGGCGCGTCGGCGTTGTCCGGGGTGTGCAGGAAGACGGTCGGCGAACGGCCCTCGCGCAGCCAGCCGGTCACCACGTCGAGCCACGGTTGCCAACCCTCGACCGTCCGCGCGGGGTCGTCCCGGCCCAGGTACCGGACGATCGGCCGCTCGGTCAGCGCGCGGGTGCGCAGCGGCGTACGCGGCTTCCGGGTCCACGCCTCCCGTTCCGCGTCGCTGGTCGGCGGCGTGCGGAAGAACGCGGTGGTGTCGAACGGTATCCACTCCGCGTCGACCCTGACGAGCATCTCCTCCAACGTCCGCACCGCCCCGGGATCGTCGAAGAACGCGGGGTGGCGGACCTCCACGGCGTACCGGTGGGCGGTGGGCAGCCCGCGCAGGAAGCGGGCGAGCGCGGGCACGTCGGCGGGGCCGAACGAGCCCGGCAACTGGATCCACAGCGCGTGCGCCCGGGGGCCGAGAGGCTCGATCGCGCTCAGAAAGGCCCGAAGCTCCTCGTCGGCGCCGGTGAGTCGCCGTTCGTGCGTGACGACCTTCGGCAGCTTGAGCACGAACCGGAAGTCGGGGCCGGTCTGCCCCGCCCACGACGCCACCGTCTCCCGGGACGGGGTCGCGTAGAAGGTGGTGTTCCCCTCGACCGCGGTGCACCACCCGGCGTACGCGCGCAGCCGCTCGTGTGCCGGCAGCGGGTGCGCGAGGAAGCGCCCCTGCCAGGACTTGTGCGTCCACATCGCGCACCCCACGTGCAGCCGCATCCGGCCCTCCCATCGCTCGACCACCCGGGCGGGGGTGACCCGCGCCGCGGGTACCGTATCCGGCCCGGGGCCCGAGCGGCCGACGGCGGTCAGGCGGGCCGGAACGAGTCGCGGGCGGCCGGCGCCGCGTGCTTGATCATGAGATGCCGGGTGACCGAGTACTCCGCGACCGCCTCCTGGCTCATGTCCTTGCCGAAGCCGGAGCCCTTCACGCCGCCGTGCGGCGCCTCGGAGGCGATGGGCAGGTGGTCGTTGATCCAGGTGACGCCGACGTCGAGGCGGTGGCTGACCCGCAGCGCCCGCGAGACGTCGCGGGTCCAGACCGACGACGCGAGGCCGTACTGGCTGTCGTTGGCCAGCCGCACCGCGTCGTCCTCGTCGTCGACGGCGAGCACCACGACCACCGGCCCGAAGACCTCCCCCTGCACGATCTCGCTGCGTTGCTCGGCGCCGACGACCAGGGTGGGCGGAAAGAAGAACCCGGGCCCCTCCGCGGGCGAACCACCGAACGCGACGGTGGCGCCCTCGGCCGCCGCGCGGGCCACGAACCCCGCCACCCGGTCCCGATGGTCGGCCGAGATGAGCGGGCCGATGTCGGTCTCCGCCGACCAGGGGTCACCGGCACGCACCTTCGCCAGCGCCGCCTCCAGCGCACCGACCGCGTCCGGGTAGACGGACCGCTGGACGTAGACCCGGGTGGCGGCCGTGCAGTCCTGGCCCGAGTTGTACGTCGCGCCCATCGCCACGCCGAACGCCATCTCGGACAGGTCCGCGTCGTCGAAGACGATCGCCGGCGCCTTGCCGCCGAGTTCGAGGTGCACCCGCTTGAGCCCGGCCACCGCGCCACGCATCACCTCGCGCCCGGTCCGGGTCGATCCGGTGACGCTGACCATGTCCACGCCCGGGTCCGCGACCAGGGCCGTCCCCACGTCGGCGCCACCCGTGACGACCTGCACCAGACCCGCCGGCGCACCCGCCTCCTCGACCAGTCGCGCCAACGCCAGGGTGGTGCGGGGTGTCTGCGGCGCGGGCTTGACGACCACCGCGTTGCCGGCCGCCAGCGCCGGGGCGATCTTCCAGACGGCCATGATCAGCGGGAAGTTCCAGGGCGCGATCGAGCCGACGACGCCGACGGGCCGGCGTACCAGCAGCGACGTGTAGCCGGCGGAGAGGGTGCCCGCGCCCGTGCCGTCCAGGGAGCGCGCCGCGCCGGCGAAGAACCGCAGGTTGTCCACGCCGAACGGCAGCTCGCCGTCGCGCATGACCGACACCGGCTTTCCGGTCTCCTCGACCTCCAGCCGGCTCAGCTCCTCGGCGTCCCGTTCCACGAGGTCGGCCAGGCGCAGCAGGACGCGCGAACGTTCCGCCGGGGTGGCCTCCCGCCACTGTTCGAACGCGCCCCGCGCCCGGGCCACCCGCTCCGCGACCTGCGCGGGGTCGGTATCCGGCAACTCGCCGATGACGGCACCGGTCGCCGGGTTGGTCAATATCGCCACGGTCGCTCCTCAGCTGTCGAAACCGACACCGAATCGGTCCAGGAGCCGCAACCACGGCCCCCGGCGCCCGTCACGCGCGTCCGCGGCGGCGAGCGCGCGGCGGGTCATCTCCACCACCGGATAGCGCAGCGGCTCCGGCGGGAAGGGCACCGGCCGCCGCCGTACCATCCGCAGCCGGGTCCGTTCGGTCTCCCGCCCGGCGAGCAGGTCCAGCGCCACCCGCGCGCCGAAACGGGACGCGGCCACGCCGAGACCCGTGTAGCCGACCGCGTACGCGATCCGCCGGTCGCGGGTGGTGCCGAACATCGGGGTGAACCGGGTGGTGGAGTCGATCACCCCGCCCCAACGGTGGGTGAACCGGAGCCCGTCGAGCTGCGGGAACGTCTGCGCGAAATGCCGGGCCAGTAGCCGGTGGGTGGCGTCGCGCTGGTCCAGTGCCGCGTCCACCCGGTTGCCGAACCGGTAGATGGCGTCGTAGCCGCCGAACAGGATCCGGTTGTCGTCGGTGAGGCGGTAGTAGTGGAACTGGTTCCCGGCGTCGGTGACGCCCTGCGCCTCGGGCCACCGCAGCTCGGCCCGCCGGGCGTCGTCGAGCGGTTCGGTGACCAGGACGTAGTCGTAGACCGGCAGAATCCAGTGCCGCAACCGCCGCAGCGGCGGGGGATAGGCGTTGGTGCCGATGACCACCCGCCGGGCGCTGATCCGTCCGGCGGCCGTGCGCACCACGACGCCGCCCCCGGACCGGTCGAGGCCGGTGACCCGGGTGTCCTCGTGGATGGTCACGCCGAGCGACTCGGCCACGCTCGCCAGGCCCCAGGCCAGTCGGGCGGGGTCGACCAGGCCGCCGGTGCCGCGCAGCCGTACGCCCGCGAGATACAGGGGAGAGGGCACGTCGGCGCGTACCTGCTCGGCGTCGAGCAGCGTCACGTCGTCGCCGTACGCCCGGTGCAGTTCGGCCAGGGCGGCGAGCTCGGCCACCTGGTGCGGGGCGACCGCCACGGTGGTCTTGCCGCACAGCCGCAGGCCCGCGTCGATACCGAACCGCCGCACGGTCTCGGCGATCGCGGCGAGGTTCTCCCGACCGAGGCGGACGAGCGCCGCCGTCTCGGTCGGCCACTGCGACGTGCCGTGGGAGAGGCCGTGGGTGAGTGAGTCGGCGACGAACCCGCCGTTGCGGCCGGACGCGCCGAAGGCGACCCGCTCGCCCTCCACCAGCACCACGTCGGCGGCGGGGTTGTCCTGCTTGGCCAGGATGGCGGCCCACAGGCCGGTGAACCCGCCGCCGATCACCACCAGGTCGGTGGTGTGCGCGCCGGTCAGCCGTGGCCGCGGCGGCGGCCGATCGGGACGGTCGGTCCAGAAGATGGTGGGTGCCGCGTCGGCGAGGGCCCGTTCCGCCCTCGCCGACGCCGCGCCCGAGCCGTTCCGGGCCGCTGGGGCGTACCAGTTCGTCAACGAGGAGTCCCGGCCGTGATGCCCAACCGTTCGATCGCGTCGGCCGCCTGCCGCAGGCCGTCGGCGGCCCGGATCGCCGCGCCGTGCGCCGCGAGCCGGCCGCGCAGGTCCTCGTCGGCCAGCAGGCGCTTGATCGCCCCGTGCAACTGCTCGTCGGTGAACCGGTACGGGTCGAGGCGCACCCCGAAGCCGAGTTCGTCGACCCGCTGGGCGTTGTCGTACTGGTCCCAGAAGAGCGGCAGCACGATCATCGGCTTTCCGAAGTGGAACGCCTCGGTCGTGGTGTTGTTCCCGCCGTGGGTGATGACCAGGTCGGCCCGAGGAATGATCTTCGTCTGCGGCAGGAACTCGGCGCCCCACATGTTCTCCGCCAGCTCGATCTCGGCGTGCAGCGGACCCTTGGAGACGATGTACCGGTGCGGCGTCTTCGCCAACGAGTCGATCACCCGTCGCATCAGCTCGACGTCGGCGGAGCCGAGCGAACCGAGGCTGAAGTAGATCAGCGCGCCGTCCCGGTCGGCGAGTTCGGCCGGCATGGTGAACTCGTCGTCGGTCTCGCGTACCGACGACTCCAGGCGTTGCCAGGTCGGGCCGAGCGGCCGGGCGTCGGCGTAGTCGGCGACGCCCGGGTAGACGTAGAGGTTGAGGTCGCCCTCGTGGATGAACTCCAGCTCGGGCAGGCCCGGCGCGCCCTGCTCGCGGACCCAGGCGTCGAACTCCTCCCACACCGGACGGTGCACCCGGTCGTACTCGGCCCGGAACGCCGCCCAGCCGGACCGGTCCGCGGCCGGGTATCCGGAGAAGACGGGAGCGATGTCCTGTCCCTTCATCTCCAGCGGGTTGCAGGAGACGATCCGGACGAAGGGCACACCGGCCGTGTTGAGCGCCGGGAAGGCGACCACGTTGTCCTCGACGACGACGTCCGGTCGTACCCGGTCGATGATCTCCAGCAGCCGGGGCTGGCAGTACCGGGCGCCGTTGATGAGCTCGACCCACACCGGCTTGACCCAGGTCTCCAGCTGCTCGATCGTCGGCTTGCGGAACTCTGGCGCGGTGTCGCGGATGAAGTCCTTCCAGAACTGGCCGGCGTCCTGTTCCTCGACGTTCTCCGGCGGCGGGGCGAGGTCGACGAGGTCTTCCTCGAACCCGAGCGCGGTCAGCTTGCCCCGCCACGACGCCTCGGCCGCGAACACCACCCGGTGCCCGCGTCGGCGCAGCACGTCGCCGATGCCGATGCAGTTGTTCGTGGGGCCGTACGCGCTCTCGGGCATGAACAGGACCGTCAGCTGAGACATCGCATCTCCAGAGGGGTGACTGTTGAATCGAAATTCAACAAGGTCCTCGCTCGGCAGTCAATACGCAGGCACTATGGTGTTGGGGAGAGTGTTGACGTCGTACTTCGGATCGGGTGCCACATGAAAACCCGCAAGTCCCGCGCCCAGCGCCGGCAGGACCTCATCGAGGCCGCGCGCCGGGCAATGCTCCAGCACGGGACCGACACGGTGCTGCTCAACCAGGTGGCCGAGCAGGCGGGCCTCACCTCCGGCGCGGTCCTCTACCACTATCCGGACCTGCGGGACCTGCTGCTCGAGGCGCACCACGCCGGCATGGAGCGCTTCTACGAGCTGCGGGTGAAGAAGATCGCCGACATCTCCGACCCGGTACGCAAGCTCGTGGTGACCATCCGCTCCGGCCTGCCCACCGACGCCGAGGACGCCGACGTGCGCCTGCTCTGCGAACTCGGCGGGGCGGCCGGCCGCAACCGGGTCTACGCCGCCCTGCTGACCACGCTCTACGACCGGCAGGTCTCCATGTACCAGATGATCCTCGAACTCGGCGCGGCCCAGAGCGCGTTCACCCTCGCGGCCGACTCGCAGACCATCGCCCGCAACCTGGTGGCGCTGGAGGACGCGTACGGCTACCGGATCGTCGCCCGGCACCCGACCCTGCACGCCGCCGAGGCCGTCGAGCTGATCCTGTCGTACGCCCGGCTGGTCACCGGCAATCCGCTGGACGTACCGGAGGAGCCGGCCAAGCCGCCGCGCGCCCGCAAGGCTACGACGTAGCGCGGCCGGGGCGGGCGCGGCACCGGTGGTCAGACCGGGCCGAGCAGCACCGCTTCGGCGCCCGACCAGTCCACCCGGGTCTTCTCGCCGAGCCTCACGACGGCCGCGCCGGCGACCGTGGCGAGCAGCGGTCGATCGAGCCCGGCCACGTCCACCGCCACCCGGGTGGTCCCGCCGAAGAAGGTCACGTCCCGCACCACCCCGACCAGGCCGCCGTCGGCGCCCAGCCGGACCCGCTCGGGACGGACCGCCAGGGTCGCGGTGTCCCCGACGGCGTCCGGAGAGGCGGGACAGGGCAGTACGCCGACCCCGGGCACCCGCAGGCCGTCCGTGGTGACCACGCCGGTGATCAGGTTGTTGGCTCCGACGAAGTCCGCCACGAACAGGTCGGCGGGCCGTTCGTAGAGGGGCACCGGGGCGTCGACCTGGCGCACCCGGCCCTCGCTCAGCACGGCGATCCGGTCGGCCAGCGACATCGCCTCCTCCTGATCGTGGGTGACGACCACGAAGGTGATGCCGACCTCGTGCTGCAACCGCTTGAGCTCCAGTTGCATCTCGGCGCGTACCTTCTTGTCCAGCGCGGACAGCGGCTCGTCGAGCAGCAGCAGCCGGGGGCGCTTCACGATCGCCCGGGCCAGCGCGACGCGCTGCCGCTGGCCACCGGAGAGCTGGTGCGGCCGGCGGCGGGCCAGGCCGGTGAGCCCGACGGTGGCGAGCACCTCGTCCACCCGTTCGCGGATCTCCCGTTTCGGCACCCGCTCGCGTTCCAGCCCGTACGCGATGTTCTTGGCCACGCTCATGTGTGGGAACAGCGCGTAGGACTGGAACATCAGGTTGACCGGTCGCCGGTGCGGGGGAACGGCGAGCAGGTCGGCGCCGTCGAGGGTGACCGAGCCGCTGTCCGGGTGCTCGAAGCCGGCGAGGATCCGCAGCAGCGTCGTCTTGCCGCAGCCGCTCGGACCCAGCAGGGCGAAGAACTCGCCCTGGCGGATGTCGAGGCTCACCTGTTCCAGGGCGCGGATGTCGCCGAAGCGCCGGCTGACGCCCTGAATGCTGACCAGCGGTTCGCTGACCGGGGGATTGCTCACAGTGACTCCGTCAGGCGGGACAGGCGCTGGGCCAGGATGACGAACGTGAAGCTGACCGCCAGCAGCAGCGTGGCCAGGGCGTTGATCTCGGGGGTGACGCCGAACCGCACCATCGAATAGATCACGATGGGCAGCGTCGGGTCCTGCGGGCCGGCGGTGAAGAAGGCGATGACGAACTCGTCGAGGGACAGGGAGAAGGCCAGCAGCGCGCCGGCGACGATGCCCGGGGCGAGCGACGGGAGCGTGATCCGGACGAAGGTCTGCACCGCCGTGGCGCCCAGATCGCGGGAGGCCTCCTCCAGGGAGCCGTCGACGTGGGCCAGCCGGGTGCGTACCACGGCCGCGACGAAGGCCGTGCCGAACACCGTGTGCGCCAGCAGGATCGAGTGCAGGCCGAGCGTGAACTGAACCGCGGTGTAGAAGGCGAGCAGGCCGATGGCGAGCACGATGTCGGGCAGCACGGCGGGCGCCACCGCGATCGCGTCGAGCAGCTTCGACCTCGTGTACCGGGCGAGACCGACGGCGAGCAGGGTGCCGAGCACCGTCGACAGGGCGGTGGCACCGGTCGCGACGATCAGCGTGTTGACGAGGCCCTCGCGTACCGCCCGGTCGGCGAACAGCCGCCCGTACCAGGCGGTGTCGAACCCGTCCCACCGGTACGGGGTGTCGGCGGCGTTGAAGGACATGATCACGAGGACCACGATCGGCAGGTAGAGGAAGAGGTACGTCAGGCCCGCCGGGACGTGGAGCCAACTGAATCTACGCACGGTTGCCGCCCGCCAGTCGTCGGGCCGCCCAGGCCTGCGCCATGAGCAGCAGCACGAGCAGGGCGATCACGATGAGCGCGAGGGTCGACCCGAACGGCCAGTCCCGCGCCTTGAGGAACTGGTCGCGGATCAGGTTGCCGACCAGCACCGTCCGACCGCCGCCGAGCAGCTCGGGGACGACGAAGTTGCCGAGGCTGGGTACGAACACGAAGACGCAGCCGGTCAGCACGCCGGGCAGGGTCAGTGGCAGGGTCACCGACCAGAAGGTCCGGGCCGGTCGGGCGCCCAGGTTGGCCGACGCCTCGCGGAGCTGCGGGTCGAGGCGTTCGATCGCCGAGTACAGCGGCAGGATCATCAGCGGCAGGTACGCGTAGAGCAGGCCACCGACGACGGCGCCCGGGGTGTAGAGCAGTTCCAGCGGCCGGTCGATGATCCCGATCCCGGTCAGCGTCCGGTTGATCACGCCCTCGCTGTTGAGCAGGATGATCCACGCGTAGGTGCGGATGAGGAAGTTGGTCCAGAACGGCAGCACCACGAGGACGAGCGCGACGGTGCGCCAGCGGCGGGGGAGCCGGGCGATGAGGTACGCGGTCGGATAGCCGAGCAGCAGCGCCAACAGCGTGGTGAGCCCGGCCAGCTTCACCGAGGTCCAGACGACGTTGAGGTAGAGACCGTCGGCGACCCGGGTGAAGTTCTCCGCCGAGGCCTCGTAGACGATCCCGCCGAAGCGACCCCGGTGGAACAGCGTGTAGCTGAGCACGAGCGCGAGCGGCACCAGCATGAAGACGATCAGGTAGCCCAGCCCGGGCCCGAGCGTGGCCATCCGCCCGAGCAGCCGCTCACGTCGGGCCGCGCGCCGCCCGCGTGGACCGACGTCCGCGCGGGCGGCGCGTTGAGGGGCGAGAGTGGAGCTCATCTAGCTGGCCGAGACCTCGGTCGCGATCCGGGTGTAAACCGGAGCGGCGTCACCCAGGTCGACCGGAACCTCGCCCTTCAACAGGTCTGCCGGGGCCGTCCTCAGCTGCGGATGGGTCTCCAGCAGCTTGGCGTCGACCTTGGCCATGGCGGCGCCGTTCGGCACCTTGTAGAGGATGTTCGCGGCGGCCCAGGAGTGGTTGTCGGGGTCGAGGATGTAGTTGATGAAGGCGTGCGCCGCCTCCTTGTTCTTCGACGTCTTCAGCACGACCATGGTGTCCACCCAGAGGTCGCTGCCCTCCTTCGGCACCACGAACTTGATCCTCGGGTCGTCGGTGGGGCACCAGCCGTCCCAGGCCTCGACCAGGGCGGCCTCGCCGGACTTGAGCCGGTCGCCGAAGGTGGTGTCGTCGTAGGCCAGCAGCGTCTTCTTCGCCGCGAGCAGCTTCTGCTTCACCTGCTCCAGCTGCTCCGCGTCGGTGGTGTTCGCCGAGAAGCCGAGGGACTTCTGCGCCGGGAGCATGAGCCATCGCTCGGTGGCCATCATGGTCACCTTCTTGGCGAGCTGCGGTTTCGGCGAGAGCAGGTCCTCCCAGCTGTCCGGGGTGTAGCCGGTCAGGTCCGTGCGGTAGCACAGGCCGGTCGTGCCCCAGGTGTACGGCACGGAGTACTTGTTGCCCTTGTCGTAGGCCAGTTGCCCGGCCTCCGGGTAGAGGTTCTTGAGGTTGGGCACGAGATCGGCGTGGATCGGCTCGACCAGACCCTGCTCGGCGAGCGCCTGGGCGAACTGGCCGGAGACGAACGCGACGTCGATGCCGCTGTCCCCGCCCGCGGTCAGCTTCGCCATGATCTCTTCGTTGGTGGCGTGCTTGGTGACGGTGACCGCGGATCCCTTCGCCGCCTTGAACTTCGCGGGCAGGTCCTCCGGCATGTAGCCGTCCCAGTTGGAGACCGTGAGCTTCTGCTTGCTCAGGTCGGCGTTCGGGTCGAGGGTGTCCGCGCTCGATCCGCCGGCGGTGTCGGCGCCACCGCCGCACGCCGCCAGGGCGAGCACGAGGCCCGCGGCGAGGGCCGCCGGGACGGCCGTACGCCGGGCTCTTCTCAACAGCAACACTCGCCGCTCCTGTCGGGAGTCGAGACAGTGAACCGGAGTGTTGCAACGAGCGTCAACGTGCGCAAGACTCATGCCGCCTTTTGTAGCTGAGTTTTTACGTCGGAAACTGAACTTGGATTCAACAGACGCTCAGGTCCCGCCCGGTGCCTCCGCCGCGCTCGTCGACGCCATCGCCACCGGTGGCGCGGTGACCGGTCTGCGGGTGCGCCGATTCGTCCCGCTCGCCCCGGGCCCCCTCGGGGAACGGTTGATCACCGTCGACCAGACGAACACCTCGGTCGTGGTGGGCGAGCGCGTGGTGGTGAAATGGATGCGGCCCGTGACCGGTGACGGTTCGCCGGGCCGGGCCCCCGACCTGCTGGCGCATCTGACGGCCGCCGGCTTCGCCCGCACGCCGACGCCGTACGCGGCCGTCTACCGTGACGCGGCGGCGGGCGGTCTGGTGGCGGTGGTGACCGGTTTCCTGCCCGACGCCGCCGACGGCTGGGACTGGTGCGTCGACGCCCTGCTCGACCAGCTCGACGGGGGGCCGCCGGCCGACCTGGCCGGCGACCTGGGGGTACTGGCCGCGGAGCTGCACTGCGCCCTGGCCACGCCGTCCGAGACCGTCCCGGCGCCCGTCGCGGTCAGCGACCGGGACTGGGCGGCCGGCGGCCTGGCCGTCCTCGACCAGGCACGGCGGCTCGTCGCGGCCGTCGACGACGAGGAGGCCCGCTGGTTCGCCGCGCGGGTGCCCCGGCTCGCCGCCGACATCGAGCCTTCCCGCCAGGTGGACCGGACGTACGTGATCCAGCCGCACGGTGACCTGCACGTCGGGCAGGTCCTGCGGTGGCGCGGCGGGCTCGCCGTGACGGACTTCGACGGGAACCCGACCCTCGACACCCCTGGCGGCACCCTCACCGAACCGACCGCGCGGGACGTGGCGCAGCTGCGTACCAGCCTGTTGCACGTCGGGGAGATCGCCAACCGGCGTACCGGGGGCCGACACCGGTCGGCCGTGACCGACTGGTGTCGGCGGGCGGTCGACGAGCTTCTCGCGACCTACCTGCGCACCCTGGACGAGCGCGGCATGGCGTACCTCTTCGACGCGCGACTGCTGCGGCCGTTCGAGGTCGAGCAGGAGTGCCGCGAGCTGTGCTACGCCGCCCGTTTCCTGCCCCGCTGGCGGTACGCCCCGATGGGTGTGCTGCGCCGCTGGTACGACTAGAACGAGGAGCCGATGGACCCGCGCCTGTTCCTGGCCGACCTGGAAGCCAAGCCGGAGTCGCTGCGCCGCCTGGCCGCGACGCTCGCCGACGGCGACGTGTGGCACGGGCTGCCCGACCCGGTTGATCGAGTGCTCCTGCTCGGCATGGGCAGCTCGCGCTACGCGGCGGAGATGGCCGCGCTGCGGCTGCGCGCCGCCGGCGTCGACGCGATTGCCGAGTACGCCTCGGCCGCCGCCACCTGCCCACCGGGACCGCGCACCCTGGTGGTCGCCATCTCGGCCAGCGGGACCAGCCAGGAGACCCTCGACGCCGCCGACCGCTACCAGGGGTCGGGCCGCCTAGTCGCCCTGACGAACGCGCCGGACTCGCCGCTGGCCGACGTCGCCGACCTCGTCGTACCGATGCACGCCGGCGCCGAGACCGGCGGGGTGGCCTGCCGGACCTTCCAGCACACCCTGGTCCTGCTGCTGGACCTGGCGGCCCGGCTGAGTACGCGGACCGCCGCCGCGGACCTCGGGCGGCCGGATGTCGCCGGCCTCGCCCGGCGCGCCGCCGACGCCTCCGAGGACCTGCTCGCCCGCCGCGACGAGTGGCTGACCGCGGCCGACGCGCTCCTGGACGGCCCGCACGGCGTCCACGCCCTCGCACCGGTCGAGCGGCTCTCCTCCGCGATGCAGTCGGCGTTGATGGTCCGCGAGGGCCCCCGCCGGCCCGCCGTCGGATGCGAGACCGGTGACTGGTCGCACGTCGACGTCTACCTCACCAAGACGCTCGACTACCGGGCGCTGCTCTTCCCCGGCTCCCGGTACGACGCGCCGGCGTTGGACTGGCTGCGGCAGCGGAGGTCGACCGTGCTCGCGGTCGGCGCGGAGGTGGCCGGCGCCGCGGCGGTGATCCGCTACCACGGCGACGACGACCCGGGGGTACGACTGCTCACCGAGACCCTGGTCGCCGAACTCGTGGCCGCCCGCTGGTGGTCCCGTTCCTGAATCAGAGGTCAGCTTCAACAGCAAACCCCCTGACTGGCCAGTGAAGTTCTTGACTACCTAACTGAATCGGCCTTTAAATGTCGGTCACGCCAGCTCAGGCGTTCGCGACCGGAGGTCAGCCATGGGTTCCAGGGGTCGAACACAACTCACCAGCCAACTGCGTGCGACGTTCGCCGCGCACGCCGAATCCGAACGGACCGGGATCCCGGTCGACGAGGTCATCGAGATGCGCGCCGCCGGGCTGTCCCGGCGCAGGCTGCTCGGCGGCGCCGCGGTCGTCGGCGCGGCCGCCGTCGCCTCGGCCGCCGGCCTGCCCCGGCCCGCCGCGGCCGCCGCCGCACCCGCCCCGCCACCGTCGGTGACCATCGTGGGGGCGGGGCTCGCCGGCATCCGCGCCGCCCACTGGCTTTACAAGGTCAAGGGGATCCGGGCCGCCGTCTACGAGGGCAGCTCCCGGATCGGTGGCCGTTGCCACACCCTGCGCGGCTTCTTCGACGACGGGGTCGTCGTCGAGCACGGCGGCGCGTTCATCAACACCGAGCACAACACGATCCGCAGCCTCGCCAACAACCTCGGCCTCAGCCTGCGCCTGGTGAACGGCGGCAACCAGCCGCCCGGCGGGGACAAGTACTGGATCGACGGCGCAAACTATCCCTACAGCGCGGCGAACGCCGACTGGGGTCAGGTCTACCAGGCGTTCAAGTCGGCCGTGCAGGCCGCTCCCTACCCGCAGCGATACGACAGCTACACCGCCGCGGGGCTGCAACTGGACAATCAGACCGTCAACCAGTGGCTGGACGCGAACATCCCCGGAGGGCTTTCCAGCCGCTTCGCGAAGCTGATGCAGAGCAACGTCGTCGCCGAGTACGGCATGGACCCGGACCAGCAGTCGGCGCTCAACCTGATCTACCTGCTCGGCTGGAACGGGCCGAACTCGCTGGCCCCGCTCACCGGCGGCGACGAGAAGTACACGATCATCGGCGGCAACGACCAGCTGCTGACCGCCATGGTCGCCCAGCTGCCGGCGGGCACCGTGACGCTGGACCGTAAGCTGGTGGCGGTCAAGGCCAACGCCAACGGTTCGGTGACCTGCACCTTCCAGACCGGCACCACGTACACGGACGTGACCTCCGACAAGGTCATCCTCGCACTGCCGTTCACCACGCTGCGCGAGTGTGACCTGTCCAGGGCCGGGTTCTCGACGGTGAAGATGCGTTCCGTCAACGAGTTCGACCTGGGCAGCAACGCGAAGCTCCACGTCCAGTTCACCAGCCGACCCTGGGTCGCGCAGGGCTACGGCGGCTCCACCTACACCAACGTCACCGGCTTCCAGTGTGCCTGGGACGACGCGGTCAACCAGTCGACCACCACCGGCGTGCTCTGCGAGTTCCCCGGCGGCAGCCAGACCAGGGCGTGGACCGGCGCGGCGTTCGGCGCGGCACCGGCCGCCCAGGTCACGTCGTTCCTGAACCAGCTGGAGCCGATCTACCCGGGCATCACCGCCGCCTACAACGGCCGGGCGTACCGGGACGCCTGGCCGCTCAACCCCTGGTCGAAGGGCGCCTACTCGTCCCTCAAGCCGGGCCAGTCCACCCGCTTCTTCGGCGTCGAGGCCACCCGCGAGGGCAACGTCCACTTCGCCGGCGAGCACACCTCGGTGGAGTACTTCGGCTACCTCAACGGGGCGGTCGAATCCGGCGAGCGCGCCGCCAAGGAGGTCGCGGGGCCGTAGCCGACCGGGGTCTCAACGGCAACGTGTGCGATGGTGCTGCCTCATCCGGGCGCGGTCCCGGGGTGTGAGGCAGCACCATTCCTTTTCGCCGGCGACATCGTGCGCCCGGCCGATTCGGTTCACCCTCCGGCGCCGCCGATGTCGTCGTGTCGACCCGGCATACCGCATCCACCCACCGGCCGTGCCCGTCATGCCGACCTGCTGTTTCTGTCAATGGGCGCGCTTCCATCATTCGCCGAAACGACGCGGCGGACGTCGCCCCGTGGCCGTGCCGGTCGAGCGCCAGATTTCATTCCGAATTCCCATAATTGCCGACGACGTCGTGGTGCGACCGGGAGTGTGTGGGGTCAGCCATTGTGCGACGAATCTCGCACCGCGGCGGATCGCCCGACTCCCTCCTTAGTGGAGGCTTGGTTCGATCCCGGTCAGGGGTCAGCTTAATGGTGGGTAGGGGTGCCCCCGTCGGTCGCTAGGGGTGGGCTGAAGCTGCTGTTCACAAGGGGTTTCATCGGAGTCGACCAGCAATCGTTGACATTGGACTGGTGGCGCTGCCATGCTGGCGTCGCGATCGAAAGGATCATCGGCGGGGGTGAATGCAAAACACGTCGTGGAATTCGTGTGCGGCTTTTCGCGACCTTACCGGGGCGTGATTGTGGAGCAATGTCTTCGCCCGCCCGGACCCCGCTGATCCGTGGAGCAGACGTCAGAAGGAACCGGATTGTGAGCATGTCGGTCCCAGGGCGAGACGACGTACATGAGAGCCAGGTTGGCCCGGTGGGGCGACCGGCCGGGTCCACCGGCCGCTCCCGAAAGCCACGCACACTCGTCGACCAGTTTCGGGCTGTTCTTCTGGGACATCCGGAGGCGTCGACGTATCGGTTCCTGGTCGACGGCGAGGATGACGAACTGGTCATCTCGAACGCCGACATGGACCGGCGGGCACGGGCCATTGCGGCCACCCTGCGGGAGCGGGTGAACGAGGGCGACCGGGCGCTCATCGTCTGCCCGCCGGGCCTGGACTATCTCGCCTCGTTCCTGGGCTGCCTCTACGCCCGGGTGATCGCCGTACCGGTGTATCCGCCGAACCCGGTGCTGCTCAAGCGGACCCTGCCCCGGCTGATCGGCGTGATCGAGGACGCGCAGCCCGCCATCGTGCTGGCCCCGGCCGAGATCATCGCGATGGCCGACCCGATCACCGCGCTCGCCCCCGCCCTGGGGTCGCTGATCTGGGAGGCCGTCGACCGGATCGACCACGCCGTCGCCGAGGGGTGGCGGGAGCCCGACCTCGACGGCGGCGACATCGCCTTCCTCCAGTACACCTCCGGCTCGACGGGCCGGCCGAAGGGCGTGGTGCTCAGCCACGGCAACCTGCTGGCCAACCTCGAGGTGACCAACCAGCGCTTCGTCACCGACGTCGAGAACACCCGGTTGATCAGCTGGCTGCCGCCGTACCACGACATGGGGCTGATCGGCTCGATGCTGCAACCGCTCTACGCCGGCTTCTCCGCCACCTTCATGTCCCCGACGTCGTTCCTCAAGCGACCCGTCCGGTGGTTGCAGGCCATCTCGACGTACGGGGGCACGCTCAGCGGCAGCCCCAACTTCGGTTACGAGCTCTGCGTGGCGAAGACGACCCCGGAGCAGCGGGCCGCGCTGGACCTGAGCAGCTGGCGCCTGGCGTTCAGCGGCGCCGAGCCGGTCCGGGCCGAGACCATCGACCGGTTCGTGGAGGCGTTCGCCCCCAGCGGATTCCGGCGCAGTGCCTTCTACCCCTGCTACGGACTGGCCGAGGCGACCCTCTTCGTCGCCGGCGGGCTCGCGGGGGCCGAGCCCGGCATCCGCCGCGTGCGCGCCGCCGACCTCGCCGGCAACCGGGCGATCGACGCCGGCCCCGACGAGGAGAGCCGGACCCTGGTCAGCTGCGGACCGTCCGCCGCCGGCCACGAGCTGGCCGTCGTCGACCCCGCAACCGGCGAGCGGCTCCCGGCCGGGCGGGTCGGTGAGATCTGGTTCGGCGGCCCGAGCGTCGCCCAGGGCTACTGGCGGCGTCCCGAGGAGAGCGAGCAGATCTTCCGGGCACGGATCGCCGGCACCGGCGACGGGCCCTTCCTCCGTACCGGCGACCTCGGCTTCGTCGACGACAACGGGGAACTCTTCGTGACCGGCCGGCACAAGGACCTGATCATCATCGCCGGCAAGAACCACTACCCCAGCGACATCGAGTTCACGGTCGAGCAGAGCGACCCGACCCTGCGGCCCGGCTGCGGTGTGGCCTGCTCGGTGGAGGTCGACGGCGAGGAGCAGCTCGTCGTCATCCACGAGGTCGGCGGCAGCCGGCTCCGGTTCGACGCCGAGCGGTTGATCGCGGCGATCCGGGGCGCCGTCTCCCAGGAACACGGTCTCCAGGCGTACGACGTGGTCCTGATCAAACAGGGGAGCATCCCCAAGACGTCCAGCGGCAAGCTCCAGCGGCACGCCGCCCGCCGGTCGTACCTCGCCGGTCGCCTGGAGATCCTGGCGAGCTGGAGCGCCGCCGACCCGGAGCGCGTCACCGCCGGTCCCGGCCGGGCGGAGACCGTCCCCCCGGCGCCCGCCGGCACGCCCGGCCGGGCCGAGGTCGAACGGCGTCTCGTCGAGACGCTCGCCGCCCGGCTGAAGGTCAGCCCGCGGGCGGTCGACCCGACCCGGCCCATCGCCACCTACGGCCTGCAGTCGGTCGACCTGGTCGGTCTGGTCGGGGAGCTGGAGGGCTGGCTCGGCCGGGAACTCTCCTCGACCCTGATCTGGGAGTACCCCACGATCGACGCGCTCGCCGCGTTCCTCAGCGAACCGGCCTCCGGCGCCACCCCGGCCTCCGACGGCCCGGCCACCACCACCGCCGGCGACGCCGCCGTCCGCCCCGGCGCGGCGGCGACCACCGCCGGCGGGGCCGGTGACGCGGGTACGGCGGGCCAGCCCGAACCCGTCGCCATCATCGGCATCGGCTGCCGCTTCCCGGGTGGCGTGGACGGCCCGGAGAGCTTCTGGCGGCTGCTGACCGAGGGGCGCGACGCGATCCGCGAGGTGCCCGCCGACCGGTGGGACGTCGAGGAACTGCACACCGACGACCCGGCCGTACCCGGCAGGACCACCACCCGGTGGGGCGGCTTCCTGGACCGGATCGACAAGTTCGACCCGCACTTCTTCGGCATCTCCGCGCACGAGGCCGCCCGGATGGACCCGCAGCAACGGCTCCTCGCCGAGGTGACCTGGGAGGCGCTGGAGGACGCCGGTGTGGTCGCCGAGGACCTGGCCGGCTCCGCCACCGGCGTGTTCGTCGGCATCGCGACCAACGACTACGGGCAGCTGACCTTCCAGGACCTGGACCGGGTGGACGCCTACACCGGCACCGGCAACGCGTTCAGCATCGCGGCGAACCGCCTGTCGTACCTGTTCGACCTGCGCGGCCCGAGCATCGCCGTCGACACCGCCTGCTCCTCCTCACTGGTCGCGGTCCACCAGGCCGTGGCCAGCCTGGCCCGGGGCGACTGCACGCTGGCCGTCGCCGGGGGGGTCAACGTGGTCCTCTCCCCGGCACTGGCGATCAACTTCAGCAAGGCCGGCGCGATGGCCGGCGACGGGCGCTGCAAGACCTTCGACGCCCGCGCCGACGGCTACGTCCGGGCCGAGGGCGCGGGAGTGGTCGTCCTCAAGCCGCTGTCCCGGGCGGTCAGCGACCACGATCCGATCTACGGGGTGATCCTCGGCGGAGCGGTCAACCAGGACGGCCGGACCAACGGGCTGATGGCGCCGAACCCGCACGCCCAGGAAGCGGTGCTGCGCAGCGCGTACGAGCGGGCCGGCGTACCGCCGGAGCGGGTCGGGTACGTCGAGGCGCACGGCACCGGCACCCTCCTCGGTGACCCGATCGAGGCCAAGGCGCTGGCCGCGGTGGCCTGCGTCGACCGCGACCCGCGACAGCCCCTGCTCGTCGGCTCGGTCAAGTCCAACCTCGGGCACCTGGAGGCCGCCGCCGGCATTGCCGGGCTGATCAAGACCGCGCTGGTCCTGCGGCACCGGGAGATCCCGCCGAGCCTGCACTACGAGCAGCCCAACCCGCACATCCCGTTCGCGCGGCTCGCCCTCCGGGTGGCCGACCGGCGCCAGCCGTGGCCCGCCCCGGACGCCCCGGCCGTGGCGGGGGTCAGCAGCTTCGGCTTCGGTGGCACCAACGCGCACCTGGTCCTCGGCGAGTCGCCCCGGGCCGCCGGCATCGCCCGGACGTCCGACGCGGCGGCGGCGACCGGCGGACCGCTCACCAACGGCCGGAGCGGCACCAACGGCCGGGCCGACGTCAATGGCCGGGCCGATGCCAACGGCCGAATCGACGTCAACGGTCGGACCGGCGCGCACGGCCCGGCGTCGGACGGAACAGCGGCCGACGGGTCGGAGCCGGCCGAGCGGGGTGCGGCCCGGCTGCTGGCCATCTCGGCCCGTACCCCCGAGGCGCTGCGCGAGCTGGCCGCCCGCTACGCCGACCGGCTGGCCGCGCCGGACGCCGGCGCCGGGCTCGCCGCCGTCTGCGCCGCCGCGGCCACCCGCCGCAGCCACCACGAGCAGCGGCTGGCCTGCGTCGGCGACTCACCCGACCAACTGCGGGAGGCGCTCGCCGCGTACGCGGCGGACGAGGAACGGGCCGGACTCTCCTGGGGCGGCCGGCGGGTCGGCCGGCACCCGAAGCCCGTCTTCATGTTCTCCGGCCAGGGCCCGCGCTGGTGGCCGCTCACCGACGACCTGCTCGCCGTACCGGTCTTCCGGGACGCCCTGGAGCAGTGCGCCCGGGCGCTGCGGCAGTACGTCGACTGGTCCCTGCTCGACCTGGTCACCGGCCGGGCCGACGAGCAACTGCTCAGCGACCCGGCGGTGGCCCAGCCGACGCTGACCGCCGTGCAGATCGCCCTCGCCGCGCTGTGGCGCTCCTGGGGTGTCGAGCCGGCCGCCGTGGTCGGGCACTCCGTCGGTGAGGTGGCCGCGGCCCAGGTCGCCGGCGCGCTCAGCGTCCCCGACGCGATGCGGGTCGCCTGGCAGCGCGGCCGGGTCATCCGGGCCGCCATCGGCAACGGACGGATGGCGGTGATCGGGCTTCCGCTGGACCGGACCGAGCGGCTGCTCGCCGAGCGCGAACCGGGCGCCGTCTCGGTCGCCGCCAGCAACGGCCCGGAGTCCACCGTGCTCTCCGGCGACGGTACGGCGCTGGCCGCCCTCGCCGAGACGGTCCAGGCCGAGGGGATCTTCTGTCGGCTGCTCGAATCGGTCGACTACGCCTCGCACAGCCCGCAGATGGAACCGCTGCGCGCCGAACTCGGCGCGCTGCTGGACGGGCTCACCCCACGGCCGGCCACCGTGCCGATCATCTCCACGGTCACCGCCCGCCCGATCGAGGGCACCGCGCTCGACGCCGGGTACTGGGCCACCAACCTGCGGCAGCCGGTCCTCTTCGACTCCGCCGTCACCGGCCTGGTGGACGCCGGGCACGACATCTTCGTGGAGATCTCACCGCACGCCATGCTCGGCGACCCGGTCACCGAGCGGATCGCCCGCCAGCAGCGCGAGGGCGTCGTCGTCGGCTCGCTGCGCCGCGACGAGTCCGGCCACGCCACCATCCTCGGGGAGTTGGGCCGCCTCTACACCGCCGGCCACCCGGTCGACTGGCGCCGCGTCCACGGGCCGGACGTGCCGATGGTCGCCCTGCCGGCGTACCCGTGGCAACGGGACCGGCACTGGATCACCGACGAGTACCCGCGACCGCGCCGTACCGGCCATCGGGGACACCCGGTGCTGGAGACGTACGTCCGCTCCGCCGCCGAGCCGGGCGGGCACCACTTCAGCGCCCGGATCGACCTGGCCGGCTTCGGCTACCTGCGCGACCACGTGGTCGAGGACACCCCGGTCCTGCCGGCCAGCCTGCTGCTGGACGCCGCTCTGTCGGCCACCCGGCGACTGCTGGACGACCCGACCGCCGTCGTCGAGCGGATCGAGCTGACCCGGATCACCGTCGTGGACGAACTGGCCGAGGAGGACACCCTCCAACTCGTCCTGCTGCCGGAGACCGGCGCCGGCGGCGCGCTGCGGATCTACAGCCGCGGCCCGACCGAGCCCGACGGGACGTGGCGCGAGGTGGCCCACGGCCGGTACGGCGCCGGTGCCCCCGACCAGCCGGACGCGACCGCCGAGCCGCTGGCCACGGTACGGGCCCGCTGCGCGCAGCCGCTGGACGCCGCCGAGCACTACGCCCGGCTGGACCGCTCCGGGCTCCGCTACGGCCCCGCCTTCCAGGGCGTCGGCTCGATCCGGCGGGACGGGCACGAGGCGCTCGCCGAGCTGCGTGACCCGGCCGAGCTGACCGGGGACCACGACCCGTACCTGGTCCACCCGGCGCTGCTGGACAGTTGCCTCCAGGTGCTGGCGGCCGCCCTGACCGGCGACGGCACCGACGCCGGGACGTACCTGCCGGTCGGGGTGGCTCGCTTCCGGCTCGCCGCCGAGCGGGTGGTGCCGAGGTGGGCGCACGCCGTGGTCGACGGGGCGAGCGTCGGGGCGCCCGAGATCACCGACGCCCGGGTCGTGCTCTACGACGCGGCCGGCGCACCGGCGGGCGAGATCACCGGGGTCAGGCTCCAGCGGCTGGCCGGTGCCGCCGCCGACCGGGTCGCCGAGTCTCTCCTGGAACTCTCCTGGCGGGAGACGGCCGACCAGCCGGAGGAGACCGCCGCCGCCGGCTGGTGGCTGCTGCTCGCCGACGCCGACCCGGTCGGCGCCGAACTCCGCGCCGAGCTGGCCGGCCGGGGCGTGGCCACCGTGACCGTCGCCCCCGGCGACGCCTACCGGCAGGCGGCCCCGGACCGGTACGAGATCGACCCGGCGCGTCCGGAGGACTTCGTCACCCTCCTCACCGAGCTGCGCGCGGCCCGGCCGGAACCATGCGCCGGGGTGGTGCACGCGTGGAGCCTCGACACGGCGCTCACCGAACATGCCCTCGCCGACGCCGCTCGGGGAGAACGCCAGCCGGCCGTCGCGGACCCGGCCACCGACGCCACCCCGGCCGGCGGGCGGGACGCCGAACTCGACCGGATCGAACTGCTCGGCCCGGTCGCCGTCCTGCACCTGGTCCAGGCCCTCACCGGGGCCGCCGGCCGGTCGCCCCGGCTGGTGCTGGTCACCCGGGGCGCGCAGGTGGTGGCCGGCGAGCCCGGCACCCCGGCGCTGGCCCAGGCCGGTCTCTGGGGGCTGGCCCGGGTGGTCACCCTGGAACACGGCGAGCTGCGCCCCACCATTGTCGACCTCGACCCGGCCACCGAGGCGCACACCATCGCCGGCCTCGCCGACGAACTGCTGCACCGGGCCGGCGGAGAGCAGGTCGCGCTCCGGGCCGGGCGGCGCCACACCCCCCGGCTGGCCCCCTGGCGGGCCCCCGCCCCGACCGACGCCGACCTGCGGCCGCACCCGTTCGACGGGACCGACGGCAATCACCGCCTCCTGTCCCTGCGGGGACACCTGGGCAGCCTGACCCCGGTGCTCTGGGAACGGACCCCGCCCGGTCCCGGCCAGGTGCAGATCGAGGTCACCGCCGCCGGGCTCAACTTCAACGACGTCCTCAAGGCGATGGAGATCTGCCCCGGCGTACCCCCGGGCATCGTGCCGCTCGGCGGCGAGTGCGCCGGCCGGATCACCGCGGTCGGCGCGGGCGTCACCGGCCACCGGGTCGGCGACCGGGTGATGGCGGTCGCCCCGTCCAGCATGGCCGCGTACGCCACCACGCCGGCCGAGCTGGTCGCCGGCGTCCCGGACGGGCTCACCGACGAGCAGGCCGCCGCGATCCCCATCGCCTTCCTCACCGTGCTCTACGGCCTGGAGTACCTGGGCCACCTCGGCGAGGGCGACACCGTCCTGATCCACTCGGCGACCGGCGGCGTCGGGCTGGCCGCCCTCCAGGTGGCCCGCCGCAACGGGGCCGAGGTGCTGGCCACCGCCGGCAGCGAGGAGAAACGGGAACTGCTGCGCGGCCTCGGCGTCAAGCACGTCATGGACTCCCGGTCGCTGCGCTTCGCCGACGAGGTGCTGGCGCTGACCGACGGCCGGGGCGTGGACGTCGTGCTCAACTCGCTCACCGGCGAGGCGCTGACCCGCAGCCTCCGCGTGCTCGCCCCGAACGGCCGGTTCGTCGAGATCGGCAAGCAGGACATCTACGCCAACAGCCACCTTGGCCTGGAGCTGCTCCGGCACAACCGGTCGTTCCTCGCCGTCGACCTGGAACGCGCCTTCGCCGAGCAGCCGAAGCTGATCGCGCGCCTTCTCGCCGGGGTGCGGCGGGGCTTCGCCGACGGCGAGTTCTCCGCCCTGCCGGTCACCACCTTCGGCTACACCGACGCCGCCCAGGCGTTCGGCCAGATGGCGCAGGCCCGGCACACCGGCAAGATCGTGCTGCGGCCGGACGTGCGGGAGGCGGTCGTACCGCCGGGGGAGGTCCCCGTCCGGCCGGCGGCCACGTACCTGATCACCGGTGGTCTCGGCGCCCTCGGCCTGCGTACCGCCCGCTGGCTCGCCGACCGCGGCGCCCGGCACCTGGTGCTGCTCGGCCGCAGCCGGCCCTCGGCGGCGGCCGGGCGGATCCTCGACGAGCTGCGCGGACGCGGCGTCGACGTCCAGGTCCGGCACGCCGACATCGGCCGCTACGACGAGGTCGCCGCCGTGGTGGCCGGGATCGACCGGGAGCTGCCGCCGCTGGCCGGCATCGTGCACTCCGCCGGTGTGCTCGACGACGGGCTGATGCTCCAGCTCGACCGGGCCCGGTTCCGCGCGGTCGCCGCGCCCAAGGTGGACGGCGCCTGGCACCTGCACCGGGCCACCCTCGACAAGGACCTGGACTTCTTCGTCCTCTTCTCCTCGGCCGCCGCGCTGCTCGGCTCCCCGGGCCAGGCCAACTACGCCAGCGCGAACGCCTTCCTGGACAGCCTCGCGCGACTGCGCCGGGGCCAGGGCCGGGCCGCGCTGAGCGTCAACTGGGGTCCCTGGTCGGAGGCGGGTCTGGCGGCCCGCCCGGACCGGGGCGGCCAGCTCGCCGGGCAGGGCATCGTGAGCATCGACCCGAGCGACGGCATCGAGGCGCTGGACCGGCTGGTGCGTACCCCGGCCGCCCAGGCCGCCGTCCTGCCCGTGGACCGGGACCGGCTCCGCGCGGCGGCCACCGGCGGGCTGCTGCCGGCGCTCCTGGCCGACCTGGTCGCGGCGGACGGCACGCCGGCCGCCGCGGAACGGCAGCGCTCCGGCGAGGTACGCCAGCGGCTGCTCACCGTCGAACCGGGCCGCCGCCGACGCAACCTGCTGACCCAGCACGTGGCCGGGGAGGTGGCCCGGGTGCTCAAGCTCGACGTCGCCCGGGTCGACGTCACCGCGCCGCTGGCCAGCATGGGTTTCGACTCGCTGATGTCGCTGGAGCTGCGCAAGCGGCTGGAGACGTCCCTGGACGTCGAACTCTCCGCCACCATCGCGTGGCGGTTCCCCACCATCGACGCGCTGGTTCCGTTCCTCGCCGAGCGGATGGACATCCCGCTCGCGGCCCAACCCGCCGCCGACGGGCCCCCGGCAGCCGGCCCGGCGACCACCACCGCCGTCACGTCGGGGGCCGGCAGCGGTTCACCCGCCGGAGTGGGTGCCGCGCCGGCCGACGACGACCTGGCCACGGAGCTGGAGCAGCTCTCCGACGACGACGTCGAGGCGCTCCTGCTGGCCAAGCTCACCCAGATCGATGAAAGGCGTCAGGGATGACCACTGGCCAGCAGGCGCAGGCGCCGACCTCCACGCTCAAGCGCGCCTATCTGGAGATGGAACGGCTGCACCGGCGGCTCGCCGAGTACGAGCGCACCCGTACCGAGCCGGTGGCCGTCGTCGGCCTGGGGCTGCGTCTCCCCGGCGGCGCGGTCGACGCGGAGAGCTACTGGCGGATCCTGCGGGACGGGGTGGACGCGGTCGACGAGATCCCGGCCGACCGCTGGCCGGTCGACGAGTTCTACGACACCGAACCGCAGCAGCCCGGCAAGATGCGCACCCGCTGGGGCGGCTTCCTGGACCGGGTCGACCGGTTCGACTACGAGTTCTTCGGCATCTCCCGCCGCGAGGCGCTGGCCATGGATCCGCAGCAGCGGCTCGCCCTGGAGGTCTCCTGGGAGGCGCTGGAGAACGCCGGGCACGCGCCGACCGGGCTCGCCGGCAGCCGTACCGGGGTGTTCCTCGGGGTGTGCAGCAACGACTTCGCCACCGAGAACTTCCCCGGCCTGGAGGACATCACCGCGTACGCCAGCACCGGCACGGCGCACAGCGTGGTGACCGGACGGATCTCGTACGTCTTCGACTTCCGCGGCCCGAGTGTGGCGGTCGACACCGCCTGCTCCTCGTCGCTGGTGTCGGTGCACATGGCGGTGCAGAGCCTGCGTACCGGCGAGTGCGACCTGGCCCTCGGCGGCGGGGTCAACGTGGTGCTGTCCCCGCTGCCCAGCGTGGCCTTCTCGCAGTTCCCCGGGATGGTCGCGCCGGACGGCCGGTGCAAGACCTTCGACGTCCGGGCCAACGGCTACGTCCGCAGCGAGGGCTGCGGCATCGTGGTGCTCAAGCGGCTCTCCGACGCCGTCCGCGACGGCGACCGGGTGCTCGCGGTGATCCGGGGCGGCGCGGTCAACCAGGACGGGCGCAGCTCCGGCGTGACCGCCCCGAACGGGGTGGCCCAGCGGGACGTGCTGCGCCGCGCGCTGGAGGCCAGCGAGGTGGCCCCCGAGCAGGTCTCCTACGTCGAGGCGCACGGCACCGGCACCACCCTCGGTGACCCGATCGAGGTCGAGGCGCTGGCCGAGGTCTACGGCCGGGAGGAGGGCGCCCCGGTCTACCTGGGCTCCTCGAAGACCAACATCGGGCACGCCGAGGCGGCCTCCGGCATCGCCGGGCTGATCAAGGTGGTGCTCGCCCTGCACCAGGGGGCCATCCCGCCGAACGTGCACTTCACCGGGCTGAACCCGCACATCTCCTTCGCCGGCACCACGTTCGTCGTACCGACCGCGCTCAGCGAATGGCCGGCGGTCGCCGAGCGACCGATCGCCGGGGTGAGCAGCTTCGGCTTCAGCGGCACCAACGCGCACCTGATCCTCCAGGCCGCGCCGGAGCCGCCGGCCGCGCCCGAAGGGCCCGCCGCGGAGCGGCCCCGGTCGGTGCTGCCGCTGTCCGCGAAGACCCCGAACGGCCTGCTGGAGCTGGCCAAGCGCTACCAGCGGCGGCTGGCGGCCGACCCGGCCACCCCGCTGGCCGACATCTGCTACTCGGCCGGCATCGGCCGGGCCCACTTCACGCACCGGCTGGCCGCCGTCGGCTCCCGCCAGGAGGTCGCCGACCAGCTCGCCGACTACGTCGACGGGCTTCCCGGCGACCTGCCGGTGGTCGGCACGGCCGGCGGCAACGAGGTGGTGTTCCTCTTCACCGGACAGGGTCCGCAGCGGGTCGGCATGGCCCGCACCCTGTACGAGACCCAGCCCACCTTCCGGCAGGTCATCGACCGCTGCGACGAGATTCTGCGGCCGCTGCTGGAGGTGCCGCTGCTGGACGTGATCTATCCGGCCGACCCGGAGTCCGACCTGGTCTACCGGACCACCTACTCGCAGCCGGCGCTCTTCGCCGTGCAGTACGCCATGGCCCAGCTCTGGCGCTCCTGGGGTGTGGAGCCGGTGGCGGTGCTCGGGCACAGCTTCGGCGAGTACGTGGCCGCCTGCGTGGCCGGCATGATGAGCCTGGAGGACGGGCTGCGGCTGGTCGTCGACCGTGGCCGGCTGATGTGGGAGCTGGCCGAGAACGGCGCGATGGTCGCCGTCTTCGCCGCCGAGGCCGAGGTCGCCGACGTGCTCGCCCCGTACGCCGACCGGGTCTCCATCGCGGCGGTGAACGGGCCCGGGACCACCTCCATCTCGGGGGAGCGGGAGGCGCTGGCCGAGATCTGCGCCGAGTTCGACCGGCGCGAGGTGAAGACCAAGCAGCTGCACATCACCACGTCGTCGCACTCCCCGCTGATCGAGCCGATCCTGCCCGGCCTGCGCAAGGCGGCCGACTCGGTGTCCTTCACCCCGCCGCGCGTGCCGCTGGTCGCCAACCTGACCGGCGAGCTGTGGCCCTGGGACACCGCCCCGGACGCCGACTACTGGTGCCGGCACGCCCGTCAACCGGTGCGCTTCGCGGCCAGCATCGACACCCTCCGCGAGCTGGGCTACCGGACCTTCATCGAGATGGGGCCGGCGCCGACCCTGCTCGGCATGATCAGCGACAACCTGCCGGCGGGGGAGGAGGCGCTGCTGGTGCCGAGCCTGCGCCCCAAGCACGACGACTGGGCGGTGCTGCTCAACACGGTGGCCCGGCTCTACGCCGCCGGGGTGGACCTGGACTGGTCGGGCTTCGACCGGGACTACCGGCGCGCGCGGGTGCCGCTGCCGACGTACCCGTTCGAGCAGACGCACTGCTGGCAGGAGCGGCGGCGCACGGACCGGGACCGGTACGCGGCCCCGGCCGGCGCCGCCGTCGGCACCGACGACCCGGCCGACGAGTACGCCGACGACGACCTGCTCTACCGGCTCGACTGGCAGCCGGCCGAGGCTCCCGCGTCGGCCGGGGACGCGCCGCCGGCACCGGCCCGGACCTGGCTGGTGCTGGCCGACGCGGCCGGGATCGGCACCGGTTTCGCCGACGCGGTGGCCGCCCGGGGCGAGCGGGCGGTCCGGGTGGTGCCGGGTGCGGCGTACCGCTTCGGCGGCGGCGCCGAGGCCGAGGTCCGCATCGACGGCCCGGCTGACCTGGGCCGGCTCCTCGACGAGCTGCGGCTCGACGGCGCCGACCTGCAGGTGCTGCACCTGTGGAGCCTCGACGGAGTCGACGCCGGCACCGGCGCCGCCGACGCCGCCGCGCTGCTGCGGGCCCACGAGCGGGGCGGCCTGAGCGCGGTGTACGCCGCGCAGGCCCTGGCCCGGGCGCAGGGCCCGGAGTCGGTCCGGCTCTGGCTGGTCACCCGGGGCGCGGTGCAGCCCACCGGCGCCGCCGACACCGCAGGCGGCCCGGTGTCGCTGGAGGTCGCCCAGTCGACCCTCTGGGGCCTGGGCCGGTCGCTGCAACAGGAGCACTCCGCCCTCTGGGGCGGCCTGATCGACCTCGACCCGCGGGCGACGCCGGCCGCGCTGGCCGACCGGCTGGTCGGCGAGCTGACCCGGCGGGACGCCGAGGACCAGATCGCGCTGCGCGGCGACCAGCGCTACGTGGCCCGGCTGGTCCGCCAGGCGGTACCCGAGGTCGGCGTCGGCGAGGGGCCGTGGCGGCCCGACGCCGGCTACCTGATCACCGGCGGGCTCGGCGGCCTGGGCCTGGAGGTGGCCCGGTCGATGGTGCGCGCCGGCGCCCGCCGGCTGGTGCTGCTCGGCCGGACCACGATGCCGCCCCGCGCCGAGTGGGCCGACCTGCCCGCCGACGGCCCGATCGCGCGGCGGGTCGCCGCGGTACGGGAGCTGGAGGCGCTCGGCGCCAGCGTCCACCTGGAGTCCGCCGACGTCGCCGACGAGGCCGCCATGCGGGCCCTGCTGACCCGCTACGACCGGGAGGGCTGGCCGGCGATCCGGGGCGTCATCCACGCGGCCGGCACCGGTGAGGTCGCGCCGCTGCTGGAACTGACCCGGGCCGACCTGGAACGGCCCCTGCTGCCCAAGGCGGTCGGCGCCTGGGTGCTGCACCGCCTCTTCGCCGACCGGGAACTCGACTTCTTCGTCCTCTTCTCCTCGACCAGTTCGCTGCTCAGCTCGCCGTTCGTGGCCGGATACGCCGCCGCCAACGCGTTCCTCGACGCCCTGGCGGCCCGGCGCCGCGCCGCCGGACTACCCGGGCTCAGCGTCAACTGGGGCATCTGGGGCGGGGTCGGCCTGGCGAACCGGGGCGCCGAGGCCAACCCCGGGCTCAGCAAGGGCATGGGCACCCTGCGGCCCGGCCAGGCGCTGCGGGTCTTCCACCGGCTGCTGCACCACGACGACGCGCAGATCGCCGTGGTCCCGGTCGACTGGGCCGAGTGGGGCCGCCGCTACCAGGAGGTGTCCGGCTCCGCGCTGCTCGCCCCGCTGCTGCGCGGCGACGGCCCGGCCCGCCCGGCCCGGCGCCGGGCCAGGGCCAGCCTGCTGCCCAGCCGGGCGCAACTGCTGGCCCTACCGGCCGACCGGCGCGCCGAGACCCTCATCGGGCAGCTGGTGCTCAGCGTCGCGGCCACCCTCGGCTCCGGGCCGGAGGCGGTCGGCCGGGACCAGCCGCTGTTCGACCTGGGCCTGGACTCGCTCATGGCGGTGGAGCTGAAGAACGAGATCGAGCGCCAGCTCGGCGTCGCCCTCTCCATCGCGGTCTTCCTGGAGGGCGCCACCCTGCGCACCCTCACCGACCAGATCATCAGCGGGCTGCCGGTCGGCGAGGACGACGGATCCGCCGACACGGCGGGCATCCACCGGGTCGAGCGCTTCGAGGACGTCGCCCTGGAGCTCCTCGCCGAGCTGGAGGGCCTCTCCGACAAGCAGGCACGGGCCGCACTGGAGCAGGAGGGGTGAGATGACCGACCTCGACGCACGGCTCGCCTCGCTCTCCCCGGAGAAGCGGGCACTGTTCGAGAAGATGCTGCGGGAACGCGGGCAGGCACGGCCCACCCGGGCGGAGAACGTCTTCCCGATCTCCGTCATGCAGCAGGGCATCTGGTTCCTGGAACAGCTCAGGCCCGGGAACCCGGCGTACCTGATCCCGGCGGCGGTGCGCATCCGCGGCCCGCTGGACACCGGGCTGCTGCGCCAGGCCGTCAACGGGGTCGTCCAGCGGCACGAGTCGCTGCGGACCACGTTCGAGCTGCGGGACGGACGCCCGGTGCAGGTGGTCCGCGCAGGTCTCGACCTCCCGCTGCCCGAGACGGACCTGTCCGGCACGGCACCCTACGGTGACGAGCTGGAGGAGCGGATCCTCGCCGAGCTGCGTGAGCCGTTCGACATCACCACCGGCCCGCTGCTGCGGCTGGCCCTGCTGCGGCTCGGCCCGGACGACTGCGTGCTCGGGGTGGCGATGCACCACCTCATCTCCGACGGCTGGTCGGTCGGGGTGCTGCTCGGCGAACTCTCCACCCGGTACGCCGCCCTGGTCGCCGGCGCGCGGCCGGCGCTGCCCGAGCTGGCCGTCCAGTACGGCGACTACGCCGCCTGGCAGCAGGACTGGCTGCGCCGGGAGGACCTGTCGGCGGACCTCGCGTACTGGCGGGAGCACCTGACCGGCGCGCCGGCCGTGCTGGACCTGCCGACCGACCGGCCCCGGCCGGCGGTGCAGGGCTTCCGGGGCGCCTCCCACCCGTTCGAGCTGCCGGAACCGGTGCTCACCGCGCTGGGCGCGCTCGGCAAGCGGCACGGCGCCACCCCGTACATGGCGCTGCTGGCCGCCTTCGGCGTCCTGCTGCACCGCTACAGCGGGCAGGACGACGTGGTGGTCGGCGTACCGCTGGCCAACCGGGACCGGGCCGAGGTCGAGCCGCTGATCGGCTTCTTCGTCAACACCCTGCCGGTCCGGGCCGACCTCGCCGGCAACCCCACCTTCGCCGAGGTGCTGGGCCGGGTCCGGGACGCCTGCCTCGGCTGCTACGCCCACCAGCGGGTGCCGTTCGAGAAGGTGGTCGAGGAGCTGAAACCGGCCCGGGACCTGAGCCGGCCGCCGATCTTCCAGGTGGGGCTGTCGTACCAGAGCGACCCGCTGCCGACCCTGGCCCTGGCCGGGGTGGAGTTCGAGCGGCTGCCGCTGCGCGCCCAGGGCGCCCGCTTCGACCTGGAGCTGCAGTTCTTCAACGACGCGGGCGGGTTGAGCGGCTGGTTCGAGTACGACCGGGACCTCTTCGAGGCCGGGACGATGGCCCGGCTGGCCGGCCACTTCCGGCGGGTGATCGAGCTGGTCGTCGAGCGGCCGGAGACCCCGGTCGACGAGCTGCCGCTGCTGGACGCCGACGAGCGGCGCGCGGTGCTGGCCCTGTCCCGGGGCGAGGCCCGGCAGTGGCCCGACGCCGGCTGGGTGCACGAGCAGATCGTGGCGCGGGCCCGCCGGACGCCGGAGCTGCCGGCGCTGCGCTTCGCGGACCGGACGGTCAGCTACGGCGAACTGGTGCGGCTGGCCAACGGGCTGGCCCGGCGACTGCGTACCGCCGGGGTCGGCCCCGGCGTGCTGGTCGGCCTGGTGCAGGAGCGTTCGGTCGAGCTGGTGGTCAGCCTGCTGGCGATCTGGCAGGCCGGTGGCGCGTACGTCCCGGTCGACCCGGGACTGCCGGCCGGTCGGGTGGCGCTGATGCTCGACGACGCCGACCCGGCGGTGGTGCTCACCCAGCGGCCGCTGGCCGAGAAGCTCTCCTGGGACGGGCCGCTCTGGTACGCCGACGAACTGCTCACCGCGACGACCGACGACGCCCACGACGATCCGGCCACCCCGGTACGCGGCGCGGACGTCGCGTACGTCATCTACACCTCGGGCTCCACCGGCCAGCCCAAGGGGGTGCCGAACACCTTCGCCGGCATCCGTAACCGGCTGCTCTGGATGCAGGACGCGTACGGCCTCGGCCCCGGCGACCGGGTGCTGCAGAAGACGCCGTACTCGTTCGACGTCTCGGTCTGGGAGTTCTTCTGGCCGCTGATGACCGGCGCGACCCTGGTGGTGGCCCGCCCGGACGGGCACCGCGACGGCCGCTACCTGGTCGAGACGATCCAGGCCGAGCAGATCACCACCATGCACTTCGTACCCTCCATGCTCCAGGCGTTCCTGCGGGAGCCGGACGTGGCGGACTGCACCAGCCTGCGCCGGGTGATCTGCAGCGGCGAGGCGCTGCCCCGCGAGTTGCAGGACCGGTTCCTCGCCTCGTCCAAGGCCGAACTGCACAACCTGTACGGCCCGACCGAGGCGGCCGTCGACGTCACCTTCTGGGCCTGCCGACGGGACGACCCGCGGCCGGTGCCCATCGGCCGTCCCATCGTCAACACCCAGGTGTACGTCCTGGACCGGTTCCTGGAGCCGGTCCCGGTGGGTGTGCCCGGCGAGCTGCACATCGGCGGGGTCAACGTGGCGCTCGGCTACCTGAACCGCCCCGAGCTGACCGCCGAGCGGTTCGTGACCGACCCGTTCGCCACCGCCGGCACCGGACGGCGGGACGGCCTAACGGGGAGCCCGGCCGCCGACGGGGACCGGGACGCGGACCGGCCGCCGGCCCGGCTCTACAAGACGGGCGACCTGGGCCGGATCCGCGCCGACGGGGCGATCGAGTATCTCGGCCGCCTCGACCACCAGGTGAAGCTGCGCGGCTTCCGGATCGAACTGGGCGAGATCGAGGCGACGCTGACCGGGTGCGACGGGGTCACCGAGGCGGTCGTGGTGCCCCGGACGCACGCCGGGGACACCCGGCTGGTGGCGTACCTGGTCGGGCCGGCCGTGCCGGGCGCCGGTGAGCTGATCGCGCAGCTCAAGGAGCGGCTGCCCGAGTACATGGTGCCGTCGGTCTTCACCACCCTGCCGGCCCTGCCGCTCACCCCGAACGGCAAGGTCGACCGGCGGGCGCTGCCCGAGCCGGAGCTGGCCCGCCCGGAGCTGCGCAGCCCGTACGTGGCCCCCCGTGGCGAGCTGGAGCGGACCGTCGCCGGCATCTGGCGGGAGTTGCTCGGCGTGGACCGGGTCGGGGTGGACGACAACTTCTTCGAACTGGGCGGCCACTCGCTGCTGATGGCCGAGGTACGTCTCCGGCTCGTCGCGGCGGTCGGTCGGGACGTGGCGCTGGTCGAGCTGTTCCAGTTCCCCACCGTCGGCGCGCTGGCCGGTCACCTCAACCGGGCCGGCGGCGGCGAAAACGTGCTGGCCGACGCCCGGGATCGGGCGGAGAGCCGCCGGCAGTCCCTGAGTCGACGTCAACAGGCGGCCGCTCGTCGGGCGCGGGCATGAACGGTAGGTGAGGCAGGTGTCAGACGAAACCGGAGACCTGAACCGGGTCGCCGTCATCGGGATGGCCGGGCGCTTTCCCGGCGCCCCCGACGTGGAAACCCTCTGGGCCAACCTCGCGGCCGGCCGGGAGGGCGTCGTCAGCCTCTCCGACGAGGAACTGACCGGTTCCGGGGTCGACCCGGAGTTGGCCGCGCGGGAGAACTACGTCAGGGCCAAGGGGGTGCTCGCGGACGCGGACCGGTTCGACGCGGGCTTCTTCGGCTTCCACCCGCGCGAGGCCGAGGTGCTCGACCCGCAGCACCGGGTCTTCCTGGAATGCGTCTGGACCGCGCTGGAGTCGGCCGGGTACGACCCGAGGACCTTCGACGGGCGGATCGGCGTCTTCGCCGGGGCGAGCCTCAACTCGTACCTGCTGTTCAACCTGCTCGCCAACCAGCGTGCCGTGGACTCGGCCGGCAGCTACCAGACGCTGATCTCCAGCGACAAGGACTTCCTGGCCACCCGGGTGTCGTACAAGCTGGACCTGACCGGGCCGAGCATGACCGTGCAGACCGCCTGCTCCACCTCGTTGACCGCGGTGCACCTGGCGGTGCAGAGCCTGCTCAACAGCGAGTGCGACATCGCGCTGGCCGGCGGGGTCTCGGTCAGCGTGCCGCTGCACGGCGGCTACCTCTACGAGCAGGGCGGCATTCTCTCCCCGGACGGGCACTGCCGGCCCTTCGACGCGCAGGCGCAGGGGACCGTCGCCGGCAACGGCGCGGGCGTGGTGGTGCTGCGGCGGATGGCCGACGCCCGCGCGGCCGGAGACACCGTGGACGCGGTCATCCTGGGCACCGCGGTCAACAACGACGGCTCGCTGAAGGTCGGCTACACCGCGCCCAGCGTGGACGGTCAGGCGCAGGTCGTCGCCGAGGCGCTGGCCGTGGCCGAGGTGGACGCGGACAGCATCGGCTACGTGGAGACCCACGGCACCGCCACCGCGCTCGGCGACCCGATCGAGATCACGGCGCTGACCCGCGCGTACCGGGAGCACACCGACCGGGTCGGCTACTGCGCGATCGGTTCGGTGAAGAGCAACGTGGGGCACCTGGACGCGGCGGCGGGGGTGACCAGCCTGATCAAGGCGGTGCTGGCGCTGCGGCACGAGGCCATCCCGGCGACCCTGCACCACACCCGGGCGAATCCGGAGCTGGCGCTGCCGAGCAGCCCGTTCTTCGTCAACGCCGAGCTGCGGCCGTGGCCCCGGCGGGCGGCGCCGCGTCGGGCCGGGGTCAGCTCGTTCGGCATCGGTGGCAGCAACGTGCACGTGATCCTGGAGGAGGCGCCCGCCGGGCAGCCGGCCGCGGCCGGGGCCGCCGACCGTGCCGTGCCCCGGGTGCTGCCGTTGTCGGCCCGGTCGGCGCCGGCGCTGGCCGAGGCGGCCGGTCGGCTCGCCGACCACCTGGCGGCCCACCCCGAGGCGGACCTCGACGACGTGGCGTACACCCTGGCCAGCCGGCGTCGGGCCTTCGAGCACCGGACGGCCGTGGTCGGTCGGGAGGCCGCCGACCTGGTCGGCGCGTTGCGGCAGGTCGCGGCGGCGGGCACCGGCACGCCGGCCGGGCGGGACACGCCGGTGGCGTTCCTCTTCCCCGGCCAGGGCGCGCAGTACGTGGGCATGGCCCGGGACCTGTACCGGTCGGTGCCGGCGTTCGCCGTGGAGCTGGACCGCTGTGCCGAACTGTTCGCCGCGCACCTGGGGGAGGACCCACGGGTGCCGCTGTTCGCGGTCGACGACGAGCCGGCCGAGGCGGCACGGGCGTTGGCCCGTACCTCGATCACCCAGCCGGTGCTGTTCCTGGTCGAGTACGCGCTGGCCCGGCTGTGGATGTCGTGGGGCGTGCGTCCGGCGGCGATGGTCGGGCACAGCGTCGGCGAGTACGTGGCCGCCTGCCTGGCCGGAGTGTTCTCCCTCGAGGACGCGGTGGCGCTGGTGGCGGCCCGGGGCCGGTTGGTGCAGTCGATGCCGACCGGGTCGATGCTGGCGGTGTTCCTGCCGGAGGCGGAGGTGGCCGGCTGGCTGACCGACGAGCTGTGCCTGGCCGCGGTGAACTCCACCGGACTGTGTGTGGTGGCCGGCCCGACGGCGGCGGTCGACGAGCTGGAGCGGCGGCTGGCGGCGGCCGGGGTGGCGCGTCGTCGGCTGCGGACCTCGCACGCGTTCCACTCGCCGAGCATGGACGCGGCGGTGACGCCCTTCGTCGAGGCGGTGCGTCAGGTCACGTTGCACCCACCGGCGATTCCGTTCGTGTCGAACGTGACCGGCGCGTGGATCACCGACGAGCAGGCCACGGATCCGGCGTACTGGGGTCGGCACCTGCGGGCGCCGGTGCGCTTCGCCGACGCCCTGGACGTGCTCCTCGCCGACGAGGAGCTGGCGCTGCTGGAGGTGGGCCCGGGGCAGACGCTGCGCAATTTCGTACGCCAGCACCGGGCCTGGCACGAGCGGCGGACCGTGGCCGGCTCGGTACGGCACCCGGACGAGCGACGGGACGATCACGAGTACCTGCTGGCCGGGCTGGGGGATCTCTGGTCCGCCGGAGTGCCCGTCGACTGGACGACCCGGGACGGCGACGCGGCCCGCCGGCTGGTGCGCCTGCCCACGTACGCCTTCCAGCGGCAGCGCTACTGGATCGACCCGGAGACCACGCCGGCGCCGCGCCGTGCCTTGACCAGCGGGGCGGACGCGGAGTGGTTCCACGTACCCGGTTGGCGGCGGCTGACCACGCCGGCCGCCGAGGCGGTCGGCGGCACCGCCGACGGGGCGACCATCTGGGTGCTGCTCGGCGCCGAGCTGCCCCTCGGCGCCGAACTGGCGGCGCGACTGGCCGGCGGTGGGGCCGTCGTGGTGCGGGTCAGCGCCGGGGACGAGCTGCGGGAGACCGGCGATCGGGCCTGGGCGCTGGACCCGACCAGCCGGGATCAGCACGCCGGCCTGCTCAAGTCGCTGGAGACGTACGCCCCGGGGACGGTCCGGGTGGTGCACCTGTGGAGCCTGACCGTCGAGCCGGCCGACGGGCTGGACGCGGCCCGGGTCGACCGGGCCCGCCGGTTCGGCTTCGACAGCCTGCTGGCCCTGGCCCAGGCGGTCGGGGACGTGCAGCCTACCGGCCCGGTCGAGTTCGACGTGCTCAGCCGGGGCCTGTTCGGCGTGACCGGCGACGAGGACCTCCAGCCCGAGAACGCCCCGCTGCTCGGCGCCACCACCGTCATCCCGCAGGAGGTGCCGGACGTCACCTGCCGGGTGCTCGACCTGACCGGCGCCGACCTCACCGGCGGGGGCACGCCGACCGGCCCGGCCGGGTCCACCGGACGGCGGTGGCCCGGCACCGCCGCCGCCGTCCTGGCCCGGCTGACCGCGCCCGCCGCCGAACGGGAGCTGGCCCTGCGCGGCCGGCACTGGTGGGTACGCGCCTTCGAGGCGGTCCGGCTGGACCCCCCGGGAGCGGTGGGCGGCCGGCTGCGCCCCGGCGGCGTCTACCTGATCACCGGTGGCCTCGGCGGCGTCGGCCTGGCCCTGGCCGAGCAGATCACCCGCGCGGTCGACGCCCCGGTGCTCGGGCTGCTCACCCGCTCGGCCTTCCCGACCGAGGCGGAGTGGCCCGCCTGGCTGGCCGGGCACGGCGAGCAGGACGACACCAGCCGGCGGATCCGCCGCCTTGAGCAGTTCCGCGACCTGGGCGCCCGGGTGATCGTGCTGGAGGCCGACGTCACCGACCGGGACGCCCTGGCCGGCGCGGTCGACCGGCTGCGCGCGGTCGGCGGCGGGCTGCACGGCGTGATCCACGCGGCGGGGCTCCCGTCCCGTGGCCTGATCGCGGTCAAGTCCGCGCAGGACGTGGCGGACGTCCTGGCCGCCAAGACCGTTGGCACGCTCAACCTGGACGCGGTCTGCGGCACCGACGAACTGGACTTCCTGCTGCTCTGCTCCTCGCTCACCGCGCTGCTCGGCGGCCCGGGGCAGAGCGACTACTGCGCGGCCAACGCCTTCCTGGACGTGTTCGCCCAGTGGCGGCGTGCCACCACCGGGGCACCGGTCGCCGCCGTCAACTGGGACACCTGGCGCAACACCGGCATGGCCGCCGGCCTCGTCGAGCGGTTGCACGGCGGTACGACGCTGGCCGGGCACCCGCTGCTGCACCGGCTGGTCGCCTCGACCGGGAAGTCCCGGACGTACGCCACCACGCTGAGCACCGCCGAGAGCTGGATCGTCGACGAGCACCGGATCATGGGGCACGGCCTCGTCCCGGGGACGACCTACCTGGAGCTGGTCAACGCGGCGGTGGCCGAGCAGGCCGCCGGTCGGGTGGTCGAGCTGCACGACGTGCTCTTCATGATGCCGGTGATCGTGCCCGACGGGCAGACCCGCGAGCTGTTCACCACCGTCGAGGAGCGCGACGGGCAGCTCCGGTTCAGCGTGCAGAGCCGCGCCGACGGGGACTCGGCCCGCTGGCAGGAGCACGCCACCGGCCTGGTCTCCTTCCTCGAACGGGCCACGGAGTCCAACCGGGATCTGGCGCGGCTGCGCGAGGACTGCGCGGTCACCGAGGTGATCGACACCGAGGACGAGCTGAAGCGCCGGCTGAAGCTCGACCGCGTGGAGCAGGGCGGCCGGTTGCAGTTCTCCTTCGGCCCGCGCTGGCGCTGCCTGCGCCGGATCGAGGCCGGCGCGCAACGGCTGATGGTCACCCTGGAACTGGCCGAGGAGTTCGCTGCCGACCTGGAGCGCTACCCGCTGCACCCGGCGCTGCTCGACGTGGCCGGCGCCTCGGCCCGGATCCGGGCCCGGGACGTCTTCTATCTGCCGTTCACCTACCGCAGCCTGCGGGTCTTCGCCCCGCTGACCCGGGTGGTCCACTGCCACGTGGAGGTCGCCGAGTCGGGCGACTCCCGCGAGACGCTGACCGTCAGCATCGAGCTGCTCTCCCCGCAGGGACGGCTGCTGGCCAGCATCGTCGACTTCACCATCAAGCGGATCAACGACATCGACGGCCTGCTGGAACAGGTACGCGGCGGCGCGGTCACCGTCCCTGACCCAGGTGCGGAGGCCACTCCGGGCACGCTGCACGTCCTCAGTGAGGGGATGACCGCCGCCGACGGGATGGCCGCCTTCGACCGGCTCCTCGGCGCGGCCGTCCTGCCCGAGCAGGTGGTGGTCACCGGCCGGGACCTGGCCGGGCTGCGCCGGCTCGCCGGCTCGATCACCCCGGCGCTGCTCGCCGGTGAGGTCGAGCAGATCGCCCCGCCCCGGGGCACCCACCCGCGCCCCGACCTGGCCACCCCGTACGTCGCGCCGGGCACCGACGCGGAACGGGCGGTGGCCGAGATCTGGCAGGAGGTCCTCGGGCTGGACCGGGTCGGCGTCCACGACGACTTCTTCGCCCTCGGTGGACACTCGCTGGCCGCCGTGCAGATCGGCGCGAAGATCCGCGGCCGGTTCGGGGTGGAGCTGAACCTGCGCGGCTTCTTCGACAGCCCGACCGTGGCGCACACCGTGACCGTGCTGGCCGACCCCGGCGCCCCCACCGATCCGGCGGCCGACCGGATCGAGGCGGTCAGCCGGACGGGGCCGGACGACGAGCTGGCCGGCCTCGACGACCTCTCCGACGAGGAGGTCGAGGCGCAGCTGCGTGCCCTGCTCGCCGAGGACGAGGGAGGGGAAGCGTGACCCGGATCCGCACCACCCGGCGTGAGCCGGCCCGCACCACCGCACCGGCCCGTGTCACCGCACCGGCCCACCAGCGAACCGAGGATGATCGCCCGTGACGACCACCGACCTGGGCAGCCTGTCCGCCGCGGAGAAGCGTGCGCTGCTGGCCGAGCGGCTGCGGCAGAAGAAGCAGCGGCGGGAGTTCCCCGCCTCCTTCTCCCAGCAACGGCTCTGGTTCCTGGAGCAGCTCTCGCCGGGCAGCGCCGCGTACAACATCCCCGGCGCGGTCCGCATCCACGGCCCGCTGGACCTGGCGGTGTGGCGGCGCAGCTGCAACGAGATCACCCGTCGGCACGAGGCGCTGCGGACCACGTTCACCGAGGTCGACGGCGAACCCCGACAGGTGGTCAACGCCACCGGCGAGCCGGAGTTCACCGTGGTCGACTGCGCCCACCTGCGCGGCCCGGCGGGCGAGTCCGGCATCCAGGAGCTGGCCCGCGAGGAGTTCACCCGCCCGTTCGACCTGACCAACGGCCCGCTGCTGCGGGTGAAGTTCCTCCGGCTCGGCCCGGAGGAACACGTCCTGCTGCTGACCATGCACCACATCGCGGCCGACCTGTGGTCCATGTCGGTGGCCATCGCCGAGCTGGTCGAGCTCTACGGGGTCTTCTCCGCCGGGCGCGCGTCGACCCTGCCGGAGCCGCCGATCCAGTACGTCGACTACACCGTCTGGCAGCGGCAGCGGCTGGAGGGCGACGCCCTCGACGCCGACCTGGCGTACTGGAAGGACACGCTGGCCGGGGCGCCGGCCGCGTTGGAGCTGCCGCTCGACAAGCCCCGCCCCGCCGTCCAGAGCACCCGGGGCGGCTCCCGCCCGTTCGCCCTGCCCGAGCCGGTGATGGCCCGGCTGCGCGCGCTGAGCCAGCGGGAGGGCGCCACCCCGTTCATGACGCTGCTCGCGGCCTTCCAGGTGCTGCTGCACCGCTACAGCCGCGAGGACGACATCGTGGTCGGGGTGCCGGTGGCCAACCGGAACCGGCCGGAGATCGAACGGTTGATCGGCTACTTCGTCAACACCCTGGCGCTGCGTACCGACCTCTCCGGCGACCCGAGCTTCCGCGAGCTGGTCGGCCGGGTCCGGCAGACCTGCCTGGGCGCCTTCGCCCACCAGGAGCTGCCGTTCGAACGGCTGGTCGAGGAACTGGCCCCGCGCCGGGACCTGTCCCGCTCGCCGATCTTCCAGGTGCACTTCATCTTCCAGAACATCCCGATGCCCGAGTTCGACGTGCCCGGACTGCGGCTGGAGCCGGTCGACGTGGAGAGCGCCACCGCCCGGTTCGACCTGGAACTACAGGTCTTCGACCGGCCGGATGGGCTGACCGGCTGGTTCGAGTACAACGCCGACCTCTTCGAGCCGGCCACCGTCGAACGGATGTCCCGCCACCTGGCGCAGCTGGTGGAGAACCTCCTCGCCGAGCCGGACCGGCCGATCGACCAGGTTCCGATGCTCGCCGCCGACGAGGAGCGCGACCTGCGGCTGCGCTGGAACGACACCCTACGGGACTGGCCGGAGCCGGTGTCCGTGCCGCAGCGCTTCGCCGCCCGGGCCGCCGCCACCCCGAACGCCCCGGCGCTGCGCACCGACCGGGAAACCCTGACCTACGCCGAGCTGGACCGGCGTTCGACCCAGCTGGCCCACCGGCTGCGGCAGCTCGGGGTGGCCCGGGAGACGCTGGTCGGCATCTGCCTGGAGCGCTCGGCCGACATGGTCGTCTCGATGCTCGCCGTGCTCAAGAGCGGCGGCGCGTACGTCCCGCTGGACCCGGGCTTCCCGCCCGACCGGATCGCCTTCATGCTGGCCGATTCCGCCCTGTCCGTGCTGCTGACCAGCAGCGACGTGCTGGAGAGCCTGGGCGGGGTGAAGGCGCAGCCGCTCTGCCTCGACCTGCTCCGCGACGAGTTGGCCGCCGAGTCGGCCGAGCCGCTGCCGCTCGACGTCCGCCCGGACGATCTGGCGTACGTCATCTACACCTCCGGCTCCACCGGACGCCCCAAGGGGGTACGGATCCCGCACGGCGCGTTGGGCAACTTCCTGCTCGCCATGGCCGAACGGCCCGGCATCACGTCGGGTGACGCGCTGCTGGCGGTCACCACCCTCTCCTTCGACATCGCCGGGCTGGAGCTGCTCCTGCCACTGGTGGAGGGCGCCAGCGTGATCGTGGTCAGCCGGGAGGTCGCTGCCGACGGCGAGCGGCTGGCCGCCGCCCTGGACCGCTCCGGCGCCACCATGATGCAGGCCACCCCGTCCACCTGGCGGATGCTGCTCGACGCCGGCTGGGCCGGGCGCCCCGGGCTGCGGGTGCTGGCCGGTGGCGAGGCGCTCCCCGCCGAGCTGGCCCAGCGGCTGCTGGGCAGATGCGCCGAGCTGTGGAACATGTACGGCCCGACCGAGACGACCATCTGGTCGGCGGTGGCGCGGGTCGACCACGGGCCGATCTCCATCGGTGAGCCGATCGCCAACACCGAACTGCACGTGCTGGACGGCGGCGGGGCGCTGGTCCCGCTCGGCGTCCCCGGCGAGCTGCACATCGGCGGCGCCGGCCTGGCCCGGGACTATCTGGACCGACCCGAGCTGACCGCCGAGCGGTTCGTCCGGCACCCGTTCCCGGTCGGGCTGGGCGACCGGCTCTACCGCACCGGCGATCTGGTCCGCCGCCGTGCCGACGGCAGCATCGAGTTCCTCGGCCGGCTGGACCACCAGGTGAAGCTGCGCGGCTTCCGGATCGAGCTGGGCGAGATCGAGTCGGTGCTGGAGCGGCAGCCGCAGGTCAAGCAGGCGGTGCTCACCGTACGCGAGGACACCCCCGGCGACCAGCGGCTGGTGGCGTACGTGGTGGCCGACCCCGACGCGGACGCCGAGGCGGACGTCGAGTGGCCGCGCGAGACGGACCAGTGGCGGGACGTCTGGGACGCCGCGTACGACGTCGCGGAGAGCGGCGAGGTCGACCCGACCTTCGACACGCGCGGCTGGAACAGCAGCTACACCGGGGCGCCGATCCCGGTGCCGGAGATGCGCGGCTGGGCCGAGGCCACCGCCGAGCGGATCCTGGAGACCGGCCCACGGACGGTGCTGGAGATCGGCTGCGGGACGGGTCTGATCCTCTACCGGGTCGCCCCGCACGTGTGGCGCTACTGGGGGACCGACATCTCGGCGGTCGCCCTGAACCGGCTCCGCGCCGACGTCACCAGGCCGGACCGGGGGCTGTCCGGTGTGGAGCTGTTCGGCTGCGCGGCCGACGAGCTGGACACCCTGCCCGACCGGCGATTCGACGTGATCGTGCTCAACTCGGTGGTGCAGTACTTCGCCGACGAGCGCTACCTGCTGCGGGTGATCGAGGGCGCGCTGCCCCGGCTCGCCCCGGGCGGTTCGCTCTTCCTCGGCGACATCCGCAGCCTGCCGCTGCTCGACTCCTTCCACGCCTCGGTGCAGCTGGAGCGGGCCGCGCCGGAGGACACTGCAGAGCAGCTGCGCGAGCGGGTGCGCCGGGCCGTCGCCGACGACAAGGAGCTGGTCTTCGACCCGGGCTTCTTCACCGCGCTGCCGGCCCGCTTCCCGCAGCTCGCGCAGGTGCGGGTGCTGCCGAAGCTCGGCGCGGTGAGCAACGAGCTGACCCGGTTCCGCTACGACGTACGGCTCACCGTGGCCGGCGGCGACACCGAGGCGGTCGAGGCCGGCGACGTCGGGTGGGTCGACTGGAACGCCGAGCGGCTGACCCCGGACGGGCTCCGGGACCGCCTGACCGGCGAGCGCCCGGCGCTGCTCGCCCTGCGGGGCGTACCCAACGCCCGGGTCGACCGCTGGACCCGGGCCGCCACGGCGCTGGCCGAGGCGGGCGGCACGGTCGCCGACCTCTGGGCCGAGCTGGTCGCCGCCGGGGACGACCCGGCCGCCGCCGAGCCGGAGCAGCTGCGCCGGCTCGCCGACGAGACCGGCTACCGGCTCGACCTCGACTGGTCCGGACACGGACCGGCCGGGCACCTGGACGCGGTGCTGCGCCGCCTGGACCCGGACGGCCGCCCCGAACGGCCGCTGCCCCGACTGGGCGAGGCCTCCGACAACTCCAGCTCGGCGCGTCTGACGCCGCGCCGCGACCTGGAGCCTGTCGCCGACAACTCCAGCTCGGCGCGTCTGACGCCGCGCCGCGACCTGGAGCCTGTCGCCGACAACTCCAGCTCGGCGCGTCTGACGCCGCGCCGCGACCTGGAGCCTGGCGTGAGTGAGGAGCCGCGCTGGGACCGGTACGTCAACGACGCCCTGGGGCGCCGGACCCGACGGCTGCTGCCCCGGCTCCAGGCCGCCCTCGGCGAGCAGCTCCCCGACTACATGGTGCCGGCCATCTACGTATTCCTGGACGCGCTGCCGCTCACCCCGAACAACAAGGTCGACCGGAAGGCGCTGCCCGCGCCGGAGGCCGGCCGGCGGCAGGTGCAGTCCGCGTACGTGGCGCCGCGCAACCCGGTCGAGGAGGTGATCGCCGGCATCTGGGCCGAGACACTCGGCGTCGACCGGGTGGGTGTGCTGGACGACTTCTTCGCGCTCGGCGGGCACTCGCTGCTCAGCACCCGCATGGTGGCCCGGGTCCGGGAGGCGTTCGGGGTGGACGTGCCGCTGCACCGGGTCTTCAGCGACCCGACGGTGGCCGGGCTCGCCCGCGTCCTGAGCGCCGACCCCGCCCAGCGGGCGATCGTCGAGAAGACCGCCGAGCTGTTGATCAGGCTGAGCCAGCTCTCCGACGACGAGGTGCAGCAGGCGCTCGACACCACCGACGGGAGGAGCTGAACATGACCAGAGGCCGGTTCGCGCTCTCCGCGCAGCGGCTGGCGCTGCTGGGCAACCTCCTCAAGGAGGAGGGCATCGACCGCGCCCCGGCGCGGACCGTGCAGCCCCGTACGGATCGGGACGCCCCGGTCCCGCTCACCTTCTCGCAGAGCCGGATCTGGTTCCTGGAGCAGTTCGCCGCGCACACCTCGGCGTACGTGATCTCCACGGCGATGCGGGTGCACGGCGACTTCCGGGCCGACCTCTTCGCGCGGGCCTGCGCCGAGGTGGTCCGCCGGCACGAGTCGCTGCGGACCGTCTTCTTCGAGCTGGACGGCCGCCCGCACCAGCAGGTACGGGCCGAGCTGCCCCCGGACGTGCGGATCGAGGACGTGCCCGGGGTGGCGCCGGAGGCGGTCGACGCCGAGCTGCGTCGCCGCGAGGAGGAGCTGATCAACCAGCCCTACGACCTGTCCGCCGGGTCGCTGCTGCGGGTCCGGCTGCTCCGCTTCGGTCCACAGCGGACCGGCGTGCTGCTCAACCTGCACCACCTCGTCTCCGACCGCTGGTCGATGGGGGTGCTGCTGCGGGAGCTGATCGCCGGCTACCGGGCCCTGGTCACCGGGCTGCCGAACGACCTGCCCGAGCTGCCGGTGCAGTACGCCGACTTCGCGCACTGGCAGCAGGAGCCGGCCGCCCAGGAGGCGTGGGCGGCGGACCTGGCGTACTGGACCGGCCAGCTCGGCGGCGCCCCACCGGAGATCGGCCTGGTCGGCGACCGGCCCCGGCCGAGGGAGAAGAGCTACCGGGGCGACTCGGTGCCGGTGGAGATCCCGCCGGCAGTGGTGACCCGGCTGCGCGGGCTGTCCCGGGAGGAGAACGCCACTCTCTTCATGGTGCTGGGGGCCGCTTTCAAGGTGTTGCTGCACCGGCTCACCGGCGACGAGGAGATCGTGGTCGGCTCCCCGGTGGCCAACCGGCGGCTGGTCGAGCTGGAGCCGCTGATCGGGCTCTTCATGAACACCCTCGCGCTCCGCACCGACCTGCGCGGCGACCCGTCCTTCCGGGAACTGCTGCGTCGGGTCAGCGCGGTCTGCCTGGCCGCGTACGACCACCAGGGCATCCCGTTCGAGCGGCTGGTCGAGCAGTTGCAGCCGGAACGGTCGGCGGCCAGCACGCCGGTCTTCCAGGTGCTCTTCTCGTATCAGAACGTGCCCTTCCCGGCCTGGCACGACGGACCGGTCCGGGTCGAGCCGGTCTCGCTCGACGCCCGCAAGGCCGAGTTCGACCTGTTGCTTGATCTGTTCGAGGACGGCGACACGATCTGGGGTCGGCTGGAGTACAGCACGGATCTCTTCGACGCGGCGACCGCCGAGCGCTACGTGCGGATGTTCCACCGGCTGCTGCGTGGCCTGCTCGACGACCCGGACACCCCGATCGGGGCGTTGCCACTGGTCGGCGTCGCCGAGCGGGACGAGCTGCTCGCCCTGGCCGCCGGCCCGGCCCGCGCCGCCGTGGCCGGCGGGTCCGACCTGCCGCTGGTCGTCGACGCCTTCGCCGAGGCGGTGCGCCGCGACCCGGCCGCCCCGGCGGTCCGGTTCGGCTCCCGGACGGTCAGCTACGGCGAGCTGGACGCCCTGGTCGACGCCCTCGCCGGCCGGCTGACGGCGGCGGGCGTACGCCGGGGCACCCCGGTCGGTGTCCGGCTGGGTCGCTCGGTGGAGCTGGTGGCCGCGCCGCTGGCGGTGTGGCGGGCCGGTGGGGTGGTCGTACCGGTGGATCCCGCGCTGCCGGCCGACCGGACCGTCGAGTTGCTGACGGCGGCCGGGGTCGCGCTGTTGCTCGCCCGGCGCTCGGAGGGCGACGCGCTGCCCTGGGCCGGGCCGACCTGCCTGGTGGACGACCCGTCCGCCGACCCGGCGTCCGCCGCGGCCGACCCCGCCGGCGGCCTTTCCGCCCCGGTGGCCGGCAGCGACCCCGCCTACGTCAGCTATCCGGCCGAAGCCTCGAACCCGCCGCGGATCAGCGTGCACCGCCACGCCGCGCTGCGGGACCGGCTGCGCTGGCTGCGGGACGCGGTCGGGTTGACCGCAGACGACCGGGTGCTCCAGCAGGCCCCCGCCTCGGCCGCCTCCGCCGTCTGGGAGTTGTACGCCCCGCTGCTGGCCGGCGCGACCGTGGTGCTGGCCCGACCCGGCGGGCACCGGGACGCCCGGCACCTGGTCAGCCTGATCCGGGCGGAGCGGGTCAGCGTGGCCTGCTTCGTGCCCGACCTGCTGGCCGAGCTGCTCGACCAGCGCGGGGTCGAGCGCTGCACGGCGCTGCGGCACGTGCTCTGCGCGGGCGCGCCGCTGACCCGGGAGGTGGTGGCCCGCTTCGTCGAGCGGTCCCCGGCGGCCCTGCACAACCTGCTCGTGCCGGTGGACGTGGCCGCGCCGGTCACCGCCCACCGCTGCGCCGTCGACGGCGAGCCGACCGAACCGGGCACGGTGGACGACGGCGGCTCCCGGCCGGTGCCGGTCGGCCGGCCGGTGCCCGGCACCCGGGTGCACGTCCTGGACCGGGCCGGCCAGCCGGTCCCGGTCGGCGTGGTCGGCGAGTTGCACGTCGGGGGAGCAGCGGTCCCGGTCGCCGCCTGCCTGGCGCCGGACCCGTACGCCCCGGAGCCCGGCGCGCGGCTGCTGCGTACCGGCGAACTGGGCCGGGTACGCGCCGACGGGACGGTCGAGCACCTCGGGCACCGGGAGCGGCGGCTGCGGCTGCGCGGCTTCCCGGTCGACCTGGACCTGGTCGAGGCCACCCTGGCCGGGCACCCCGGCGTCACCGGGGCGGCCGTCGTGGTCCGGGGCGAGGGGCGGGACGCCCGACTGATCGGCTACCTCGCCGGGGACGCCGTCCCGACCGCCGGGGAGCTGACGGCGTACCTGCAGGAGCGGCTGCCGGAACACCTGATCCCCACCGCCTACGTCGACCTGCCGGAGCTGCCGAGGACGCTGACCGGCACGGTGGACCGGACCGTACTGCCCGAGCCGGCCCCGGCCGCCGTCGAGCCGCCGGCCGGCCGCCCGGCCCTGCGGGACGAGGTGGAGCAGGCGATCGCCGACATCTGGCGCGAACTGCTCGGGGTGGACGAGGTCGGGCCGACCGACAGCTTCTTCGCCCTGGGCGGTCACTCGCTGCTCGCCACCAAGCTCGCCGCGCAGATCGACGCCCGCTACGGCGTACGGCTGCCGCTGCGTGAGCTCTTCGGCAACCCGACGGTCGGCTGGCTGGCCGAGCAGGTCCGGCGGAACAGGACCGGTTCGGACGCCGGGCCGGCGCCGATCCCCCGGGTCGACCGGGACGGTGACCTGCCGCTCTCCTTCTCCCAGGAACACCTGATCCGGCACCACCCGCTCGGCCCGGTGGACCCGATCCACAACGTGGTCACCGCGTTGCGGCTGACCGGGCCGCTCGACGAGGCCGCGTTGCGCCGCAGCCTCGACGACATCGTGGCCCGGCACGAGGCGCTGCGTACCCGGATCGTCGACGGCCCGCACGGGCCGGCGCAGCGGGTCGACCCGGCCGGCGGCTGGCCGCTGGACTCCGTGGACCTGCGCGACGCCGACCAGGCCGACCAGCCCGTCCGGCTCCGCGCCCTCATCGAGGAGCAGGGGCGACGGCCGTTCCGGATCGACGCGGAGCCGCTGGTGCGCGGCCTGCTGGCCCGGCTCGGCGCGGACGAGCACGCGCTGGTGCTCACCATCCACCACCTGGCCACCGACAACTGGTCGTACGGGGTGCTGGTGCGGGACCTGGCCGAGCACTACACGGCCCACGCCACCGGCCGGGCGCCGCGGCTGCCGGCACTGGCCGTGCAGTACCCGGACGTGGCGGCCTGGCAGCGCCAGCAGCTCGCCGCCGGGGCGCTGGACGTCCACCTGGACCACTGGCGGCGCACGCTGGCCGACCTGCCCCCGGCGCTGACCCTGCAACCGCTGGCCACGGGAACCGGCGTCGACCCCGGCGCACCGGCCGCCTCCGGCTTCACCAGGGCGTTCCGGGTCGGCCCGGCGGTCACCGCGAAACTGCGCCGGCTCGCCGAGGGGGAGGGGGCCAGCCTCTTCATGGTGTTGCTGGCCGCGTACGACCTGCTGCTCGCGGCGTTCTCCGGGCGGGACGACATCCCGGTCGGCTTCCCCGAGGCGGGCCGGGAACGGCCGGAGACGGCCGAGCTGGTCGGCTGGTTCGTCAACCCGCTGGTGGTGCGGGCCGACCTGACCGCCGCGTCGACCTTCCGGGATCTGGTCGGCCAGGTCCGTGACCGGACCCTGGACGCGTACGCGCACCGGGGCGCCCCGCTGTGGATGGTCACCCACGCCGGGTCGGCCGGCGAGCCGACCCGCGTCCTGTTCAACCTGCTCAACGCCGAGGTGCCCGAGCTGACGCTGCCCGGGTTGCGGGTGCGCTCGCTGGAGGTGGGCGACGACTACGTCTTCTCCGAGGTGCTCGGCAGCAACCTCAAGCCGGCGGAGGTCGACCTCGCCCTGATCATGCGGGAACGCGGGGCGGAGCTGCTGGGCACCTGGCTCTACTCCACCGACGTCTTCGACGCGCGTGCCCTGGACCTGATGATGCGCCGCTGGGACCGGCTGCTCGGCTGGCTGGCTGACGAGCCGGCCGCCGGGTTGGCCGGCCTGCGCGCCCGGCTGGGGCGGGTGGCCGCGTGAGCCTCTTCGCCTACCTGCTGCGCTACCGCCGGGGTCCGTTCCTGCTTGCCATCGTGGCCGGCATCGTCAGCGGCGGCACCGGCGCGGCGTTCATCGCCATGGTCAACCTGGCCCTGGACGCCGACGGCGCTCCGACGGTCCGGCTGATCTGGGGCTACGTGGCGCTCTGCCTGGCCACCCTGCTCACCCGGTTCGTCTCCCAGGCCATGCTGTACCGGCTCTCCCAGGCGGCGATCTACCACCTGCGTCGTCGTCTGATCGACGGCATCCTGGGCGCCCCGCTGCGGACGGTCGAGAAGACCGGCACCGCCCGGCTCTACTCGGCGCTCTCCGACGACGTGGTGGTGATCGCCGACGCGCTGCCCGGTCTGCCCGGCATCTGCTCCGGTGCCGCGTTCGTGCTGGTGGCGATCGCGTACCTGGTCATCGTCTCGCCGGTGGTGGCGCTGGCCACCGGCGGCACGGTGGTCGTCGGCGTGCTGCTCTACCTGCTCATGTCCGCCACCGGCCTCGGCGCGCTCAAGGCCGCCCGCCGGGAGCAGGACGTCCTCTTCGGCCACTTCCGTTCGGTCACCGAGGGCATCAAGGAGCTGAAGCTCAACCGGGACCGGCGTGCCGCCCTGGTCGAGCAGGAACTGGAGCACACCGCGCTCGCCTACCGCCGGCACAGCGTCGTCGGCCTCTCCGTCTACGAGGGAGCCACCGGTGGCGGGCAGGCGGTGTTCTTCGCCTTCATCGGCCTGCTGCTCTTCGGCTTCCCCGCCTGGTTCGCCCTCACCGGGCAGACGCTGGCGGCCTGCGTGCTGATCCTGCTCTTCGCCGTCTCCAGCCTCCAGGGCGTCCTCGTCTGGTTCCCCGCCCTGGGCCGGGCCTCGGTGGCGCTGGCCACGATCGAGGAGCGGCTGGCCGCGCTGAAGCCCGCCGCCGGCGAGCCCGCCGCCTCGACATCGACCGCCGGGCCGGATGCGGCCGTCGTTGCCGCGCCGGCTCCCGCGACCGGGACGTCGACGGTGGTCACCAACCGCTTCGCCGACTGGCGCGGCATCGCCTTCCGGGGGGTCAGCCACGTCTATCCCGGCCCCACCGGCGAGGAGTTCGTGCTCGGCCCGCTGGACTTCGAGTTCCGCCGGGGCGAGATCCTCTTCGTCGTCGGTGCCAACGGCAGCGGCAAGACCACCCTGGCCAAGGTGCTGACCAGTCTCTACCCGCCCGAGGCGGGGGTGATCCAGGTGGACGGCGTCGAGGTCACCGCGGCCGACCGGGAGGACTACCGCAACCTCTTCTCCGCGGTCTTCTCCGACTTCCACCTCTTCGACAGCCTGCTCGGGCTCCCGGCCGACCGGGCCGCCCGGGCCGAGCACTACCTGCGCCGCCTGCAACTCGACCACAAGGTACGCATCACCGGGGACCGGTTCTCCACGACCGCGCTCTCCCTCGGGCAGCGCAAGCGGCTGGCCCTGCTCGTCGCGTACCTGGAGGACCGCTCCTTCTACCTCTTCGACGAGTGGGCGGCCGACCAGGACCCGACGTTCAAGGACTTCTTCTACCGCGAGCTGCTTCCGGAACTGCGGGACCGGGACAAGGCGGTCGTGGTGATCAGCCACGACGACCGGTACTTCCACGCCGCCGACCGGCTCGTCCGGCTCGACTACGGCCAGATCAGAGAGGAGGAGATTCCGGGTGGACAGGCGGTGGCTGGCCGGCCGGGAGTTGAGTCCGGGCGCTGACTTCCGGCTCTTCTGCCTGCCGTACGCCGGGGGCGGCGCGGCGGTCTACCGGGCCTGGCAGGAGGCGGCTCCGGCCGGGGTGCAGGTGGTGGCGCTGGAACCGCCCGGCCGGGGCACCCGGCTGCGGGAGGCGCCGTTCCGGCGGCTCGCCCCGCTGATCCGGTCCGTGGCGGACGCGCTGACCGACGCGCTCGACCGCCCGTACGCCCTCTTCGGGCACAGCATGGGCGGGCTGCTCGCGTTCGAGCTGGCCCGGGCACTGCGGCGCCGCCCGGTCCGCCAGCCCGCGCACGTCTTCATCTCCGCCGCCGCGTCGCCGGGCACCGCGCCGGGCCGGCCGCTGTTGCACTGCGCCACCGACGGCGAGATCCTCGGGCGCCTGGCGGAGCTGGGCGGCACACCTCCGGGCCTGCTGGACGACGTCGAGCTGATGGAGCTGATGCTGCCCGTGCTGCGGGCCGACTTCGCGGTGCTGGAGACGTACGAGTACCGCGCCGAGGCGCCGCTGTCGGTGCCGCTGACCGTGCTCGGCGGCCGGGCGGACCGGATCGTGCCGCCGAGGGCACTCGACGGTTGGCAGCGGCACACCTCGGCCGGCTCCCGACTGTGCCTCTTCCCCGGCGACCACTTCTTTCTGCACGGCGCCACCGCCGACCTGATGTCGACGGTGGTGCGGGACTCCGGCGCGGCGGCCGTCGCCGGGCCGGCCCGGCTGCCCCACTGACGCTCACCGCACCGACCCGCCACCGACCAGCACCAGGACCGACCGATCCAGACGACCACCGCGAACCGGCCCGACCGGCGCTCCCCAACGTGCGCCGGGACCGGACCGGATCCCCAGGAGGCGAGACATGACCACGCTCGATTCGGTGACCAGCCAGCGGCCGGACGAGATCGAGATCGAGCCGTTCACGCTGCTCAGCCCCCGGGACCGGAAGATCGTCCCGGCCGGCGCGCGGGACGCCTACCCGCTGCCCGAGGCGCAGGCCGAGCTGGTCGAGGAGGAGCCGGCCTTCGCCGAGGTCGACCTGGACGGCCGGCGGATCACCGAACCGGCCCCGTTCTCGCCGGAGCGCCTCGCCGCGGCGGTACGGGCCGTGGTACGCGCCCACGAGCTGCTCCGTACCTCGGTCGACGTGTCCGGCGGCACCGAGCCGGTGTACCTGGTGCACCCGGACGCCGCGATCCCGTTGGCCGAGCACGACCACCGCAGCGTGGACGAGCCCAAACGGGAGGCGATGTTCGGCTCGCTGTTGGCGGCCGAGCGGGCCACCCCGTTCGACCCGACCACCCCCGGGCCGCTGCGGCTGACCGTGATCCTGGAGACCGAGCGGAGCTGGACGCTGGTCGTCGCCGCGCCCCGGGCGCTGACCTCGGCGGTGGACCTGTCCGGAATTCTCGCCGAGCTGCTCCGCGCCTACCAGGGCGCGGGCCGCGCCGACGCGGACCCGGCCGTCACCGGCACCCGGCACGCGCCCTGCGTGGCCGCCGGGCTCGACGCCGCCGCCGACTTCGACGGCGCGGAGCACTGGACCCGGCTGCTGGCGGGCACCGCCTTCGCCCTGCCCGGCGGCTGGGGTGGCGAGCCGGGCAGCACCGAACTGACCGTCGACCTCGCCGACCTGGTCGCCGGCCTGACCACGCTCGCCGGCGCGGCCGGGGTGCCGCTGTCCACGGTGCTGCTCGCCGCCCACCAGACGGTGCTCGGCATGCTCGGCGTCGAACCGGCCGGGCACACCGAGGCGGCCCTCGCCCCGTACGGGCAGCCGGCCGGCACCGGATGCGAACGGCTGCTGCACCGGTTCACCCTGCCCGTGCCGATGGTCACCGGCGCGGCGACCTGGCGTCGCCTCGTCACCCGGGTCGCCGAGGAGGAGCGGGCCGCCTGGACCCACCGGTACGCGTACCGGCCGTCCACCGCCGGGGGCGGGCAGCGACAGCACGCCCTCTTCGAGTGGGACGCCGCCGCCGACACCCCCGGCGAGCCGGTACCCGGCCTGCCGGCCGACCGGACGGCGTACGGCCTGCGGGTCACCGCCGGCCCGGACCGGCTGCGGCTGCGCGCCGCCGGGGAGACCGTCGACCCCGGGTACGCCCGCCGGCTCGCCGCCCTGTACCGGGAGGTGCTGGTGGCGATGGCCGCCGACCCGGACGGCGACGCCCGGGGCGCCCGGCTGCCGGCCGACGAGCGGCGTGCGGTGCTGGTCGACTGGGCGGTAGCCGGGACCGTGGACCGGGGCGGAATGACCGTGGTGGACCTGATCCGGGCCCAGGCGACGGCCACCCCGGACCGGATCGCGGTGCGGGTCGGCGACGTCCGGCTCACCTACCGGGAGCTGATCCGACGGGCCAACCGGCTCACCCACCACCTGCTCGACCTGGGGGCCGGCCGGGACACCCTGGTCGGGGTCTGCCTGGGCCGGACGCCGGACCTGGTCCCCGCGCTGCTCGGCGTCTGGCAGACCGGGGCCGGCTACCTGCCGCTGGATCCGGAACTGCCGCCGGAGCGGCTGCGGCACATGCTCGACGCCGCCGACGCCCGGGTGGTGGTCACCTCCACCGTGCAGCGGCCCGCCCTCACCGAGCTGTACGACGGCACCCTGGTCCTGGTCGACACCGACGCGGCGGCCCTCGCGGCCCGCCCGGACACCCCGGTCGACGTGCCGATCGACCCGGCGCAGCTCGCGTACGTCATCTTCACCTCCGGCTCCACCGGCCGCCCGAAGGGGGTGCTGGTGCCGCACGCCGGCCTGGCCAACTACCTGCTCTGGACGGTCGACGCGTACGCCGCGCACGGCCCGGGTGGGGCGCCGGTCTTCTCCTCCATCTCCTTCGACCTGGGCATCCCGGACATCTTCACTCCGCTGATCACCGGGGAACCGGTGCACCTGCTGCCCGAGCCGCTGGACACGGCCGACCTCGGCGCGTGCCTGCTCGACGGGTCGCCGTACAGCTTCATCAAGATGACCCCCGGCCACCTGGACCTGCTCACCTGGCAGCTCACCGCCGAGCAGGCCCGGGACCTGGCCGGCATGGTCATCGCGGCGGGGGACTCGTTTACCGAGGCGCTGGCCGCCCGCTGGCTGGAGCTGGCCGGACCGGACGGCACGAAGGTGGCCACCGAGTACGGCCCCACCGAGATCACCATCGGCAACTCGGGGCAGCCGATCGTCGAGCCGCCGGCCACCGAGCTGGTGCCGCTCGGCGCACCCATCGTCAACACCACCATGTACGTGCTCACCGATCGGCTGGAGCCGGTGCCGGTCGGCGTGCCGGGGGAGGTCTACATCGGCGGCGTCGGGGTGGCCCGCGGCTACCTCGGCCGACCGGACCTGACCGCCGAGCGGTTCGTGCCCGACCCGTACGGTGCCGCCGGCAGCCGCCTCTACCGCAGCGGGGACCTGGCCCGGTGGCTGCCCGACGGCACGTTGGAGTTCCTCGGCCGGATCGACAACCAGGTCAAGATCCGTGGATACCGGGTGGAACTCGGCGAGATCCAGGCCCGGCTCGCCGCCCACCCGCACGTGCGCGACGCCGTGGTGATCGCCCGCGAATCCGGCCCGGGCGAGAAGCGGTTGGTGGCGTACCTGGTCCTCGGCGCCGGGCACCGGCTGGACCCGGCCGCGCTGCGCGTACACCTCGCCGCCGACCTGCCCGACTACATGATCCCCGCGGCCTTCGTCGCCATCGACCACGTCCCGCTCACCACCAACGGGAAGGTGGACAACCGTGCGCTGCCCGCCGGGTGAGCCGCCACACCGCACCGCCGAACATCCGTCCATTCACCACACCGCGCTGCACCCGGGCCAGCCGCCGGCTGGATCCGGGCGGAGCCGACGGGGGCCTGCCGGAGGGGGCGACCCCGGAATCCCTACGAGAGGACCGAACCGATGACCCTCGACCAGTTGACGCGTACCCCGCAGGGGCTGACGCTGGATCTCACCGACGACGAACGGGCCGCGCTGGGGGAGCTGGCCCGGCAGCTCGTGGCCACCCCGCCGGCGCTGCTGGACGATCTGGCCTGGTTGGCGCAGGTCCGGCAGGCGAGCTGCCGGCTGCCGCTACGGCTGATGGCGACGCTGCGCGCCTTCCGCAACGATGCCGGCGCGACCGGCGCGCTGATCCTCACCGGACTCCCCGTCGACGAGGACGGCCTGCCGGAGACGCCGAGCGAACGGGAATCGGTGGAGCGGGCGGCCACCGTGCCCGCCGTGGTGGCCATGCTGGTCGGCCTCCAGCTCGGCGAGGTGATCGCCTACCGCAACGAGAAGACCGGCGCCCTGGTGCAGAACGTGGTTCCGGTGCCCGGTCTGGAAGGGACGCAGAGCAACGCCGGATCGGTGCCGCTGGAGTTCCATGTGGAGAACGCCTTCCACCCGCAGCGCCCCGACTACGTCGGGCTGCTCTGTCTGCGCAACGACCACGCCAAGCGGGCCGGCACCCTGGTCACCTGCATCCGGCAGGCCCTGCCGCTGATCGAGGAGACCGACCGGAAGGTGCTGCGCGAGCCCCGGTTCATCACCGCCCCGCCTCCCTCGTTCCACCACGGCGACCGGACCATGCCGCACCCGGTGCTGACCGGCAGCCCCGAGGACCCGAACATCTGCCTCGACCTGAACGCCACCGCAGGGCTGGACGACGAGGCCCGCGAGGTGATGGCCCGGCTCAAGCAGATCCTCACCGACGTCTCCACCTCGCTGGTGCTCCAGTCCGGCTCGATGGCCATCATCGACAACCGGCTGGTGCTGCACGGCCGGACCGAGTTCACCCCCCGCTTCGACGGGCGGGATCGCTGGCTGCACCGGGTCTACGTGCACCTGGACAACCGGCGCAGCCGGGCGCACCGGGACGATGCCGGCGCCGTGCTCAACTGATCCCGACACGCGTAAATTTCCATAGATCCACTTCTACCGACGGTAGGCTGGCCGGCGCCGGAGCGTTAGCGCCGGCCGCCGACCGCCGCCCCCGTGGCCGGCCGGGACACCGGTCGCCAGCCGAGAAAGGGACATGATGACCGAGACCCTGAGGCGCACCCGGAGAGGCGGCGGCGGCCGCCGTCCGTTGGAAGAGGGCCGCCTCTACCGGTGGGCCGTCTGGGCCGCGCTCAACCCAGTCAAGGTCATGCTGGTCTGGCTGCTGCTGCTCGCCGCGGCCGTCGTCTCGGCCGGCTACTTCACCTCTCACCTCACCGGCAACACCAACTCCGTGATCGGCTCCGATTCGGAGAAGGCCAACCAGCTCATCGCCGACGAGTTCCCGGACACGCCGAGCGAGACCGACTTCGTCGTCCTGCACTCGGCCACGCTGACCGCCCAGGACCCGGCGTTCCGCGCGGTGGTCGGCGCCGCCGTCGACCGCTACCGTCAGGACCCCGACGTCCTCGGGGCGACCAGCCCGTACGACGCCCCGGACCGGCTCATCGCCCCGGCGGGCCGTACCGCGCTCATCCCGATCACGCTCGACGGCGACGACAAGCAGCTCCAGGAACAGGCCGGGCCGCTGGGCGCGAGCGCCGAGAAACTCGGCACCGACCAGATCGAGGTCTACTTCACCGGCGCCTCCCCGCTCGCCGCCGCCGCCGTCGAGCAGGGTAACGAGGACCTCTCCATGGCCGAGACCATCGGCTTCCCGGCCGCCGCCATCGTCCTGCTGCTCGCCTTCGGCTCGCTGGTCGCCGCCGCCATTCCGCTGCTCCTCGGCATCGTCGCCGTGCTGGCCGCCTTCGGCGCCCTCGGCATCGCCGCCCACTTCACCAGCTTCGACGTCTTCGTGCAGACCGCGGTCAGCATGGTCGGCATCGCGCTGGGCATCGACTACACGCTCTTCATCGTCACCCGGTTCCGCGAGGAACTGGCCAAGGCCGCCGACGACAGCCGGCAGGAACGGGCCAGGGCCGTCGGCCGGACCGTGGCCACCGCCGGGCAGGCCGTTCTCTTCTCCGGCGTCACCGTGGTCGTCTCGCTCGCCGGGCTCTGGCTGGTCCGGTCGGCCAAGGTCTACTCGATGGCCGTCGGCATGAGCACGGCGGTGCTGGTCATGATGCTCATCGCGGTCACCCTGCTGCCCGCGCTGCTCGGCCTCCTCGGCGGCCGGATCAACCGGCTCGCCCTGCCCTGGGCCCGCCGCTCCCTGGCGCACCCCGACCCGGAGCACTCCGTCTGGGCCAAGGCCATCGCCGTGGTCATGCGTCGCCCGGTGCTCATCGCCGCGCTCGGCACCGTCCTGCTGGGCGGCCTGTCGATCCCGGTCTTCCACCTCCGGTACGGCGTCGACCTCGGCGCCGGCGCGGTCGCCGAATCCCCGGCCGGCAAGGGGTACACCGTCGTCTCCGAGGCGTTCGCGCCCGGCGTGCTCACCCCGATCACGGTGGTCGTCTCCGCCGGGGGCACGAAGCTCAACGACCCGCAGCTCGACGCCGTCGCCCGGTTCAGCGACCAGGCCGCCGGCAACCGCGAGGTCGCCGACGTCGTCAGCATCACCAGGGTGCTCGACGCCCAGGCCCAGGGGCACACCACCGCCCACCTCGACGCCGCGGTGCAAACCGCCGGCGCCGCGTTGGCCGGGGTGGTGAGCAGGGACGCCGACACCACGGTCATCACCATCCGTCCGCGGCACGGCGCCGACACCGACGAGACCGCCGACCTGGTACGCGAACTGCGTACCGAGGCCACGGGCGCGTTCGCCGGCACCGGGCTGACCGCCCACGTCGGTGGTGGCCCGGCCGAGATCGTCGACATCACCGACGAGAGTTCCCGGGCCATGCCGCTGGTCATCGGCGCGGTGCTGGCCGCGAGCTGGGTCCTCCTGCTGATCGCCTTCCGGTCGCTGGTGCTGCCGTTCGAGGCGATCTTCATGAACCTGCTCACCTCGGGGGCCGCCTTCGGCATGGCGGTGCTCGTCTTCCAGGAAGGACACGCCGCCGGCCTGCTCGGCGTCGAGCGGACCGGCTTCATCCAGGTGATCCTGCCGCTGTTCGCGTTCGCCCTGGTCTTCGGCCTCTCCATGGACTACCAGGTGTTCATGCTCTCCCGGATGCGCGAGGAGTGGGACCGGACCGGTGACAACCGGGCGGCCGTCCGACTCGGCCTGACCCGAACCGCCAAGGTGATCAGCGCCGCGGCGGCCATCATGGTGGTCGTCTTCGCGTCCTTCATGTTCACCCGGATCCTTGAGATCAAGCAGATGGGCTTCATGCTCGCCCTGGCCGTGCTGATCGACGCGACGATCGTCCGGCTGTTGCTGGTCCCGTCGCTGATGCAGTTGCTCGGCCGGGGGAACTGGTGGCTGCCCGGCTGGCTGGACCGCGTGCTGCCCCGCGCCGGTCAGCACTGACCCGACGCGACAAGTGGGTCCCGCCGGATCGTGACGAACCGGCGGGACCCACTTCCGTCGTACGTCCGTGCCCGGGCCGCCCCGGGCGTCGTCACTCGGCCGCCGGCTCCACCAGCTCGACCAGGATGCCGCCCGCGTCGCGGGGGTGCACGAAGTTGATCCGGGAGCCGGCCGTGCCGCGCTTCGGCTGCTCGTAGAGCAGCCGCACCCCGCGCTCGCGCAGCTCGGCGGCGGTCTTCTCGACGTCGTCCACGGTCCAGGCGATCTGCTGCACACCCGGGCCGGACCGGTCGAGGAAGCGGGCGATCGGTGAGCCGGGAGTCAACGGGGCGAGCAGCTGGAGCCGACCCATGGCCGGGTCCGGCCCGATCGACAGCATCGCCTCCCGTACGCCCTGCTCGGCGTTCTCCTCCACGTGCACGCAGCGCATGCCGAAGAGGGTCTCGTACCGCTGGATCGCCTCGTCGAGGTCGTTGACGGCCATGCCGATGTGGTCGATGCCGCGTAGGCCTACGCCGGACAGCGCCGACCCGTCGGCGGGCTGGGAAACATCGTCAGACATGGGTCCAGCCTAGTTGTCGTCGTCGATCAGACGAAGGGTCCGATCAGGACGGAGGCCGCTCGGGACGGAGATCGCGCTCAGGCCGAGGCGCGTACGACCAGGAGGGGGTCGAAGATGACCGAGGAGTTGGCCAGCCCCGGGTCGTCGACGCGGGCCAGCAGCATCCGGGTCGCCTCCGCCGCCATGTCCTCCAGCGGCTGCCGGACGGTGGTGAGCGGTGGCTGGGCGGCCTGCGCGGCGCTGCTGTCGTCGAAGCCGACGACGGCCACGTCCTCGGGCACCCGGCGACCGGCCGAGCGCAGCGCGTTGAGCGCGCCCTGCGCCATCAGGTCGTTGGCGACGAAGACGCCGTCGACGTCGGGATGCCGGTCCAGCAGGCGGCGCATGGCGGCCTCGCCGCTGTCCCGGGTGAAGTCCCCGGCCTCGTACGGTGACCAGGCGCGTCCCCGTCGCGCCATGGCCTGCCGGAAGCCGGCGGACCGGTCCTGGCTGGCCGGTGTGTCCGCCAGGCCACCGACGAGCGCCACCTGCCGGCAGCCGCGCGAGAGCAGGTGGTCGACGGCGAGCGCGGCACCGAGTTCGTTCGCCACGTCGACGTAGCTGATCGGGGTGGGTCGGGCCGGCCGTCCCACCAGGACCACCGGGATCGCGGCCTCGACCAGGCGGGCCGGCAGGGTGTCGTCCGGATGCAGGGACAGCAGGAGCACCCCGTCGGCCTGGCCGTGGCGCAGGTCTCCGACCAGCCTGGCCCGCGCCTGCTCGCTGCCGAGCAGGTGCAGGGCGAGCTGAATGGTGGTCGCGCCGAGGACGCTCATCGCGCCACCGACGGCCCGCCCGAAGAACGGGTCGGCGAGGAAGCGGCTGAAGAACGGGTCGGCGTCGTGGTCGTGGCTGTCGGAGACGACCAGGGCGATGGTGCCGGCGCGCCGGGTCACCAGGGAGCGGGCCGCCCGGTTGGGCACGTAGCCGGTGGCGTCCACCGCCGACCAGACCACGGCGTGCAGGTCCGGGTCGACGTTGCGTACGCCGTTGATGACCCGGGACACGGTCGCCCGGGAGACCCCGGCCAGGCGGGCGACGTCCTCCAGCGTCGGCAGCCGGGGCCGGTCCGCGGCGGTCCGTCCGGCGGTGTGCGGCCCGGCCGTTCGCGGTGTGTACCCCGTGGCGCGGGAACCTGGTCGGGACGGATTCGCCATGCCGTTGTTATAGCACGATACCGGGAGAGCGCTCTCTGACCTGGCTCTCCGTGCCTCCGCGCGGGGACGCCGGGCCCGGCGGAACTCGTCCGGCGGGCCCGGCGGGCCGGGCGTTCCGATGTGCTCAGCCGGTGCGCCACTTCTGGTTGGCGGTGCCCGCGCAGTCCCAGAGCTGGAGGCGAGCGCCGTCGGAGTTGTTCCAGTCCTTGATGTCGACGCACTTGTTGGCCTGCGGATTCACCAGGTCACCGGCGGCGGTGAGGACGAACTGCTGGGCGGGGTTGCCGCTGCAGGAGGCGATCTGGATGACGGCGCCGTTGTCGCGGGAGCCCCACGCCACGTCCATGCACATGTTGTTCTGGGTACGCAGGGTGCCGCCGGTGAACGTCCAGCTCTGCGCGGAGGTGCCGTTGCAGGTCCAGGTCCACAACGGGACCCCGTCGGAGAAGTTCGAGTACGGCACGTCGACGCACCGGTTGTTCCAGTTGCTGATGAGCCGGGTCCCGCCGCCGCCACCGGTGGTGACCAGCGAGAGGCCGTACGCGCCGAGGATCGGGTTGACCGGCTGGAACCACATGGTGCCGCCGGTCGAGCAGTTGCCGGTGCCGCCGGAGGTGACCCCCTGCGCCTGGTCTCCGGAGAGCCAGGCGCCGCCGGAGTCGCCGGGCTCGGCGCAGGCGTTGCTGCGGCTCAGCCCGTAGACCGCGCCCTGGGCGTAGTTGACGGTCTCGTTGCGGCCGAGGAGGGTGCCGCAGCGCCACCCGGTGGTCCGGCCCGAGCGGCACACCGAGCTGCCGATCACCGCGTCGGCGGAGCCGGCCACGGGCGCGTTGCCGCCGGCGTAGTTGTTGACCCACGGCCGGGGGGTCCAGTCGCCGTTGGTCCGGACCCAGGCGTAGTCGTTGCCGGGGAACGACGAGCCGGCGAAGGTGCCCTGGGACGCGTTGTTGTAGCCGAGGGTCCAGCTACCGGTGCCGCCACAGTGCCCGGCCGTCACGAAGCCCCCGGCGACCGCGAAGCCCACCGAACAGAGCACATTCCCGTTGATCACGAACTGGTCACCGCCGCGGATGTCGTACACGGGCCGGGGTGTCTCCGGCTCGGCGACGTAACGGACGAGCGCGTCGGGTGTTCCGCTGGCCGCCACGAAGGACCGGGCCGTCGCCGTGCGGCCGGGCTCGACCAGCACCACGACGGAGTTGTCGACGGCGTCGGCGTACCAGCCGCGCACGGCGTCGGCCGGTCGGTGGCGGGTCGCGTACCGGTCGAGGGTGGCGCTCGCGGCGGTGAGGGTGGCGAGGCTGTGGGCGACGAGCCGGGGCTCGGCGCCCTCGGCCCGGACGGTGGCGGCGGCGGACCCGTCGGTGACCGCCACGGTGAGCCGTTGACCGTCGGTCAGCCAGGAGCCGGCGTACCGCGTGCCCAGCCGGGCCCGCAGCCGCCGGTCGATCGACGACGCCGCGGCCTCGACGCGGAGCCGGTCGGCGATCTGGCGGTCGGTGAGTCCGAGGTCCCGTCGCATGGCGTCGGCCATGCCGGGGGCGAGGCCGGTGGCGGCGCCGGGCGCGGGGCCGGCGGCGCCCGATTCCGGCGCGGCCTGGGCGGGCGGTGCGGTCAGGCCGGCGGCGAGGACGCCGGAGGTGAGCAGCCCGAGGAGCTTGTTCATCGATCTCCTTCCGTCCGGGCGGCGAACGCGCCCGGCGGCAGACAAGGGGGCGTGAGAGCGCTCTCTTATCGGAGATTGTCGATTAGTTAAGTCTCTTGTCAAGTCGGACGGGCCCACGGTCCGACGGCGCGTGCCGGGCGGGCGGGCCCGCCCGGCACGGCGCCGGTCACTGGTAGACGTGTACGTAGTCGACGAGCATCTGGGACGGGAAGGGTGTCGACGCGTCCGGCGGCCCCGGCCAGTCACCACCGACCGCCAGGTTGAGGATCAGGTAGAACGGGTGGTCATAGACCCACGGGCCGCGCGTCGCCTCCACCGTCTCCTTGCTGGCGTAGAAGACCTCCGTGCTGTCGACGAAGAAGCGCATCCCCTTGCTGTCCCACTCCACCGCGTACACGTGGAACGCGGTGGAGAGGTCGGCGGTCCAGACGTGCTCCTGGCCGTAGCCGCCGCCACCGTTGTACGCCGGCGCGTGCAGGGTGGTGTAGCTGCGGGAGGTGTCGCGGCCGAGGATCTCCATGATGTCGATCTCGCCGTTGTACGGCCACGGGCGCCCGGTCAGGAAGTCGGCGCCCATCATCCAGAACGCCGGCCAGAACCCGTTGCCCTTGGGCACCTTGATCCGGGCCTCCACCCGGCCGTACTGGACGTGGAACCTGTTGCTGGTGTTCATCCGGTGCGAGGTGTACGAGCGCCCGCCGGCCGTCTCCCGCCGGGCCTCCATGACGAGCTGACCGCTGCCGTTCATCGCGGCGTTGGCGTTGTCCGTGTAGTACTGCAACTCGCCGTTCTGGCCGGTGCCGGGGTCGATGGTCCACTTCGCCGGGTCGGGTTTGCTGCCGGCCGCGCCGTTGAACTCGTCGGCGAAGACGAGCCGGGTGGCGGGGAAGGTCGGGTCCGGCGGCGCGGCCGGCGGGGCGGTCGGCGCACCGCCCGTGCCGTACACCTGGAACTCCCAGAGGGAGTAGCCGTAGGTGCTGCTGCGGGCGGTGCCGTACATCCGCACGTAGCGGCCGGTGCCGGTGACGTTGAGGGTCTGCTTGAAGCCCTTGGCGCTGGTGGTGCTGTAGATGGTGGTCCAGGTGCCCGCGTCGTTCGACGTCTGGATCTGGTACGCGGTCGCGTAGGCCGGGTCCCACTGCAGGACCACCCGGTGGACGGTCGCGGTGGCGCCGAGGTCGACGTAGATCCAGCCCGGGTCGACCCACCCGGTGGTGGCGCTGGTCGCCCAGCGCGAGGCCGGGTCGAGGTCGAACGCGCGCGACGGGTAGCACTGCCAGCAGGCGCCGTCGTCCTGGTACGACGAGGCGAACGCCGGCTTGCCGTAGGACAGCAGCACGTCCCCGCCCGGCGGGGGGCTGGACGGCGGAGGGGTCGACGGCGGGGGAGTCGACGGCGGTGGTCCGGCGGAGGTGCGTACCGCGAACTCCCACAGCGAGTAGCCCCAGACGGTCGCCCGCGCGGTGCCGTAGACCCGTACGTACCGGCCGGAGCCGGTGACGGTGAGCGTCTGGGTGCCGCCGGTCGAGGTGGTGGTGGCGTAGACGGTCGTCCAGGTGGAGCCGTTGTCGGAGACCTGGATCTGGTACGCCGTCGCGTACGCGGCCTCCCAGCTCAGGTCGACGCGGCAGATGGTACGGGACGACCCGAGGTCGACCTGGATCCACTGCGGGTCGGCGGCGGCGCTGGACCACCGGGTGCCGAGGTTGCCGTCGACGGCGGCCGACGCGGGGAAGCCCGCGTTCTCGGTCGACGACGCGGTCGCCGGACGGTTGAGTGCGGCGTTGCCGGCGGTGTCGCAGCCGGTGGCGGTGGTCGTGCCGTACACCCGGAACTCCCACAGCGACACGCCGTACTGGGTGGCGCGGGCGGTGGTGTAGACGCGCACGTACCGGCCGGAGCCGGTGACGGTGAGCGTCTGGGTGCCGCCGGTCGAGGTGGTGGTGGCGTAGACGGTCGTCCAGGTGGAGTCGTCCGCGGAGACCTGGATCTGGTACGCGGTCGCGTACGCCGTTTCCCAGTTCAGCGCGACCTGGCTGATGGTGGCGGTGGCGCCCAGGTCGACGCGGATCCACTGCGGGTCGGCGGCGGCGCTGGACCACCGGGTGCCGAGGTCGCCGTCGACGGCGGCCGAGGCGGGGAAGGAGGCGTTCTGGACGGACGAGGCGGTGACCGGCCTGCCCTGCGACAGCAGCGGATCGGCCGCGCTGGCGGCCGGGGTCACGGCCGCGACGAGGCTGGCGACCATGACGGCCACCAGGAGGAGGACGACGGCGAGCCGGCGTCGGGCGAACACGGGAGGTGGCGGGGCGAGGGCCGGGACGGGGAGGACAGACATTGGCGTCTCCTGAGCGGAGCGGTCGGGCCGGGCGCGCGCGGCGGACCAGTTCGCCGGCGCGCCCGGCGGGTGCGGTGCGGGCCGGGTCCGGTCCCGGCCGCCGGGTGGTGGTGGGCGGCGGCCGGGACGGACGGCGGGACGCCCGGTCGGTGACCATCGGGTCGGAGAGCGCTCTCCGAGGAGCAGGGTCACGCTTCAATCGGAAGATGTCAATAGCTCAGGCGGGTCACCAGCCCACGGCGACGAGCAGCCACTGGGGATCGCCGGTCGAGACGAACGAGGACTGGTCGGCGTAGTCGTCGTACGGGAAGCCGTACGCCCGGCCACCGATGGCGTTGTCGTGCCAGAACTTCGAGTAGTAGTTCGCCGGCGCCTGCTGGTAGAACAGGCTCGGGTCCGACCACTGTGCCCGTGGCAGGTGCGCGACGTGCCGGTTGAGCGCCGCGCAGCCGGCCGGATCGCCCGCCAGCGGCCCGGCGCAGCCGAAGATGTCCGAGGTGGCGGCCGGCAGCCCGACCGAGGACGCGTATCCGCTCAGGTAGCTCGCGTACTGGCCGCCGGCGCGGAACTGCGGCGTGTTGCCCGGTGACGGGATACGGTACGGCGACTCGACAGTGGCGAGGTGCTTGAACTCGGCCGGCATCGCGTCCGAGAATCGCTGGAACGTCACCGTCCGGTCCTCGGCGAACGTCGCCTCGGTCTCACCGACGGAGACGTCGTACCCGGTGCGGGCGTGCAGCCGCATCGCCAGCTTCAACCCGAACGCGTCGACCCGGGTGGTGTTGCCGTTGAACTGGTTCGGCCCGACGGTGAACTCGATGAAGTCGCTGTACTGGCTGGTCGGCGAGCCGAGGCGGAAGTACATCCGGCCGGCGGTGTTCACCGGCATGTCGAAGTACGGCTGCTCCGCGATCGAGTGCGTCTGCCCGTTGTAGCTCCAGTAGACCTGGCTGTCGGGGTAGCGGCCGTTGGTGCGGTTGAGCACCTTCACCATGAGCACGTTCTGGGCGGGCGGAATCGAGCCGGTGTCGCCCCAGAAACCGCCGGTGGGCGGCGGGCTCGTCGGCGGCGGGGTGGTGCCCGACGACGTGGTCCGCACGACGAACTCCCACAGCGAGTAGCCGTACGCGGTGGCGCGCGCCGTGCCGTACATCCGCACGTAGCGGCCGGATCCGGACACGTTGAGCGTCTGGGTGCCGCCGGTGCCGGTCGTGGTGGCGTACACCGTGGTCCACGGCCCGTCGGGGCCGGCGGAGACCTGGATCTGGAACGCCTGCGCGTACGCCGCCTCCCACTGCAGCACCACCTGACAGAGCGTCTGCGTGCTGCCCAGGTCGACCCGGAGCCACTGTGGATCGGCGAAGGTGCTGGACCAGCGGGTGCCGGCGTTGCCGTCGACCGCCGCCGAGGCGGACATGGCGGCGCTCTCCGCCGACGAGGCCGCCGCCGGACGGCTGAGCGCGGCGTTGCCCGTGCAACTGGTGGCGGTGGTGCCGTAGACCTTGAACTCCCAGAGGGAGTAGCCGTAGCCGGTGGCGCGGGCGGTGCCGTACATCCGTACGTAGCGGCCGGATCCGGAGACGGTCAGCGTCTGGGTGCCGCCGGTGCCGGTGGTGGTGCTGTAGATCGTCTGCCAGGGTCCGGACGCGCTGTCGGAGACCTGGATCTGGAAGGACTTCGCGTAGGCGGCCTCCCAGACGAGTTCGACCTGGTCGACCGTGGCGGACGAGCCCAGGTCGACCTGGAGCCACTGGGGGTCGGCGAAGGCGCTCGACCAGCGGGTGCCGGCGTTGCCGTCGACCGCCGCCGAGGCGGGCGTGCCGGCGTTCTCGGTGGACGAGGCGGTCGCGGGCCGCCCCTGGGAGAGGAGGGCGGACGCGGCGTCGGCGGGTGCCGAGGCGGTCGCCGCCGCGTAGCCGGCGAGGAGTGCCAGCAGGGCGACGGCGGTGGTGAGGAGGCGGGCCGGGCGACGCCGGCGGGGGATTGGGTGAGCGACATTCATGGATGTCTCCTGCGGGGTGGTGTCCGGCGGAGAGCGCTCTCGCGCCGAGAGTCACCCCTCGGTCGTACCCGTGTCAAGGCCGCTGCGGTTCCGGAACTAACGGCGGGCGACCGTCCGCCACGCCCTCTTGACTGATAGAAGCAGCTCGATAACTCTGGTGGAGAGCGCTCTCCGTTCCCGTCGCCACCACCACCCGTCCGGGAGCCCACCATGCCGACAGCGCCACCACCGCCATCCCGCCCGCGCCGCCGCCTCGCCTCCGCGATAGCGGCGCTGCTCACCCTGCTCGCCACCTACGCGGCCGTCCCCGTCCAGACCGCCGCTGCCGCCGGGCCGCTGATCTCGCAGGGCAAACCGACCACGGCGTCCTCCGTCGAGAACGCCGTCTTCCCCGCGTCGGCCGCCACCGACGGTGACCCCGGCACCCGCTGGTCGAGCGCCTTCGCCGACCCCCAGTGGCTCCAGGTCGACCTGGGCTCGTCCGCCACGGTCGACCAGGTCGAACTCGTCTGGGAGGCCGCCTACGCGAAGTCCTTCCAGATCCAGGTCTCCGACAGCGCGTCCGGACCCTGGCAGACGATCTACAGCACCACCACCGGCACCGGCGGCACCCAGACGCTGACCGTCTCCGGATCCGGCCGCTACGTACGGATGTACGGCACCGCCCGCGCCACCGGCTACGGCTACTCCCTCTGGGAGTTCAAGGTCTACGGCACCACCGGCGGCGGCTCGGGTCCGCCCAGCGGCCGGCCGATCTCGGAGTTCAAGACGGTCGCCGCGTCCTCCTGGGAGGGCGGCAACGCGCCCGCCGCCGCGCTGGACGGCCGGACGAACACCCGCTGGTCGAGCGAGTTCAGCGATCCGCAGTGGCTCCGCGTCGACTTCGGTGGCCTTGCCACGGTGAACAAGGTCGTCCTCAACTGGGAGGCCGCGTACGCCACCGGCTACCGGCTGGAGACGTCCAACGACGCCAACACCTGGACGACCATCTACTCCACCACCACCGGCCGGGGCGGCGTCGAGCAGCTCACCGTCACCGGCACCGGGCGCTACCTCCGGTTCTACGGCACCGCCCGCGCCACCGGCTACGGGTACTCGCTGTGGGAGTTCCAGGTCTACGGCACCCTCGACGACACGGCGACCACGGCACCCATGCTCTCCGGCCCCACCAGGCCGCCCGGCACGCTCAACCAGTTCGCGCTGGCCGCCCCGGCGGACGCCGCCATGATCACCACCACCCGCCGGCCCACCCTCTCCTGGGCGGCCGTCGCCGGCGCCACCCGCTACCAGGTGTGGATCAACATCAGCCGGACCGACTACGACTTCACCGCAGCCGGCAACCTCCTCGACCTCTACACGAAGGTCGCCGAGCCGACCGGCACCTCCTACACGCCGACCTGGGACCTGCCGGACCGCTGGACCTACATGTGGTACGTCACCTCGGTCGGCACCACGACGACCACCTCGAACATCCGCCGGTTCAGCGTCTACCTGCCCACCCTCGAGACCGTCGCCGACGGCGTCAACATCGTCGCCGGCAGCCGGGACCTCAACAGGAACGGCACCATCGAGCCGTACGAGGACTGGCGGCAGCCGGTCGAGACCAGGGTGACCGACCTCCTGAGCCGGATGACGGCCGAGGAGAAGGCGTACCAGATGTTCTACAACGCCCAGGCGTACCCCCGCTCGGGCTGGCACTTCGGCCCCGCCGGGGCGCAGGACCTGCACAACCAGCTCCTCGCGTCGTCCGGCACCCGGCTGGGCATCCCGTTCGTCTCGGCGGGCGACACCATCCACGGCTACCAGACCACCTATCCGATGCAGAGCGCGCTGGCCGCCGCGAAGAACTACCCGCTGGACTACAAGCTCGGCGACATGCAGCGGCGGGAGCAGCTCGAGGTCGGCACACGCGGCGTCCTCGGGCCGCTCGCCGAGGTCGGCACCAAGGTGATCTATCCGCGTATCCAGGAGGGCAACGGAGAGAACGCACAGGTCGCCGCCGCCCAGGTGCGGGCGCTGGTGGCCGGGCTCCAGGGCGGCCCGGAGCTGAACCCCCAGTCCGTGCTCGCGACGGTGAAGCACTGGCCCGGTGAGGGTGCCGGCGGCGAGGCGCTGATCGTCTACGACGGGGTCACGATCAAGTACCACATGATCCCGTTCCGCGCGGCGATCGAGGCGGGCGCGGTCAACATCATGCCCGGGTACGCGGGCAGCTCTTTCCTCGACCCGGGCGGACCGGGCGCCGGGGACAGCGCGCCGATCCTGGCGTACCTGCGCCAGAACCTCGGCTACCAGGGCCTGATCACGACCGACTGGCTGCCGTCCGGCTCGTGGGTCGGCGCGGCGAAGGCCGGATCCGACGTCATGGGCGGCGCGGACCCGGGCGCGACCGGCTTCTCGATGGCCACCTTCACCGCGAACGTGCCGGCCGCCCGGATCGACGACGCCGTCCGGCGCGTGCTGCGGCTGAAGTTCCAGCTCGGCATCTTCGAGAACCCCTACGGCGACCCGGTCAACGGTCCGTACCGCTTCCACCAGCCGTCCTACACGGCGTTGGCCAACCAGGCGTCCCGTGAGGCGATGACGCTGCTGAAGAACGACGGGGCGGTGCTGCCGGTCCGGCTGAACCCGGGCGACAACATCGTGGTGGCCGGGCCGCGGGCGGCCGACCCCGCCGGCTGCTGCGTCTGGACCAGCTTCTTCCATCAGGAGTACGGCTCGCAGACCATCCTGGACGCGGTCCGGAGCCGGGCCACGAAGAACGGGGTCAACGTCTACGCGGACGACGGGCCGAACCCGAAGCTGGCCGTCGTGGCGGTGGGGGAGGCGTCCTACACGCACGCCACCAACTGGCCGAAGGAACAGCCCTACCTCCCACCGGACCAGCTCGCGCTGATCCAGAACTTCCGGTCCCGGGGAATCCCGGTGGTCGTGGCGCTGGTCATGCCCCGGCCGTACGTCATCACCGAATGGCGCGACCTGGCCAACGCCATCGTCGTCACCTATCGCGGCGGCGAGGAGATGGGCCCGGCGCTGGCGAGCCTGCTCTTCGGCGACTACGTGCCGAGCGGCAAGTTGCCGTGGCAGCTGCCGCGCAGCCTGGCCGACGTGCTCCGGCCCGGCGGCACCGACGTACCGGCCGACGCCGTCGAGGCCTGGGACCTGCCGTACGACCTGGGGGCCACGGCGGCCGAACGTAACCAGATCCGGGCCAGCATCGACGCCGGCCAGCCGCCGGCGACGACGTACGGGAACCCGCTCTATCCGTACGGGGCCGGGCGGACGGGGTTCTGAGCCACGGCGATCGGGAGGCGGGGTCGTCGGTCCGTGCCCCGGACCGGCGGCCCCGCCGCACTGCCGTCCCGCAGTCGTGATGGCGTCATCCGGCCGGCTTCGGGCACGCTGCGGTGGATCGCTCTGACCTGCCCTCTTTTCGTCCGGGATCGGGCAACACAACTGAGTGTCCGATAGTCGACACGATCACGGGCTGCCCGGATCATTTCAGCCGGTAGATGGATCGTTCACCGACAGTTATCCCTGTCGTTCGGCCTCCGCTCCCGTACGCATCTATGCCGGCCGATGGCGCTCGCCTACCTTGCAGGCAGAGGTCGCGTCTGGGGGAGGCACCATGTCAGGACCGCTCGGCCGCCGCAGCATCCGATCGAAGGTCTGGGCCGGAGCCCGCCTGCGGTTCACCGCGAGTCTCGGGGCGTTGGTCCTGTTGCTGGCCTTCGGGGCCCGGGCGGACCTGCCCGACATCGTCCCGGCCTCGGTCTCCTGCGACTCGGTCGGCTACGCCTACGACGCCGCCGGGCAGTTGGCCGGCGTGCAGGACCAGGCCGGTCGCACCGCCCGCTACCGGTACGACCCCGCCGGCAACATCACCTCCGTCACCAACGACGGCAGCCCGGCTCTCGCCCTGCTCTCCGTGGTGCCGGCCCGGGCGGCGGTCGGCGCCGAGGTGACCCTGGAGGGCGGCTGCTTCTCCACCGTGGCGAGCGAGAACACCGTCGAGTTCAACGGCGTCCCGGCCGTCGTCGCCTCGGCCAGCGGCCGGCGCCTGGTCGCCCGGGTTCCCGCCGGGGCGAGCACCGGACTGGTCACCGTCTCCGTCGCCGGGGCCACCGCGACCAGCCCGCAGTCCTTCGTGGTCACCGGCCCGGACGAGTCCGCGCCCACCGTCACCGGCGTCTCCCCGAACGTCGTCGTGGCCGGCGGCACGGTCACCGTCACCGGCACCGGCTTCGCGCCCGACGCCGCCGACAACGCCGTCACCCTCAACCGCACCCGGGCCTCCACCTCCGCGGTCGCCGCCGGCAGCCTGACCGTCCAGGTGCCCGCCGGCGCCGGTTCCGGTCGGATCGGCGTACGCACCCGCCACGGCAGCGGCGAGGGCGCCGCGGACGTCTTCGTCGCGCCCGCCCCGTACACGGTCGCCGACGTGGTGCACACCGCCCGGGTCGCGATCGGCGGCACCAGTTCGGTGTCGATCCCCAGCGCCGGCCGCATCGCGCTGGTCGTGTTCGACCTGGCCGAGGGGCAGCAGGCCAGCGTCCAGCTCGCGAACGGCACCTTCGGCTCCTGCGGCATCTCCACCGCGAAGCTCCTCGACCCCTTCGGGCGTACCGCGGCCTCGTCCGGCTGCGTCGGTGCCACCGGCTTCATCGACACGGTGACGGCCCGCACCGCCGGCACGTACACGCTGCTGCTGGCCGCGTCCAGCACGGCCACCGGCTCGATCTCCGCGACCGTGCGGGAGGTGCCGGCCGACGCCGCCGCGGCCACCACCCCGGGCGGCGACCCGGTCACCGTCACCACCACCGTGCCCGGGCAGAACGCCGCCGTCACCTTCGCCGGCAGCACCGGACAGCGGGTCTCGGTCAAGCTGAGCGGCGGCACGTACGGCACCTACAACGCCGCGGTCACGCTGCGCAAGCCGGGCGGCGGCACGATCGTCTCCAACGGCTCCTGCGGCACCGCCTGCTTCCTCGACACCACCGTGCTGCCCACCGACGGCACGTACACCATCGTCGTGGACCCGCAGTCCACCGCTACCGGCGCCATCACCGTCCAGGTGTACGACGTGCCGCCGGACGCCACCGTGAGCACCACCCCGGGCGGCGACCCGGTCACCGTCACCACCACCGTGCCCGGCCAGAACAGCGTCGTCTCGTTCCCCGGCACGGCCGGCCAGCGGGTCCTCGTCCACCTGACCGCCGGGACCTACGGCACCTACAACGCGTCGGCGATCGTGCGGAAGCCGGACGGGTCGAACCTGACCGGCAGCGTCTACTGCGGCGGCTCCTGCGTCTTCGACAGCACCGTCCTGCCGGCCGACGGCACCTACACGATCCTGGTCAACCCCGACACCAGCTACGTCGGGGCGGTCACCGCCCAGGTGTACGACGTGCCGGCGGACGCGACGGTGGCGGCCAACCCCGGCGGCGCCGCGGTCACCGTGGCCACCACGATCGGGCAGAACGCCGTGATCTCCTTCCCCGGCACCGCCGGGCAGCGGGTGTCGGTGCAGTTCAGCGCGGGCACGTACGGGACGTACAACGCGTCGGCGATCGTGCGCAAGCCGGACGGGTCGAACCTGACGGGCAGCGCGTACTGCGGGGCGTCGTGTTTCTTCGACACGGTGGTGCTGCCGGTCGACGGCACGTACACGATCTTCCTCAACCCCGACGGCGTCTACCACGGTCAGGTGACCGCGCAGGTCCACGTGGTGCCGCCGGACGCCACGGCCACCGCCGGCCCGGGTGGCGCCGCGGTCACCGTACGCACCACGACCCCCGGGCAGAACGCCGTGATCTTGTTCGCCGGCACCGCCGGGCAGCGGGTCTCGGTGCAGTTCAGTGCGGGCACGTACGGGACGTACAACGCGTCGGCGGTGGTCCGGAAGCCGGATGGGTCGAACCTGACGGGCAGTGCGTACTGCGGGGCGTCGTGTTTCTTCGACACGGTGGTGCTGCCGGTCGACGGCACGTACACGATCTTCCTCAACCCGGACACCACCTACGTCGGTGAGGTGACCGCCCAGGTCCACGACGTACCCGCCGACGCCTCGGCGACCACCAGCCCGGGCGGCGCCGCCGTCACCGTGACCACCACCGTCCCCGGGCAGAACGCCGTCGTCTCCTTCCCGGGCACCGCCGGGCAGTCCGTCTCGGTCACCCTGGCCAACGGGACCTTCGGCACCTACAACGCCTCCGTCACCCTGCGCGCCCCGGACGGCTCCACCATCGTCAGCGAGAGCTACTGCGGCGCGAGCTGCTCGTTCAACGCCGTGACCCTGCCGACCACCGGCACGTACACGGTGTTCGTCAACCCGACCGGCACCACCCTCGGCGCGATCACCGCCCGGGTGTACGACCTGCCCAACGACGCGGTCGCCAACACCACCCCCGGCGGCGCGGCCGTGACGGTGACCACCACGGTGCCGGGGCAGAAGGGCGTGGTGTCGTTCCCCGCCACCGCCGGTCAGCGGGTGGCGGTGCAGCTCTCCGGCGGTACGTTCGGGTCGTCGGAGGCGACGGTGACGTTGCGCCGGCCGGACGGCACGTCGATCGTCTCCAACTCGTCCTGCGGCACGTCGTGCTTCCTGGACGTCACCGCGCTGTCCACGGCCGGCACGTACACCGTGCTCGTCGCCCCGAAGGGCACGGTCGTCGGCAGCATCACCGCGAAGGTGCACGACGTGCCGGCCGACGCCACGGCCGCCGCCACCGCCGGCGGCGCGGCGGTGACGGTGACGACCACGGTGCCGGGGCAGAACGCGCTGGTGTCGTTCCCCGCCACCGCCGGTCAGCGGGTGGCGGTGCAGCTCTCCGGCGGTACGTTCGGGTCGTCGGAGGCGACGGTGACGTTGCGCCGGCCGGACGGCACGTCGATCGTGTCGAACTCGTCCTGCGGCACGTCGTGCTTCCTGGACGTCACCACCCTGCCGGCCGACGGCACGTACACCGTGCTGGTCGACGGCCGGGCGAGCGCCGTCGGCGCGCTCACCGTCCGGGTGTACGACGTGCCCGCCGACCGTACGGCCAGCACGACGCCCGGCGGGGCCGCCGTCACCGTGACCACCACCGTGCCGGGGCAGAACGCCGTCGTGTCGTTCCCGGCGACCGCCGGGCAGGTCGTCACCGTCAACCTCTCCGCCGGCGCGTTCGGCGGCGGCAGCGTGACCGTGGCGCTGCGCGCCCCCAACGGCAGCACGGTCACCAGCACCTCGTCCTGCGCCACGAGCTGCTCGTTCAGCTCGGTGTCGCTCGCCGCCGCCGGCACCTACACGGTGCTGGTCGACCCGGTCGCGGCGGCCGTCGGCAGCCTGACCGTCCAGGTGTTCGACGTGCCACCGGACGCCACCGTGAGCACCACCCCGGGCGGCGACCCGGTCACCGTCACCACCACCGTCCCCGGGCAGAAGGGTGTGGTGTCGTTCCCCGGCACCGCCGGCCAGCGCATCCTGATCCAGGGCACCGGCGGCACGTACGGCACGTACAACGCGACGGCGGTGGTGCGTAAACCGGACGGGTCCAATCTGATCGGCAGCACGTACTGCGGCGGCTCCTGCATCTTCGACACCACCGTCCTGCCGGTCGACGGCACATACAGCCTGCTGCTCACCCCGGCCGGCAGCTACACCGGCGCGCTCACCGTCCGGGTCTACGACGTGCCGCCGGACGCCACCGCCAGCACCACCCCCGGCGGGGCCGCCGTCACCCTGACCACCACCGTCCCCGGGCAGAACGCGGTGCTGTCGTTCGCCGGCACGGCGGGTCAGCGGATCGTGGTGCAGGGGAGCGGTGGCACGTACGGGACGTACAACGCGACGGCGATCGTGCGCAAGCCGGACGGGTCGAACCTGACCGGCAGCACGTACTGCGGGGCGACGTGCTTCTTCGACGTGACCACGCTGCCGGTGAGCGGCACGTACACCATCCTGCTGAACCCCGACGCGGCCTACACCGGCGCGGTGACCCTGCGGGTCTACGACGTGCCCGCCGACGTGGCGGCGAGCGCGACGATCGGCGGCCCGGGCGTGCCGCTCACCACCACCGATCCCGGCCAGAACGCGGTGCTGTCGTTCGCCGGCACGGCGGGTCAGCGGATCGTGGTGCAGGGGAGCGGTGGCACGTACGGGACGTACAACGCGACGGCGATCGTGCGCAAGCCGGACGGGTCGAACCTGACCGGCAGCGCGTACTGCGGGGCGACGTGCTTCTTCGACGTGACCACGCTGCCGGTGAGCGGCACGTACACGATCCTGTTGAACCCGGACGGGATGTACACCGGCGCGGTCACCCTCCGGCTCTACGACGTGCCGGCCGACGCCGCCGCGACCGCCACCGTCGGCGGCGCCCCGGTCACCCTCACCACCACCGATCCCGGCCAGAACGCGGTGCTGTCGTTCGCCGGCACGGCCGGTCAGCGGATCTCGGTGCAGGGCAGCGGCGGCACGTACGGGACGTACAACGCCACGGCGGTGATCCGCAAGCCGGACGGGTCGAACCTCGGCGGCAGCGCCTACTGCGGGGCGACGTGCTTCTTCGACGTCACGACCCTGCCGGTGAGCGGGACGTACACGATCCTGTTGAACCCGGACGGGATGTACACCGGCACGGTCACCCTCCAGGTGTACGACGTGCCCGCCGACGCCACCGCCGCCACCACCCCCGGCGGCCCGGCGGTCACCCTGACCACCACCGTGCCCGGCCAGAACGCGGCGTTCACCTTCCCCGGCACCGCCGGCCAGGTGGTCACCGTCGTGATGAGCGCCGGCACGTACGGCCGCTACAACGCCACGGCGGTCATCCGGAAGCCGGACGGGTCGAACCTCGGCAGCAGCACCTACTGCGGCGACACCTGCACCTTCACCTCGGTCACCCTGCCGGTCACCGGCACGTACAGCGTCTTCGTCGACCCGTCGTCCACCACCGTCGGGACGCTGACCGGGGAGGTCCGGCTGCCCGCCGGCCTCGCCGCGCCGACAGGCAGGACCTCCGACGCGAAGAGCGCCGACGCGCGGACCACGTCGGCCACGAGCGCCGCCCGGGCCGCCGGCGACGTGACCGAGACCTGGACGCCGGACCGGTTCAACCTCGCCGGCGAGGACTGGGCGAGCCACCGCACCGGGGCGTACGGCCACCTCCAGCCGGCGCTGCGCGCCGACGCGGGAGTGACCGCGCTGGCCGGTCAGGCCCTGCTGCTCAACGGCGGGCCGCTGGCCGACGTCACCCTCTCGGTCGGCCGGCGCAGCACGCGCACCGACGCCAGCGGCCGGTTCCTGCTCACCGGGCTCACCGCCGGGCACCACGTCCTGGTCATCGACGGCGCGACGGCCAGCAGCCCGGGTCGCGCCTTCGGCCGCTTCGAGACCGGCGTGGACCTGCGGGCGGGGGAGACGGTCGAGCTGTCGTACCCGATCTGGATGACCCGGCTCGACACCGACCACAGCGTCCGCTTCCCGTCGCCCACCCGGAAGCAGACCGTCATCACCACCCCGGCGATCCCCGGCTTCGAGGTGCGGCTGCCCAAGGGCGCGGTGATCCGCGACCGGGCCGGCAAGCCGGTCACCGAGCTGTCCATCACCGCGCTCCCGGTGGACCAGCCGCCGTTCCCGCTCCCGGCCGGCGTGCGTACGCCGGTCTACTTCACCGTCCAGCCCGGCGGCTCGGTGATCCTGCCCGAGGGCGCGCAGATCATCTACCCGAACACCCAGGGCCTGGCGCCGGGCAGCCGGCTCGACTTCTGGGACTACGACCCGGGCCGTGTGCCGTGCACCAAGGCGCCCGTGAAGTCGTACCCGAAGAAGCCGGGGAAGGCGGCGAAGGCGCCCTCGGTCTGCGCGGTGACCGGCGCGGAGGCCGGCTGGTACATCTACGGCCACGGCACCGTCACCCCAGACGGACGGCAGATCGTGCCCGACCCGGACGTGCGGGTCTGGGAGTTCACCGGGGCGATGTTCAACGGCAGCGGCAAGCGGCCCGCCGGCAGCGGCCCCGGCGAGGACGGCGACTCCGGCGGCGACCCCGTCGATCTGGCCAGCGGCCTCTTCGTCGACGAGCACACCGACCTGGTGGTCAACGACGTCCTGCCGATCGCCATCACCCGCACCTACCGGCAGAACGACACCCAGACCCGCGAGTTCGGCATCGGCGCCAACTTCACCTACGGCATCTTCATCTACTCCGAGCGGCAGTACAGCGAGGCCGACCTGGTCTTCCCGGACAGCGGCAAGGTCCACATGGACCGGATCAGCCCCGGCACCGGCTGGACCGACGCGGTCTTCAAGGCCGTCGACACCACCGGGCCGTTCCGGGACGCCGTGATGACCTGGAACGGCAACGGCTGGGACCTGGTCCGCACCGACGGGATGACCTACGTCTTCGGCGAGAACACGCCGCTGCAGTCCGTCCGGGACCGGCACGGCAACCAGATCACCCTCACCCGGTCCAGTGGCGGGCAGTCCGGCGACATCACCCAGATCACCTCGCCCAACGGCCGCTGGATCAAGCTCTCCTACACCAGCGGCCGGGTCACCCGGGCCCAGGACAACGCCGGCCGCACCGTGCAGTACGGCTACGACACCGCCGGCCGGCTCACCACGGTCACCTCGCCGGGCGGGCGCACCACCACGTACACGTACGACACCGCCAACCGGATGACCACCGTCACCGACGCCCGAGGCGTCACCTACCTCGCCAACAGCTACGACGCGGCCGGGCGGGTGGCCACCCAGACCATGCCCGACGGTGTCACCTACCGGTTCGCGTACACCACCGACGCGGGCGGCCGGGTGGTGAAGACGGCGGTCACCGAGCCGGACGGCCAGGTCCGGGAGACCAGTTTCGACGCGAACCGGCGGGTGGTCGCCGAGACCACCGCCGCCGGCACCGCCCAGGCCCGGACCGCCACCACCGAACGGGACCCGGTCACCCACCTGCCCACCGCGCTGGTCGACCCGTACGGGCGGCGGACCGCCCTGGACTACGACACGGACGGGCAGCTCACCTCGCTCACCACCCTCGCCGGCACCGCCGCCGCCCAGTCCGCCACGGTCACCTCCGGCGGGCCGTACCGGCAGGTCACCTCGGTCACCGACGACCAGGGCCGCACCACCCGCACAACGTACGACGACCACGGCAACCTCACCGCGGCCACCGACGCCGCCGGACGCACCCGCCGGTACGCGTACAACGCCGCCGGCCAGGTCACCGCGTTCACCGACCCGCTCGGCAACACCACCCACTACACGTACGAGCACGGCGACCTCGTCGCGGTGACCGACCCGCTGGGCCGCACCACCCGCACCTTCGTCGACGCCGTCGGCCGACCGGTCGCCGTCACCGACCCGACCGGGGTCCAGGAACACGTCCGCTACGACCCGGACAACCAGATCGTCACCAGCACCGACGGCCTCGGCCGCGGCACCAGCTACGAGTACGACGGCAACGGCAACCTGACGAAGGTCACCGACGCCCGGGGCAACAGCACCAACATCGCCTACGACAACTCCGACCGCCCGACCACCGTCACCGACCCGCTCGGCAAGCAGGCCCGGCAGACGTACGACGTGCTCGGCCGGGTCGTCTCCGCCACCGACCGGCGCGGGCAACGGACCGTCACCGAGTACGACGCGCTGGGCCGCACCACCTTCGTCGGCTACGGCGCGACCACCGGCGGCGGCTACGAGAGCACCAAGCGGTTCGGCTACGACACGCTGGACCGCCTCACCACCATCGACGACTCGGCCGGCGGGCTGCTCACCCTCGGCTGGAACGACCTCGACCAGGTGGTCAGCGTGGCCAGCCCGGCCGGCACCGTCGGCTACTCCTACGACGCCGCCGGCCGCCGCTCCGGGATGACCGTGCCCGGGCAGCCGGCGATCTCCTACCACTACGACCCGACCGGCCTGATCGAGCAGATCACCCAGGGCGGGACCACCGCCACCTGGCACCGGGACGGCGCGGGCCGCACCGACCGCGTCGAGCAGGCCGGCGTGGTCACCCGGTACGCGTACGACACGGCGTCGCAGCTCACCGGGATGTCGTACGAGAGCACCGGCGGCGTGCCGATCGGCCACCTCGCGTACTCGTACGACGGCGCCGGCCGGGTGCTCGGCCTCACCGGCAGCCTCGCCAACGTCACCGTTCCCGGCACCGGACCGCCGGCCAGCTTCGACGCCGCGAACCGGCTGACCAGCCGGGGCGACCGGACGTTCAGCTACGACGACGAGGGCAACCTGACCGGTGACGGGATCCTCGGCTACGCCTGGAACGCCCGGGGCGAGCTGACCGGAGTCACCGGCCCCGGCCTGGCCGTCTCCTACGGCTACGACGCCGCCGGGCGGCTGGCCGACCGGACCGCCGCCGGCACCACCACCAACAACCTCTACGACGGCCCGAACCTGGTCCGGGAGTCGACCGGCGCGACCGCCGTCGACCGGCTCACCGCCGGGCTCGACCAGACCCTGGTCCGCACCGACGCCGCCGGCGCCCGGGTGCCGGTCACCGACGCGCTCGGCAGCGTCCTCGGTCTCGCCGACTCCGCCGGCACCCTGACCACCGAATACCGGTACGACCCGTTCGGTGTGGCCACCGCCAGCGGCGCGGCCAGCGGCAACACCCAGCAGTTCACCGGCCGCGAGCGCGACCCCGACACCGGGCTGTCCTACCACCGGGCCCGCTGGTACAGCCCGGAGACGGGCCGCTTCCTCAGCCAGGACCCGGCCGGCTTCGGCGGCGGCAGCGCCAACCTCTACAGCTACGCCCTCAACGACCCGGTCAACCTCTCCGACCCCAACGGCGACTGCCCGATCTGCGTGCCGATCCTGATCGGGGCGCTGATCGGTGGCGCCTCCTCGGTCGGCATCGGCGCCGGAATCGCGGCGCTGACCGGGCGCAAGTACACCATGGGCGACGCCCTCAAGGACTTCGCCATCGGCGGCGCGCTGGGCGCCCTCAGCGGCGGCCTCGGGGCGGCCCTCAAGGGCGGCAGTTCGGTCTGGAAGCTCAACCAGTTCGAGCGTGGCCTGGCCATCGAGGCGAAGCTCGGCGGCAACCTGCCACGCAGCTTCCCGACCATCGACCGGTTCGCCAACGGCACCGCCACCAGCATCAAGAGCGTCGACCTGACCGCGAAGACGTATCAGAGTGCCAGCCAGCTCAGCAGCCGGCTGACCGGCTACGTGGACAAGGCCGCCGGGTTCGCCAAGAACAACGCGGTCACCTGGGACGGGGTCACCATCAGACCCGGCCAGGTCGCCGCCCGGGAACTGGAGATCGCGATTCCCCGAGGGACGGCTACCGCCGCCCAGCAGAACGTCCTCAACCAGATCGTCCAGTACGGCGCGAGCAAGGGGGTCACCGTCCGCGTCATCACGATGAGATAGACCGGCGGGGACGTCCCACGGTTATCCTGGGGCGTCCCCCTCCCCATCGAGGACCCTCATGACCAGACTCGCCGCGCTCGACCTGCGCAGAGGCCGCTACGTCGCGCACTCCTCGTCGCTGACCGCCGACGGCATGTGGATCGCCAACGGCACGTTTCAGGTCCTCGACGAGCCCGCCGACGCCCGCGAACTGGGCGCCGCCGTACGCCGGATGCTCGGCGCCTCGCGCGCCGGCGTCCCCACCCCCGCCCTGCGGGACGGCCCGTCGCCGTTCGCGCCCGTCCTCGACGCGCTCGGTCTGCGTACCTGGGCCACCTACGCCAAGGGCACCCGGCACGTGGACGTCGAGCAGGACGCCGGCACGGTGGTGGTGAGCCCGACCCGTAACGGCGGCGCCCGGGAGGGCTTCGTCGGGCTCACCGAGCACGCGGTGCGGCTGACCGACCCGGGCGACGCGGAGCTGGGCGAGGCCCTGCGCGCCGCGCTCGACCGGTCCCGCTGACGCATGGTCGACGAGTCCCGGGTCCGCCGCCGGACGGTGCTGGCCGGCGGCGCGCTGGCGATGGCCGCGTCCGCCCTCGCCGCCTGCTCCACCGGCGCCCGCACGCCGCAGCGTCCCGCCGCGCCCCACCCGGCGGCGGGCCTGCCCGACATCCAGTTCGACGTCGCCCGGTTCAGCGCGCCCGAGCAGTCCTCGCCCACCGGCGGCCCGTTCGTCATGCCGCCGGTGCACACCGTCTACCTCACCGCCGCGCTGTCCCGCAGCCCCGGTCCGGACGACCAGCGGGAACTGGCCCGGGTGCTCGCCGCGCTGGAGTCGCGGTACCCGTTCGGCGCGGCCGGCCTGATGACGTTCGTCTCGTACGGGTTGCCGTACTTCCGACGGCTGCCGGGCGGCCTCACCGGTGACCTGGTGAGCGCGCACCTGCCGCGGCTGCTCGCGGACCCGTCCCGGTCCGTGCTCGAGGAGGCGGCACCCGCGCCGACCGACGTCCACCCGGACAACCCCGGGGTCACCAAGCAGCGCTTCACCGTCCCGGTGCGGATCGAGCAGAACGACCTGCTGTTCACCTTCCGCAGCGACCGGGCGACGGTCATCCAGGACGTGCTGGCCTGGTTCGACGGCAGCGGCACCCTGGCCGCCCGGCCGACGCCCTCGCCGGCCTTCGCCGGGCTGCTCACCGTCACCTCCAGCCGGCACATGTTCACCCAGGTCGGACTGCCCCGTTCGGTGGCCGAGCAGAACCGGCTGCCGTACGCCCGGTTCATCCAACGCGACTCGCCGATGTGGATGGGCTTCTCCGACCAGCAGTCCAACGCCTCCGGCCCGCCGGCGATCTGCACCTTCGCCGGCCACCCGTCGGCCCGGCTGACCACCGCCGAGGCGGGCGACTACCTGGACAACGGCAGCATCCAGCACCTGTCACACGTCATCCTCGACATGCTCCAGTTCTATGACATGGCTTCGCCGGACACCCCGCCGAGCGACAACGGCAACTTCACCAAACGGGTGCAGTACATGTTCCACGCCCCGGCGGTGCACCCCGGCAACCCCGACCAGCTCACCGACGGCGGCGGGCCGTCGTTCCTGCCGGCGGAGAACCGCGGCCCCGGGTACGCCGAGCGGACCGCCCAGGGCATCGGCCTGCCCCGGGGCGAGCGCCGGATGGGTCACCTGTCCACGCTCCAGCGCAGCTCCCGGGCGCCGGACGGCACCCCGATGCACCTGCGCATCGACGGCCCCGGCTTCGACGTCCTGGACGTGCCGGACGGCAGCAGTCAGCCGAAGCTGCACTTCAGCGTGTTCGTGCCGACCGCCGATTTCTTCGCCCGGATGCGGCACAGCCAGGCGGCCGTGGACCTGGCCCGCAAGCACCGGGTGGCCGAACAGGACAACGGCCTGGAACGCTTCCTGACCTGTACCCGCCGGCAGAACTTCCTCGTCCCGCCCCGGCGGCACCGGGCGTTCCCGCTGGTCGAACTGGCCGACTGAGCCGCACCCCGCCCCGGCTCACCGGGGCGGGGCGTCGCCCGGGGTCACCACTTGTCCCACGGAATGGTCCAGTCACCCACCCCGTCGGTGAGCGTCATCGGTCGCGGGGTGTTGCGTACGTCGACCACGTCACCGAGCCGGAACGTGTCGTAGAACCACCGGGCGTCGGCCGGGCCGACGTTGATGCAGCCGTGCGAGGTGTTCCGGTTGCCCTGTGCACCGATGTTCCAGTCCGCCAGGTGGACGAACTCGCCCGAGTACGAGATCCGCAGGCAGAGCTGGATGACCTCGTCGTAGTAGTTGGGGTTCTTGGGGTCGACGATCCCGTAGCTGGCCGAGGTCATCCGGTGCGACGGCTCGCGGGTCATCACCACGTGCGGGCCGGAGCGCGTCCAGTAGCTGATGACCTCACCGTTCGCGCCCTTGGTGGTGCCGCCCTTGCCCATGCTGATCGGGACGTCGCGCACCATCTTGCCGTCGATGTAGACCTTCATCCGGTGGGTGCCGGCGTCCGCGATGGCGATGCGGGACGGGCCGATGGTGAAGTTCGTGCTCGCGTTGGAGCCGCCGTACACCCCCTTGCCGAGGTCCACGCCGAAGAGGTTGATCTGCACCGAGATCTTCGTGCCGGAGGCCCAGTACTTCTCCGGCCGCCAGTGCGCGTTCTGCCCGTCGATCCAGCGCCACCGCCCCTCGACGGCCGGGGTGGTCTCCACCACCATCGCCTTCTCGGCCTCGGCGCGGTTCTTGACGGGCTTGCTGAAGTTCACCATGACCGGCTGACCGACCCCGTACGTACCGCCCGTCCGGAGCGCGGCCAGCGCGCTTGCCTGGAACGTGACCGAAGCGACCCCGGACGGCTTCACCGTGCTGAAGCTGCTCGTGTGCTCGGTCAGCGTGCCGGCGGAGTCGGCCACCGACACGGTGACCGTGTAGGTCTTGCCGTAGGCCAGCTTGCCGGTCGATCGCCAGGTCTGATCGTCGTCCAGCTTGCCGGCGACGGTCTTGCCGCCCGTCGCCACCGAGACGTGCTTGAGCGTGCCGCTCTCGGCCGCCACGACGACCGGATCGAGCGGCGACACCTTCGTGGCGTCGGCAGCCGGCGTGACGGTCACCCGCGCCTCGTCCACCGGCGAGCTCGTCGCCGACGGGTCCGGGTCCGCCTGCGACCACGCGGCGCCGGACGAGGTCTTCTGGTTGCAACCTGCCGTCACCAGGCCGGCCGTGACGCCGAGACCGGTGGCGATCAACTTTCGACGACTGATCATTGCGTTCCTCTCCGCGGGGAGAGTACTTGCCGGCGGCGCGCCGCGGGAGTGCCGGTGCCGCGTCGTGGGAAGTCGATCGAAAAATGTGACTCCACACCCCGCCCCCGGCGCCACCCGCCCCCGGCATGATCCACGTCGGCGGTACCGTTGCCCAGTTCTGGAGGGAGGACGGCGATGTTCGCGCCACTGCGGTATGCCGCGTTCCGTTACCTGGCCGCCGGCCGGTTGGTGAACATGCTGGGCAACGGGGTGGCTCCCATCGCGCTCGCCTTCGCCGTGCTCGACCTGACCGGCTCGGTGCGTGACCTGGGCCTGGTGGTGGGCGCCCGGTCGCTGATGAACGTGCTGTTCGTGCTCTTCGGTGGGGTGGTGGCCGACCGGCTCCCGCGCCGGGTGGTCCTGGTCGGCTCCAACCTGCTCGGCGCGCTGACCCAGGCGGCGGTGGCCGCCCTGGTGCTCACCGGCACGGCGTCGATCCCGCTGCTGCTGGCGCTGAGCGCGGCCAACGGGATCGTGAGCGCGCTGGCCCAGCCGGCCTCGGCCGCCGCGACGCCGCAGACCGTGCCGCCGGAGCTGATCCAGCCCGCCAACGCGATCATCCGGCTCGGCATGAACACGGGCATGATCGGCGGCGCCGCCCTCGGCGGCGTGCTGGTGGCGGTCGTCGGACCGGGGTGGGGCCTCGGCATCGACGCGCTCACCTTCGCCGTCGCCGCCGTCGCGTTCACCGGCCTGCGGGTCGCCGCACCGGGGGCGGGCAGGACCGGCACGAGCATCGTGGCCGACCTCCGGGAGGGCTGGACCGAGTTCACCGCGCGTACCTGGGTCTGGGTGGTGGTGCTCGGCTTCATGATCCTCAACGCGGCGCTCGCCGGCGGCCTGAACGTGCTCGGCCCGGCCGTCGCGGACGCGACGATCGGCCGCGGCGCCTGGGGTGTGGTGCTGGCGGCGGAGACCGCCGGAATGGTCGTCGGCGGGTTGATCGCGCTGCGGATCCGGGTACGCCGGCTGCTGCTGCTCGGGGTGGCGTGCATGTTCGCCGAGTCGCTGCTGCTGTTGGGGCTGGCCCTGGCGCCGACCGTCGTCGTGCTGGTGACGGCGGGGGTCGCGGCCGGGATCGCCGTCGAACAGTTCGCGGTGGCCTGGGAGACGTCGATCGCGCAGCACATCCCGGCCGACCGGCTGGCCCGCGTCTACTCGTACGACATGTTGGGGTCCTTCGTCGCCATCCCGCTCGGCCAGGTGGCGGTGGGGCCCGTCGCCGCGGCGATCGGCAACCGCGACACGCTGCTCATCCTCGCGGCGCTGATGGTGTTCTCCGTCCTCGGCATGCTGACCAGCCGAGACGTTCGGCGGCTCCAGGCCGGAGCCGCCGCCCGCGCCACCGGCACGGCACCGGCCGATCCGGTTGACCGCGAACCGGACCCCGGCGACGCCGCCGCGCCCGCCGAACCACCCGTCCGCGCCTGATCCACACCGGACGCGGTGGACCCGGGGACGGCGGGCCGCAGCGCCCGCCGCCCCGTCGACCGGTCAACCCTGGGCGGCCACCGCCCCCGGCGACGACTCGTCCGGCGCGACGGCGGCCAGCAGCGCCACCAGGTCGTCGAGGGTGTCCAGGGGGCGGCCGGGCCCGTTCAGCTCGATCTCGACGCCGTACTCCAGCTCGATCGCGTCGACCAGGCGCAGCAGCCCCAGGGAGTCGACGCCAAGAGCGATCATGGACCCGCCGGCGAGCACGTCGGCCGCCGAGACCTCCCCTCCGGTGGCCTCGCTGACCAGCTCCGCGATCCGTGCGCGCAGGTCGGTGCTGCCCATCAGAACTCCTTTCCGGACCGCCGGACGATCTCGGCGATCTCCGCGATGGTCGGGGTGTCGAAGAAGGCGTCCAGCGGCACCTCGACCCCGAGCCGCTGCTGGATCCGGCCGCTGATCCGGGTCACGGTCAACGAGTGCCCGCCCAGGTCGAACAGGTCCTCGTGCACGCCGATGTCGGGGATCCGCAGCACCTCCTGCCAGATCTGCCGCAGCTGCTCCACCACCGGGTCGTCGCCGGCGTCGCCCGCGTCGGCGGGGTCCGCGTCCGCCGCCCCGGAGGCGTCCACGACGGCGTCCCGGGGCGCCGGGGCGGGCAGGGCGGCCCGGTCGACCTTGCCGTTCGGGCTCAACGGCAGCCGGTCGAGCGCCACGAAGTCGGTCGGCAGCACGGCCTGCGGCAGGGTCAGCGCCAGGTGCCGGCGCAGCTCGGCCGGCTCCGGGGCGGTGCCGGCCGAGGCCACCACGTACGCGACGAGGCGCGGCTCGTCGTCGTCCCGCCGGAGCACCGTCGCCACTCCGGCCACGCCGGGATGGTCGAGGAGCCGGGTGTCGATCTCGCCCAGTTCGATCCGGTGCCCCCGGATCTTGACCTGGTCGTCGGCGCGGCCGAGGAAGTCGATCCGCCCGTCCGGCAGCCATCGGCAGCGGTCGCCGGTGCGGTAGAGCCGCCCGCCGGCCGGCCCGAACGGGTCCGGCACGAACCGCTCGGCGGTGAGGTCGTCCCGCCCCAGGTAGCCGGCGGCCAGCCCGGCGCCGGCCAGGTACAGCTCGCCAGGCACCCCGACGGGGGCGGGCCGGCGCGCCTCGTCCAGCACGTAGGCGCGCACGTTCGGCAGCGGCCGGCCGATGGTGACCTCGTCGGGGTCGGCGGGCAGGTCCGCCATCGTCGCGTACACCGTCGCCTCCGTCGGCCCGTACCCGTTGACCAGGCGGGCGGTGCGGGCCCGCAGGTCCCGGGCGAGGGCGACCGGCAGCGCCTCGCCGCCGGCGACCGCGACCAGCGGCTCCGGCACGACCTCGGCGGCGCCCGGCGTGGGCGCCCCGAGGCCGGCCTCCAGCAGCACCCGCCAGCCCGACGGGGTGGCCTGCGCGTGGGTCACCCCGGCGGCGCGGACCAGCCGGAGCACGCCCGCGCCGTCCAGCGCGCTGACGGTCGACGCGACGACCGCCCGGCCGCCGGTGACCAGCGGCAGGAAGACCTCCACGGCGGAGATGTCGAACGACAGCGACGTCAGGTGCAGCCACCGGTCCGCCGGGCCGCTGCCCAGCACGTCCCGTACGCCGAGCAGCAGGTTGGCCAGCGCCCCGTGCCGCACCGCCACGCCCTTCGGCCGGCCGGTCGAGCCGGAGGTGTAGAGCATGTACGCGAGATCGTCGGCGCTCGGTGGTTCGGCGGTCTCCGCCGGCACGGGGCCGTCGAGCAGGTCGATCCGGTCGAGCGCGAGCGTGGGCCGGGCCGCCTCGGTCGCGGTGGGCGTCACGACCAGCGCCGGGGCGGCGTCGGCGAGGACGAGTTCCCGGCGGGCCGGCGGATGTCCCGGGTCGACCGGCAGGTACGCGGCCCGGCGGCGCAGCACCGCCAGCAGGGTCACCACCGCCTGCCAGGAGCGGTCCAGCGCGACCGCGACGAGCGACCCGGGGCCGACGCCCCGCTGCCGCAGCAGCTCGGCGAGGCGCGCGGCGGCGGCGTCGAGCTGGGCGTAGCTCAGCGTCCGGTCGCCGTCGACCAGGGCCGGCGCGTCCGGTGCGGCGGCGACCCGGGCGGCGAACAGGGCCGGCACGCTGGCCCCGGCCGGGTACGTCCGGGTGGTGTCGTTCCAGGCGCGGGTGACCCGGTCCAGCTCGTCGGCGGGCAGCACCGGCAGATCGGTCACCGGCCGGTCGGGGTCGGCGACCGCGGCGGTCAGCAGGGTACGCAGGTGCCCGCCGATCCGGCGTACCGCCTCGGTGTCGATGGCCGAGGGGCTGTGCTGGAGGCTGACCGTGATGCCGGTGGGGGCGTCCACGATCTGCGCGTGCAGGGCGTTGCGGGCGGCGCCGCAGAACAGCGTCCAGTCGACCTCGCCGGCCACCCCGGGAAAGGCCGGCTCGCCGCCGCGCCGCCGGTAGCCGATGCTGACCGGGGTCAACGCCGGCGCGGGCCGTAGGCCGGACACGGCGTGGGCCAGCGGCACGGCGCGGTACCGGTACACCTCGCGCAGCCGGGACCGGACGGCGCGGGCGTGGTCGCGGAACGTTCCGCCGGCCGGGTCGGCGGCGACGGGCAGCTCGTTGACGAACAGCCCGATCCGGTCGGCCTGGTCCGGGGTACGGGTGGACAGGGCCACGCCGACCGGGGTGCCCCGGTTGCCGTAGCGGGCGAGCAGGGCGTGCAGTGCGGCGAACAGCAGCTCGAAGCGGGTCACCCCGAGCGACCGGGCGGCCCGTTCGACGCCGTCGACCAGGTCGGCGGGCAGGTCGACGGTCACGGCGACGCCCGGCTCCGCACCGGTGGGCAGCCGGCGCAGGCCGGGCAGGACGACGTCGCCGGGGCCGGACCAGTGCCGTGCCCAGTAGGCGCGGGCGGCGGGCAGATCGACGGCGACCCGCTGCTGTTCGGCCGCCGCGAGACCCGCGTACCCGTCCGAGCGTGGCGCGGGTTCGGTCGGGCCGCCCCGGTGCGTGGCGGTGTACGCGGTGGCCAGGTCGCGGGCGAGGACGTCCTTGGACATGCCGTCGAAGGCCAGGTGGTGGGCGGTGACGAGCAGCAGGTGCGTCCCGTCGGCGCCGGTCAGCAGGGTGAACCGGGCCAGTGGTCCGGTCCGCAGGTCGTGCGGGCGGGCGATCTCCTCGGCGACCCGGGCGTCGGTCAGTTCACCGACGGTGACCGTCGGGCGGGTCTCAGCCGGCGCCAGGTGGGGTGTGCCGTCGTCGTCGGTGGTGACCCGGGCGGCCAGGACCGGGTGCCGTTCGATGACCGCGGCGCACGCCGCGACGAGGGCCCGTCGGTCGAGTTCGGCGGCGAACCGTACGCCCAGCGCCATGTGGTACGCCGTGCCGGCGACCCCGGCGTGCTCGGTGAACCAGACGGCGTGCTGCGCGGATGTCGCCTCGGCGGTGCCCACATGCTCTCCCATGATCGTTCAATCCGGTGGTCAGTTGTCGAACAGGCCGGTGAGCTGCCGTTTGAGCACCTTGCCGCCCTCGTTGCGGGGCAGCCGGTCCAGCAGCAGGAGCCGGGCCGGCAGCTGGTAGTCGGCGAGCCGGTCGGCGAGGAACCCGCGCAGCGCCGGCAGCGACAGCCCGTCCGGGCCGGTGGGCGGCCGGGGCACGACGGCGGCGGCGACCGCCGAGCCGAGCACCGGGTGGGGCACGCCGACGACGGCTGCCTCGGCGACCAGGGGGTGCTCGTGCAGCGCCGCCTCGACCTCCAGGGTGGAGACCTTGAACGCGCCGGTCTTGATCACGTCCTGGTGCCGGTCGGTGAGGTAGAGGTAGCCGTCGGCGTCGACGCGTCCGACGTCACCCATCCGTACCCACCCGTCCCGGAAGGTGGCCCGGTTGGCCGCCTCGTCCCGGTAGTAGGCCCGGGGGTACGGGGCACACAGCCACACGTCGCCGGTCGTACCGGCGGGCAGCGGGTTGCCGTGGGCGTCGGCGACCATCAGCTGGCCGCCGACCGGCCGGCCGACCGCGTCCCGCCGGGTCGGGTCGTAGATCATGGTGGTCTGGGCCGGGGCCGCCTCCGTGGAGGTGTAGTAGTTGACGATGGTGGCCTGCGGGAAGGCCGCGGCCAGCCGGGCCGCGATCGCCGGGGCCAGCGGCGCGGCGGTGGAGCCGATCAGCTGTACGCCGGAGGTGTCCCGGCCGCGCAGCGCCCCGGAGTCGAGCAGCTCGACGGCGATCGACGGTACGACGAACACGGTTCCGGTGCCGGCGGCCTCGACCAGCCGGGCGAACCGGAGCGGGGTGAACCGGGGCAGGGTGAGCGCGCCGGCCTTCGCGGTGAGCGCGTTGAGCAGCATGGTCTGTCCGGCGTTGGTGCCGATGGCGAACGCGTGCAGGAACCGTTCCGAGTGGGCCAGGGCGAGCCGGCGCGGGTGACTGGGCGCGCCGGCGGTGAGGTTGGCGTGGCTGGCCGCCACGCCCTTCGGGCGGCCGGTCGTGCCGGAGGTGTAGAGGATCTGCGCGAGGTCGCCGGGCCGGGCGGCCGACAGTTTGGGGTCGGTGTCGGCCTGGTCGGGGTTGGTGCCGGGATCGGCGAGCAGGTCGCCGCAGGTCCAGACCGGCAGGCCGGGCGGGACGGGCGGGGTGGGGGTGTCGTCGCCGTGTACGACGGCGGTGGCGGCGCAGTGCGTCAGCGCGTACCCGAGCTGCCCGGCGGCGAGCCGGTCGGAGAGCGGTACGGCGACGCCGCCGGCCCGCAGCACCCCGCAGTACGCCACCGCGAACCGCGTCCAGTCGTGGGCGCCGAACACCAGGCCGACGCGGTCGCCGTGGCGCAGGCCCCGGTGCCGCAGGGCGGCGGCGACGGCGCCCGCACCGGCGGACCATTCGGCGAAGGTCAGCCTTGCCACGCCGTGCACCTCGACCGCCACCCGGTCCGGGTGCAGCGCGGTACGCCAGTCGAGCAACTCGGGCACGGTCCGGGGCGGAGGTGCCCCCCGGCCGGTGGTCGTCGTGGTCATCTCAGCCCACCTCCCGTCCGGCCACGGCCACCCGTGCCCGGTGTTCCGGCATGCCGGCGGCCCTGGCCCGGCGTTCCTCGATGCCGACCAGGTCGTCCGGTGGCGCGTCGGGCACCTCGTCGTCGAACCGGGCGAGGACGGGCGTGGCCAGCGACACCAGCGCCGTCATCGCGATGCACAACCCGAACAGCACGTAGAGCAGCCCGTGACCCCGGCCCGGGCCGACGCCGATCACCGCGCCGACCGTGGTGGCCAGCGCGCCGTCGGGCAGCAGCAGCGGCTCGACCACCCGGGCGGCGAACGGCGCGACGAGCCCCCAGCCGAGTGGCAGGGTGGACTGCGCGACCATCTGGTTGAGCGCGAAGACGCGGCCGTGCGCGCGGGGCGGCACCTTGGTCTGGATGATCGTGTTGTAGACGCCGTTGACGATGCCGAGCGCCAGATACATGCCGAACGCGCCCGCGCCGACGACGAGCAGACTGGGCCGCAGCCCGGTCAGTACGGCGGCCACCGCGATGCCGAGGGTGCCCAGCAGCACCGCCCGCATCCGGCGTCGGCGGGGGCCGCCCCACACCAGCATCACCAGGCCGCCGGTGGCCGCGCCCACCCCGCCGGTCAACGCGACCCGCGCCACGTCGCTCAGGTCGGCGAAGCCGAGCACCAGTGGGGAGAGCAGGAACAGGGCGGGGAAGAGGAAGAAGTTCAGCGCGGCGAAGAACGCCAGCATCGCGCGGAACTCCCGGCGCCGCAGCGAGTAGCGCAGCCCGGCGACGATCTCCGCGCCGATGCTCTCGCGGCGTTGCAGGGCCAGGGTGCGGGGGAACCGGACGGTCGCCAGCACCCCGAGCGCGAACGCGTACGACGCCACGTCGAGGAGCAGGATGCCGCGCAGCCCGACGGCCTCCAGCAGCGCGACGGCGACCAGCGGGACGGTGAACTGGGTGAGGCCGACGGCGGTCTGGGTGAGGCCGTTGGCGTGGCCGAGGAAACGTTTCGGCACGAGCTGCGGCACGGCCGAGACGAACGCGAGGCGTTGGAAGGCCAGCGCCACCGACAGCCAGCCGGTCAACGGGTAGAAGTGCCACACCTCGACCCGGTCGGCCAGCACCAGCCCGGCCATGACCGCGTTGGCGCTCCCCGCGGCCACGCCGGCGAGCAGCAGGACGCGACGCCGACTGGTGCGGTCGATGAGCGCCCCGGCCAGCGGCGCGACGAGCAGGCCGGGCAGCAGGCCGAGCACGGCGAAGAGCGCGAACCGGGCCAGCGACCCGGTCTGGGTGTAGATCCACAGCGGGATCGCGAAGGTGGTCAGGGCGGTGCCCATGCCGGAGACGACCTGGCCGGCCGCGACCAGGCCGAAGCGGCGCATGCTCGGCGGCGGCGCGGTCGCCGGGGTCCGCTCGTCCCGCCCCGGCTGCCGGGCGGTCGGGCCGCCGGGCGCGGCTTCGGCGTCGACGACCGGGGCGGGCCGGTGGGAGACGCCGGCGAGCTGCCAGGCCGGTGGCGTACCGTCCGGCTCGGCCGGCGTGGGTGGGGGCGGCGCGTCGAGCCGCCGGTGTACGCCGGTGACGATCTCGGCCAGCTCACCGGCCCGGTACTTCAGGAAGTAGTGCCCGCCCTCGTCGATCACGGCGAGCGCGGTGCGGTCGGCGAGGAAGTGCCACTCCCGGTACCGCTCCTCGTGGTAGTCGGTGCCGCGGTCGCGCTCGCCGACCACGGAGACGACCGGCGCGCGCAGCGGGGTGACCCGCCGGCGCATCAGCTCGGTGAAGTAGTCCTCGGAGACCCGGGCGTCGTGCCGCATCGCGCGGATCAGGAAGCGGACCTCGTCGGGAGCGAGCGACCCGACGGCGGTGCCCTGCGCCTGCAGCCAGGTGCGGTAGATCCGGTCGCTGCGCAGGCGTTCGACCAGCCGTTGCCGCAGCAGTGGCCCGAGGAGCCCGCCGGCGGGCCGGCCGAACGGGAAGACCGCGCCGAGGTGGACCGCCAGCAGGTCCCGACCGGCGGCCTCCAGCCGCCGGGCGACCTCCACCGCCAGCGCGCCGCCGGGGCCGCAGTGCCCGTACAGGATCAGCGGGCCCGCCACCCGGGCCAGGATCTCCGCGACGACGTCGGCGGCGACGTCCTCGATGGGCGCGGGGTCGTCGGCGAGACCGATGTCGTGTCCGGGCACGGCCACCGACAGCAGCCGGTACCCGGGCGGCAGCGCGTCGGCGAGGGGCTGGTACACCACGGCGCTGCCGCCGCCGTACGGGACGCAGACCAGGGTGGCGATCCGGTCGGCGGCGGGCACCGGCGGGGTCAGCTCGTGCAGCAGCCCACCGGTGCCGGCTCCGGTGCCGACGACGAGGCCGGCCAGCTCGCGTACGGTGCGGTGGCGGAACAGGTCCATCACGCTGACCGCCGCCGTGACGCCGACGGTGGGCAGTTCCCGGCGCAGCCGGGCCACCACCTGGGTGGCCAGCAGCGAGTGCCCGCCCAGGTCGAAGAAGTCGTCGGTGGCGCCGACCTCGGCCACCCCGAGCACCGCCCGCCAGATCCCGGCGACCAGGGTCTCGACCGGCCCGACCGGCGCGACCCGTTCGCCGGCCGGCCCGTCGTCGGTCGGCTCGGGCAGGGCCCGCCGGTCCACCTTGCCGTGTTCCTGCAACGGCAGCCGGTCCAGGCGTACCCAGCGGCTGGGGACCATGTGCTCGGGCAGCCGGTCGGCGAGGCGGCGGCGCAGCTCCGCCGGTTCCGGTGCGACGGCGTCGGGCACCGGTTCCAGGTACGCCACCAGCCGTTCGTCGCGCAGCAGCACCACGGCCTGCCGCACCCCGGGACAGTCCCGCAGCGCGGCCTCGACCTCGCCCAGCTCGACCCGGTAGCCACGGATCTTCACCTGGTGATCGCGGCGGCCGAGGAACACCAGCTGCCCGTCGGAGCGCCAGCGGCCCAGGTCGCCGGTGCGGTAGAGGCGCGCGCCGGGCGGCCCGTACGGGTCGGGCACGAACCGTTCGGCGGTCAGGCCCGGCCGGTTCAGGTAGCCGCGGGCGAGCCGGTCCCCGCCGAGGTACAGCTCGCCGGTCACCCCGACCGGCACCGGCCGCATCCGCTCGTCGAGCACGTGCACCCGGGCGTGCGGCAGGGGCCGGCCGGTCGGCACCGGGCCGGTGCCCGGCGCGTCGGCGGTCACCTCGTGGGTGGCGACGCCGACGGTGGCCTCGGTGGGGCCGTAGTGGTTGAACACCCGGGCCGGGCCGGCCGCGGCCAGCGGGACGACGCGGTCCAGGTCGGACGACTCGCCGCCGAGGACCAGCGCGCGGGTGGGCAGCAGATCGCCCGGCTCGGCGTCGGCGGCCAGCGCCGCCAGGTGCGACGGGGTGATCTTCAGGTAGTCGATGCGCTGGGCGCGCAGCCGCTGCGCGAGTTCGGCGCCGGTGCACCGGCGGGGGAGCAGGTGCACCGCGCCGCCGGTGGCCAGCGCCAGGTAGAAGACGGTGACGCTGAAGTCGAACGACATCGACTGCAGCAGCCCGTACCGGGCGGCCGGGGCGATCCCGAACCGGTCGGCCACCCCGTCGAGGTAGCGCAGCACCTGCCGGTGCGCCACGGCCACCCCCTTCGGCGTGCCGGTGGAGCCGGAGGTGTAGATGACGTACGCGAGGTTCCCGCCGGTCGTCGCGGTCGCGGGTGGGGTGTCGGGCCGGGCCGCGACCTCGGCGGCGATCTCGTCCAGGCCGGTCGCCACCGTCTCGGCGGGCAGCCGGCCGCGCAGGTCGGAGCTGGTCAGCACCACGGTCGGCCGGGCGTCGGCGAGCATCAGGCCCAGCCGGGCGGCGGGCTGCTCCGGGTCCAGCGGCAGGTAGGCCCCGCCGGCCCGCAGCACGCCGAGCAGCGTCACGGCCAACTCGACCGACTGTTCCAATAGGACCCCGACCAGCCGGTCCGGGCCGACGCCGTGGGCGCGCAGCCAGTGGGCGAGCCGGTTGGCCCGCCGGTCCAGCTCCCGGTAGCTGACCGTGTCGGGGCCGCAGACCACGGCCGGGGCCTCGGGGGTGGCGGCGACGTGCGGACCGAGCAGGTCGGCCAGGGTGGTCGCCGGGCCGGTGACCGCGCCGGCGGCGCCGTCGTGGTCGGGCCGGGCGAGGGCCAACATCCGGTCCCGCTCGGCGGGGCCGAGCAGGTCCAGGTCGGCGACGGGCCGGTCGGGCCGGGCGACCGCGGCGCGCAGCAGCGTCTCGAAGCTCGCGGCCAGCCGGCGTACGGTGGCGGCGTCGAACAGGTCGGTGCTGTAGACGAACATGCCCCGCAGGCCGTCAGCGGTCTCGCCGACGTACAGCGACAGGTCGAAACGGGCGGCGGCGGCGTCGGTGCCGACGCCCTCGGCGCTCAGGCCGTCGGGCCACCGGCCGCCGCCCCGGGCGTAGTTCTGCAGGGCGAACAGCACCTGGAACACCGGGGCGCGGCTGACGTCCCGGGCGACGTTGAGTTCCTTGACCAGGCGTTCGAACGGGATCTCCTGGTGGGCCAGGGCGCGGACGACGGTGGTACGGGTGCGCCGCAGCAGGTCCGCGAAGCTCGGCTCGGCGCCGGGGGCGTCGTCGGCCGCCCGGACCGGAGTGAGGTCGGCGCGCAGGGCGAGGGTGTTGACGAAGAGGCCGACGAGGTTCTCCAGCTCCGGCACCACCCGGCCGGCGACCGGGGAGCCGATGGCGAAGTCCCGCTGGCCGGTGTAGCGGAACAGCACGGCCTGCAGGCCGGTGAGCAGGGTCATGTAGAGGGTGGCCCGGTGGGCGCGGCCCAGCCGGCGCAGCCCGTCGGTGAGGTCGGCGTCGAGGGCGAAGCGGTGGGTGTCGCCGGCGTACGACTGCACGGCCGGGCGGGGGCGGTCGGTGGGCAGCTCCAGCGGGGGTACGCCGGCCAGCGCGCCGGCCCAGTAGGCGAATCCGTCGCCGGTCGCCGGCCCGTCGAGCCGGTCCCGCTGCCAGGCGGCGTAGTCGACGTACGCGGTCGCCGGGGTCGGGGGCGGGGTGCCGTCGTCGCGCAGCGCGCCGTAGGTGGCGGCGACCTCGCCGAGCAGCAGGTCCAGCGACCAGCCGTCGCTGACGATGTGGTGCATCGCGAGGTGCAGGACGTGTTCCTCGTCGGCCAGCCGGACGAGGAGCGCCCGCAGCAGGGGAGCGGCGCCGAGGTCGAACGGGGTGCGGACGGAGGCGGCCACCAGCTCGTGGGCGGCGGGCTCGGTCGGCGCGGCGGTGACGGTGACGGGTACCCGCACCTCGGGCAGCACGGCCACGACGGGTTCGCCGTCGGCGTTCTCCGTGAACCGCATGCGCAGGCTGTCGTGCCGCGTGGCGGTGGCGTCGAGGGCGGCGCGCAGGAGGTCGACGTCCAGCGGTCCGCGCAGCCGCACGGTGGTGTGGACGACGTACGCGGCGGTGCCGGGGGTGAGCTGTTCGGTGAACCAGATCCGCTCCTGCCCGAATGACAGGCAGGGACTTCCGGTGGCGCGGTAAAAGGTCGAATTCGGCGGGATGGGGGCGGCCCGCGTCGGTACGTCAACGTTGGTCACGCGGTGCCTTCTCACTGCGATGGCGGGCAGGAGCCAGTAGTGTGCCCGCCGTGCCCGAGGCGCCGGATCGGCTGAATGGTCCACTGTGCAAAACACGATCGAGCGAATCGACACCGAACGGATCCGACGTACGGTCGGGAATGGGATTCGTCGACGTGGTGGTGCCCGCCGAATGGGCATCGGAGACGCTGGTCCGGGCCGAGTTCTCGGGCGCGGGGACCGGGTCGGCGCCGCTGACCTGGGCGCAGCAGGTGATGTGGCGCTCGGTCGCCCGGTACGGCTCGAACCACGTCTTCCTCAACCTGCGGCGTACCGTGCCGGTGTCCGCCCGGGCCGGGGTGGACCTGGCCGCGGCGGTCCGTGCGGTGGGGGCGTGGATGGGCCGGCACGGGTCGCTGCGTACCCGGGTCCGGGTGGTCGACGGCGAGCCGCGGCAGGAGACGGCGGCGGCCGGGGTGCTGCCGCTGCTGGTCCGCGCCGGCACGGGCGACGGCGCCCGGGCCGCCCGGGAGGTCGCCGGCCGGCTCGGTGACGTGGCGTTCGACCACGCTGCCGAGTGGCCGTTGCGCGTCGCCCTGATCATCGTGGACGACCGGGTACGGCAGGTCGTGGCGGTGTTCAGTCACTCCACGGTGGACGCGCACGCCGCCGAGCAGGTGCTGCGGGAGTTGCGGCTGATTCTGCTGCGCGGTGGTCTGTACACGCCGGCCGGCCCCCAGTCGCTGGACGTGGCGCGGCTGCAGCACGGGCCCGACCGGGGCCGCTCGGCGCGGGCGGTGGCGTACTGGCTGCGGGAGTTCCGCCGGTTGCCGGCGGAGCCGCTGCCCTCGGCCGGCCCGGGGCTGGAGCCGCCGCTGCGCCGGGGTGTGCTGGTCTCCCCGGCCGCCGGCGCGGCCGCCCGGCTGATCGCCGCGCGGCACCGGGTCAGCGTCTCCGCGGTGCTGCTGGCGGGCGTGACGGCGCTGGCCGCGGGTCGTTCCGGGCGACGGATCTGCGGCCTTTTTCCGATGGCGCACAATCGGTTCCGCGCCGGGTACGCGAATGCCGTCGCAAATCTCGGCCAGATCGGTTTCTGCGTGGTGGACCTGGCGGGACGCCCCGATTTCGCCGGACTGCTGTCCCGCGTGTGGGCCGCTTCCCTGGACGGCCTGCGGCACGCCTATTACGATCCTGCTACGCTGCGGCACGCATTCGGGGAACAGGGCGTCGACCACGCTTCGGCGTTTTTGCCGCACTACTATTTCAACGATGTCCGGCTGCCCGTCGGCGGCGTCGACCCGGTGCCGGCGGCGACCCGGAGCGAGTTGCGGGCCGCCCTGGCACACAGCACGTTCTCCTGGACGGCTGGCCTGCACCAGGCGTCCTGGCACCTGCTGACCCATGTGGTCGACGAGGCGGCCGGGGTGGGGTTCACCCTCACCGTCGACACCCGGCACGTCGCGCTGGACACGGTGGAGCCGTTCCTACGGGGACTGGAGGAGTTGCTGGTGGAGGCGGCGTTCGCCGAGGTGCCGTGGCCGTGGTCGCCCGTAGACGCCCGGCCGGGGGAAGCCCCCGTGCCGGTCCCCGTCGCGGGCGTCGAGGAGACGGCGTACGCGGAGTTCCACGGCGGGCGGGCCGGGACCGGGCCGCTCAGCTGGGGGCAGCGGGCGATGTGGCGGACCGTCGAGGAGTTCGCGTCCCCCGCCGCGTACCGGGTGCTGAGCCTGCCCCGCACCCTGGCCGTCTCGGCGCGGGCCGACGTGGCCGTGCCACGGGCGCTGGGGGCGCTCGGCGGGCTGGTCGCCCGGCACGAGTCGCTGCGTACCCGGATCCGCCGCCGGGACGGCGAGCTGCACCAGGAGGCGGCGGCGTCGGGGCGGCTGTCCGTCCTCGTCCACGCCGTGCCCCGGCCGGCGGACGACCCCGACGGCCGGACCGCCGCGGCGGAGCTCGCCGAGCGGCTGGGCGGGTCGCCCTTCGACCACGTCACCGAGTGGCCGCTGCGGGTCGCGCTGGTCACGGTCGACGACCGGGTACGGCAGGTCGTGGCGGTGTTCAGCCACTCCACCGTCGACTTCCACGCCGCCGAGACCGTGCTGCGCGACCTGCGGGTGCTCCTGCTGCGCGGGTCGCTGGACACCCCGCCGGGCCTTCAGTCGCTGGACCTCGCCGAGCGGGAGCGCGGCGTCGAGCGGCGGCGCTCGGAGCGGGCGGTGGAGTACTGGCTCCGGCAGTTCGACGGCCTCACGGCGAGCCTGTCCGACCCGGTCGGGCCCGCGCCGGGCCCCCGCTACCGGCGCGGCTCGCTGGTCTCGCCGGCGGTGCACCAGGCGGCGCGGCTGGTCGCGGCCCGGCACGGCGTCAGCTCCTCGACGGCCCTGCTGGCGGCCACCGCCGCCGTGCTGAGCGCGGACCCCGGGCAGGACACCTGCGGGATCGTCGTGATGGCGAACAACCGCTTCCTGCCCGGGTACGACCGCGCCGTCGGCACCGTCAACCAGATCGGGCTCTGCCGGCTCGACCTGGCCGACCGGCCCGGCTTCGCCGAGCTGCTGCCCCGTGCCCGCCGGGCGGCGCTGGACGCCTACCGGCACGCCTACTACGACCCGGCCGCGTTCGAGCAGGCCTTCACCGACCTGGGCCACGACCACCGGAGCGTGCTCGCCCCGTTCTGCTACCTCAACGACATCCGGCTGTCGCACGACGTCGGCACCGACGCGGCGGGCCCGGACGAGGCGGCTCTGCGGGCGACGGTGGCCCGCGGCGCGTTCCGCTGGCGGGAGCCGCTGGACCAGTTCGCCTGGCGCTGCCGGGTGCAGGCGCTGGACGCGCCCGGCGCGGTCGAGCTGGTCGTCACCGCCGACACCCGGTATCTCCCGGCGGAGCGGGTCGAGCCGTTCCTGCGCGGCGTCGAGGCGCTGCTGGTCGAGGCGGCCTTCCGTGACGTGCCCTGGCCGTGGTCCCCTTTCCCCGGCCGGGACCCGGCCGGCTGACCGCCGGCACCCGTCACGAACCGCCGCCCGACGCCGAGGTGTCCACGGCAGGGGAGACCCACTGGTCGGACGCGTCCAGCGCCGTACGCAGCCGGGCCAGGAACGCGCCCAGCTCCGCCGCCCCGGCGCCGTCGAGCACCCGGCGCATCAGCGCCGAGCCCACGGCGACCCCGTCGGCGTATCCGCACGCCTCGGCCGCCTGTTCCGGGCCGGAGATCCCGAACCCGAGCAGCACCGGCAGATCCGTGGCCTGCTGGAGCGAGGTCACCAGGTGGCGACCGGATTCCCGTAGCTGTGCCTGCTCGCCGGTGGTCCCCATGATGCTGACCGCGTACACGAAGCCGCGGCTGCGCCTGGCGATCTCGACCCGGCGTCGCGCCGTGGTCGACGGGGAGGCGAGCAGCGCGAGGTCGAGCGCAGCGCCCTCGGCCGCCCCGGCGATCGGGTCCAGCTCGTCGATCGGCAGGTCCGGCACGATCAGGCCGCGTACTCCGGCGGCGCGGAGCGCGGCGCAGAACGCGTCGGCGCCGTTGCGCAGGACCAGGTTGGCGTAGGTGAACGCGATCAGGGGTACGGGCAGGGCGAGCCGGGAGATCTCGTCCAGGATCCGTCCGGGGGTGGCACCCCGGGCCAGGGCCTGGTGCGAGGAACGCTGGACGACCGGCCCGTCCAGGGTCGGGTCGGAGAACGGGAGGCCGACCTCGATGGCGTCGGCGCCGGCGTCCACGGCGGCCCGCAGCAGGTCGGTCCAGTCCTCGGTGACACCGCCGGTCACGTACGGCACGAGCAGCTTGCGTCCGGCGGCCCTGGCCTCGCGGGTACGGGTTTCCAGTGCGTTCACGACAGCTCCATCAGGGTCGACATGTCCTTGTCGCCCCGACCCGAGAGGGTGAGCAGCACCGTCGAGCCCGGGGGGATCGTGCTGTCCCCGGCGGCGCGGATCACCCACGCCACCGCGTGCGCGGACTCCAGCGCGCAGAGGATGCCCTCGGTGCGGGCCAGCCGGTGCGTCGCGGCCAGCACCTCGGCGTCGTCCACGGTCACGTAGCTGGCCCGTCCCAGGTCCGCCAGGTACGCGTGTTCCGGGCCGACGCCCGGGTAGTCCAGCCCGGCCGCGATCGAGTGCGCCTCGCTGATCTGCCCGTGCTCGTCCTGGAGGACCTTGGAGCGGAATCCGTGCAGCACGCCGGTGGAGCCGGCGTTGATCGCGGCGCCGCCCGCGGCCTCGACACCGACCAGCCGGGCCGCGGTGTCGACGAAACCGGCGAAGGTGCCGGCCGCGTTGGAGCCGCCGCCGACGCAGGCCACCACGAAGTCGGGTACGCCGGCGGTGAGGCCGGCCGCGCACTGCACCCGGGCCTCGTCGCCGATCACGCGCTGGAACTGGCGAACCATCCAGGGGTACGGGTGCGGGCCCAGCGCCGAGCCGAGGCAGTAGTAGGAGTCCTCGACCGCGGTGACCCAGTGGCGCAGTGCCGCGCTGCACGCGTCCTTGAGGGTGCGGCTGCCGGAGGCCACCGGTACCACCTCGGCCCCGAGCATCTTCATCCGGAAGACGTTGAGCTGCTGCCGTTCGATGTCCCGCTCGCCCATGAAGACCGTGGTCTCCATGCCGAGCAGGGCGGCGGCGGTGGCCGTGGCCACGCCGTGCTGGCCCGCGCCGGTCTCGGCGATCAGACGGCGTCGGCCCATCCGCCGCGCCAGCAGCGCCTGACCGAGGACGTTGTTGATTTTGTGCGAGCCGGTGTGGGCCAGGTCCTCCCGCTTGAGCAGCAGGTTGACGCCCAGCTCGGCGGAGAGTCGCGCCGCCGGGGTCAGCGGCGTCGGCCGGCCCACGTAGATCGAGAGCACGTGGTCCAGCTCGGCCCGGAACAGCGGGTCGGCCCAGGCCTCGGTGAACGCGCGCTCGACCTCCTCGCACGCCGGGACGAGCGACTCCGGGACGAACCGGCCGCCGTACTCGCCGAACCTGCCGAGCCCGGCCGGTCGGCGGGAGTCGGCCACGACGGGCTGATGAGCGACACGCAGGAGCTGATCCACGGCAATCCCCTCACAGTTCTAGAACAGTAAGGTTGTTATATCAGCTCGTGAGGGAGAGTTCTAGAACTCCGGCCGGTCGGTTCGGGAACCGCCTCACGCCGACAGGGGGTCGTCTCCCATGGCGTAGCTCAACTGGTGGCCGCTGGCCTCCCGGGTGTTCATGATCACGACGCTGTTCCCGGCAAGGACGGCGAAGTCGACCACGAGCGTGCGGCCGTCGGCGTCGCGGGTGATCCGCTCGCTGCGCATCGCCGGCTGGCCGGCGGGGAGGCCGAGCAGGCCGCCGATCTCCTCGGGCATGAGCACCGGCGCGATCGTCTCCTCGGCCTGTGCCGCCACCGCGCCGGCCCGCTCCGCCAGGACGGCGTACAGCTCCTGCCTTTCGAAGTCGACGTCGCCGAGCGAATCGGCGAACGGCTGCGGGAGGTAGGACAGCTGATGGATCAGCGGAGTTCCCCGGACGACCCGAATCCGTTCCAGCTTCAGCACCGGACCGTCCAGGGGAATCCGGAACCGCCGGGTGAGATCCGCCGGCGCGGGGACGATCTCACGGCTCAGCACCCGGGTACGGACCTCGATGCCGTGCGCCCGCAGGTCGTCCGCCAGGCTGCGCAGATTTCCCATCGAGTAGGGCACGGGCAGCGCCCGGACGTACGTGCCCCGGCCGGGAAGCTGCTCCACCACGCCCTGGTCGCAGAGCTCGTCCAGCGCCTGGCGCAGCGTCATTAGGCTGACGCCGTACTCGTCGCTCAGGTGCCGCTGGCCCGGCAGCGCGTCGCCGGGGGCGAACTCGCCGTTCCTGATCCGCCTGATCAGGTCGTCGCGGATCACCAGGTACTTCGGAGTTCTGCCCGGAACGTCGCGCATGCGTTACCCAGCCCTGAGAGTCGGAACGGCGCGGGGCGCGCCGCCCGATGGGCGCGGCCCCACGTCCTCTTCTGCGTGCCAGCGTATGGCCGCCGGCGGGGCCGGCGGACGCGCGGGTGGGCCGAGGCGCCCCGGTGCCGTGGCGAGACCAGGCGGGCGCGGGCCGGTCAGGGGAAGTCGTCGGGGCTGGTGACGGGCAGCGTCGCCAGCAGTTGCCCGGCCAACCGCCGTACCGTGCTGTCGTCCTCCTGGTGGGCGAGCCGGACCAGCACCCCACGGGTGCGGGCGTCCTCGCCGTAGTGGCGTGCCAACGCGAGCAGCGCCGTCCGGCGGATCTCCCAGTCGTCGTCGTCCACCAGGCGCATCAGCAGCTCCCGCACCTCCGCGCGGTCGGCCAGCGTGGCCGCCAGCTGCTCCACCGCCCGACGTCGGACCTCCAGGTCCGGATCGTCGTGGACCAGCCCCACCAGCAGCACCCGGACCGCCGGATCGGCCCCGAAGTGCTCGCCGAGCGCGGCGGCGACGCGGGCCCGGATCGCCGGGTCCTGGTCGGCCAGCCGGCGCATCAGCCGATGGGTGACGGCCATCGACGCCGAGCCCCGCGTGGTCAGGCAGCGCACCGCCGCGTCGAACACCGCCGGGTCGGTGTCGGACTCGACGCACTCCAGCAGCCCGTCGGTCACCACGTCGGGGCTCCCGTGCTCGGCGAGGGTCCGCACGGCGGCCAGCCGGATGCCGGCGTAGCTGTCCCGCCGGGCCCGTCGGGCCAGCGTGTCCACCAGTCCGCCGGCCGCGCCGTCGCGGGCCAGCGCCTGCGCGGCCGCGCGCAGCACGTTGGGATCGGGGTCCCGGCGGACCTGCTCGGTCAGGCACTCGCGCACCTTGGCGTCCAGCGGACCGCCACCGCGGGTCAGGCTGCGGGTGACCTGCAACCGGACGATCGGGTCCCGCTCCTGGGAGGCCCGGCTGATGAGCAGGTCACGGGTGGCGTGCTCCAGCAGCGGCCGGCCGGTGAGCAGCTCCACCGCGGCGAGCCGGAGGCTCGCGGTGGGGTCGTGGCGGGCCCGCTCCAGCAGCAGCTCCCCGGTGCGGTGGTCCGGGTACGCCTCGGCCAGCTCGCGTACCGCGGCGAGGCGCACCGTCGCGTCCTCGTCGGACCGTGCCGTCTGTGCCGCCACCGCCCACCCGGTCTCGCCCGACCGGTACCGGTCGACCAGTACGGTCACCGCCGCGGCCCGGACGGCCGCGTCCTCGTCCTGCTCGATCCGGTCCACCAGCCGGTCCCGGCAGCGCCCCTCGGGGTCCGGCGCCAGCATCAGCCGCTGTACGGCGACCGCGCGGACCCGGGCGGCGGAGTCCGAGCCGGCCAGTTTCAGCAGCAGCTCGGTGCCCTCCGGGCCGGGCCCGGGCAGCAGCTCGGTCACCAGGCAGCGGCGCACCTCGTCCGGGGCGTCGCCGGCCACCCGCGCCAGCGCCCGGGTACGGGCCGCCTCGGCGTACTCGGGGAGCGTCACCAGGCAGTGCAGCGCGCACTGCACCACCCCCGGGTCGGTGTCGGCGGCGAGCAGCCGGTGCAGCGTCTCGGGCGCGCCCGGCAGGTCTTCGCAGCGCGCGGCGAGCACTCCCGCGGCGGCCCGCCGCACCGCGGTGTCCCGGTCCTCGGTGGCGCGCGCCAGCAGCAACTCACGGACGTCCTCGGAGAGTTCGGCCCGGCCGCTGAGGGACTGCACGGCGAGCGCGCGCACCGCGGGATCGGGCGAACCGGCGAGGTCGCGCAGCACGTCGACGAGGTCGGGGTCGGCGCCGAAGTGGGCGACCAGAGCGCGTACCGCGGCCTGCCGTACCGCGGTCGAGCCTTCCGCCCGCGCCTGGGCGAACAGCTGATCCCGGCAGTACCGGCGGCTGTGGCCGGTGGTGTCCGGCCGGCTGGCCGCCTCGGCCAGCCCGGCGACCAGGGTGATCCGGGCCTGCCGTTCGCGGCGCTGCCCGAGTTCCCGTTCCAGCAGCTCCTCCAGCTGCTCCCGGGGTGCGGACAGCGTCGCGGCGACCCGGGTGGCGAACGTGGACCCGGAGCGCCAACTGGTCCGCACTCCCCGGCGGCGATACCAGTGCAGGAAGGTGGCACGGCCGGGCCACTGCGGCCCGAGCGCCCGGATCGAGGAGAGCAGCTCCTGCTCGGTGAGTTCCGCCAGGTTCGGGTCGTCGGCCGAGATGCCGTGCTCGACCAGCAGTACGACCTGACGCAGCACCGCGTCGCCGGCGTCGGCCAGCTCGGCCGGCTGCGGAGCCTCCGCCACGCACTGCGCGGCCAGCACCAGGTTCCACGGGGGGCTGGTCAGGTTCAGCGGCGGCCAGGGCCGGTTGACCTCGGTCGCGAGCAGGGTGATCAGGTTGTTGGCGGTGTGGGCGGGCAGCGCGCCGGCGACCAGCCGGAGCACCTCCCGCCAGGACGGGTCCGACCAGTGCTCGCGGAACAGCGCGCGCATCTGGTCGAGGGACCAGGCGTCCGGGTCGTGCTCGAACCTGTCCACGATCTCCTCGGCGCAGAAGTACTCCAGGAACGTGCGGTGCACGAACCCGAACAGTCGCAGCCCGTACCGTTCCAGGATGAAGCTTCGCTGGCGCAATTTGTCGATCATCGAGTAGGCCATGGCGTGCGCCCGCTCGTTCTCGAAGCCGTAGAACTCCACCAGATGATCCCGGAAGATCCGGGCCAATTCGTCGGATTCAATATAGTTCCCGGCTGGGCCGGACTCCCGGCACTGCATCCGGTACGCCAGGTGGCGCAGCAGCCGCAGCTTCGCCTGCGGGTCCAGCGGCGGCACGTCGCCGTGGCTCTCCCGCAGTTGCTTGGTCACGTCCCATTCGGAGATCAGCACGTCCGTGACGTGCGCGTAGAGCCGGCGCCGGTTGCGCGGCAGCGGGTGGTCCCGGCCGACGATCGCCATGAGCGTCAGCAGCAGCGGGTTGCCGGCGATCTCGTGCATCGCCTGGGATCCGCGTACCACGTCGAGGATCTGTCGCCGCTGCCGGTCGGCCTCGGCCGCCGGTGTGGGCATGACGAAGCGGTACCAGCTGCCCAGGAACCGCGTGATCCGCTCGTCGTCGAGGTCCTCCAGGGTGAAGTGGTCGAAACCGGCGTTGGCGAAGGTGTGCCGCAGGTACCCGGCGGCCCGCGAGGTGACCACCGTGCGTACCCCCGGGTACTCGGTGGCGAACGTGGCGATCTGCGCGGCCACCTCCTCCCGGTGCGCCGGGTCGAACACCTCGTCCAGCCCGTCGAACAGGAACAGCGCCTGGCCGCCCTGCCGCAGGTACGCCTCCAGCACGTCCCGGTCGATCCCGGCCAGTCCCTGCTGGCGGCGATGGCCGACGTAGTCCAGCAGGCCGTCGCACCGGCCGTCCCCACGATGCGTGGAGTACGAGCGCAGCTCGATCAGGACGGGCAGGTGCCGGTCCAGCGCCGCCAGCCGGGGCTCGGCGCGCACCCCGGCCAGCACCAGCGCCAGATACCGTGCGGCCGCCGACTTGCCCGAGCCGGGATCGCCGAGCAGCACGATCGCCCGCCGGCTCGGATCGGACACCACGTCGAACAGGGCCAGCGCGTCCTTGGCCGCGTACTCCTCCCAGAGCCGCTCCACGTCCTCCGGGTTCACCACGCCGGGCAGGCCGCCGGTGTCGCCGTCCGCCGTGGAGCCGGCCCAGCGCCACCAGGCCAGCGGCATCTCCGGCCGGGCCTCCTCGTGCACCCGAGGCTCCACGAACACGTTCGACAGGCCGACCGTGAGGTAGCCGATGGTGGGTCGCGGCGAGACCGCGTCCAGCGGCACCGCCTGGTACATCTGCCGCAGATGCTTGTGGTAGTGCTTGCGCGCCGTCTCCGGCAGGTGAATGTCGGGGTCGCCGGGCTCGCGCGCCGGGGACCGGCCGCTGCGTACGTCGGCCAGGGCCACGGTCACCTTCGCCGAGAGGTCGTCCACACTGGTGAAGAAGGCACACAGGTGGCGTTCCTTGAGCTCCCGGCGTAGCGCGACGATCTGCTGCCAGTCGGCGTCCCGATCGACCATGTCCACCGGCCACGGGGTGTCCTCGGCGAGCAGGAAGATCAGGCAGGGTTTCCCGGCCGCGAGCGCCTCGCGGTACTCCAGTTCGGTGATGGAGGACTTCTGGCCGGGCGGCCGAAATCCGTATCGCCAGGCGAAGAGGCCCACGTAGAGGTCGCACCGGCGCACGTCGGACAGGCAGCGTTCCAGGGGCGGCCGGATATCCGCGCCGTACGCCTCCATGGCCACGTCTTCGATCTCGAGGCGACGGGCTGCCGCGTGCACGGCGGCTCGATATTCCAGCAGGTCCTTTTGGGTGGCCGAAATGTAAACCTTCATGGACGGCAAACTCCAGGGGTGGCTGGCGACCGCATCATTCAAAATATCAGCCTCCTTCACATCCATCCGGCCCGCGAACGCCCGGCGTCCAGTCGGATATGTGCTCCCCGCATCCGGTGGTCCTATGATGGCGGGGTCGGATTCGGATCCGGTGCGAGCCGAGCCCATGCCGACCGGCGATCCGCACGTGGGCCGTGTCGGTGCGGGTCACGGCGGCGTGCGTCAATCACCATGGGACCGCATTCCGCGGGGCGACCGCGGACCGGTGGTGGCGATGCGGAGGAAGCCATGCTCACGGTGGGTGAGGTGCACACCAGCCTGCTGCAGCACAGCACGGCGTTGGCGCAGGAGCAGAGTTCCGAGGTGCTCAGCCTGGTGGAGGGCGAGGCCGTGCTGACCTCCCGGCGCCCGTCGCTGTACGCGGTGTCGCCCGACGTCCGCACCGGCGTGGACTGCTGGCTGCCCAGCGCCCGGAAACGCCAGCTCCGCGGGGTGGGCGCGGTGGTCACCCGGGCGGTCATCACCGGCGGCCGGATCGCGCAGGCATCCTCGATCATCCAGGTCGTCGCCGGGGAGCGTCGCCGGCCGTGGTCGCACTACCTGGCCAATCCCGGCGTGCTGGAAACGGTTGGCAAGCTGGACGTCGAGGACCTGGCAGCGGGCTTCCGGCTCGGCAACGCCGCCGACGTGCTGAACCTGGAGGCGATCACCGGCCGGGTGCTCGACGGCGTGCAGATGTCCGAGGTGCTGGATCGGCGACCGCCACTGCGCGCGCCGCGCACCCGGCTGCGCTGGACCGCCCAGGTCGACCAGCGGCCGGACGCGGCCAGCGCCGTGGTCAAGGTGGACACCCCGACGCTGCGTACGGTCGAACTGGTGGTCGGCCCGCAGGACGTGCCGGCCGTGGTGGCCGGCCTCTGCGAGGATCTCGCCCTGCACGACTGGCTGCTCACCACGCTGTCCACGCTCATGGAACTCGCGGTGACCCGGGCGGTCTCGACCCGGGAGCACATCGAGCGGCTGCGGCCGGTGCTGGAGCACCTGCGGCACCTGTGGCTGCCCGGCGCGCGGGTGGACCCGCGGCTGCGGCCGGTCTGGGAGCAGTTGGAGCAGGTGCCCGGGTTCAGCCGGCAGTGGAACTCCTCGGTCAACTGGATCCTGGACCAGATCACCGTGGGAAACATGGCGCTGCTGCGCGACCTGGCCGACCGGGTGGCGGTCAACCAGCCGTGCCCGCGCTGACCACGCTCACTCCCCGATGAACACGTAGCTCAACCGGTCGACCAGTTCGCTGGGCAGTTCCAGACCCTCGCCGCTGGCCCGCTTGGCGACCTGGCGGGCGACCGCCGGTGGCACCGCCACCTGACCGAGGATGGTCCGCACGGCCATCTCCACCGGCAGGTACCGGGTGTCCATCAGGGTCACCGTGCGGTACGCGCAGAACGGCGTGGCGAGCGGGTTCAACTGGACGATCGCCGGCAGCTCGTCCCAGTCGGTGGGCAGCGGCTCGCCGGGCGGCAGCCGGTACGGCTGGGCCACCGTCTCACCCCGGTGCCGCAGCACGCCCAGCCGGGTCATCTGCCAGACCGAGGCCAGCAGCGCGCAGGCCCACACCCGGCCGTTCGGCTCGTCGGACCACAGCTCGACGTCGACGAAGATGGAGTGCCGGGGATCGCCGGACTGCACCGGTGGGGACCACGGCAGCGGCAGGGTCATCGCGGGCGCGTCCACGTGCCCCGGCGAGCGCTTGCCGTTGGACAGCCAGCCCGACTCGTTGAGCGGCGGGCGGCTCCCGTTGGTGTTCCGGGGCGGCTCCACCACCAGCGTGTCGACCACCAGCTGGGCCAGTTCGACATCGTCGTGCCGGGCGAAGCTGGACTCCCGGGCCACGTAGTCCAGCACCAGCCCCTGCGCCGCCGCGGCGTCCTGCACCTGCGGGATCACCTCGCGCGGGTTGCCGAATCGGTGGAAGTAGTCGTCCACCAGGAAGCAGGTGCTCACCCGGGGTTGCCGCTGCGGACGCAGCCCTCGACGGGCCAGCGCCGGGATCGCCTGGGCCCAGTCCGCGATCCGCTCGAACTTGCGCCGCAACTCCCGGCACCCGTCACCGAAGTCCTCCGCGTAGACGTGCCCCAACTCCACCGACAGGTGTGAGTACGGCACGCTCTCCGTGCGACGCACTGCGGCTGCCTCCTGGAACCTGACATCCACGGTTATCACACGGTCTCCCACGCGGTGTCGTCGAAGAGTTTCTCGGTCAGCTCCACGAAGGCGTCCACAGTCCTGGCGTTGGCAATCTTGGACTGCACATCATGGTCCGAGATGAGCTGTTCGCGCCACTGCAACAACGGGTCCAGCGGCACCGTGCCCAGCAGCGTGGTGCGCCCGGTGCCCCGCCGCCGGGCCAGCTCCGACAGCTCGGCGTCGCACTTGCGGAGGAACGCCTGCTGGGCGAGGTCGAGGTGGCCGACCTCGGGGCCGCGCGGATTGATGACCGCGGTGCGGATGAACCGGAGCGACTCCCGCAGCCGGTCCGGCTCGTGGCCGTACTCCTTGCCCATGGCCACGATCCCACCGGCCTCGAAGGCCAGGTCCGCGGCCGCGGTGACGTGCTGCGGGGTCCACCGGTGGAAGACCAGCCAGCGGGCGCCGACCTTGCGCATGGTCGGCGTGGCGGTGGCGGCCAGGGCGATCTGGCTGGCGTAGGAGCGACCGGCGCTGAGATCCACCAGGGTCAGGTCGAACTCCTCCTCCAGACGCAGGAAGAGTTCGGCGCAGCGCTTGGCGATGTCGTTGGTGAAGCCGAACTCGCTGCCGTGGCGCTGCCCGGGCAGCAGCACCAGCGAGCCGGACCCGGCGGGCCGCTGGCGCAGGCTGGACCGCTCCGAGGTGCCCCACACGTCCAGTTGCTCCGGGGACGGGATCTCCCCGCGCAGATACCGGTGCAGGCCGCCGCCGTTCGGCCCGGCCCCCTCCACCCCGTTCGTGGCCTGCGGGATCTGGAACGTGATGCCGGCCGTCGGGGAGCCGAAGTCGTAGTCCAGGTAGCAGGTGGGGCGGCCGGAGAGCGCGCTGCGGTAGGCGATGTTCGCGGCGGTCACCGAGCGCCCGGTGCCGCCCTTGTGGGAGGTGACGAAGACCAGCATTCAGATCCCCTCGCTGGCCTTCTGCTGCCCGGTGGTGACGTCGTTGAGCAGCAGCAACAGAGAGTTCGCCAGGGCGGCCGCGGTGCCCGGCCGGTCGTCGACCAGTACCTGCGCCCGGCGCAGGCTGGACCGGATGCTGCGCATGCTGCGCTGCATCGCCGTACCGGCGAAGGTGCCGCGCATCAGCTCCCGGTCGAAGAGGTACTCGGCCTCGTCGATGAGATCCTGCGCGTACGCGGCGAGCCCGCCGGCCCGCGGGAACGGCCGTTCCCAGAGCAACTGACCGGCGTTGACCAGGGCCTGCACCACCCGCTCGGTCAGGTACCAGGAGGGCGCCTCCGGCACCGACGCCAGCCCGGGGAAGGCGCCGCCGGCATGGTCCCACAGCCCGCTGTGCTGGCCGTCCGGGATCCGTCGCAGCAGCAGGTGATCCCACACCTCGTCGGCCAGTTCGAGCAGCTCGCTGCGCTGGCGGGCGTTGCTCAGCAGGCCGGCGACGCTGGCCGCCCGCTGGAGCAGCACCGTGGAGAACTCGTTGACGTTCCACGTCATGATCGGTTTCGACGTGTCGTCGTTCAGGGTCACCCGCTTACCCGGTGCGTGCAGCAGCAGCGCCGGCTCGTCGGGCGCGGCGCGGCGGGTGATCCGCGCCCGCTGGGCCAGCTCCACCAGCACGGCGGCGATCCGCCCGAGTTCCTCGTCGGCGCCGCGCCCGCCGGCGAGCAGGCCCTTCACCGCCAGCGAGGTGGCCTGCAGCGTGTAGTAGTCGGTGCGGTCACCGTCGGTGGTCCGCCAGGGGACGTCCTCGATCGGCCACCGCCGTCGATTGTCGAACGTCGCCACCGTCGCCCAGTAGGTGCGGGTGAGCTCCCAGCGCAGTTGCAGCGCCCGGGACAGCCGCTGCTGTTCCTCGTTGAGCAGCCCGAGCAGCCGGGTGCGTTCCGAGTTCAGGTCGTCGATGGCGTCCATCGCGATGACCGTGAAGTAGAGGTACGGGGCGTTCTCGGCCGAGCCCTCGCGCTGCCGGCCGATCGGCTCGGTGGTCGGGACCTCCTCGGCCCCGGCGATGATTCCCCAGGACCAGCCGCACTCGAACAGCATGTCGCTGTTGTCCAGGTCCTCGGTCACCCGGCCGGACCCGATCACCACGCTGCGCAGGCTGGCCATGGTGTCCCGCAGCTGTTCGCGCAGCGCCGCCACGAGTTCGCGGCGCGGCACCTCGTCCTGGTTGACCATGTCGCACAGCCGGACGCCGTACTCGTCGCTGGAGGTGAAGACGAAGGTGCTGAAGCTGCGCAGCAGCCCCACCATGGCCGCGGTGAGCCGCACGCTGGCCATCGACTCCAGCCGGTCCAGCTGGGCCAGCAGGTCGCGCCGTTGGGTGGAGCCACGGTAGACCTTGACGAAACCGATGGTCGCCAGGGTGAGCGTGATGGACACCGCGAACGAGTCGACGATGTCCAGGGAGCGCTGCTCCTCGCTGAGGTCCGGGCCGCCGTCCACCGGGGTGAGATAGCTTCCGCCGCCGAAGATCGGGGTGCCGGCGTCGTCGGTGTACCGGGTGAAGTAGTCGGACATCACGCCGACCAGCCGGCGGGGAATCTCGATGGCGCCGCCGATCGAACCGAGCGCGTCGAGGATCTCCTCGTCGGTGCGGTCCGGGTCGTCCAGCGACAGCACCGGGACCTTGGTCGCCGGCAGCAACAGGGTCAGCAGCTGCTCAGCATCGCTGATGGAGTTGCTCCCGCTCCGGCCGCCCCAGTGCCATTCACCGTTCTGCCAGCAACTGCGCACCGTGGCCCGCCAGATGTCGAGGATTTCCTGGCGCGGCTGTATCCGCATGATTCACCGCCGTCTGCTGTAGTCGTCGACTCGGAACTGGTGGTGCCGTGCACACGATGATCCACGGTGAGGTGATCCACGGTGAGGTGCGTCCTCAATCGTATCCATCGAATCCGAGCCCGGCGTGAACGGCTTCAGCGTCTCGTGTGTCGGCCGATTCGTCCAGATCCGAATCGCGCCGCCACGCCTCGTCCGTTCGGGCGGCATCGGCGTCAGCCTCGCGTCCGGCCGGTGGTCAGCAGCATGCTCAGGTATCCGTCGCGCAGCGGCGGCCTGGGCCGTACCTCGTGGAAGTTCAGGTCGTACGCGCCGGCGGCGAGGCTCGCCTCCACCTCGGCGCGTTGCAACCGCACGGCCGGGAACCAGCGTTGGCCGACGCTGTAGCCGCGGGAGCCGAGCATGAACGCCGCGGCGAAGGGCGAGCCGGGCCGTAACGCGCCGAGGAACCGGGCGATCGCGTGCTCGGACTCCGCCCGGTCGGCCGAGATCGAGCAGGCGACGAAGAACATCGTGCCCGCGTCCCAGGCGTGCCTCGGCAGGTCGAAGACGCTGGCCCTGCGCACCCGACCCACCTGCGCCAGACGGCCCCGCGGATCGGTCAGCGCCGAATACGCCGGGTGCTCCGCGCACACCCGCCAGTACGGGTCCCAGAGTTCGTCGTAGCCGTCGACCTGGGTACGTAGCCAGCTCACATTGGCGGCGGACCACTCACACAGGTCCACCGTGCTGGCGAATGGCAGCAGGGGCAGCACCGGGTAGAGATTCGCCCCCGACCCCACGTCGACGCAGCGCGCGTCCGACAGTTTCGCCTCGGCGAAGAAGTCTCGGACGCGGCAGAGGATTTCGCGGTCGTCGGCCCGCAGCGCCGAGTAGTTGTGCCGGACGTAGGCATGGGGATCGAAGCTGTCCCATTCGACCTCGGAATTGACCGGCCTCGGGGATTGATCTGGGGGTGGCGGGGTGGACGAGGCGTTGCAACCAGAGCCAGCCGCCGGCGTCAATGCCATGGACGTGCCTCCACGAGGTAGGCGGACCACTCTGGCCGTTGTTCCGACGCGCTGAACACGCTGTCCAATTTGTATCGGACGTGGTAGCGGGCCCGCAAGTGGCAGCCCGTCGACGCCTGCCGGCGGTCAACCCGTTCGGGCGGGCGAGTGGGCGGACCCGCCGGCGTACGCCGTGGCGACCCGTGGGGTGGCCGACGGCCGGACGACGAGCAGGAGCAGCAGGCCGGCAGCGCACAGCGCGGCCGACACGCCGTAGGCGAGGCGGAAGCCGTAGTGCTGGGCCAGGCCGAACAGCGGGCCGGCCAGCATCGCGCCGATCGGGTGACAGTTGGTGAACAGGGTCGTGGCCTGTCCGGGGTGTTGCGGCAGCAGGTCCTGCACGTACGAGATGGCGATGCCGGACACCGCCGCGATGAAGGCGGCGTTGGCGAGCTGCCCGACGGCCAGCGTCGCGAAGGACGTGGCGACGCTGGCGACCGCGTAGTACACGACACCGCAGGCGGCTCCGGCGAGCAGCAGCACGCGTACGCGGATTCGGGTGCCCAGGACGCCCAGGGCCAGCATCATCGGGATCTCCAGGGCGGCGCAGAGACCGAGGATGAGGCCGGCCTGGGCCGCGTCGCCGCCGAGGTCGGCACTGATGAACAACGGGAGCGCCTGCACGCCCAGGGTCAGCGGGCAGCTCAGCATGATGAACGCCGCCGCGGTCAGCAGCAGGGTGGACCGCGATGCCGCGGGGGCGTCGGTCGGGTGCCCGTCGGTGGCGGCCGTCGGGGTGGCGACCTGCCTCAGGCCGACGATCGACACGAGCGCGGCGAGCGCGAACATGATCGCCGCCGTCCCGTAGAGAAAACGGAATCCGCCGGTGCTCAGCAGCAGTGCGGCCAGGGGCGGGCCAACAACCCACGAGAGCGAGAAGACCGTACGCAGGGTGCTGATGCCCATCGCGGCCCGACCGGTGCCGGCGAGGACCTGACGAGCGTAGGCGAAGGCCTGCGGAAACAGCGCCATGGCCAGCGGCGCCAAGGTCACGGCCAGCGTCACCAGGATCCAGTAGTCCCGGATGAACGCGGTCAGCGCCGCGTTGATCAGCCCGGCCAGCGAGGCCCCGACAAGCAGTGCCCGGCGGATCGGCCAGCGATCCGACAGCCATCCGATCAGGGTGGCCACGACCACGCCCGACAGCGGCGCGACCAGGAGGAACAGCGTGATCCGGACCGGATCGGCGTGCACCGCCGTGCTCAGGAAGAGCGACAGGAAGGGCATCACCACGGCGTTCGCGATGCCGACGGCGAAGAACACGACGCCGAGGGAGAGCAGGGTGCGGACGTTGCTGGACCGTCCCGAGCGTGCGCCATCCACCACCACGGGTTGCCACTCTAGGGCTTCCGGGTCGGCCGCCCTGACGTCGGAGGTCATCCTGGATAGGTAAAGAATTCTTGACACCGTGTCGGCCGTGTTTGACACTGAATGGTGTCAAGAATTCTTTACCTCGGGGAGGGCTCGATGGCGTTCGAGGAGAAGCGCGCCTGGATCATGGGGCTGGTGGCGATCGCCGGCTATGCCGCGTACGTGGTGATCGTGCTCGGGCGCGCGGACGGTGACCCGCTCGCGGAGGTCTCCTACGCGGGCCCGCTGCTGGCCACGGTGGCCGGGTCGATCGTGGCGTCGATCGCGCTGCACATCGGCGTCTCGATCGTCTCGCCCGAGGGCGCCAACGAGAAGGACCAGCGGGACCGGGAGATCCACCGGCTCGGCGACCACATCGGCCAGTCCTTCGTGATCGTCGGCGGCGTCGCGGCGCTGGCCATGGCGCTGGCCGACTGGGACCAGTTCTGGATCGCCAACGTCATCTACCTGTGCTTCGTGCTCTCCGCGGTGGTCGGCTCGACCGCGAAGATCGTCGCCTACCGGCTGGGTTTCCAGTCGTGGTGAAGCCGACCCGGATCACCAACTCCATCCGGGCGCTGCGGTTCGCGCACGACGAGATGACCCAGGCCGAGCTGGCCCGGCGGGTCGGCGTCACCCGGCAGACCGTCATCGCCATCGAGCAGGGCCGCTACTCGCCGTCGCTGGAGATGGCCTTCCAGATCGCCGCCGTCTTCGGCGTGCCCCTCACCGACGTGTTCGACTACCCGCAGGAGGAGTCGTGAAAGCGATCGTGCAGGACCGGTACGGCCCGGCCGACGTGCTCCGTCTCGCCGACATCGAGATACCGACGCCCGGCGACGGCCAGGTGCTGGTCCAGGTCCGCGCGGCCGGCGTCGACCCCGGCGTCTGGCACCTGATGACCGGCCTGCCCTACCTGGTCCGCCTCGGCTACGGCCTGCGGCGACCCCGTGTCCGCGTCCGCGGCATGGACCTGGCCGGCGTGGTCACCGCCGTCGGGGCCGGCGTCACCGGATTCACCCCCGGCGACGAGGTGTTCGGCACCGGTGCCGGCTCCTTCGCCGAGTACGCCGTCGCGTCCGCCGGCCGGCTCGCCCCGAAACCCGCCACCCTCAGCTTCGAACAGGCCGCCGCCGTCCCGGTCTCCGGGCAGACCGCGCTCACCGCCGTCCGCGACGCCGCCTGGATACGCCCCGGGGACCGCGTCCTGGTCATCGGCGCCGGCGGCGGCGTCGGCTCGTACGCCGTGCAACTCGCCAGGGCCGCCGGCGCGCACGTCACCGGCCTCTGCGGGCCCACCAAACTCGACCTGGTACGCGGACTCGGCGCCCACGAGGTGGTCGACTACACCCGTGCCGACCTTCCCGACCACCGATACGACGCCGTCATCGACACCGCCGGCAACCGGCCGTTGTCCCGACTGCGCCGGGTGCTGGCCGCGACGGGCGTCCTCCTCCTCGTCGGCGGCGAGGCACGCGGCGGAAGGTGGATGTGGGGCTTCGACCGGCAGCTCCGGGCGCTGGCCCTGTCACCTTTTGTCAAGCAGCGGCTGGTGCCGCTGGTGTCGAAGGAGAGCACGGCGAACCTGGCGGCGCTGGCCGGGCTCGTCGAGGCCGGCGAACTCACTCCGGTCGTCGACCGGGTCTGGCCGCTGGCCGACGTCCCCGACGCCATCCGCGCCCTCCACGGCGGCCACGCCAGCGGGAAGGCCGTCATCGCCATCTGACCCGGCGCCCGCCCCCTGGGACGTCACCGAGACGTCCGCCGACCTCCGTGCCCCTCAGCCTGTTCCGGCGGTTGCGGGCGTTCGACGCGGGTGGGGTTGCCGCGTACCAGCTCGTCGTGGACGCGCCACCGGTCGACGGTGACGGCGCGCCGGGCCGCCTCGTCGCCGCGTTCGATGCGCTGGCGCAGCAGCCGCAGGGCGATCCGGCGGTTGAGACTGAGCTGCCGCTCGGTGTCGACCACGACGACGAGGCCCGAGGGCCGGTGGGTCGCCCGTACCGCCGTGCTGGCCTTGTTCCGGTGCTGACCGCCGGGACCACCGGTACGGCAGGCGACGACGTCGACGTCCGCCTCCGAGAACGTCGTGACCGGGGCGTCGACCTGGCACGGCCGGGCGATGACGTACCAGTTCTTCCGGCCGGTGCTCGCCCGGTAGGGGCTGGCGGCCTGCCAGCACAGCGTTCCGGACCAGGAGACGGCGAACGCCTCCGCGTCGGTGCCGGCGATCCGCACCAGGACCGACCGGTAGGTGTCGGGCCGGTCGCCCGGCACGGTCTGGACCCGTTCGGTCGTCAGGCCGTGCCGGGTGGCGTCGATCTCCAGCCGGCACAGCAGCCGGGCCAGCGCCCAGGCGCACTCCTGTGGGCCGCGCCCGGCCGACATGAGCAGGTGGACGCTCACGGCAGGCCGCGCCGGTGGCGGCCGTCCCGGCGGTCGGACCGGGACGCCGACCCGATGTCGGGCGTCTTGTAGGTGACCAGGGGCACCGTGGTGGCCACGGGGGTGGCCAGGTCGTGTTCGACGAGGTCGCTGATCACCTGCTCGATGCGCTTGTAGGCCGTGGGCGCCTCCTCGAAGAGGAGTTGACGGTCGCCGCACACCACCAGCGACCCCACCGGGGTGCGGCGCAGTTCCTCGACGGTGTGCTTGGCCCGACCGCGGCGCAGCGCGTCGGCTCGGGACATCTTGCGGCCCGCGCCGTGCGCGACGGAGTGGTTGGCGTCCGGGCCGGCGTGGGCGGCCACGAGGTAGGAACGGGTGCCTCGCGTACCGGCGATGAGCACGTCGCGGCCGTCACCCGGCGCGGCGCCCTTGCGGTGCAGGTAGACCCCGTCGTGGACCTCGACCAGGTTGTGGCACTGGTCGACGACCGGCGCGGTGGGCTCGGCCCCCAGCGCGTACGCGGCCCGGGCGGCAAGCAGCCGCCGGTTGAGCGAGCCCCAGCGTACAGCGTCGTCATGCATCGCCAGGTACGCGGCGGCATCGGGGGCGGGACCCGCACCGTGAACCTCGGTGTGCGCCCGCAGGATCCGCTCGCCGAGCCCTCGGGAACCACTGTGGACGACGAGCACGAGGTCGCCCGGGTCGAGTCCGAGACGGTTCGCGTGCCCGGGCTCGAAGACGGTCTCGATCCGGGCCAGCTCGACGAAGTGGTTGCCCCGCCCGACCGTCCCGAGCCCCTCGACGTGACCGGCGGGAACATCGCCGTCGAGGACGGCCCAGGCCGGGTCGTCGGCGTCCCGCTCGGGGTCCAGCGGCCGGTCGAGGTCGGGAAACCGGGCGGCGAGCCGTTCCGGTACGGCGCGCTTGAGCCGGATGGGGAACACGGCGATCCCGCACCCGATGTCGGAGCCGACCAGGAACGGGTACAACACGGTCGAGGCCATGGCCGCTCCGATCGGAGCGCCCTTGCCCGGGTGCAGGTCCGGCATGGCGGCGACGTGGATCATGCCGTCGAGGGCGGCCACCTGGTGGCACTGCGCGAGGGCGTCGGACTCGATCCAACTGCTGGGGGAGGCGAACACGGTGAGGGTGGCCGGGGTGGACTGCGGCAGGGAGTGGTGCGGAGACAAAGACGCTCGCTTCTCGCAGAAGGGTGTGGGCGGACGGCATCGCGGCACCGATCGGTGCCGCGGGGCAGCAGAGCGTTGGAGGGTGCTGCCGTCAGAACGTCATGGCACCACCCTCGCGGAGCCCACCGAGCGCCGCAAGCGACTTTCGACCGGACGGAAACGGTCACCGCCGGCTACGCGATCCGGAGTGGATCGCGGCCGACCGGTGACGGGCGGTCGGCAACGCTCGTCGCGGTGACCCAGCCGGTGGTGATCAGCAGCAGGGCCACCGCGTACGTCGACATCACCAGCAGGCCCTGGCCGGGCAGGTGGACGCCGGCGGCACCCAGCCCGATCAGCAGGTCCGACCCGAGGAACAGCGCCCCGCCGGCCGCCACCCGCCGGGACACCCCGGTCGCGGCGGCGGCCATCAGGGACAGTGCCAGGCTGTAGCCGAGGACCGGCAGCCGAAGCGGCCCCAGCGTGCCCCAGAGCAGGGCGTTGGCACCAGCCCAGAGCACCACGTACGCCAGCGACGCCGCGGCCGGCGGCCGGCGGTGCCGGAGGAACGCCGTGAGCAGGGCGAGCTGGGTGACCAGGAAGCAGCCCATGCCGGCCAGGAACGCGGCCCGGCCCGGCACGAGCAGGGCCACGTCCCCGGCGGTGGCGAACACCAGCCCGACCGCGACGCCGTCGACCCGCCGCCGCGCCGACCACAGGAGGGCCAGCAGCAGCGGCGCCAGCAGCGGTTTGGCCAGCCACTCCGTACCGTTCGAGCCCAGCCCGACGCCGACCAGCTCGACCACGGCGACGAGCCCGAACAGGGGCAGCCACGGGCGTCTCACCGGCCCGGCTGCCAGCCGGGACGGCCGAAGACGTAGCCGAGGCGGTGCCGCCAGGTACGGGCGGCGCGGGCGTCGGCCCAGATCGCGGCGAACTCGTGGGTGGCCACGCGCAGCGGGTTGTACGTGTTGATGTTCTTGGTGAGCCCGTACCGGACGGCGGCCCGTTCCGGCGCGAAGGTGCCGAAGAGCCGGTCCCAGACGATGAGGATGCCGCCGTAGTTGCGGTCCAGATATTCGGCGTTGGAGCCGTGGTGGACCCGGTGGTGGGACGGGGTGTTGAGGACCAGCTCGATCGGACGGGGCAGCACGTTGATCCGCTCGGTGTGCAGGAAGAACTGGTACAGCAGGCTGACCGACTGCTGCAGGAAGATCATCCACGGCGGGATGCCGAGCAGCGCCAGGGGCAGCCAGAACGGCAGCGAGGTCATCGGGGTCCAGCTCTGCCGCAGCGCGGTGGAGAGGTTGTAGTGGACGCTGGAGTGGTGCACCACGTGGCTGGCCCAGAGCACGCGTACCTCGTGGTGCAGCCGATGGAACCAGTAGTAGGCCAGGTCGTCGGCGAAGAAGAGCAGCACCCAGGTCGACCAGTGGGCGGGGGAGAGGTGCACCGGCGCCACCAGCCACAGCGCCGCGTAGAGGCCGGCGGTGAGCAGCTTCCACGGTACGCCGATGAGCTGGCTGCCCAGGCCCATCGACAGGCTGGTGGTGGTGTCGCGCAGTTCGTAGCCGCGTTCGTCGTCGTCGGGGAGGAACCGGTAGGAGACCGCCTCGACGATGATGAGCAGCAGGAACGCCGGGACGGCGTAGAGCACGGCCGGGATCATGCTCGGGCTTCCCTTCAGGGGGCGGGGGTGGTGACCGGGGCGGTCAGCAGGGCCTGGGCGTGTCGGGCGGCGGCCGTACCCTGGCCGGCCGCGACGGCGGCGGCGAGCCGGCGGTGCCCGGCGACGTCGAGCAGCTCGGCGGCCCGCGAGTCGGGCGGGACGTCGCCGACGGCGAAGGTGCCGGCGACCAGGCTGTTGAACGCCAACAGGTAGGCGGTGTTGCCGCTGCCCCGCACGATCAGCCGCCAGATCGCGATGTTGGCCTCGGCCATCCGGGGCAGGTCGGGCGCGAACGAGCCGTACTCCTCGGCGGCCCGGACCAGGGCGGCGGTGACCGCCGGGTCGCCGCGTTCGGCGCAGAGCCGGGCGGCGTCGACACCGACGCAGGCCCGCATCTCCAGCATGTCGCGGACCAGCGTCTCGACCGGGAGTACGTCTCCCGACCGGGCCAGCGAGAGCGCCAGGTCCAGCCCGGCGTGCACCCGCCAGTCCAGCACCCGGGTCGCGCCGCCCTGGCTGACCCGGACCAGGCCGAGCTGTTGAAGCCGGCGCAGCGCCTCCCGGACGGCGTGCCGGTTGACCGCGAACGCGGCGGCCAGCTCGCGTTCGCCGGGCAGCGTCTCCTCTGGCCGGTGGCGACCGCTGACGATGGCGTCGCGGAGCTGCCCGAAGACGTGGTCGGAGACCGAGGCGCGGGGTACGGGGGCGAAGGCCATGCCGGCAGTGTGGTCTCCGACACATCAACCCGTCAACTGGTTGGACCAGATGACGGTCCAGTCCTCGTGGCTACCGGAGGAAGCCCAGCAGCTGCCGGGCGGTCTGTTCGGGTGCCTCCTCGGGGATGAAGTGCCCGACGGGGACGGGCTCGCCGCGAACGTCGTCGGACCACTCTCGCCAGATGGCCAGCGGATCGTCGTACAACTTGGCGACCGAGCCCCGCTGGCTCCAGAGGAAGAGCACCGGGCAGGCGATCTTCCGGTTGCCCCGGTCCGCCTCGTCCTGCCGGTAGTCCAGGGTCGCGGCGGCCCGGTACTCCTCACAGATGGCGTGCACGGTGGCGGGATCGGTGAACTTCCGGACGTACTCCGCCCGTATCTCGGCCGGGAACGCGTCCTTCACCTCCGGCCAACTGTCGAGCATGAAGTTGACCAGGACGTCGGGCGCCGCGCCGATGAACTGCTCGGGCACCGGCTCCGGTGCCGCCAGGAAGGACCAGACCCAGTACCCGAGGCTGAATTTCATCTCCGCCCGGCGGTAGGCGTCCCCGGTGGGAACGACATCCATGACGGCCAGCCGGCTGACCGCGTCCGGCGCGTCCAACGCGAGCCGGTACGCGCACCGCGCGCCGCGGTCGTGTCCGACGAGCCGGAACTGGTCGTAGCCGAGGTTCCGCATGACTTCGAGCTGGTCGCGAGCGGTCGCGCGCATGCTGTAGGGCTCGTGGTCCGCGGTGCTGGGCGGCTTGCCGCTGTCGCCGTAGCCCCGCAGGTCGGTGGCGACGACGGTGTAGTGCTCGGCGAGCTTCGGTGCCACCCGGTGCCACATGAGGTGCGTCTCGGGAATGCCGTGCAGGAGGAGGACGGGAGGACCGCTGCCACCGCGGCGGCCGTGAATCGTCGTACCCGACGTCGTCAGGTCGAATTCCTCGAACCCGTCGAACACCGCAAGTCACCTCCGTCCGTGCTCGGCAAGGCGTGCGGCCGACCGGGTGGGCCCGCGCCGTCTCGACGCTAACGGACAAGGACCAGTTATTCCGGTGAAAAGTGCATTCATCGGTCCGCCCGTACGACCCGGCGGTGCCGCCGCCGTCACGCCTCGTATCCTTTCCGGCGGAATCCCCGCGAAGTGGAAAGGAGTCGGTGTGGCCGATCGGGTCGAGACGTTGGAGTTCCAGGCCGAGGCTCGTCAGCTGCTTCAGCTGATGGTCCACTCGATCTACTCGAACAAGGACATCTTCCTGCGCGAACTGATCTCGAACGCGTCCGACGCGCTGGACAAGCTGCGGCTGGAGTCGCTGGTCGACAAGGACCTCACGGTCGACACCGCGGACCTGCACATCGAGATCGAGGTCGACAGGGAGGCCCGCACCCTGACCGTGCGGGACAACGGCGTCGGCATGTCCCGCGACGAGGTGGTCGGGCTGATCGGCACGATCGCCAAGTCCGGCACCGCCGAGCTGCTGCGCAAGCTGCGCGAGTCGAAGGACGCCGCCGCCTCCCAGGAGCTGATCGGCCAGTTCGGCGTCGGCTTCTACGCCACCTTCATGGTGGCCGACAAGGTGACCCTGCTGACCCGCCGCGCCGGGCAGAGCGGTGGCACCCGCTGGGAGTCCACCGGCGAGGGCACCTACGTGGTGGAGCCGGTCGACGAGGCCCCGCAGGGCACCTCGGTCACCCTGCACCTCAAGCCCGCCGACGACGAGGACAACCTGCACGACTACACCGCCGAGTGGACGATCCGGGAGATCGTCAAGCGCTACTCCGACTTCATCGCCTGGCCGATCCGGATGACCGTGGAACGGTCGGGCGAGGACGGCGCCACCACCCGCGAGGAGCAGACGCTCAACTCGATGAAGGCGCTCTGGGCCCGTTCCCGCGACGAGGTCGACGAGGCCGAGTACAAGGAGTTCTACCGGCACGTCGCGCACGACTGGGCCGACCCGCTGGAGACCATCCACATGCGGGGCGAGGGCACCTTCGAGTACGAGGCCCTGCTCTTCCTGCCGTCGCACGCCCCGCTCGACCTCTTCTCCCCGCAGGGCCGTCGCGGCGTGCAGCTCTATGTCAAGCGCGTGTTCATCATGGACGACTGCGACGCGCTGATGCCCAACTACCTGCGCTTCGTCAAGGGCGTCGTGGACGCGCACGACCTGTCGCTGAACATCTCCCGGGAGATCCTCCAGCAGGACCGGCAGATCCGCGCCGTGCGCCGCCGCCTGGTCAAGAAGGTCCTCGCCACCCTCAAGGAGATGTCGGCCGAGTCGTACCACACCTTCTGGACCGAGTTCGGCGCGGTGGTCAAGGAGGGGATGCTCGAGGACCCGGACAACACCGAGGCCCTGCTCGACCTGGTCCGGGCCGCCTCCACCCACGACCCGGCCGAGCCGACCACCCTGCGCGCCTACGTCGAGCGGATGAAGGACGGCCAGTCGGAGATCTACTACGCCACCGGCGAGAACCGGGCCACCATCGAGAACTCCCCGCACCTGGAGGCGTTCCGCGCCAAGGGCTACGAGGTGCTGATCCTCACCGACCCGGTCGACGAGGTCTGGGTCGAGCGGGTCGGCCAGTACGACGGGAAGCCCCTCCGCTCGGTGGCCAAGGGCCAGGTCGACCTGGAGACCGACGAGGAGAAGGAGAAGTCCGAGACCGAGCGCAAGGAGTACGCCGACCTGCTGACCTGGATGAGCGGCGCGCTCGCCGAAACCGTCAAGGAGGTCCGGCTCTCCTCCCGGCTCACCACCTCGCCGGCCTGTGTCGTCGGCGACGCGCACGACATGACGCCGACGCTGGAGAAGATGTACCGGGCGATGGGGCAGGAGGTGCCCCAGGTCAAGCGGATCCTCGAACTCAACCCCACCCACCCGCTGGTCACCGGGCTGCGCAAGGCGCACGAGCAGGGCGGTGACACCACCGCCCTGACCGAGACCGCCGAGCTGCTGTACGGCATGGCGCTGCTGGCCGAGGGCGGGGAACTGGCCGACCCGTCCCGGTTCACCCGGATCCTCGCCGACCGGCTCGCCCGTACGCTCTGAGGCCGGCGGGGTGCCGCCGCCCGCCGTGGCAGCCGTGCCGCGGCGGACGGCGGCACCCTACCGCCGGCCTTACTGGGTCGGCGGCCGGGTGGCCGTGGTGAGGGCCGCGGCGAGCGCCGCGGCCCGGGTGGTGCCGATCGCGGCGACGATCGCGGCGGCGGCGTCGGCGGGAGCCTGGTCGCCCAGCGTGGCCAGGGTCGGTGACGCTGCCGCGTTGGCGGCGGGTGCCGGCTGGGTGGCCTGGTAGATGCTGTTGAGCACCTTCAGCGTCGAGGTGCCCGTGGGAATTCCGCCACCGGCGTACTGCCAGGGCAGGGCGCGCATCTGGGCGGCGACGGTCGGGTCGGACAGGATCGCGGAGAATTCGGCCGGAGTCATGGTGTCGTCCTTCACCAGCAGGGCTCGCAGCTGGGCGAGCGTGCCACGGTATGCGTTGCAGTCGGTCTGTCCGGACGCGCCGGGGCAGGCGACGTTCGACCCGTACTGCCAGATCGACGGGGTCACCCCGCCGTACGCGGCCCAGCCCGGGCCACTGTCCCCACCGGCTCGCGCGTAGACGGCGGCGGGTGCGCCCGCGGGGTTGGCGCCGTAGTCGCTGGCGACCAGTGGCGCGTCGAGGACCCGCAGGTCGGCCCGGCCGAGGTCGCCCTCCCAGATCCACTTCGGGAGGTACGTCGCCAGCACCCGGTGGTCGACCGCGTGCCAGCGGTCCACGAACCGGCGTACGTCGTCGAAGCGCGGCCAGAGTCCGTTGGCGGCCAACTCGGGGTAACGCTCGGCGTCGAGCATCGCCCACACCGCGCCGATCCCGTCGAGGGTGCGGCGCAGATAGTCGACCTGGCGGTTGATGCTGGCCTGATCGCCGCTGATCAGGTTGTGGTAGCCACCGATCACGTCGAAGCCCGCACCGGCGGCACCGTGCGCCATGTCGGCGACGTGCGGGCTGGGCGGGTTGTAGCCCTGCGGGTCGCCGTAGGTCGCCCGCAGGCAGAGGACGGGAGAAGTGGCCCGACGGATGGCCGCCCAGTCGAAGCGGCCATTGACGCGGTCCCAATCATGGTAGGACAGGTCAACATAGATCACCGACATTGCCCATCACCTCGTCGCCCACCGTAGCTCGACCACTCTGACCTGCGCGAATGTGAAAGTCGGTCGGTGAATCGGCGGGCGCTGCCGGCGTCAGACCTGCCCGGCGTAGAAGCCGTGGCGGGCCAGTGGCGCCACGATCTCGCGTTCCTCGTAGGACAGGTGCGACAGCAGGGTGTCGGTGAGCACGTCCACCGCCTGCTGGACCGCGGTGAAGTCGCCCGGGTCGCGGATCAGGTCGACCAGGGCGCGGTCCACGCCCTCCACCACGTCGTGGATCACCACGTGCTCCGCCTCCAGGCGGTCGAGCACCGGACCCAGCCCGGGCTCCGCGCGCCGCAGGTGCGGAAAGATCGAGTTGTCCTCCAGCCCGTGGTGCTGGGTGACCACCGTGCAGTAGGCGGCGCAGTACGCTCCCAGCGTCCAGTTGTTCTGCCGCATGGTCATCTGGTTGAGCACGGCCCGGGCGGCGCCGGCGGAGACAACTCCCCGCTTGACCTGTTCGAGCAGGTCACGGACCTGCGCCAACTCCTGCCGCAGGTGGTCGTGCACGTCCACCAGGTGCCCGCCGACGGCCTGGGCGTGCGGGGTGTAGACGTGTCCGGCCGGGGCCGGCGGGGCGGCCGGGCGGGTGGACTCGTCCCAGAGCCGGTGATCGGTCAGCCGTACCCCCGGATCGGGGGTGGGGGTGACGGCGAGCGCGGTGGCGCCGCCGGCCTGGACCGCCTCGCGCTGCTCCTCGGCGGCCCGGGCGCGGCTGCCGGGCTCGACGCGCTCGGCGGCGACCAGCTCGCGGACCGCGGGCGCCACCTCCTGCGCGAAGAGCTGGATCGCGGTGGGGTCGTCGGCGCCGAGGATGAACGTGGCGACGCCGTGGTCCAGGGTGAGCGCGGCCAGTTCCTCCACCCACTGCTCGGGAGGCCCGGCCAGGAAACCGGAGGAGGACCGGGTGAACCGGCCGGAGACGTTGAGCAGCCGCCGCACCGCGCGGGGATCCCGGCCGGCCGCCTCGGCGCCCTCGTCGATCAGCGCATTCAGCTCCGGCAGCTCCGCCGGCCCCTTCGACAGGTACGCCAGCGACGGCAACCAGCCGTCCGCCGCGCGCCCGACCAGCCGCAACATCCGCGGCCTGTACGCGCCCACCCAGATCCCCACCGGGTGCGCCGGCGCCGGCCCCCGCTTCGCCCCGACCACCCGGTAGTGCTCGCCCTCGACCCGGACCATGCCGCGCCGCTCGGCGTCCCAGACCTCGCGGATCACCCGGATCGCCTCGTCGAGGGCGTCCACCGCCTGCCCGGGGGAGAGCCGACGCCCGCCGACCGCCTCGATCGCCTCCCAGAACGCGCCGGCCCCGAGGCCCAGCTCGACCCGGCCCCCGGTGAGCAGGTCCAGGCTGGCCACGCTGCGCGCCAGCACCACCGGCTGGCGCAGGGGCAGGTTGAGCACGTTGCCGGCCAGCCGGACCCGACTGGTCGCCGCGGCCACGAACGACATCAGCGTCCAGGTGTCCAGGAAGCCCGGCTGGTACGGGTGGTCCTGGAAGGTGACCAGGTCGAGGCCGGCCTGCTCGCAGAGCTTGGCCAGTGCCACCACCTGTTCCGGCTGGCCCGCGCTGGGGGTGAGGAAGCCCCCGAAGGCCAGTTCGTGCCCGTAGTCGGTCATGATCCTCCGCCTGCTCGCCGGACCCGGCGGCCGTGCCGGACCTCGCCACGTTAGTCGGTGCCGGCGGCGTCACGTCTCCCGCTCCCGGAACCGGCTGGATCGTTCACGATCTGCCGATTGCAGCGGTATCGATAGATGTCTTACGGGCATAGGGTGCCGTTGAACGGCCTCAGCGTTCCTTCCGGAAGGAGCGACCCGTGATTCGCCGCCGCCCCCTCGGCCTCGCCGTCGTCCTCGTCGCGGCCACCGCCCTGACCCTGCCGGCCCCCGCCACCGCGGCCGGCTACCCGTACCAGGACCCGGCGCTGCCGGTGGCCACCCGCGTCGCCGACCTGCTCTCCCGGATGACCCTGGACGAGAAGATCGGCCAGATGACCCAGGCCGAACGCGGCGCGGTGACCGCGTCCGACGTGGCCACGTACCGGCTCGGGTCGCTCCTCTCCGGCGGCGGTTCCGCGCCCACGCCCAACACCGCCACCGGCTGGGCCGACATGTACGACGGCTTCCAGCGGGGTGCCCTCGCCACCCCGCTGGCCATCCCGATGATCTACGGCGTGGACGCCGTGCACGGACACAACAACGTGTACGGGGCGACGATCTTCCCGCACAACATCGGCCTGGGTGCCACCCGTGACCCGGCGCTGGTGCAGCGGATCGGCCAGGCCGTCGCCGAGGAGATCTCCGGCACCGGTGTCGACTGGGACTTCGCGCCCTGCCTCTGCGTCGCCCGCAACGACCGCTGGGGTCGCACCTACGAGTCCTTCGGCGAGACGCCGGACCTGCCGTCGGCCATGTCCACCCTGGTCACCGGCCTGCAGGGCGGCACGCTCGGCGGGCCCACGTCGGTGCTCGCGACCGCCAAGCACTATGTCGGTGACGGCGGCACCAACGGCGGCGTCGACCAGGGCAACACCCAGCTCGGCGAGGCCGACCTGCGGGCCATCCACCTGCCCCCGTTCCAGGCCGCCGTGCAGCGCGGTGTCGGCGCGGTGATGATCTCGTACAGCAGTTGGAACGGCGTGAAGCTGCACGGCAACCAATACCTGATCACCACCGTCCTCAAGGGAGAACTCGGCTTCTCCGGCTTCGTCGTCTCCGACTGGAACGGCATCGACCAGATCGACGGCAGCGCCGGCTTCACCGCCGCCGAGGTCAGCACGGCGATCAACGCCGGCATCGACATGGTCATGGTCCCCACCGCCTGGAAGACCTTCATCAGCACCCTGCGCGCCGAGGTGCAGAACGGGCACGTGCCGGTGAGCCGGATCGACGACGCCAACCGGCGGATCCTCACCAAGAAGTTCGAGCTGGGCCTGTTCGAGCGGCCGTACACCGACCGGAGCTGGACCCCGACGGTGGGCAACGCCGCGCACCGGACGCTCGCCCGGCAGGCCGTCCGTGAGTCGCAGGTGCTGCTCAGGAACACCGCCGGGATCCTGCCGCTGGCCCCGGACAACAACAAGATCTTCGTTGCCGGCAAGAACGCCGACAACATCGGCAACCAGAGTGGGGGCTGGACCATCTCCTGGCAGGGCGGGTCGGGCACCGTCACCCCGGGCACCAGCGTCCTCCAGGGCATCCGGGCAGCGGTCGGTCCGACCACGACGGTCACCTACAACCAGCGCGGCACCGGCATCGACCGGACCTACCGCGCGGCCGTCGCCGTGGTCGGTGAGACGCCGTACGCCGAGGGCCAGGGCGACCGCGCCGGCAGCATGAGCCTCGATCGGGAGGACCTGCGAACCATCGCGACGCTGCGCAATGCCGGCGTGCCGGTGGTCGTGGTGCTGATCTCCGGCCGGCCGCTGGACATCGCCGCCGAGTTGCCCAACTGGACCGCGCTGCTGGCCTCCTGGTTGCCCGGCACCGAGGGTGGTGGCGTGGCCGACGTCCTCTTCGGCGCGTACGCGCCCACCGGGAAACTGCCGATGACCTGGATGAACTCGGTCAGCCAGCAGCCCATCAACGCCGGCGACGGGCAGGTGCCGCTCTTCCCGCAGGGGTACGGCCTGACGTACTGAACGGCGGTGTTCGCGGCGTTGTAAGGCACCTTCGGACGGTGCGCAACTCGACCGGCGACGCCTTCGCTCGGCCGGGTGAAGAACTTCACAAGAAGTGGGCGATCATCCGAAACCGTCCCTAACGTCGTTTGCGTTCGCGATCGCGGACACCACGGGCCGGTAACGCCTAATCCCGCCACCGGCTCGTGGTACCTGGACCTCAGGCGGGAGCGGGGGACCCACATGTTCCTCGGTGCTCGACACCTCGGGGTGAAGCCGCCGATCCGGCGGCCGGGCTCCTCGGCCCGAACCCGACAGCTCACCTCGTCGGCGTGGAGGAAACCCACATGGCAACTGAACAAACCGCACGTCACCGACGCCTCACCCGGCGCAGGGTCGCCGTCGGGGCGCTCGTCGCCGGCGCCGCCACCGGTGCCGCCGCGATCCTCGGGCCGGCCGCGCCGGCCAGTGCGTCCAGCGTGAACTGGGACGCCGTCGCGCAGTGCGAATCCGGCGGCAACTGGCACATCAACACCGGCAACGGCTACTACGGCGGACTCCAGTTCTCGAAGGGCACCTGGAACGGCTACGGCGGGCAGCGGTACGCCAGCCGTGCCGACCTGGCCACCCGCGGTGAGCAGATCGCCGTCGCCGAGAAGGTCCTCGACGGGCAGGGTATCGGCGCCTGGCCGGTCTGCGGCCGCAAGGGCGGCTCGACGAAGCACTACTCGTCCACGTCGGAGTCCGCCGACCACCGGTCCCCGAAGAAGGCGAAAAGCGAGCGGGCGTCGCGGCACGAGCAGTCGACCAGCCGAGGCCACCGGCGTACCGCGCCGAGCACCGGCGGCACCGGCAGCTACGTGGTCAAGCGCGGTGACACCCTGTCCGAGATCGCCGAGGCGCGCGACATCACCGGCGGCTGGCACGCGCTGTACGAGCGCAACCGGCGGGTGGTCGGTGACGACCCGGGCCTGATCTTCCCAGGCATGCGCCTGCGGCTGTCCTGATCCCGTCGTGGGGCGGCACCCTGCCGTCCCCGCGATCGGCGCTGACGCATGCGGAGAGTGGCCACTCCCGGCGGGGTGGCCACTCTCCGCATGGCAGCGGCGCGGGGCGCACCGACGTGCCCGGCCGGGTCGGCGCCGTCGGGCGTGGTTGCTAAGGTCACGGTGCTCCGGAAAGACGTGAAGAAAGCGCGGCTATGACCAACGACCCGTTCTCCGCGGCCGCTAGCCTCGACGAACTGCTCACCCAGACCCAGCAGGCGCTGTCCTCGATGCGTTCGCGGGCCGCCGAGCAACCCGACGGCGACCCGGGGCGGTTGCTCCGCGCCGAGGGCTCCGCGGCCGACGGCCGGGTCCGCGCCGTGGTCGTCCAGGGTGGCCGGCTCGAGTCCGTCGCCGTCGACCCGGAGTTGGCCGAGGCGGGCATGGCGGCGGTCTGCGGGCACGTCGTGGTGGCCGTCAACGCCGCCCTCGCCGACCTCGACGCCCAGGTCAGCGCCTCGGCGCGGGCCGACGTCGACGCCCTGGCCGTGCGGCTCGGCGGGCTGCAGGAGCAGTCGGTACGGCAGATGGAGCTGTTCAGCCGGGCGATGGAGGACGTGATGGCCCGACTCAACCGGGGCGGCGACACGGGCGCCCGGGCGGAGCGCTGAGGCGAGCGGCGTCCCGCTCCGGGACGGTGGCCAGCCGCTCACGACGCCTTCGAGACGGACGAGACACGGCTGACGAAGCGGCCGGCCGTCGGGAGGACGACGACCGGCCGCTTCGTCGGTGATCAGGAGAGGTCGACCGCCGTGTCGTCGATGACGAAGGAGGTCTGCAGCGAGCTGTCCTCCGCGCCGGTGAACTTGATGGTGACGGTGGTGCCGGCGAACGACGAGAGGTCGAAGGACTTCTGCGCGTAGCCGGTGTTCTTGTTGAGGTTGGAGTAGGTGGCCAGGGTGGTGCTGTTCGCCTGGAGGGTCAGCTTGTCGTAGGCGGTGGTCGTGGTCGACTCCGCGGTGTCGATGTGCAGCCAGAAACTGAGGGTCGCCCGGCAGCCGGACGGGATCGTCACCGACTGCGACAGGGTGTCGGTGTGGGTGGTGCCGTAGCCGTCCAGCCACGCCTTGTACGAGCCGCCGTGCGCCGCCTGGCCGGTCGAGTTGGTGATGACGCCGGAGCTGGCGGTCCAGCTCACGTTGCCGGACTCGAAGCCGGGGTTGGCCAGCTTCTGGCCCGAGCAGCCCGCGGGCGGGGTCGTCGAGGAGCTCGGGGTCGGCGTCGGCGAGCCGCTGGTGCAGGTCGGGTCACCGGACTGCGCCGGCACGCTGACCGCGTCCCAGGCGGCCTTGACGGTGTTGAACTCGGTGCAGCTGCTCGGGTAGAGGTTCTTCGCCGCCTGCAGCGTCCAGGTGCGGTACTTCAGGTACGACGAGGACGTGGTCTTCAGCAGCATCGCGTTGTACATGATCTTGATGGCCGGCTGGATGCCCAGGCCGGTCACGGTGCTGCTGTTGCAGGTCGGGCTGGTCGGCTGGCCGTTGGTCGGGTTGCTGCCCATGGCCAGCAGGTAGAACCAGTGGTTGCCCGGGCCGGCCGCCTTGTGCACCTCGGTGCTGGGGATGCTGCTGGAGTAGCAGTTCGGGTCGCCGAGCGCCGACGGGTTGTACATGTTGCGGATCGGGCCGCTGCCGACCAGGTTGATCTTCTCGCCGACGAGGAAGTCGGGAGCGTCGTACGCCGCCGGCTCGTTGGCGAACCACTCGGTCGCGGCGCCGAAGGTGTCGGCGACGAACTCCTGGGTGCCGCTGCCGGAGATGCCGCCCGGGGTCTTGTCGTCGATGCCGTGGCCGATCTCGTGGGCCACCACGTCGAGCGAGCCGATCCACTGGCCCGCGGTGTTCTTGCCGATCTGGACCTGGGTGCCGTCGTAGTAGGCGTTCTGGTCGTTCAGGCCGACCCGGATCGGCCACGCGCCGCCGCTGCCGTTGGCGCCGTTACGGCCGAGCCACTGCGACAGCATCTTGTGCTCGGTCTGCGCCGCGAACAGCGCGTCGACGCAGCCGGTCTCCTTGTTGGTGGCGGTGCCGTTGCCCCAGGTGTCGGTCGACTTGCTGAACGTCGTGTTGTTGGCGGCGTCCTGGCAGCTCTGGTTGGTGACGTTCGGGTCCTTCATGGAGTACGTGCTGCCCGACAGCGTGGTGTTGAGGGTGAGCGGGCTCGGCCCGTTCCACGCGCCGGTGCCGGTGCCGTACACGATGTGCTCCTGCGTACGTAGCACGGTGCCGGTCAGCGCGTCGACGTCGACGGTGAGCCGGCTCGGGCCGTCGGCGTCGGTGCCACGGACCGTGGTCTCCCAGGCCAGGGCCGGTTGGGCGCCGAGCGTGTAGACGACCAGCTTGGTGCCCTCGACGGTGTCGACGGTCTTGAGCTGGGCACGCGCGGTCTTCGCGGCGGCGGCCGAGGTCAGCTTCGGAGTGGTGGCGAGGCTGCCGATGCTCCGCTGCTGGGCGACGGAGGCGTACTTCAGGTTGCCGGTCGCGTCGGTGGCCAGGACGAAGTCGCCGCCGACGACCGGCAGGCCCTTGTAGGTGCGCTCGTAGGGCACGTACTGGGTGCCCTCGGAGGAGATGACCTCCTGCTGCACGAACGCCTCGTCGGCGCTGGTGTGCAGGTAGGCGGGTCGGCCGGCGACCAGCGCGCTGGCCGAGTTGGCGGCGAGCGCACGGGCCTGGGCGGGGTCGGGGCGAGGACTGGAGGGCGCGGCCTGCACGGCCGCGGCGGTGCCGGCGGCGATCAGGCCGGCCGCGGCCGCGCCCGAGAGCACGGCGAGGCGGGGTGAGAGCTTCAAGGGGGTGTGCTCCTCTGTTTCTGGCCACGCGGAGCCCGGTCGGGGGCGCGTGGCGTGATGTGGCGAGGCGAGGTGACGGTCGGTCTCCGGAGCTGCCGGCGTGGCCCCGGTTCGACAGATCGACCGTCCGAGCCGCCGGGGGTCGGCGGACTCGCTGGAGCACAATCACACGGCCCCGGTCGGCGAGCAATGGGTGAGTCGAGCAACCGTCCCTGTCGATCGTCAGCCGAAGATCCCGATCCGGCGAAGCCATGATCTTCAATAGCCCCTGATCAGGGCTGATGTTCTCCTCGGTGGACCGCGGCTGTCCGAATTGCGGTCAATGCCGCTGTCTGCTGATGGCGCGTACTCGGCCATCGGTCAAGATGTCGATCAGGTGTGACCCGTCCGGGTCGTTCGCCTGGCCGAACGGGTGGCAGGCGGTCGTCCCTGGCGGTAGGTACACCTCTCCGTTCGACCGAGAGTGCGGGGGTGGGAATCTGACGACCACTTTCGTCTGCCTTGAAGAAAAGTAGTCACAGGGGCGACGAAAGCTATGGACAGGCTGAGTGGAAGTTAGTAAGGTCAAGCCCTATCAATATGTTTCGTCGAGATGAACTATCGGCACGGTAGCTCTCGACTGTGGGACTTCGGGCGGCGCAACACGTTCGGAGGCCACGACCGGCCAGGAATGGCCATCCCCGGGTCAACGCCACCACGGCGATCGGGCGCGGCACGCGCCACGGGTCGACCGATGTCCGTACCCGACGAATCCAACAGCTCTGACGCACCGCCCTGCCCGGCGAGCGGCGGAACCGGCCCGCCGCCGGCGGCAGGGTAACCAACCCACCACTTCGGACGGTCGTGGCTCACGGCCACGGCCGGTGATCCCGTGCGGCCCGGGAGGGGCCGCGCGGGGCCCCTGACCGCCAGAAACAGCTCCGTCGGACCCGACCACACCGACGCACGCTCCGCCCGCTGCTCTCCGGACCGTGAAAGAGGAACCCATGAACCCACATCCACCGCGGCGCCGGCTCGGCGTGAGCCGGCTCCGGAGAACGGTGGCCGCCCTCGCCACGCTGGCGCTGCTGGCCACCGGCCTCTCCGCCGCGCCGGCGAGCGCGCGGCCGACCGACCCGGAACGCTCCGTGACGGCCGCCGCCCCGGCTCCTCTCCAGGCCCAGGTGCTCACCTGGACGGCGGGGGACAACTTCCTCGCCTACCGGTCGGCGCCCACCACCGCGGTCGCCGGGCCGGCCACCCTGGTTTTCGAGAACAGTGCCGCCACCGGCAACACCACCGGGATGCAGCACACCCTGACCTTCGAGACGTCGGACCCGAGATACAACCGCGACGTCGACGTGAACATCCTGGCCGATCCGACGGACCGCAACGGGGGCCGCTGGACGGTCGACGTGGTGCTCTCTCCGGGCACCTACCGGTACTTCTGCGCCATCCCCGGCCACGGCGGGATGAACGGCCTGCTGGTCGTCACCGGCGGCGGTTCGGACACCACCCCGCCGACCGTGACCGCCACGGTCACCGGTGACAGGGACGCGAACGGCGCGTACGTGGGCGGCGCGACGGTCACTCTCGTCGCGGTGGACACCGAGTCGGGTGTCGAGCGGATCGAGTACGCGCTGGACGGGGGTGCGTACGGCACCTACTCGGCGCCGGTGACGGTGAACCAGCGGGGGCAGCACACGGTGACGTACCGGGCCACGGACAAGGCGGGTAACACGTCGTCGCCGCAGCAGGTGTCGTTCACGGTGGTCGACCCGCCGCCGACGGACACCACCCCGCCCACGGTCACCGCCTCGGTGACCGGCCAGCGGGACGCGAACGGGGCGTACGTGGGCGGCGCGACGGTCACCCTCGTCGCGGTGGACACCGAGTCGGGTGTCGAGCGGATCGAGTACGCGCTGGACGGGGGTGCGTACGGCACCTACTCGGCGCCGGTGACGGTGAACCAGCGGGGGCAGCACACGGTGACGTACCGGGCCACGGACAAGGCGGGTAACACGTCGTCGCCGCAGCAGGTGTCGTTCACGGTGGTCGACCCGCCGCCGACGGACACCACCCCGCCGACCGTGACCGCCGTGGTGACCGGGGAGAAGGACGCCGACGGCGCGTACGTGGGCGGCGCCACCGTCACCCTGAGCGCGTCGGACACCGAGTCGGGCGTGGACCGGGTCGAGTACTCCCTCGACGGGCAGCCCTACGCCGGCTACTCGGCGCCGGTGACGGTGAACCAGCGGGGGCAGCACACGGTGACGTACCGGGCCACGGACCGGGCGGGTAACACGTCGTCGCCGCAGTCGGTGTCGTTCACGGTGGTCGACCCGCCCGTGCCGGACACCACCCCGCCCACGGTCACCGCCTCGGTGACCGGTCAGCGGGACGCGAACGGGGCGTACGTGGGCGGTGCGACGGTCACCCTCTCCGCGATCGACACCGAGTCGGGCGTGGACCGCGTCGAGTACTCCCTCGACGGCGACGCCTACACCCGGTACTCGGCCCCGGTCACCGTGAACCGGCCCGGACAGCACACGGTGACGTACCGGGCCACGGACCGGGCCGGTAACACGTCGTCGCCGCAGTCGGTGTCGTTCACGGTGGTCGACCCGCCCGTGCCGGACACCACCCCGCCCACGGTCACCGCCTCGGTGACCGGTCAGCGGGACGCGAACGGGGCGTACGTGGGCGGTGCGACGGTCACCCTCTCCGCGATCGACACCGAGTCGGGCGTCGACCGCGTCGAGTACTCCCTCGACGGGCTGCCCTACGCCGGCTACACCGCGCCGGTCACGGTCAACCAGGTCGGCCCGCACACGGTCAGCTACCGGGCCACCGACAAGGCCGGCAACACGTCGACGCCGCGGTCGGTGTCGTTCACCGTGGTCGACCCGCCCGCGCCGGACACCACCCCGCCGACCGTCACCGCCGCCCTCGTCGGGCAGCTCGACGACGACGGGGCGTACGTGGGCAGCGCCACCGTCATCCTCACCGCCGCCGACAGCGAGTCGGGCGTGGACCGGGTCGAGTACTCCCTCGACGGGCAGTCCTACGCCCGCTACACCGCCCCGGTCACCGTCGACCGGCCGGGCCAGCACATGGTGAGTTACCGGGCCACCGACAAGGCCGGCAACACCTCCGGCACCGCCTCGGTCGCCTTCACCGTGGTCGCCAGCGGGCCGCAGCCGGAGTGTGTCCGGGACACCCGGGCGACTGTCTGGTTCGGCACCGTGGACAGCGGCGTCCCCAACCGGGTGGTCGACGGCGACTGCACCATCAACAACGTCATCGAGGACGGGGGCACCTGGCCCAACCACGGCCAGTTCGTCTCGTACGTCACCACCGTCGCCGAGCACCTGCACCACCTGGGCGTCATCAGTCACCAGGAGCACGGGAAGCTGGTCAGCGCCGCCGCCCGCTCCGGGGTCGGCAAGCCGGACACGAAGAACGGCTACCAGGCGATCCTCGACAACACGCCCGCCTCCTTCAACCGGTGGCAGCAGGTCGGCGCGGGCGGCTTCACCCGCAACGCCGACGGGTCGGTCACCAGCAAGCCGCTGCCCGGACTCGGCATGCTCTGGTACCCGGTCTCCGCGTACGGTGACTTCTCCCTGAAGTTGCAGTGGCGCGACGACGCACCGGGCGACGGCCGGGCCAACAGCGGCGTCTTCGTCCGTTTCCCGGACGTGCGCGGCCACCCGACGGAGCCCCGCCCCGAGTGGGTCGCCATCAAGTACGGCCACGAGATCCAGATCCTCGACCGGCCCGACGGAGACCAGTACAAGACCGGTTCGGTGTACGGCTTCGACCAGGTCGACCTGGCCGGCGCGGGGGTCACCCCGAAGGGCACCTGGAACGACTACGAGATCCGGGTGGTCGGCCAGCACTACTCCGTCTTCCGCAACGGAAAGCTGATCAACGAATACGTCAACCGTCCCGACGCCGTCTTCAGCCCGCCCCGGGCGGACGACCCGGGCGGCGCCGGCCGGCAGCACGCCACCGGATACGTCGGGCTGCAGAACCACGGGGCCGGGGACGTCATCAGCTTCCGCAACGTCCGGATCGCTCCGCTGACCCCGTGCTGCCCCGGCGGCGCACCGGGCGGCGGCTCGAACACCTGCTGCTGAGCGAGCGAAGGGAACCACCATGGCAAGGAACAGGATCGACCGGCGGGCGCTGCTGCGCGGTCTCGCCGGCTCCACGGTCGCGGTCGGCGCGGCCAGCCTCGCCGGCGCGTTGCCGGCCGGGGCAGACCAGGGCGGCCAGGGCAGACTCATCCCGCGCGGCCACCTGGGCATCCAGCTCTACAGCGTCCGCGACAAGATCGCCCAGGTCGGTTTCGCCGCCGTCTTCGAGGAGCTGAGCCGCATCGGCTACCGGGAGGTGGAGTTCGCCGGCTACACCCAGGGCTCGGTCGGCGCCATCACCCCGGAGCAGATCCGCCGGCTGCTCGACGACAACGGGCTGAAGGCGGCCGGCAGCCACCGGGGGCTGAACGACTTCCGCACCAATCTGGAGTGGGAACTGGACGTCGCCGAGATCCTCGGGATGCCGGCGATCGGCACCGCCGAGGCGCCCACCGGCAACCGGACCGTCGCCGGCTACCAGGCCGCCGCCGCCGCGTTCAACGGCTGGGGCGAGGCCGCGGCGGCCCGTGGCCTCAAGCTCTACCAACACAACCACACCATCGAGTTCAGCTTCGCGACGGACCGCCCGGACGTGCGGCTGTACGACCTCTTCCTGGAGCTGACCGACCCCCGGTACGTGTTCCTGGAGATGGACATCCTGTGGGCGTACGGCGGGGCGCGCAAGTATCCGGGCTTCCGCCCGGTCGACTACGTCAACGCCCACCCGCACCGCTATCCGCTGTTCCACGTCAAGGACGGCGTGCCGCTGCCCGACCCGCAGCAGGGCAACTCCTACCTGGACGTGGAGTTCGGGGCCGGGATCATCCCGTTCACCGAGTTCTTCGGCGAGCTGAAGGGCCGGGGTCGCTTCGAGTTCCTGTGGGAGCAGGACTCGGCGCCGGGCGCGCAGCCGAACCCGCCCGGCTCGCTGGGTGCCGCCGAGCGCAGCTACCAGCGCCTGGTCGAGCTGCGGGGTGACCGATGAGCGCCTGGCGGTTGGTGGAGGACGGGGCACCAGAACCCCGGCCGGCCCCCGCCCCAGCGCCCCCGTCCGCCGCCGCGCCCCGGCCCGAACGCCCGCGTTCCGGCGCCCGGCGGATGCTGGTCGTGGCGGCGGTCGTGCTGCTCACCCTGGTCGGCGCCGGCGGGTTGGCCGCCGCCGGCACCGGGATGTTCGCCGAGAAGCCCGACGGCTGCGGCAAGCCCGACCGCAGCATCCAGCTGTACGCGGTGGAGCTGCCGAGGGACGGCACCCAGATCCGGCTCGGCTACGGCCTCACCCCGCAGACGGCCTCCTACCCGGGCCCGCTGATGGAGATGACCGAGGGGGAGTGCCTCGCCATCACCCTGCACAACCGGGTGTCCGCCGAGACCCTGGCCGCGCTGCGGACCGACCCGGCCCACCCGCTGGGCGTCTCGCTGCACGTGCACGGGGTGAAGTACACCCAGCTCTCCGACGGCACCGTGCAGAGCGGTTCGTACGTCCCGCCGGGCGAGTCGCGGACCTACACCTGGTACGCCCAGCCCCGAAACAACAAGACCGGGGCGCAGGGCACGGCCGGCTACTGGTGGTACCACGACCATGTGGTGGGCGGACCGCACGGCACCCAGGGACTCTCCGCCGGCCTCTTCGGCGGCCTGGTCGTCCGCCGACCGGGCGACCCGAAGCCGGACCGCACCTACACCGTGGTCTTCGGTGACCGGCAGAGCATCAACCTGCGCCGCGGCGAGGCCACCGACACCTGCACCGAGGTGAACCCGCAGCCGGGCCCGACCTGCCTGGTCGCCCGCAAGGGGGAGCGGGTCGAGTTCGTCGTGGTCGGCATCGGCAACGACATGCACACCTTCCACCTGCACGGCCACTCGTGGGCGGACACCCGCACCGGGACCGTGCCCAACGGGCAGCCGTTCGCCGACACCGTACCGATCATCGACAACAAGACGCTCGGCCCCGGTGACTCCTTCGGCGTACAGGTGGTGGCCGGCGACGCGGTCGGACCAGGGCACTGGATGCTGCACTGCCACATGCAGTTCCACTCCGACGCCGGCATGTCGACGATGCTGCACGTCCTCGACGAGAACGGGAACATGCCGCCCGGCATGGGCCACCAGCACCCGGCCGCCGGCGCCGCGGCACCCGCCGCCGACGGCGTCGACCCGGCCGCCGCCACCGCCGGGCAGCACCAGCACAACTGACCTCGGTCAGCGTCCCCAGCGGTCGGTGGCTGCCGGCCCGTCCCGGACCGGCGGCCACCGGACCCACCACCCACACCGCCGCACCGGCCACCCGACCCGGGTGGCGCCGGCGGCAGCGTACGCCCGACTCCGGTGAGCGCCTCACTCTCACCGGCGAAGGAATGCCCGGAAAGAACCTGTCCCTCAACCCAGGAGGAGTCGAGATGGCCGACAGACGCCATTTCCGGTTCTCCCGATGGGTCGGACGCCTCCGCGCCGACTCGACGGGATCCACCACACCCCCACCGCCCACCCTGACCGTGCCGCGCCGGGCCGGCCGACCCCGCCGCGTCGGCGCCCTGGCCTCCAGCGCCGCCCTGGCGCTCGGCATGCTGGCCCTGCCCGCCCAGGCCGTAACCCCGGCGGTCGCCGCCGAGGCCGCCGCCGCGGTCCGGGTGCTGGTCTTCCACGGGCCGGTGGACCAGCAGGACGACCCGGTCGCCAAGGCCACCGCCAGCATCCGTGACCTGGGCGAGCAGCAGGGCTTCACCGTCGACGACTCGGCCGACCCGGCCGTGTTCACCGTCGGCAACCTGGCCCGCTACCGCGCGGTGGTGTTCCTCTCCGCCAACGGCGTCACCCTGGACGACGCCCAGGAGGCGGCCTTCCAGGCGTACGTGAAGGGCGGTGGCGGTTTCGTCGGCGTCCACGACGCGGCGCGCGCCCAGCCGGAGTCGTCCTGGTTCACCGGCCTGATCGGCACCCGCCCGGCGACCAGCCTGCCGAACGCCGAGAAGCCCGTCTCGGCCACGGCCAGCGGGGAGAACCCGCCGAACGAGACCGCGGCGAAGGCGATCGACGGGTCGACGGGCACCAAGTGGCTCACCTTCTCGCCGACCGGGTGGCTCGCGGTCAAGCTGGCGCAGCCGGTCGCGGTGAGCCGGTACGCGCTCACCTCGGCCAACGACTTCCCCGGCCGGGACCCGAAGAACTGGACCCTCCAGGGCTCCTCGGACGGCACCACCTGGACCGACCTGGACACCCGCAGCAACGAGACCTTCCCGCAGCGGTTCCAGACCAAGCAGTACGGCTTCACCAACACCACGGCCTACCAGCACTACCGGCTGAACGTCACCGCCAACAGCGGCGAGCCGCTGATCCAGCTCGCCGAACTGTGGCTGATCGGGCCGGACGCCGGCCCGGCGCCGGACAGCACGGTGCAGAAGGCCACGGTCGACGTCACCGACCGGCAGCACCCGGCCAACAAGGGCCTGCCGCTGACCTGGACCCGCTCCGACCAGTGGATCAACTGGGACCCCAGCCCGATCGGCAAGGTCCACACCGTCGCGCAGGTCGAGGAGCACACGTACAACCCGGGCCTGAGCGGCAACGGCGCGTTCCACCCGATCTCCTGGTGCCAGGACTACGACGGTGGTCGCTCCTTCTACACCGGCATGGGCCGGACCGAGGCCAGCTGGACCAGCGACAAGCAGTTCCAAAGCCATCTGGCCGGGGCGATCAGGTGGACGGCCGGGATGGTCCGCGGCGACTGCCAGGCCACCATCGCGTCGAACTACCGGATCGACCGGCTCACCACCACGAACCAGTCGGGTCAGCTCGACCAGATCGGTGAGCCGCACGGCCTCACCGTCGCCCCCGACGGCGGGGTCTTCTACATCGGCAAGGCGGCCTGCCCGAGCGGCCCGATCGTGAGCTGGGACGACCCGAAGGTCGGCCTCGGCTGCGGCACCATCCACCGCTGGGACCCGAAGACCAAGCAGGTCAAGCTGCTCACCACGCTCGCCGTGATGGGCAACCGGGGCAGCGGAAGCGAGCTGGTCAAGAACGAGGAGGGCCTGGTCGGCATCACCCTCGACCCGAAGTTCGCCGAGAACGGCTGGGTGTACGCCTACTGGATGCCGCACGAGTCCATCGACCGGGACCGGCGGATCGGGCAGCGTACCGTCTCCCGGTTCAGCTACGACCCGGTGAAGCAGGCGATCGACCAGGGCACCCGCAAGGACCTGCTGCACTGGGACACCCAGATCCACAGCTGCTGCCACGCCGGCGGCGGGATGACGTTCGACGAGAGCGGCAACCTCTACATCGGGTCCGGGGACAGCAACTCCTCCGGCGGCTCGGACGGCTACTCCGGCAACAACTGGACGCAGGAGTGGAAGGGCACCTCGTTCCAGGACGCCCGGCGTACCTCCGGCAACACCAACGACCTCAACGGCAAGATCCTGCGAATCCACCCGGAGCCGGACGGCACTTACACCGTCCCGAACGGGAACCTCTTCACCGGCCGCGAGGAGGGCGGCGGCAAGACCCGCCCGGAGATCTACGTGATGGGCGTGCGGAACATCGCCCGGATCGCCTGGGACCCGGTCAACCACTGGCTGACCGCCGCCTGGGTCGGCCCGGACGCGGGCGGGCCAAGCCCGGAACTCGGCCCGGCCAAGTACGAGACCGCCACGATCATCACCTCGGCGGGCAACCAGGGCTGGCCGTACTGCATGGGCAACCGGCAGCCCTACCGGGACCGCAGCACCACCGACGCGAACGTGCTCACCGGCTGGTACGACTGCGACAACCTGAAGAACACCTCGCCGCGCAACACCGGCCTGGTCAACATCCCGCCCGCCCGGGACAACATGATCTGGTACTCGCCGCAGGGCGGTGGCCCGGTCTACCCGAAGCGGACCGACGGCAGCGGACTGCCCACGTACCGGGTCGGCGAGGAGACCTTCACTCAGCCGTACCTGAAGGGGGGCGGCCAGGCCATCATGGACGGGCCGACCTACCACCGGTCGAAGGTCGACACGGGCAGCGGCGTGGCCTGGCCGGCGTAACGGGACAACAAGTGGTTCATCGGTGACGAGTCCAACGCCAACAACCGGATCGCGGTCACCGTCGACCCGGCGAAGGTCGCCGAGCAGGGCCCGCCGGCCTTCGCCGAGGACCTGCGCCAGATCATCCGCTCCGGCTCCGGCGGCAACCAGCTCCAGTCCTGGATGGACGCCAAGTTCGGCCCGGACGGGGCGCTCTACATGCTGGACTACGCCGGTGGCTTCTTCAGCCTGCACGCGAACCAGAAGCTGATCCGGATCGCGTACACCGGTGGCGAGGCGACCCCGCGAGCGAGCGACGCCGCCTGGCGGACCGCCACGCCGAGCCAGCCGAGGAGCATCGCGTTCTCGTCGGCCCGGGCCGGCGGCGTGGCGTGGGAGTGGAACTTCGGTGACGGCAGCGCGCCGTCGCGGGAGGCCAACCCGACCCACACCTACCCGGGCTACGGCACCTACCAGGCCACCCTGAAGGTGACGTACGCGGACGGCCAGGTGTCGACCGCGACGATCACCGTCACCACCGGTTGCGCCGCCCCGGACGGCCGCGACACCGTACGGCTGCTGGACACCGACACCGGCGTGGCCAACCGCGAGGTCGGCGGCGGCTGCACCGTCAACGACCTGATCGACGACGAGCGGAACTGGTCGAACCACGGCCAGTTCGTCAGCCACGTCGCCGGCGTGGTCAACGAGCTGCGCGGTGCCGGCGTGCTCGACAACAAGGAGGCCGCCAGACTGAACAGCTCCGCCGCCCAGTCGCCGATCGGCAAGATCGCCGGCTACCGGTCGCTGTTCGACGGCACGGCGGCGTCGCTCGCCGACTGGCGGCAGGCGCCCAGCGGGTCGTTCACCCTGCAGCGCGACGGAACCATCCGCAGCTCGGGCGGGCTCGGCATGCTCTGGTACGCCAAGGACGAGTTCGCCGACTTCTCGCTGCGGCTGAAGTTCCGGGACGTCTCCGCCGGCACCACGTACGCCAACAGCGGGGTCTTCACCCGGTTCCCGGATCCGCGGACCCCGCTGGATCAGCGGCCGGCCGGCAGCTGCGGCACGGTCGGCTCGGCCCGGACCTCCCAGGCCTGGGTGGCGATCTACTGCGGTCACGAGATCCAGATCTACGACGGGCCCACCGGCGAGTCGCAGAAGACCGGGTCGATCTACAACTTCGATCCGCAGGGGCTCGACCAGGCCGGGGTGACCCCGAAGGGCCAGTGGAACGACTACGAGGTCCGGGTGGTCGGGCAGCACTACACGATCATCCGCAACGGCGTGGTGATCAACGAGTTCGACAACACGCCCGGCAAGGCGTCGTCCCGTGCCGGTGACCCGCCGACCGACCTGCGACAGTTCCTCAGCGGGTTCGTCGGGTTGCAGAACCACGGCACCAACGACCTGATCGAGTTCCGCGACGTACGGGTCCGTTCGCTCTAGTTCCGATCAGCGCACACGCAGGTCGAAGGCCACCTCCCGGAAACGGGAGGTGGCCTTCCTGCGCACGTACGGCGGGCTTTGTCCCGGCTATGCGCAGCCCAACCCCTGGGCGTACGTGGCCTTCGGGCTTCCGGCGACGAATCCGTCGGCGATCTCCCAGAACACCTCCGGCCAGTCACCCTTCTCGTTCATCTGGTGCAGCACCCGCCACTGGTGGCTGCCGCGCAACGCCTCGGTGGCCCGTTGGAGCGCGGCGTCGTCACCGGTCCGCCTCGCGCGTAGCCATTCCGCGATCCACGCGCAGCCGACGCGGCCAGTCACCTCGGCGCCGAAATGGTAGGGATCGTTGGCGCCGATGTCGCCGAGGGCGGCGGCGTCGAACCTCGGCGGAAGCGGAATGTCGGCGAGCACCTTGGCCGCCTCCACGGCCACCCGGTCCGGCGTGATGACCTCCGCCGGAAGCGCGGCCAGCCAGGTGCGCGCGTCGACGCGTACGACGTCGGTGAGTACCCGGTCGAGCATGTCCCGGGGCCAGTAGCCCCCGGTGCGGAGTTCGACGAAGACACCGTCGCGGGGGCGGAGCAGGACCGCGAAGTCGCCGGCGTTGTAGGTGAAGCGGTCACCCGGCCAGCTGTCGATCGTCACCGGCTCCGGCTTGCCGACGGTGAGCCGGTCGGCGCGGAAGCCGTCGTAGTCGCCGGCCGGATACCAGTTCATCTCCAGTTCCTGCCTGCCGTTGCGGAACCGGATGGTGCCCTGCTGCTTGGCGAACCCGTAGACGGTCTCCACCTTCCAGCCGGGCCGGTTGATCAGCAGCCGCGGGTTGTCCTCGGCGGCCTTGAGCGCTGCGGCCGAGTACACGACGGGGGTGCCCGCAGGGGCGGCCGGGCGGTCATCCTGGTGATCGGGAAGTACGGCGGGCACGGCGAGGACGCCGGTGAGCACCGCGGCCGCGGCCAGTGCGCCGGCGGTGCGGCGGACCATGCCGCGAGGACGCGGTTGCGGTGGTTCGAGGAGACAATGGACGGGTGGCACGGACATGATCTCCTCCAGCAGGGCGTGCCGCGCCCCGTCGAGATGTCTCACGACGTCGGGCCGGTACGGGTCGGCGTCCCGGACCAGCCGGTCGAGGTGTTCGTCGGTCATCGGCCCTCCCTGGGGGCGGGTGCGGTCAGGACGTCGAGTACATGTCCGGTCGGGGCGAGGTCGTCACTGACGAGATCGCGTAGCCTGGCTCGCGCGCGCGACAGGCGGGTCCGGACCACGGCCGGGCTCACCTGAAGGACCGCGGCCACCTCGCGCGGCTCCAGGCCCTCCCAGACGGTGAGCGTCAGCACCTCCCGGTCCAGCTCACCCAGCCGGGCCAGCGCGGCCTGGACGGCGAGTCGTTCGGGTACCTCGCTGCCAGGGTCGGCGGCCGCGATGTCCCTCAGCCGTTGCCTGAGCCGCTCACCCAGGCGCTCACGGCGCAGGCCGGTGCGGTGGTGGTTGGCGAGCACGCGGCGGGCGACGCCGTACAGCCACAGCCTGACCTCGGCGTCGGACGGCATCTCGTGGCCGCGGCGCCACGCGACGAGGAACGTCTCAGCGACGACGTCGGCCGCGTCCTCGGGCTGCTCGCAGCGCCGCAGGGCGTACGCCAGCAGCGGCTGGAAGTTGCTGGCGTAGACGCGTCGGAAGCGGTCCTCGTGGTCAGTTCCGGAGCTCACACTCACCCCATGTCCGATCGGGCGCCGATCGTGACAGTGCGGTTCCAGGAATGTCGAGCAACGACACGGGTCGGCCACCGTCCTCCACATCGGCCGTCACCGGCGAGCTGCCCCACCCGCGCGGATTCCACCGGCACGACCCGCTACGCATGGACAGTTATCGATCACTTCGGGTACTGTTCCCGCACCTCGGTTGCAACGATGCAAACCCATATCCGGAGGTGCGTGTGTTCAGGACTCAGACTCGGGGCCGGGTCGGCGTCGCGGCGCTGGCCAGCGCGATCGTCCTCGCCGCCCCCGCCGCTGCCGGCGCCGCGCCGGGTGCGGCCGCGGCGCCGTCGACCGGCGGCGTCAACTCCGCGGTCACCGCCCGGCTGCTCGACCAGGCGGCGAACGCCGCCGACGCGGGACTGCGGTCCGCCGGCACCCACGACACCCGGGTCACCGTCACCCGGCGCGACGGCCAAACGTGGGCGTTCGGGACCGCCGTCATCGTCGCCCCGCACGAGGAGGACGCCTACCCGGCGGGCTGGGTGTTCGTCGCCCGCCGCGAACGTGCCGGCTGGCGGGTCGCCCTCGACGGAGAAGCCGGCTTCGCCGATCTCGCCCAGGCCGCCCCGGCCAGCGTGGTGTCGCCGCGCGAGCGTGCCCTCTTCACCGAGGTCGCGCCCACGTACGCCGGCGGCGACTACCGCACCGGCATGCGCCTGCCGTACGGGCTGGGCCAGTCCTGGTCGTTCACCGGTGGCCCGCACGGCTGGGCGGGCAGCGACACGCCGTGGAGCTCGATCGACCTCGCCGGTGGCGACCAGCGGGTCCTCGCGGCGCGCGGCGGCACCGCGTACACCATGTGCCGGGGATGGATCCGGGTCATCCACGACCGGGGCTACGCCACCGACTACTACCACCTCTGGAACAACATCAGCGTCAACGGGGCGAGCGTGGGCGAGGGCGCCTACCTCGGCGACACCGGCACCGACGTGACCTGCGGCGGCGCGGCCAGCGGCCGGCACGTGCACTTCGCGCTCCGGCAGAACAACGCCTACGTGCCGGTCGCCGGGCACAACCTCGGCAAGTGGGTCGTGATGGGCGGCGGCGGCACCTACCAGGGATACGCGCTGCACGGCTCGGCGCAGGTGAACGTCGGCGGGGCGCTCTACAACCACGGCGCGCTCGGGCTGAACCAGGCCCTCATCGACGCCAACGGCGGCGGCACGGTCAACCGGCGTACCGGCCCCGGTACCGGGTACGCGGTCGCCGGCTCGGCCGCCGACGGCGCCACCGTGACCGTCTCCTGCTCGGCCAACGGCACCACGCACGCCGGGCGGTGGGGCAGCACCGCGCTGTGGAACAGGCTGTCCGACGGCACCTGGGCCAGTGACGCCTTCATGTGGACCGGCTCGGCCGGCCCGATCAACGGTTGGTGCTGACCGTCGTGCCCGCGCCGGCGTCGCCGACGCCGGCGCGGTGCGGCGGGATCGGCCGATCCGGTTGACCGAGGTGATCTTCGAGGCGGTGGAGCACTGGCCGCAGCCGTCGACAACGGCACCCCGACCCGGGGTGCCGGCGGGTCGAGGGGGGTCGCCTTGGCACACCGCCGCGCACCCAGCTCGCCATCCACGCCCGCGCCCACACCTCTCGGCGTTAGAGTGACGGAACCCCCGCCGCCCCGACAGCCGGCCAGGTCCGAGAGGGAGCCCATGTCACGGAGGCGGTCGCGATGACCGCCGCGCGCCGGCGGCATCCGCCCCGGCGGTGCCGGCGGCTGCGCCGAGGGGCCACCTGATGCGGTGGATCTCGGCGGTGGCTGGTCTGGCCGTCCTGGCCATCACGGCGAGCAGCATCCTGCGCAACCTGGTGGTGACCCGCGGGCTCGGCTCGGCGCTGGTGCGCGTGCTCTGGCGGATCACGCGATGGCTGCTGCGCCGGGCGTCGGCGCCCCTGCACGGCTACGAGGCACGCGACCGGTTCCTCGCCTGGTTGGCGCCGATCGTGCTGCTCGTGATGCTGTGGTCCTGGCTGGCCGGGCTGCTGCTCGGGTACGGGCTGCTCATGTACGGCTTCTCCGGGCTGTCCTGGCCGGACTCCTTCCGGGAGGCCGGATCCAGCCTGTTCACCCTCGGCTTCGCCTCCGGCGCCCGCAGCCGGCTCAACGCGCTGGACTTCGTCGCCGCCGCGAGCGGACCCGTGGTCATCGCGCTGCAGATCGCGTACCTGCCGACGCTCTACGGTGCGTACAACCGGCGAGAACTGGAGGTCACCCTGCTGGCGTCCCGGGTGTCCCCACCCGCCTGGGGACCGGAGCTGCTGGCCCGGCAGGCCCTCGTCGGGACGGTCGACGAACTGCGCGGGCTCTACGAGAACTGGGAGCGCCTGGCCGCGGACATCGGCGAGACCCACACGAACTATCCCGTTCTGCTGTCGTTCCGGTCGCCGCGCCCGTACCGTAGCTGGGTTGTCGCCCTGATCGCGGTGATGGACGCCGCCGCGATGCACATCTCCCTGGCCCCGACGGCGGCGACGGTCCCCGCCGCGCGGCTGATGCTGCGCTCGGGCTTCATCGCGCTGCGCGACATCGCCCGGGTCGTCCACATCCCGTTCGATCCCGATCCCCGCCCGGACGGCCCGCTCCGGCTCACGTTCGAGGAGTACGCCGAGGCGGTGGCGCACGTGCAGCATGCCGGCTTCCCCCTGGAACGCTCGGCCGCGCAGTCGTGGCCGCACTTTCGCGGCTGGCGGGTCAACTACGAGAACATCGGCTACGCGCTGGCCCACAGCACCGACGCGGTGCCGGCGCTGTGGACCGGCGATCGGGACTTCCCCAGCACACCCATCGCGCCGCAACGGCCGACGGACCGCCGGCCGCAGGAGCCGCCCGTACGGTGACCCAGTCACCCTGCGCCGGCCGACCCGGCACCGCCGGCGTCCGGTGGTCCGCTGGCCCGGTCGGGTTGGGCGGTGCGGGACGGCCGGGTGATGATCGGCCGCAACATGTGGCACGTGGCCCGGTCGCCCGAGCAGATCGGCCTCTACTTCAGCTGTTCGGCTGGCCGGTGCTGCTCATCGTGCTCGTCGCGCCCCTGGTGGTCCGCCGCCACCGACGGCTGTGCCGTCGAGGCGCTGAGCCGCGTTGTCCCGGCCGGGCCGGACAGGCCCGGCCGGGTGGGGCCCGCCGGCCGGTGGGTCGACTATCGGGACGGTCGCAGCGGGAGCGGCGGCGTGAACCGGGTGAACGCGGGCGGCATGGGTGCGTCGGCGAAGGTGCGCCCGAGGTCGAGCACGAGCTGGTACGGGTCTCCGAGCGCCCGGGCGGCCTCGTGCAGCGCCCGGGGACCGGTCTCCGGCCAGTGGCCGGAGTCGAGCCGGGCGACCAGGGTGCGGAGCAGGACGATCTCCTCCGCCGCGCTGAACGAGCAGTGGCCGCCCCGGTCGACCCAGAGCTGCCGCAGCCGGCCCGGGTCACCGGCGCGGCGTACCTGGTCGGCGTACCAGCGCTCCTGGTGCGGTGGCGCGCCGCCGTCGCCGACCGTGTGCATCGTGACCACCGGCACCGGGGTCCGCCCCTCGGGTACGCCGACGCGGTGCAGGTAGTCGACGGCGGCCGGGTCGGCGGCGATCCGCGGGGCGGCGGCGAGCCGGCCGAGGTCGGCCCGCAGGTCGAGCCCGGCCGCCCGGTACGCCTGCTCCACCTGCCGGGTCTGGGCGGACCGGAGCAACTGCCGGCGGTAGTCGACGCCGACGTTCGTCGACGGGTTGCCGCCGGCCCGTCGCTCCAGATCCAGCCGACCCGGCGGGCCGAAACCGAGACCGTACGCGTACTGGAGCCACTCGGCCTGGTTGCCGGTCAGCTCGACGGGGTCGGTGGGACGCGTTTCGTGCGCGGAGTACCAGCCGGTGACGTTGTTCAGCGCGGCGGCCAGCGCCAGGCGGGCCCGGCCCTGTCGCGTGGTGAGTGCCTGCTGGATCGCCTCGGCGAGGGCCTGTGCGCTGCCGGCCGGATCGTCGGGGCGTACCAGGTCGATGTCCCGGTCGGGCGCGAGCAGGGTACGGACGGCGAAGAGCACGTCCAGGCCGGTGTCGAAGGTGGCCCGGGTGTCGTACGCCCCGCACATCGTCGCCACGCCCGCGAACCGTCGCGGGTGCCGCTCGGCGAGCTGGACGGCGATCCCCGCACCCATCGACTGCCCGGTGGCGATGGTGCGCCGGGGCGGGCCGACGTGGGCCTCGAACCAGTCCAGCAGCGCGATCTGGTCGCGCAGCCCGCGCTCGACCGCGTAGCCGACGCCGCCGTCGGCGAACTGCGACGCGGCCATCGCATACCCGTGGTCGAGCAGCCAGGCCTCGGTCTCCGAGCGGTCCGGCGGCCGGTTGGTCAGCCCGATGCCGAAGGACGGGAAGCCCTCCGGGAGGTACCCGTGGCTGTAGAGCACCAGCGTCCCGTTCCAGCGCTCCGGCAGTTCGACCCGGAAGTCGGCACCGCCGATGGTGCCGGTGAGGGTACGCCGACCCGATTCTGTCGTCGAGGGTTTCGCGGCGGCCGGGGCGGCGACCGCGCTCACGGCGGCGACCAGGGCGGCGGTCAGCGCCAGCCGCCGGGTGGCGCCGGGTGTCCCGCTCATCGTCTGCTCCGATCCGCCTGGCTCAGCCGTGCAACGGCCGGCCGGTCTCCAGCAGTGTCTTGAGGTCGCTGAGGACCTCGGGCCAACCGCCGCCGGCACCTTCGAGCTGGCCGTCCACCTGGGCCAGGGTCTGCGGCGCGCCGGCCAGCTCGTGGGTCACGGTGAGCGAGCTGATGCCGTCGCCGCGTTCCGCGATCTCGTACGTCAGGCGGGTGGCGGGCTCGTCCAGCCAGGCCGCCTGCCAGGTCTGGACCAGCCGGACCGGCGGCTCGACCTCGATCACTTCGCCCTCGACCAGGATCTCCGGCATGCCGGCCTGCTGGTGTTCGGGAATCGCGCGGGCGCGGTAGCTGCCGCCCGGGCGGAGGTCGTACTCGGCGGTGGCCTGGTAGCCGTACCGCCGGGTCCACTCGGGCCTGGTGATCGCGTCCCAGATCGTCTGCGGCGTCGCCTTGATGTACACCCGGTAGACCTTGGTGGTCCCGGTCGTCGTCGTGGTGGTCACGGCCTCTCCTTCGTCTCGTCGCGTTCGAGTTCCGACTTGAGGTCCAGCAGCGCCGCGGCGTGGCGCTCGGTGTACTTGTCGATCCATCGGTCGTGGATCGCCCGGATCGGCACCGGGTTGAGGAAGTGCAGCTTCTCCCGGCCCTGCCTCCGGGTGACCACGAGCCCGGCGTCCGCCAGCAGGCGCAGGTGCTTCATCACGCCGAACCGGGTCATCGCCAGCCCGGACTCCAGCTCCGTCAACGTCTGGCCGTCCCGGACGAAGAGGCGGTCGAGCAGGGCGCGACGGGTCGGATCGGCGAGCGCCTTGAACACCAGGTCGTCGTCGCTCACGCCAACCAAGATAGGTGACCAAAAGGTCACATGTCAAGGCTGGCAGGTACCGCCCGGCGCGCCGCGGCCAGGTTAGGCCGGCCGTACGCGGGGAACCCGGCCGCACGCCCGCGCGGCACCCGCGCGGGTCGCGTCACCCGACACCGACCGCTGAGGTCTTCTGCCGGTCACGCCTGGCCGCAGCACCCCGAGGGGCCGCCGAACCGCGCGCCCGGGGCGGTGCGGTGACCAGGAACCGGTGGATTCGGCGGCAGGGTGTGGCGACCCGACCGCCGGCGCTCCCCGTGGTCGAGGTGCGGGCGAAGGCCGCGAACGACGACCTCTCCGAGGTGAACTGACGGATGAACGGTTGCTGATGGTTGCGCGTGACGTTGCCGCACCGGGGCGAACGGGCTCGCCCGCCCGCGTGTCGATCCACCGGGACCGGTCGCTCGGCGCGGTCGGCTCGACCGTCATCGCGGGCGGCGGGCTGCTGGCCGGCGTGACGCCGCTCGGCGAGGTCGCGATCGACCTGCCCCTCCTGCACGACCTGCGCGCGTTGCCGGCGCTGTCGGTGTCCGTGCTCTACGCCGGCCTCGCGATGCTCCTGCTGGCCTGGTGGCGGGTCGGCGTGTCGGTGCGCGCCGGCGACGGCCCGTCCGGTCGGGAGCTGGCGACGACGGCGGCGTGGTGGGCCGCGCCGTTCGCCCTCATCACCCCGATCTTCAGTGGCGACGTGCACAGCTACCTCGCCCAGGGCGCGATGACGACGGCCGGGTTGGACGCCTACCAGGTCGGGCCGTCCGCGCTGGGCGGCCCGCTCACCGTCAACGTGCCCGAGATCTGGCAGCACACCCCGGCGCCGTACGGTCCGGTCTTCCTCCAACTCGCCGCGGCCGTGACCGCCCTGACCGACGGCGGAGTCTGGGCCGGCATCGTCGGCATGCGGGTGCTGGCGCTGCTGGGCGTGGGCCTGCTGGCCTGGTCGGTGCCCCGGTTGGCCGGCCTGTGCGGGGTGGCGCCGGCGGCCGCGCTGTGGCTGGGCGTGCTCAACCCCCTCGTGCTGCTGCACCTGGTCGGCGACGCCCACAACGAGGCGGTGATGCTGGGCCTGATGTGCGTCGGGTTGCTCCTGGCGCTCCGCCGCCGGCCCACGCTCGGCGTCGTACTGATCACGCTGGCCGCCCTGGTCAAGGCTCCGGCGGCGGTGGCGCTCGCCTTCGTCATCCCCATCTGGGCGCGGCACCTCGCCGGTCGACGCGGGCCGTTGCGGGCCGCCCTGCGCACCGTCGTCGTCGCCGCCGTCACCAGCCTGGTCGTGACCGCCGCGACGAGAACCGGCTTCGGCTGGGTACGCGCCCTGGACACGCCCACCCACGCGCACACCTGGATGTCGATCACCACGGATCTCGGTTGGGCGGCGGGAAACCTGTTGCACCGGCTGAACGGCCTCGCGATCGAGCACACCGTCAGAGCATTCTGGCTGGCCGGACTCGTCCTCGCCGTCGGGGTGAACCTGGTCCTGTGGCGGCGCGCCGCCCGGATCGGACCGGTGGCCGCGCTCGGGCTGGGGCTGGCGGTGGTGGTGCTCGCCGGCCCGGTGGTGCACCCGTGGTATCTGCTCTGGGCGCTCGTGCCGCTCGCCGCCGCCGCCCGGGGCGCCGGGACGCGTCGGGCGGTGGCCGTCGGGTCGATCGTCCTCGTCCTGCTGGTGCTGCCCGGTGGCGTCCAGCCCGGTCTGCCCGCGGCGCTCGGTGCGGTGCTGGGCTCGTCGGCGGTGCTGGTCGCCACCCTGGCAGCCAGGCGCCGGTCCCGGCAGCGGACGTGGACCCGGCTCGCGGACGAGCCGTTCCAGGCCGGCGAGCCGACCGCGGTGCACGTGCGACCCACCGTCTGAGCCCGCACCCGACGCCGCACCGGGTGTGACCGCCCGCCACCGGCGTCGCGGGCGTGGCGGCCGGCCGCACGGGCGCGGTCGGGGGAGCAGGTGAGCGCCGGTGCGCATGCCACGGCCGCCGCGGGGTAGCCACGGGAACGGTACGAGGAGGTGGAGACGCCGATGGGTGACGCCGTCACGAATCAGCCCGCCGGGCCCGGACGACCGGCCAGCCCGGCCGATCGGCTGGCCGAGGACGTGGCCGAGGTGGTCCGGGCTGAGGTACGCGCGGTGCGCGGCCAACTGGCGGATGCCGCCCGGCCCGCCGGGCTGGGCTTCGCCCTGCTCGCCGCCGCCGGCGGCTGCCTGGTGCTCGGTGCGGGAGCCGCCTCGACGACGGTCCTGCGCATGTTGGAGACGTTCCTGCCACGCCGGCTGGCCGCGGCCGGACTCACCGCCGGCTACCTGGCGGTCGCGGTGGTGCTCGGCCGGGTGGGGCTGGCCCGGCTGCGGGCGGCGGGCGGCAGCTCCGCCCGGCTGGCCGACGAGGTCCGCGACGCCGTCTCCGCCACCGCCGGACGGGTGGTGCCGGCCGGCTCCGCCGCAGCCCGGGACGCGCTCGGGCGCTGAGCCGCCGCTCACGATGACCACCGTTGCCGCCGTCGGAGAGGGCCGCATGATGACCGACAAGCACAGGCAGGCCGAGGAGATGCGCGACGAGGTGCCGTCGACCGTGGCCCGGTCGGACGACAAGGCGGTCCGCACCTACAAGAAGACGCTCGAGGCCGCGGAGGAGACCTACGGCGACGGCGAGCGGGCGCACCGCACCGCGTACGCGTCGCTCAAGCACACCCACGAGAAGGTCGGCGACCACTGGGAACCCAAGGAGCACCAGGGGCCGTCCGATCCGCAGGCGGCGCAGGGCGCCCCGGCGTCCCAGCAGCGCCCGCGCCCGACCGCGCAGGGCGTGGACGCCAACGCCAGCAAGGGGCACCTCGACCAGGTGGCCCGTCGGGTCGGCATCGACAACCCGCAGGACCTGGGCCGGGACGAACTGGTCCGGGCGATCGAGAAGGCCAATGCCCGGGCCACCGCCCGGGCCCGGAAGCGGTGACGGCGCTCCAGCCCCGGTGAACGAATGGACGAGGAAGGCGGCGGGTGATGAGGACGGACCGGCTCAGTGACATCGTGGTCGGCGCGGCCGGCAACGTCGCCGGGGCGGTCGTCGACCCCCGGCAGGGGCTCAGCAGGCTCCGGTCGGCGGTCAGCACCCGTAAGGTCATCACCGTCGCGGCGGGTCTGGTCGTCGGCTTCCTGCTGGCCCGGGCCGGACGGCGCGGCTGACCGCCGGCCGGCGCGGCGGTGACCGGTCAGGAGCCGACCGTCAACAGCCGGCTGATCTCCGGGGCGGCCGGGTGCTCCGGGGCGACGGCCAGGAACCGGCGCAGCGTTCCGGTCGCCGCCGCCGATTTCGCGCCACGCTGTGCCAGCCCCAGCACGAGCAGGCCGTCGGGTGAGTCCGGGGTTTGGGCGAGGACCTCCCGCGCCGCCTGCTCGGCCGCGCCGGCGTCGCCGGCCCGGAGCAGGGCGAAGGCGAGCCGCAGCCGGATCGTGTCGTCCGGCCGGTCCCGCAGCGCCTCCCGGTAGAGCTGGGCCGCGGCCGCGTACCGGTCCTGGGTCTCCAGGTCGCGGGCCAGTTGCACGGTCACCGCGACCGGGTCGGCCGGGGGCTGCTCCGGCGGCCGGTCCAGGCGGTCGGCGGTGACCGCGACCGCGGCCACGAGGGACACCAGCCCGGCCGCGCCCGCCCACCACGCCCGGCGGGCGGCCCGGCCACCCGGCGCCGGCCGTACCGTGACCCCCCGCGCCGTCGACCGGCGCAGCGTACGCAGGGCGGCGTACCCGGCCCCCAGCAGGGTCAACGCGGGCACCGCCCACAGCAGCGCCGTCGCCCCGTGCGCGGGTGGCTCGGTCAGCACCTCCGGCCCGTACCGCTGGACGAACCACCGGCGGATCTCGGCGCGGTCCCGGCCCTGGGCGAGCTGGTCGGCCACCACCTGTCGCATCGCGGCCGCGATCGGCGACCGGGAGTCGGCCACCGACTCGCCCTGGCAGGCCGGGCAGCGCAGCCCGGCGGCCACCTCGCGGACCGGGTCCTCCCCGCCGGTGCCGCCGGCCGAGCGCAGCAGTCCCGTTGCGGCGCCGGTGACCAGTGCGGCGAGTACGAGCGCGGCTGCCGCCGCCCGCCATCTCATCCGGTCAGCAGCGGGGCCACCCGCTGCTCCAGCCACGCCCGGGTCACCACGCCGCGCTGACGCTCGACGATCCGACCGTCCCGGTCCACCACGAACGTCTCGGGCACGCCGCGTACGCCCCAGTCGACCGACCGGGTGCCGTCCGGGTCGGGCAGCACGGTCAGCCCGCTCGCGCCGGTCTCGTCGAGCAGGGCCCGGACCGCCGGCACGCCGTCCCGCACGTTCAGCCCCACCAGGCGCAGCCCGCGCGGCGACCACCGGCGCTCGGCGTCGACCAGCAGCGGCAGCTCGTCGCGGCACGGGCCGCACCAGGAGGCGAAGACGTTGACCAGCACCACGTGCCCCCGGGCGGTGGCCAGGTCGAACCGCCCACCGGCCAGCGTCTCGCCGGACAGCGCGGGGGCGGGCGCCGGGGTCGACGTGCCGGGGTCCGTGCCCGCCGGGGTGGCCGGCGCGCGCAGGCCGAGGGCGACGAGCGTGCCGACGGCGACGGTGACCGCGAGCACCACCGCCGGTCCGGGGCGCAGCCCGGCCGGGAGCCGCGGCATCCGGCGGCTCATCCGGCGGCTTCCGCGTCGGCCGCCACGGCCGTCGGCCGCCGGTCGCCGGGCGGTCCGGGTGGCCGCCGCCGGGCGCGGACGGCGCCGAGCGCCGCGACGAGTCCACCGGCGGTGGTCAGCGCCCCGCCGGCCCAGAGCAGCCCGACGAGCGGGTTCACCGCCAGCCGTACGGTCGCGCTGCCGCTGTCCCCGGCGACCGCGATCAGGGTGACGTAGGTGTCCCGCAGCGGCCCGGTGTCGATCGCCGGCACGGTCACCGTCGCGTCCCGGGCGGGGTGGTAGCGCAGCGCCGGGGTGACCGTCCGCTGCGTGCCGTCCGCCTCGGTGAGCCGGAGCCGGGCGCGTACGGCCATGCCGCCGCCGTCGGCGGCCCGGTCCACCCCGTCCAGGCGTACGCTCACCCCGGCCACCCGCAGGCTCTCCCCGGTGCGGACGGTCCCCTCGGTGTCCCGCCCGTACGCCGAGGATCCGGCGACGCCGACCGCGACCAGGGCGATCCCCGCATGGGCGACGAGCCCGGCGAGACCGACCACCCGATTGCGGCCCCGCAGCCGGTCGACCAGTTGCCCGGCCTGCCCGGCGAGTACGAAGGCCGCGGCGCCGAACGCGGTGAGCGCGGGCAGCCCGGGGCGGCTGAGCAGGCCCACCACCGCCACCGTGGCCAGCGCCGCGCCGGCCGGGAGGGCCAGCCGACGCGGCCCCCGCGCCCGGTCGCGCAGCGCGGGCGTCACCCCGGCGAGCAGCAGCACCACGATCGCCAGCGGCACCGCCGTGCGCTGGTAGTACGCGGGTCCGACGGCGGCCCGTACCCCGCCGAGCGGCGCGGAGAGCAGCGGGAAGACCGTGCCGACCAGCACCACCGCCGCGATGGTCACCAGCAGCACCCCGTTGACCAGCACGGCCGTCGGCCGGGACAGCGCCGGGGCGCCCCGGCGGGCCGGCCGGGCGGTACGCCGTCCGGTCGCCACGGTGGACACCACGACGGCCAGCAGCACGAAGCCGAGCAGCATCGGGCCCAGCGGCGAGTCGGTGAAGGCGTGCACGCTGGACACCGCGCCGGAGCGGGTCAGGAAGGTGCCGAGCAGCACCAGGAGGAAACTCGCGGTGGCCAGCGTGGTGTTCCACGCGGCCCGGCCGGCGGCCCGCCCGAGGGTGGTGTGCAGGAACGCGGTGGCGGTCAGCCAGGGCAGCAGGGAGGCGTTCTCCACCGGGTCCCACGCCCAGTAGCCGCCCCAGCCCAGCACCGCGTACGACCACCAGGCGCCGAGCCCGATGCCGGCGGTCAGCGCCGCCCAGGCCGCCAGCGCCCACGGGCGGGCCAGCCGGAGCCAGCCGCGGCCCTCCGGCCCGGCCAACCGGGCGGCCAGCGCGAGGGCGAACGGCACGACCAGGCCGAGGTAGCCGGCGTAGAGCAGGGGCGGGTGCACCCCCATCGCGGGATGCTGCTGGAGCAGCGGGTTCGGCCCGGGGCCGTCGGCGGGCACCGGGTCGACCGCCCGGAACGGGTTCGCCGCGAACCGGGACAGCGCGAAGAAGAACACGGTCACCGCGCTGACCACCACCATCGCGTACGCGTGCAGCCGGGCCGGGTACCGCCGCCGGGCCAACAGCGCCGCGTAGCCGCCGAGGACCAGCAGCCAGAGCAGCAGCGAGCCGTCCAGCGCCGACCAGAGACTGGTCACCGCGTAGTACGGCGGCACCTGACGACCGCCGTTCTCGGCCACGAAGCGGACGCTGAAGTCGTGCCGGAGCAGCGCCGTCTCCAGCAGCGCGCAGGCGATCGCGGCCGCCGCCAGGGTCGCCCCGGCGCCGAGGCGGGCCGGCCGGGCGGGCGCGTTGAACAGTGCCACCCGCAGCCAGAGCAGGGCCGTCAGGGTGGCGCAGGTCAGGCCGGCGGCGAGGCTGGCGGTGCCGAGGTCACCGAGCATCGACCGGTCCCGGGGCGGTGGACGGGCGGTACTCGTTGCCGTGCCGGACCACCACGTGGTCGGAGTGGAACACACCGTCGGTCGCCAGGGTGCCCTCGACGACCGCCCCCTCGCCCTCGCGGAACGTCTCCGGTGGCACGCCGCGTTGCCGTACGGTGATCTCGTGGCCGCCCGCGGCGAGCCGGAACACCACCAGGTCGCCGTCGCGGCGCAGCGACCCGGGCACCACGTCACCGCCGAGGCGGATCCGCTCCCCGGCGGCGGCCGGGTCGTCGAGCACCTCGGCCGGGGTGCGGTAGTAGGTCAGGGTGTCCCGCAGCGCGCCGGTGACCAGCAGCGCACCGGCGGCGAGCAGCGCGGCGACGAGGGCGGCCCGGCCCGCCCGGCGACGGATCATCCGACCCGGGCCAGCGGGCGCTCGGCGGCGGGCGCGGGGTCGCCGGCCAGCCGCCGCTCCAGCCGGACCACCCGGCGCAGCACGACGCAGGACGCGACGAGGGTGGCGGCGGCGACGGCGAGCAGCAGCGCGGCACCCATCCGCGCGTCGATCGGCGGGCGCTGCGGGGCGAGCACGGTCGCCTGCTGGTGCAGCGAGCGCCACCAGACCACGGAGAAGTGCACCACCGGGACGAGCAGGAAGCCGCCGACGCCGACCACCGCCGCCGGGCGCGCCACCCGGTGGTCACCGCCGTCACGCGCCCCGGTCCGCTCGCTCACCGCCCGGCGCAGGGCCAGATAACCGGCGTACGCGACCAGCAGCAGGGCGGTGCTGACCAGCCGGGGGTCCCACGCCCACCAGGTGCCCCAGACCAGGTGCCCCCAGAGCGATCCGGTGCCGATGGCGACGGCGGTGAGCACCACCCCGACCTCAGCGGCGGCCCGGGCGAAGCGGTCCCAGCGCAGGTCGCCCCCGATCAGGTACGCGCCGCCGGCGGCCAGCACGACGGCGAACGCGAGGTACGCCACCCAGGCGGCGGGGACGTGCAGGTACATGAGCCGTTGCGCCTGGCCCTGCACCGCGTCCGGGGGAGCCACCCAGCCGCCGGCCACCGCCGCGGCGGTGCTCAGCCCGCCGGCGAGCCAGGCCGTCGTACGGCGTGCGGCGGCCGCTCGGGCGGTGTCCGCGACCAGGTCCACCGTGGAGGATCGCATGATCTCCCTGTCCGCGCCCGTGGGCGCTTGCCGGAGGGGCAGGACTGCGGGGTCCACCATAAGGCGCGAAGTGGTGCTTAATCCCAAATCTCCGTAAAAGGTATGTAAGCGCCCAGGCCGGTCTACTGTCCGTTCCGATGGAGACGACAGCGCAGACGACCCCGAGCGCGATCCGGCGGCGCCCGCGCCCGGTCGTCAGCGCGCTGTTCGGCCTGTGCCTGCTCACCGGCTGCGCCGGTGACTCGCCGTCGGCGCTGAACCCGGGCGGTGCCGGGGCGAGCCGGGTCGCGAACCTGTGGTGGCTGCTGTTCTGGATCTCCGTGGCCGTGTTCGTCGAGGTCATGGCGCTGCTGGTCTGGGCCCTGGTGTTCCGGCGGGGCGACGTGCGGGTACGCCACGGGCAGCCGCTGCGCTTCGTCGCGATCGCCGGGGCCGCGATCCCGTTCGTCATCCTCGTCGCCGTCTACGGTGCGGGCCTGCGCGACCTCGCCGCGCTCGGCGCGGCACCCGACCGGGACGCGCCCACCGTGGAGGTGACCGGCCACACCTGGTGGTGGGAGGTCCGCTACGCGGGCGCGTCCGGCGCCACCGCCAACGAGATCCACATCCCGGTGGGGGAGCGGGTCCGGGTACGCCTGCGCACCGACGACGTGCTGCACAGCTTCTGGGTGCCGCAGCTGATGCCGAAGACCGACCTGATCGCCGGGGAGACCCGGGAGACCTGGCTCCAGGCGGAGCGGGCCGGCAGTTACCGCGGCCAGTGCGCCGAGTACTGCGGCACCCAGCACGCCCACATGGCCTTCCTCGTCGTCGCGCAGCCCCGCGCCGAGTTCGACGCCTGGCTGGCCCGACTGGATGCCCCGGCCCGGCAGCCGCAGACCGACGCCGAGCGCCGCGGCGAGCAGGCGTTCGTCCAGGGCACCTGCGCCGCCTGCCACAGCATCCGCGGCACCGGAGCGCAGGGGACGGTCGGGCCGGACCTGTCGAACGTCGGCTCCCGGTGGAGCATCGGCGCCGGGGCGGTGCCCAACGACGCCGGCCACCTGGGCGGCTGGATCGCCAACTCGCAGACGGTCAAGCCGGGCAACGCCATGCCGCCGCAGCAGGTCGAGGCGGCCCGACTGCCCGACCTCATCGCGTACCTGCGATCGCTGGAGTAGGTGGGGGCATGTCGACGACCACCAGCGCACCCGTTGGCCTCCACGGCGACGACCTGGCCCGGCTGGCCGAACACTGGGGCGAGCGTCCCTCGCTGCGGGCCTGGTTCGGCACCACCGACCACAAGCGGATCGGCCGGCGCTACCTGGTCACCGCCGGCTTCTTCTTCGTGCTCGCCGGCCTCAGCGCGCTGGTGATGCGGACCCAGCTCGCCCGCCCCGAGTCCGGTGTGGTCTCCCCGCAGGAGTACAACCAGCTCTTCACCATGCACGGCACGGCGATGATCTTCCTGTTCGCCACCCCGATGCTCTTCGGCTTCGGCAACTTCCTCGTCCCGCTGATGATCGGCGCCCGGGACATGGCGTTTCCCCGGCTGAACGCCTTCGGCTACTGGGTGTTCCTCTTCGCCGGCCTGTTCATGTGGGCCAGCGTGCCGTTCGGAGCGGCGCCGAACAACGGCTGGTTCGCCTACGCGCCACTCAACCAACTGCAGCACAACCCCGGGCTGCACATGGACATCTACTCGCTCGGCCTGCTCTTCCTCGGCATCTCCACCACCTCCGCGTCGATCAACTTCATCGTCACCGCGCTGAAACTGCGCGCGCCGGGGATGTCGCTCAACCGGGTGCCGCTCTTCGTCTGGGCGATCGTGGCCACCTCCTTCATGGTGATCTTCGCGTTGCCGGCGTTGAACGCGGACAACGCCATGCTCTTCCTCGACCGCCGCTTCGGCACCCACTTCTTCGACCCGGCCGGCGGCGGGAACGTGCTGCTGTGGCAGCACCTGTTCTGGATCTTCGGGCATCCCGACGTGTACATCATCGTGATGCCGGGGCTGGGCATCGTCTCCGCCGTGCTCCCCGCGTTCACCCGCCGCGGCGTGGTCGGCTACCCGTTGATCGTGCTGGCGATCGTCGCGATCTCGATCATCTCGTTCGGGGTCTGGGTGCACCACATGTTCGCCACCGGGCTGCCGCAGCTGTCCTACAGCTTCTTCAGCGCGGCCAGCACGATCATCACGATCCCGTCCGGCCTCCAGATCTTCGCCTGGCTGGCCACCATGATGCTCGGCCGGCTGGTGCTGCGGACGCCGCTGCTGTTCGTCATCGGGTTCATCGTGACGTTCGTGCTCGGCGGCTTCACCGGCGCGATGTTCGCGCTGACCGCGTTCGACCAGCAGACCACCGACTCGTACTTCGTGGTGGCGCACTTCCACTACGTGCTGATCGGCGGGGCGGTGTTCCCGATGCTCGCCGGCGTCTACTTCTGGCTCCCCAAGATCACCGGCCGGATGTACCACGAGGGTCTCGGCCGCTGGGCCTTCTGGCTGGTCTTCGCCGGCATGCACGTCACGTTCTTCCCGATGCACCTCACCGGCCTGTTCGGCATGCCCCGACGGATCTACACCTACCCCAGCGAGCCCGGCTGGGACGGGTGGAACCTGGTCAGCACCGCCGGGTCGTACCTGCTGGCGCTCGGGCTGCTGCTGGTGCTCGCCGGCGTCGTGCACGCCCTGCTGCGGGGCAAGCCGGCCCCGCCGGACCCGTGGGAGGCCGACACCCTGGAGTGGACGGCGGCCTCGCCGCCCGAGCCGTACAACTTCCCGGTCATCCCCCGGGTGCACAGCCTCCACCCCACCTGGGACGAACGGACCGCCGAGTCCACCGGCGCGGGGGCGACCGAGGACCGGATCCTCAGCGACGGCAGACGCACCCTGTTCACCAGCGAACTGGATGCCCGCTACGAACGGGCGGTCGACATGCCGGAGTCCAGCCTCAGACCGCTGCTGCTCGCCGGGGCGCTGCTGGTCTTCTTCGTCACCCTGCTGTTCGGCTGGTACCCGGTGGCGGTGGCGGCGGTGCTGGTGGTGGCGGCGACGATCGCGGCCTGGCTCTGGCCGCCGCGCCGCCCCGAGGCGGAACTGGGGGTGGCGGCGTGACCGGCCGGGGCGGGGTGGTGGCCGCGGCCACCGGCGCGGAGGCGCTGAGCACGGAAGAGCCGGTCGGTCGGCCGACCGGCTGGTGGGGCATGGTGATGTTCGTGGCCACCGAGGCCACCCTCTTCGCCTGCCTGCTCGGCAGCTACTTCTACCTGCGCTTCCAGTTCGGCCCGCAGTGGCCGCCGGACGGGATCGACAAGCCGAAGCTGCTCATCCCGCTGCTGATGACCGTGGTGCTGGTGCCCAGCAGCATTCCGGTGGTCTGGGCCGAACGCGGCATCCGGCAGGGCCGCCGCGGACGGCTGCAGGTCGGACTCGCCACCACCATGCTGCTCGGACTTTCCTTCATCGGCCTGCTCGTGAAGGAGTACTTCGACGACACCAAGCTGTACACCCTGACCACCAACGTCTACGGCTCGCTGTTCTATCTGATCACCGGCTTCCACGGGCTGCACGTCCTGGTCGGGCTGACGATGATCGGGTGGCTGCTCGCCGCCTCGCTGCGCGGCGGCAGCTTCGGCTCCCACCGTCACGAACGCGTCCGCAACGCCGCCATCTACTGGCACTTCGTCGACACGGTGTGGGTCGCCATCCTGTTCACCATCTACCTCTCCCCGCGGCTGTGATGACCACCACCCGGCCCGACTCCCGAACCCGCCTGGCCGGCGGGCTGCTGCTCTGGTACGGCGTGCTCGGCGGTGCCGTCGCCTGGGCGGCGCACCTGCTCGCCGCCTGGTCGCTGGACGAACTGGCCTGCGCCCGCGGCTCGGCGTCCATCGCCGCCCTGCCGCTCTGGCAGGCGCTCGGGCTGGCCGTGGTGATCCCCGGCCTGGTCACCGTGGGCGCCCTGCTGGTGGCCGTACTGGCCTGGCGGCACACCGCGGCGGCCCAGGCGAGCGGGACGACCGGCCGCGCCTACGACCGGTCCCGGATGCTGGCCGTACTCGGCGTCTGGGCCAACCTGATGTTCCTCGCCATCATCGTGCTCGGCGGGATCGCCGTGCTGGTCTTCCCGCCATGCCAGCGGTGACCCTGCCGCGGGCCCACGGCCCGGACGCCCCGGCCGAGAGCCTGCTGACCATGCTGGCCGTGGTCGCGATCTGCGTACTCGCCGCCGGCTACGGCCGGGGCGTCCACGAACTGTGGTACCGACGCGGCGCCGGCGCGGTCCTGCCGGCCTGGCGGGTGGGCGCGTTCGGCGCCGGGGTGCTGGTGGTGCTCGCCGCGGACCACGGCCCGGTGCACACGCTGGCCGAATCCTCGTTCGCCGGTCACATGGCCCAGCACATGCTGCTCCTGCTGGTGGCGGGACCGCTGCTCGCGGCCGGCGCCGTCGGGCTGCCGCTGAGCCTGGCCGCGCCGCGGTCGCTGCGCCGGCTGCTGGCCCGCTGCCGGGCGTCGCCACCGGTACGTCGGCTGCGCCGGCCCACCGCGTACGCCCCGCTGGCCGGGGCGGCGCAGATGGTCATGCTCTGGTTCTGGCACCTGCCGGGGCCGTACGTCGCGGCGGTGGACCGGCCCGCCGTGCACGCCGCCGAGCACCTGTGCCTGCTCGGCACGGCCTGGCTGTTCTGGGCGCCGGTGCTCGGCGCCGCCCGGCGCCGCCCGCCCGCCCCGGTGACCGTGCTGCTGCTGGTGGGCACCATGCTGCCCGCCTCCGCCCTCGGCGCCGTGCTCACCTTCGCCCCGGAACCGGTCTACCCGCCGCGCGTGCTCGGCCCCGACCCGCTGACCGACCAGCAACTCGCCGGGCTGCTGATGTGGGCGCCGATGGACGCGGTCGTGCTGGTCGTGGCGCTGGCCGTGTTCCTGCGCTGGCTGCTGCGGATGGACCGCTCCGACGTTCCGCAGGCGGTGGCTCGGCCGGCGGTGGCCGAGGCCGGATCGGAAGGGATGGCCTGATGACGCTGACCCGTACCCTCCGGGCGCTCGGCGCGGCCCTCGTCGGCCTGCCGATCGTCGCCGTCCCCGGCTGCGCCTCGACGGCCCCGCCCCCGCCGCCACCGCAGTCACACGCCGGGCGGCCCGACCGGGGCGCGCAGCTGATCGCCCAGTACGGCTGCGGGTCCTGTCACACCATCCCGGGCGTCAACCGCGCCAACGGGCTGGTGGGTCCGCCGCTGACCCAGTTCGGCGCCCGCTCCTACATCGCCGGTGAGCTGCCCAACAACGCCGACAACCTGCGCCGCTGGATCACCGATCCGCAGGCGGTCCAGCCCGGCACCGCCATGCCCAACCTGGGCGTCAGCGCGATCGACGCGCAGGACATCGTCGCCTACCTCTACACCGCGGGCTGAGCCATGCGGCGTACCCGACCGGCGCCCCGGCTGCCCACCGCGCACCCGCACCGGGCCCTCGCGGCGGGAGCGGTGCTGCTGCTCGCCGCCGGCCCGGCGGTGCTCGCCCCCACACCGACCCCCACCGCGACCGCCGGCCCGGCGCCCACCGCGACCACCGGCCCACCCGGGCCGGGCGACCGGGGCAGCCGGCTCTACCTGGAGAGCTGCGCGAGCTGCCACGGCCCACAGGGGCAGGGCACACAGCTGGGACCGTCCCTGATCGACGTCGGCGCGGCCTCGGCGGACTTCCAGGTCTCCACCGGACGGATGCCGCTGACGCACGAGGAACAGCAGGCCCGGCGCGGGCAACCGGCCTTCTCGGCCGACGACATCGCGGCCCTGGTCGACCACGTGTCGAGCTTCGGCGGCGGGCCGCAGATCCCGCGGGTCGCTCCCGGGAACCTCGGCTCGGGCCGGGAGCTGTTCGCGGCGAACTGCGCGGGCTGCCACGGGGCGACCGGCGCCGGCGCGGTGCTGACCAACGGGTGGATCGCCCCACCGCTGGACCGGGCCACCCCCACCCAGGTCGCCGAGGCGATCCGGGTCGGCCCCGGACTGATGCCGGTCTTCCCGAGCCAGGTGCTCAGCGACGCGCAGGTGAACGACCTGACCACGTACGTGGGACGACTGCGCGGCGAGCGGCTGGACCGGGGCGGCAACCCGCTCGGGCGGCTGGGTCCGCTCGCCGAGGGGCTGGTGGCCTGGCTGGTGACGCTGGTGCTGCTGGTCGGCGCCGTCCGCTGGCTGGGCCAGAGGGCAGGGCAGTGAGCGCCCGGCATCCCCCGGCGGCCGAACGGGCGGCCGGCCGCCGCATCGTCACCGCCTTCCTGGTCAGCGCGGCCGGGGCGGTCGGCTTCGCCGTGGCGTACGGGCTCAACGCCGGCCCCCGGTGGGAGGGCGTCTGCCTGGCGGTGGCCCTCGCCGGGCTGGCCGTGGGACTCGCGCAGTGGGGGCGGCACCTCGTCCCGGTCGGCGGGTACGTCGAGGAGCACGAGGGCTTCACCCCGCCGCCGGACGAGCAGGCGATGACGGCGGCGGTGCTGTCCGCGCCGGACAGCCCGGTCCGGCGGCGCGGCCTGCTGGCGGCCCTCGGGCTGGCGGTGACCGCGCTCGGCGTCGCCGTCCTGTTCCCGCTGCGCTCGCTGCTGCCCTGGAACCGTCGGCGCCCGGCACAGGCGTTGTCGAGCACCCCGTGGGGCCCGGGGGTCCGGCTCGTCGACGAGCAGGGCCGGCCGCTGCGGCCCGAGGACGTGCCGGCCGACACGCTGGTCGGGGTGTTCCCGGAGGGCTCCGTCGACTCCGGGGACGGCCCCGCCTTCGCGGTCCGGCTGGAACCGGAACGCTTCACCCGGCCGCCCTCCGGCGGCCACCTCGGCGGCCTGGTCGTCTGGTCGCTGCTGTGCACCCATGCCGGCTGCCCGGTCCGGCTCTATCTCAAGGGCACCGGACGGCTGCTCTGCCCCTGCCACCAGTCCTCGTTCGACCTGCTGGCCGACGCGCGCCCGGTGGCCGGCCCGGCCGCCCGGCCGCTGCCGGGCCTGCCGATCGAGGTCGGCCCGGACGGGTTCCTGCGCGCCACCGGTGACTTCACCGGTCCGCCCGGCGCCGGCTTCTGGAGGCGGCCGTGATCACCGACCGGCTGGCCCGGGCGCTGGACGACCGGCTGCGGCTCTCCCCGATCACCCGGCGCGCGCTGGCGAAGGTCTTCCCCGACCACTGGGCGTTCATGCTGGGCGAACTCGCGCTCTATTCGTTCGTCGCGCTGATCCTGACCGGCATCTACCTGACCTTCTTCTTCGACGCCAGCTCCGCCGACCGCGTCTACCACGGCGAGTACGCGCCGCTGGACGGCGCCACCACCTCCGCCGCGTACGCCTCGACGGTCCGGCTGAGCTGGGACGTACGGGCCGGCCTGCTGATCCGGCAGACCCACCACTGGGCGGCGCTGCTCTTCGTCGCGGCGATCCTGCTGCACCTGATGCGGATCTTCTTCACCGGGGCGTTCCGGAAACCGCGCGAACTGAACTGGCTGATCGGCGTCACCATGCTCGCCCTCGCCCTGGCCAACGGCTTCACCGGCTACTCCCTGCCCGACGACCTGCTCTCCGGTCTGGGCCTGCGGATCCTCGTCTCGGTGGTGGAGTCGATCCCCCTGGTCGGTACGTGGCTGGTGGCGCTGGGCCTCGGCGGTGAGTTCCCCTCCGACTCGCTGATCCCGCGGCTGTTCATCACCCACGTGCTGCTGGTGCCCGCCATCCTGGTCGCCCTCGTGTCACTGCACCTGGGCATCCTGGTCCGGCAGAAGCACAGCCAGTTCCCGGGCCCCGGACGGACCGAGCACAACGTGGTGGGGTCCCGGCTGTGGCCCAGCTACACGCTGCGTACGCTCGCCCTCTTCGCCTGGGTGCTGGCGGTGCTGTTCGCCCTCGGCGGCCTGGTGCAGATCAACCCGGTCTGGCTCTACGGCCCGTTCGAGCCGGCCCAGTCCACCTCGCCGGCCCAGCCGGACTGGTACATCGCCTGGGGCGACGGGGCGCTGCGCCTCTTCCCGCCGTGGGAGTTCCGGATCGCCGGGTACCTCGTGCCGGGGCCGTTCTTCCCGGGTGTGGTGCTCGGCGCGGTCACCTTCCTCGCCCTCTACGCCTGGCCGTTCGTCGAACGCCTGCGCATCCGGGACCGCCGGGCGCACCAGCTGCTCGACCGGCCCCGCGACCACCCGGTCCGGCTGGGCGTGGGCGTCGCCGCGCTGACGTTCTACGTGGTGCTCGTGGTCGCCGGCGGGGACGACATCCTCGCCCGCCTGCTGCGGGTGCCCGTCTACGACCTGCTCGGACTGTTCCGGGTGCTGGCGCTCGTGCTGCCCGTGGTGACCGGTCTGGTCGCCTACCTGATCGCGCGGGCGCTGCGCCGCGGCGACGCCGCCAGTCTCGGCGAGCTGACCCGGGCGGACCTGCGGCGGGCCGCCGGCCGCGCCCCGGCGCCACGGGCGGACGAGGGTGGCGTCGAGATCCCGGCCCCGGACCGGCCGGGGGAGCGGGTCGAGCTGTGGCCGGACGGCGGGCTGTGGCGGTGGCGCTACCGCGACGAGGCCGGACAGGTGGCCCTCGCCGGCAGCCGCGCGGTGCGCTCCGAGGCGGAGGCGGTCGAGGCGTCCCGGCTCGCGTACCCCGGGGTCGACCGGGTGGTGGTGCCCGGCCCGCCGCCGCCCCCGCCGCCCGGCCGGGTACGCACCGCCCTGCGGCGCTGGGGCCGTGTCGCCGCCGCCGGATCGCTGCTGGTCGGCCTCCTCGTCGACCGCCGACGGCGGCGCGGGCAGCGAGGCGGGGACCGCGCACGGCCGCGCGATCCGGCTGAATGAGGCTGGTCGACCCGGCCCGCGGCGCTACCGGCGCCTCCGCTGCTGGGCATCCCATGAGATCGGAGGTTTGCCGGCAATGGGCGCGGGTAGCTGGCGGGGCATCGGGACAGGCCGGTGACCACCGGGACGTCCGATGCCCGGCTTCGCCCGCTGCCCCCGGCGCCCGCCGCCGGCGAGCCGCCCGCAAGCCCAGATCAGGAGGCGTGAGGTGCAGGAGATCGTAGGCGACAGCCTGGCCCGACGACTGGTGGAGTGGGGCGTCGACACCGTCTTCGGCCTGCCCGGCGACGGCATCAACGGACTGATGGAGGGTTTTCGCCGGCAGCGGGAGAAGCTGAGGTTCGTCCTGGTGCACCACGAGGAGGCGGCGGCCTTCATGGCCACCGGCTACGCCAAGGCCACCGGCCGCCTCGGCGTCTGCGCCGCCACCTCCGGCCCGGGCGCCATCCACCTGCTCAACGGCCTGTACGACGCCAAACTCGACCACATGCCGGTGCTGGCCATCACCGGCATGCAGGAGACCTCGGTGCTCGGCGCCCACTACCAGCAGGAGGTGCACACCGAACTGCTCTACCAGGACGTGGCGGCCTACAACCTGATGGTCACCAACCCGCAGCAGGTGCCCGGGGTGGTGGACATCGCCATCCGGCACGCCCTGGCCATGCGAACGGTGGCCCACCTGACCTTTCCCAACGACGTGCAGGTCGCCGCGGCGGGGACGGACCCGTACCGGCATGTCAGCCCGGGCGAGCCGCCGACGAGCAGTCCCGTCGCCTCGCAGCCGCCGGTGCCGGCGGGGCAGGCCGACCTGGCCCGGGCGGCGGAGGTGCTCAACGCCGGCAAGAGGGTGGCCATGCTGGTCGGCGTCGGCGCCCGGCACGCCCGCGACGAGATCATCGCGGTGGCGGAGGCGCTCGCCAGCCCGATCGTCAAGACGCTGTCGGGCAAGATGGTGGTTCCCGACGACCACCCGCTCACCACCGGCGGCCTCGGCCTGCTCGGCACCAGGCCGAGCGAGGAGCTGATGGAGGAGTGCGACACCCTGCTGATGGTCGGCACCTCCTTCCCGTACGGGAAGTACCTGCCGAAGCCGGGGCAGGCCCGGGTGGTGCAGATCGACATCGACGCCAGCCTGATCGGCCTGCGGCTGCCGGTGGACGCGGCGGTCACCGCCGACGCCCGGCTGGCGTTGCAGCAGCTGCTGCCGATGCTGCAGCCCCGCTCCGACCGGTCCTTCCTGACCAAGTACCAGCGGGAGCGGGACACCTGGCGTAGGGAAATGGTCGCCCTGCAGGACGGATCCCGTGACCCGATCGCCCCGCAGTACCTGATCAGCTGCGTCGACGAGGCGGCCACCTCCGACGCGATCCTCACCTGCGACTCCGGCACCATCGCCACCTGGGCGGCCCGGCACTGGACCATCCGCGGCAACCGGGAGTTCTACCTGTCGGGCAATCTGGCCACGATGGCGCCGGGCCTGCCGTACGCGGTCGCCATGCAGCACGCGTACCCGGGCCGGCAGGTGATCGCCTTCGTCGGCGACGGCGGGTTCGCCATGCTGATGGCCGAGTTCCTCACCGCCGTCCGGCATGAGCTGCCGATCAAGGTGATCATCAACAACAACAACGCGTACGGGCAGATTCTCTGGGAGCAGATCATCCTCGGCTACCCCGAGTACGCGGTGCGGCACCAGCAGCCGGAGGCGGACTTCGGCGCCTGGGCCCGGGCCTGCGGCGGATACGGCGCGAAGGTCACCGACCCGAAGGCGTTGCCCGGGGTGATCCGGGAGGCCCTCGCCCACCCGGGTCCGGCGCTGGTCGACTGCGACGTCAACCCGAACGAGCCGCCGATGCCCGGCAAGGTCCAGTACGACCAGGCGAAGCACTTCACCGAGGCGTTCCTGCGCGGCCAGCCGCACAAGGTGGCCACCGTGGCCACCGTCGCCCGAGACAAGATCAACGAGTTGCGGTCATGACCCGGGTCGCCGCTCGTCCGGTCGCGCTGCCCGACCCGGTGACCCGGGCGCCCGCGCCCGCCGGCGGCGTGGACCTCGACGCGCTGGCCGCACAGCTGCGCCCGGTGGTCGACGGCGAGGTCCGCTTCGACTCCGGCTCACGCGGCGCGTACTCCACCGACGGTTCCAACTACCGGCAGGTGCCGCTCGGCGTGGTCGTGCCGCGTACCGTCGAGGCCGCCGTCGCCGCGATCGCGGTGTGCCGCCGGATGGACGTCCCGGTGCTCTCCCGGGGCGGCGGCACGAGCCTGGCCGGCGAGTGCACGAACACCGCCGTCGTGATCGACTGGTCGAAGTACTGCAACCGGCTGATCGAGGTGGACGCCGAGGCGAAGACCTGCCTGGTGGAGCCCGGCATCGTGCTCGACACGCTCAACGAGTTGCTGGCCCCGTACCGCCTGGAGTTCGGCCCCAAGCCGTCGACCCACACCCACTGCACCATCGGCGGGATGATCGGCAACAACTCCTGCGGGTCGACCGCGCAGCGCACCGGCAAGACGGTCGACAACCTCGTCGAGATGGAGGTGCTGCTCTACGACGGCACCCGGATGTGGGTCGGTGAGACCAGCGACGAGGCGTACGCCGAGATCCAGCGCCGGGGCGGCCGGCCGGCCGAGATCTACCGCCAGTTGCGGGCCCTGCGGGACGAGTACCTGAGCGACATCCGCACCCGCTACCCGGACATCCCGCGTCGGGTCTCCGGCTACGGCCTGGACAGCCTGCTGCCCGAGAAGCGCTTCCACGTGGGGCAGGCGCTGGTCGGCTCGGAGAACACCCTGGTCACCGTGCTGCGGGCCCGGCTGAGGCTGGTCCCGGTGGTGCCGGCCAAGGCGATGGTCTTCCTCGGCTACCCGGACATCGCCGCCGCGGCCGACGACGTGAAGCACGTCCTGCCGCACAACCCGATCGCGCTGGAGGGCCTCGACGACAAGCTGATCAACTTCGAGAAGCGCAAGCACCTGCACGCCGCCGCCGTACACCTGCTGCCGCAGGGCGGCGGCTGGTTGATGGTGCAACTGGGCGGCGACACACCCGAGGAGGCGGAGGCAGCCGTCGCGCGGATGCTGCACGCGTTGCGGCGCGACGGCGGGCCGACCGTGCACCGCTTCGACGACGAGGCCCACGAGGAGCAGATGTGGGGCGTCCGCGAGTCCGGCCTCGGCGCGACCGCCCGGGTGCCCGGCGAGGCGGACACCTGGGAGGGCTGGGAGGACTCGGCCGTCCCGCCGGACCGGCTCGGCGACTACCTGCGAAATCTCGATCGACTCTTCCGCGAGTACGGCTTCGAGCAGGCGTCGCTGTACGGGCACTTCGGGCAGGGGTGCGTGCACACCCGGATCCCGTTCAAGCTGGACACGGCCGACGGCGTACGGCAGTTCCGCTCGTTCGTCGAGCACGCCGCGGACCTCGTGGTGTCCTACGGCGGATCCTTCTCCGGCGAGCACGGCGACGGCCAGTCCCGGGGCGAACTGCTGCCGAAGATGTTCGGCGACCGGCTGATCCGCGCGTTCGGGCAGCTCAAGGCCATCTTCGACCCGGCCGACCGGATGAACCCGGGCAAGGCCGTCGCCCCCTACCCGCTCGACAGCCACCTGCGGATCGGGGTCGACTACAACCACGGCGACGTGTCGACCCACTTCCACTACCCCGACGACTCCGGCAGCTTCGGCCGGGCCGTGCTGCGCTGCGTCGGTGTCGGCGAGTGCCGGCGACAGCACGGCGGGGTGATGTGCCCGTCGTACATGGTCACCCGGGAGGAGGAGCACTCGACGCGGGGCCGGGCCCGGCTGCTGTTCGAGATGCTCGACGGCACCGCCCGCGGCGGGGTCGTCGGGGAGGGCTGGCGCTCCGACGCCGTCCGGGACGCCCTCGACCTCTGCCTGGCCTGCAAGGGCTGCAAGGCGGACTGCCCGGTCAACGTCGACATGGCCACCTACAAGGCGGAGTTCCTGTCCCACCACTACGCCGGCCGGCTGCGCCCCCGGTCGCACTACTCCATGGGCTGGCTGCCGGTGGTGGCCGCGCTCGCCGCCACCGCGCCCCGGACGGTGAACGCGCTGGCCCAGGCCCCCGGGTTGAACCGGCTCGCCAAGGTGATCGGCGGGATCGACCAGCGCCGCGACATCCCGCTGTTCGCCCCGGAGTCGTTCCAGCACTGGTTCGCCCGCCGAACGCCCCACGGCGACGGCTCCCGCGGCGAGGTGCTGCTCTGGCCGGACACCTTCACCAACCACCTGCACCCCGGCGTCGGCCGGGCCGCGGTCGAGGTGCTGGAGGCGGCCGGCTGGCGGGTACGGGTGCCGGACCGGCCGGTCTGCTGCGGCCTGACCTGGATCTCCACCGGCCAGCTCGGCATCGCCAAGCGGGTGCTCCAGCGGACGGTGGACGTGCTGCGCCCGCACCTGCGGGCCGGCACCCGGGTGGTCGGGCTGGAGCCGAGCTGCGCGGCAGTGTTCCGCAGCGACGCCCGCGAGCTGTTCCCCGACGACCAGGACGTCGCCAAGCTGCGCGAGCAGACGGTCACCCTGGCCGAGCTGCTGCACGACCACAGCCCGGGCTGGCGGCCGCCCCGGCTGCCGGCGCACGCCCTGATCCAGACCCACTGCCACCAGCACGCGATCCTGGGCACCGCCGCCGACCAGGCGGTACTGGCCGACGCCGGGGTACGCGCCGACTTCCTCGACTCCGGCTGCTGCGGCCTGGCCGGCGACTTCGGCTTCGCCCAGGGGCACTACGAGGTCTCCGAGGCGTGCGCCGAACGAGTGCTGCTGCCCGCCGTACGGGACGCCGCCGACACCGACGTCATCCTCGCCGACGGCTTCAGCTGCCGTATCCAGGTCGAACAGAGCGCGGCGGACGGTCGCACCGCGATCCACCTGGCCGAGCTGCTCCGCGCCGGCCTGCACGGCGGGTCCGTCCCGCCGCGGCCCGAGCACAGCTGGGCACACCGACCGGCGCCGCCGTCACGGGCCACCCGGTGGGCCGCCGCCGGGCTGGTCGGCCTGGCCGCGCTGGCTCCGGCGGCCGCCCTCGCGGCCCGGTCGGCCCGGCGGGGACGGTGACCGGATGCGGCTGACCGCGGCGGTCTACCGGGTGCCCACCGACGCCCCGGCGGGCGACGGCACCCTCGCCTGGTCCAGCACCACCCTCACGCTCGTCCGGGCGGAGGCCGACGGGCACACCGGCCTCGGCTGGACCTACGGGCCGGCGGCCGTGGCGCCGGTGGTGACGGAGCTGTTCGCCCCGTTGGTGACCGACCTGGACCCGGACGACGTGCCGGCCGTCTGGACGGTCATGCAGCGCGAGCTGCGCAACGCCGGGCGGCCCGGGGTGGCCGGGCTGGCGCTGTCGGCCGCCGACTGCGCGGTCTGGGACCTCAAGGCCCGCCGGCACGGCCTACCGCTGGCCCGGCTGCTCGGCGCCGCCCGCCGGGAGGTGCCGGTCTACGGCAGCGGCGGCTTCACCACGTACGACGACGAGCGGCAGCACCGCCAGCTGGCCGGCTGGGTGCACGACCAGGGCATCCCCCGGGTGAAGATCAAGATAGGGGAGTCCTGGGGTACCGAGGTGCCGCGCGACCTGGCCCGGATGGCCGCCGCCCGACGGACCATCGGCGACGACACCGAGCTGTACGTCGACGCGAACGGCGCCTACCAGCGCAAACAGGCGGTCCGCGTGATGCGGGCCGCCGCCGACCTGGACGTGCGCTGGTACGAGGAGCCGGTCAGCTCCGACGACCTGGCCGGTCTCGGGCTGGTCCGGGACCAGGTCCGGCCGGACGTGGCGGCCGGCGAGTACGGCTTCGACCTGGTCTACTTCCACCGGATGGCCCCGTACGTCGACTGCCTCCAGATCGACGTGACGCGCTGCGGCGGCATCACCGAGTTCCTGCGCGCGGCGGCGGTGGCCGCCGCGGCCGGCCTGCAGGTGTCGGCGCACTGCGCGCCGCACCAGCACCTGCCGGTGGCCGCCGCGGTGCCGAACCTGCGCCACCTGGAGTGGTTCCACGACCACGTCCGGATCGAGTCGATGTTCTTCGACGGGGCGGTGCCGGCCACCGGGGGCGGTGCCGCGGTGCCGCTGGACCGGCCAGGCAACGGCCTCGACCTGCGGGCCGCCGACGCGGAGCCCTACCGGGTGGGGTGAACCGAGGGAGAGGAGCGGTGCGATGGATCCGACACCGGCGTGGCACACCAGCGGCTTGGGGCGGCTGGCCTGGGGCGCGACGCTGATCGTGGCGCCGCGCCGGCTGTTGCGCCGGTGGGGCCACCCGAGCGGGCTCGCGGTGGGGACGCTGCGGGTGCTCGGCGTGCGGCACCTGGCCCAGGCGGCGGTGACCCTGCGCCGACCGGTGCCGATGGTGCTCGCCGCCGGTGCGGCGGCGGACCTGCTGCACGCGGCGACCGCGCTGGCGCTCGCCGCCGTCGACCGCCGGCAGCGCCGGATCGCCCTGCTGGACGCCGCGATCGCCGGCGGCTGGTCGACGCTGGACCTGCGCGCGGCCCGTCGGCGGCGCTCGCCGTGACCCCGTGCGGCCTGCCGCCCGGCTGGGGGCGAGGACGACGACACCAGCCGGCGGGTCGATCGGTCCGGCCCGGTCAGTGGCGGGCCGGGCAGGGCTCGGCCTGGCCGAGCGTCACCGCGGTCTCCAGCATCAACGCGTGCACGAAAGCCTGCGGAAAGTTGCCGCGCAGCTGCCGCTGTTGCACGTCGTACTCCTCGGTGAAGAGTCCCGGTGCTCCGCACGCGGCCCGGTTGCGCTCGAACCACCGGTTCGCCCCCACCACGTCGCCGGCCTGCCAGGCGGCGAGCGCCGCGGCGAACCCGCACAGCAGGAAGGCGCCCTCCGCGTCGCCGAGCGGGCGACTGTCCGGACGGAACCGGTAGAGGTAGCCCTCGCACTCCAGTTCGGCCAGGACCGCCCGACGGGTCACCTCGGTACGCGGATCCCCGGTCGGCAGCGCTCCCCGAATGCCGGGAAACAGCAGCGCCCCGTCGACCCGCTCGTCGTCGTACGCCCGCTGCCAACGCCCGGACGGGTGCAGGCCGTGCGCCGCGGCGTCGGCCAGGATCGTGTCGGCGAGCGCCGCCCACCGCCCGGCCGACCGCCGTGACGCGACCCGGGCGGCCGCCCGCAGCCCGGCCACACACATCAGCTTCGAATGCGTCCACTGCCGGGCCGGCAGCTCCCAGATGCCCGAGTCGGACTGCTGCCAGCGCTCCCCGATGGTCCGCGCGGCCAGCTCCATCGCCCGCCGGGAGTCGTCGTCCAACCGGTCGTGGCGAGCGGCGGCCGCGAGCAGCAGCAGGATCTCGCCGAAGGCGTCGAGTTGGAACTGCTCCCGGACCCAGTTGCCGAGCCGGGGCGATCCGCCCGGATAGCCCGGCAGGAACTCCAGCCCGTGCTGCGGCGGCACCGGGTCCCCGTCGACCGTGTAGGCGGGGGCGAGGCGGTCACCGTCGGCGAGCACCCGTTGGGCGAGGAACGCGACCGCGTCGTCCAGCAGGTCGTACCGGCCGACCAGGGCGGCGGCCTGACCGGTGAAGGACTGGTCCCGCAGCCACGCGTAGCGGTAGTCGTAGTTGTGGCCGGCGAGTGCCCGCTCGGGCAGCGCCATGGTGATCGCGGCCACCGTGCCGCCACCCGGCCGGGTCAGGCCGCGCAGCACCGCGTACGCGAAGACCGCGTCCCGCTGCGCGGGCCCGCCGGCCAGCGGCGGCAGGGACGCCGCCCAGGTCTGCTCGGTGGTCCGCCACAACTCGTCCGGCCGGGGCGGCTCGGCGTCGAGCGGCCGCGTCGCGATCTCCAGCACCAGATCGTGCCGCCCGCCGGCGGGGACCGTCAGCTCGCCACAGAGCGGGCCGTCGGTGGTGGGCCGCAGCCGCTCCCCACCGCTGTGCCGCAGGTACAGACCGCCCGTACGGGCCAGCCAGTGCGGCCCGTCGCGGCGTACCTCGCGCACCGGCTCGCGCCCGAAGTCGGCGCGCGGATCGACCCGGACGTGGACGGTCGCAGCCCGGTCCAGCGCGTGGATCTGCCGCAGCAGCACCACCCGTCGCGCCTCACCGGGAAACAGCAGGGCCTCGCGGCACTCGATGATCCCGTCCGTGGTCACCCACCGGCTCACCCACACCAGCGAGCCCGGCTCGTAGTGGCCGCCCCAGACGTACCGGCGGTCCGCCGGTGTCACGAGGTAGTCGCCCCGGCCGCCGAGCAGGCCGCTGAACACGGGCGGGTCCGCCCACCCGGGTGCGCAGAGCCAGGTCACGTTCCCGTCCGGCCCGACGAGGGCGCCCCGGTGGCCGTCGGCGAGCAGCGCGTACTCGCGCAGCACGCTCGGCTCGTGGGCGTCCGTCCCCCACGCGCCGGGCCGCTCGTCCCGTCCCACCGGCACCACCTCGGCCAGCCCCTACCCGGCGCGGGCCGGCCCACACCTGGCCCGAAGGATCCGGACGCGTCCGACCGGAGTACCTGGTGGCTGCCGGGGTACTGCCAGGACTGGACGGACGATGCCCGGGGAGTGACATGAGCCGGAACCGACAGAAGGCACAGGTAGCGGTGATCACGGGGGCCAGCGCCGGGGTCGGGCGGGCCACCGCCCGGTTGCTCGCCCGGCGGGGCATCGCCATCGCGCTGCTGGCCCGGGGGCGCACCGGGCTCGACGCCGCCGCCGAGGAGGTACGGGCGGCCGGCGGCCGGGCCCTGCCCGTCGAGGTGGACATGGCCGACTACGACCAGGTGGTGGCCGCCGGGCAGCGGATCGAGGCCGAACTCGGGCCGATCGACCTGTGGATCAACGACGCGTTCAGCTCCGTGTTCGCCCCGTTCCTGCAGACCCGGCCGGAGGAGTTCCGTCGGGCCATGGAGGTCACCTATCTCGGCTACGTGCACGGCACCCGGGTGGCCCTGCACCACATGGTGCCCCGGGACCGGGGGGCCATCGTGCAGGTCGGTTCGGCGCTGGCGTACCGGGGAATCCCGTTGCAGGCCACGTACTGCGGGGCCAAGCACGCGATCGTCGGGTTCACCGAGGCGCTGCGGTGCGAGCTGATGCACGACCGGAGCAACGTCAAGGTGACGATGGTGCACCTGCCCGCGCTGAACACCCCGCAGTTCGACTGGCTGCTGTCCCGGCTGCCCCGGCACGCCCAACCGGTGCCGCCGATCTACGAGCCGGAGGTCGCCGCCCGGGCCATCGTCGCCGCCGCCGACCGACCCGGCCGCCGCGAGTACTGGGTGGGCGCCTCCACCGCCCTCACCATCCTCGGCAACCGGATCGCGCCCGGCCTGCTCGACCGGTACCTGGCCCGCACCGGCTACGACTCGCAGCAGACCGACCGTCCGGCCGACCACGACCGGCCGGTCAACCTGTGGCGGCCGGCGGACGGCCCGCAGGGCCGGGACTACGGCGCGCGGGGCAGCTTCGGCGGCCGGGCGCACCGGCACAGCACGCAGGCCTGGTTGTCCCGGCACCGGCTGGTCACCGCCGCCGGCCTCACCGGAGCGGCGGTCGGCGTGCTGGCCTGGCGCCGCCACTGACCACCGACCTCCCGGGCGCCGGAATTGGGGCGGCGCGACCGGGGCCGTCGCCGGGAACGCCGGACGCGGTCGCGGTCCGCGCGGACGAGCACCCGCCGGTCTAGGCTGGCCGGCGTGGATGCCGAAGACCGGATCGCGCTGTTCCTCGACTACGAGAACCTGGCGCTGGGCGTACGCGACCATCACGGCGGGCGGGCCTTCGACTTCCGTCCGATCGCCGACGCCCTCGCCGAGCGGGGCCGGGTGGTGGTGCGCCGGGCGTACGCCGACTGGTCGTACTTCGACGAGGACCGGCGGATGCTCACCCGGTCGCACGTCGAACTCATCGAGATCCCCCAGCGGATGGGCGCCACCCGGAAGAACGCCGCCGACATCAAGATGGCCGTGGACGCCGTGGAGCTGGCCTTCGAACGCGACTACCTCTCCACGTTCGTGATCTGCACCGGCGACAGCGACTTCACCCCGCTGGTCTACAAGCTCCGCGAACTCAACAAGCGGGTCATCGGGGTCGGGGTGGAGAGGTCGACCTCGGCCCTGCTCCCGCCCGCCTGCGACGAGTTCCTCTACTACGACCGGCTGGAGGGGGTCGAGGTGCCCACCACCACCGGTCGGCGTGGCCGTCCCGGCCGGGCAACCGCCCCCGAGGCCGCCCAGCCGCCGGAGCCCGAGCCCCAGCCGGTGGCGGAGGAACCCGCCCGCGACGTCGACACCCTCGCCGTCCTCGTCGCGCAGACCGTGGCCGGCCTCCAGGGCGGCACCAGCGGCGAGGTGACCGCCTCCGGGTTGAAGCGGACCCTGCTACGCAAGGATCCGACGTTCAGCGAGTCCGACTACGGTTTCCGTACCTTCGGCGAACTCCTGCGCTACCTCGCCGAACACAACGTGGTCGAGCTGGCCGAGGGGCCCGCCAAGGGTGACCCCGAGGTGTCGCTGCCCGAACGCGGTGACCCGGAGGCGGCCTTCGCGCTGCTGCGCTCCGTGGTCGCGGACCTGGCCGGCGGCGGCGCGGTCGCGCTCTCCGGGCTGAAGGACCAGCTCCGCCGGGCGCGCCCCGACTTCAGCGAGAAGAAGCTCGGCTACCGCAGCTTCCTGCAGTTCTGCAAGGCGGCGGCCACCGGCGGCGTGGTGGATCTGCGGTGGAGCCCGGACGCCGACGACTACCTGCTCACCCCGCGGTCCTGACCGACGCGGGACCGGCGTCGCCCTCGCCGCGACGTCCCGGCGGTCGGGGCGCGCTCACGAGCCGGTCAACGGACACAGCAGCGGTTCGATCAGCGGCAGCCGCAGCAGGTCCGGGCAGTCGCCGCGCACCGAGGGGCCGGCCGACGGCGTCGGCGTGGGTGCCGTGGTCGGGGTGGGGCCGGTGGTCGGGGTGGGGCCGGTGGTCGGGGGGAGGGTCGCGGTCGGCGCCGGCACGGCGGTCGGCGCGGGCCGAACGGTCGGTGCCGGCGCGGTGGTCGCGGCGTGCGTCGCCGGAACGGCGCCCCCACGTGTCACGGGCCGGGCGACCGGCTCGCCCCCGGTCCGGGCCACCGGAGCGGTCACCGGTGGGCGGCGGGTCGGGCTGCCCGTCGGCGCCGGGCCGGTGAACGGGCTCGGGAGCGGGTCCCCGGTGGCCCGGCCCGTGTCCGCGGTCGCGGCGATCCCGCCCGCGCCCGCCTCCGCCCGGTACGGCAGCTCCGCCGGCTCGGCGCGGAGGGTGCCGCTGGCCAGCGCCGCGAACGCCACCGCGACGACGACGGCGGCGGCTGCCGCCATCCGTTCGGGACGCGGCACGGGGAACGGGGCGTGGTGCGGCACTGCCGCCGGGGGCGGCGCCGGCCGGGCGTCGCGGTGCGCGGCCAGCAACGCGTCGACCTGTGCGACGACGCCCGCGCGTGCCCCGGTGACGGTGGCGAAGGCGAGGGTGAGGTAGAAGCGGGCGTTCACGGCGGTGCCGGCCGGGACCCGCAACCCGGCCGGGCGGCGGCCGTCCGCGGTGTGCAGCAGGGTGATCGGTACGTCGGGGTGGTGCCCCGGACCCAGCATGCTCCGGTACGTCCACTCGCGTCGGCCGTCGTGCCCGGCGAAGACGACCCGACGGTCGGTGACGACCGCCATGCCGGCGTCGACGACCCGCAGGCCCACCGGCAGCGCGTGCCCGGGCTCGTCGAAGGTGGTCGCCGCGACGGTCAGCCCCGGCGCGGGCAGGCCGGTGAGATGCCGCGCCTCGGCCTCGATCAGCTCAACGGCCGGCAGTACGCGGTAGACGACCTCGTCGTGGTCGAGTTCGGCCGGCAGCCCGGCCCGCGGCTGCGTGCACCCGAGGAACGCCGCGGCCTCGATCCGTAGCCGGACGAGATGCTCCTCGCGCCGCCGCCAGGCCGCGATCCGCGTGTCGTATGCCCGCTGCCGCCGGTCGTTCTCGCGCCGCGCCCACTCGATCTGCCACCGGGATGCCGGGGGGTTCGTCGCGATGGCGGAGCGTTTCGCCTGCACACCTCGTACAACGGTCGCCGCCCGGGAAGGACACGCAAGGCGGGTACGTCGCCCGCCTCCCGGCATCCTGATGATCGTCCCCAGGCAGGGACTGCTCGGTCGTTCGTCCGACTCTCCCGCCCGGCCCGGTATGACTCACTGCCACTGTCGTCGTACCGAGTGTCGTACCGAATCATTATCCTTTGAGGACTGTCCGCGACGCAGCTCCTGTCGTGCTCTCCGAGGGGTGATCCATTGTCTGATCTTGTGCTCACCGAGAAGCGTGGCCTGACCACCGGCCCGGAAACGATCGGCGCGACGATCGAGCGCCAACGTTCGAATTTCCTCCGCCTCGTCACACAGATCGAACCGGCGGGCTGGGCGACGAGGTCCCGCTGCACCGCCTGGTCGGTGCACGACGTGGTCCGGCACGTGGTCAACGTGGCCGAGCTGCACGTCGCCCTGCTCAGCGGCAGCCCGGAGGTCGAGCGGTTCCTGCGCCACGGCCCCTTCCAACCGGCCACCACCCCGGCGCTGTGGCTGGCGGACTCGCCCGTGCAGAGCGCGGAGGAAACCGTCCAGACCCTGGCGGGGCTGGTGGAGCGGGAGCGGGAGCTGTTCCAGGCCCGGGCCGCCGGGCCGGAAGGTCCGCTGATGCCCGCGCCGAGCGGCCGTCAACTGCACTGGTCGACCCTGTCCCTGCACATACTCTGGGACGCCTGGATCCACGAGCGGGACGTGGCGCTGGCGCTCGGGTCGGAGCCGGAGTCGCGGGCCGAGGACTTCCCTCTGGTCACCATGTACGGTCTGCTGCTCGCCGGGGGTGTCGGCGTGCTCGCCGGCAATCCGCCGGCCGCCACGCTCGCGCTGCGGGACACCACCGAGTCGCGGTACGAGATCGGCGTCGCCGAGGACGACGTGTTCGTCGCGGCGGGCGTCGACGGCGACGCGCACGGGCACGGGGCGGCCGGCGAGGTGTTGGACAGCCTCACCGGCCGCGAACCGGATCTCGCCTCGGCGCTGACGGCACAGGAGCCGGTCCTCGCGTCCCTGGGGGTGCTCCGGCACGTGATGTGACGGGTTCCGCCGATCGACGCCTACGACCGCCGCCGGGCCGCCATCGAGGCGGCCCGGCCGGCGGATCGGCCGGAGCGGATCAGCCGGGGCGCGCGGCGGTGCCGTCCGTTGCCGGTGCGGCGACCGCGCCGGACGTCACCCGCGGGTCCGGATCCCGCCGGCGACGCCGGGTCAACAGGCCGACACCGAGCAGCACGACGATGCCCGCCGCCTCCAGGGAGAGGAGTAGCCACTGCGGGATCCGGTCACCGTCGGCGTCCGGTTTGCCCAGCCACCGCAGCCGGCCGGTGATCGTGAAGGGCTGCCCACCGGCCGTCGCGTGGACCGTCCAGTCGCCGACCGGATGCGGGTGTCGCGGGTCCGCCTCGACCGCCGCCGGCCGCGCCTGCCCCATCCAGTGGATGCGATGGTCGTGCCAGCGGGCGGTGCCCTTGGCGCCGACGGTCCGCCACGCCGGCGCGAGCGCGGTCGGATCCTGCCCGGCCGGCAGGGTGTCGGCGAACATGCTGCGGTTGAGGTACGTGGTCTGCGACAGCTGGTTCTCCTGCACCGTCGTCGCGGTGATCCGCAGGTACGGCTCCCGGCTGTAGCCGAGCACGATCACCTCGGCCGGCCCGGCGTTGGTGATCTCGATCCACTCGCCGCCCGGGTCGACGCGCACCCCCACGCCAGCCGGTTGCGGTGTGACGGCGGCCAGGTCGGCCCGGTAGTAGGCCGCATCGGGAATCGGTTGCCGGCCACCGTGTCCGGCGGCCGGCACCGCCGGAGCAGCCGCCACGGCGATGACGGCACCCAGCACGGCTACGGCTCTGCGCGACCATCCGCCCACGGACGCGATTCTGGCCGGCATCCCGCCCGCGCGGTCCGTTCATGAACGGAATGTCATCGACCGGCTCGCATCCGGGCCGACGGCGTGCCGACCGGTACGGTGGTGCCCGAACGCCGTGGCGGCACCGGGGGAGGGGAGCGGCGATGGGTGAGCACGGGTCGGGGCCGTTGCGCGGCGTCCTCGTCGCGGACTTCTCCCGGATCCTGGCCGGCCCGTACGCGACGATGCTCCTCGCCGACCTCGGCGCCGACGTCGTCAAGGTGGAGGGACCGGGCGGCGACGACACCCGTACCTGGATGCCGCCGGTCCGCGACGGCGTCGCCACCTACTATCTCGGCGTCAACCGCAACAAGCGCTCGGTCGCCCTGGACCTCACCGACCCCGGCGACCTGGCGCTGGCCCACCGGCTCGCCGAACGCGCCGACGTCATGGTGCAGAATTTCCGGCCCGGCGCGCTGCGCCGCTTCGGCCTCGACTACGACAGCGTCGCCGCCGCCAACGCCGGGATCGTCTACGCCTCGATCAGCGGCTTCGGCACGGCGGCGGGCGCCGACCTGCCCGGGTACGACCTGATGGTCCAGGCGGCCTCGGGGCTGATGAGCCTGACCGGCGACCCGGACGGCCCGCCGTACAAGGCCGGGGTCGCCGTGCTCGACGTGCTGGCCGGGCTGCACGCGGCCGTCGGGATCCTCGCGGCCCTGCACCACCGGCAGCGGTGCGGCGTCGGCCAGCACGTCGAGGTCAACCTGCTCTCCTCGGCCCTGTCCGGCCTGGTCAACCACAGCAGCGCCCAGGTCGCCGCCGGGACGGTGCCGTTCCGGATGGGCAACGCCCACCCGAGCATCTTCCCGTACGAGCCGTTGCCCACCGCCGACGGCGAACTCGTGGTGATCGCCGGCAACGACGGCCAGTTCCGTACCCTGTGCCGGGTGCTCGGCCTGCCGGCGCTGCCCGACGACCCGCGTTTCCGGCGCAACCAGGACCGCACCGCCAACCGCGAGCTGCTCCGACCGCTCCTGGTCGCGCGGCTGCGCGAGCGGTGCAGCGAGGAGTGGTTCCGCGACCTGCGCGCGGCGGGCGTGCCGTGCAGCCCGATCAACACGGTCGACGGCGGCGTCGCCCTGGCCGGCGAACTGGGGCTCGAACCGGTGGTCACCGTCGACGGCGTGCCCGGGATACGCAACCCGATCGGCCTCTCCGCCACCCCGCCCCGCCACGACCTGCCGCCGCCGGGGCTGGACGAGCACGGCGCGGAGATCCGGGCCTGGCTGGCCGACTGACCGGTCCCCTGGCCGGGGCGACGGGTCGGCCGGGGCTGGCGACGTCCGGTCGGGTCGCGTCCGACGCCCGGGTGCGCCACCTCGCGAGGGCGTGGGCGGCCCACGGTCTCCGTGCTCGTCCCTTCAGCTCCTCATGTCGGTACGGCCTCGGGTCGGACCGGGCCGGCCGACATGATCAGGATTCAGTTCCCGTGGGACGGCAGCGCGCGCACGACGGTCAGCGTGATTGTCGATCGACACCAGGCCGGCGTCCAGGTTGAACTCAGGGATACGACAGCTCGCCGGGTCACGACGCGGTAAGCGGCAATTTCCGCGCTGCCACACGCGAATCGCATCACTCGTCGACGAGTGTCGCGGATCGCCGTTGAACGCGACGCCCGGTGCCATTCGGGGGCGGCCGGTCACCGGCGCCGGGCCCACCGCCTCAACGCGTAGACGACGGCGCTGGCCAGGAAGAGGGCGGCCGTGGCGAGCAGCCAACGGATGACGAACGGCCGCTGGTCCTGCCCGGACGCGGCCAGGTAGGTCGGCCGGCCGAGTCGGAGGATGCCGGGCAGGTGGACCAGGAACAGCAGTCCCGAGGCCAGGGCCGGCACGCGAACGTGGTTCAGCGGCGCCGGGCCCGACGCCGGCACCGCGCGCAGGCCCGGCGCCCGCCGCAGCACCGCGTCGGCCAGTCCGTAGACCGGGAACAGCACGAGGTCGTGGGCGATCGCCGCGCCGACGAACCAGACCAGCATCCGGCCGGCGGTCGGCTCGGCGGTGAGCCGCAGCGCCACCCACCCGGTGACGGCGAAGGCGCCGGCGAGCAGCGGCAGGTGCCCGAGCGGCGCCCCGTACGCCGACCGGAACCGGGCCGCGAGGTCACCCATCCGTACGCCCCTGGAATTCGATCTCCGCGACCCACTTCGTGCAGTGCACCCCGGGCAGGGCCGGGACGATGACCCGCGCCGGGTAACCGTGGTCGAGGGTGAGGTCGACGCCGTTGACCCGCAACGCGAGCAGGGAGTCCGCGTCGAGCACCTGGTTGGCCTGCAGGGTGGCCTGCCGGAACAGCCCCGTCCGCTCCAGCGAGCGGACGTGTGCCGCGCCGATCCGGCCCGCCCTGACCAGGGCGGCGAGGTCGCGCAGCCGTACGCCGGTCCAGGTCTGCACGGTCGACCACCCCTCCACGCAGGCGATCGGCAGCGTGGCGGTGTGCTGGGCCATGGCCAGCAGGCCGGCGCGGTCCACGGTGACGGTGCGCCCGTTCGCCCGCAGGCTGAGCCGCCACCCCGGCCCGGTGTCCGCGGCGTCGACGCCGGCGGCGACCGCGGTCCGGTTGACCGGAAAACCGGTCGGGCCGGTGCCGGGCTGCCGGCCCCTGGGCAGCAGCAGCGCGGTGCGCCGCCAGGGCCCGTTGAGGTGCTGGCCCACGGTGAGCGCGGCGAGCAGCACCGACAGGCCACCGACCAGGGCGAGCGCGCCGCGCCGGCTCATCGTGGCCGGCCCGGGCCGGACGGCCACCAACCCGTCCGGGTCGGGCCGCTCGGGTCGGGTCGCCGCGCGGCCGGTGGCCAGCTCCCGGCGCAACGGCCGGGACCGCAGCGCGCTGCGCATCCGTCGCCATTTGAGCGCCACGTGCGTGACCAGCGCGGCGACGAACACCCACGCGCCGAAGTAGTGGGCGGTGTAGAAGTCGAAGCCGAACAGGTACGCGTACTGGATGTCGAGCAGGCCGGTGGCGATCTCGAACAGGATCCCGCCGACCAGCAGAAGCAGGGACAGCCGCTCCAGCACCTGCGCCACCGAGCGGGCCGGCGGCCAGTCGAACAGCTTCGGCAGCACCGACCAGAGTTTGGCCAGCACGACCGGGATCAGCGTGATCCCGAGTCCCACGTGCAGGCCCTGGGTGAGGCGGAACAGCCAGGACGGACGGGTCGGCCAGTCGAACGGCGGCAGCCGCAGCCACCCGACGTCATGCGGGAACGCCTGGCCGAACTGCGGGGCGTAGGCGAGGTAGTCCAGCAGGCCGGTGACGAACACCAGCGGCAGGCCGACGAGCAGGACCACCCCGTACACGGAGGTGAGCCACGGGCCGCGCAGCGGGCTGCGCCACCGCCGATTCAGCGTCGCGGCGCCGGGTGGCGGATGCTCGGCCAGGAACGCCCACCACCGGCGGGGAGAGCCGTAGGCCGGGCGGCCGAGCGGCGCGCCGCCCGACCGGACCGGGGAATCCCCGGCCGGGCCAGTGCTGTGCGCGCTCATCGGTTCTCCTCACGTATGCGACGACGGGACGCCCGCTTCCTCTCCGGCAGGCTACGGGCGGCGCCGCCAAAGAGGCCCGGATTGCCGGATTACGGAAGCCTTACCGGCACGTCGACCGGCCATGTTGCGAGGTCCTTACGGCTTCGCCGACCAGCCCCGCCGCGACCCTCCGCCGACCTACCCTGACCCGCATGCGGATACTGGTCACCGGCGCGGCCGGTTTCATCGGGTCGCAGGTCGCCGACCTGCTCGCCGCCGAGGGACACGAGGTGGTGGCGCTGGACGCGCTGCTGCCCCAGGCACACGGCGGTGAGCTGCCCGAGTGGTCCCGGCGGCACGCCCCGGTGGTCGGTGACGTCCGCGACGCGGACCTGCTCGACCGGCTGCTGCCCGGGGTCGACGCGGTGTGCCACCAGGCCGCCATGGTCGGGCACGGGCTCGACCCGTCGGACGCCCCCGGGTACGCCAGCCACAACGACTACGCCACGGCGGTCCTGTTGGCCGCCATGCACCGGGCCGGGGTGCGCCGGCTGGTGCTCGCCAGCTCCATGGTGGTCTACGGCGAGGGGCGCTACGAGTGCGCCCGGCACCGCGTCGTCCGACCCGCCCCGCGCCACCCCGTCGACCTGGCCGCCGAGCGCTACGACCCGACCTGCCCGGAGTGCGCCGGCACTCTCACCCCCGTCCTGGTCCCCGAGGACGCCCCGCTGGAGCCGCGCAGCACGTACGCGGCCAGCAAGCTGGCCCAGGAACACCTGGCCGGCGCCTGGGCGCGGCAGACCGGCGGCGGGGTGTGGGCGCTGCGCTACCACAACGTCTACGGGCCCCGGATGGCCCGCGACACCCCGTACGCCGGGGTGGCCTCGATCTTCCGGTCCGAGCTGGCCGGGGGCCGGCCGCCGCGCGTGCTGGAGGACGGCCGGCAGCGGCGGGACTTCGTCCACGTCACCGACGTGGCGCGGGCCAACCTGCTCGCGCTCACCGCGCCACCGCCGCAACCCCTGGTGCCCCTCAACATCTGCTCCGGGGAGCCGCGTACCGTCGGTGACCTGGCCACCGCCCTGGCCACCGCGATGTCCGGTCCGGCGCCGCTGGTCGTCGGCGGCGCCCGGGCCGCCGACGTGCGGCACGTCGTCGCCGACCCGCGCCGGGCGACCGACCTGCTCGGCTACACCGCCCGGGTCGGGTTCGCCGACGGGGTCGCCGCCTTCGCCACCGACCCGCTGCGCGATCCGGCGGCCCTGCCCGCCTGACCGTCCGTCCGCCCGCCCTGAGCGTCCGCGTCGTCCCGCGCACGGACGTCAGGAGACCGTGAACAGCAGGTGGTTGACCGCGAGGGCGGTCGCCGCCTGCCCGGCCAGCCACCAGCGGCGGGTCGCCGGCGGCAGGTGGGCGGTGGCGACCAGCAACCACACCGCGAACGGCAACCAGATCCGCTCCACCTCGGCCTTGCTCAACCCGGACAGGTCCGCCGCGAGCACCACCACCGCCGCCGCGACCGGCAACAGCACGGTCGGCCCGGCGGCGACCGCCGACCCGACGAACCGGGCGACCGGGCCGCGCGGCGCGGTGCGGAACGCCACCACCCCGGCCCGCACCGCCCGGCACAGCGCCGGCCCGAGCGCCGGCCCCGCCGACAGCACCAGCGCCGCCAGGTTCGCCCACACCCAGTAGCCGTACGGGCGGTCGGCCGCCCAGCCCTGGTAGTACCGTTCCACCACCCGCTGGTAGCCGTCCCACCACCAGAACCCCGCGGCCGTGACGGCGACGACGACCGCGGCGGCCCCGGCGATCCCGGACAGCAGCGCGGCGACCCGGTCCGCCGGGCGCAGCGCCAGCACCACCAGCGCCAGCAGGCCGATCAGCGCGAAGCCGTACGACAGGTACAGCGCGACGCCCAGCGCCAGTCCGCCGGCGGCCGGGGCCAGTCGGCCGCGTACCGCCAGCAGCGCCAGCCCGGCCGCGACCACGCCGGCGAACAGCCCGTCCGCCGACGCCCCCACCCACACCGCGCCGGGCAGCAGCACCAGGAACGGCAGGACCGCGCGGGCGGCGGACTCGGCACCGAGCGCCCGCACCGCCACCGGCACCGAGACCGTGACGCTGGTGCCCACCAGTACGCAGGCCAGCGCGGCCGCGGTGCCCCCGCCGAGCCCGATCCGGTCCAGCCCGACGAAGACCAGCAGCGCGCCGGGCGGGTGACCGGCCGTGTGGGTCGACCACGAGTCCGGCCGGAAGTCCAGGATGCGCCCGGCGAACCCGGCCAGCGTGGCGGGGACGTTTCGGACCTCGGGCACCTCGTGCAGGTACTCCGCCTGCACGGTGAGCCGTTCGGCGAACCCCGCCGACCAGCCGTCCACCAGCGCCAGCGACAGCGTCCACGCCGCCGACGCCAGCCAGGCCGTGCCGAGCAGCGGACCCCAGCGGGCGACCCGCGCCCACCGCGTACCGGCGCCGACCACCGCGACCGCCACCAGCAGCGCCGCCGGCGTGCCCCAGCCGGCGTGCGGTCGCCAGGTGGCGTACAGCGGGGCGGTGTCCGCGTGCAGCCCCACCCCGCGGGCGTTGAGGACCGCGCCGACCGCCGCGGCGAGGGCCACCAGCCCGACCTCGACGCCCAGCACGGTCAGGTCGCCCGGCCACCGGCGGATCGGCGTCCGCCCGGGCGCGGCGGGCCATCTCGTGGTCGTTTCCATGCCGACCGGACGGTACGACCTTCCCGGGCCCGGCGACAGCCGAACGGCCGGATCGTCACCGGTCGGTAAGAACCGATCCGCCGGTAACAGATCCGTAAGGTCCGATCTGCCGGTCCGTGCCCGGGTGGCGGCCTAGCGTCGGTGCTATGTCCGCAACCATCGACGTGGTCCTGCCGTGCCTCGACGAGGCCGCCGCCCTGCCCGGTGTCCTCACCGCGCTGCCGCCCGGCTACCGGGCGATCGTGGTGGACAACGGCTCCCGGGACGGCTCGGCCGAGGTCGCCGCGCGGCACGGGGCCCGGGTGGTGCCCGAGCCCCGGCGGGGCTACGGCGCCGCCGTGCACGCCGGGCTGCTGGCCGCCGACGCGGAGCTGGTCTGCGTCCTCGACGCCGACGGCTCCTTCGACCCGGCGGAGCTGCCCGCGCTGGTCGACCCGGTCGCCGGTGACGTCGCCGACCTGGCGGTGGGCCGGCGGCGACCCGTCTCGGTCGGGGCCTGGCCGTGGCACGCCCGCGCCGGCACCGCCCTCGTCGCGGCGCTGCTACGCCGGCGGGGCGTGCCGCTGCGCGACCTCAGCCCGATCCGGGTGGCCCGCCGCGACGCCCTGCTCGACCTGGGCGTCACCGACCGGGCCTTCGGCTACCCCCTCGAACTGCTGATCCGTGCCGCCGCGGCCGGCTGGCGGATCCGGGAGCTGGACGTCAGCTACGCCCCGCGCGCCGCCGGCACCCGCTCCAAGGTCTCCGGCTCGGTACGCGGCACGTTGCGCGCCACCCGCGACTTCGCCGGGGTCCTGCGCACCATGGACCACCCCCGATGACCGTGCTGCTGGTGATGGCCAAGGCACCCGTACCGGGGGCGGTGAAGACCCGGCTCTGCCCGCCGGCCACCCCCGACCAGGCGGCCCGGATCGCCGCCGCGGCGCTGCGCGACACCCTCGACGCCGTACGCGCCCTGCCCGGGGTGACGCCGGTGCTGGCCGTACGGGGGCGCGTCGCCGACGCCGAGGACGGCGCCGGCCTGACGGCCGCCCTCGCCGGCTGGTCGGTGCTGACGCAGCGCGGCGGTGACCTGGGCGACCGGCTCGCCAACGCGCACGCCGACGTGGCGGCGGCCTGGCCGGGACGGCCGGTGCTGCAGATCGGCATGGACACCCCGCAGCTGACCACGGGGCGGCTGCTCGCGGCGGTACGGCGACTCGACCTGGCCGATGCCGTGCTCGGCCCGGCCGTGGACGGCGGATGGTGGGCGCTGGGGCTGCGCGACCCCCGGCAGGCCGCCGCGTTGCGGGCGGTGCCGATGTCGACGGCGCGGACCGGCCGGCGTACCTGGGCGGCCCTCGCCCGCCGGGGCCTGCGCACCCTGCCACTGCCGGTGCTGCGCGACGTCGACGAGTGGCCCGACGCGCTCGCGGTCGCCGCCGAGGCGCCGGCGAGCCGGTTCGCCCGCCAGGTCGCGCGGCTGCTCGCCACCCCCGCTCCGGACGGCCGACGGTGACCGTCGACGCGCTCGGCGCGGGCGGCCGGCCGGACCCCCGGACGCGTCGGGACGAGCCCGAGGACGTCTTCGCCGCGGCCCTGCACGGACGGCCGGGCGGGCACTGGCTCGTGCAGGGCGACGGCCGGCGCAGCCGGCTGCCGGTGCGGCGCTGGCACGGCCCGCCCGAACCGGCGACCGCCGCGATCGTGGCCCGGTGCGCCGGCCCGACCCTGGACGTCGGCTGTGGCCCGGGTCGGCTCACGCTCGCCCTGGCCCGGGCCGGCCAGACCGCCGTCGGGGTCGACATCTCCCCGTACGCGGTGCGGCTCACCCGGGCGCGCGGTGCCGTCGCCCTGCACCGGGACGTCTTCGCCGCCCTGCCCGGCGAGGGTCGGTGGGCGCACGTCCTGCTGATCGACGGCAACATCGGCATCGGCGGCAACCCGTGCGCGCTGCTCCGCCGGTGCCGGGAGCTGATCCGCGCCGACGGGACCGTCCTCGTCGAGCTGGAACCTCCCGGGTCCGGCCTGTGGCGCGGACACGCCCGACTCACCTCGACCTCCCCGACGGGCGACGTACGCCGCAGCGGCGTATTCCGGTGGGCGCGGCTGGACACGGTGGCGGTCCACGACACCGCCCGAGCCGCCGGACTGGTGGTGCGGGACGCGTTCGAGGCGGGCCGCCGCTGGTTCGGTGAGCTGGTCCCCGACCAGCCCTGACATCGCCGGTCGCCCGGTGCGCCGAACGGCTGGATCGCCCGGATTCGCCGGAAGCGGCATTGCGGTTGGCGTCCCGGCGCGGTCGGCCTATGGTGAACGGATGTACCCGGTCCGGCAGCCGCTCAGCGTCACCTCGGTGGCGCCTGCTGTCGTGCCCTGCCCGCGGCACGCGGTCGCGCCCATTCACGGCCTGCCGAGCCCGATCCCCACCGGCCGTGGCCCTCCGGGAATCCCCACCCGCGAGTACGGCCACCAGGGCGAAGCCATTCGGCTTCGGCCTTTTTCTTTTTCCGGAAGGGATCCGACATGAGCACCAATCTTCGAGACACCGCCGACCAGCAGCGGATCACCCGGCTGCGGGCCACCCTGACCACCGACTTCGAGGCGCAGACCGCCCGGTTGACCGAACTCACGGCGGACACCGGCGACCCCGGCGAGGCGCACACCCGGTCGGCGCTGATCGCCGCGACCCGGCAGAGCCTGGCGCAGATCGGCGACGCGCTGCGCCGGATGGCCGAGGGCGGCTACGGCACCTGCGAGCGGTGCGCCGCGCCGATTCCGGTCGAGCGGCTCGAGGTGCTGCCGCAGGCCCGCTTCTGCGTACCGTGCCAGCAGAAGCACGGCTGAGCTGACCGCGGCGACGCCGGACCGCCGCGGCGGTCCGGCGGGCCGGAATACGGTCAGGGCCGGTCGGGGTCAGCGGCCCTGGAGGGCCTTGACGTTGTCGCCGAAGGTCCAAGCCTTCGACCCGTCCCAGTTGATCGACCAGGTCATCAGGCCCTTCAGGCCGCCCTGGTAGGTGTTCCACGCCTGCGTCACCAGGGACGGCGCCAGGTATCCGCCCCCGGCGCCGGTCTGCGCGGGCAGGCCGGGGACCTGCTTGTCGTACGGGACGCGGATGGTGACGCCCTGCACCACCAGGCCGGTGTTGAGGCAGTTGGTCTGCGTGACGAAGCCCTGCACGGTGCCGGCCTGGTACGAGTCGCCGGAGCAGCCGTACATGCTGCCGTTGTAGTACTGCATGTTCAGCCACCAGAGCCGGCCGTTGTCGACGTACCGCTTGATGATCGGCAGGTACGCGCCCCAGATGGACCCGTAGGTGACGCTGCCGCCGGTGACGTACGCGGTCTCCGGGGCCATGGTGAGCCCGAACCCGGCGGGCATCTGGGCGAGTACGCCGTCGATGATGCGGACCAGGTTGGCCTGTGAGGTGGAGAGCTGGTTGATGTTCCCGCTGCCGGTGAGGCCGGTCTCGATGTCGATGTCGATGCCGTCGAAGTTGTACCGCTTGAGGATCGGCACCACGGTGGCGACGAACCGGTCGGCGACCGCGGTCGAGCCGAGGTCGATGCCGGCGGTGGCGCCGCCGATGGACAGCAGGACGGTCAGGCCGGCGGCCTTCGCCTGGCACACCTCGGCGGGGGTGGGCACCTTGACGCCGGCGTCCATGCCGTTCTCCCAGAGCACGGTGCCGTCGGCGCGGATCACCGGGAAGGCGGCGGTGACCACGTTGTAGCCGTGCGTCCGGATCCGCGAGTCGGTGATCGGGATCCAGCCGAGCCCGGGGTGCACGCCGTTGGCCGCGCCGTCCCAGCTCTCCCAGTAGCCCTGGAGCACCTTGCCGGCCGGTCGCGACTTCAGGGCGCAGGTGTCCCCGCCCGGGGGGCTCGTCGTGGTCGGGGTGGGCGACGGCGTCGCGGTGGGGGACGTGGTGGGCGTCGGCGTGGGGGAGGGGGACCTGGTCGGGGTGGGGGACGGGGCCCCGTCGCAGGCGCCGAGGTCGGTCCAGAGCGCCGGGGTGGCGGGCGGGGTCCAGCCGGCGCCGACGGGCGGGGTGTGCGTCTGCAGCGCCTGGTAGAGGCGGCCGGCGTAGGTGGCCTTGCTGCCCGCGGTCCAGGTGACGCCCTCGGCCCAGGCCGGGGCGCTGCACGCCACCAGCGCGGTGTGGGCGTCGGTGGCGGCCAGACCGACGGCGGCGGGCAGGGCGGCGGTGACGGCGAGCAGCGCGACGCCACCGAGCAGGACGGTCAGTCCACGTCGAAGTCGCATGACATATACCTCCTCATCGATGGGCCGCAGGCTATCAGTTAACTTTGTTAAATGTAAATGCGCAGTACGCTGCTGTCAGCACTTGTTTCATGGGGTGAACGGGGCCGCCGTCGGGCGGCGCCCGGGGAGAGGACGGCGGCGGACGTGGACGCCAGACGCACCACCGTGCGCGACATGCGTCGTGCCAACCGATCGGTGCTGCTCACCCGGATCTGGCTGGACGGGCCGCTCAGCCGCCACGAACTCGGCCAGACCACCGCGCTGAGTCTGGCCAGCGTGAGCAACCTGGTCGGCGAGATGATCGGTGAGGGGCTCGTCGAGGAGGCCGGCTCGGTCGAGTCCGACGGCGGCCGCCCCCGGGTGCTGCTGCGGGTCGCCCCCGGCTACGGCTACCTGGTCGGGGCCGACGTCGGCGAGACCCGGGTCCAGGTCGAGCTGTTCGACCTGGCGATGACCGCCCTCGCCAAGGCCGAGTACCCGATCGCCGCCACCGGCCCCGACCCGCGCGACGTGGCCACCCACCTGCTGCACGGTCTCGACGCGGTGGTCGAACAGGCCGGCGTGGACCACACCGCGGTGCTCGGCTTCGGCGTCGCGGTCTCCGGGACGGTCGAGCGGACCGCCGACGCGGTCGTGCACGCGCAGACCCTCGGCTGGGACGGCGTGCCGCTCGGGTCGATGCTGCGGGCCGGCACCGACATCCCGGTCCACGTCGACAACGGCGCGAAGACCCTCGGCCAGGCCGAGATGTGGTTCGGTGCCGGCCGGGGCGTCCGGCACGCCGTCATCGCCCTGGTCGGCTCCGGCGTCGGGGCCAGCGTGGTCGCCGACGGCGTGGGCTACCGGGGCGCGCACAGCAGCGCCGGCGAGTGGGGCCACACCACGATCGTGTACGGCGGTCGCCAGTGTCGCTGCGGCAACCTCGGCTGCCTGGAGGCGTACGTCGGGGCGGAGGGGGTCCTCGACCGGTTCCGGCAGGCCAACCGGGGCCGCCCCGCGGCCGGTGGCGACGAGGAGACCGCCTTCGGCGAGCTGCTGCGCTCCACCAGCCGCACGGCCGCGAAGGTGCTCGACGACACGGTCGGCTATCTCGGCGCCGGGGTGGCGAACCTGGTCAACCTCTTCAACCCGGAACGGGTGGTGCTCGGCGGCTGGGCCGGCCTGGCCCTGGGCGAGCGGTACCTGCCGCAGATCCGGGAGGCCACCGCCCGGCACGCGCTGCGCCAGCCGTACGCCCAGACCTCGATCGAGCTGTGCCGGCTCGGACCGGACGCGGTCGCGATGGGCGCGGCCACCCTGCCGATGGCCCGGCTGCTGCGCGACGGCGGCGTGCCGCGCGAGCCGGTCGTCCGGGTGGCCCCGGCCCAGCCGGCGCGCCGGACCCGGGCGCGGGCCCGCTGAGTCGCGGGCCGGCGACGGAAGCGTCGCCGGCCCGCGCCGGCTCAGGACGGCAGGGTCCACTTCTGGTTGGCCCCGCCGGTGCAGGACCAGATCTGCGTCTTCGCGCCGTCGGCCGAGGTGTTGCCGGTGACGTCGAGGCACTTGTTCGCCTGCGGGTTCACCAGGTCCCGGGCGGAGTTCCACACCCACTGCTGGGCCGCGGTGCCGTTGCAGGTCCAGAGCTGCACCTTCGTGCCGTTGGCGGTGCCGCCGCCGGCGACGTCGAGGCACTTGCCCAGCGACCGGAGCGTGCCGTCGGCGGCCCGGGTCCACTGCTGGTTCGCGCCGCCGAAGCAGGTCCAGATCTGCACCGCGGTGCCGTCGGCGGTGGCGTTGTCCGTGACGTCGAGGCACTTGCCGCCGATGCCGGTGATCAGGCCGGTCGGCGCGCCGCCGCCGCCCGACTGGGTGCCGGCCCAGGTGAACGTCGCGGTGGTCCGGGCCGGCAGGGTGTACGTGAAGGACTGCCCGCCCCAGACCACCTTCACCGACTGGGCCGAGGTGCCGCCGTTGTGCGCGATCAGCGCCTTGCCGCCGTCCGGGTTGCGGTACGCCACGTTCTGCACCGTGCCGTTCGCCGTCGAGTCGATCCGGTACGCCCCGGGCCGGACGAACTTGGTCAGGTGCCCGGTGGTGTAGTACTCGACGGTGTAGTCGACCTGGCCGGCCCGTGATCCGCCCTCCTGGACGGTGATCAGGCCGGTGCAGGTGCCGCAGCCGCCGTTGTGCGGGCCCATGTTCTGGTTGACCGCGAGGCTCCACTTGACCACGCTCCGGCTCCAGTTCCGGGCGTAGTTCACGATGTCGGCCATGTCCTCGTTGTGCTGGTTGGTGATCCAGGTGCCGCCCGAGTGCTCGGTGCTGAACTGCGGCACGGCCGGGTACTGGCTGTTGACCTGGCTGCCGACCGCGGGGTCACCCCAGTACCCGTGCCAGGCGATGCCGCCGAAGAGCGGGTCGGTGCGTACGCCGCTGTCGGCGAGCAGCCCGGAGCCGATGGTGCCGTAGTCGCCGTAGTTCCAGTCGTGGACGAGGACCTTGGTGGTGATCCCGGCGGCGCGGAACGCCGGGTAGACGAAGTTCTTGGTCAGCTCGACCAGCCCGGAGGCGTTCCAGCTCATCCCCGGGTAGTCCATCGCGGTGGGGTTGCCGGCCTGGCAGCAGTTCGGCTCGTTCTGCACCGACAGGTAGTCCACCGGCACGCCCCGGGCCGCGTACGCCTGGATGGTCTTCACGAAGTACTGGGCGTAGGTGGCGTAGTACTCCCACTTGAGCCAGCCCATCTGGTCCATCCGGCCGTTGTCCTTCATCCAGCCGGGCGCGCTCCACGGCACCACCATCACTCGCAGCGCCGGATTGAGCTGCTTGGCCTGCGCGGTGAGCAGCTCCACGTTGGTGTCGTAGCCGTTGGCGCCGAAGTCGTTGAGGTTGCAGCAGGTGTCGTCGAGGGAGACGTTGCCGGGGCGGGACAGGTCCGAGGCGCCGATCGGGTTGCGCACGTACGACAGACCGATGCCGTCGGTGGGGCTGAACAGCTTGCGCATCACCTCGTCCCGGGTGGCGGCGCTGACCGGCCCGCCGCGCAGCAGGTACGCGGTGGTGTCGGTGATCGACGCCCCGGCGCCCTCGAACGGCTGGTAGCGGGTGTTCTCCTCGACGGTGATGGTGTGCGTGGCGGCGGCGCTGCTCGCGGCGAAGCTCAGCGGGGTCTGCGGTTGCAGGCCGCGGGTGACGGTTCGTCCGCCCGTGTCGGAGGTGGTGGTGAGCCAGACGTTGACGGTCTCCCCGGCGGCCTGTGCGGCCGGGGGTGGTGAGACGGCGAGGGTGGCCGCCGCCAGGCCGAGCGCCAGGGCGGCGCGGCCGACGGCGCGACGGACCGGGGTGGGGGGTGGCGTGGACACGGATGCTCCCTTCAAGCAGATCGACATCCGCGAATGAGAAAACCCCTCACACCTGCTTATGTCAAGGAGTGAAAAAAGTGCCCCGAAATGTGTCCGGGCACGACGGTGCGGCCGCCCGGGACCCTTCCCGCGCGGCCGCCCCGTACGGCCGGGTCAGCGCTGCCCGCGCACCCGCCGGACGGTGTCGCGGTACCACTGCGCGCTGCGCTTCGGCGTACGCCGCTGGGTGTCGTAGTCCACGCGGATGATGCCGAACCGCTTGTCGTAGCCGTACGCCCACTCGAAGTTGTCGAGCAGCGACCAGGCGAAGTAGCCGCGCACGTCGGCGCCGGCCTGCCGGGCCCGGGCCACCGCCCGCAGGTGCTCGGCCAGGTAGGCCACCCGGTCGTCGTCGGCCACGAACCCGTCGGCGTCCGGCCGGTCGTCGAACGCCGCCCCGTTCTCGGTGATCACCATCGGCACGCCCGGGTAGTCCCGGCTCAGCCGGACCAGCAGGTCGGTGAAGGAGTCCGGCACGATCTCCCAGTCCATCGCGGTGCGCGGCAGGTCCCGCCGGACGACCCGGCGCACCGGCCGGCCCTCGTCGTCCCGCTCCTGCCCCCGCTCGTCCACCCCGGAGAAGAGCTGCCCGAAGTAGTAGTTGACGCCCAGCACGTCGATCGGGGTGGCGATGACCGACAGGTCGCCGTCCTGGACCGGGATCCGGATTCCCTCGGCGGCCAGGTCGGCCACCACGTCCTCCGGGTAGCGGCCGTGGAACAGCGGGTCCAGGTAGAGCCGGGTGCCCAGGCCGTCGGAAGCCCGCGCGGCGTCCCGGTCGGCCGCGCTGTCGGTGGCCGGGTCGGCGGTGGCCAGGTTGACCGTGATACCCAGCTCGATCGGGGTCGCCGCCGCCGCGCGCAGGCGCTGCGCCGCCAGCCCGTGGCCGAGCAGCAGGTGGTGGGCGGCGGCGATCCCGGCGCCCAGGTCCCGCCGGCCGGGCGCGTGCTCGCCGTACGCGTACCCGAGCATCGCCGAGCACCACGGCTCGTTCAGCGTCGTCCAAGTCTTCACCCGGTCGCCGAGCGCGGCGAAGACCAGCTCGGCGTAGTCGGCGAAACGGTGGGCGGTGTCCCGGTTCGGCCAGCCGCCCGCGTCCTCCAGCTCCTGCGGCAGGTCCCAGTGGTAGAGCGTCACCCACGGGTCGATGCCCCGGCCGAGCAGCTCGTCCACCAGGCGGTCGTAGAACGCCAGGCCGGCCGGGTTGGCCGGGCCGCGCCCGCCCGGCTGCACCCGGGGCCAGGCCACCGAGAAGCGGTAGGTGTCCAGCCCCAGCTCGGCGATGAGCGCCACGTCCTCGGGCATCCGGTGGTAGTGGTCGCAGGCCACGTCACCGTTCTCGCCGTTGGCCACCGCCCCGGGGACGCGGCAGAAGGTGTCCCAGATGGACGGGGTGCGGCCGTCCTCGGCAACCGCGCCCTCGATCTGGTACGACGAGGTCGCCACCCCCCACCGGAAGGTCGGCGGAAGGGTGTCGATCGGGTCGGCCTGCCCGGTCGTGCTCGGCTGGGTGAGGTCGGTGTCCATGGTTCTCCTCGCGGTCGCGAACGTGCTCTCTCGGGTGGTGGTGGTTCAGTGGGGTGCCGGCGCGGCGGTGGGATGCAGCCAGCAGGCGACGGCACGCCCCGGGTGGTCGTCGCCGGGCGGACCCAACGGCGGCAACTCCTTGTCGCACGGGCCGAACGCATCCGGACAGCGCGGGTGGAACGCGCACCCGCCCGGCATGGCGCGCAGGTCCGGTGGGGAGCCCGGGATGCCGGTCAGCTCGCGGCGGGGGCCGCGCAGCGCCGGGAAGGAGTGCAGCAACCCCTCGGTGTACGGGTGCAGCGCCCGCCGGTACAGCTCGGCGGCCGGCGCCTGCTCGACGATCCGGCCGCCGTACATGATGGCGATCCGGTCGGAGAACTCCACCAGCAGCGACAGGTCGTGGGTGATGAACAGCACCGCGAAGCCCAGCCGCTGGCGCAGCTCGGCGAGCTGGCCGAGGATCTGCCGCTGCATCACCACGTCGAGCGCGGTGGTCGGCTCGTCCATGATGACCAGCTGCGGTTCCAGCGCCAACGCCATGGCGATCATGACCCGTTGCCGCATGCCGCCGGAGAGCTGGTGCGGGTAGCTGTCCAGCCGGTCGGCGGAGATACCGACCAGGCGCAGCAGCTCCCGTGCCCGGGCCTGCCGGCCCGGCGCCGTGCTCTTCGGTTCGTGCGCCTTGATCACGTCGAGCAGCTGGGTGGAGATCCGGTGCACCGGGTTGAGCGAGTTCATCGCCCCCTGGAACACGATGGACGTCTCCGCCCAGCGGAACGCCCGCAGTTGCGCCGGGCTCAGGGTCAGCACGTCGACCGGCGGGCCGTCGGTCGGGTGGTACACCACCTGGCCACCGCCGACCACCCCGGGCGGCGGCAGCAGCCGGGTCAACCCGTACGCCAGGGTGGACTTGCCACTGCCGCTCTCCCCGGCCAGCCCCAGCACCTCGCCCCGGTGCAGGGTCAGGTCGACGTCGCGGACCGCGTGCACGGCGTCGTCGCCGAGGCCGTAGTCGACGCAGAGCCCACGGATCTCCAGGACCGGTTCACTCATCGGTGGTTTCCTTCGTACGCGGGGCCGGGACGGTCGCGGGCGGCGCCAGGACGGGGGTGAAGCCGACCCGCATCCGCACGGTGCGCCCGTCGGCGGTGCGGATCCGCGCCCGGCCGCCACTGCGTAGCCGAGGGCTGACGAATTCGTCGATACCGAAGTTGATCAGGGCGAGGGCGGTGCCGAGCAGCGCGATGGCCAGGCCGGCCGGGACGAACCACCACCAGGCGCCCTGCGCGAGGGCCTGCTGGCTCTGCGCCCAGAACAGGATCGTGCCCCAGTTCCACGGCGAGACCGACGAGATGCCGATGAACGCCAGGGTGATCTCGGACATCACCGCGAAGATGACCGTGCCGACGAAACCGGAGGCGATGATCGCGGTCAGGTTGGGCAGGATCTCGAAGCCGATGATCCGCCAGGTGCTCTCCCCGGTGGCCCGGGCCGCCTCGACGTAGTCGCGACGGCGCAGCGACAGCGTCTGGGCGCGCAGCACCCGGGCCCCCCAGGCCCACGAGGTGAACCCGATGACCAGGGCGACCACCAGGTCGCCGGCCTCCGTGATGGTGGAGGTGACGATGATGATCAACGGCAGCGCCGGAATCACCAGGAACACGTTGGACAGCGCGGAGAGCCCGTCGTCGGGCAGCCCGCCCAGGTAGCCGGCGGTCACCCCGACCAGGACCGACAGGACGGTGGCGACCACCCCGGCGAGCAGCCCGACCAGCATCACCCCGCGGGTGCCGACCAGGACCTGGCTGAACACGTCCTGGCCGAGATGGGTGGTGCCGAACCAGTGCTGCGTCGACGGCGGCTGGAGCAGCTCGCCGCTGCGGGCGTCCGGGTCGTACGGGGCGATCCACGGGCCGATCACCGCGAGCAGCACGTACCCGACGACCACGGCCAGCCCGGTGGTGGCCTTGCCGTTGGCCAGGAAACGCCACCGGCGGCGGCGCGGGGCGGCCGGCTGGGCCATCGCACCCTGCTTCGGGATGACCTGCTCGATGCTGGAGGTGGGAATGGCCACGTCTCAGCCCTCCTTGCGGGTACGCGGGTCGAGCGCCAGGTACGCCACGTCGGCGAGCAGGTTCGCCACCAGCACCGAGAGCGTGATGACCAGGAAGATGCCCTGCATCAGCGGGTAGTCCTTGGCCTGCACCGCCCGGAACAGCAGGAACCCCAGCCCCGGATACGAGAACACGATCTCCACGAGCAGGGTGCCGCCGACGATGAACCCCAGCGACAGCGCGAAGCCGGCCACGTTCGGCAGCAGCGCGTTGCGGGCGGCGTAGTTCAACGCCACCCGGCGTTCCGGCAGGCCCTTGGCGTGCGCCACGGTGATGTAGTCCTCGGCGGCGACGGTCACCATCATGTTGCGCATGCTGAGGATCCAGCCGCTCATCGAGGAGACGAGGATGGTCGCGGCGGGCAGCAGGCTGTGCCGCACCGCGCTGCCCAGGAAGATGGTGTCCGGCGCGGGCACCAGGCCAGGCTCGTAGCCGCCGGAGGAGGGGAAGAAGCTGCCGGGGCCGGCCAGCAGGGCGATCGCGACCAGGCCGAGCCAGAAGTACGGCACCGAGGAGAGGAACGTGGTGGCCGGCAGCAGCCCGTCCACCCAGGAGCCCCGACGCCAGCCGGCCAGCACACCGAGGCCGGTGCCGAGGGCGAAGCTGACCAGGGTGGTGATGCCGACCAGGGCCAGGGTCCAGGGCAGCGCGTCGAGGATCACCTCGGACACCGGGGCCGGGAACGCGGTGAACGACAGCCCCAGGTCGCCGTGCAGCAACTGCTTCCAGTAGTCGACGTACTGGTCCCAGAGGCTGTCGTGGGTGTCGATGCCGAACAGCACGTACAACGAGTTGATCGCGTCGGTGCTGAGCTGCCCCTGGTAGCGGGAGATCAGCGACTTGACCGGGTCGCCGGGGATCAGCCGGGGGATGAAGAAGTTGAGGGTCAGCGCGGCCCAGGCGGTGAACAGGTAGAAGCCGACGCGGCGCAGCAGGTAGCTCATGCCAGCACTCCGCTTCGCTTCGTGCCGCCATGAGGCACCACCGCACTACATTGATGATTCACTCGCTGGCACTCGTTCATCGGTCCGCCCCCACCGCGGTGGCGGGCGGGGCGGCCTCCGGGTCGTAGAGCCAGCAGGCCGCCCAGTGCCCGGGCCGGTCGCCCACGTCGAGGCGGGGCGGCAGGTCGGTGGCGCAGCGCGGCATGGCCGCCGGGCAGCGCGGGTGGAACCGGCAGCCGGCCGGGGGCCGGATCAGGCTGGGCGGCTCGCCGTCGCCGCGTTCCCGCTCGTCGGGGCCGGCCTCGCCGGTGATCCGGTCCGGGTCGGGCGCCGAGTCGATCAGCAGCCGGGTGTACGGGTGCGCCGGCTGCTGCGTGACGGTCTCGCTGTCGCCGCCCTCGACCATCCGGCCGGCGTACATGACGAGGGTCTCGTCGGCGAAGTAGCGGGCCGAGGCGATGTCGTGGGTGATGTAGAGGATGGCCAGGCTCAGCCGTTCCTTGAGGTCGCGCAGCAGGTTGAGCACGCCGAGCCGGATCGACACGTCGAGCATCGACACCGGCTCGTCGGCGAGCAGCACCTCCGGGTCGGCGCCGAGCGCCCGGGCGATGGCCACCCGCTGTCGCTGCCCGCCGGAGAGTTCGTGCGGGAACTTGTCCAGGTAGCGCTCGGCCGGGGTGAGGGCGACGCGTTCCAGCAACTGGGCCAGCGCCGCGTCCAGGTCGGCCCCGGTACGGCCGGCGTTGCCGTGGATGCGCAGCGCCCGGGTCAGGTGGTAGCGCACGGTGTGCACCGGGTTCAGCGACGCGAACGGATCCTGGAAGATCATCTGCACCTTGCGCGCGTACGCCCGGAACGGCCGGCCACCGCGGACGGTGACCAGTTGGCCGTGCAGGCGGACGCTGCCGGCGGTTCGTGGGTAGAGCTGCGCGAGCAGCCGGGCGACCGTCGACTTGCCGGAGCCGGACTCGCCCACCAGGGCGGTCACCTGCCCACGGCGCAGGGTGAGGTGTACGTCGTCGACCGCGTGCACGGCCGGCCGGTCGCGGGTCAGCAGGGTGCGCAGCCCGGCGCGGACGGGGAAGTGCTTGGTCAGGCCGACCGCCTCCAGCACCTCCTCGCGGACGGCCGGGGCGTCCGTGGTGGGCGTTGTCATGCCGGGTTCCTGTCGTTCGAAGGGGTGGGAGCGGGTGGCCCGGGCGGCGGGTGGCGCCGCCCGGACCCTCCGGTCAGGAACCCGCGGGGCGCAGGTGCTGCACCACGTCGGCCGCGTTCGGCTGGGTCGGCTGGGCCGCGCCGTACGGGTTGGCGTCGTCCGGCCAGCCGGTCCAGTTCTTGCTGCTGTAGGCCGCGCCCACGTTGTCCGCGCCGACCGGGATCATCGGCACCTGCTCGACGAAGATCTTCTGGAGCGTGGCCATCGCCGCGGTCCGCGCCGCGTCGTCGGTGGCGTTGGCGTACGCGGTGAGCGCCGCGGTGGCCTCCGGGTTGTCGAAGCGGCCGAAGTTGCCGGCCGGGGAGGCCTTGCCGATCGGCTTGAGCTGCTGGCCGTCCATCACCGTCTGGTAGATGTCGTACGGCGTGGCCCCGCCGTTGGTCCAGCGGAAGGTGGCGTCGAACTTGCCCTCCTCGACGTTGCGGAACCACGCGTCCTGGTTGGCCTTGTCCACGGTGGCCGCGATGCCGATGGTGGACAGGTTGTCCTTCACGATCTCCAGGCTGGTCTGGTAGTCGGACCAGCCGGCCGGGTCGGTCAGGGTGAGGGTGACCGGCTTGCCGGCCGGGTCGACCAGCGTGTTGCCGTTGAGCTTGAAGCCGGCGTCGGTGAGCACCTTCTTCGCCCCTTCGACGTCGACCTTCTGGTCCTGCCCCTTGTACTCGGGCGCGAGGTACGCGTCACCGGCCGGGCTGGGCAGGCCGGTCACGTTGCGGACCAGGGGGTGGAAGTAGCCGGACTCGGCCTGGTTGAAGATGTCCTCCCGGTTGATCACCATGTTCATCGCCCGGCGCAGCGCGGGGTTGTCGAACGGCTTCTTGGTGGTGTTGATGTAGAGGCCGTGGATGCCGAGCACCGGCGGTGCCCACACCTTGTGGTTGGCCGGGTCCTTGCCGACGAAGACGGTCTGCACGTTCGGGATGAACACGAAGCTCCACTCCGACTCGCCGTTCGCGAGCGCGGTGGTCTGCGCGTTGTTGTCGGTGTACGACGTGTACCGCAGTTCCTTGACCTTCGGCAGTTCCTGCCAGTAGCCGCTCGTCCGGACCGACAGCGTGGTGGTCTGCGGGGTGAACGACTTGAGCGTGTACGCGCCGCTGCCCACCGGGTTCTTGTTGATGTCGGTGGTCGGGTCCTTGTAGGTCGACCAGATGTGCTTGGGGACGACCGGCACCCGGCACAGGATCTTGTGCTGGTTGACGAACTGCGGCGACTCGAAGGTGAGGGTCACCTCGTTGCCGCTGGCCGAAACCGACTTGTACGGCGTCGCGAACTCGTTGAGGCCGTCGTTGTCCTTGAGCAGGTTGTAGGTGAACTCGACGTCCTCGGCGGTGACCGGCTTCCCGTCCGACCAGGTCGCGTCCGTGCGGACGGTGACCTTCACCGACGTGTAGTCGGCGCTCCACTCGGCCTTGGTGGCCAGCCACGGCTTGAACGGCTCGGCCGGCTTGACCGGGTTCCACATCATCAGCGGCTCGTAGATCTGCCACCGGTAGCCGAGTGAGGCGCCCGAGGACGTGGTCAGGAACGGGTTGTGGTTCTCGGTCTGCGGGCCGTTGGGCATGCCGACGTTGAGCACCGTCGCGCCGCCCTTGTTGTTCTGGTTGCGGGTGTTGGCGGTCTCGCCGCAGCCGGTGAGGGTCACCGCGCCGGCGAGCGCGATGGCGAGGAGGTGCCGTCTTCTCATGGTGTCTCCCTCGATGCTCCCGCCGTGGGGAGCGGATGGTGGTGGGTGGAGGGTGTGCGGTACCGCCACCGGTCGGCGTGGGTGTCGGCCGGCGGTGGGGGTTTGCGGTGCGGTCAGGTGCGGCCGGTCGAGGCGCGCACGGTGAACGTGGTCGGGATGACGGTCGGGGTGTCGGGCAGGGGAGTGCCGCCGAGGTGGGAGATGAGGGTGCGGGCCGCGGCCGCCCCCATCTCCCGCAGCGGCTGGCGTACCGAGCTCAGCGGCGGGTGGGTGTGCCCGGCCAGCGGCAGGTCGTCGAAGCCGACGACCGCCACGTCGTCCGGGACGCGCCGGCCGGCGTCGCGCAGCGCCTGGAGCGCGCCGGCCGCGGAGAGGTCGTTGTGGGCGAAGACGGCGTCGAACGGCACGCCGTCGGCGAGCAGTCGTTGTACCGCGGCACGGCCGCACTCGAAGGTGAAATCGCCCTCCACGACGAGGGCGGGTGCGATGGGCAGGCCGGCGTCGGCGTATCCGCCCGCGAAGCCGGCGAGCCGTTCCCGGGTGCAGCCGAACCGGCGCATGCCGGTCACCACCAGCGGACGGTGTCGACCGAGCGCCAGCAGGTGCGCCGCGGCGGCCCGCGCGCCGGACTCGTTGGTGGTCCGGACCGACGGGAACCGCGGCTGGAGGCTCCGGTCGTCGATGAGGATGACCGGCAGGCCCCGCTCGTGCAGCGCGGTGATGTAGTCCAACGTGCCCTCCGGCTCGACCACCAGCAGACCGTCGAAGGACTTCGCGGAGACCTGGGAGGCGAACCGCCGCATCGACTCGTCGCCCCGGGTGCAGGTGAACAGCAGCAGGCCGTACCCCTCGGCCTCGACCACGTCGGCCGCGCCCTGCAACACCTCGCCCATCCAGGGCCAGGTGAGCGCGGGCACCAGCATGCCGACCACCCGGGTGCGGCCCCGGGCCAGGCCGACCGCGCGGGCGCTCGGCACGTATCCCAGGTCGCTGATCACGGCGCGGACCCGGTCGGCGGTGCGTACGTCCACCTCGCCCTTGCCGTTGAGCACCCGGGAGACCGTCGTCTTGCTCACCCCCGCCCGGGTGGCGACGTCGGCGATGGTGATCGGCACGGGGCGCTCCCGGGTGGCAGGGACGGGCGGTTGGTTCGGAACCGGTTGCGGAAGCGGTTCCATCGCAGTCAATCGAAGCGGCGGCGGTCACGTCAATAACGGCCAGGTAACGAATCATGGCTAAGTTCAAATCATTAAAAAAGCGCTGCCACACACCCTCCCGCGGGCGGGGGGAGTGCCGGCGCCCGCCCGCCGATCAGGCCGGCCGGCAGTAGACGTCGCCGGAGTTGGCCTCGTGCGGCAGGGCGCGCAGGTACGCCGCCACCTCGGCCGCGCTCGCCCAGCCCGGCAGGGCGAGCGCCATCTCGTCGCCGAGCGCGACGTTGAACCGGGTGAGGCCGAGCGCGGTGACCCGGTCCAGGCAGCGCGGGGCGAGCCGGCGCGCGATGGTGGTGAACTCGAACGACAGGGCCGGCGGCGGGCTGCTCAACCCGGCCAGCACGGCGTCCTCGAATCCTTCCACGTCGATCTTCACGAAGTCCGGTACGCCGTGCGCGGCGATGAGGGCGTCGAGCGTGGTGCCGACGACCTCGATCTCGGCGTCCCAGGTCTCGTCCTGCCAGCCGTCGGCGCCGGCCGCCGACCGGACGAAGCGCGCGGACGCGGTGGAGACCGTGGGGTTGGCGGAGTTGACGTGCAGCCGGACCCGGCCGGGCCGGGCTCCGCAGGCCGCCTCGATCACCGTGACCCGCTCGTCGCCGGCGTACAGCGCGCGCAGCGCCCGGACGCAGAGCGGCTGCGGTTCGACGGCCACCACGCGGGCGCCGAGGCGACGGAAGCTGCCGAGCCGGTCGCCGACGTGCGCGCCGACGTCGAAGACCAGGTTCCCGGGGCGGACGAAGCCCGCGTAGAAGGCGTCCATCGCCGCCTCGCGGCCCGGGTCACCGTAGTACGACTCCAGGGACCGGCGCAGGTCAGACATGGCCGGATCAGCCTTGAGCGTCTCGATCACCCCGTCCTGGCCGCCCATTGCTCTGACCGTAGCGACGATGGGGCGAACGCGAGCCGGGTTCGGGTTATCCGGCCGGCAGGCCGTTGGCCCAGCCTCCTAGGATGCCCTGACGGGGTGTGACCTCGGTCGGTCGGGCCAGCACCGAGGGCCATCGTCAACAGGTGCGGGGGATATGGCGCGTGCCGGCCAGGTGGCCGGCACGCGTACGGCTGAGACGTCTCAGGGGGTTTCGACGACCTCCTGGCCGAGCGGCCAGAGCGCCGCCGGCACGAGCTTGAAGTTCGCCACCCCGAACGGGATGCCGATGACGGTGACGCAGAGGGCGACGCCGGCGAGGATGTGGGACAGCGCGAGCCACCAGCCGGCCAGCAGCACCCACAGCAGGTTCGCGACGCCGGAGGCGATCCCGGCGCCCGGCTTCGGGACGAGGGTGCGGCCGAACGGCCAGAGCGCGTAGGAGGCGAGGCGGAGCGAGGCCACGCCGAACGGGATGGTGATCACCAGTACGAAGCAGATCAGCGCGGCCAGCCCGTAGCCCAGGGCGAGGACGAGGCCGCCACCGAAGACGAGCCACAACAGGTTCAAGATGAAACGGATCACGCGTTCCATCGTGGCCGGGCCGCGCAACGGTCGGGAAGCCAGGGCCCCGGGCGGGGTCAGGAGGCGCTGGCCAACTGGATCAGGTTCCCGCAGGTGTCGTCGAGCACCGCGGTCGTCACGCCGCCCATCGCCACCGGCGGTTGGGTGAACTCGACGCCGAGGGTCCGCAGCCGGTCGAACTCGGCGCGCACGTCGTCGACGGCGAACGACGTGAACGGGATGCCGTCGGCGACGAGCGCCTGCCGGAACGGGCCGACCGCCGGATGGCCGGCGGGTTCGAGCACCAGCTCGACCCCGTCGGGATCGGCGGGCGAGACGACCGTGAGCCAGCGGTGTTCGCCGAGCGGGATCTCGGTCTTCTTCTCGAAGCCCAGCACCTCCGTGTAGAAGGCGAGCGCCTTCTCCTGGTCGTCGACGAAGACGCTGGCCAGGTTGACGCGGATCAAGGTCCCTCCTCAGGGATCGGCCACCGATCGACGACCGCGCGCAGGGGCCCGAAGTCGGCGTGGTGGAACTTGTAACGGCCGCTACGCGCGAAGCGCACGAGCCCGGCTTCCGCGAGCGTGTCGAGGTGCTGCGAGATCGCCTGGCGGGAGGATCCGATGCCGTGCCTGGTCGTCAGCCGCGCGCAGATCTCGAAGAGGGTCTGGCCGTCCCGCTCGGCCAGTTCGTCGAGGATTGCCCGGCGGGTGGGGTCGGCGATCGCGGCGAAGACGTCGGTCACGGCAGGTTGAGCTGCCAGGACACTCCAAAGCGGTCGTTCACCCAGGCGAACCGGGTGCTGAAGCCGTAGTCGCCGAGCGGCATGAGTTCCGTTCCGCCCTCGGCGAGCGCCCGGTGCAGGCGGATGAGCTCGGCCTGGTCCCGGCAGCGCACGAACAGCGACAGCGAGGGGGTGAACGTGAAGGCGTGGCGCACGTGGCTGTCACTGCACAACACTCGCTGCCCGGCCACCCGGAACTCGGCGAGGTGCACGGTGCCGGCGCCGGGTTCGTCGCTCTCCCGCCGGGTGACGGAGAGGATCTCGCCGTCGTCGAACAGCGAGACGTAGAAGTTCATGGCCTCGGCGGCGGCCCCTTCGAACATCAGGAACGGGGTGAGCGTGGTGTCCGTGTCGGTCATCGCCTCGGCTCCCGGCTTCGGCCGGCCTGACGCCGGCGCCTGCACGACAGGTTAGGCAAGCTCCCGCTTGCATGTCAAAGGTGGCGCGCCGGTGTCACCAGGCCCGACTCGTACGCCGCGATGACGAGCTGGGCCCGGTCCCGGGCGTTCAGCTTGGCGAGCAGGTGCCCGATGTGGGTCTTGACGGTGGCCGGGCTGAGGTGCAGGTGCCCGGCGATCTCCGGGTTGGACAGGCCGCGGGCGACGAGGGTGAGCACCTCCCGCTCCCGGTCGGTGATCCGGTCGAGGTCGCCCGCGACCGGACGGGCCGGGGGCGTACGCCGGGCGAACTCGGCGATCAGCCGCCGGGTCACGGTCGGCGCGAGCAGCCCGTCGCCCGCCGCGACGACCCGGATGCCGCCCAGCAGGTCAGCCGGCGGCGTGTCCTTGAGCAGGAAGCCGCTCGCGCCCGCGCGCAACGCCGCGTACACGTACTCGTCGAGGTCGAACGTGGTCAGCACGAGCACCCGCGGGCCCGGGGCGGACCCCGCGCAGATCCGCCGGGTCGCCTCGATGCCGTCCATCTCGGGCATCCGGATGTCCATGAGGACCACGTCGGGCCGGGCGGCGTGGGCGAGCGCGACCGCCTCGCCGCCGGTGCCCGCCTCGCCGACCGAGGTGAGCCCGGGCGCGGTGTCCACGAGCAGGCGGAAGCTGCCCCGCACCAGGGCCTGGTCGTCGGCGATGAGCACCCGGATCGGATCGGTCACGGCTCACAGGGTAGGCGCGCGGACACGCTGAACCCGCCCTCCGGCCGGGGCCCGGCGTGGAACGAGCCGCCGTACATCAGGACCCGCTCCCGCATGCCGATCAGCCCGTGCCCGGCGGGCCGGTCGGGCGACGGCACCCGCGACCCGGGCCCGTCGTCGGTCACCTCGACGCGGACCTCGCCCCGCCCGGCCGCCACCGACACCCGGCAGCGGGCCGGCCCCGCGTGGCGGACCACGTTCGTCAGCGCCTCCTGCACGATCCGGTACACCGACAGCGCCACACCCTCGGGCAGCTCGTCCACGTCCCGCACGTCGAGCTCGACCGGCACGCCGGCCTGCTCGGCCCGCTCGGCCAGCGTGGGCAGCCCGGCCAGCCCGGGGGTCGGGGCCAGCGCGGCGCCGTCCGCGTCGGAGCGCAACACGCCGAGCAGGTGACGCATCTCGGCGAGCGCGCCCCGGCTCGTCGACTCGATCACCCGCAGCGCGTTCTGCGCCTCGTCGGGGCGTACCGCCAGGACGTGGTTGGCCGTGCCGGCCTTGACCGCGATCAGGCTCATGCTGTGCGCGACCACGTCGTGCAGTTCCCGGGCGATGCGCAGGCGCTCCTCGGCGACCGCGCGGCCGGCCAACTCGGCGGCGGAGCGGGCGGCGTCGGCGCGGCGCGCGCGTACGACCCGGCCGACGGTCCACGCCCCGGCCAGGAGGCCGGCGCCGAGCACGACGACGCCGAGCCGGTGCCACGACTGGTACGGGGTGCCGGCCACCGAGCCGCCGACGAGCACGACCGCGGCCACCGTACCGGCCACCGGGGCGGGCACCCAGGCGCGCCGGCCGTCGCACGCGAGCGGGTACAGCGCGAACGCGGCGGCGACGAACGGATCCGCCAGCACACCTGCCGCCGCCGCCGCGACCGAGGCGGCGAACACGACCAGGAACACCGGTCCCGGCCAGCGTCGGCGTACCGCCACCGGCGCCCCGACCGCGGCCATGAGCGGCATCGAGAGCCAGGCCGGCACGTCGGCGCGTACGACGGCGGACGACGCGAACAGCAGCAGGTATCCGATCGCGGCCAGGCCGTCGAGCGCGATCAACTGGCGGCGGCCGAGCCGTCTGCTCCGATCCACCCCGCGAACGGTATCGGCGGGTGCCGGCCGGTGCCTCCCCCCTGGGTAGGTCATCCCGTGCTCCGATGCGCCCGGCGTCCGCCCTCGGGCAGGGTGGCCGCCGTGATCGAAGTCAACGAGCTGACCAAGAGGTACCGGCACGGCGTGGCCGTCGACGGGCTCTCCTTCACCGTCAGACCCGGTGTCGTCACCGGCTTCCTCGGCCCGAACGGCGCCGGCAAGACCACCACCGTGCGGGTGCTGCTCGGGCTGGCCGCGCCGAGCGCCGGCGAGGCGCTGGTGGGCGGCCGGGCGTACGCGTCGCTGCATCACCCGCTGCGCGAGGTGGGCGCCCTGCTCGACGCGAACGCCGTGCACCCGGGCCGGTCGGCGGTCGACCACCTGCGGTGGCTGGCGAGGACCAACGGCATCGGGCCCGCCCGTACGTCGTCGTTGCTGGAGCGGGTCGGCCTGGCCGGGGTGGCCCGCGGCCGGGTCGGCGGCTTCTCGCTCGGCATGCGGCAGCGGTTGGGCATCGCGGCGGCGCTGCTCGGGGATCCCGGCGTCCTGATCCTCGACGAGCCGGTGAACGGCCTGGACCCGCAGGGCGTGCGATGGATCCGGGAGCTGATGCGGTCACTGGCCGCCGAGGGCCGGACGGTCCTGGTCTCGAGCCATCTGATGAGTGAGGTGGAGCTGACCGCCGACCGGCTGATCGTCATCGGCCGGGGCCGGCTGCTCGCCGACACGACGGTCGGTGAACTCGTCACGGGCGCCGGTTCGGCGTCGCTGGAGGAGGCGTACCTGCGGCTGACCGACGGCGCGGCCGAGCACCGGGCGGGGGGTGGATGGTGATGACCGCGCTGCTCTCCGCCGAGTGGACCAAGATCCGCTCGGTACGGTCGACGGTCTGGTGCCTGTCGTTGACGGTCGCGCTCAGCGTCGGCCTCGGATACCTGTTCGGGCGCAACTTCCGGACCGGTTTCGCGGAGCTGCCACCGGAGCAGCGGGACCGTTTCGACCCGCTCTTCGCCTCGTTCTACAGCCTCACCGTCGGCCAGCTCGCGCTGGTGGTGCTCGCGGTCCTCGTGGTCACCGGCGAGCACTCCACGGGGACGATCCGGGTGTCCCTCGCCGCGGTGCCTCGGCGCGGGCGGTTCTACGCCGCCAAGGTGCTCACCGGAGCGCTGCTGGCCGGAGCGGTCGCCGTGGTGACCGTGCTCGCCACCTTCGCCGCCGCGCAGGCCGGCCTCGGCCCGCACGGCACCTCCCTCGGCGCGGCCGGGGTGCCCGTCGCGGTGGCCGGCGCCTGCCTCTACCTGACGCTCATCTACCTGTTCGCGACCGGGCTGGCGGCGCTCGCGCGGAGCGCGATCCCCGCCCTGGGCGTCCTGCTTCCGCTGCTGTTTCTCGGCTCGCAGGGGCTGGGCAACGTGCCGAGGGTGAAGACCGTCGCGCAGTACCTGCCGGACCAGGCCGGAATGGTGATCATGCACATCGTCGGGCCGGCGGACGACCCGCGATTCGCCCGCCCCTACGGCCCGTGGACCGGGGTGGGGATCATGGCGCTGTGGACTGCGGCGGCGCTGCTCGCCGGGTATGTCGCGGTGCGCCGCCGGGACGTGTGACCGCCCCCCACGGTTCCCCAAACGACCGTTAAGCTCAGGGGGTGGGAACCAACGAGCTGTACCCGGCCGAGCGGCTGGCCGCCGCGCGGCGCGCAACCGCCGCCGCTGGCCTGGACGCGCTGCTGCTCACCCCCGGCTCCGACCTGCGCTACCTGACCGGCTACGACGCGCACGCCGGGGAGCGGCTGACCTGCCTGGTGCTGCCCGCCGAGGGCGAACCCACCCTGATCGTGCCGGTCCTGGAGCGTCCCGCGGCGGAAGCCGCCCCGGCCGCCGGCGTACGCATCGTCGACCACGCCGACGGCACCGACCCGTACCCGCTGGTCCGGGCGGCGCTGCCCGGCCCGGTGGCCGCCGTCGGGCTGGCCGACCGGATGTGGGCCGAGCAGGTCCTCGCCCTGCGCGCCGCGCTGCCCGACGCCACCCAGCGCCTCGCCGCCGAGGTGCTGCGCGAGCTGCGGATCCGCAAGTCGCCCGCCGAGGTGGCCGCCCTCGCCGAGGCGGGCGCCGCGATCGACGCGGTGCACCGGCGGATGGGGGAGTGGCTGCGTCCGGGCCGGACCGAGGCCGAGGTGGCCGCCGACATCGCCGCCGCCATCCGGGCGGCCGGCCACGTCACCGTCGACTTCGTCATCGTCGCCGCCGGGCCGCACGGGGCCAGCCCGCACCACGGCACGTCCGACCGGCCGATCCGTGCCGGCGAGCCCGTCGTGGTCGACATCGGCGGCACCATGCCGTCGGGCTACCGCTCCGACTGCACCCGCACCTACGTCGCCGGCGGCCCCGCCCCGGCCGAGTTCACCGACTACTACACGGTTCTGTACGAGGCCCAGCGGGCGGCGGTGGCGGCGGTCCGGCCCGGGGTCACCGCCGAGGCGGTCGACGCGGCGGCCCGCGACGTCATCACCGCCGCCGGCTACGGTGACGCCTTCCTGCACCGCACCGGCCACGGCATCGGCCTCGACACCCACGAGGAGCCGTACGTCGTGGCCGGCAACCCCCGGCCCCTCGAGGCCGGCATGGCCTTCTCGGTCGAACCCGGGATCTACCTCGCCGGGCGGCACGGTGCCCGGATCGAGGACATCGTCGTCTGCACGACGGACGGCGGGCAACGGCTCAACACCACCCCCACGGAGCTCATCGCGCTATGACTGTCGACCGGATCCTCCCCACCGACGAGGCCCACGACCTGCTGGAACTCGCCACCGAACTCGCCGACCGGGAGCTCGCTCCGAAGGCCGCCGGGTTCGAGGAGCGTGCCGAGTTCCCCCGCGAGGTGCTGCGCACCCTGGGCCGGGCCGGCCTGCTGGGCCTGCCGTACGCCGAGGAGCACGGCGGGGCCGCCCAGCCGTACGAGGTCTACCTCCAGGTGCTGGAGATCCTCGCCAGCCGTTGGCTCGCGGTCGCCGAGGCGGTCAGCGTGCACACCCTTTCCTGCTATCCGCTGGCCCAGTTCGGCACGGACGAGCAGCGCAAGCTGCTGCCCGACATGGTCGGCGGGGAGCTGCTGGGGGCGTACTGCCTCTCCGAGCCGCAGGGCGGCTCCGACGCCGCGGCCCTGACCACGAAGGCGGTCCGCGACGGCGACGACTACGTGGTCTCCGGCACCAAGGCGTGGATCACCCACGCCCGGGTCGCCGACTTCTACAACATCTTCTGCCGCACCGGCGGTCCCGGCCCGAAGGGCGTCTCCTGCCTCCTCGCGGACCGGAACACCCCCGGCATCCTCCCGCAGGCCGCCGAGCGGACCATGGGCCTGCACGCCTCCCCGGTGGCCCAGATCGCCTTCGACGAGGCCCGGGTGCCCGCCGAGCGGCTGATCGGCGGCGAGGGGGCCGGCTTCACCATCGCCATGTCCGCCCTGGACTCCGGGCGGCTGGGCATCGCCGCCTGCGCGGTCGGCCTGGCCCAGGCCGCGCTGGACTACGCGGTCGGCTACGCGAAGCAGCGCCAGCAGTTCGGCCGGTCGATCATCGACTTCCAGGGGCTCGGCTTCACCCTCGCCGACCACGCCACCCAGATCTCCGCGGCCCGCGCGCTGATGCTGGCCGCCGCCCGGCTGCGTGACGCCGGCCGGCCGTACTCGATCGAGGCGGCGAAGGCGAAGCTCTTCGCCACCGACGTGGCGATGCGGGTGACCATCGACGCGGTGCAGGTGCTCGGCGGCGCCGGCTACGTCGTGGACCACCCCGTCGAGCGGTACCTGCGGGAGGCGAAGGTGCTCCAGATCGTCGAGGGCACCAACCAGATCCAGCGGCTGGTCATCTCCCGGGCCCTGGCCAAGGGCTGACCCTGGGTGACCGCATCCGGCCCACCGAGCCGCATGCCGGTGGGCCGGATGCGGCGTGCGCGCGGATTTCCAGGTAGGTTGCAGCGCGTGGAGGAGATCGACCGGGCCATTGTCGCCGCGCTGACCGGGGACGGTCGGCTGTCGTACACCGACCTCGCCGAGCGGGTGGGGTTGTCGGTGTCCGCCGTGCACCAGCGGGTCCGCCGGCTGGAGCAGCGCGGCGTCATCAAGGGGTACGCGGCCCGCGTCTCGTTCGAGGCGCTGGAGCTGCCGTTGACCGCGTTCGTGGCGATCCGGCCGTTCGACCCGTCGCAGCCGGACGACGCGCCGGAGCGGCTGGCCCACCTGCCCGAGATCGACTCGTGCTACTCGGTGGCGGGGGAGGACTTCTACCTGCTGCTGGTGCGGGTGGCCAGCCCGACGGACCTGGAGCGGGTGCTGCAGGAGATCCGGACGGCCGCCAACGTCACCACCCGCACCACCGTGGTGCTCTCCACGCCGTACGAGAGCCGGCCGCCGAAGATCAGTGCCGAGGCGCCGGATCGGGGACGGTCCCGGGCGGCGGCGGAGCCGGCTGGTTCCAACGCCGGATGACCTGCCGCCCGTGTTCGTGACCGAGCACGCTGACGGTGGCGGTGTCCAGCCGTAGCAGCCCACCGGCGGACGGGGGCAGGCCGATCCAGCGGGCGCCGATCACCCGCAGGTTGTGCCCGTGGCCGACCAGGGCGACGCTGCCCCGGTCGAGCAGGGGCGCGGTCGTGGCGAGCACCCGGTCGGCCCGTTCGCCGACCTGTGCCGGTGACTCCCCGCCGGGCGCGCCGTCGGTCCAGAGGTTCCAGTGCGGATTCTCCTGGTGGATGTCCGCCGTGGTGCGGCCCTCGTACTCGCCGTAGTTCCACTCGGCCAGGTCGGGGTCGGTGGTGTCGACGTCGAGCCCGGCGAGGTGGGCGGTGCACGTCGCCCGCTGCCGGGGGCTGGACAGGACGCGGACGAAGCGGCGGCCGGCGAGCAGCACACCGAGCGCGCGGGCCTGCCGTTCCCCGTCGGGGGTCAGCTCCAGATCTGTGTACGAGGTGTGCCGGTGGCTGGCGCTCCACGCGGTCTCGCCGTGCCGGATCAGCAGGATCTCGCTCACCTGCCCAGTCAACCACGTGGGACGCCCTGCACCCGGTCGGCGGGATCACCTCGGCCGCTCGTTGTTCACCGACTCGTTCCTAACAACCCATCTTCCTAGGATGCCGTACGCGATGTGTACCGCCCCATCTGCGTTTGACGCGACGCCGACCGGGGACGCGCCAAGGGCGGAGCAACCCAAGCCTGAAGCTGAGGAGGCGACGAGATGGGGTTCACCGACAAGGCCAAGAACAAGGCTCAGGAGATGAGCGGCATGGCCAAGGAGCGGATCGGCGACGCCACCGACAACGAGCGGTTGCGGGCGGAGGGCGCCAGCGAGCAGAGCGCGGCCCGGGCCCGGCAGGCCGGCCAACACGCCAAGGAGGCCGGTCGGGATGTGCGTGAAACCTTTGAGAAGTGACTGACGCGTGCGCCGGCGGGCTCCCGATCCGGGGGCCCGCCGGCGTACGTCCGGTACTCGTGGAGAACAAACGGCAACGCCCGGCACCCCTACCTTGGGGTGCCGGGCGCGGGGCGTCGCGGATCAGTCGTCGCGGTGGGCCGCCCACCAGGCCTGGCCGGACTCGGGCAGGGTGTCGATCGGGTCGTAGTAGGCGTAACGCTTGTTGAGCGCCTCGAGGTCGGCGGACTCGATCGAGGTGCGGTAGTTCTTGGTCCAGTAGGAGATGCCGCGCTCGCGGTCGTACTCGGTGAGCATGTGGACCCAGCGCTTGCCGACGAACGGGACGTCGCAGACGATGCGCGGGGTGGCGTAACCGGGCAGGTAGCCCATGATGTCGTGCTGGAGCTGCTGGGCGTGCCAGACGGGGACCCGCCAGTGCTCCGCGTTGGGGATCATGTCGCACATGTAGAAGTAGTACGGCAGGATGCCCGCCTCGCCCTGGAGGGCGAAGCACAGGTCGAGCAGGTCGCCGGCGGTGGCGTTCACGCCGCGCATGAGGACGCCCTGGTTGCGGACGTCGCGTACGCCGACGTCGAGGGCGGTCTGGGCGGCCCTGGCGACCAGCGGGGTGAGCGACTGGGCGTGGTTGACGTGGGTGTGGATGGCCAGGTTGACGCCGCGGCGGGCGGCGGTGCGGGCGACCCGTTCCAGGCCCTCGACGACATCGGGCTGGAGCCAGTGCTGGGGCAGGCCCATGAGGGCCTTGGTGGCGAGCCGGATGTCGCGGATGGTTTCGATCTCGAGCAGCCGCATCAGGTAGGACTCGAGGTTCTTCCACGGCACGTTGGCGACGTCGCCGCCGGAGACGACGACGTCCCGTACGCCGGGGTGGGCCTTGAGGTAGGTGATGTGGGCGTCGTAGCGGTCGACGGGTTTGAGGGTGAGCTTGAGCTTGTCGACGGTGGGGGTGGAGTTGCCGACGAGGTCCATCCGGGTGCAGTGGCCGCAGTACTGCGGGCACGTGGAGAGCAGCTCGGCGAGGACCTTGGTCGGGTAGCGGTGGGTGAGGCCCTCGGCGACCCACATGTCGTGCTCGTGGAGGCTGTCGCGGCTGGCGTACGGGTGGGAGGGCCAGTCGGTACGCCGGTCGGAGGCGACGGGGATCATGTAGCGGCGCACCGGGTCGGCGAGCAACGCCTCGGTGGTCATCTGCTCGAACGGCACCATGGTGTTGAGCATCTGCGGCGGCACCAGCATGGACATGGTGGCCAGGGCCTTCTGGTCGGCCTCGAGGTCGGCGTAGAAGGTCTCGTCGACGAGGTCGCCGAGGACGGTACGCAGCTGCTTGATGTTCTTGACGCAGTTGACCCGCTGCCACTGGGCGTTCTCCCACTGCTCGCGGGTGACGTGGCGCCAGCCGGGGAAGCGGGTCCAGTCGGGTTCGACCAGCGGGCTGCGGCGGTATTCGTACGGCTGTCCGGCGGTGGGGACCGCGACCGGCGTGGAGCGGGGCGCAGGGATGGTCTCCACCGGTTGGGTCTGGGTCACGGCCCCTCCTCGTTGGTGCTGGTTGATCAATAGTCCCGAAGGCTACTGGAAAATATCCGGTGAAGAAATTAGTCTGCCGGAAGTTTTCCCGCCAGGCGAGCCCTGGTCAGGGGTTCGAGCGGCTGGATGGAGGAGGCTGGCGTGACGTCACCGGTGGGTCTGCACCGCGTCGTGGAACCTGCGGGGGTGCTGCCGCAGGCGGCATGGCGCCTCGACGCCGATCCGCGGATCGGCTCCAACGAGGTGCGGATCCGGGTGGAGCGGCTGAACCTGGACGCCGCGAGCTTCCGGCAGCTGTCGGAGAAGCACGGCGGCGACGGGGACAAGGTCCGCGCCGAGGTACTGGAGATCATCTCGACCCGGGGGAAGATGCAGAACCCGGTGACCGGGTCGGGCGGCATGCTGATCGGCACCGTGGACGAGGCCGGGCGGCGGTCTCCGCTGGGGCTGCGGCCGGGCGACCGGGTGGCGACGTTGGTGTCGCTGACGCTCACCCCGCTGGTGATCCTGGACGGGCTGGCCCGGTGGGACGGGCGCAGCGAGCAGGTGCCGTGTGACGGGTACGCGATCCTGTTCGCCCGGTCGATCGCGGCGGTGCTGCCGGCAGATTTGCACCCGGAGCTGTCGCTGGCGGTGCTGGACGTGTGCGGGGCGCCGGCGCTGACCGCGCGGGTGGTCGCCGAGCTGGTGCAGCGGCGGCAGCGCGACGGCGACCCTCGGCGGGTGCGGGTGGCGGTGGTCGGCGGGGCCGGCAAGAGCGGGTCGCTGTCCCTGGCCGCGGCGCGGCGGGCGGGCGCGGGCCGTACGGTCGGGGTGGTGCCGGTGCCGGCGGAGCGGGACGCGCTGGTGGCGGCCGGTCTGGCCGACGTGGTCGCGTTGGCCGACGCCCGGGATCCGGTGGGGTTGTCGACGGCGGTGACGACCGCCCTGGGTGCGCCGGCGGACGTGACGGTGGTCTGCGTGGACGTGCCGGGCTGCGAGCACGGGGCGATCCTGGCCACCGAGGACGGCGGCACGGTGATCTTCTTCTCGATGGCGACGAGTTTCGCGGGGGCGGCGCTGGGGGCGGAGGGCCTGGCGGCGGACGTGACGATGCTGGTCGGTAACGGCTACGTGCCGGGGCACGCGGAGTTGGCGCTGGAGTTGCTGCGTGCGGAGCCGGGGGTGCGCCGTCTGTTCGAGGCCCGCCTCGCGGCAGACTGACACCATGACGAACCCCTCGACTCTGTATCTCGGCGGCATGCTGCACTGTCCGGCCGATCCGAGCGCGACGGCGTTGCTGGTGCGGGACGGGCGGATCGCCTGGTTGGGCGTGGACGCGGACGCGCCGTCCGCCGACCGGGTGGTGGATCTGGCCGGGGCGTTGGTGACGCCGGCGTTCGTGGACGCGCACGTGCACGCCACGGACACCGGGTTGGCGCTGTCGGGGCTGGACCTGTCCGGGGTGCGGTCGGCCGGTGAGCTGCTGGTCGCGGTGTCGGCGTTCGCGGCCGGTCTGCCGGGGGACGCGGTGGTGCTGGGGCACGGCTGGGACGAGTCGAACTGGGCGGACGGGACGCTGCCGGACGCGGCGGCGGTGGACCGGGCGGCCGGGGGTCGGCGGGTGTATCTGTCGCAGGCGTCGATCCACTCGGCGTTGGTGTCGCGGGCGCTGCTGGCGGCCTGCCCGGAGGCGGTGGCCGCGCCGGGGTACGACGTGTCGGGGTGGTTGCGGCGGGACGCGCACCACGTGGTGCGGGCGGCGGCGTTCGCGTCGGTGACCCGGGCGCAGCGGGTGGCCGCGCAGCGGCGGGCCCTGGAGCAGGCGGCGTCGCTGGGGATCGCGGCGGTGCACGAGTGCGGTGGTCCGGAGATCTCCGACGAGGAGGACTTCACCGGGCTGTTGGGGATTTCCGGGGACGGGCTGCCGGAGGTGTACGGGTACTGGGGTGAGCTGCTGGGTGCGGCGCGGGCCCGGGAGCTGGGCGCGGTCGGGGCCGGTGGTGACCTGTTCGCCGACGGGGCGTTGGGGTCGCGGACGGCGCACGTGTCGCAGGCGTATCTGGACGGGGAGTCCGGTGGGTGCGGGCACGGGTACGTCACGGCGGAGCAGGTGCGGGATCACCTGTTGGACTGTGCGGCGTACGGGTTGCAGGGCGGTTTCCACGCGATCGGTGACGCGGCGATCTCGACGGTGTTGGCGGGGTTCGCGGGGGCGGCGGAGAAGCTGGGTGTGGATCGGTTGCGGGCGGCCCGGCATCGGGTCGAGCACGCGGAGATCATGAACAAGCGGATGATCGCCGGGTTCGTGGAGTACGGGATCGTGGCGTCGATGCAGCCGGCGTTCGACCGGTTGTGGGGTGGTTCGGGCCGGATGTACGAGTCGCGGTTGGGTCTGTCGCGGTCGTTGGAGTCGAACCCGATGGGTGCGATGCACTCGGTCGGGGTGGCGTTGGCGTTCGGGTCGGATTCGCCGGTGACTCCGCTGGATCCGTGGGGTTCGGTGCGGGCGGCGGCGGCGCATCACAATCCGGCGCAGCGGATGAGTGTGCGGGCGGCGTTCGCGGCGCACACCCGTGGCGGGTGGCGGGCCGTGCATCTGGACAACGAGGGTGTGTTGGCGTTGGGGGCGCCGGCGACGTTCGCGGTGTGGTCGACGCCGGCCGGGGCGCAGCGGGGCCTGCCGGTGTTGCAGGCGGAGGATCCGGAGTTGCGGGGGGCGGACGATCCGACGCCGTTGCCGGTGTGCCGGGCCACGGTGCTGCGTGGTGACGTGATCTATGAGGAAGGTAGTTCGTGACCGGAAAGCTTGGGCTGGACCCGGCGCTGGTGGCGCGGGCGCGGGAGTTGGCGCGCCGGGCCGGGCAGCCGGTGGTGGATCTGGCCCGCAGCCACACGACGGTGTCGGTGGAGCGGGCGGTGCTGCGGTTGGCGGGGGTGACCGGCGCGGATCCGGACGGGATTCCGTGGGTGAACCGGCTGGTGGACGCGGTCGTCGCGGACGTCGGGTTGGGGCACGGGGTGGCGCTGCCGGTGTTCGACGCGCTGGCCCGGGAGCAGATCAGCGATGTGACGTTGTTGGCGCAGAAGGCTGCCGCCGGGTCGGTGCGGTTCGCGCTGCCGACGGGTCGGGCCGCGACGGCGGCGCGTAAGGCCGCGCGTCGGGCGGTGGCCGCGGGGGTGCGGCAGATCGACCGGCGTCGGGTCGAGCGGGAGCGGCTCGTGAAGCGGTACGGGGATCCGAGGCAGCGGCCGTGGATCTACCTGATCGTGGCGACCGGTGACATCTACGAGGACATTCCGCAGGCGCAGGCCGCGGCGCGGGCCGGGGCGGACATCATCGCGGTGATCCGTTCGACGGGGCAGTCGCTGCTGGACTACGTGCCGGAGGGCGCGACCCGGGAGGGGTTCGCCGGCACGTACGCGACGCAGGAGAACTTCCGGTTGATGCGGGCGGCGTTGGACGAGTCGTCGAAGGAGTTGGGCCGCTACGTGCGGTTGACGAACTACGCGTCGGGTCTGTGCATGCCGGAGATGGCGACCCTGGCCGGCCTGGAGCGGCTGGACATGATGCTCAACGACTCGATGTACGGGATCCTGTTCCGGGACATCAACCCGATTCGCACGTTCGTCGACCAGCGGTTCTCCCGGCAGGTGCACGCCCGCGCCGGGATCATCATCAACACCGGTGAGGACAACTACCTGACCACCGCGGACGCCGTTGACGAGGCGCACACGGTGACGGTGTCGCAGTTGCTCAACGAGTTCTTCGCGCACGAGGCGGGGTTGGCCGACTGGCAGTTGGGGTTGGGGCACGCGTTCGAGATCAATCCGGATCTGCCGGAGTCGTTCCGGCTCGAGCTGGCGCACGCGCTGCTGGCCCGGGAGTTGTTCCCGGACGCGCCGTTGAAGTGGATGCCGCCGACGAAGCACATGACCGGGGACGTGTTCCGCGGCAATCTGCTCGACGGGTTCTTCAACCTGGTCGGTGCCATGACCGGGCAGGGCATCCTGCTGGTGGGCATGATGACCGAGGCGGTGGTGACGCCGTGGTTGTCGGACCGGGACATCGCCCTGCAGAACGTCCGGTACGTGCTGGGCGCGGCCGGCGGGCTGCACGAGGATTTCGTGCCGGCTGCGGGCGGGTTCATCCAGCAGCGCGCGCACCGGGTGCTCGGCGAGGCCGTCGAGCTGTTGGAGCGGATCGGTGAGCAGTCGTTGTTGACGGCGATCGCCGAGGGCACGTTCGGGATCATGAAGCGGCCGGCGGATCGCGGCAAGGGTCTCGACGGGGTGGCGAGGCACGAGGCCGACTACTTCAACCCGGCCACGGAGATCCTGGAGGCGGCGGCGTGACGGCCCCGGAGAAGAAGATCGTCCGGCCGTACGGGGACACCACCGGTGACGGCATGGTGCAGGTGTCGTTCACGCTGCCGGTGCCGCACGACAAGCGGGCCGAGGGCGCGGCGGTGCAGTTGGCCAACAAGATGGGCATCGACCCGGCGATGCTGGTGCACGCGAAGCAGATGGGTGACGGGTTCACCTTCTTCGTGGTGTACGGGCGGGTGAACCATCTGGTGGACCTGTCGGCGGTGCAGGTGGTGGAACGGGACTTCCCGCTGTTGTCGGCCAAGGAGGTCAACGCGGTGGTGAAGCAGAGGTTGCGGCGCAAGCTGTCGGTGGTGGGGGCGTGCATCGGCACCGACGCGCACACCGTCGGCATCGACGCGATCCTCAACGTGAAGGGCATCGCCGGGGAGAAGGGCCTGGAGTACTACCGGGAGTTGAAGGTCAGCAACCTGGGCGCGCAGGTCAGCGTGCCGGAGTTGGTGGAGGCGGCCCGGCGGGAGAAGGCCGACGCGGTGCTGGTGTCGCAGGTGGTCACGCAGCGCGACGCGCATTTGCACAACACCCGGGAGATGTCGGCGGCGTTCCGGGAGGCGATGCCGGCCGGGAAGCGGCCGCTGCTGATCGTCGGTGGCCCCCGCTTCGACGAGACGATGACCGGGGAGCTGGGCGTGGACCGGATCTTCGGCCGTGGCACCACCCCGGGCGAGGTGGCCAGCTATCTGGTGCACGCCCTGATCACTGACAAGAAGGTTAAGCGATGAGCGATTCGCGGGTCGGTCTGACCGTCACCCACCGCCGGTATGTGCCGTACTCGCACGCCCACTACGCCGGGAACCTGGTCGACGGGGCGTACGCGTTGGGCCTGTTCGGGGACGTCGCCACCGAGGTGTGCATCCGCACCGACGGCGACGAGGGGTTGTTCGCCTCGTACTCGGACGTGCAGTTCAGGGCTCCGATGAAGGCCGGGGACGTGCTGGAGGTGGTGGCGACGGTGACCCGGGTGGGCACCCGTAGCCGCACCATCGACTTCGAGGCGCGGGTGGTGTGCCGGGGCCGCCCGGACCGGGGCGAGTCGGCCGCCGAGGTGCTCGGTGAGCCGATCGTGGCGGTCACCGCGACCGGCACGGTGGTCGTGCCGCCGTCGGCGTGAACGTCGCGGTCTGCGCCGACGTCGGGTCGACGTACACGAAGGCGGCGGTGGTCGACGTGGACGGCGGCCGGCTGGTCGCGGCGGCGGCGGCGCCGACGACGGTCGGCACGGATGTGCTGCACGGTCTGGACGCGGCGGTCGGCGCCGCCACCGCCGACGCGGGGGTGCGCGGCGAGCTGCCCTGGTACGTGTGCTCGTCGGCGGGCGGTGGGTTGCGGCTGGCGGTGGTCGGCTACGAGCCCCTGGTGACCGCGCAGGCCGGCCGGCGGGTGGGGTTGTCCGCCGGGGCGAACGTGGTTCATGTGGCCGCCGGGCGGCTCGGCGCGGCCGACCTGGCGGCGTTGCGGGCCGCCCGCCCCGACGTGGTGTTGCTGGTCGGCGGCACCGACGGCGGTGACGCGGAGGTGTTGACGCACAACGCGACGCGGCTGGCGAAGGCCCGCTGGCGGGTGCCGGTGGTACTCGCCGGCAACGGTGACGTCCGCGACGACCTGTGTGGGCTGCTCGCCGCCGCGAAGGTGCCGGTGACGGCTGCCGACAACGTGCTGCCCCGGATCGGGGTGCTGGCGCCGGTCGCGGCGCGGGCGGCGATCCGGGAGGTGTTCCTGCGCCACGTCATCGGGGGCAAGAAACTGTCCCGGGGTGGGCGGTTCGCCCGGCTGGTGCGGGCGGCCACCCCGGACGCGGTGCTCACCGGGGTGGAGGTGCTCGCCGACTCCCTCGGCGGGGACCTGGTGGTGGTCGACGTGGGCGGCGCCACCACCGACGTGTACTCGGTGCTCACCCCGGACGAGCGGGAGGACGGGCCGGGTCGGGAGGTCGCCGGCACGCTGTGGCGGGCCCGTACGGTCGAGGGGGATCTGGGCATGCGGTGGAGCGCGCCCGGTGTGGTCCGGGCCGCCGCCGAGGAGCGTCTGCTGGCCCCGGGGGAGTCCGACGAGTTGGCCGTGGCGGCGGCGGTGCGGGCGGCCGATCCGGGGTTCCTGCCGGCCGGTGAGGCGGACCGGGTCGCCGACCGGCGGATCGCCGCCCTCGCGGCGACGGTGGCGTTGCGGCGGCACGCCCGCGGTGCGGCCACCGGGGAGCGGGCCGGCCGGGACCTGCGCGACGTGAGGCTGGTGGTCGGCTCGGGCGGGGTGCTGCGGCACGCGCCCGCCGCCGACGCCGCCGGGGTGCTCGCCGCGGTGCTCGGTGACCACGCCGGCGGGTGGCCGCTGCCGAGGGCCGCCCGCGCGGTCGTCGACGTCGACTACGTCCTCGCGGCCGGTGGGCTGCTCGCCGACGACCATCCGGTGGCGGCGGTGCGGCTGCTGCGCCGCCACCTCGGCGCGGACTGACGCGGCGGGTCGCCGTCCGATCCCGACGGCCGGAGCGGATCGAGACGCGCCGACGCGACACGCCGTGGCGTAACACACGACAGGCCGGGGTGGGTTGACAGCGGCGGGGGTGCACGCCGTACCGTCTTTGAGTCCTACCACGGGAAGTGGCTGTTGTTCGCTTCGTCCCTTCGTCCGCTGGCCGAGCGACCCGGTGCGGTTGCGGCGGCCAGGTCCAGCGGGCGGGGGTCGGCGGGGCGGCGCGAACCGGCCGCGGTTACCGGTGTACGGGCAGGGTGAGAGGCACGGCCAGTAGACAACGGCCAGGCGGGGGCAGCCAGTCCACGTCCGGTCGGTCCGAAGGTCGGCGCCGGTCATTCCCGCCCCACCGGCCGGGAAGGGCCTGGGAGCATCGGGGCGCGGCGCGAGCCGCGCCCCGATTTCGTACCCGCCAGGTCCGCTCACAGGTGGCGGCGGCGCCACTCGGACTGTTCCTGCTCGGCGGCGATCTGCTCGTCGAGCGCGGTCTGCCGTACCCGGCGGCGCAGCGGGTCACCGGCGCGCAGCCCGGTCAGCACCAGCGCGACACTGGCCAGGGCGAGCACCGCCAGGCCGGCGACCGCCGGCAACCGGCCGGCGGGCAGCAGCACGGCGATCAGCGCCACCACCGTCACGGCCGGCCACAGCCGTACCCGGTGGGTGGCGCGGGCCCACAGCGCCAGCAGGCCGACGATGTAGATGATCACGCCGGAGAACAGGACCCGGTAGTCCACTCCGAGCGCCCGTACCCGCCAGGGATCACCGTGCGGGTCGGCGATCACGGCGAGGTAGCGCTTCGCGCCGAGGGCGAACAGGATGATTCCGGCGATCAACGGCAGGTGCAGGTAGGCGTAGACGTCGCGGGCGTAGGCGGCCCGGGCGTCCGGGTCGCGGGTGCCGTGCAGTTGCTGCTCGATGGCGTGCGCCACGGTGTCGAAGTACATCCACCACAGCGCCGCGATGGTGGTGACGCCGAGTATCGACGCCACGATCACCGCCCAGCTCAGCGACGAACCGGTGGCCGGTTTGGGGCCCAGCCCCAGCGAGATGATCGACTCGCCGAGCGCGATGAGCAGGATCAGCGCGTACCGTTCCGCCCAGTGGCCGGCGGAGACCACCGTCAGCCTGACGCTTCGGACGCGGCCCCCGGCGGTGAACTCGACGCCCACGGCGGCCGCCCACAGCGCCAGCTGCCACCACGTCGGCCCGACCCCCGGCGGGTGCGGTAGCGCGCCGGCGACCAGGAGCAGCGTCACGCTGGCCAGCAGCGGCAGGCCGAACCGCAGCACCGCGCGGCCCGGGGCGTCGGCGCGGGTCAGCAGCACCAGCACCTGGACCGCCCGGACGACCAGATAGCAGGCGGCGAAGATGAGCGGGCCGGGCGGCCCGCCTGGGCGGCTCGCGAACGCCTCCGGCAGGCTCACGTTGAGCACGAACAGGGCCACCACCGTCACCGCGCCGATCAGCGGCAGCACCCCCTGGTCGGTGCGTACCGCGTTGCCCAGCGCCGCGAAGGAGACCCAGCACCACCACAGCAGGGCCAGCACCAGCAGCCCCGCGAGCAGTGTGCGTACGCTCAGGTTCACCGACACCAGGGTGGTGACGTTGAGGAACGCCAGCACGAACACCAGGTCGTAGAACAACTCCAGGCGATTGACGCGGGACCCCGGCGCGGCCGGCAGGATCCGCCCCCGCCAGTGGCCAGCGCTCATGCTGCCGAGTCTGGCAGTCCCCGCCCGCCGCGACGGCGGAAAACCCGCAGAATCGGGCCACGGGACCGCCGGTGACTCAGCGGCGGATGACACCGAGGTCGGTGGCGGTGGCGACGGCGGCGGTGCGGGAGTCGACGTCGAGTTTGGCGTAGATCCGGGCCAGGTGCGATTTGACGGTGCCCTCGGTGAGGTGCAGCCGCGCGCCGACGGCCCGGTTGGACAGCCCTTCGGCGACCAGCACGAGAACGTCGATCTCCCGCCGGGTCAGGACGGTGGCCGGGGCGCGTAGCCGGTTCATGAGCCGGTCGGCCACGGCGGGCGCCAGCGTCGTCCGCCCGGCCGCCGCCGTGCGTACGGCGGCGGCCAGTTCCTCGGGCGGGGCGTCCTTGAGCAGGTAGCCGGTGGCGCCGGCTTCGATGGCCGGCAGCGTGTCGGCGTCGGAGTCGTAGGTGGTGACGATCAGGACCCGGGGCGCGCCGGGGCGCGCGGTGATGGCGGCGGTGGCCTGCGCGCCGTTCATCCCCCGCCCGAACTGCAGATCCATCAGGACGACGTCGATGTCACCGGCGGCGGCGCGGGCCACGGCGTCCTCCGCGGTGGCGGCCTCGGCCACCACCAGCAGGCCAGGTTCGGTCTCCAGTACGGCCCGTAGCCCGGCCCGCACCACCGGATGGTCGTCGGCCACCAGCAGGCGGATGTCGGGATCCGTCACGGGTCCACCCCGGACCCGACGCCGGGCATGGACGTGGTGACGGGCAGCCGGGCGGTCACGGTGGTGCCCTGCCCGGCGGCGGACCGGATGCCGACGGTGCCGCCGAGGGCGTGCACGCGGGCGCGCATGGCGGCCAGACCGAACCCGTCGTGGCCGGCTTCGAAGCCGACGCCGTCGTCGACGATCCGTACCGTGACCTGGTCGCCGAGGTAGCCGAGGGTGACCTCGGCGGTGCTGGCCCGCGCGTGGCGGACCGTGTTGGACAGGGCGGACTGGGCGATGCGTAACAGGGCGACCTCGTGGGTGGTCGGCAGCGGCACCGGGTCGCCGGTGAGGTGGAAACGCGCGGCGAGCCGGTGCCGGGTGGACGTGGTGGCGCACAGCCGTCGCAGCGCGCCGGCCAGGGTGGTGCCCTCCAGGGCCGGCGGGGTGAGTGCGGTGACGAAGCGGCGGGCCTCGGCAAGGTTGTCCACGGCTGCCTGGCGGGCCTGCTCCACGTGGCGGGCGGCGGCGCCGGACGCCTCGGGCAGCGCCCGCTCGGCGGCACGCAGCAGCAACTGAATGCTGGTCAGCCCCTGGGCGAGGGTGTCGTGGATCTCCCGGGCCAGGCGTTCGCGTTCGGCCAACACCCCGGCGGTGTGCTGGGCGGCGGCCAGATCCGCGCGGGTGGCGGTGAGTTCCTCGATCAGCCGACGTCGCTGTTCGTTCTCCTGGTAGAGGGCCTCGTACCCCCACACCACCGCCACCGCCACCGCCGCGCCGAGGGCCGGACCGACGGCGGTGGCCAGGGCGAACGTGCCCTGGTGAGCGGCGAAGGCGAGGATCGCCGTGAGGGCGGTCGCGGTCACCGCCACCAGACCGGCCCGGCGCGGCAGCAGATGGAGCTGAACGAAGTAGAGCGGGAACGCGACCCACACTCCGTCGGCGGACAGGACCAGCAGCGCCACCCACACCGCGGCCACGGCGGCCAGCCACCAGGCGGCGGCCCGGGCGTGGGGCAGCAGCGCGCCGGCCGCGTAGACCAGCGCCAGCAGCGCCGCGGCGACGACCACGCCGGCGGCGTGCGGCGCGGCGGCGGCCACGGCCCGGCCGGCGGCCAGGGCGAGCAGGCCGGCGACCAGCAGGTGCAGGCACCAGGCCAGGGCCCGTACGCCCGGGGTGGAGGAGATGGTGGTCGCGTTCACGGTCCTTCCAGCCTAGGCGCTGACCACGTCGGTGCCCTCTGTCAAAAGGTGCAACCCGACCGGCGCCGTTTGATCCGTGAAGTGCCGTCCTGGGCCAGATGTGCCCACCGAGGCGGACGGCGACGCTGGGACCGGTACCGATTCGCCGTCGAGAAAGGGCCGGGACCTGTCGTGTTCGTCGCCTGGAGAGACCTGAGGTTCGCCAAAGGGCGTTTCGCCCTCATGGGGACCGTCGTCACGCTCATCAGCTTGCTGGTCGGGCTTTTGTCCGGCCTCACCGCCGGGCTGGGGCGGGAGAACGTCTCCGCGATCACCGACCTGCCCGCGGACCGGGTCGCCTTCGCCGCGCCCGGTCCCGGGCAGGACCTGTCGTACGCCGACTCCACCGTCACCGAGGGGCAGTGGCGGCGGTGGGCGGAGGTGCCCGGGGTGACCCGGGCCGAACCGCTGGGCATCGCCGTCACCAGGGCCACCGCCGGTGACGCGGGTGTCGGCGTGACCGTCTTCGGGGTCCGTCCCGGATCCGCCCTGGCCCCGGACGGCGGCAGGATCGACGACGGGTCGGTGGTGCTGTCCACGCCCGCCGCCGACGACCTCGACGTACGGGCCGGCGACACCGTCACCCTCGCCGGGCGGGCACTGACCGTCGCGGCGGTCGGCGGCGACGCCTCCTACAGCCACACTCCGGTGATCTGGATCAGCCTGGACCGGTGGCAGGAGATCGCGCCGCCGGCCGGGGCCGCCACCGGCCGGACCGCCACCGTCATCGCCCTGAACACCACCGCGGACGTCGACGTCCGGGCCGCCGACGCGGCCGCCGGCACCAGAACCGTCACCATCGGCGACTCGCTGTCCGCGATCGGCTCCTACACCTCCGAGAACGGCTCCCTGCAGTTGATGCGCGGCTTCCTGTTCGCCATCGCCGCCCTGGTCATCGGTGCCTTCTTCAGCGTGTGGACCATCCAGCGCGGCGCCGACGTCGCCGTCCTGAAGGCGCTGGGCGCCTCCACCGCGTACCTGCTGCGCGACGCGCTCGGTCAGGCCGTCGTCCTGCTGAGCGCCGGCACCCTCGTCGGCGCCGTTGCCGCCGCCGCCCTCGGCGCCGCCGTCACGGCCTCGGCCGTGCCGTTCCTGCTCACCCCCGCCACGGTCCTCGTTCCCGCCGCCGTGATCATCCTGCTCGGCGTGTTCGGGGCCGCCCTGTCCATTCGCCGCATCACCTCCGTCGACCCGCTGACCGCACTGGGGAGCGCCCGATGAGCCTCAACCTGACCGACGTCACCCTCACCTATCCCGACGGGGGCGGCCGCCTGACCGCCCTCGACCACGTCACCCTCGACGCCCCCAAGGGCAGCCTCACCGCCGTTGTCGGCCCCTCCGGATCCGGCAAGTCCAGCCTGCTCGCCGTCGCCGCCACCCTCATCACCCCCGACCGCGGCACCGTCACCGTCGATGGCACCCCCACCACCGGGATGACCCGGGCGGAACTCGCCGCGCTGCGTCGCGCCCGGATCGGCATCGTCTTCCAGCAGCCGAACCTGCTGCCCTCGCTCACCGCCGTCGAGCAGCTTCAGGTCATGGCCCCGCTCGACGGTCGGTCCCCGGCCCGGGCCCGCCCCCGGGCGATGGAGCTCCTCGACGCCGTCGGACTCGCCGCCGAGGCCGGCCGGCGCCCCCACCAGCTCTCCGGCGGCCAACGCCAGCGCGTCAACATCGCCCGCGCCCTGATGAACGACCCCACCGTGCTGCTCGTCGACGAACCCACCAGCGCCCTCGACCACGACCGGGGCGCTGCCGTCATCGACCTGATCGCCCGCCTCACCCGCCAGCGGGCCGCCGCCACCGTCCTGGTCACCCACGACCGCACCCACCTCACCGCCGTCGACGCGACCGCCGAGATGCGCGACGGTCGCCTACGCCTGCCGGCACCGGCCCGCTGACCCGCCGCCACTCCCACCGAGACGGGCCCGGGGCGCCGCGCCCACCGGCGGTCGGCCCACAGTCCGGCCAGGTAGCCTTCGGCGCGTGATCGTGATGAGGTGCCGGTGACGACGCTCGACCGGGAAGAGGTGCGCGCCACTGACGGGGCACGCGACGGCGGGGGGCCCCGGCCGCTGCCGCTGCGGGTGGCGGCGCCGCTGGCCGTCGTGGCCGGGCTGGCGCTGCTGGCCGCGTTCCCCCCGTACGGGGTGTGGCCGCTCGCGCCGGTCGGGGTGGCGTTGCTGGCCGCGGCGGCGCACCGGCGGCGGCTGCGGGCCGGCGCCGGGCTGGGCTTCCTCGCCGGGGTGGCGCTGTTCGCGCCACTGCTGGAGTGGACCAACCTGCACACCGGCGTGCTGCCGTGGATCCTGCTGTCCCTGCTGCAGGCCGGTTACCTCGCGCTGCTCGGCGCCGCCGCCGCCTGGGTGTCGCCGCTGGTGGACCGGTGGCGGTGGAGCTGGCCGGCGCTCACCGGGGTGCTGTGGGTGGGGCAGGAGGCGCTGCGCGACCGGACCCCGTTCGGCGGGTTCCCGTGGGGGCGGCTCGCGTTCAGCCAGGACACCTCGCCGTTGCTGCGGCTGGCCGCGCTCGGCGGTGCCCCGCTGGTCACCTGCGCGGTCGCGGTCGCCGGCGGGATCCTGGTCACCGCCGCGTGGCGGGACTGGCGTCGACCCGCCGGGCACTGGCGGCCGGTGGCGGCGCTGGCCGCCGCGCTGGCCGCCCTGCTCGCCGCCGGATCGGCCGTCCCGGCGGGCGTACGCGGCGGCGGGAAGACCGTCACCGTCGCCATCGTGCAGGGCAACGTGCCCCGCCTCGGGCTGGACTTCAACGCCCAACGGGAGGCCGTGCTCGACAACCACGTCACCGCCACCCTGAGACTGGCCGAGCAGGTCACCGCCGGCGCGCAGCCCCGCCCCGACCTGGTGGTGTGGCCGGAGAACTCCAGCGACATCGACCCGCTGCGCAACCCGGAGGCCGGATACCGGATCTCCCAGGCCGCCGAGGCGATCGGCGCGCCCGTCCTGGTCGGCGCGGTGCTGCTCGGCCCCGACGCCGGGCAGGTCCGCAACGCCGGCCTGCTGTGGCGGCCCGGCAGCGGCGTCGACCTCGACCAGCTGTACGTCAAGCGGCACCCGGTGCCGTTCGCCGAGTACGTGCCGCTGCGAAAGATCGCCCGGATGGTCAGCGCCCAGGTCGACCGGGTGCGCGCCGACTTCGTCCCCGGCGCCACGCCCGGGGTGATCGACGCCGGGGCGGTCACCGTCGGCGACGTGATCTGCTTCGAGGTCGCCTACGACGGCCTCGTCCGGGACACCGTCACCGGTGGCGGGCAGCTGCTGGTGGTGCAGACCAACAACGCCACCTTCGACGTGGCGGAGGCCCGCCAGCAGTTGGCCATGGTGCGGCTGCGCGCCGTCGAGCACGGCCGGGCGGCGCTGATGGCCTCCACGGTCGGGGTTTCCGGGTTCGTTACCCCCGACGGGCGGGTAGACGGGGCCACCGGGTTCAACACCGCGGCGGTGGTGGTCCGGCAGATGCAGCTCGGGGACGGGCGTACCCCGGCCACCCGGATGGGGGTGTGGCCGGAGATGGCCCTCGCGGCGCTCGCCGTCGCGGCCCTGGCCGGCGCGGCGGTGCTGCGTCGCCGCCGGGGAGGTGTGCCCGGGTAGGACGAGCGCCGGTACGCCGGCGGGAGGGCGGTACGACGGTGCGCGTGGCAGCCGAGCGGCGGACGTCCGGGCATCCCGGCGTGGGACGGGTGCTCGTGGTCATCCCCACCTACAACGAGGCCGACAACGTCCGTCGGATCGTCGCGGGGGTCCGCGACGCCGCGCCCGCGGTGGACGTCCTCGTGGCCGACGACAACAGTCCCGACGGCACCGGCGCGATCGCCGACGCTCTGGCCCGTTCCGACCCGCACGTGCACGTGCTGCACCGGCAGGGCAAGGAAGGTCTCGGCGCGGCCTACCTGGCCGGTTTCGCCTGGGCACGGGAGCGCGGCTACGACGCGGTGGTGGAGATGGACGCCGACGGCTCGCACGCCCCGCAGGACCTGCCGGCGCTGCTGGCCGCCGCCCGCGACGCCGACGTGGTGATCGGGTCCCGGTGGACCCGCGGGGCGCGGGTGCTGAACTGGCCGCTGCGGCGGCTGCTGCTGTCGCGCTGCGCCAACCTGTACACCCGGCTGGCGCTGGGCATGCCGGTCACCGACGCCACCGGCGGCTACCGGGTGTACCGGTCGACCGCGCTGGACGCCATCGATCTGGACTCGGTGCGCTCCCAGGGGTACGCGTTCCAGGTGGAGCTGTCCCGGCTGGCGCACCGGGCCGGGGTGCGGATCGTGGAGGTGCCGATCACGTTCGTCGAGCGGGAGCACGGCGACAGCAAGATGAGCCCGCTGATCATGGCCGAGGCGCTGTGGCGGATCACCAGCTGGGGGTTGCGGGACCGACGCACGGCGATGCGGCGGGGCAGCCCGGACGAGCTGGCCCGGTGGCCTTGAGCGTGGTCGTGTCATGCTGGAAGGGCGTGATGACACCCGTGGCTGAAGAGGTGAGATGCGCCGAGGAATGAGATACGTACCCCCGGCTCTGCTGCTGCTCGCGGCGCTGGAGCTGACCGTTTTCGTCCTGGTGGGCCGGGGCGTCGGATTCGGTGCGGCCCTGCTGCTGGTGTTCGCGGTGTCCGTGCTCGGCCTGGCGCTGCTGCGCCGGGAGGGGATGCGGGCGTGGCGGGGCTTCCGCGCCGCCGCGGCGTCCGGGCGGCCACCGGGGCAGCAGGTCACCGACGGCCTGGTCGGGCTGGCGGGTGCGCTGCTGCTGGCGCTGCCCGGCCTGGTCACCGGCGCGGTGGGGCTGCTGCTGCTGGTGCCGCCGGTGCGGCGGCTGGCCCGCGTCGGGGCGCAACGCGCCACCGAGCGGCGGGTGTCGTCGATGGTCGCCGGTGACCTGTTCGGGCCTCGCCGGGTCCGGGTGTACCGGGGCGCGCCGCAGCCGCCGACGGCGACGCCGCAGCATCAGCCCGCCGGTGAGCCGGGCCCGGCCATCGAGGGCGAGATCGTCGAGCCGCGGCGGACCTGAAACGTGACGAAGCGCCCCCGGGGTGACCCCCGGGGGCGCTTCGGTGTCTGGTGCGCTCAGGCGCGACCGCGGCGGGTACGGACCTCCTGGAGCCGCTCGGCGAGGATGTCCTCCAGTTCGGCGATGGAACGCCGCTCCAGCAGCATGTCCCAGTGGGTACGCGGCGGCTTGGCCTTCTTCTGCTCCGGTTCGCTGCCGTCGACCAGCCGGGCGACGCTGCCGTCGAACTTGCACTCCCAGGTCGTCGGGACCTCGGCGTCGACGGCGAACGGCACCTCGAACTGGTGTCCCTTGGCGCAGAGGTACTCGCGGGTCTGACGCGGCGCGAGCTCCGTGTTGCGGTCGGATTCGTAGCTGACCGCGCCCAGGCGGCTTCCGCGCAGCATGCGCTCGCCCATGATCGACTTCCCCTCGTTCGTGGTGCTGGTCTTCTCGGTGTAACGGTCCGTCCCCGCCGGGCCATTCCCGCCCACGCAGACACGATCCGCGCGGGTCGGAACCCTGCAAGGGTAGCTGGCCACGCCAGTCGCCCGGCGGGGTCGTCCCCGGCCGGGTCGAATGGGTGGAGTGTTTCGGCTGTCACTGGGGATGTTAACCGCCCACGGCGTGCCGGAGGTGACGATGAGCGGTGACATGCCGGTCAGGGGCCGCCCATCTGACGGGAAGACCTTCTTCGGTCATCCGCGGGCGCTGTCGACGCTGTTCCTCACCGAGATGTGGGAGCGGTTCAGCTTCTACGGGATGCGGGCCATCCTCGTGCTGTACCTGACCGCGGCCGTCGCCGACGACGGGCTGGCCATCCGGGAGTCCACCGCCAACGCCGTCTACGGCACCTACAACGCCATGGTGTACCTGATGGCGCTGCCCGGCGGCTGGATCGCCGACCGGCTCCTCGGCGCCCGGCGCAGCGTGCTGTGGGGCGGCGTGGTCATCGCCGCCGGCCACTACGTGATGGCGGTGCCGGTCCGGTGGAGCGTGTTCGCCGGCATGACCCTGATCGTGCTCGGCACCGGGTTGCTCAAGCCCAACATCTCCGCCATGGTCGGCGACCTGTACGACCGGGACTCGCCGCGCCGCGACGCCGGATTCTCGATCTTCTACATGGGCATCAACCTGGGCGGGTTCATCGCCCCGCTGGTCACCGGCTTCCTCGGCGAGAAGATCAACTGGCATCTGGGGTTCGGCGCCGCCGCGATCGGCATGACCTTCGGCGTGATCCAGTACGTCCTCGGCCGGCGCCACCTGGGCGAGGCCGGCGCGCGGCCCGCCGACCCGCTGCTCGGGGCGGACCGGCGGCGGGCGCTGACCCGCATCGGCGTCGTCGCCCTGGTGGCGCTGGCGGTGCTGGCCGCGCTCGCCCTGACCGGGCTGTTCACCGTCAACACCGTGGTCAACCTGCTCACCCTGGTCACCGTCCTGGTGGCCGTCGGATACTTCGCCCGGATCCTCACCGACCGGGAGATCAGCACCACCGAACGCAGCCGGATGAAGGCGTACCTGTGGTTGTTCGCCTTCGCCGCCGCCTTCTGGTTGATCTACGACCAGGCCGGGTCGGTGCTGAACATCTTCGCCGCCGACAAGACCGACCGGGGCGTGTTCGGCTTCACCTTCCCGGCGTCCTGGCTGCAGTCGGTCAACCCGATCCTGATCATTATCGGGGCGCCGCTGGCCGCCTGGCTGTGGCTGAGGCTCGGTCACCGGGTGTCCACCCCGATGAAGTTCGCCGTCGGCCTGGTCCTCAACGGCCTGTCGTTCGTGCTGATGGCCGCCGCCGCGCAGGCCGCCGTCGGCGACCGGCTGGTCTCCCCGTGGTGGCTGGTCGCGGTGTACGCCATCCAGGTCGCCGGTGAGCTGTCGCTGAGCCCGGTGGGCCTGTCGGCCACCACGAAGCTCGCCCCGGTCAAGTACGCCAGCCAGATGCTGGGCCTGTGGTTCCTTGCCACCGCCGTCGGTGACGCGATCGGTGGCCAGGTGGCCCGGCTCGCCGGCACCTGGTCGGAGGCGACCTACTTCCTCACCTTCGGGTTGGCGTCGGTGGTGCTGGGGCTGAGCGCGGTGATGTTCGCCCGGCACATCCGGGCGCTGATGGCCGGCATCCACTGACCGGCGACGGGGTTACGTCGCCGGGGTGGGCGGCAACGGCAGCGGCAGGCCGGGCAGCCCGTCGATGCTGGTGGCCACGTGCTCCTTGCCGGCGAAGTAGGCGCTGAGTGAGGCGTCGTCCTCCCGGGCGAACCGCCGGCCGTGCAGGTCGCGGTCGGCGTCGTAGGTCATCAGCGGGACGGCGTATCCGCAGGTGTCGCGGATCAGCCCGGCGCGGACCACGATGATCGCCCGCAGCCCGTGCACGCTGGTGTCGACGTCGGGGAAGTGGCGCAGCAGGTCCGTCCACCGGGGATCGTCGCGGAACACCGGCTCGCCGTGCCCGTGCACCCGCACGATGTTCGGCGGGCCGGAGAACGCGCACCACATCAGCGTGATGCGGCCGTTCTCCCGCAGGTGGGCGATGGTCTCGGCGTTGCTGCCCGCGAAGTCCAGGTAGGCCACCGTGTGCTCGTCGAGCACCGCGAAGGAGCCGCGCAGGCCCTTGGGGGAGAGGTTGACCGTCCCGTCTCCGGTGAGGGGGGCGGTGGCGGTGAAGAACATCGGCTGCGCCTCGATGAATGTCCGCAGCCGGCCGTCGATGCGTTCGTACGTCTTTCCCACGCGCCCTATCATCGCCCTCGTCCCGGCCGGGCCGCTGCCCCCGTCCCATCTCGTGGCGGTGTCAGGCGTCCAGCCGCTGGCGCAGCCAGTCCGACAGGGCGGTCCGCGCCGGCGCGGCGATGCCGTGCCCCACCGGGTCGCGGCGGGCCGTGGTCGTGGCGGGCCGTGGTCGCGGCCCCGGACTCGCCGCGCAGATACGCCCAGGTGCGGTCGAGCAGTTCGCGGGGGATGACGAGGTCGTGCTCGCCCTGAGCCACGAACACCGGCACGCCGGCCAGCCGGCCCGGGGTACCGACCGGCGTCGGGAACCCCAAGTGATTGTGCATTCAACCAAATTGCGTCAGGTGGGCCGGGAACCGAGCCGGGCCAGGGCGCTGGCCAGGTCACTGACCTGGTCGGCAAGCTGTCCGGCCCGGCGCTGGGCCGCGTCGCGGTCGGCCTCGGCGGCGGCCAGCCGTACGGTCAGCTCGGCCAGCCGGGCCTCGGCGGCCCCGCCGGCCTGCCGCGCGACCGTCAGGTCGGCGGCCAGGGCGTCCCGCTCGCCGACCCGGGCCGCCAGTTCGTCCCGCGCCGCCGCGCTCGCCGCGACGGCCTCCGCCCGGGCCGTCTCGGCCCGCTCCCGGGCGGTCCGCGCCTCCTGCTCGGCCCGCCGCGCGTCGGCGGCCTCCGCCCGGGCCCGCTCAGCCTGCGCGTGCGCCGCCGCGCTCTTCTCCCGGACCCGTTGGGCCTCGGCGTGCGCCGCCTCGGTCTCGACCCGCGTCCGTTGCGCCTCCGCGCGGGCCGCCTCGGTCTCGACCCGCAGCCGCTCGGCCCGCTCCACCGCCTCGCCGGCCGACCGGGCGGCCTGTACGGCATCGCCGCGGGCGGCGTCCCGCTCGGCGGTCAGCTCGGCCACCCGCCGCCGCTCGGTGTCGAGTTCGGCCCGCACGGTACGCAGCTCGTGGCGGGCGGCGTCGCGGTCCCGCTCGGCCTGCACCCGCAACGCCTGCGCGGCGCTGGTCTGCCCGCGCGCCTCGTCCCTGGCCTTCTCGGCGTGCGCGGCCCGTTCGGCGGCGTGGGCGGCCTCGGCCTCGGCCCGGCCGGCGCGTTCCCCGGCCGCGTCCCGCTCGGCCAGCGCCGCCTGGGCCTCCTGCCGGGCCCGGACGGCGGTCGCGGCGGCGTCCTCGGCGTCGCGGCGGGCCTCGTCCCGTTCGGTGTGCGCGGCCGCCGCCTGCGTGGCCGCATCGGCACGGACCTGCGCGAGCTGCCGCTCCACCCCGGTGGGGGACAGTTCGGCGTGCAGCGCCTCGGTCAGCGCCTCGACGATCTGGTCGAGCCGGTCCACCGCCTCCCAGGTGCGGGCCACCTGCCCGGGCAGGCCGGGGGCGTTGCGGTGCCGCATCCGCGAGTTGCGCGACGCCCGCTGGCAGGCCCCGTCGTTGTCCCGGCAGTAACGGAAAGGCCGGCCGGCACCGACGCGCTGCGGCACCTGACGTCCGCAGTGGGCGCACGGGCGGGTCTCGGGGGTGGCTTGGGCGTCCATCGGGGCGAAGTCTATTGGCCGGCCCGGACGGGCACGCCCGCGCGCCGGGGTAGGTTTCCGATCATGGCTGTCTCGCCGTACATCGCCCGGCTGCGCCGGCACATCGGACATGACCTGCTCATGCTGTACGGCGTCAGCGCCGTGGTGACCGACGAGGCGGGACGGCTGCTGCTGGCCCGCCGCGGCGACAACGGCCGCTGGTCCGTGCCGGCCGGCATGGTCGACCCGGGCGAGCAGCCGGCCGACGCGCTGCTGCGCGAGGTCCACGAGGAGACCGGCGTGCGGGTACGGATCGAGCGGCTCGGCGGGGTCGCCACCCACCCGGTCGTCTACCCCAACGGCGACGCCTGCGAATACCTCAACGTCTGGTTCCGCTGCCGCGCCGTCGGCGGCGCGGCCGTCGCCGACGGGGACGAGTCCCTCGCGGTCGGCTGGTTCGACCCCGACGACCTGCCGGAGCTGGACGACTGGTCCCGGCTGCGGATCGACACCGCCCTGCGTGAGGAGACCGCCGCCTGGTACGCCGCCCCGGGCCGGCGCCACCCGGCCCTCACCCGGCCCGACAACCTCTGACCGGCCGGCGGGAGCGGGGCCGTCACCGGGCGGCCCTGGCCGGGGCGGCGGTGCTGTCCCGTACGGTCAGCCGCGGGACGAGCAGCGTCACCTCCGGCACCGAGTCCTCCCGCAGCCGGCGCATCAGCAGCGCCACCGCCTGCCGGCCGACCTCCTCGGCCGGGACCGGCACCGAGGTGAGACCGGCCTGCTCGGCGAACTGGTCGGGACAGATGGCCACCACGGAGACGTCCCGCGGCACCTGCCGGCCCAGGACGGGCAGCGCGGCCAGCACCGGGCCGACCGCCGACTCGTTCTGCACCACCAGCGCGGAGACGTCGGGATGGCGGTCCAGCAGGGATCCCAGGTCGCGGCGGACCGCGGCCGGGCCCTCCTCGCACGGCAGGGCCACCGCGTCGACGCCGAGCCGCGCGGCGGCGGCCACCACCCCGGCCCGGGTCCGGTGCGCGAACCCGGTGCCCCGCCCGTAGACGGCCGCCGGGGCGCCGAGCAGCGCCACCCGCCGGTGCCCCAACCCGGCCAGGTGCTCGACACACACCTCGCCGGCCCGCTGGAAGTCGAGGTCGACGCAGGCCAGGGCGGTGGTGTCGGTGGGATGGCCGATCAGCACGCTGGGCAGCGCCAACTCCCGCAGCAGGGGCACCCGGGAATCCTCCAGCTCCACGTCCATCAGCAGCACGCCGTCGACCATCGCGCTGCCGGCGATCCGGCGCAGCCCGGCCGGACCCTCGTCCGAGGTGACCAGCAGCACGTCGTGGTCGAACCGGCGGGCGGTGGTGACGACGGCCGTGGCGAACTGCATCACCACCGGCACCTGCATCCCGGTACGCAGCGGCAGCACCAGCGCGATCACGTTCGCCCGCCGGCTGGCCAGGGCACGGGCCCCGGCGTTCGGGTGGTAGCCGAGGGCACGGACGCTGGCCAGGACGCGGTCGCGGGTCACCGCGGAGATCACCCGCTTGCCGCTGAGGACGTACGACACGGTGCTGGCGGCGACCCCGGCGTGCCGGGCGACGTCGGCGATGGTGACCTGACCGCCGGGGCTGCGCCCGCGACCCGGCGCGCGGGTCACCGGCCCACCCCGCACCGGTCGACGGCCGGCCGGGCGGCCCCGGCCCCGCCGGTGACGGTGAGCGCGTCGACCAGCCGGATGTCCCTGGCGGAGCGGCCGACCTGGACGGTGTGGGTGGCGTCCTCCACCACCAGGGCGCCCCGGGACTCGTCCCACCAGGCCAGCTCGGCGGTACGCAGCCGCAACGTGACCGTCGCGCGCTGCCCGGGTGTCAGGGTGACCCGGGCGAAGTCGCGCAACTGCCGCAGCGGCTGCTTGACCCGGGAACGCCGCTGCCGGGTGTAGAGCTGCACCACCTCGGTGCCCGGGCGGGCGCCGGTGTTGGTGACCGAGACGCTCACCTCGACCTCCTCGCCGGCGGACGCCTCGGCCGCGCTCAACCGCAGGTCGGCGTAGTCGAAGCGGGTGTAGCTGAGCCCGTGCCCGAACGGGTACAGCGGCTCGCCCCGGTGGTACAGGTAGGTGGCGTCCGCGCCGATGATGTCGTAGTCGAGCAGGTCCGGCAGTTCGGCGGCGTCGGCGTACCAGGTCTGGGTGAGCCGGCCGGCCGGGTCGACGTCGCCGAGCAGCACGTCGGCGAGGGCCGCGCCGTGCTCCTGGCCGCCGTGTGAGGTCCACAGCACCGCCGGCAGGTGCCGTTGCGCCCAACCGACCGCGTACGGGTAGCTGCTGGTCACCACCAGCACGGTCCGCGGGTTGGCGGCGTGCACGGCGCGCAGCAGCGCCTCCTGCCCGGCCGGCAGGGTAAGGTCGAGCCGGTCCTCGGTCTCGCGTCCGTTGACCATCGGGTGGTTGCCCAGCGTCACCACGGCCACGTCCGCGGCGGCGGCGAGCGCGGCGGCCTCGGCGGCCCCGTCGGCGAGCAGGTCCACGGTGAACCCGGCCGCGCCGGCCGCGGCCGCGCCGACGCGGAGCCGGCCGTCGGCGTCGACGGCCACGTACCCGCCGGTGGCGAGGTGGTGCAGCCGGGTGGTGCCGTCGGGACGGTGGTCGAGGCGGAACGTCTCCCGCACCACCCAGCCGCCCGGGCCGGGACGGTCGTTGACCAGCGCGCCGGTGTCGTCGGCGCCGACGTGCCGGCCGTTGCCGACGGCGCGCAGCGCCACCGCGTCCCCGCCCCAGTCGAAGACGTCGAACGCGGCCGGCTCGACGTCGAGGGTCAGCGGGCCGCCGTCCGGGGTGTCCGGGCAGTGGACGTACCGGTCGCCGAGGCGCAGCGCGATCCGGTCCGTGCCCGGGTGGGTGCTCACCTCGGGCAGCCGCCCGGCCAGCCCGGCGTACGCGCTGACCGCGTACGGCAGGGTGCCGCTGTACCAGTCGAGGTGGACGCTGTCGGCGAGCGGGCCGAGCACGGCCACCCGGGGCGCGGTGGCGGGGGAGAGGGGGAGCAGCCCGTCGTTGCGCAGCAGCACGGCCGCGGCGCGGGCCGCCTCGCGGGCCAGTCGCCGGTGCGCCGGGCAGTCGACCGCGTCGGGCGGCACGTCGGCGTACGGGTCCTCGTCCGGTGGGTCCAGGTCGCCCAGGCGCAGCCGTACGCCGAGGATGCGACGTACCGCCCGGTCCACGTCGGACTCGGTGATCAGCCCGCGGCGCAGCGCCTCGGTCAGCCGTTCGACGGTCGGGGCACTGTTCTCGTCGTCCTCGGTGAAGCTGTCGACGCCGGCGCGCAGCGCGGCGGCGAAGCCTTCGACGTGGTCGGGCGAGTGGCCCTGCACGCCGGCGAGGTTGCCGACCGCCCCGGCGTCGCCGACCACCATGATCTCGTCGTCGGCCCAGCCGCGCAGTTCGCCGGAGATGAGCGGGCTGACGTGCGCCGGCACCCCGTTGACCCGGTTGTACGAGGCCATGACCGCCACCGCCGCGCCGGCCTCCAGGGGCGCCCGGAAGGCGGGCAGTTCGTACTCGTGCAGCACGCGGGGCGGCAGGTCGCTGGAGGTGGTGGCCCGGTCGGTCTCGTTGTTGTAGCCCAGGAAGTGTTTGAGGGTCGGCGCGGTGCGCAACCGGGTCGGGTGGTCGCCGCGCAGCCCTCGGGCGTACGCGGTGGCCAGCCGCCCGGTCAGCCACGGGTCCTCGGACCAGCCCTCCTCGTTGCGCCCCCAGCGCGGGTCGCGCAGCGGGTTCACCACCGGCGCCCACACGTTCAGGCCGATCCGGGTGGGGTCGGCGTGGTGCTTGGCGCGGACCTCGGCGCCGACGGCGGCGCCCACGGCCCGGACGAGGTCGGGGTTCCAGGTGGCGGCCAGCCCGACCGCCTGCGGGAAGACGGTCGCCGGCCCGAGCCAGGCGACGCCGTGCAGCGCTTCGGTGCCGGTGCGGAACGCCGGCAGGCCGAGCCGGGGCACCGGCGCCTGCCACTGGTGCAGCAGGCCGAGTTTCTCCGGCAGGGTGAGCCGGGCCAGCAGGTCGTCGAGGCGGTGGGGGATGCGGTCGGTCATGGCGGGTGCCTTCCGTGGGCGTCGGGGCGACCGGCGGCGCGCGATCGTGCGGATGGGAGCGGTGGTCGACCCGGACGCTGGTGAAGCGCTTCGACGACCGCGGAAAGACATGCCGCCCCGACTGCCCTGTGACGAGGTGGCGGTACCGAGGTTGGCACCAGGGCACCGATCCGGTCAAGGCCCGGGGCGGGTCGGGGTCGTGCGGGTGCTCAGCCAACCGGTAGCCGGCCGGCCTCCACGGTGGCCAGTGCGGCGGTGGCGCCGCCGAGGGCGGTCGCCGCGGAGCCGAGGACGCTGGCCTCCAGCCGGCACGCGCCGGGGGCAAGAGTACGGGCGGACAGCTCGGCGCGGGCCGCCGGCAGCAGCCACGGGGCCAGCGCCGCGAGGTGGCCGCCGACCACGACCACCTGCGGGTCGATCAGGTTGGCCAGGATGGACACTCCGTGGCCCAGCCACCGACCGACCTCGGCGAGTCCGGTCAGGACGCTGTCGTCGCCGGCGCTGGCGAGGGTCCGGATCCGGTCGACCTCCGGCAGGTAGTCGGTGACCGGGCCGTCCCGCTCGGCGTCGGGCAGGACCCGGCGGACCACCGCGTCCACCCCGGTCAGCGCCGCCAGGCAGCCGCGCCGACCGCACACGCAGGCCGGCCCGGCCGGGTCCAGCGGCACGTGGCCGATCTCGCCGGCGAAGCCGCGGCCGCCGCGTAGCAGCCGCCCGCCGCTGACCACGCCCGCGCCGAGCGCGGTCCCGCCGGTCAGGTGCACCAGGTCGGCCGTCCCGGCGTACGCGCCGTGCCGCTGCTCGGCCAGGACGGCGAGGTTGGCGTCGGTGTCGACGGCGACGGTGAAGCCCGGTTCCCGCAGCGCGCGGCGCAGCTCGGCGGCGAGCGGCACGTCCCGCCAGCCCAGCGCCGGGGCCAACGGGACCACGCCGTCGGTGCCCACCGGCCCGGGTACGCCGACGGTGAGGCCGAGCACGCCGCGGCCCTGCCCGGTGACCCGGGTGACCGCCCGGCGGGTCAGCGCGGCGAGGGCGCGTACGGTCTCGTCGGTCGCGACGGTCGGCGCGGCGAAGGCCCGTCGCCAGGTGAGCAGCCGGTTGCCGCCCAGGTCGGCGGCGACCACCACGAGTTCGTCGGCGCCGACCTGGAGTCCGAGCCCGGCGTACGGCTCGCCGTCGAGGACGAGCATGGTGGCGGGTCGTCCGACCCGGTTCTCGGTGAGCCCGGTCTCGCGCAGCAGCCGCCGTTCGATCAGCTCGGTGACCAGGCTGGAGACGGTGGCCTTGTTGAGGCCGGTGTGCGCGGCGATGTCGGCCCGGGAGCAGGGTGCGTGCAGCCGGACGTGCCGCAGGACCACGGCCCGGTTGGCCACCCGGACGTCGCTGAGGTCGGTGGGCCGGGGTGGGGTGTGGATGCTGATCACGAGTTGCCCGCTTCCTGCGCCGACGCTGCCGGTCCCGGTGGTGCGGCCTTCATCATCGCCTACCTCCGTGGTCGGCCCGGATCGACCACCCGGGGTTGCGTTGCGGCTGTCTTGTGGGCGGGATCACCGTCGATTAGTTTGTTCGGCTAGCACCCCAACTAATCCTATCCGGTTCCACGTCCTCGGCAAACCACTATGACGAAGGGAGCGCGCCGTGAAGCCGTCCCTGCCGGGCGCATCCACCGACCGCCGGACCCTGCTGCGGCTGATCGGTCTCGGCGCCACCGCCACCCTCGGCGGCGGCGCCCTGGCCGCGTGCAGCAAGGAGGCCGGCAGCAAGGGCACCGCCACCAAGGCTGACGCCATCCGGTCGGTGCTGCCCACGTACAAGCCGGCCGAGCTGCTCAAGCCGGACATCCCCGGTGAGGGCCCGATCCCCAACGGCTACCTCAGCTACCCGCGCGAGCTGGTGGACGCGGTCACCGAACAGCCGGGCCGGGGTGGGCCGGCCATCCGTACCATGAGCCCGTGGTGGGGGCCCACCCCGCCGACCCTGGGCAAGAACTCCTACCTCGCCGCGGTCAACGCCAAGCTCGGCGTCGACGTCGACCCCAGCCTGCAGGACGGCAACCTGTACGCCGACAAGCTCAACGCGATGCTCGGCGCCCGCGACGTGCCGGACATCCTCAGCGTGCCCAACTGGGAGGTCGACAAGATCGCCCGATTCTCGGACGCGGTCAAGGCGCTCTTCGAGGACCTCACCGACCACCTCAAGGGCGACGCCGCCGCGAACTACCCGTACCTGGCCTCGCTGTCCACCGGCGCCTGGGAGTACTCGGTCTGGGGCGGCCGGCTGCACGCGGTCCCGTTCCCCACCGACGGCCCGTTCGCGTGGGCGCTGTTCCACCGCAAGGACCTGCTCGACCGGGCCGGCCTGGCCGCGCCGACCAGCCCCGACGAGCTGTACCAGCTCGGCAAGCAGGTCACCGACCCGGCCAAGGGCGTGTGGGCCTTCGGCAGCGTCTTCGACATGGTGCAGCAGTTCTTCGGCTGCCAGCAGACCTGGCGCAAGCGCCCCGACGGCGGCCTGGAGCACAAGTTCGAGAACCCGGCGTTCGCCGCCGCTCTGGAGTTCACGGCGAAGCTGTTCAAGGAGGGCCTGGTCCACCCCGACACGGTGGCCAGCAAGGGCGCCGACGAGAAGCAGCTGTTCAAGGCCGGCAAGATCCTGATGTACCAGGACGGCCTCGGCGCCTGGCAGGGCATGCAGAGCGAGCAGACCAAGGTGCTGCCCAGCTTCGAGATGCAGCCGCTGCCGGTCTTCGGCACGGGCGGCAGCCAACCGGTCATCTGGGGCAGCGAGAAGCCGATCTTCTTCACCTTCGTCAAGAAGGGCCTCGGCAAGGACCGCGTCGAGGAGCTGCTGCGGGTGCTCAACTGGTGCGCCGCGCCGTTCGGCAGCCGCGAGTTCGAGCTGCGCGAGTACGGCGTCGAGGGAAAGCACTTCACCCGCGCCGCCGACGGCAGCCCTGCCGCCACCGAACTGGGGCGCAAGGAGATGGGTGCCCAGTACACCCACATCGGTGGCCGGGTCCCGGTGAAGGTGCGCAGCGCCGACACCCCGAACTTCGCGCAGGACTACATCGGCTACTACCAGAAGAACATCGCCCAGCTGGAGAAGGACCTGTTCGCCGGGATCAAGCTGGAACTGCCCGCCAACTGGTCGAAGATCATCCAGCCGACCGACGACAAGATCCGGGACATCCTGCGCGGCCGCCGGCCGCTCAGCGACCTGGAAGCGGTCCGCAAGGAGTTCCTCGCCACCGGCGGCGAGGAGGGGCGCGCGTTCCACGAGAAGGCGCTCGCGGACAACGGCCGATGAGCGGGTTGGGCGAGCGGATCATCGGCGCAGTGCCTCATGCGGCCGCCGAGCCAGGCGAGGCGGCCGCATGAGCACCCAGGGAGCCGCCGGCGTGGTCGACACGCCGGCGGTCGCCCCGGCCGAGCCGCCGGGGCGTACCCGTGGAAGGCCCCGACGGACGCTGCGCGCCCGGCTGGTCCGCGACTGGCCGCTGCTGGCGATGACCGCCCCGGCCGCGACGCTGCTGCTGGTCTTCCACTACCTGCCCACCCTGGGCAACGTCATCGCCTTCCAGGACTACAACCCGTTCGTCGGGGACGACCCGCTCGACGCGTTCCTGCACAGCGAATGGATCGGCTTCGGCAACTTCGAGGCCCTCTTCGGCGACCCGCTGTTCTGGGACGCGGTCCGCAACACCCTGACCATCACCGCGTTCCAACTGGTCTTCTTCTTCCCGCTGCCGATCCTGCTGGCGATCCTGCTCAACAGCCTGGTCTCCGGCCGGGTACGCGGCCTCGTGCAGAGCGTCGTCTACCTGCCGCACTTCTTCAGCTGGGTGCTGGTGGTGACGTTCTTCGTGCAGATGCTCGGCGGGGCCGGGCTGCTCGCCCAGGAGATGCGCCAGGCCGGCCTGGAGCCCTGGAACATCATGACCAACCCGGACGGCTTCATCGTGCTGGTCACCGCCGAGGCGGTCTGGAAGGACCTCGGCTGGGGTGCCATCGTCTTCCTCGCCGCCCTCGCGGCGATCGACCCGAACCTGTACGAGGCGGCCGCCGCCGACGGGGCCGGCCGGTGGCGTCGGCTGTGGCACATCACCCTGCCGGGCCTGCGCCCGGTGATCGTGCTGCTGCTCATCATGCGTCTCGGCGACGCGCTCTCGGTCGGCTTCGAACAGTTCATCCTGCAACGCGACGCGGTCGGCCGGGACGCCGCCGAGGTGCTGGACACCTTCGTCTACTACCAGGCGATCACCACCCAGCAGTGGGGCCTCGGCGCCGCCGCCGGCCTGTTCAAGGCCGTGGTCGGGCTGGTGCTGATCCTCGCCGCCAACCGCGTCGCGCACCGGCTCGGCGAGCAGGGGGTGTACTCCCGATCATGATCAGCCAACTCGACGTCCCGACCGTCCGACGGCGACGCTCCCGCCGGCCCGCCTGGGAGGAACCGCCCTCGCCGGCCGGGCAGGCCGCCAAGGGCACCCTGCTCGTCCTGCTCGTCGCCGCGGTCCTCGTCCCCATGTGGGCGGTCCTGGTGACCAGCCTCTCCTCCCGGGAGACGATCGACGCGGCCGGCGGGATGGTGATGGTGCCGCGCGGCATCGACCTGTCGGCGTACGTGACGATCTTCAGCGGCGGGCAGATCACCCAGGCGGTCTGGATCAGCACCCTGGTCACCGTGCTCGGCACCACGCTCAGCCTGGCGCTGACCGTGCTCGCCGCGTACGGGCTGTCGCGGCGCGGGTCGGTCGGCCACCGGGGGCTGCTCTTCTTCTTCCTGCTGACCTTCCTGATCTTTCCCGGGCTGGTGCCCAGCTACCTGGTGGTCACCGGTCTCGGGCTCAAGGACAGCATCTGGTCGCTGATCCTGCCCAGCGCGGTCAGCGTGTTCAACCTGGTGGTGATCCGGGCGTTCTTCATGAACGTGCCCGGGGAACTGCTCGACAGCGCCCGCATCGACGGGGCGGGGGAGTTCCAGATCCTCTGGAGGATCATGCTGCCGCTGTCCCGGGCGGTGATCGCCGTGATCGGCCTCTTCTACGCCGTCGGCTACTGGAACGCGTACTTCAACGCGGTGCTCTACCTCGACGACAACGACAAGTTCCCGATCCAACGGGTGCTGCAGAGCTACATCCTCGCCGGGCAGTCGCCCAACGTCTCCGGCACCCCGGTCAACCTGCCCGGGATGACCGCGTACCCGCCGACCCTCGCCGTCAAGATGGCGGTGGTGGTGGTCACCGTGGTCCCGGCGGTGATCGTCTACCCGTTCGTGCAGCGGCACTTCACCAAGGGAATGATCACCGGCGCGGTGAAGGGCTGACCGATGCGCAACGACGACGGCCGGCTCTGCTACGGCGGCGACTGGAACCCGGAGCAGTGGCCGGCCGAGGTGTGGCGGGAGGACGTCGCGCTGATGCGCCGCGCCGGGGTCAACCTCGTCACCGTCGGCGTGTTCGCCTGGTCCCGCCTCGAACCGGCCCCCGCCCGGTACGCCTTCGACTGGCTCGACCGGGTCCTCGACCTGCTGCACGACAACGACATCCGGGCCGCGCTGGCCACCCCCACCGCCTCGCCCCCGCCGTGGTTCTCCCTCGCCCACCCGGACGCGCTGCCGGTCACCGCCGACGGCGTACGGCTGCACCACGGCAGCCGCGACACCTACTGCGCCGCCGCGCCCGCGTACCGGGCCGCGGCCCGTCGCATCGCGGGGGTGCTCGCCGACCGGTACGCCGACCACCCGGCCCTGGCCCTGTGGCACGTGCACAACGAGTACGGCACCACCTGCCACTGCGCGCACACCGAGGCGGCGTTCCGCCGCTGGCTGGCCGACCGGTACGGCGACCTCGACGCGCTCAACGCCGCCTGGGTGACCACCTTCTGGAGCCAGCACTACTCGGACTGGGCGCAGATCGCCGCGCCCCGGGCCACCCAGTACCTGGCCAACCCGGGCCACCTGCTCGACTTCCGCCGCTTCTGGTCCGACACCCTGCTGGCCGCGTACGCCGAGCAGCGGGACGTGCTGCGCGCGGCGAACCCGGCGGTGCCGGTCACCACCAACTACGTGCTCGGCGACTGGGTGCCGGTCGACCATGGCCGGTGGGCGTCCGAGGTGGACCTGGTCGCCATCGACCACTACCCGCCGGCGGTGGACGGCGGCGCGGAGGAGCAGACCGCGCTCGCCGCCGACCTCGCCCGCGGCTGGGCCCGGCACGGCGCGCACCGGCGGGGCGCGACGGACCGGCCGGCGGCCTGGCTGCTGATGGAGAGCGCCCCGAACCAGATCCACACCACCGACCGGATGCACACCAAGGAGCCCGGCCGGATGGCCCGGCACAGCCTCGCCCACGTCGCCCGCGGCTCCCGCGGGGTGATGTTCTTCCAGTGGCGGGCCCCGGCCGGCGGGGCGGAACGCTTCCACTCGGCGCTGGTCCCGCACGCCGGCCCGGACAGCCGGGTGTTCCGGGAAGCCGTCGACCTCGGCGAGATGCTGCGCCGGATCCCCGAGGTCGACGCCGGCCGGGTGGACGCCTCCGTAGCGATCGGCTGGGACGCGGCCTGCGGCTGGGCGCTGCGCCACCCGGGCCTGCCGTCGCAGCGGCTCGACCAGCACGCCGAGGTGGCCGCCGCCCACCGCGCGCTGTGGCACGCCGGGATCGCCTGCGACCTGGTGCTGCCCGGCGACCCCCTCGACGGGTACCGGCTGCTCGTGCTCCCCGCCCTTTACCTGGCCTCCGACGCCACCGCCGACTGGGTACGCGACCACGTGCGCGGCGGCGGCCACCTGCTGGTCACCTGGCTCAGCGGCGTCGCCGACGAACACGGCCGGATCCGCCTGGGCGGCTACCCGGGCGCGTTCCGCGACCTGCTGGGCATCCGGGTCGAGGAGTTCCACCCGCTCGCCGGCGACGACCGGGTGCCGTTGACCGGCGGCGGGACCGGCCGGGACTGGACCGAGACCGTGCACCTGGCCGGCGCCGCGCCGGTCACCGCGTACCTCGGTGGGGTGCTGGACGGACGGCCGGCGGTGACCCGGCACCGGATCGGCGACGCCCTCGCCTGGTACGTCTCCACCCGTCCCGACGACGACAGCTACCGCCGGCTGCTCGCCGAGGCCGCCCGGCTCGCCGGGGTCGCCCCGGTCTGCCCGGACGCGCCGCCGGGCGTCGAAGCGGTCCGCCGCCGGGACGGGGACCGGAGCTGGCTGTTCCTGCTCAACCACACCGACCGGCCGCAGCGGGTGCCGGCCGCCGGGACGGAACTGCTCACCGGCGAACCGGTCGGCGACGCGGTGACCGTACCGGCCGGCGGCGTCGCCGTGCTCCGCGAGCCACCCAGGTGAGGCGGCCCCGGTCCGACTCGAGCACCGTCGCCGGCCCGCTCGACGCGAGGCGGGCGCGGCAGCCGGCGCCGGTCAGGGGGTGGCGACGGCGGCGCGGGAGCGGTCGGCGGCGATGCGGATCGCAAGACCGGCCAGCACGCTGCCCATCACGTACCGCTGCGCCCGTGCCCACGCCGGGCGCCGGGTCAGGAACGCCGACACCGTGCCGGCGGTGAGCACGATCAGCCCGTTCACGGTCAGCGCGATGCTGATCTGGGTCAGCCCCAACAGCAGGCTCTGCACCGCTACGTGGCCGCGCGCCGGGTCGATGAACTGCGGCAGCAGCGACACGTACAGGATGGCGATCTTCGGATTGAGCAGGTTGGTGACCAGACCCATGGTGAACAGCCGCCGAGGCCGGTCCGGCGGCAGCGGTGCCGGGGCGAACGCCGACCGGCCGCCCGGGCGCAGCGCCTGCCAGGCCAGCCACAGCAGGTACGCCGCCCCGGCCAGCTTCACCGCCACGTACAGCGGAGGGACCAGCATGAACACCGTGGCGATCCCGGCGACCGCCGCGCCCAGGTAGACCAGGAAGCCGACGGCCACGCCGAGCAGCGACACGAGCCCGGCCCGCCGGCCCTGGGTGACCGACCGGGACACCAGGTAGACCATGTTCGGGCCGGGCGTGAGCACCAGACCCAACGCCACCAGGGCGATCCCCAGCACCGCGCCGACCGTGACCAATGTGTCCTCCCCCGTGCCCGTCCGCCCGACCCTACGCCCCGCCGGCCGCACCGGCGGTTATCCGCGTCACGTCAGCGCGGTCAGTGCTCGGAGGGCCAGCAGGATTCCGCCAGTCAGCCGGTCGATCAGCCGCCGGACGGCGGCGAGCCGCCACCGCGCCGCCGGCCCGAGCGGGGTCGCCACGAGCGGCGGGGCGGGCCAGACTACCGACATGTCGATCGTGTTGCACGCCGCGCCCACCCCGTCCGCGCCCGGTCTGCTGCTGCGGCCGTGGCGTGTCGGCGACGCCGGCGCGCTGCTGGCCGCGTACCAGGACCCGGTGCTGCGGAACTGGACCCAACAACCGGTGGACACCCCGTCCGACGCCCGGGCGTTCCTGCGCCGCAGCCGACAGGGCTGGGCGGCCGACCGTCGGTTCAGCTTCGCCGTGCTGGAGCCGACGCCCGCGGGGGAACGGCTGGTGGCGCACGTACTGCTCAAGGAGGTCACGCCCGGGCGACCGTACGCCGAGGTGGGCTACTGGACGGCGGCGACCGCCCGGGGCCGCGGCGTCGCGCCCCGGGCGGTCGACGCCGTCAGCGACTGGGCGTTCGCCCGCTTCGCCGCCGGCGGGCTGGCCCGCCTCGAACTGCTGCACCAGATCGACAACCCCGCCTCCTGCCGGGTGGCGGAGAAGAGCGGATACGTCTTCCAGGAGGTGCTGCCGGCCCGGCCGCCGTTCCCCCGCGACGGCCACCGGCACGTCCGCCACCTGGCGTGACCGGCTCCTGCCGGGGCGTGCCGCCGTCCGGGACCGGCGGATACGGTGGGTGCGGGAGGTGACGGCGGTGGTGACTGGCTGGGAGGCGGCGGTCGAGGCGCAGATCCGCTCGGCCCAGGAGCGCGGCGAGTTCGACAACCTGCCGGGCGCGGGCAAACCGATCCCGGGGCGCGACCTGCCCTACGACGAGTCGTGGTGGATCAAGAGCTTCCTGGAGCGGGAGCGGATCCCGGGTGACCTGCTGCTGCCCACCCCGTTGCAGCTGCGCCGCCGCGTGGAGCGGTTGCCCGGCGAACTGCGGGACCTGCCGACCGAGGAGTCGGTGCGCGGGGTGATCACCGCGTTGAACCAGGAGATCGTGGAATTCCTGCGTTCACCGAGCGGACCCCGGGTGGTGGTCCGTCCCGTGAACGTGGAGGAGACCGTCCGACGCTGGCGGGAGGAACGCGAACGGGCCGCCGCCGAACGTGTCGCCACCGCCACCGCCACCGTGACCGGCCGTGCCGAGCGTCGGCGCTGGCGGTTGCCCTGGCGTCGGCGCTGACCTGCCTCAGCCGAGCGCGGCCCGCCAGGTCCACGCGGTACGCCGTGGCCGGTCGCCCAGCGGAGCCCGGCCGGTCATCCAGAGCAGCACCGCCACCGGGTCGCCGCCCGGCGCGTCCGGGAACAGCCGGCCCAGCACCCCGGCGCACGGTTCCGGCGGCGGCGACCAGTCCAGCCGCAGGCCGCCGGTGATGTCCCGGGTGTGCAGCAGAGTCTCCGCGATCCCCATCGCCGCGAAGCCGCCCGGGTCACACGGTCCCCAGTGCCAGGCCCGGGCCTGCGGGTCGGCACCGTCGACGGCGGCGGCGAGCAGCCCGGCGCTCGCGGTCACCACGGTCAGCAGGTCGGCCGGTGCCGCGTCGGCGCGTACCCGCAGATCGAGGGGGAGGTATCCGTCGACCGGCCGGCCGGTGAGCTGGGCCGCGTAGGCGAGCAGGTCATGGGCCACGTGCGCGGCGGTCGTCCAGCACGACCAGGTCAGATCCGTGGCCGCCACGGTCCAG